>CAWBBR010000004.1:0-33571 GCA_963787045.1 uncultured Gammaproteobacteria bacterium | reverse complement strand
ACTTATTGGCGAGTTTTACCTGGCGATCGGGCGCCAGCGAACGTCCCGCCAGCACGACCTCGCGGTAACCCTTCAGCGCGGTGGGACATTTGGTGGCGTCGTCGATGCATGCATCGATTTCGACGGCCTGCGCCGCGTGCCGGGTCACCAGCGCGGCCCAGCGCGGATAGTCGTTCGCTTGCGTCAGATATTGATCGTTGGCGCTGAAGGAATAGGCGTGCGTCGAAGCACCGATGTTGCCGGCATACCACAGCGGAAGTGTTGCCAGCACGAGGCGAACGGCGTTGTCGTGAAGCGAACCGCGCGTTGTCACCTGTCGTCACCGCGATCGAGGACGCGAGAGGAGAGGCTATGCCCATCGCCGCACGTTCGGCAAGCGAAACGACGCGCGATCGCGCCTGCGCCGTCACTGTCGCGACGGCGGCGGGGCCACCGACAGATACCGGCCGACGAATGCGAGCACGCGCTCGTACAGTTCGGTGCGGTTGTCGACGTCGTAGAAGCCGTGGCCCTCGTGTGCGTTCTCGAGGTATTCCACCGGACGACCTTGCGCGGCCATCGCGTCGCGGAGTTCCCGCGCGTGTTCTACCGGCGCGCGCACGTCGAGACTTCCATGCGCGATGAACAGCGGCACTTTGATGCGCGCCGCGTTCTGAACCGGCGAACTCCGCTCCAGCGCGGCGCGGTCGTCGCCGATCGCCTGCTGCAGGAATGCGCGGCCGGCGGCGCGCCGGCGGACATCGCCCGATTCGAGCATCAGCGGCAGGTCGTACACACCGGAGATCCCCACCGCGCACTGATAGAGGTCGGGTTCCAGCATCGAGTTCATCACCGCGGAATAGGCGCCGAAGCTGATGCCGAAAATGGCGATGCGTTTCGGATCGGCGACGCCGCTCGAAATGGCCCAGCGGGTGGCGTCGGCGATGTCGCGTTGGATCAGCCCGTCCCATTGTCCGAAACCGGCCGCGAGGAACTTGCGTCCGTAGCCGCTCGAGCCGCGGTAGTTGACGGTGAGTACCGCGTATCCGTACTGCGCGAACAGTTGCGCGATCTCGTCGAACAACGGCACGTCGCTGACGGCGAACGGTCCGCCGTGCGGCATCACGATCAGCGGACCGGCGCCGCTCGCGCCGTCGGCGCGCGTGACGTAGCCCTGCAGCGGTTGTCCGTCGCGCGCGGTGATGGTCACCGGCGTGACCGCGGCGAGTCGCGCGGGGTCGAGCCAGCGCCGTGCCGTCAGCACGCGTTTGAACGAAGCGTCGCCCGCGTCGTACTCGTAGAACGTGCCTGCATCCCGGTCGCTAACGACGCGCACAAGGGCGCGACTGCGATCGCGCGTGGAACTGGTGATGTCGATGCTGGCGTTCGGAAAACGCGCGAGCGCGGCTTTCAGGATCGCGGCATACGGTTTCGCTTCGTCGATCACGTAGTAGTCGATCGTGCCCGGAACGTAGCGCGCCGCGTAAAGAACCCGATCCGGCTCGGCCAGTGCGGCGCGGTCGAGATCGACGCGCGGATCGTGAAACAGCTCCTGCACCGCGCCGCTATCGAGGTCGAGCAACGACAGCGCGTTGGTGTCGCTGGCGCGATTGTCGACGACATACACCTTGTTCGGCGCATCGGCGAACGCAATCGGCAGCAACTGACCTTCGCCGATCGAGGTCGTGGCGACGCGTTGCCACGGTGATTTTGCGTCGCGCCGGTAATGCACCTCGAAAGCAAAATCTTTGTTGCGGCCGAGCGCGAAGCGCACCACACCGTCGTTGTCGGCCAGCATGAACGCGTCGCGCAGCGGTGCGTATGCGACGGTTCGGAGTTGGCCGGTGTAGATGTCGAGCAGCGCCGCTTCGCTGATCTGTTCACGACCTTTGTTGCTGCGATAAGTCCCGATCAGCACGTGGCGCGGATCGTTCGGCAGCAGGTGCAATACGCTGTGCCCGCCGACGAAATCCTTCACGCCGCCGAGACGGCCGGGCGCATCGCGGTCTTCGGCGCGCTGGCCGAACACCATGCGTCCGTTCTGGCCGTCGGCGTCTACCGCGTGCAGTTCGCCGGTGGACATCGGAAATTCGTACGCGCCGAACGTGATCGCCAGCGAAACGAGCAGGCGCTCGTCGTTCGCCCAATAGAACCGATCCACTTCGTTCGGTGCGTTGAATTTGACGACGCTCGCGACCTCGAGCGTGTCGTGGCGCAATACGACGAGGATCTTCGCGCCGTCGCGGCGCATCGCGACCGCGAGATACTGTCCGGTCGGCGACAGCTTGGCGTCTTCGAATTCGGGCAGACGCGCGAAATCGCGCACCGGGATCGGCGCGATCTCGGCTGCAAATGCAAGACAGGGAAGCAGCGCCGCGAAAACGAGCGCGCGAGCGCTCACAACTGGGTGGTGTTGAACGTATCGCAGTGGTCGATCGAACCCGACGCGAGCCCCTGCTTGAACCAGCGCACCCGTTGCTCCGACGTGCCGTGCGTGAACGAGTCGGGCGTTACGTGTCCTTGCGTCTGACGTTGCAGACGGTCGTCGCCGATCGCGGTGGCGGCCGTCAACGCCTCGTCGACGTCGCCGGTTTCGAGAATCTGTCTGGCGCGATCGGCGCGATTGGCCCATACGCCGGCAAAGCAATCGGCCTGCAGTTCGACCCGCACCGACAGGCGATTCGCATCGGCCTTCGAGGCAGTTTGCTGTCGTTCCTGCACCTGATCGGAAATGCCCAGCAGGTTCTGCACGTGGTGCCCGACCTCGTGCGCGATCACGTACGCTTCGGCGAAATCGCCCGGCGCCTTGAAGCGGTCGCGCAGTTCCTTATAGAAGCCGAGGTCGATGTATACCTTCTGATCCTGCGAGCAGTAGAAAGGCCCCATCGCCGCCTGGGCGTAACCGCACGCGGACGACACGCTGTCGGTGAACAGCACCAGGGTCGGATCGACATAGTGGCCGTTGCTTTCGCGCGAAGATCGCCTGCCACGTGTCTTCCGTGTCGCCGAGCACAGCGGCCACGAAGTCGGCCATCGGATCGTTCTTCAGATCGGGCGCGGTGCCCTGTTGCTGCTCGGGAACGCTGTCGACCTGCATCTGTTGCAGCAGCGGCGTCGGGTCGATGCCGAAATACCACGCGAGCAACAGCAGCACGACGGTGCCGAGCCCACCGCCGACCACGGTTCCGCCGCCCATGCCGCGCCGGTCCTCGACGTTTTCGCTACGTCTTCCGCCACCTAAACGCACGGCATCACTCCGTTTCTGCTCGAAACCATCTTCGCATCGCGCACGGCGGATGGCGACGCCGACTTTATGTCAGCGCAAGCCTATAGCCGACGCCGGGCTCGGTGATCAGGTAGCGCGGCTGCGTCGCGTCGGCTTCGAGCTTGCGGCGCAATTGCGCCATGTAAATCCGCAGGTAATGCGCGTCGTCGACGTGCGACGGTCCCCAGACTTCCTTCAGCAGATGCCGGTGCGTGAGCACTTTGCCGGCGTGCTTCACGAGCAGCGCGAAGAGCCGATACTCGATCGGCGTCAGATGTACGGCCGCGCCGTCGCGTTCGACGCGGCGCGCGCTCAGATCGACGGTAATCGGACCGATCGTAAACGCCTGCGAGCCTTCCTGTGTTCGCGCGGACCGGCGCATCGCCACGCGCAGCGCGCGCGAGCAACTCGCCGACGCCGAACGGTTTCGTCAGGTAGTCGTCGGCGCCGGCGTCGAGCGCGGCGATCTTGTCCGCTTCGTCCGTGCGTGCCGACAGAATGATGACCGGCACTTCGGTCCATTCGCGCAGCTGTTTCACCACTTCGACGCCGCCGATGTCCGGCAGCCCGAGGTCGAGAATCACCACGTCGGGACGTCGCGTGCCGACCTCGACGAGACCTTTCGATCCGGTATCCGCCTCGAACAGTTCGATGCCGTGCGCGCGGCAGCACGGTGCGCAGCAGGCGACGGATCTGCGGCTCGTCCTCGATCAGCACGACGATCGGATGCGGATCACTCATCGCTGTCCGTCGTCGCTTCGACTTCCGGCAGCGGACCAACGGGCTGACTCGGCTGCGGCAGCACGAAACTGAAACGAACGCCGCCGCCGGCGCGATTGTCGGCCCGGATGTGTCCGCGATGCGCCTCGACGATGGCGCGGCAGATGGCGAGACCGAGTCCGGCGCCGCCGCGTGGCGCCTTCCGGATGCACGCGATAGAACTTGTCGAACACGCGTTGCTCCTGGCCCGGCAGGAGTCCTGCACCGTGATCGGAAACCGCTACCTCGACGCCGTCGCCAACCGCGGCCGCGCTCAGCTCGATCGTGGAACGCGCCGGCGTGTACTTCACCGCGTTATCGACCAGGTTCGTGAGTACCTGACCGATGAGCACCGCATCGAGCCAGACGAGCGGTGGCGATTTCGACAGATCGACGTCGACGCGGCGCCCTTCGAGACGACTGCGCAACCGGTCGAGCACCACCGCCAACCACTTCCTCGAAGGGGTGCCATTGCCGGTTCAGCTGCACCGCGCCGGTCTCGAATCGCGCCATGTCCAGCACGTTGGCGGTGAGTTCGCTCATGCTGAGCGCCTGCTCGTGAATGGTGGCGATCAGCTCCCGCCGCACTTCGGGCGTGAGCTCCTGCTCCACCAGACTGCCCGCCGCGCCGGCAATGACCGACAGCGGCGTGCGCAGGTCGTGCGAGATCGAAGCGAGCAGCGAGTTGCGCAGGCGTTCCGACGACATGCCGATTTCGGCCTCTTGCGCGACCTCGACGAAATGCACGCGTTCCAATGCGAGCGCGATCTGCGCGGCGAAGGTGTCGAGCAGGCGGCGTTGCTCCGGCACGAAGATCAGGCGTTCGTTGCGCGGCGCGAGTGCCAGCACGCCGCGGTTGCGCACCGGCGCGCGCAACGGCACGTAGTGAATCGGAGTACCCGCGAGCGTGTCGGTGCCGAATCCCGCGGGCTCGCCAACGGTCGTGTACCCATTGCGCCACGGAGAGGTCGACGTTCGGCAGCGCATTCGCCTGTCCGGCCGGCGCAACGTGCAAACGTTCCTCGCGGTCAGGCAGCAGCAGTATCGATGGCGCTTCGAACACGCCGCGAACGTGTTGCACGGCGATCTCGGCGATCTGCTGCGCGGTGAGCGCGCCCGACAGCTCGCGACTCATCGCCGCCAGTGCCGCGGCGCGGCGCTCACGATGCGCGGCAATGCGTGCCTGATAGCGCATTCCCGCCGTCAGCTCGGTGATCGTCAGCGCCACCATCAACATCACCGCGAACGTCAGCAGATATTCGGTATCCGACACCGCGAACGTAGAAGTAGGGCGGCACGCAGATGAGATCGAACAGAGCCACGCCGACCACCGACGTGGCGATGGCCGGACCGCGACCGGTACGCGCCGACACCCACACGACCGCGATGCAGGATACAGCATCGCGATGTTGGTGACGTCGATGTGATCGCGAAGAAACAGCGCAATCACGCTGATGACGGCGACCGCGACCGCTGCCTCGCATAGGCGCGCCACTTCGACCCGCTATCGCGCCGTTCCGGTTCGTCGATCGAGACGGCCGGCGCCGGTTGCTCGGTTGGCTTCGCCGCCGACGACAGCAGATCTACCGCACCGGCGTGCGCGAACAGAGCGTCGTACGTGGATCGTTCGCAGCCAACGGCGCCACGCAGGGGCCTCGTGCGCCCGAGCACGATCTTGCTGGCATTGCGTTCGCCGGCAAATCCGATGAGCGCGTTCGCGACGTCCTGTCCCGGTACCGTCGCCGTTTCGGCGCCGAGCTCTTGCGCGAGACGCAGCGTGCGCAAGATCCGGGCGCGCTCCGTCTCCGGAAGGCGTTGCAGTGCCGGAGTTTCGACGTAAACGGCGATCCAGTCCGCGCGCAAGCTTCCGGCGAGGCGACGCCCCGCGCGTACGACCTGCTCCGAATGCGCGCCGGGACCGACGGCGACCACCAGGCGCTCCTTCAATTGCCAGACGCGCTTGATCGCTGCGTCGTCGCGGTACTCGCGTGCCTGCGCGTCTACGCGGTCGGCCGTGCGGCGCAGCGCGAGTTCGCGCAGCGCGATCAGGTTGCCCTTGCGGAAGAAATTCGCGATCGCATGCGCGGCCTGCTCGGGCATGTACACCTTGCCCGTCCTTCAGACGCTGCGATCAGATCGTCGGACGGCAGGTCGACCAGTTCCACTTCGTCGGCTTCGTCGAAGACGCTGTCGGGCACCGTCTCCGAGATCCGGATGTTCGTGATCTGCCCAACGACGTCGTTGAGGCTCTCGAGATGCTGCACGTTGACGGTGGTGTACACGTCGATTCCGACGCGCCAGCAGCTCCTTGATGTCCTGCCAGCGCTTCGGATGGCGCGAGCCAGGCGCGTTGCTGTGCGCGAGTTCGTCGACCAGCACCAGCTGCGGGCGCGCGCGCGAGCACCGCGTCGATGTCGAGTTCGTGCAGCACTGCGCCGCGATACTCGACGCGTCCTGCGCGGAATGATCTCGAGACCTTCGACCAGCGCTTCGGTGTCGGCGCGGCGGTGCGTTTCCACCACGCCCACGACGACATCGACGCCCTCGGCGGCCACCTCGCGCGCCTCGGTCAGCATTGCGTAGGTTTTGCCAACGCCGGCGCACGCGCCGAAGAAGATCTTCAGCTTGCCGGTGCCCGCGCGCGCCTCTGCGCGTTGGACCTTTTCCAGCAGTTTGTCGGGATCGGGACGTTGCTCGGTCATCGGTGCGAACGGTGCTCGTGGGCACTCAGCGCAGCACCCTACAATCTTTTCGACGGCGTTGCAGTTTTGTCCGCCCTCGTAACGCGAATCCTTACGCGTTCTTTATTCGGCGCCCGCCAGTTTTTGTCTACGCGGTTTCACCGCAACCCCCACCATTCCACGCACGCAAAACCTGTTCGGGAGAAGACGATATGGACTTCCTGTACGTCGGATTGATCGTCGGCTTCGTCGCCGTCAGCTGCGCGATTGACCTTTTACTTCGAACGTCTGCGGAGGCCGCAATGAGCTGGATGTACATCGTTAGCGGTGTTCTGGCGGTCGCGATCCTGGTCTATCTGGTCGTCGCGCTGCTGTATCCGGAGAAATTCTGATGAGTGGCAACGGCTATCTTCAACTGGTGTTCTTTCTGGTCGTCGTGGTGGCGCTGGCGAAACCGCTGGGCATCGTACATGGCGCGCATCTACGAAGGCGAACCGGCGTTCCTGAACCGGCTTGGCGCGCCGTTCGAGCGCCTGCTCTATCGGCTATGCGGAGTCGATCCGTCGAAAGAGATGCGTTGGACGGAGTACTCCATCGCGGTGCTGTTGTTCGCGCTGGTCAGCGTCGTCGTGGTGTATGCGATGCAGCGCCTGCAGGCGGTGCTTCCGCTCAATCCGCAAGGATTCGCCGCGGTATCGCCGGATCTTTCGTTCAACACCGCCGTGAGCTTTCTGACCAACACGAACTGGCAGAGCTACGGCGGCGAAACCACGATGAGCTATCTGACGCAGATGGTCGCGCTGACGGTGCAGAACTTCCTGTCTGCGGCCGTGGGCATGGCGGTGGTGATCGCGGTGATCCGCGGTTTTGCGCGGCAGTCGTCGCAGACGCTCGGCAATTTCTGGGTCGATCTCACGCGCGGCACGCTCTACATCCTGCTGCCGATCGCGTTCGTACTGGCGCTGGTGCTCGTGTCGCAAGGCGTAGTGCAGACGTTCTCGGCGTATCCGACAGGTGCGCTGACGGAGTCAGTGCAATACGACGCGCCGAAGCTCGATGCGGATGGTGCGGCGCTGAAGGACGCTGACGGCAAAGCCGTGACCGAAACCGCTACGCAGAAGGAGCAAGTGCTCGCGCTCGGGCCGGCCGCTTCCCAGATCGCGATCAAGCACCTCGGCACCAACGGCGGCGGTTTCTTCAACGTCAACTCCGCGCATCCGTACGAGAACCCGACGCCGCTGTCGAACTTCCTCGAGATGCTCGCCGAGTTCTGTATTGCGGTTGCGCTGTGCTACACGTTCGGCGTCATGGTCGGTGACCGGCGGCAAGGCTGGGCGATTCTCGCCGCGATGATGATCATCTTCGTCGCTCTGCTCGGCGTTGCCGTTGGGTCGGAAACGCAAGGCAACCCGGCCATTGCCGCACTGGGCGTCGATCAGACCGTCAGCGACGCACAGTCGGGCGGCAACATGGAAGGTAAGGAAACCCGTTTTGGCGTCGTCAACTCCGCGCTGTTCGCGACGGTGACGACCGCGACGTCGTGCGGCGCCGTGAACTCGATGCACGACTCGTTCACGCCGCTCGCCGGCCTGGTGCCGCTGTGGTTGATGGAGCTCGGTGAGGTCGTGTTCGGCGGCGTCGGTTCCGGCCTGTACGGCATGCTGATGTTCGTCATCGTCGGCGTATTCGTTGCCGGGTTGATGATCGGCCGCACGCCGGAGTATCTCGGCAAGAAGGTCGAAGCCTACGAGATGAAGATGGCGTCGATCGTCGTGCTGGTGCCGGCATTCACCGCGTTGTTCGGTACCGCGATGGCGGTGCTGCTCGCCGCAGGAAAGGCCGGTGTCGCAAATCCGGGCGCGCACGGCTTCAGCGAGATCCTCTACGCGTTCTCGTCGGCGAGCGGCAACAACGGCAGCGCCTTTGCAGGGTTGTCAGCGAACACGCCGTTCTACAACACCGCGCTCGGCACCGTCATGTTCTTCTCGCGCTACTGGATCATCGTGCCGGTCCTCGCCCTCGCGGGCGCGGTCGTCACGAAGAAGCGAGTCCCAGTTGGTGCCGGCACGTTGCCGACGCATACGCCGCTGTTCGTGTTCTGGCTCGTTGGCGTGGTGATCGTCATCGGCGCACTCACGTTCTTCCCAGCGCTTGCGCTGGGACCGATCGTCGAACATCTGCAGCTCTATAGCGGAGTAAACACATGAACAGCACACAAGCAGTCGCTGCAAGACCTGCAGGTACTGCGTTACCGCAACGCTCGCTGGTGACTGCGAGCATTTTCAAGCAGGCGATGATCGACGCGCTCGTGAAGCTGCTTCCACAGAACCAGTGGAGAAACCCGGTGATGTTCGTCGTCTTCATCGGCAGTGTGCTGACGACGTTGCTGTGGTTTCAGGCGCTCGCGGGCCGCGGCGAAGCACCGGCGGGCTTCATCCTCGCCATCACGTTGTGGCTGTGGTTCACGGTGCTGTTCGCGAACTTCGCCGAAGCGATTGCAGAGGGTCGCAGCAAGGCACAGGCCGACACCCTGCGGGCCGCCAAGCGCGACACGATCGCGAAGAAGCTGGCAGAACCGCAGCGCTCGGGCGGAGTGACGCGCGTCAATGCAGCCGCGTTGCGCGCTGGTGACGCGTTCCTCGTGGAAGCGGGCGATTTCATTCCGGCCGACGGTGATGTGATCGAAGGCGTAGCGTCGGTCGACGAATCGGCGATCACCGGCGAATCGGCGCCGGTCATCCGCGAATCCGGCGGCGACTTCAGTTCGGTGACCGGCGGCACGCGCGTGCTGTCCGATTGGCTGGTCGTGCGCGTCACGGCCAATCCGGGCGAATCGTTCCTCGATCGCATGATCTCGATGGTCGAAAGCGCGCGGCGCCAGAAAACGCCGAACGAAATCGCGCTGATGATCCTGCTGGTCAAGCTGACGATCGTGTTCATGTTCGCCACCGTCACGCTGTTGCCGTTTTCGCTCTACAGCGTCGAAGTCGCGGGGAACGGCGCACCGATCACCATCACCGTGCTGGTTGCGCTGCTCGTGTGTCTGATTCCGACGACGATCGGCGGATTGTTGTCTGCGATCGGTCTCGCCGGCATCGGCCGGATGCTGCGCGCGAACGTCATCGCAATGTCGGGTCGTGCCGTCGAAGCCGCCGGTGATGTCGACGTGCTGCTGCTCGACAAGACCGGCACGATTACGCTGGGCAACCGTCAGGCGTCGTCGTTCGCGCACGTCAGCGGCGTGACAGAACAGGAACTCGCCGACGCGGCGCAGCTCGCGTCGCTCGCCGACAGCACGCCGGAAGGTCGATCGATCGTCGTGCTCGCCAAGCAGCGGTTCGGCTTTCGCGAACGCGACATCGCGACGATGGGCGCAACGTTCGTGCCGTTCTCCGCGCAGACGCGCATGAGCGGCGTGAATTTCCAGAATCGCGAGATTCGCAAAGGCGCGGCCGACGCGATCCGCGCCTACGTCACCGGCAATGGCGGCAGGTATCCGGCCGAGGTGGAAACCGCAGTCAACAACATCGCGCGGCTCGGCAGCACGCCGTTGGTGGTCGCCGAAAATGCGCGCGTGCTCGGCGTCATCGAGCTGAAGGACATCGTGAAGGGCGGCATCAAGGAGCGCTTCGCGCAACTGCGCCGCATGGGCATCCGCACGGTGATGATCACCGGCGACAACCGGCTGACGGCCGCCGCGATCGCAGCCGAGGCAGGCGTCGACGACTTTCTCGCCGAAGCGACGCCGGAAGCCAAGTTGCAGCTGATTCGCGATTCTCAGGCCGAAGGTCGGCTGGTTGCGATGACCGGCGATGGCACCAACGACGCGCCGGCGCTCGCGCAGGCCGACGTCGCGGTGGCGATGAACACCGGCACGCAGGCCGCGAAAGAAGCCGGCAACATGGTCGACCTCGACTCCAATCCGACGAAGCTGATCGAAATCGTCGAGACCGGTAAGCAACTGCTGATCACGCGCGGTTCGCTGACGACGTTCTCGATCGCGAACGACGTCGCGAAGTATTTCGCGATCATTCCGGCGGCGTTTGCCACGACGTATCCGCAGTTGAACGCGCTCAACGTCATGCATCTGACGACGCCGAACAGCGCCATCCTTTCAGCGGTGATCTTCAACGCGCTGATCATCCCGGCGTTGATCCCGCTTGCGCTGCGCGGCGTCAAATACCGCGCGGTCGGTGCCGCGAGGCTGCTGCGCGACAACCTGCTGGTGTACGGCATCGGGGGCAGTCATCGCGCCGTTCATCGGCATCAAGGCGATCGACGTGGTGCTGGCGGTCGTCGGTGCCGCGTGAAGCACCCAACTCTGACAGAAAGAGAGCCAATCATGATGTTGTCGAACTTGAGACCCGCGCTGGTGATGACCGTGCTGATGACGGTATTACTGGGGGGCGTTTATCCGGCTGCCGTTACTGCAATCGCATCGGCGGTGTTTCCGTGGCAGGCGGGCGGCAGCCTGATCGAGAAGGACGGCAAGGTCGTCGGTTCCGCGCTGATCGGCCAGCCGTTTGCGGATCCCGGTCACTTCTGGTCCCGCCCTTCCGCAACGGCGCCGTATCCATACAACGCGGCCGCGTCGAGCGGATCGAACCAGGGTCCGCTGAACCCTGCGCTGACCGATGCCGTCGCCGCGCGGATCAAGGCGCTTCGCGATGCGGATCCGGACAACACCGCGCCGGTGCCGGCCGATCTCGTCACGGCGTCGGGCAGCGGTCTCGATCCGCACATCAGCCCGGCCGCCGCCGAGTACCAGGTGGCGCGCATTGCGAGAGTCCGCAACCTCGATCCCGCGCAGGTCAAGGCGCTGGTAGACGAGTTCACCGAGGGGCGGCAACTGGGATTTCTGGGTGAGCCACGTGTAAACGTGCTGAGCTTGAATCTGCAACTGGACGCAATAGCGCACGAATAGGTGGTCAGCATGGCGCAGAGCGCAGCACTGCGTGGTGGTCGCCGAGGCATCAAGTCGGCCGGGGTGATGGCGATCGCCTCCGCAGTGCTGGCCAGCTGCAGCGAAGGCACCGCACTCGAGCGACTCACCGAAGCGAGGGGGCTGTCAGCAGACCTCTTCATCCAATTCGAGCGGGCGAGCAATGCCGCCAACCAGGCGGTGATGGCCAACACGGACGAGGCGTCGATCGCCCTCGCCGAACAGGCGGAAGCGGTGAAGAAGCAGGTACAAGCGGATATCGATGCGCTACGTCCGGTGCTACACGATCTAAACTACGCCGATGAGACGCGGCTGCTCGAGGAATTCGTGGATGCGTTCACCGAGTATCGCGACCTGGACCGCCGCATTCTCGAACTCGCTGTCGAGAACACGAACCTCAAAGCGCAGCGTCTCTCGTTCGGCGAGGCGCGGCAGGCCGCGGACGCCTTCGCGCAAGCGCTCAACGCGATCGTGCCAGCTGTTCCTGCCACCGACGCGTGGAGATTGCGGGCGCTTGTCGCCGGTGCGGTTGCGGATCTCCGCGCCATTCAGGTCGCGCAGGCGCCACACATTGCGGAAGCCGACGATGCAGTGATGACCCGCATCGAGCAGCAGATGAAGACATCCGAAGCCGACGTGCGGAGTGCGCTCGACTCGCTGCGGCCGCTTGCGCCATCGTCGGCTCAACCTCGGGTCGCGGAGGCGCAAGCGGCCTTCGACCGTTTCATGTCACTGAACGCGCAGATAGTCGACCTCTCGCGGCGCAACACCAACGTGCGCTCGCTGCTGCTGACCTTGAACGAGAAAGGCAAGGCGACGAGCGCGTGCGAGCAAACTCTGCGCGCGCTTCAGGACACGCTCTCGAAGCGCGGACTCGGCGGTAGTCGCTGAATCCCATCGCGCCCTGGTAGACCTTCGTCGTTGGCGAATGCCGAACTACTTCTCGATGTCGATCAACTCGACTTCGAAGATGAGCACCTGATTCGGACCGATCTTGTCGCCGGCGCCGGACGCGCCGTAGGCGAGCTTCGGCGGAATGACGAGCTGATACTTGTCGCCTTCTTTCATCAGTTGCAGCGCTTCGGTCCAGCCCGGGATCACGCCGTCGACCTGGAACGTCACCGGTTCGCCGCGCGCGATCGAGCTGTCGAACACGGTGCCGTCGGGCAGCGTGCCCTGGTAATGCACCTTAACGGTGTCTTTCGGACCCGGTGTTTTGCCGGTACCGGTCTTCAGCACCTTGTACTGGAGACCCGAGGCGGTCGTTTTCACGCCTTCCTTCTTGGCATTGGCGGCCAGAAACGTATCGCCGGCTTTAGCGTTCACTGTTGCATCGGCTTGCTGCTTCGCCTGCTGTTTCGCGATCAGCTGCGTGCGCGCCGAGTTCATCGCCTCTTTGATCTCCGCGTCGGTCATCTGCAGCTTCCCGGCGAGTGCGTCGGCGAGCCCGGCAGAGAACGCTTTCGGATCGATGTCCACGCCCTGTTTTTTCAGGTTGGCGCCGATTTCGGTGCCGATGGCGTAGCTGAGCTTCTGCTTCGGATCCTTCAGGTCGGCGCCTTCCGCAGACGCCACGCTTGCGCACAACAGCAGTGCGAGTGCGGTCAGATTCGTGGTCAGTCGGATTCCCATCGATGCCTCCTCGTTTCGTGGCGGCACAGTCTGCCTTCCCGCGACGCAGATGTCGCGGGCGAGCTTCGCGTCAGAAATGGCTCGAGCGGGTCCGACGCAGCACTCACCTCCGCCGTGAATCGAAGCTCAACCGAGCGGGCGCGTCGGCGCCGCCAGGCACGCCGGCACGATCAGCGCGGTCGCGAGAACGGTGCCGATGCCGAGGATGATCCCGAGCGACTGGTAGGAGCCGTACTCGATCAGTTCGCCGGCGAACAGCGGCGTGGCGGCTTGGGTGAACAGGACAGCGCTGTTGAGGTAGGCGACGACGGTGCCGCTGCGGTCGAGGCGGGCGCCGGTGCCGAAGACGAACGGCGTCGAGAATCCGAATGCGAACCCGTTCAGCAGTACCGGGAACTCGAACGTCCAACTCGATTGCGCGCCGATCTGCATCGCACCGGTCAGGCCGGTGGCCAGCACGCCGACGATCAATGGCACGATACTGGTGACGCGGCCCGACACCCAGATGGCGACCATCGAGCCCACTACCGTGAGCAGATTCGATCCGGCGAGCCATCCGCCGATCTCGGCCGCGGCGATGCCGGCATTGGTGCCGCTGCGTTGTGCGAAGCTCCAGGCCGCTTGACCGATGAAGGTGAGACCGATGATCGCGACTACGAAGGCGATGATGGTTGCACCGCGGCTGGACAGAATCGTTGGCGGCACCGGAGTTGCCGGAAGGGAGGGCGAGGCAACGGCGAGCGTTACTGCGCGAATCGCAACGAAGAGCGGCAGCAGCGCGACGGTCGTACCGGCCGCCACCAGATAGAAGCCGAGGAGCCCGTACCGCGCAATTACGATGCCGCAAATGCCCATGATGCCGGTGAACACGAGCGTGGTGCCCACCATCGCGATCGCGATGTAGCGATCGGGATCGGGCCGGCGCGAAATCAAGATGCTGGCGGCGAGCAGCGCGAACGATGCGCCGATGCCGGACAGCGCGCGCACGCACAACAGCAGCGGCAGGTCGGCGACGAAGGCGGATGCCAGTTGTGCCGCGAGCACGACCGCCGTCCCGACCGCGGCGAGACCGAACGGCGGGAACGCGACCAGCTTGCGCGAGAACAGCGTCAGCGATGCGGCCGCCGCGATCAGTTCGACCGTCATCACGAGGCCGGCGTCGGCCTCGGTGAGATGCAGGTTCTCCATGAGGGCGCCGATGTACATCGGCGAGAGGCTGCTGAGCAGGTTGCCGACGAGCAGCGTCGCCATCACGCCGGCCATCATTAGACCAGCGGCCGCGCGGCTGGCGCGCGGCGACACCGAAGTCACTGACGCATTTCTTGGGGCGCGCGGCCGTTGCGGCTGCCGCAAGCGGACGATGCGAAGTAGTCTTCGAGGCGTTTACCCGGTTCGTCCGGGAACGTGGAGCGCAAGCCCCGCGCCGCGGAAATGCGATCGACCCGGAAGTTGCGGAAATCCTGGCGTAGTTCGCACCAGGCGCCGAGCGTCCAGCTCATGCCCCAGTACGCGAGCGTCAGCGGCCACACGATGCGCTCGCTCGTCTCGCCGCCGACGTCGTGATACTCGACGAACACGCGCATGCGGCTGTTGATGGCGTCGCGCACGTCGCCGAGCATCTTGGTGGTCGACTCGGACATCCGCACATCGGGAACGACCAGCCGTTGCGAGTGCAATTGCGGCCGCAGCCGTTCCGGCAACACCGCGTCGACTTTGGCGAGGATCCGGTCTGCCGCTTGCGCCATGCGGACGTCGCCCCACGACTTCGCCACGTCGGCGCCGAACACCAGTGCCTGCAGTTCCTGTTCGTCGAACATCAGCGGCGGAATCTGGTAGCCGCGCCGTAAGCAGTAACCGACGCCGGCTTCGCCTTCGATCGGTACGCCCGAAACCATGAGGTCCTGGATGTCGCGGTAGATGGTGCGTTCCGACACCTCGAGCCGGTCGGCGAGGATCCTGGCGGTCAGCACCCGGCCGCGGCCGAGCAGCAACACGATCTGGAACAGGCGGTCGGCAGGTCTCATGGCAAGGATGCTACCACTGCAACCGACAGCGCCTAGCGCCCTACTGACACACCGTTGTCAGGAGACTTGAGGAATTTGGGCCGCGGCGTTCTCCCTACTGTCACATCGCTGTCAGGAGAGACGTCATACGATGGCACCCGCATGAAGGAAATCGGGATGAAAGGACACTGGAGAAGGATCATGGAATCGATGGTGGAGTCGCTACGCGACAAGTGGAATCGAACCTCGGAAGACCACGCGGCATTACGCGAGATGCGCGACTGGTACCGACGCTGGGTACAGGTGCGCGAACTGCGCTATCAGTATCTGGCGGACATCCTCGACGACATCGACGCGTTTCGCGCCGACGCTCAGCGCCACACCGGGTCGGACGACCCGAGTTCGGCGGCGGGCAAGTCCCAGCGCATCGGCGTGCCATCGATGGACACGGGCGGCGACAACCGACGCGCTTCGCCCCAGGGAGTTCGTTCGACACCGGCCGCCAAGTCCGCTTCGGTCTCGCGCGCCACCGAGGACGAACTCGGTTGATCGCCTTGTTCGACGAGCAGTCGTGCCGTTCGCGCCAGCGCGAACTGCGCGCGACTACCGCGTCCATCCGCCACGCGGCGCGCGATGCCGCGCACCGCCGCCGCGGCCATGAGATAGCCGGTGGCGTGATCGAGCGCCTGCACCGGTAACGGCGTCGGCCGCTCGGCCGCCTTGCGGCGCATGCCCGCATCGGCAATCCCCGCGCTCATCTGCACCAGACTGTCGAAGCCGCGGCGATTCCGCCACGGACCTGACCATCCATACGCATTCAGACTCACATCCACGAGACCGGGGTGCAGGCGGGCTCGCGATGTTGCGTCGAGACCGAGCCGTTCCAGCGCGTCGGCGCGATAGCCGTGCAGCAGGACGTCTGCCGATTCGAGCAGCGCATGAAACCGACTGCGGTCGTTAGCGTCTTTGAGATCGAGGCGCGCGCACCGCTTGCCCAAAGTCACTTCGGGGACGACGGCGGGCTCGTTCCAATCGGGCGGATCGATGCGCAATACGCTGGCGCCGTATCCGGCGAGGAAACGGCTCGCGATCGGTCCTGCCAGCACGCGCGTGAGGTCGAGCACGCGGATACCGGCGAGTGGACGCGCCGGGTCCACCTGCCAATGCGGCCGCGGACCCGCGTCGGTCGCTGCGAGCCGCGCGAGCGGTTCGGATGCAAGCGCGACGCCTTGAGGATGCGTTTGCCATTCCGCGACGGAACGCATCTCGGCCGCGCAACCGCCGGCTTCGACGATAGCGGCTTCCAACGCGGTCTTCGTCCAGCGACTCACCGCCGCCGCCATGCTCTCCCTGTCCGCGTGCTTTCCGAGCACGCGTTCGGCCGCGGCGCGATGATGCGGCGCATTCGTGTGCAAACGGATCCAGCCGTCGCTCGATGCGTAGTCACCCGCGATCGGATCCCACGGTATGGCCAGCGACCATCCGACCGGCCGAATCGACAAACCAAACCAGAACGACGATAGACGACGATCGACACGTACGCTCGGCGACGTGCCGCTACGCAAACTCAACAGTTCTGCGATTGCGACCGACGCGGCCGCGATCGATGCGCTCGCGAGATCGGTGACGCGGAACGCCGATGGCAGGTCGCCATCGCCATCGAAATGCAACGAGCCGAGCGACGCGTGATCGCCGTCGAGCGCGGCCCAGATCGAAGATGTCAGACTGGAGGACTGTTCGGCCATGCCATAGTGGTCTCGTTAGCGACGATCACGGTATTCCGAAAGCGCTGCTATCGACAAGCGCTCGCGTAAGGTGAATTCTTGTCTGCCAAATTGTGAGGCCTAAGACCGCGCATGAAATCTACCCCGCTGTGCGTGCTGATTTGCGTCGGTGCAATGTTCGGACTGACGGCATGCGGCGGCGGAGGGGGTAGCGGTGGCGGCGGCGCCCCTGCGCCGGGCGGTTGGACCGCGGGCGTATTCAGCCCGGCGAGCACCTTCGAGGCGCAATGCGTCAATCCGCGCAGCGGCACCGATCCGCTTACCGGGCGCCCGTTTCCCGACAAGCCGGGAACGGTTCTCACGGAGAACAACTGGTTGCGCTCGTGGAGCAATGACCTCTATCTCTGGTACAACGAAATCGTCGATCGCGACCCGTCGCTGTACGCCACCGCAAATTACTTCGATCTGCTGAAGACCATGGCGACGACCTCGTCCGGGAAGCCGAAGGATCAGTTCCACTTCACGATGTCGACCAGCGACTTCGTCGACTTCGCGCAGTCGGGCGTAACCGCCGGTTACGGCGCCACGTGGGCGCTCATCGCGTCGCGGCCGCCGCGCCAGATCGTGGTCGCGTACACCGACCCCAATACGCCAGCGGTGACACCGGGAGCGAACCTGTTCCGAGGCGTGATGGTGCTGCAGGTCGATGGCGTGGATGCCGTCAACGACGGCAGCGCGGCGGCAGTGGATACGTTGAACGCCGGCTTGTTTCCGGCGGCGGCCGGCGAGAGCCATACGTTCGTGGTGCAGGATCCGGGCTCCGCCTCTACGCGCACGGTGACGATGACGTCGGTCGATGTGACCTCGACGCCGGTGCAGAACGTGACCACGGTGGCAACGGCGTCCGGCAACGTGGGCTACATGCTGTTCAACGACCACATCGCCACTGCGGAACAGGAACTGATCGACGCGGTGAATCAGTTGAACACCGCCGGCATCAGCGATCTGGTGCTCGACATCCGCTACAACGGCGGAGGCTTTCTCGACATCGCAAGCGAACTCGCATACATGATCGCCGGCAACGCACGCACGGCCGGCAAGACGTTCGAGTCGACCGTGTTCAACAACAAGCACCCGACGACGGATCCGGTGACGGGCGACCCGCTCACCCCGGTGCCGTTTCATTCCACGGCGGGCGGTTTCTCGACGCCGTCGGGCACGGCGCTGCCGCAACTGAACCTGCCGCGCGTGTTCGTGTTGACCGGATCGGGGACGTGTTCGGCGAGTGAGTCGATCGTCAATTCGCTGCAAGGGGTCGACGTGGAGGTGATCCAGATCGGTTCGACGACGTGCGGCAAGCCGTACGGCTTTTATCCGCAGGACAATTGCGGCACGACGTATTTCAGCATCGAGTTTCAGGGCGTAAACAACAAAGCCTTTGGGGACTATCCCAACGGTTTCTCGCCGGCCAACACGGTGAGCAACGTCGGTGCGGTCGTCACCGGCTGTTCGGTGGGCGACGATTACTCGCACGCGTTGGGCGATCCGCTGGAGCAACGTTTCGCGGCGGCACTTGCGTATCGACAAACGACGACGTGTCCCACGCCTTCGGGGTTTGCACCTCCCGGCACGGCTGCGCTTTCTTCGGGCGAATCCGGCGACGGTGTGATTCGCAAGCCGTTGCTGCTGCAGAATCGGATCATGCGGCGGTGATCATTGCGACGGAGTGAGATCGTTGGCTATGTTTCGGCAGCGCTGCTGCTGTGCGCCTGTCGCTCCGACGAGCGGCCGGCCCGCATCGTCGATCCGGACGCCGCCAGCCGCGCAGCCCTGCACGCCGCCGTCGCCGCGGCCCTGAACGGCGCCGACGTGACGCTCGCGGACGACGCACTCACGGGTAGCAGCCAGTTGATCATCGAGCCCGGCGTGCATCGGGATGCGCAGAACAACCGAATCATGGGGCGTGAAATACGTGCACCTGTGCAGTTCGTGCTGTTGAAGCACGACGGCGAGTGCGTGCTGGAATCGCAGGCGACGCACCAACGCTGGGTGCTCACGGCGACGCAGTGTGTGGCTGAATGAGCAAGCCGGACGAGAGGAACGCCGACGCGCCGCCGACCGTACCGGTGGCGCTCGACGCGTATCGACAATGGCAGCGGTGGGCGCAGCAACGCATCGGCGTGCGCGCGTACCTGCGTTCGACTTTCGATCGCACCGGCCACAACAACACCGCTGACGCGTCGCACTATCTGTATCAGGTCGCCGAGAACTTCAACGTCACGCTCGATGTGGAAGGCAGCGGCGTGCTGTATTTCGTGCGTACCAATCACTGGCACGGAAGCCCGTGGCACTACGAGATCGACGGTGTCGACCACGTGGTCGAGGAATCGACCACGCGCGATCCCACGCAGAAACTCGACGGCGCGGTGTTCCTGCCGAAAGCGCCGTTTCCGACGCCGCTCACGTATACCTACGCGACGACGCACGGCGCCGACCTGAACTGGGTGCCGATGGCGTTTCTGGACCGGCTGCGGCTGGCGCACTCGCGCACGTACTACGGCACCGGCTACTACATCTATCACCAGTTCGTACCGGGCCTCCCGCTGAGCCGTGCGCTCGCTTCATGGAACCCGCGCAACGTACCGGATCGCGACGTACTGGATCTGTTGGCGAGTGCCGGATCCGATCAGGCGGCCGGCGGTGTGAAGCACGGCGGAACCGTGCCGGTGCGTGCAACAGCGCGGACGATCTGCGAGCTGCGCGACGGCCCGGCTACCATCAACTACCTCGAGTTTTCCGCGCCGGCCACCCGGGCGGTCGATTTCGGCGGCGTACGTTTACTGATCACGTGGGACGATCGCGAGCATGCGTCCGTAGACGCGCCGCTCGATCTGTTGTTCGGCGCGGGTACGTTGCACAACCCCGATGGCCGCGAATGGCTCGTCAAGGCGCTGCCGACGGCGATCCGCTTCGTCGGCGGACGAGTAGTGCTGAGTTGTCAGTTTCCGATGCCGTTCTTTCGCGCCGCGAGGATCGAGTTGGTTGGCGTGGACGGCGTCGCGTCGATCGACGACGTGCGGTGGGTGCTGCGAACTGCCCGGTACGAAGGTCCGTGGAACCACGTCGGGTATTTTCACGCGACCTATCGCGACCACGGCGAACCGCCGTTCGGTGAAGATCTGGTGTTTCTCGACACGCGCAACGTCGAAGGTTCGCCGGATTGGTCCGGAAGTCTCGTCGGCACTTCGTTCGTGTTCACCGATCGCAACGTGCTGACGACGCTGGAGGGCGATCCTCGCTTCTTTTTCGACGACAGCCGAACGCCGCAAGTACAGGGCACCGGCACGGAGGAGTGGGGCGGTGGCGGCGACTACTGGGGCGGCCGCACCATGACGCTGCCGTTGGCCGGTCATCCCGTCGGCGTGGTCGACGCGAAGCAGGCGAAGAGTGCGCTCGATCTGATCCACTCGGCTTATCGGTTCCTGCTCGGCGATCTGATGCCGTTCGGGCACCGCGCGAAAATCTGCTTCGAACACGGCGGCGAAAACGAATCGATCGAGCACTACCGGTCCGTAACGCATTGGTATGGATTGCCGAGCGCCAGCCTGACGCTCACCGATTCGCTCGATATCGGCGATCCGCAGAGCGAGACCTCGCATCGCTATCGCTCACCGGACGCGACCGCGCCGTACGAAGTCACGTCGCGATACGAACTCGGCCCGGATCATCTGTCGGCGGCGATCGCGCGGCCGCAGGTTGCGCCCGATCATTTCGTCGACTATCGATTCGACGCGCCGAGCGGCCGCTATCACCTGTGGGTAGAGCTGCGCGCCGGAGCCGGCTTGTTCGATGCCGCGGTGTGGGTGGAGACCAACGACGACATCGGCTCCGGTCGGGCGCGCGAGGCATGCACCGGGCTCGGCGGATTCCTGAATCTGGGTCGCGAACCGGGCGCGTATCGGTTTCAGACTGCGAGCGCGCCGGTGTCGGTGATCGAGTTCGCGCGGGACGGTTCGCAACGGTTGCGCGTGCAACCGCGGATCGGCCAGCCGGCGATCGCGCGAATCCTGCTGAGCCCGGCGCGGGCGAAGCGGCCGCTTGCGGACTTCGAAGCGGCGGCGGACGAGATCGTGCTGACTCCGGACGATGCCGTCGCAAAATCCGGCGCGTTCGAAGTGCGCGACGACGTCGATGTTGCCGGTGGCCGCGCCGTCTTCCTGGAAGAGCGCCCTGGCGAAATCGAAATCTTCCCTGCCGAAACTCTAAAGGGGCGCAGAACGCTCGGTGCGTCGGAGTTCGTCGTACGGATCCGTCCGGACAACCACGGCGTGATGCTGCGTCGAACGCTCGACTACCAGTGGGCGAATCAGCGCGCGATCGTTTCGGTGGCGACCGACGACGGATGGGCGGAGGCGGGCGTCTGGTACACCGCCGGATCGAATACGGTCTATCACTCGTTTCCGTACTTCGACGGCGAGCTCGGCGCCAGCCGGCCGCGCATCATCACGTCGAATCGGCGCTTCCGCGACGAAGAATTCCTGTTGCCGTTGAGCCTTACGCAAGGTCGATCGGAGATCGCCGTTCGCGTCGAGTTCGCACCGCGCAATCCGCCGCTGCTGCCGGGACATGCGTCGCAGCCCACCGCCTGGACCGAGCTCGCGTATCGCGTCTACTGCTTCGTGATGCCGCGCGTGACGCTGGACTAACGAGCGGATCAGGCCGCCGGTTCTCCGCACACCATCTCCACGACCAAGCGCTGGAAATGCGCCAGCAGAAATTCCGGCGCTGCGACGAACCGACCGGTCGGCGCGAGGCCGGTGTTGTGTCCCGATTGCACCCGATTGCAGATTTCGACGTCCTGCGCGATGGTGGCGTCGGCGTCGAGCTGGCGTTTCCCTTTCGCGAGAATGTCCGCCGGCGTGTCAGGCGGCAGGAAGCAGATGTGGCGGAAGCGGATCTTGTCGACGCCGATCACGTCCACCGAACCGATGTCGAAGCCGCGTCCGGCGTGCTGTAGATAGGTCGTTGGGAACACCCAGTAGTAGAAGTAGTTCAGCTGCTCGCCCGGCATTTTCTTGAACGTGATGCCGGAGGTGATGCCGTCGCGGAACGGAATGCGGTGGTGAATCCAGTAGCGATTGCCGATGTGGAACTCCTGCTTCGCCTGCTTCATCTCCAGCACGCGCGCGAGTTCCGGATGGGTGGTCGGGCAGTGATAGCACTCGATGGTGTTGTCCTGGAACACCTTCCAGTTCGCGTCCATCTCCCACGTGTTGTCGAAACCGAACACGTGCTGATCGACATCGAGGCCGCGCTGTTTCATCAGCTCCGGCATGCCGCGAATCCAGTCGTCGAACGACGGCGCGCTGCAATCGAGGTTGATCCAGATCATTGGTCCCCACACGTGCGTGGCGACCGGCACCAGGCCGAGTTCGGCCGGATCGAACCGGGCGTCGTCTTCGCTATGCGGCGCGTTGAGCAGGCTGCCGTCGAGCCGGTACTTCCAGCCGTGGTAGTGACACTGCAACACCTTGCGGTTGCCGACTTCGATCACGACCGGATGACTGCGGTGCCGGCACACGTTGAGGAAGCCGCGCACCACGCCCGTATCGTCGCGCACCAGTACGACCGGCACACCCGCGATGCTGCGCAGATAGACGTCGCCGTTGTTCGGCAGGTCGCCGATATGCGTCGCGAAATGCCACGCGCGACGGTGGATGCGTTCGAGCTCGAGCGCGAAGATCGTCGGGATCGCGATACCACTGCGTCGGCAGCGCGTAACCGGCGTCGATTTCGGCGAGCCGCTCGCGGGCGATGATCGACGAAGGATTGAAAGCGGCGTTTGCCATGCGGCCCTCCCACCGTTGCTCCGCGAACGCGAAGTTCGTACCCTACCATAGCCGTGAAATCGTTTTCAGAGGAACCGCCATGTCAGGGCTGGGACGCTTGAGCGCCGCGGAACGGGAGCAATACGCGTCTGATGGATTCGTCGTGCGCGAAGCGGCCTTCTCCGCAGACGAGTGCCGGCAGATCGTCGATGCGAGCGAAGATCTGGTGGAGCGACTCGTGCGCAATCGCCAGGGCCAACGCGTGAAGGTCAGCAACTACGTTTTCGATTCCGATTACTCGAACGGCGTAGTGATCAAGTGGGAGGGCGATACCGACATCGTGCACGGTATCGAGCCGTTCGCGCATCTGTCGCCGTCTCTGAAGGCGTGGGGCTACGACGCGCGCTTCATCGAACCGATGAAGGACATCATCGGCTACGAAGCCCTGGATCTGTTCACCGAAAAACTCAACCTGAAACGGCCGCGGTATGGTGGCGTCAATCCGTTGCACCAGGATTATCCGTACTGGATCCATCCGGCCGAGAACGCGAACGAGGTCGCCACGGCGATGCTGTTCCTGGACGACTCGAACATCGGCAACGGCTGCCTGTTCGTGATTCCCGGCAGCCATCGCGCCGGCATGTGGAAGACGCGCACCGACGGCGACCGGTTCGCAGCGAATGAAGTCGATGCGGCTGCGTATCCGGAATCGAAGCCGATTCCACTCGAGGTGCCGGCCGGCACCGTCGTGTACTTCGGCCCGATGCTGGTTCATCAGTCGGCGCAGAACTTCTCGGATCAGCAGCGGCGCGCATTGTTGTACAGCTATCAGCCCGCCGGTCGCCGCACCCAACTCGAAGCGTTCCGCGCGTCCAGAAGACAGTAGCAAAGCGCGTCATTCGATGGTCATACGACGCGCCGACGCGTTGAAAACGATTTCACATCGTGCGAAGCTTCGGCCGGGGTAATTGGGGAGAGTCTCATGCAGACCAGTTCCGGTCGTTCTTTGTCCGCGCTTCACGTTGCTGTTTTCTGTTTGTCGTTTCTAGGCGTACCTCGCATCGCCGCGGCCGCGGAAGACGCGACCGGCTCGGCCGCTTCTGCACCGAAGGGTGTCGAAGAACTCGTCATCACCGCGCAGCGGCGCACCGAGGATCTGCAGACGACCGGCGTCGCGGCAACGGTGCTGACCGGCGAGGATTTGAAGGACAAGAGCGTGTACGGCCTGACCGCCGTGCAATACGCGGCGCCATCGGTGACCATTTCCGACTACGGCTCCGCAAACGTGTTCAACATCCGCGGCATCGGCCGCAGTCAGGTCGACGTCGAGTTGCCGTCCGGGGTCGTGATCTATCAGGACGGCGCGCCGACGCTCGCCGGCTATTTCCAGAACGAACCGTATTTCGACATGGCCGGCATCGAAGTGCTGCGCGGCCCGCAAGGAACCTTCTCGGGCAAGAGCGCTGCGGGTGGTGCGTTGTTCATCCGCACCACCAGTCCGGAGCTCGGCAAGTTCAGCTCGAACGTCGAACTCGGCGCCGGCAACTTCGATCAAAGGGAACTCACCGGCGTCGTGAATGCGCCGATCGGTGACACCGTTGCGGTACGCGTGGCGTATCACAAGTTCGATCGCGACGACTACTACGGCAACCTGTCCGGCGACTACAGCGGGCATCCCGGCGATCAGGACCTCGACAGCGTGCGGATCGGGGTGCGCTGGCAGCCGATGGAACAACTCGATGTGGTGCTGAAGACCGACATCTCCAATCTCGATTTCGGCGGCAACGTGACGACGTCGCCGGGGCATTCGCTGTTCAACAACATCGAACAGAACGCGAACTTCAAGTACGTAGACCGATCGGTTCGCACCGTGCTGAACGCCGACTATCAGTTCGACAATGGCATGTCGGTAACGTCGCTGACGGGTTATCAGGATCTCAAGACGTTCAATAACCTCGACGCAAATGCCACGCAAACCCCGATCTCGATATTCGACAGCCAGGGCGACGTCGGTATCTGGTCGCAGGAATTCAACCTGTTGTCATCGGAAGATCAGCGCCTCACCTGGATCGTTGGGGTGTTCGGGCAGAAACAACGCCTCGACATTCCGAACTGGGATGCTGGCGGTTTCACCTTCACGCAGTTGCAGGCGTTCGCGCCGTTCTTCTTTGGTGCGCCCGCCGGACTGGAGTTTCCGTGGTTCGCGAGCCCGGTCGAACAGAATACGGACGACCTGGCGGTGTTCGGACAGATCGGCTTCAAGATCACCGACGCGTTGTCGCTCGATCTCGGTGCGCGCTACAGCTACTACCAGTTGCAGCAGCACCTGCAGATCGTGTGGGGTCCGGGATCGGCTCCGCCGACGTTTCCGTTTCCGGGCACCGGTCCCGGCGTGAATTCGCAGGAGATGAGCGAGACCGACACCGACTGGAAGGTCGGCTTGAACTGGACGCTGAACGACGATCAGTTCGTCTACGGTCTGGTGTCGCGCGGTCACGTCGTGGGCGGCATCAACCTGCTGCCGCCAATGCTGCCGTGGAGCGACATGACGGTCATCAACTATGAACTCGGATGGAAGGCGAATTGGTTCGAGAACCAGTTGCACACGCAATTCGACGGCTACTACGAGACGTTCGACGACTATCAGGCCCAATTCGCCGAATTCGGCCCGGCCGCCAACCAAAGTCTCGCGGTGTTCCGGAACGCGCAGGGGTCGAGCACGATCTGGGGATTCGAATTGAGTGCGCAGGCCGTATTCGGGAATCTTGCGTTCGACTTTGGCGCCGGCTACCTCGATAGCGAGCTGGGCACGTTCAAGAACGTGATCAATCCGTACCTTCTACCCCCCAACAACGTCGTCGATCTATCCGGAGCGAAGTCGCCGTTCTCGCCGAAATGGACCGGCAACGTCGGTGTGTCGTACACGATCAACCTGCCCGGCGATATGCGCCTGATTCCGCGCGTCGACTACTCGTACATCGACTCGACGCAAGCCGGACTGTGGAATTCGTCGCTGATCACGCTCGAAGATCGCAAGCTGACGAACGTGCAGGTGCGTCTTGAGTCTGGAAAGTGGTTTGCGAATCTGTGGTGTACAAACGCGACCGACGAAGAGTACGTCGGTGGAATTCAGAACGATGGGGTACTGGACTACGCCGCCCCGCCGCGGATGTATGGACTACGCGTCGGAATGACGCTGGCGCAGTGACCGATGTGGCGACGGTGTACGGTGAGCGAAGCGCGCGACTAGAGGGCGACTTTGCACAGTGCCGTACACCGGCTCCTGCGCGGCTCCGTCATCGAGAAGGGGCCCCCATGAGCGCTTGATACGCGCGCTGATCGTCGATCATCCGCCGATACACGCGATACTTGCGATCGTGAAAATCCGCGGTGCCGGCGTCGGGTTGCACGATGCTGCCGAGCCGCGTCATCGCCTGCATCGCCACGTCGAGCGACGCATGCACACCCGCGGCTGTAGATCCGAGAATCGCCGAACCGAGCAGAACTCCGTCTGCCTCGCGCGGCACTGCGATCGGTATGCCGAGGGCGTCGGCGTGGGTCTGGCACCAGCGCGGATTCAGTGCGCTGCCGCCCGACGCGATCAGTAGATCCACGGCACGCCCGCGCTCGGCGAACGCATCGACGATGTGCCGCGTCGCATAAGCGAGCGCTTGTAGTGCGGCCAGATACCATCGCGCGAGGTCGTCGGCGTCTTCCCGCAGCGTCCAACCGGAGACGCCGCCACGCAAGGTAGGATCGGCCAACGGCGCGCGATTGCCGAGTACGTTCGGCTGCAGGTGCAGATCGTGGGTCAGCTCCTGTACCGTGGCGCCGCGCCCGAGCAGATCCGTCAGGCGCTGTTCCAGCCCGGCGAACGTGTGCGTACCGGCTTCGTAGGCGGGGTGTGAGCGCAGCACGTGGTCGAGAAACGCGCCCGACGCCGAAATTCCGGCTTCGAGCAGCCATTCGTTCGGCAAAGCGCTTCGACAGCACGGCCCCCAAACGCCGTGCACGGTCGTTCCGGCCGGCGCCGTGGCGAGGTGACACGCCGACGTACCGGCGATGATGGCCATGCGTTTCAGAAACCGGCGCCGCGTGGCCCGATGCGCCGAGCGTGCCGAGCGCGCCGGCGTGCGCATCGATCATCGACGTCGCAACCGCGATGCCGGGCGACAGTCCGAAGTCGGTCGCTGCGGCGGGCGTCAGCGCGCCGAGCCGTTCGCCAGGCACCCGCACGCGCGAACCGATCTTGCGGAACGAATCCGCGGTGAGATCACCGAGACCGATCGCGTCGAAGTACGTCGGGTCCCAGCGTCGCTCGTGACCCAGATAGGTCCACTTGCACACCGTGCTGCACAACGATCGATCGTCGCTGCCGGTGGCGCGCCACGTCAGATAGTCCGGCAAATCGAACCAGCGCGTGGTGCGTTGCCAGGTTCGAGGCAGTTCGCGTTTCACCCAGCGCAGCTTCGGCGTCTGCATTTCCGGCGATATCACTCCGCCGACGTAGTCGAGCACGCGGTGAGCGGTTGCATTGATCGCGGCTGCGTCGCCGATGGCCCGGTGATCCATCCAGACGATGACGTTGCGGTCGTCGCCGCCGTCCACCGATACGCTGACGGGCCGGTCGTTCGCGCCTAGCGCGACGAGCGAGCACGTCGCGTCGAAGCCGATCCCAACGACCGCGTCCGGTCGCGCAGCGGCTTCCCGGCACGCACTGCGCACCGCACTGCCGACCGCGCGCCAGATGTCGTCCGAAGATTGCTCGACGTGGTCCGGCGTGGTCTGCCAGGTCTGAATGCGTTCTTCTGCGCGGCCGACCTGACGGCCGTCGGCCGTGAAGACTCCGGCTCGGGCGCTACCGGTCCCGACGTCGACGCCGAGCAGTAGCGCCTCGCTCACTTGCGTTGCAGTACGCGCACGCGGAAGCCGAGCCGGCGCGACAGTTCGACCATGTCGTTGAACACGTCGCCGTAGGCGACCGCGACGTGGTTGCTCTGGTAGTGCGCCATGAGGTCGTCGCGCGTGATGCCGAGATCGGCAGCCATGAACGGCCATTCCCGCGTGGTGCCGTTCCACCACTTGTCGCGCACCGGCGGCGGCAGCTGCACGACCTCACCGCGACCCACGTCCATCACCAGTTCGTCGCCGTCGAGCCAGGCGCGCGCCCAGGTGATCTTGCCGGGCAGACTTTCACCGGCAAACGTGCCGCCGGGAATGGGGAAGTAGGCCGGCGGTTGCCGATACGAATGCACGCCTTTCAACGTATTCGGATCGTGATTGAACGCGTATGCGCCGGCTGAACCAGAGTTCAGCAACAACCAGATGAAGCGACCGTCGTGGTCGTCGCCCCAGCGCACGTCGTGGAAAGCCACCGATTCGTGCAGGCCGTGCGCGACCAGCAGTCGCTTGAGCATCTCCATCGGCAACGCGTTGCCTTGATCGGCCTCGGTGGAACACACCACCGTGCTGCCGTTGCTCTCGGGACGGCACGACGAGTTCAACAGGCCTTCGGCGAAGTCCGATGGCGGCAGTGAACGGATGAGTCCGAGTTGATACTGCCAGCCGATGCAGTCGGCGCGGAATTCCTTCAGGAAATCGAGCACCGCGCAGTAGCCGCGGAGTTGGCCGCGCGTGGCTTCCTCGGTGAAGTCGCCGCCGTAGTGGAACTCGACCCCTTTGTCTTTCACGAAGGCCAGCGCGTCGCGGATGCGTTCCTCTTTGACCTGCTTGCCTTGCTCGATGATCCACGCCTGATCGACTTTGTGCTCGGAGAAACCGACCTTGGCGAGACGCTGCGGCCCGAAGTAGCCATTGATCATGCCCATCGAGGTATCACCGAGCATCATCAGCAACGGCCGCTTCTTCTTCATGTCGGCGACGATCTTGTCGACCACCGCCGATTGCCGTGCGCGCGGCGTGCGGCGAATGCAGGCTTCGTCGTATTCGATCGTGCCGGTGCGCACCCACGCATCGAGGCGCGCCATGAACGCGTCGTCGGTGGTGAGATCGGCCTTTTCCGACCACAGGCGGCTGTGCTTGCGGCCGAGGCTCGTCAAGCAAGCGCCGGTATTCAGCAGGCCGACGAGGCCGGGCCACGTGCCGTCGAAGTTCGACGCCAGCAGCAACGGATTGTCCGAGCCGACGACGCCGTCGGTGGTGTGCGGTCCGTACACCCAGTGCGAGTACACGCCGATCAACGGATCGTCGATGCCGGAGAGCGCCTCGATGGCGTCGCCGGGCGTCGAGAGGAACTTGTCGATCAGTCGCGTCTGATGGCCGAGGTGCGACACGGCCTTCGTCATCGCCGCAATGAAGGTCCGTACGTTCGGTTCCGCCAGCGAATTGGGCACCGGCCGGTAGTCGCCCGGCAGGAACATCGTGATGCGCGCCATCTGCTTCCCCTCAGTTGTGGCGTTGTAGTTCTTGGTTCTACGCTAACGCGTTTTTGGAGTGAAGCGCTCGCCGGTGAACTGGTTGACGTAAACCTTCCACGGATAGTGGTCGCCTTCGCCTTCGGTTCCGACCACACGCAGGTGCTGCGACAGGATGCGGCGCCATTGCGATGTGGTGTTCGCCGGCGTCATGTGCGGCGTTTTGCCGTGATGGAACGTCACGCTGCCCAGCTTGATCGGGCACGCCACCACGGTTTCGTCGTCAGCCGGATCGCACCTCAGCAGATCGCTCTGCACGTGATCGGGTTGGCGGTGCGGCAGCACGCCGAGCTTGTGGCCGCCGTCGATGAAGTGCATGCAGCCGTTAGCCACGTCGACGTCGTGAAACGGCATCCAGCAGGTGATGCCGCGCTCGTCGAGATTGCGGCCCCAATAACCCTCGTCCTGGTGCCATTCGGTCGGCGCGCTGTTGCCCGGTGGCTTCGCGAGAAACTGGTCGTACCAGAATTCGAGCGGCTTGCGCATCAGCGCGCTCGCATACTCGATCGCCCACAGCCGGAATTTCGACTGACCAATTTCGGGCCAGTAGCGGGTCGGGCTGGCCTGCACGATCTTGAATTCGCGCTTGTCGCGCGGGGTGCCTTCTCCCACGCCCAGTCGAACGCCATCGTTTCTTTCTTCTCGAGGATCTCGTCACAATGGGTCATGAGCACGTCGAGTTCGACCGGATCGATCGCGTCAGGCACTACGATGAAACCGTGTTCCCAGAAGGAGGCGATGTCGTCTGCGGTAGCTTTCGGGTACGGCACGCCGTCCTTGTGGGGCTTTGCAACGGCAAATACACTACCCCAATCTCGAAAACGATTTCAACGCAAATACCACCCCGCGATCGCTGTAATGACACCCTGATGAACATGAAGGCGCGGGTAACGAAAATCACGGACGTCGCGCGTGCTGCCGACACGTCGCCGGCGACCGTGTCGCGGGTGCTGAACGGTACTGGCGGCGTCAGTCCGGAGCTGAAGGCGAGGGTGCTGAAGGTGGCGGCGTCACTCGGCTATGTGCCGGACGGTTCGGCGCGTGCGTTGCGACGCCAGCACGCCAGTGTCTGGGCGGCGATCGTCTCCGACATCGAGAATCCGTTCTTCACCGCCGTCGTGCGCGGTATCGAGGATGTCGCGAGGCAGGCGCATCACCGGTTGGTGCTGTGCAACTCCGACGAGGATCTGGAGCGCGAAGCCGACTACATCGATGTCGCGATCGCGGAGCGTATGGCCGGCGTCGTCATCGCGGTGGCATCTGGAAAGGAATCGAGCAACGAGGCGTTCTCGTCATCGCGCGGCACGTTCCGGTGGTGGCCATAGACCGGTCGGCCGGCCGCGACGTCGATGCGGTTGTCGTCGATAACCGATTGGGTGCGGAAGAGGCCACGCGCCATCTGATCGATCACGGCAGCCGTCGAGTCGGATGCGTCACCGGACCGACCCGCGTGAATACCGCCAACGAGCGCCTCGAGGGGTATCGACGCGCGGTCGTCGCAGCAGGGTTCAGTGTGGACGAGTCGCTGATTCAGCGCGCCGACTTCAAGGAGTCCGGCGGCCATCAGGCGGCGCTGTCTCTCCCGACGGGGCGAAAGCCTCCGGATGCGCTCTTCATCGCGAACAACCCGATGGCGGCGGGCGCGTTCCAGGCGATTCGCGAGCTGAGTCCTTCGGTCCCGAAAGACGTGGCGCTGGTCGCGTTCGACGATTCGCCGTGGACGACCCTGACCAGTCCGCAACTGTCGGTGGTATCGCAGCCGGCTTACGAGATCGGCCGCGTTGCGGCGGAGTTGCTCTCGACGGCGGGCGGTCGCTCGGCCCGGACCATCGTGCTGTCGCCGCGACTGATCGTGCGGGAGAGTTCGATGCGGCGGCCATGAGGCCGTTTCGGGTCGAAATTGAAATCGATTTCAGACCATGACTGATACGGAGCAATCATGAAGCTCAAGCTGCTGAAGTGTGACTGGGGCATGGAGCATCTCGGCGAGATGCCCGATCGGCTGCGCGCGTTCGCGAAAGCGGGGTACGACGGCGTCGAGTGCGCCAACATCGGCATGGACCCGTCGGAGTTCGGCGACCTGACCACGGAGCTCGGGCTCGATTACGTGGCGATGATGTTCTGCGACGACGAAGCCGCGTTCAAAACGCAACTCGAAGCCGTGAAGAAAACGCGCCCGATCCTCGTCAACTGTCACCCCGGTCGCGATTACTTCGATCTCGACCGCAGCGTCGCGTTCTTCAACAACGTCAGAGAGATGGCGAGCCAGATCGACGCACCGATGGTGTTCGAAACCACCGCACGCGCTGCCTGTACTCGGCCTGGCAGACGGAACGGATACTGAACGCGCTGCCGTGGCTGCGGATCACCGCCGACTTCAGTCACTTCACCAACGTCGCCGAGAACAATCTGAAAGCGGAGCCGTACGCGCGGATGATGGATCTCGCTATCGACCGCGCCGATCACATTCACGCCAGGGTCGGTTCCGCGCACTCGCCGCAAGTGGCCGACCCGCGCGTCGGTATGGGATTGAAGTGGACCGGCCTGTTCGAGCGCTGGTGGGACCGCATCATCGAAGCGCGGCTGAAAGAGAACAAACCGTTCCTGACGATCAATCCTGAATTCGGGACGCCCCGTATCAACCGGTGGATCCCGACGACAAGCCGCTCGCCGATATCTGGGATGTGTGCCTGTGGATGACCGATCGATTCCGTACGCGATGGGCCAAGCTGGAGACCGCGCAATGACCAAACTCAATCTCAAATTCGGACCGCCCCCGTCGACCCGGTTCGAGGCGACTCCCACCGCGAAGGAGGTGCAGTTCTTCCACGAGAACGGCTTTCTCGCGGTCGAACGGATGACGAGCGACGAAGAAATCGCGTGGATGCGGCGGATCTTCGAGTTCATCTTCTCGAAGGAGAACGCCTCCGGTCCGGCGCGCCGGTCGACCGTTCCGGCACGCTGGTGCCCGGCGAAGGCGCGGCTCACCCAGGCGTTCTTCCCGGAAATCTATTTTCCGGAACTGCTAACACCAACCACTGCCGCAACGCCAAGCGATACGCGGCGGCGCTGCTCGGCGTCGATGAACTCGACGCTGTCCAGCTGGGGCCACATGATCCAGAAGACCGCCGGGCGGCCGGGCCGCCTCCTGGCATCAGGACCACGCCTATTGGCAGCCCGAGCTCGACTATTGCGCACTCGGCGTCTGGCTGCCGATGCACGACGTCACCGTCGAGATGGGCGCGATGCAGTTCATCCCGGGCTCGCACAAGCACGGCCTGGTGCCGCATCACCAGGAAGACGAGCCCCAGCACAACGTGCTGACGGTGAAGGAACCGGTCGACGTCGCAAGGCCGTCGCCTGCCCGCTGAAGATGGGCGGCGCCACCTTCCACCATTCGGAGACGCTGCACTACACCGCGCCGAACGCGACCGGCACGCCGCGCCTCGCCTTTCCGATGGAGTTCCAGCTCGCGCCCGTGCGGCGGAGTAAGCCCGTCAGCATGCCGTGGATGGAAGAGTTCCGGGAAAGCCACCGGCGGCGGCAGCAAGATCTATCACGTAGCGGACGGCCGCATCTCGGAAATCTGACGCGGCGGGCGGCGTGGCGCGCTCGCTCGTTTGCCTCACGTTCGACTTCGACTCGGTTTCGTACTGGATTGCCCAAGATTGACTACGCCTACGCCGATCTCGCGCGGCGAGTTCGGTGTGGTCGCGGCGGGGCGCCTGGTCAAGCGGCGTTTTCGCCGGCACTCCATCGCCACGACGTGGTTCGTGCCGGGCCTCACCATCGATACCTATCCGGACGCCTGCCGGGAATTCGCGGACGCGGGGCACGAGATTGCGCATCATGGCTACGATCACGTGGCGCCGCGGCAGCTTTCGCGCGCTGACGAAGTTGACCAGCTCGAGCGCGGCAGCGCCCATTGAACGGCTTACCGGCCGCCGGCCGCGCGGCTATCGATCGCCGGGTTGGGAATCCCAGTTTGAACTCGGTCGAGCGATCGAACGGACACGGTTTCGTATACGACTCGAGTTTGATGGACGCACCACACTCCGTACCGCGCGCAGCGGCGACGACATTGTCCGCTTCCGCGTGCCGACCTGGCAGTCCTCCCCGTGAGTGGTCGCTCGACGATTTTCCGCATTTCGAATACATCCGTGGCAGTGGTCTGCGCGCGGCGAGCGACGTGTTGGAAAACTGGTTGGCGGACTTCGACTACATGGCGGAAGAGTTGCCTTGGGGCGTCGTGACGTACACGTTCCATCCGTTCGTGATCGGGCGCGGCCATCGCATGAAGATGCTGGAACAGCTCATCGTCGAG
>CAWBBR010000003.1:0-498307 GCA_963787045.1 uncultured Gammaproteobacteria bacterium | reverse complement strand
AAGCATCGGCTTCGGCTGTTTCTTTTAGGGCCTTGAGGGCCGCGCCGGCGGCATCCTCGGTCCAACAGCCGACAAGGATGATGGAGCCTGAGGGAAGGATGCGCCGGAGCCGCCGCCCGAGATAACGTACCTGGGCAGAGCTGCTTCCAATGCCGAGAAAAGACAGGCAGACGAGCTTGGCTTTGGCCGCTTCTAGAGAAACGATGTTGCCGGCCGAAATCGTCGCGCTCTCGGCGACGCGCGCTTTCAGACCATGCTTGTTAAGTAGCCCGGCAAGCATGGCAGCGGCCGCCTCATCGAGGGGCGTTCGGCCACCGATGCATAGGACCGAGCCCTCTTCTTCCCAGCCCGGCGCGAGATCGGCAGGCCCAAGAATTGGAAGGGGCTCCTCGTCTACCTCATCCATAGTGCTGAGCGAAGCCAATCCCGTTTGCGCTTCTTCCGCATCCTCCTTCTTCTCGGCGGGCTCCACCTTTCTGAACCAGCGCCGCGGCTCGAAATCAGCAAGGTCATCCATGATCTCTTTGACGGTAGTTTTGATGCGTTTGAGATTCTCCTCATTGAGGGAACCCCGCTCAAAATCGCGCTCGGCGAGCTGCAAACCCTTGAGGGAGACGTCATCCAGGTAGCCCGCCAGCGGCTCATCCTTAAGGGCAAGCTCCGCCTGGTAAGTGGCTTCCGCTGAATCACCCGTAAGCACACGCTGGTAGAAACTTTGCTGCGGGGTGAGCGCCGGCTTGTCGCCGAGCAGCACCTCGAAGAAATTCAACCCCTCGACATGGCGGCCGAGAACGACGAGGCATACTGTGAGGGGCATGGCTAGCAGGAGACCAAGTGGCCCCCACAGCCATGTCCAAAAGACGGTCGAGAGGATGACTGCGATCGGCGAGACCCCCGTACCGTGCCCAAAGACGAGGGGCTCCACCACCTGACCCATCGTCAATTCGGAGACAAGGTAGAGAGCCGCCGTAAGCAGGAAGGTGGTCCAGCCGGGTTCGACGACCGCGGCGAGCAGCAAAGGCAGGGCAGCGGCGATGAACGAGCCCACATAAGGTACGAAGCGCATGAGCATGGCAAGAATGCCCCACACGATGGGGCTCGGGACACCGATTAACCAAAGTCCAAGCGCGATGAACACGCCGTAAGCAGAATTGATCAAAACCTGGCTGAGGAAATACTTGCTGAGACGCTCAGCGGCGTCGTTCATCGCAGAGGTAGCGCGCTGCATGTCCGAGGCGCCCAGCAGGCGGATTGCCCTGTCTCGCAATTCCTCGCGCTGCAACAGGATGAAGATGACGAAAAGAATGATGATGCCGGCGGTAGCCAGCGGCGGAAGTACCGTGCCTGCGATGCGTTGAAAAAGTTCAAGGGGCTGGGGCGGCGGCTCATGGATCTCGACCGGGATCGGCTTGCGCCCTTCTTCGGCTTGCTCAGGCGGACTCGGCTCGGTGCCGACTTTTGGCTCTGGCGTCGGGTTGGCGAGCTCGCGTTCCAGACCCTTTACCGCTTCGGTGGCCTTCTCTAGGGCTGGCGAACCGGCGGCCGATTTGCGAAGCGCACTGATTTTTTCCGCTAGCACGTGCTGATAGCGCGGGAGATCTCCGGCAAGCTGCGTCGCCTGTTGCGACATGAGCCAGCCAAGCCCGAAGATGAGGGCAAAGGCAAAGGCGACGACGATCGCCACGCCGACCACGCGCGGAACCTTCAGCCGTCGCAGGAGCAGAAGTGCCGGCGTGAGCACGAAGCTCAACAGAATGGCGAGAGCGAGCGGGAGAAGCACCTCGCGCGCAACATAAAGCCCGGTGATGACGATGGCGGCAATGAGTAGGCTTTGAAGCGTCGCGGTGCGCGCCTCTGAACTCGACGAGCTGAAAATCGGGAAGCGCGGTGACATGGAGACCTCCCCTCGCCCAAAATGCCCGAGGTGAAACAGACGCGGCTAGCTTTGGCTCAAATGGAATCCTCAGTCCAACGGCAAAAAGGTTTCTGAAGGCGAAGAAGTTCCGTTCGCCAACATTTTGAGCCACTCCTATCGATCGGATTGGTAGGACTGCTGAGTCTATCCGCGCGAGGAACTCAGTGTGAGTCGAACTCTGCGTTTCTACGCTGATAGGCCACACCCAACGCCGCCAAAACGGCTAAGCCTGCCGTGCCAAGTAGAAGATTATCGCGTGCGTCCTGATCATATAGAGACTGTGTAACCCGCGAGGCTTGGTGCGCGAGAGAGGCGGCTCGGTCTGGCACGTCGCGAACCGCGTCTTCGACGTCGGCGCTCCACTGCTGCACCTTTTCCTTTGCCGCACCGGCGAGTTCGGTCGATTGCTCCTTCACGGCTTCTGCCATCGCGAGGGCATGATCCTTGACGTCGCTTGCTATGACTGCAGCCTGATCCTTCACCTCGCCGGCTAGATCAGTTGCTTGTTCTTTCAAGCGCTCCCTGGCATGCGAGAAGTAATTGGCGGTTCCATTGCCGCTCACGCGAGCTGGCGGAGTGCGCAACAGGCTGAAGAGGCCAGCTCCGATTAGCGCGGTCGCGATTGGTGGATGGCGAAATACCCGCCAAGCAATACCGGCGCCAATCGCAAGGGTGGCGGCGGGGTTAGCGGCCGCCTTCGCTTTGAGATCGTCGACCATGCCTTGAAGGGTAGATTGCGTGGTCGATTTGGCCTGATCGACGATTAAGTCCTTCACCTCTTCTGCATCTTGCTTCAAACTCGCCCTAAAATCGGCGTAGGCCGCTGGAGAGCGAAGCATCGACAAATCCGTCGCCAGTTTCGCTCGAGCAGTCTCGACCTCGAGCTCGAGACGGCGAATGTTTGCGTCCCTCAATTTGGCCCGCCTTTCTTGCTGAAACCGCGCTGATTGGTCGACGATCGGCCCAAATTTGTGCTTTGGGATTTCGGCTGAGTGATTTGGTTAGCGTTCCTCGCCCTCTAAGGCGCTACTAAACGTCTCCCCTACGTCACGTGCCACTTCCTTTAAGCCTTCGGTATTGAGGCCGCGCTCATCAGCAGCCGCCGCAAGTCGTTGACCTGCCTTTGTGGCTGCGTCCTTTAGCTGTTCTCCAGCTCTGCCGGCAGCATCCCTCATCCGTTCGCCAGTTGGGCCGAGGGCCCGATTTTCAAGATCGGTGGCCGGAAAAGCAGCTGCCACGGCCGCCCCCGCGGCTGCGCCAACCAGAGCGACCGTCAACGGCTGCTCCTGCACCACGCGGCTGATCGTGTCTCCGACGCCAGATTTCGCCTGCTGCGCGAACCGCCCCGTCTGCTCGGCTGCCGCTCTCGCAAAATCGTCCGCATAGCCTGAGACCGAGGATGCATAGCTGCTAGCCGTTTCAACGACGCTCTCGCCGATGTCGGAGACATACTCGCCTGCGCTTTGCGCAGTCTCGGATAGTCTTTCGCCGACCGTTCGATCGCGCGCTTGCCGGCCACTTTGCGTCAGGTCGTTGCGGCCGTATCCGCGATCCTCGCGCGACCTGTGGCTCTTCGATGTACCACTGCTGCGCATCAACAGCGCACAACCGGCTGCGAGAAGCAGAAGCCCCTCTGGATTATTCTTGACGGCACCGACCAGCCAGCCAGCTGCCCCAGAGTTTTGGTTGTCTGAATACATACTCATGTTAGCTGCTCCTTGCTCAAAATCACGTCTTGTTGGATTTGATGGATGGTCCGGCGGGGCGTCAGGGCTACGTTCGCATCTGGGCGCCCGACAAAGTAAGCCAGCACCGCGACAAGAGACACTCCGCCGGCCGCGATAAGGCAAGACCAGTGCATCGGCACGCCGTAGCTAGCGATGGCAAAAACCGCTGCTTGCACGACTAGGAGAAATGCGAATCCGGCCAAGGCGCCCGCGGCGGCCAACCACACGCCACCCTCCAACTTCGCCGAAAGATTGGCGGAAAGCTCAGCCTGGGCTAGCCGCATTTCCTTCTGAACGAGATCGGTTAGATCGCCTAAGACATCTCCCAGCGCGCTGGCGACTGTCGATGTTTTCAGTTGATCACCCACCATGGTACTCACCCGTTGACGGAGCTCCGGGTCTTCGCACCGGCTGGGTAGGCAGCGGGGTGCTCTTAATCGTGCGGAAGGCGAAAAAGCCGGCCAACGCTGCTAGCCCGAAAACGAGTGCCGGCTGGCGCCGTCGTGAAATTCGAAGCGGAGCGGAAAAGCTCGTCGACAGATTGATCGCGCATATCGTCCGCATAGCTTTCGATCCGATCACCCACACCCCGAACCAGCCCGGCAAGCTGGGGAGCATTTCGGTCGAGGTCTGCCGCCGCACGTTTCGCGGAGTTTCCAAGGTGGCCAACCATCTCCACGCCACTGGCCAGCTGACTGTCCAGCAACTCTTTCACCTGATCGGTGATCGTGGACGCGGCCTCCGATGCGGCCTTCCTGGCAGTGCTTGTTGCGCTCTGCGCGGCATCCGATACTTGAGAGAGCGTATCGCTGCCTGGTGTCCGTGTCTGCGCGCCACGGTTCTGCGCGTCACTTCTCTGGCGGTCGTTTGGATGCCGCCCAGAATATTGATTGCTCATGATGAATTCCTCCGATCGGACATTGAACCGAAGAGGCGAGAATTAGTTCCGCGAAGGTTCGACGATTGGCGCGGGGAAGGCGCCGTGGCCGAACTTTTCGCTGTGAAGGATTCACGGGGACTCAATTCTGCAAGCAAGGCTAATGCCTTCTCGACGAGCTGATTGCGATCTCTCTCCCCTCGCTGAGCAAACACCAGAATGCATTTAGCAAGAAGTTCACGCGTGGAAGCGATGTGGCGTTCGTGGGTAACCCCGCTATCCGACACCTGTAGTGATTGCCACGCTGCTTCGAAGGCCGAGCCAAGAATAGCAACGATCTCGTCGTCAAAACCCTCGCTTAGCGAAACCCGGCCGATCGGACTGATGTGGGTGTCTTCACCGCGTTCCAACCACTCTTGAGCAGATGAGACGATGTCGGTTTGCAAGCTTTCACATTGCGGGCACTCATGGCTGCGGAGCGCCATGCCATCGAGGGTCGGGTGACGCTCAATTCCAAATACTCGCATTGGGATTCCGCATTGATCACAAATGCAAGCAGCGCCAGCGGAACTCAATTTTTCAAAACTACCCATTTAAACAAAATAACAATTATTTTCGAGTTGTCAACTTTTTATTATGAGAAAGCCGCTCTATACTTGGATATTACACAGTTCTACTTTACCATAAACGACTGACTCCAAGAACTAAATTAACTCGGTGCTTAACTCACCAACCGCTAAAAATGCAGGTTGGTAGTCATTGACACATGTAGCGTGCATTCCTAACTTATCGTCATGTTAGTAAGTGGAGCCTCCGTGGAGGCATCCCATGAATATGAAAGAGGATCGTGTGCGGGACGAGCGCTTGCAGACCATGCTCTCGCCAGAGGAGTTGGTCGCTGTGGACGATTTTCGCTTCAAGAAGCGCATGCCAAGTTCGAGCCGCCGCGGTTCGGGAGTTGCTGCGGCGGGGGCTTGCAGCCGAAGGATTTGGTCTCGCTTTAGCGGGTGCCAAGTCAACGGATTTTGGTGTGACTGGCGACGCCCCGAGTAAGATGCGAAGAAGTTCTGAGAGACGCTGATCATCAACTTTCACGCCGGTGGACGGGACAAATGTCCCGGCAAGAACGCTCGTCGCAAACTGCTGACAATCAGCCACCCCGGCATGATGTGATCGACGCTGAAGCTCGACGGTTTCTGCCGCGACGTGGTTCAGAGGAACCAGGGCACGGAGTGGGGAATTTAAGACGCAGAGAACGACCGGCCCAAAGGACGAGATCAAATGAAAAGCCTGTTGGTCAGAAGGAAGCACGTCGACTTGGACCACGCCCTTACTGCCATGAGCGATCCCACCATTGCCACGAGAGATACCGTGATGATGTGGCGCAAGGCGTTGCGCCGAGCCGATGGGCCTACGAAGGAATTGCTAAGCAGGGTCGCCAAGCTGCACCCGAAAAAACGCAGGTCTATGTCCCTGGCCTAGTACTTCGCGCTGACGACTTGCGCATGGGAAACTGGTTGTGTCGCGATGACGGCGGCCGGGAGGCCTTAACCGGACTTCTTTCCCCGCTTTTTGTTGCTCTTCGGCGTCGCCGGTGGAGGCGCCACCGTCAAGAAATATTATCGCGAACCCGGCGGGTGGATTCGGCTGCAGCCCGCCAATGCCGAGCTCTCGCCCCTCCGGGTCAACGAGCGCGACGTCATGGTCGAGGGCGTCGTGGTGGGCGTCATCAGGAAGTACTGACCCCCGCCCCGCCGTTTCGCAGGCCGAGCAGCGCCGCACGCGCCGCGCCGGAGTCCAGCGCGGCGCGTGCGCGTTCCAGGCCCTGAGCCAGGTCCTTCGCGAGCCCCGCCACGTAAATCGCCGCGCCCGCGTTCAATAGTACCGCGGTCCGGCCCGGCTCATCACGCGCACCGCCGTCCAGAATGTGTTCGGCCCGGCGGGCGTTTTCGGATGGGCCCCCGCCCTGGAGGCTGGTCACGTCGACCACCGGCGACCCCAGACTTCGAGGATCGAGCACCCAGTGGGACGCCTTGCCGCCCCTGATTTCCCATACGTCCGTCAGCCCGTCCGGCGAGATCTCGTCCATCCCCACCCGGCCGTGCACCACCAATGCGTGCTCGGTGCCCAGCAGGGCCAGCGCCTCGGCGACCAGGGGAGCCCGGGTCGAGTCGGCCACGCCCACCACCTGCCGGCGCACCGGCGGGGTTGGCGAGGGGACCCACGAGGTTCATCACGGTGGTGACCCCCAGCTCCTTGCGAACCGGGCCGATGTGGCGCATGGCCGGGTGAAAGTTCGGCGCGAAGAGGAACGCGATCCGTGCGCGCTTGAGGGCCGCTTCCGCCGCCCGCGCGTCGGCGGCAATGGCGACTCCCAGGGCTTCGAGCACGTCGGCCGAGCCGCACCGGGACGTATACGAGCGATTGCCGTGCTTCGGCACCGTGGCGCCGGCGCTGGCGGCGACGAACGCCGCGACGGTGGAGATGTTGAACGTGGGAACGGTGCCGCCCCCGGTGCCGCAGGTGTCGACGACGCGGACCTTCCGCGGAGACCAGCAACGACGTGATCCGCAGCGCCCGCACCACGCCCGCATCCTCGGCGGCGGTCTCCCCCTGCACGCAGCCGAGGGCGATGGTCGACCGCGTTACGCTTCTCCCCGCGCGACGGTCCAGCCTTCGTTTTCCGGGCCGACCCGATTCGACTGCGGTACGCGGACATTGTCGAAGAACACTTGATTCACTTCGTGATCCGCCGCCAACGTGAAGATCGGCTTCACCGTGATGCCAGGCGCAGACATCTCGATCAGCAGAAACGTGATTCCGGCTTGCGCCTTACCCGTGTCGTCAGTGCGCACCAGGCAAAAAATGTGATCGGCGAATTGCGCGTGTGTGGTCCAGATCTTAGTACCGTTGACGACGTAGTCGTCGCCGTCTTTCACCGCGCGGGTCTTGAGGCTCGACAGATCGGACCCCGAACCCGGCTCCGAGTAACCCTGGCACCAGTAGTGCTCGCCGGACAGCATGCGCGGCAGGTAGTACTGCTTCTGTTCCGAGGTGCCGTAGCGAAACAGCACCGGCGCGAGCATGCGCAGACCCAACGGAATCAAACCGGGCGTGCCGGCCTTGGCGCACTCTTCGCCGAAGATGTACTTCTGCGTGGGGCTCCAGTCGGTACCGCCGTGTCTACGGGCCACGACGGCACCGCCCAACCCTTGCGCACGAGAATCGCCTGCCAGCGCATCGCCACGTCTTTGTCGGCGAACACGGTGGTGGTGCGACGCGCGGCCGCCTTCAGATCCGGCGTAAGCTCACGCGTGAGAAAGTCTCTGACTTCCTGACGGAATGCTTCGTCCGCGGCGCTGAACGTGAAATCCAATCGTCATCCCGGAGGCAAAAAGGCAGTCGAGAATAGGTAACGCAAAACAGTCAGTCAAGACGGTTTTATAGTACTCTGCCACGGACACGCAAGGAGACACCGATGAGCACCGTCAACCGCCAGTTCCGCATCGCCGCGCGCCCGGTCGGCATGGTCAAAGAGAGCGATTTCGCATACGCAGAAGCGAACGTTCCGGACATCGCCGAGGGACAAGCGCGGATCCGCACCACTTACCTGTCGCTCGATCCGTCGATGCGCGGGCAGATGGAGAACCGCGCCGATTATGTGGCACCGCTCGAAATCGGCGACGTGATGCGCGCCGGCGGTGTCGGCGTCATCGAAGCGTCCAAGAATACGAATCTGCCAGTAGGCGCGTTGGTCGCCGGCTCGCTCGGCATGCAGGACTACAGCGTCACCGACGGCAAGTCGCTGCCGGTGCGCGTCTACCCGGCCGACACCGATCCCACCGTTGCGCTCGGCGTACTCGGCGGCACCGGCATGACGGCGTACTTCGGTCTGCTCGACCTCGGCGAGCCGAAACCGGGACAGACCGTGGTCGTCAGCGGTGCCGCGGGTGCTACGGGTAGCGTGGCCGGACAGATCGCGCGCATAAAAGGGTGCCGCGTGGTGGGACTCGCGGGCGGCGCCGCGAAGTGTGCCTGGCTCACCGACGAACTCGGCTTCGACGCGGCGATCAACTACAAGTCGCAGGACGTCGGCAGCGCGCTCGACGCCGCGTGCCCGAACGGCATCAACATCTATTTCGACAACGTCGGCGGCGAGATCCTCGATCTCTGTCTCGCGCGCATCGCGATGAACGCGCGCGTGGTCATCTGCGGCGGCATCTCGCGCTACAACGCGCAGGGTCCGCTTCCCGGCCCTCGCAACTACTTCAATCTGGTGTTTCGCCGCGCGCGGATGGAAGGCTTCATCGTGCTCGATTACGCGAAGCGCTTCCCCGAAGCGAGCCGGCAGATGCAACAGTGGATCGACAGCGGCGAACTCAAACATCGCGCAACGGTGGTCGAGGGTTTCGAGAATCTGCCGAAAGCGCTGATCCAGTTATTCCAGGGCGAGAACATCGGCAAGATGATGGTGAAGGTATGAATCGGGGGACGTCCGACGATGCGCGCCACTTCAATGAATGAGAGCGACGTTACGACCGCACCGCTGAGTCAGTTCACGCCGCTCGACGCAAGCGTGCTGAAGTGCCCGCATCAGTTCAACGCGCGAATGCGGCACGAAGCACCGATCTATCGCTGCCCTCACACCGGCATGTTCTTCGTCTTCGACTACGAGACGATCCGCGCGATCGCCGGCAACCCGGACGTGTTCTCCAACAAGTTCGGTCGGGCGATGCGCAGCGAAGGCGACGTCGATCCGCGGCTGATCGAAGCGCAGAAGGAAGGCTATCCGGCGGTCGACACGATGCTCACCGAAGATCCGCCGGTGCATCGCCGCTATAGAGGGCTCGTCAATCAGGCTTTTACCGCGCGGCGCGTCGCCACGCTCGAACCCGAAATCGAGAAGATCGCGAACGGTCTGATCGACGCGTTCATCGGCGACGGCGAGTGCGAACTCGTGTCGGCGTTCTGCGGCCCGTTGCCGATGATCGTGATCGCGGACCAGCTCGGCGTGCCGCGCTCCGACCTGCCGCTGTTCAACAAGTGGTCCGACGCGTTCGTCGCGCAGTTGTCCCGCATGGCATCGCCCGACGAAGAACTCGAGGCCGTGAAGCTGATCGTCGAGTACCAGCACTATTTCGCGAAGAAACTCGAAGAGCGCAAGCGCGATCGTAAAGACGACATCATTTCCGACATCGTGCACGCACGCATGGACGGCGAGCGGCCGCTCGATACCGCCGAGTCGCTATCGATCATTCAGCAGCTGCTCGTGGCCGGAAACGAAACGACCACGTCGGCGATCGCCGAAGGCATCCTGCTGTTGATTCAGCATCCCGATCAGCTCGCGCTGCTGCAGAACGATCCCGGCCTCGTGCCGAATCTGGTCGAGGAAGTGCTGCGGCTATCGACGCCAACGGCCAACATGTGGCGCGTGTGCAAGCAGGACACCGAAGTGAACGGCACGAAGATTCCAGCCGGCAGCATGATCCAGATCCGTTACTCGTCGGCCGATCGCGACGAACGCGTTCTTCGAGCGCGCCGAAGCATTCGACGTGACGCGAAAGAACGCGCGCCAGAACGTCGCGTTCGGATACGGCGTGCACATGTGCATCGGCGCGAGCCTCGCGCGCAAGGAAATGGAAGTTGCCTTCCGCGTTCTGTTCGGCCGCATGAAATCGCTCGCTCTCGACTGCGCCGAGAGCGATCTTTTCTATCCGCCGAATGTGCTGCTGCGAGGGCTCGCGACGCTACCGATCAGGTTCGCGTCGCGGCGGCGCTGACGCGGCGCTGATCCAGCTAGGCGAAAGCGACCGGGCAGAGCTCGATCTCTTCGTCGTACAGCAGGTGATCCAACACCATGCTGGCCGGAAATATACGCATGACTTGCTCGCCGTTGACCCGAGTGGTCGCCCGCACGATTTCCACGTCGTTGGCTTTACCGAGGGCGCTGGCGACATACGTCTGGTCTTGAAGTTTGAATGCTCGTCCGAGCAGGAACCGATAATCCACACCTGACTCCGTTCATTAAAAATGGGAGCGATGTGACACCGTTCCCAAGGTTGCGAGTCTACGCATCTCGAACGTTCAAGCTGTAAAGTGCAGTAAGAGCGTGTATTGCCCTTGTGAGGTGAACGATGGCTTTGCGTGTGCTGGTGTTCGGTGCGCATCCGGACGACGCCGAATTTCACGGCGGCGGATTGCTCGCGCTGCACCGCGCGCGAGGCAATCGCGTGCGGATGATCTCGGTGACCGACGGCAGCGCAGGTCATCAGTCGATGGATCGCCCATCACTCGCCGCGCGAAGACGAGTCGAAGCCGAGCGTGCGGCGGCGGTCATCGGTTGCGAAGTCGAAGTGTGGAAGAACCCCGATGGCGAGCTCGAGCCGTCGCTACCGATCCGTCATCAGGTGATCCGCGAGATCCGCACCTTTGCACCGGATCTCGTACTGACGCATCGCATCCACGACTACCACCCGGACCACCGCGCCGTGGGACTGTTGGTGCGCGACGCCTGCTATATGGTGCGCGTGCCGAACGTGGCGCCTGATGCGCCGGCGTTGCCGAACGATCCGGTGGTGGCCTGTTTCGCCGATTTCTTCTCGCAACCGGCGCCGTTCCGCGCCGATGCGAAAGTGGACGTCGAGCCGGTCAGCGATGCGATGAACGCGATGCTCGATTGCCACGTGTCGCAGGTTTACGAGTGGATCCCGCACACGCTCGGTCGCGACGGCGAAGTACCGTCGGACCCGGTCCAGCGACGCGCCTGGTTGCCGGAGTTCTACGGCCGCGCCCGCGCCGTCGCGCGCCGCTTCGCGCCCGAGTATCGGCTCGCCGAAGCCTTCGAGATTTCCGAGTACGCGCGCAAGCCAAAGCCTGAAGAACTGCCTCTGCTGTTTCCCGGCGCGCTCGCTGAACGGCTACCTTCAGCGATCTTCAGAAACCCAGAGATCAGCGCCTGATTCACCGCCTCCGGCGACTCCTGCTGCGTCCAATGTCCGATGCCGGGCAGCATCACGACGTCGCGCAGGTTAGGTACCACCGCCCGCATCTGTGCTTCATAGCCGGGGTTCATCCGGATCAGGTCGCGGTCGCCGCTGATGAACAGCGCGGGCTGTTCGATCTTCTTTCCCTGGAATGGGGCCGACAGCGCCCATGACCGATCCATGTTGCGGTACCAGTTGAGGCCGCCGCGGAAACCGCGGCGCGTGAATTCGGCAGTGAAGAAATCGAGATCGGCTTCGGAGAGCCAGGCCGGCAATGCTTCGGTGTCGGCGAGCTGATCCAGAAAGTACGCGGTCTTCGGCGGCGGAGTCATCATCATGCCGTTGATACCGCGGTCCGGTGCATTGCCCGAGCCGCCGAACAGCAGTCGGCGCAGTGTCTTGCGAACGTCATGCTGCAACTCGTGTTCGGCGGTGCCCGGTTGCTGGAAGTACAGGATGTAGAAGAAGTTGTCGCCGAACATCATCCGCATGCCCGCCGTCGGCGCGATCGGTGGGCGATCCGCAAACGGCACTGACAACGCTGCAACGGCGCGAAAGACGTCGGGCCGCCACAACGCGGCGTTCCACGCGACCGGCGCACCCCAATCGTGGCCGACGATCACCGCTTGTCGTTCGCCCAACGCCGCAACCAGGCCGACGATGTCGCCGACGAGATTGAACTGCGTGTACGCGTCGTTGTCGTCCGGCGCGTCGGTCTGTCCGTAGCCGCGCTGGTCCGGCGCAACCACGTGGAAGCCTGCGTCCGCGAGCGCCGGCAGTTGATGTCGCCACGAATACCACGACTCCGGAAAGCCGTGACACAACACCACGAGCGGACCGGAGCCCGCCTCGGCGATGTGCATGTTGATGCCGTTCGTCACGACGGTGCGATGCTGGATCGAGGCCATTCTCACTCCTCCCTTAATTCACGTGCTTTGAGCATATAATGCCGCCTTTCACCGACTTTGCACCCCGATGAAAACCTGGATCCCTGCCATGGTTTTGCTCGCGCTCGGCGGCACGGGGCTGTTCTGGTATGGGTATCACCAGAGCAACGCGGCTCAGTCGGGTGGTCAGTTCCAGATGCCGCCGCCGAGCGTCGAGGTTACCCCAGTTGTCCTCGGGACCGTCGAACGAACGGTCGAAGCGGTGGGGACACTGCGCGCCAACGAGTCGGTCACGATCCGTCCGGAGATCGCCGGACGGGTCGTCTCGATCGGCTTCAAGGAAGGCGAGAAAGTCCGCAAAGGCGCCACGCTGATCACGCTCGACGATTCGGTGAACGCCGCCGAAGTCGCCGAGAAAGCCGCCAATCGCAAAATCTCCGAACTCGCGTACGAGCGTTCGAAGTTGCTGGTCGAGAAGAAGGCCGCTTCGATCGAAGTGCGCGATCGCGCCGAGGCGCAGCTCGAAGCGGACGACGCGGGGTTGCAGCTGTCCCGCGCCCGGCTCGATAAAACTCGCCTGCTGGCACCGTTCGACGGCGTGATCGGTCTGCGAACGGTGAGCGTTGGCGACTTCGTCGACGTCGGTCAGGTGCTCGTGAATCTCGTCGACATCGACGTGCTGAAAGTCGACTTCCGCGTCGGCGAGATCTATCTGCCCGACGTCGTGGCCGGTCAGGACATCTCCGTCAGAGTCGATGCGTTTCCGTCGCAGACGTTCAACGGCGCCGTGTATGCGATCGAACCGGAGGTGGACATCAACGGCCGCGCCGTGGTGATCCGCGCGCGTCTGCCGAACCAGGGCGACAAGCTGCGGCCGGGGCTGTTCTCGCGCGTCACGCTGATCGTCGATCGCACCGCGCAGGCGATGCTGGTGCCGGAGGACGCGATCGTTCCGGAAGGCGAACGACACTTCGTGTATCGGGTCGCGGACGGGCACGTCGCGTTGGTGGAAGTGCAGATCGGCAAACGCAAAGACACGCGCGTGGAAGTGCGCAGCGGCATCAACCCGAACGACCTGATCGTGACGGCCGGTCAGTTGAAACTGCGCGACGGCATCGCGGTACAGGCGACCAACGCCGACGACGCGATCGCCAAAGCAGCGCCGGCGGCCGCACCTGCGGGCACTTCGGCGAGCGCTTCGAAAGACTCATGATTCTCTCCGACCTCAGCATTCGCCGACCGGTGCTCGCGACCGTCGTGAATCTGATCATCGTCTTGGTCGGCCTGATCGCCTGGGACCGGCTCACGATCCGCGAATTCCCGAACGTCGACGATCCGGTCGTAACGATCACCACGAACTATCTCGGCGCAAACGCCGAGATCATCGAATCGCAGGTGACGAAGCCGCTCGAAGACGGCATCTCCGGCATCGAAGGCATCGACTACATCAGTTCGATCAGCCGCGCCGAGCAGTCGCAGATATCGGTGCGCTTCAGCACCGGACGCGATCCCGATGCGGCCGCCAACGACGTGCGCGACCGCGTGGCGCGCGCGCGCAGCTTTCTGCCGAAGGAAATCGACAATCCGATCGTCGCAAAGGTCGAATCGGATGCGACGCCGATCATCTACATGGCGATCAACTCCGACCGCCACAACGAAATGGAGCTGACCGACTACGCCGACCGCGTGGTGAAGGACCGCCTCGAAGTGCTGCCCGGCGTCGCGCAGATGCTGATCATGGGCGAACGGCGCTATTCGATGCGCGTGTGGCTCGATCGCGGCCGGCTCGCCGCGTATTCGCTGACGCCGGCCGACGTGGAACACGCGCTTACCGAACAGAACGTCGAAGTTCCAGCCGGTCGCATCGAGAGCAGCGACCGCGAGTTCACGGTGCTGTCCGAAACCGATCTGAAGACGCCGGCGCAGTTCTCGCAGATCATCCTGAAAGACGCCGGCGGCTATCTGGTGCGGCTCGGCGACGTCGCGCGCGTCGAAGTGGGGCCGGAACTCGTGCGCAACATGTCGCGCGCGTCGGGTCACCGCGCGATCGGCCTCGGCCTCATCAAACAGTCCACGTCGAATCTGCTCGACGTTGCACAGGAGCTGCGCAACGAGCTCGTCGAAGTGAACAAGGTGCTGCCTGAAGGCATGCGCGTCGACATCGGCTACGACTCGTCGATCTTCGTGCAGCAGTCCATCGATCGCGTATTCGTGACCATCCTCGAAGCGATCGCGCTGGTCGTGTTCGTGATCTTCCTGTTCCTGCGCAACTGGCGCGCCACACTCGTGCCGTTGGTGACCATTCCGATCGCGCTGGTCGGTGCGATCGCGTTGATGTGGGGTTTCGGCTTCTCGATCAACACGCTGACGCTGCTCGCGTTCGTGCTGGCGATCGGCCTCGTGGTGGACGATGCGATCGTGATGCTCGAAAACATCTATCGCTACATCGAACAGGGAATGGACCCGATCAAAGCGGCGTTCGTCGGTTCCAAGCAGATCGGCTTCGCGATCGTCGCCATGACGTTCACGCTTGCGGCCGTGTTCACCCCGATCGCCTTCAGCGAAGGCAAAACCGGGCGGTTCTTCACCGAGTTCGCGCTGACGCTCGCCGGCGCGGTGGTCGTGTCCGGCTTCGTCGCGCTGACGCTGTCCGCCACGCTCGCGTCGCGCATCCTGCGGCACGAGACGAAACACAACGCGATGTTCAACTTCGGCGAACGCGTGTTGCATCGAACGGCCGATCTCTATCGCGCGACGCTCGGCCTCGCGCTGCGACAGCGACCGATCGTGATCGCCTTGATGTTGCTGGTCGGTTCGGCCTCGGTGCTGTTTTATCGCGGCCTGCCGTCCGAGCTGGCGCCGATGGAAGATCAAGGCACCGTCATGGTGTTTGCGATCGCGCCGGAAGGCGCGACGCTCGACTACCTCAACAGCTACACGAAACAGATCGACGACGTATTCAAGTCGATCCCCGAGATGAAGCGTTACATGATGATCATGGGACGACCGACGGTCTCGAACATGATCTCGTACACGTCGTTGTCGTCGTGGCACGATCGCGAGCGGACGTCGCAGCAGGTCGCGGCGAGCATCATGCCGAAGCTGATGGGCATTCCGGGCATTCGCGCGTTTGCAGTGACGCCGCAGTCGCTCGGCGGATCCAACGGCGGCGGGATGGCGATCAACTTCGTGGTGCAGACGTCCGAGTCGTATCAGAAGCTCGACCAGTACGTTGCGCAGATTCTGTCGCGCGTCGCCAACAATCCCACGCTGATGAACACCGATTCGGATCTGAAGCTCAACAAGCCGGAGCTGAAGGTGGACGTGAACCGCGACAAGGTCGCTGCGGTTGGCGCCAGTGTCGTCGAGATCGGCCGCACGCTCGAAACGATGCTCGGCGGTCGGCAGGTGACGCGCTTCAAACGCAACGCCGAACAATACAACGTCAAGCTGCAGGTGGCCGACGTGAACCGCCGCGACCCCGACGATCTCACCAACATCTACGTACGCGGCGGCAACGGCGAGATGATTCAGCTGTCGAACCTCGTCACGGTGCGCGAAGACGTCGCACCGCGCGAACTGAATCACTTCAACAAGCAACGCGCCGCGGTGATTTCCGCGTCGGTCGGCGACGGTCACACGCTGGGACAAGCGCTCGACGTACTCGAGACGACCACGCGCGACGTGATGGGTCCGGCGGCGCAGATCGACTACGTCGGCGCCGCGCGCGAGTTCAAGGATTCGTCGTCGAAGATCTACGTGACGTTCCTGCTCGCGCTCGCGTTCATCTATCTGGTGCTGGCCGCGCAGTTCGAGAGCTTCGTCGCACCGTTCGTGATCATCCTGAGCGTACCGTTGGCGATGGCCGGTGCGCTGCTCGCGCTGAAGCTCTCGGGAGGATCGCTGAACATCTACAGCCAGATCGGATTGATCACGCTGGTGGGATTGATCACGAAGCACGGCATACTGATCGTCGAGTTCTCGAATCAATTGCGCGCGGCGGGAAGGCCGATCATGGAAGCGGTGCTCGAAGCGAGCGTGATGCGGTTGCGGCCGATCCTGATGACGACCGGCGCGATGGTGCTGGGCGCGGTACCGCTGGCGATGGCATCCGGGCCTGGTGCAGAAGCGCGCAACGACATCGGCTGGGTCATCGTCGGCGGCATGACGGTAGGCACGCTGTTCACGTTGTTCGTGGTACCGACGGTGTACACGTATCTGGTGCGACGCACCCCGCACCTGGTCGCGCTGCAACGCGATGCTCTGGTCCCGAGCGAGCCCACGCTTGCGACGCTCGGTTGATGGGAACGTACGGCTGCGAGGCGCGCTGCTGCTGCTCGCGCTCGCGGGTTGCGGTCCGGCGCCGCAGGAAAAATCCGCCGCCCTCCCTACTCCGATGATCGACGTCGCCGAACTCAGCGTCACCGACGCGCAACGCAAGTTAGCCGGCGGCGAGTTCACGTCGCACGCGCTGACGCAGGCCTATCTCGACCGCATTCAGGCCATCGACCGGCAAGGTCCGACCCTGAATTCGGTCATCGAACTGAATCCCGATGCGCTGCAGGACGCCGATCGTCTCGACACCGAACGCGCGGCCGGAAAACTGCGCGGGCCGCTACACGGCATCCCGGTGCTGTTGAAAGACAACATCGACGCGGTCGGCATGGTGAATTCGGCCGGATCGCTCGCGCTCGCCGACAACCGTCCGCAACAGGACGCGTTTCTCGTCGCGCGGTTGCGCGCGGCCGGCGCGGTGCTGCTCGGCAAAACGAACTTGAGCGAATGGGCGAACTTCCGCTCCACACATTCGACCTCCGGTTGGAGCAGCCGCGGCGGACAGACGCGCAACCCGTACGTGCTCGATCGGAATCCGTGCGGTTCGAGCGCCGGCACCGGCGCGGCCATCGCCGCGAGCCTCGCAACGGTCGGGGTCGGCACCGAGACCGACGGCAGCATCATCTGTCCGGCGGCGATCAACGGTCTGGTCGGTCTCAAGCCCACGGTGGGTCTGGTCAGCCGCCGCGGCATCATTCCGATCTCCGCGTCGCAGGACACCGCCGGGCCGATGGGACGCACCGTGGCCGACGTTGCGGCACTGCTAACCGTGCTGGTCGCTGCCGACGACGCCGATCCGGCAAGCGCGCAAGCGAAGTCGCACGCGGCACCCGACTACACCGCATTCCTGAATCCCGGCGCGCTCGCCGGCAAACGCATCGGCCTCGTGCGCCAGGCGCTCGGCTTCAACGCCGACGTCGACGCTGCGATGGAGCGCGCCGTCGCCACGATGACGACGGCAGGCGCGATCGTGATCGACGTGAAAGTGAACGGCTATCGCGACTGGGAAGCGTCCTGAGCTGGTCGTGATGCTTTACGAATTCAAAGACGGCATCAACGCGTACCTCAAAGCGGCGGGCGTCAAACCCAAATCGCTCGCAGACCTCATCGCGTGGAACCAGGACCATAGCGACACCGTGATGCCGTGGTTCGGCCAGGAGCTGTTCGAAATGGCGCAAGCGAAGGGTTCCTTGAAAGACGCGGCCTACCGCGAGGCGCGCGCGAAAGCTCGCAAGATCGCCGGCGACGACGGGTTGTTCGCCACGCTCGACGCGAATCGCGTCGACGTGCTGATGGTGCCGAGCGCGGGTCCCAGCTGGCTAACGGATCTGCTGTTGGGCGATCACTACGTCGGCGGCGGCGGCGCCGGGATGGCGGCCGTTGCCGGTACGCCGAGCATCACCGTGCCGATGGGCGAGTCGCATGGCTTGCCGTTGGGACTGGCGCTGATGGGACCGGCGTACAGCGAGGCGCAATTGATCGGACTCGCGTACGCGTTCGAACAGGCGTCGCTCGCGCGCACGCCGCCGAAGTACTTCGCGACGTTGCCGACTACCACCGCTGCTGTGAAGGCCGACGATGCGCACTGACGATCTGCGCATTCGGCGCGTCCGGCCGTTGATCGCACCGGCGATCCTGGCCGAAGACATTCCGCTCACCGACGCCGCTTCCACGGTCGTCGCGAACGGCCGCAGCGACTTCGAAGCAATCCTCGACGGCCGCGACGCGCGCCTCGCGGTGGTCGTTGGGCCGTGTTCGATCCACGATCCGGTCGCCGCCGTCGAATACGCGCAACGCCTCAAACCGCTCGCCGATGCGGTCGCGGACCGGCTGCTGCTGGTCATGCGCGTGTACTTCGAAAAGCCGCGCACGACCGTCGGTTGGAAAGGTCTGATCAACGATCCCGATCTCGACGGATCGTTCCACATCAACAAGGGCTTGCGTCTGGCGCGGCAACTGCTCGCCGATGTCGCGACGATCGGACTAGCGGCCGGCACGGAATTCCTCGATACGACGTTCGGACAGTTCTATGCAGACCTGGTCAGCTGGGGCGCGATCGGCGCGCGTACCGCGGAGAGCCAGATCCACCGCGAGCTCGCGTCGGGACTGTCGATGCCGGTGGGCGTCAAGAACCGCACCGACGGCAACGTGCAGGTCGCCGTCGACGCGTTGCTCGCCGCGTCGAGCAGCCACCTGTTTCCGTCGCTGACGAAAGAGGGCGCGCCGGCCATCCTCGAGACGTCCGGCAATCCACATTGTCACGTGGTGCTGCGTGGCGGCAGCGAGAGCGGCCCGAACTTCGACGCGAGCGCGGTGGCGGCGGCGGTGCAGTTGCTCGTGCGTGCGCGCCTGCCGCAGCGGTTGATGATCGATGCGAGTCACGGCAACAGCGGCAAAGATCCGGCGCGCCAGGCGGACGTCGTCGACGCGGTGATTCGCCAGAAGCGCGCCGGCGATCGCGCGATCCGCGCGCTGATGATCGAGAGCCATCTCGTCGGCGGCCGCCAGGAGCTCGGCGGCACGCTGCGTTATGGCCAGAGCGTCACCGATGCCTGCCTCGGCTTCGACGAAACGGCAACGCTGATCCATCGTCTGGCGGACGAAGTGACGCCGCGGTAGTGTCGCGTGATGGGGGAATGACCTCGGGGGAGACACCATCGTGCTGAGTCGCATAGACCGCGTAATGATCACCGCGCACGACGCCGCGGCCGTGGCAAACCGTTGGGTGGAACTGGTCGACGCCCGTATCGATCGCCGCGATCGCGTCGCGGTGCTCGGCGCCGAACGCATCGTGATCGGCGTCGGCGACTCCGAGGTGGAGATATTGCAGCCGGTGGCGCCTGGACCGGTTGCACGTCACCTCGCCGCGGGCGGCGGTGCGTTCGCCGCCGGTCTCGCCACACACAACATTCATGTGGCACGGCGTCGCTTCGCCGAAGCCGGCATCGTGCCGACGCAGATCGGCCAGCAGTTCTTCGTCGACGCGGGGCGTCTCGGTATACCCGGGCTGAACGTCATCGTCAGCGCAGAAGCGGAGCGGCCGCGCGTCGGGCTGATGACGACGCTGTACGAAGTCACGCATCTCACCGCCGATCCGGCTGCGGCGACGGCCGCGCTCGCACGGCTGTTCGGGCTCGATCAGCGCAATTTCGTACCGATCCGTTCCGAACAGTTCGGTTACGACGGCACGCTGACGTTGTTCGACTCGCAGGCGTTGCACCGGATCGAAGCGATTCACCCGTTCGACCGGACCAAGACGATGGGACGTTATTTCGACCGCTTCGGACCGTCGCTGTACATGTGCTACGGCGAGACCGATCGGCTGCCGGAGTTGCGCGAGCGGCTGAAGCAGCTCGCGCCGCGCGATTGGACCGGCAGCGATTCCGACGACAACGGACTGTTCGTGCATCCGCGCGCGCTCGGCGGCGTGATGCTCGGCGTCAGCCGTGTCAGTTACGCGTGGACGTGGTCCGGTTATCCGGCGCGCGTCAGGTCGGCGTGACGATGTGCGGCACTACGACTTCTGATCCGGCTCAATCCGGTTGCGTCCGACGAAGTCTTCGGTGGTGTTGACGCGGGGATACGGTTCGTTCGGAACATCGACACCTAGAAACCGACACAGAGGTTCCCAGCCCTGCTTCGCCTCGAACACGAGCAGGCGCGCTGCCGGCAGCGTCGCTTTCACCCGCGCCACGTGCGCGTTGTAAACGCCGATTGCGTACGCGCGATCTTCCAGTCGGCCGTCGAACACGCCTTTCCACACGACCTCGTGTGCCCAATCGCCCGCCGCTTTCATCGTGGGATCGTCGGATGAGCGCATCCGCGACGACGACAGGTAGATCGTGTTCATGACGCTCTCGTACCAGCTCTCGGGATCGCGCGTGCTGAGAATGACCTTCGCGTTCGGATACAACGCGGCGTGTTCCTCCCAGAGGTTGCACGACGGCCAGTCGACGCTCGCGCGATAGCCCGCGTACAGGCGCTCCCAATCGACGGGCTTGCCGCGGTGCGCATCGGTCCACATCGGGATGTGCTCCGGATGCTGAAACACTTCCATCATGTGATAGCACTTCACGAACCCGAGCCGTTCGAGCGCGAGTTTCAGCGACAGCGTTCCGGTGCGGCCGAATCCGGCGCCAATGACTTCGAGCGGCATCTGCTATTTCTCCTGTTCGTGGCGCTGTTTCGCCCAGTCGCGCGCTTCGGGGCTCGACGCCCAGGCGATCGCGTTGGCCAGCAACATGCGGTAGTGCGGATTTTCGTATGCGCGCGGATCGTCGCCGCACTGCAGGTAGACGATCGGGCTGTTGCGATAGTGCTTCACCCAACCGATGAGATCGCTGCCGCGCGCGTGGTCCCAACCGTCGTTCGAGAACATCTTGCCCTCGCGCACCACTTTCGCCGCGGAATAGAAGTTGTCGCGAACGAACGCATGGCCGCTGCGCAGCAGCGGCACCACGTCGTCTTCGAACACTTCGTACAGATACAACTCGTCGGTGATCGAGAACGTCTTTGGCACACCGCGCGTCACCGGATGGTCCGCAACGACGCTCACCTCGTGCGTCACTTCGTGGCGATATCCGGAATCCTGACGTCGCGTACCTCGCAGTTCTCCCGGCAGGTACAGAAACCGACCGCCGACGATCTCCGCGTACTCCGGCCACGCCGGCCATCCCGCCACCGAATGGTGCAGAAATACCAGGCCGATCCCTGTCTCCAACAGTTCCTCGATGTTGCGCTTGAGGTCCGCAGGCGGCTCGAGAAAGTCGGGCGGACCGTCGGTGCGGAACCGGATGCCGGGCATGTCGTACAGCACGAACGCGTCGTAAGGCTGCGCCAACTTCGGTTCGAAGAAAACCTGCGCCGCCGGCTGTTCGACGTGCGTCCATTTGACGCCCGCCAGCGAGTCGAACACCTGGAAGAATGCGTCCCGCTGAAACGGATGCCCCTTGGTAATCAGCAGTATTTCTTTGTCGCGCACGGATTCTCCCCCTACAATCTTGCGGATATCAGCGGAGCCAACATGTCGCGCCCCTTGCCAGCCTCGAACTCGAACCGGACCTGGCAACAGACGAAAAGTCAGAACACCCGCAACACGATTCTCGATGCGGCGATCCGCTGCTTCTACCGATTCGGCTACAACAATACCACCACCGAGAAGATTGCCAACGAGGCCGGTGTGTCTCGCGGTGCGATGCTGCACCACTTCCCTTCGCGCGCCGATCTGATCAAAGCCGCGGTGCTGCATCTCAACGAAAAGCGCCTGGAACTCTTCAAGCGCGAAGAAAGCACGGTGCAAAGCGACGCCATCCACAGTCGTGTCGAAGAAGGCATCGACACCTATTGGCGGCAGCTCAACACACCGTACTTCGTCGTTTTTCACGAACTGCAGATCGCGGCACGCACGGATCCTGAACTGTATGCGGTGCTCATTCCCGCCATCGAAGAGCTCGACCGCGCGTGGGCCGCAACCGTGCGCGAGGTGTTTCCCGACCTCGCGTTGTCGCCCGAGATCATCCGCGCCAACTGGCTGACGTTGCTGCTGCTCGAGGGAATGGCGGCCAACCTGCACACGCGAAAACTGACGAAGGTCTCAGAGGACTTGCTCGAGTGGTTGAAGGCGGAATTACGTCGTCTATTCGGCGACGTACTGACTTCGCTCGATCGCGAATCGGCGAAAAAAGTCGCGCCGAAGCCGCCGAAGACGCGCGCTCGCAGACGCGCTTCGAAAACATGACAGCCTGACTGTTTTGTGATGTACTCCGGCGTCGTCACGATCCGCGCGCGCTGAACTTTCATGGCCAACACCATTGTGGCGACGAGCCACGGTCGCATCGCCGCTACCGATTCAGGCGGACCCGGCGCGGCCGTGCTGCTGATCCACGGCAACTCGGCCTGCAAAGAGATCTTCGGCCGTCAGTTCGAGTCGCGCCTGGCGCAGCGCTACCGTCTCATCGCATTCGACCTGCCGGGCCACGGCGCATCGGACGACGCGATCGATCCGCTGCGCACGTACTCCATTCCGGGCTATGCCGACGTCGCGTTGGAAATACTGCAGAGCCTCGGCGTCGATCATCTCGCCGTGCTCGGCTGGTCGCTGGGCGGGCACGTCGGGATCGAGCTGCTCGCGCGCGACATCGACATCGCGGGTCTCGCAATCACCGGCACGCCGCCGATCGGCCACAACGCCGCGGATTTCGCCGCCGGTTTTCGCCCGCAGGAACACATGGACCTGACCGGGAAAGAAGCCTTCAGCGAAACGGACATCCAGGCATACGCCCGCGAAACCGCGGGTGCTCCCGCGCCGTTTCTGGAGGCCGCGGTCCGGCGCACCGACGGACGCGCCCGACGCCTGATGATGGAAGCCGCGATGGCCGCGCGCGGCGCAGACCAGCGAGAAGTGGTCTCTTCGAGTTCGGTGCCCGTCGCCGTCATCACCGGAGCGGATGAGCCGTTCATCAACAACGACTACCTGCTGTCGTTTCCGTATCGCAACCTGTGGGATCGCAAAGTGCACGTGATACCGCAAACGGGTCACGCGCCGTTCTGGGAACGGCCGCAAGCGTTCAATCCGCTGTTCGAGCGATTCCTGACGGACGTGCTCAGCTGATGCGCGCACTGCAACGGGTAGCCGGACTCACGGAGGTGATTCGCACCGGCGGCGACCGCGCGCAGGAGTTGCGTCGTCTGGCGCCGGAGACGGTCGCCGCACTGGTCGACGCAGGGATGTTCCGATTCACCCTGCCGATCGAACTGGGGGGCGAGAACGCGAGCGTCGGCGAAACCATCGAAGTGCTCGAGGCGATCGCGAAGGTCGACGCCTCGGTCGGCTGGAACGTGATGCTCGGCTCCGAGATCAACGCGATGGCCGCGGGCGGAATGCCAAAGGATCTCGCGCGCGAGGTCTATCTCGACAACCCGCGCGTGATCATGTGCGGTGGCGGCGGGCCGGGCACGACGCCGTCCCGCGCCGTGCGACAGAAAGACGGCGGCTTCCGCGTGTGGGGTCAGACCACGTTCATCAGCGGCTGTCACAACGCCGAGTGGTGCTTCATGGGCGCACCGGTGATGGACGGCGACGCACCCGAGATCGGCGCCAATGGCCAACCGATCTTCAAGATGTGGTTCCTGCACAAATCGCAATACGAAATCGTCGATACCTGGGATGTCGCCGGTCTGCGCGGATCGGGCAGCCACGACGTGAAAGCCGACGGCGCGGTGGTCAGCGAGAAGTGGGCGCGCGTCGATCTGATGCTGTTGCCGGCGCTCTACGACAATCCGGTCTACCGGATTCCGGTGCCGCTGCGCCTTGCATACAACAAAGCCGCGGTCGCGATCGGCGTCGCACGCGGTGCGCTAGATGAATTCGCCGAGCTCGCGCAGACCAAGTTGCCGTTGATGTCGACCGTGCCGTTGCGAGACAAGCCGATCGCGCAGTACCGATACGGCGAGGCCGAAGCAATGTTGCGCGCCGCGCGTGCGTTTCTGTTCGAAGCGATGGCCGCGGTCGAAGAGGAACTGCACCGCGGCCGGGAGGCGCCGTCAGGCAAGGTCACTCAGATCGCGCGTCTCGCGTGCACCCACGCGGCGAACGCGTCGATGCACGTGGTGGACGTCGTTCACAACACCGCCGGTACCAGCGCCATGCGCATGCACAGTCCGTTGGAGCGCAAGCTGCGCGACGCGCATGGCTGCGCGACACACCGTTGGGTTGCGCATCCGCTTTACGCCGACCTCGGCAGGATCCTGCTCGGGCACGAACCCGCGCCGGAATTCGCCGGCTGACAGACCTACTTCACGGTCACGGTGATGCGCTGCGACACCACCGGCGGGTCGTGCGGGATGTGCAGGTAGTTCGCGAACACGAGTTGCAGCGTGTGTTTGCCGGGCGGCAAGGTCACCTGCGTTTCGGTCTGGCCCTTTCCGAAATGCACGATGTGCTCGTTCGCCGGCAGCGGCAGCTTCATGTCCGGCAGATCCGCGACGTCGATGAGCAAATGGTGATGGCCGCTGTTCGGCGCATCGGTTCCGGCTGGCGCGATGGTCATGCCTTTCACGCCGAACTTCACCGTGAACGGCGAAGTCACGGTCGCGCCGTCTGCGGGCTCGACGATGAACACGCTTGCTCCGGCGGGCGACGGCGACGACGGTAGATCGGCCGCAGCGGCCCCGCCGGCCGCGAACGATACGACCATCAGCGCGCTCATCAGAATCGTCTTCATCATTCACTCCTTCAGTGTCTATGCCAGTCGATACGCTCGCGCGGCGGTATCGTGAAACAACGCCGCCTTCTCGGCCTTCGACGCCGAGGCCGCGATCTTCTTGAACGAATTCCACAACGTTCGATACGAGCAGCTCGCCTTGTCGACCGGGAAGTTGCTCTCGAACATGCAGCGGTCGGGCCCGAACACGTCGATCGCGTGCCGGTAGTAATCGCCGCTTGCGGCCACCAGTTCGTCGGACGTCGCCGGACGATCGTTCTTCTGAAAGCCGAACCCGTTGATCGGCATCGCGATGCCGCCGATCTTCGCGACGACGTTCTGGCACTTCGCGAGCTCCGAGAAGGACTTCTTCCACTGCGCAAAAACTTCGCGGCCCTTGCCTTCGTACGGGCCGATGCCGAGCGGGCCGGCGAAGTGATCGACGATGATCGTCGTGCCGGGGAATGCTCGGGCCAGATCGGTGAGTTGCGGAATCTGCGGGTGATACAACCACGCGTCGAAACTCAAGCCGCGTTTGCCGAGTTCCGCAAACCCTTTGCGGAACGTCGCGTCCAGCAGCAACCCCTCAGTGGGGTTGGTGTGCGAGTTGCGCACCTGGTCCGACGCGTCCCACCCCGCGGCATGACGGATGCCTTTGAAGCGCGCGCCGACGGCCATGTGCGCGTCGAGCACTTCGCCCACGCGCGACCCGAGCGTGAGATCGGCCAGGCTGACGATGCCGGCCGCCGCGCGGATCGGTCCGTACCGGCCACTCGCCGACATCGCCGCAACGCCATTGACGAACTCGGTCTCGCCGACCGGCTTCATCGCCTCCGGTCCGTCCGCGCGATACATCGACGCGCATTCGACGAACACGGTCGAGACCACGTTGTGGCCGGAACCGGTGTCGAGCAACAGTTCGTCGAGCAGATAGCGGCTGTTCGGGTGATCCCACAGATGGTGGTGCGGATCGCAGATCGGCAGATCCGGTTCGATCACGGGCTCATTCACTTGCGCAAGCCAGGCCGCCTGATCCATCGCTCCCCCTCTTCTTCGTCAGTGACTCAATAGCGCTCGATCACGTGCTTCGCGAAATCGGAGTAGCACTCGCGCGCCGACGCCATCGGCGGCAGCAGCGTCACTTCCTTCAGGCCGCCGCGTTCCTGTTCGCGAAGCATCGCGATGATCTCGTCCGGTTCTCCGACGAGGCCGCCGGACGCACGGATCAGTTCGGGCGTGATGAATGTGCGTTCCTCCGGCACGAGGTACGTGCAGTGCCCGTCGTGCGCGCGCATGTGACGCTCCGCTTGCGGAATGCGATTGACGTGCGCGAGATAACGGTCCCACACGTCGCGCACTTCGGGGCGGATGAACGCGTCCGATCCGCTCGCCCGGTACAGCTCCCACCAGAAGTGCAGACTCGCCGCCGCCATCGAGCCCACCTGATCGATCACGCGATCGGAGGTGAGTTTCTCGCCCGGTTTCAATACGCAGCTGAACGTCAAAGCCGCGGTGTGGAAATCGTCGGAGAATTCGCGTCCGGCCGCTTCGGCGCCGGCGCGCACCTTCTTCAGATTGTTGGCGAACACCGCATTCGGCTCACCGCCGGCCGATATCCGGCCGTCGCCGTACGCGCCGGCCGCAGCAAGCGCCAGCGGGCCGTTCGCGGCGACGTAGATCGGTACCGGCTGCGCGACGTTGAAGAAGCCCATGTCCTGATGCAGAAAGCGGATCGGCTTCGTGACACCGTTCAACGTGTATTCCACTTCTTCGCCGTGCAGCAGCGCGCGCACCACGCGCAGATACTCAGCGAATACTTTCGGCTTCACGGCGTCCATACCCATGACGCGCATCGCGGTGTGGCCGGTGCCGATGCCGAGAAATACGCGGCCCGGCGCGATCTGGTTGATGGTGGCGATCGAATGCGCCGTGACCGGCGCGATACGCGTGCCGACGATCGCAACGCCAGTGCCGATCTTCATCCGCTTCGTGTGCGCAGCAACGAGCGCGAGCACCGCATAGCAGTCGGACCAGATCATCTGCGAATCGGGCACCCAGCCGTGCTCGAAACCCATCTCTTCCGCATCGACGAGCAAACGCCAGTCGTCGATGCGCGTTGCAATCATCGCGCCGAATTTCATCCCCGCCTCCCCGCTTGAACGCGCTTACGTCAGTACTGAACCACCGAGCGGATCGATTTGCCTTCGTGCATCAGATCGAACGCGTGGTTGATGTCTTTGAGCGGCATCGTGTGCGTGATCAGATCGTCGATGTTGATCTTGCCGTCCATGTACCAGTCGACGATCTTCGGCACGTCGGTGCGTCCCTTCGCACCGCCGAACGCGGTGCCGCGCCATACCCGGCCCGTTACCAGCTGGAACGGCCGCGTGCTGATTTCCTTCCCGCTGCCGGCGACGCCGATGATGATGCTCTCGCCCCAGCCCTTGTGGCAGCACTCGAGCGCCTGACGCATCACGTCGACGTTGCCGATGCACTCGAACGAGTAATCGACGCCGCCGCCGGTCATCGCCACGATCGTCGCGACGAGATTGTCGACCTCCTTCGGGTTGACGAAGTCGGTCATGCCGAACTTCTTCGCGAGCGGCACCTTCGCCGGATTCGTATCGACTCCGATGATGCGGTTCGCACCCACCAGACGCGCGCCTTGAATCACGTTGAGACCGATACCGCCGAGGCCGAACACCGCGACGTTGGCGCCCGCTTCGACTTTCGCGGTGTTGATCACCGCGCCGATGCCGGTCGTCACGCCGCAGCCGATGTAGCAGACCTTGTCGAACGGCGCGTCTTCACGGATTTTCGCCACCGCGATTTCCGGCAGCACGGTGAAGTTCGAGAACGTCGACGTACCCATATAGTGGTACAGCGGTTTGCGATTGAACGAGAAACGGCTGGTGCCGTCGGGCATCACGCCTTTGCCCTGCGTCTCGCGGATCGCCTGGCACAGATTGGTCTTTCCGGACGTACAGAACTTGCACTGGCGACATTCCGGCGTATACAGCGGAATGACGTGATCGCCTTTCTTGACCGACGTTACGCCCGCACCGACGTCCACCACGATGCCCGCGCCTTCGTGACCCATGATCGCCGGAAACAGACCTTCCGGATCGTTGCCCGACAGCGTGTAGGCGTCGGTGTGACAGATGCCGGTCGCCTTGATCTCCACCAGCACTTCGCCGGCTTTGGGCCCTTCGAGCTGAACGGTCTCGATCGTCAACGGCTCGCCGGCGGCAAATGCCACTGCAGCGCGAACGTCCATAGTGCGTCTCTCTATTGTTTGCGGTGGTTCGCGCGAGGCTAACGCGGCGTCGCTAGAATGCAACCACCGCCGACCGACCCCGATCACCGATGAAGTTCGCGCTCTCCGTTCCCGATTGGGTTACGCGCTGGCGCAACTACTTTCCGATCGTCGACGTGCTCGGCCGGTACAAGCGCCGCGATCTGAGCCACGACCTGTTCGCCGGATGGGTCGTCAGCGTCATCACCGTTCCGCAAGCGATCGCGTACGCGTTCCTCGCCGGGCTGCCGCCGCAGGCGGGTCTGTACGCGAGCGTCGTTCCGCCGCTGCTTTACGCCGTGCTCGGTTCATCGCCGAGTCTCGCGGTCGGCCCGGTGGCGGTGATCGCGATCATGGTCGCCGAAGCGGTGCGCGCGCACGCACCGGCGTTCTCCGATGCATACCTCGGAGTCACCGCGGTGATCTGCGTGCAATCCGCCATCACGCTGTGGCTGCTGCGGCTGACGCAGATGGGCGGCATCGTGAATCTGTTGAGCCACCCGGTGATTTCCGGGTTCATCAACGCCGCCGCGATCATGATCATTCTGAGCCAGCTCACCGCGCTCACCGGCATACCGTCGGTAGACGGCAGTCCGTTCGCGCAGGCGCGGCATCTGATCACGGACCTCTCCGCGGTGAATCCGGTGGCGCTCGCGATCGGTTGCGCGAGCTTCGTGCTGCTGTGGCTGGTGCAGCGTTTCGGCTACTTCCTCGTGCTGCCGTTCCTGCGTCGGGTCGGGCGCAATCATCCGATCACGCGCGTCGGTCCGATGCTGGTGGCGCTGCTCGCCATCGCCGCCGTGCTCGTGTTCGGGCTGGACCATCGCTACGGCATCGCCACGATCGGGCCGATCGCGGGCGGCTTGCCCACGCTCGCATGGCCGCCGTTCGACGTCGCGCTGTGGCTCGACGTGATGCCCGCGTCGGCGATGATCGCGCTGGTGGCCTACGTGCAGAGCTTCTCGATCGGCACGCAGCTCGCGCAGCGCAAACGCCAGCGCCTCAATCCGAATCAGGAACTGATCGCGCTCGGCGCGGCCGACTTCGGCGCAGCGTTCACCGGTGGCATGCCGGTGGCCGGCAGCCTGTCGCGATCGACCGGCGGCGGACGCACGCCACTCACCGGCGTGTTCTGTGCGCTGTTCGTGCTCGTGACGGTGTTGTGGCTGACGCCGTACTTCGCCGCATTACCGCACGCGGCGCTCGCCGCGATCATCATCATGTCGGTGTCGGACTTCATCGACTTCTCGCCGGTGTACCGCTACTGGAAGTTCTATCGACACGACAGCATCACCCACATCGTGTCGCTGTTGGGCGTGCTGCTGTTCGGCGTCGAACGCGGGCTGCTGATCGGCATTCTCGTCGCGGTCGCGCTGTTCGTGCGGCGGTCGAGCCGCCCGCACATCGCAATCGTCGGCCGGGTCGGCGATTCGGCGCACTTCCGCAGCGAGTCGCGCTACCAGGTGGCGACCCACCCGCACGTGATGGCGGTGCGGATCGACGAGAACCTGTACTTCGCCAACGCGAATCTGGTCGAGACGCGCCTGCTGCGACTCGTCTCGCGCAATCCGAAGATCCGTCATCTGTTGCTGGTGTGCACCTCGATCAACTTCATCGACACGAGCGGCCTCGAGATGCTCGAGCGGGTCGATCGCGAGTTGGTGCGCAGCGACGTGAAGCTGCATCTGTCGGAGGTGAAAGGGCCGGTGATGGATCAGCTGAACGCATCCGATCTGCCGCGCGAACTGTCCGGCCGCATCTTCTTCACCACCGACGAGGCGATGCGCGAACTCGAGAAGCTCGCGTAGTCCGATCGCTCGCTTGTGCCGCCGAACGCGCTCTGCTATCTACGACAACCCGGGGAACGAGAACGAGAGGACCACGATGTATCCAGGACATTGGGCAAAGGTTTCGCCCGAAAAACCCGCGTTGATCAATGCCGCCACCGGCGACGTCGTCACGTTCCGCGAGCTGAACGACCGCTCGAACCGGCTGGCGCAGCTGATGTGGGAACGCGGGCTGCGGCGCGGCGACCACATCGCGATCCTCATGGAGAATCACGCGCGCTACTTCGACGTCATCTGGGCCGCGATGCGCTCCGGCCTGTATCTGACGACGATCAATCGTTACCTGACCACGGACGAAGCGACCTACATCCTCGACAACTGCGAAGCGAAGGTGCTGGTCGCGTCGCACTATCTCGCCGACATCGCCCGCGGCTTGCCCGCTGCGTCGACGAAATGCAAAACCTGGTTGATGGTCGACGGCACCGTGCCGGGCTTCGAGGACTACGAAAAGGCGATCGGCGCGTTCCCTGCACGCCAGCTCGACGACGAACCGGCCGGCGCCTTCATGCTGTACAGCTCCGGCACCACCGGCCGACCGAAGGGCATTCTTCGCGCGCTGCCGCCCGGGAAAATCAGCGACGACGCCGGTCCGCTCGGCGGGCTGCAGAAGCAGTTGTGGAACTTCGGTTCCGACACCGTCTATCTGTCGCCGGCGCCGATGTATCACTCCGCACCGCTCGGCTTCTCGACCGGCGTGCAGGCGCTCGGCGGCACCGTGGTGATGATGCCGAGGTTCGATCCGCTGCTCGCGTTGCAGGCGATCCAGGACTATCGCGTCACCGCGAGCCAGTGGGTGCCGACGATGTTCTCGCGCATGCTGAAAGTGCCGGAAGCGGAACGCAGCGGCTACGACCTGTCGTCGCACAAGGTCGCGATCCACGCCGCCGCGCCGTGTCCGAAACAGGTGAAGCAGCAGATGTTCGAATGGTGGGGACCGATCCTCTACGAATACTACGGCGGCACCGAGTTCAACGGCCTCACGCACGTCACGCCGCAGGACTGGCTGAAACATCCGGGCACGGTCGGCAAGTCGGTATTCGGCACGCTGCACGTCTGCGACGAGCGCGGCGAGAAAGTGCCGAACGGCGAAAGCGGCCTCGTGTACTTCGAACAGCCGCAGATGCCGTTCGAGTATTTCCACGACAAGGACAAGACGAAGAGCGCGCAGCACCCCCAACATCCGAACTGGAGCGCGCTCGGCGACGTCGGCTACATCGACGACGAGGGCTATCTGTTCCTCACCGACCGCGCCACGTTCATGATCATTTCCGGCGGTGTGAACATCTATCCGCAGGAAATCGAGGATGCGATGGTGATGCATCCGAAAGTCGCCGACGTCGCCGTAGTGGGCGTGCCGAACGAAGAGATGGGCGAAGAAGTGAAAGCGGTGGTGCAACTCGCGCCGGGAATCGAGCCGACCGCCGCCGTGCAGGCCGAGTTGATGGCGTACGCCCGCGAACACATCGCGCACTACAAGTGTCCGCGCAGCATCGACTTCGAAGCCGAGTTGCCCCGGTTGCCCACCGGCAAGCTCTACAAGCGCATTCTGAAAGACCGGTATTGGGGTAAACACGACTCGCGCATCGTCTGACGCCGATGAGCCAACGAGCCGACCCGGCCGCGCTGACCGGCGCGGACATCAAAGCGAACGTCCGCCGCGTCGCGGCGGAAATCCGCGACCGCAACCTCGCCCCGGAATTCGACCGCGACCGCAAGCTGCCGAAAGACGTCGTCGAACAACTGCGCGCGGCCGGCGTGTTCCGCATGAACATGCCGCGCATCTGGGGCGGACCGGAAATGACGTCGATGGAGCAGGTCGAGGTCGTCGAGGAGCTGTCGCGCGCCGACGGTTCGGTCGGCTGGTGCTCGTTCATCTGGTGCGACTCGGGTCTGTACTCCGGCTATCTCGACGACTCGGTCGCGCGCGCGCTGTATCCGAAGCTCGACATGGCGCAGTCGGGATGGGTGTATCCGGCGGTACCGGCGGAGCGCGTCGACGGCGGTTATCGCGTTTCCGGTCGCTGGATCTTCGGCTCCGGCTCGAACCATTGCGACATGCTCGCGGCCGGCGTGATCGAGACGAAAGACGGTGCACCGGTGATCGGCGCCGACGGCAGTCCGGCCTGGCGCATCCTGCTCGCGCCGCCCGGCAGCTTCACCATCGAAGACACGTGGTACACGACCGGGCTGCGCGGTACCGGCAGCAACGACTACGTGGCCAAGGATCTGTTCGTGCCATACGAGCACAGCTTTTCGTTCCGCGAGCCGAAGCGCGCCGGCACGCTGTGGACCCGCGCGGACGCGCTGCTGCGCAAGATGAGCGGCGTGCCGCTCGGCATCGCGCGAGATTCGATCGATCGCGCGATCGCGATGCTCGAGAACAAAGCGGACCGGCTCACCGGCGTTCAGTATCGCGACATGCCGGAAGTACGTCGCGCGATCGCCGATGCCGAAGCGCTGCTCGGCGCGGCGCGCGCCTACGTGTTCGCATCACTGGAAACGCAGTGGGCGAAGCTCGAACGCGGCCAGGAACTCACGCGCAAGGAGCGCGCCGATACGGTGCTGGCGCGTCAGTTCGCGTTCCAGACCGGCCGGCGCGTGACGCAGATGATGTACGACACGATCGGCGGCGCCGCCGTCTACGCGAAGAACCCGTTCGATCGGCAACTGCGCGACATGACGACCGCCTGCCAGCACATCGTGGCGCAGCCGAAAACCGTCGAAGGACCCGGCGCGCTGCTGCTCGGCGTCGACGACGGCAAGTCGCCGATGCTGTAACGGACGATGCCGCGGCGACGGATTGTGGCATCCTAGATTCACAGGCAAGCAACGAGGATTCACGACCATGAACAAAGTCGACGGTTTGCACCACATCGCGATCACCACCGCGAACATGAAAGCGCAGATCGAATACTTCACCGACGTGCTCGGTATGGAGCTCGTCGCGCTGTACTGGATGCACGGCGTGGCGAATACGTGGCACGGCTTCCTGCGGCTGAACGACGAGAGCGCAGTCGCGTTCGTCTGCAATCCCGACATCGAGAAGATCCCGGTCGAACTCGGCAAGACGCACGCCGGCAACCCCGGCGCGAACTGCGCGCGCGGCGTGATGCAGCACCTCGCGTTCCGCGTGAAGAACGACGAAGAGCTGATGGCGATGCGCGACCGGATCCGCTCGAAAGGTATCCCGGTGCTCGGGCCGCTCGATCACGGCATGTGCAAGTCGATCTATTTCGCGGGGCTGGAAAATCTGTCGCTGGAACTGTCGTATTCCAACGAGCCGATCGACGCGCGCGCGTGGATCGATCCCGAAGTGATGGCGCTCGCCGGTATCACTCCGCTGGAACTGGCGCGTTACAAGAAACCCGCCGACTACAAAGACCAGGGCGGCACCGTCAAACAACCGGGCATCAACGCACCCGGCCCGCACATGACGAACTATCCGCCCGGCGGATACGAACGCATGCTCGCGACACCCGACGACGTGATTCTCGCCAGCAGCGAGAACCAGCCGCCGGTCAAGGTCGCTTGACGGGCGAGTAGGCGCCGACGTGCTGCAGCAGTAATTCCGTAGTGCGTTCCGGCGCCTGGTCGGTGATGAAGTGGCCGACGCCGGGCAACACTTCGAAGCGGTAAGGTCCGGTCACGAACTCCGCGGTCGCCTCGGCTGCGATCCGGCCGACGGTCGCGTCCTGATCGCCCCATAGGTACATCGTTGGGACGGTGACCGCGGGGACATCCGGAAGCGCCAGCGTACTGCCCGCCACCCGCGGCGCGCGATACCAGTTGATGGCCGCGTTCAACGCTTCGTACGTGCCGAGCCTGCTGAGGTATGCCGTTACGTCCGCTTCCGGCACGCCTTGATGGCGTAGCGTCGCGCGCAAGCGCTTCGCGTCGTCGGCGAGCAGTTCCTTCGCCGCGTTGTCGTCCTGAAAGGCCCGATGATGCCGCGACCGCTCGGACTGCGCCGCATCGGCCTTCATCGCCTTCGCGAATGCCGCGGGATGCGGTCGCGACAGGACCGTCAGGCTGTCGAGGTCGTTCGGGAACTGCGCCGCGATCAACCACGACAGCTGGCCGCCCCAATCGTGGCCGACCAGGTTGTACCGCTCGTAGCCTAACGACTTCACCATGGTGCGCGCATCGGCGATGAGCCGGTCGGTCGTAGTAGTCCTCGACCTTGGCCGGACGTGCGTGCGGCGAGTAACCGCGCTGGTTCGGTGCAACCGCGAAGTAACCGGCCGCCGCCAAGGCCGGCAACTGATGCCGCCACGTATGGCTCGTCTGCGGAAAGCCGTGCAACAGCAACACCAGCGGAGATCCCGGCACGCCGGCGACATCCGCCTCGAAGACGAGCCGATCGGACAGCAGCTCGAGCTGCCGCACCGTCACGGCTTCGCGACCTTCGCCATCAATTCGCCGACTTTCAACTCGCCTTCACGGGTCTGCCCGCCCATCTCGAGAAAGCGCCGCATGTTGCGTTGCGCGCCCTCGGTGCGCAGCGTTTGTTGGAACAGAAATGCCTCATCCGGCAGCGATTCCGAAAGCGGCTTTTCGGCGTTGTTGATGCTTTCTTTGGCAAGCCGCACCGCTTCGACCGGAAATGTCGCAATGCGACGCGCCAACGCCGCGACGAAGGGGCCGATCTCGTCTCGCGCTGAAAATTCGGTTCAGGTAGCCCCAGCGTTCCGCCGTCTCGGCATCGAGATCGTCAGCGCCGAGAATGATCTCGATCGCGCGGCCGCGCCCGACGAGACGCGGCAACCGCTGCGTACCGGTGCCACCGGGCAGAATGCCGAGCGGTACTTCCATCTGATTGATCTTGGTCTTGCCGCGCACGCCGAAGCGCATGTCGAACGACGACGCCAGTTCGCTGCCACCACCGCCGACGCGTCCTTCGATCTGCGCGATCGTCACCTTGCCCATCGTTCGGAAGCGCTCGCACATCGCGTGGTATTCGTTGAGTTCGGGTTCGCGTTCTGCCGGCGTATTCGTCGGGAACCGCAGAATCTCGCTTACGTCGAAATGCGCCAGAAAGAAATCCGGATCGGCGCTCTTCAGCACGACGACACTGAGCTTCGGATCGGCTTCCAGCTCTTTCGACAGCGCTGCGATCTCCATGTACAGCGGCAGCGTGATGACGTTGATCGGCGGCGCATCGACCGTGACCCATGCAATCCGGTTTTCGAGTTCGACGCGCAGGAGTTTGTAATCGTAAGCCATGCAAAATTCCCCCAAAAAGAAAACGGCCGGTCTCTCGTCGAGACCGGCCGATTCTAGAACGACCGCGTCGGTATTACTTGGCGCCGAGCGAGTACGTCAGTTGCAGTTTCCACATCCGGCCGAGCGGGTTGTGGGTATACGGATCGAACTCCTGAGCCGCATAGACCTGCGGCGGATCTTCGTCGGCCAGGTTGTATACCGAGCCTGCCACCGTCAGATCCTTCCATGTGTAAATCAGGGTCGCGTCCTGGGTCAGCATGCTGTCGATGCTGCGCAGATCGGCGTTTGCTGCGGCATTGAAGAATGCGTTGTTGCCGGCGCTGTATGGAGGCGGCGACTTGTCGCGGAAACTCGTCACGTATCGGACCGTATACGAGAAGCGCCAGTTGTCGCGCGAGTAACGCAGGAACGTGTTGCCCTTCCAGTCCGGCAGCGGATAGAACGGGTTCTGCCCGATGTTCTCCAAGCCGGAGAAGTCGCCGCCGGGAGCGAGCACCGTACCACCCAGGTCTTTGAAGTCGTCGGACGTGTATTCCAGCGTATGCGTGGCTTCGGCGCCGACCGTGATCTGACCGATCGACAGATCGAACACGTACTGCCGCCGTGATATCGACGCCGTTCGTATTGATCTTGCTGCCGTTGATGATGTTGGTGTTGACCGCCGACAGGTTCGCTGCGGTCGTTCCCAACGGTTCGAGGTGCGGACGCAGATCCTGACACACGGGCGTGATCGGCCCCGCGTTCGGCGTACCCACGCTGGTGTTCGGCGCACCGGTACCGCCGAAGAAACAGCCGTTCGCGTTGTAGGCATCCAACAACTGTCCGGCGCTCTCGATCTGGAACGGATCCTTGAAGTCGAAGTTCCAGTAATCGATGGTGCCGGTGAACCCGCCCGCCTCGAGGATCACGCCGGTGTTGAACACGGTGGCGCTTTCAGGGTTCAGATCCGGATTGCCGACGATGTTGACCGCGCGATACGCGTTCGCCTGAGGAATGTTCTGCAGGTACGTGTTGACGCCGGTCAGGTACGACTGCGGCGGACCGCGGAAGGTGGTCTGGAACGATCCGCGCAACGCCAACCAGCTGAGCGCCTGCCACTTGATCGCGAGTTTCGGATCGACCGTCGAACCCACGTCGCTGCCGTAGTCTTCGTACCGGATCGCAGCCTGCATGTTGATCGTATCGGTGATCGGCAGCGCCAGTTCGGTGAACGCGGCGTAGACGGTACGGCTCGTATTCGCGTTGTCACCCGGCACGCCGAAGGCGACCAGTCCGTTCTTCGGAGTGCAGTTCGGACTCAGCTGGTCTGCCGTCGTGAACCCGAGCGTGACCGCGAACGGATTGGTCCAGGGGCACGGGTCCTTCGCCCGGTTCGCGACGTCGCTGAGCTCGGTCTGGTACTTTTCGTTCCGCGCCTGCACGCCGCCGGCCCAACCGATGTTTCCGCCCCACAGCTTGATGTCGAGCTCCTTGTCGAACACGGCGTCCCACACCAGCAGTTCGTTGATCTCGCGAGCCGATCCTTCCAGCGTCAGCCAGTTGATCAAGTCCTTGGAGTTCGCAACCGCCGGAACAAAGGTCGGGTTGCCCGCACCCTTCACTGCGGAATATCCGATCGCTTCCGAGAACGGATTGAACCACTGACAAGGTCCTTGTCCTGCAGTAGACGTGGCCGGATCGGCGCCACCGGGCGTGACAGCCGGCGCCACCGAGACCGTTCAGCGCAAACGCCATGCCCTGCACCTGCATGTCGTAACCGTTGCTCTTGCGGTTGCGATTGCGAATACGAAACTCCGAGGTTGTAGCCGAACGCGCCGTCGAACGCCTCACCGGTCAGGCTGGTCGCGATGCGATACGTCGTTGCCTGCCGATAAGCCGACAGCGGCTTGCCGTCGCGACCGTTCACACCCAGGAAGCGCGAACGTTGGTATGCCTCCACGGTGTCGAGCGTTGTTCCAACGGGCAACACCGAGAACAGCTGCGGATAATCCTTCTTGTATTGAATGAGTCCTGGATTAGTAGCGGGGATCACGCGATCCGGACCGAACAGCGAGTTCGGCGGATATGCGGGCGACGATTGCCAGTGCGGCATGTCCAGGTACGAGTACATCGCCTTCGATGTGAAATTTCGACGAGTCGCTGATGTCGTAGTTGAACTCGGCGTATGTCTTGTAGGTGTTCGTCTTCTCGACCAGGTTGTCGTAGAACGAGAACTGAAAGTTGCAGGTGCCGAGTAGTACTTCACCACCGAGCGCGGCGCACTGCGGGTCTGGTCCGCGGAAAGACTGCTGGTTGTTGCCAGCAGTCGCCGGGTTGAACTGGCCGGCCAAGTTTGCATTCGGATTGACGAGATAGGTCGTTCCCGGCATACCCGTCGACGACCAGCCACCCGCAAGGTTATCCGTGAAGCGGCTTCAGACCCCAGTCCCGGTCCTTGATGTGCAGTTCACCTCGGTGATCGTATTCCACCGCTGCAAACGCGTTCATGCGTTCGCCCGCCCAGCCGGCGATGAGGTTGATGTTGTTCTGACTGGATTCGTCGAGCCAGGAATTCGAACCGGTGACCTCGAGTCCCTCGAACCCTTCGCGGGTGATGAAGTTGACGACGCCCGCGATCGCGTCCGATCCGTACAACGCCGCCGCGCCGTCCTTCAGAATCTCGGTGCGTCCGAACGCCGACATCGGGAACGCGCTGACGTCGACGCCGTTGCTCTCGGTGGCGACCTGGCGGCGGCCGTTGATCGAGCGTCAGCGTGCGACCGGCGCCGAGGCCGCGCAGGTTGATGGTGGTGACGCCTTCCGTACCCTGCGCCGGCGCGGTGAACTGGTTCGTTTCACCGAGGTTCCCCGACGTAATACCGAGTTGCCTGATGAATTCGATCATGGTCGGGTTGCCCTGATCCTGCAGTATCCTGGGCGGTGACCACGTCGACCGGCAACGCCGCATTCTCGGCGGAGCCTTTGATGTACGAACCGGTAACTACGATTTCCTCGACGTTGCCGGTAGCCGCCGTATCCGCGGCGTAGCCGACTTGCGCGAACGGCAATGCAACGAGCACCGCCATCAAGCGATATGCAGCTTTCAAGTTGGTTCCCCCCTCCGTTGAACCTGGACATTTGCGGAGATCTGATCTTCTCCGCCCGAAACCCGACTCCCCAGCCGAGTTCCGTTACAACTTGATACACCTCAGTAACGAGGAACTCAACAACAAAATGAACGAAAAGTGGAAAAAGGAACCAGCGCCCCGACGACCGCTCGCGGCGTACCCAACCTTCGCATCCACGGTTGCCGAGCGACGACGCTTCGGTCGGATACTCCTCGTTGGTGAGGTTCTTACCTACCAGCGACCAGGCTGTCGCGCGCCTGGCATCCCTGCAATCATGACGCCAGCCCCATCCGACGCCTCCGGAGTACCGCAATGACCGCCGAACTGAAACAGATCGTCGCGAACCGGATCGACGCGCTCGCGGAAGAACTCATCGGCGTGTCGCACGACATCCACGCCCATCCGGAACTCGCTTTCAACGAGCACCACGCGAGCGGATTGTTGTGCAACGCGCTCGCGTCGGCCGGGCTCGCGGTGAAACGGTCTGCCTATGGCCTCGAAACCGCTTTCGAGAGCGAATTCGACGGAACCACCGCCGGACCTCGCGTTGCGTTGCTTGCCGAATACGATGCGCTCCCCGGCATCGGCCACGCGTGCGGACACAACCTGATCGCGACCTCCGCTTTGGGCGCCACGCTCGGCCTGATCGCCATCCGCGATCGCCTGTGCGGCACCGTTCGGCTGTTGGGGACGCCGGCGGAAGAGAAAGGCGGCGGCAAAGAACTGATGGCGCGAGCCGGCGCGTTCGACGGCGTCGACGCGGCGATGATGATTCATCCGTCGGGAATCAATCTGACCACGATGCCGTGCATCTGCGTCGCCGAGGTGCGCGTCGAGTATCACGGTCGCGCCGCACACGCATCCGCGATGCCGCATCGGGGCATCAACGCGCTCGACGGTCTGCTGCTCGCATATCAGGCGGTCTCGAACCTGCGCCAGCACATCCAGGCAACCGAACGCATTCACGGCATCGTTACCCACGGCGGACTGGCTCCGAACATCGTCCCGGACTTTGCCGCCGGCGACTTCTACGTACGCGCCGCAAACGTCGACGACCTGGCCCGCCTGAAACCCCGCGTGCAGGCGTGCTTCGAAGCCGGTGCGAAGGGCAGCGGTTGCGAGGTCGACGTGAAATGGGCCGGCGTGGACTATCTCGATCTCAACACCAACTGGCCGCTCGCTTCGAGCTTCCAGCGCAACGCCGAGTCGCTCGGCCGCACGTTCTTCCCGATCGACAAACTGCCGGCGGGATCGAGCGGCAGCACCGACATGGGCAATGTCAGTTACCGGGTTCCGTCGATTCATCCGATGCTCGCTTCGGCGCCGAGCGACGTCGTGATTCACCATCCCGATTTCGCCAAGTGGGCCGGTTCGGAGATGGGTGACGCGGCCGCGCTCGACGGCGCGAAGGCGCTCGCCATGACGGCGATCGACTACCTGATGAGTCCGTCGCTGCAGGACGAGTGCAAGCGCGCCTTTGCAGTGTCGGTGGGGCTTTCCTGAGCACGACGGGCAATGTGTGGGTCTTCGGCTACGGTTCGCTGATCTGGCGACCCGACTTCCCATTCGCACAACGTCGACAAGCGCGAATCGACGGCTGGAGCCGGCGCTTCTGGCAGGGTTCGCACGATCATCGCGGAACCGCCGACGCGCCGGGTCGCGTCGTCACGCTCGTTCCCGCGCCCGGCGTGCGCTGCGACGGCGTCGCATATCTGATCGACCATGCCGTGTTCGAACACCTCGATCATCGCGAGAAGAACGGCTATGAACGCAACGACGTCGATCTGCAGTTCGCGGACGATCGCGCGCGCGGCGTCGTCTACATCGCGCATCGCGACAACCCTGCGTACCTCGGGGAATCGCCGATCGGAATCATTGCGCGGCAGATTCTGAACAGCCGCGGACCGAGCGGGACGAATCGCGAATATCTCTACGAACTCGCTGCAGCGTTGCGCAAACTTGACGCTGACGATCCGCACGTGTTCGAGTTGGAAGCTCACGTGAGAGCGCTGGAAGCCGATGGATATTCGCCTGCTGCCTGAACACGAACGCTTCCGCGACGAAGTGCGCGGTTTTCTCGACGGCGCGCTGGACGACGATCTGCGCGACGGCGCCCGGTTCTGCCCCGGCGTGTTTCAGGACTACGAAACGAATATCCGCTGGCATCGGATTCTGTTCGCGCAAGGCTGGATCGCACCGAGCTGGCCGAAACAGTACGGCGGCACCGGCTGGGATCTGATGCAACGCCACATCTGGACCACCGAAGCGAGCCTCGCGGGTGCGCCCGGCGTTGCGCCGATGGGTCTCGGCATGTGCGGACCGATGCTGATCGGTCACGGCACGCCGGAGCAGCGCGCGTTCTATCTGCCGCGCATCCTCTCCGGCGAAGACTACTGGTGCCAGGGCTATTCGGAACCGGGCGCGGGCTCCGACCTCGCATCGTTGAAGTTGCGCGCCGACGTCGACGGCGAGCACTACGTACTGAACGGCACCAAGATCTGGACCACGCACGCGCACTACGCGAACCGCATGTTCTGTCTCGTGCGCACCGACTTTTCCGGCAAGCCGCAACAAGGCATCACGTTTCTGCTGCTCGACATGGATACGCCCGGCATCACCGTCGAACCGATCGTGTTCGTATCCGGCGAACACGAAGTGAATCAGGTGTTCTTCGACAACGTGCGCGTGCCGCGCTCGAACCGCGTCGGCGCCGAAAACGACGGTTGGAGCGTCGCGAAGTACCTGCTCGAATTCGAGCGCGGCGGCAGCGGCGCGGCGCGCATGCAGGCGTCGTTGACGCGTTTGAAGAAACTCGCTTCGCTGATTCCCACCGATAACGGTTCGCTCGCCGACGATCCGGCCTTTGCGCGCAAGATCGCAAGCGCCGAGATCGATCTCACCGCGATCCAGTACACCGAGTTCCGGATTCTCGCCGCGTTGTCGCGCGGCGGCAGCCCTGGTCCGGAGTCGTCGATTCTGAAGAATCTCGGCTCCAACATGAGCATGCGCATTTCGGAACTCGCGGTGGAAGCGATCGGCTACTACGGCTTCCCACACCAGCCCGAAGCGCGAACCGTCGGGAGCAATGTCGCCGCAATCGGTCCCAACGAGGGCATCGTGGCGCTGCCGAACTATCTGAACTATCGCGCGATGTCGATCGCCGGCGGCACCAACGAAGTGCAGAAGAACATCGTCGCGAAACTGGTGCTCGGGCTGTAGCGAGGTTTGTTTTTTGGTGGCTGCTACGGAATCTCCGCGGGATCGATGAGGCCGTGGCGGCGCCAGCCGGATTGGAGGAGCCAGGTTCGGGCGGGGGCGACTTCGCGAGTGTCGGTTGAGTTCGGTGGGGCCGTGGTGATGCGCCAGCCGTCGAACCAGCGGCCTGAACTGGCCGGATCCGGTGCTCCTCTCGTACCGGCGAACGAATCTGCATGCGGTGCGAGATCTCACACAACGCCCGTCGCGCCTTCGCCCACTTGTTAGTCAACTACCCGAATCAAACGATCATGCGCGATTCACCAGTGACGTCGACTCCTGAACACCGGCCTGCGCCGGACCCTCATCGCGAGTTCATTTGATTAGGGCAATGTTCAGTCGCCCGCGACGCTGACGCTCGAAATAAACAGGAACCAAATTGTCCTCGAACGCTCAATCCAGCACCTCTTCCCCTTAGTCAACCTGCCTCGATCGGCTCAATCTCCCACGCTCGAACCCCGGCACCCTCACGCCCTACCAGTCGGAATCGTCGAGTCGATGAATCGCGCGCGCATCGGCGCCCGGATCCGCTCAGCGAGATCGTTTGTTTAATTAGGGCCATGTTCAGCTGCACGGTCGGGAGTCGCTAACGCCGTGGCACAAACAAGCGCGCCTCAATTCCCTTCTCACGCAGGTCGGTGGGAACGTCCTCCCCCCGAACCAATGCGGCGCTCAATCGCGCCATCGTCGGAGAGGTCTGAATGCCGAATCCGCCCTGACCGACCAACCAGAAGAACCCTCGTGCCCCGTCGTCGAAGCCGACCACCGGCACGCTGTCCGGCAGGAACGATCGCAGGCCCGCCCATCGGTGTTCGATCCGATCCACCGTCACCGTCGTGGCGCCTTCGAATCGTTCGATCGCCACCGCGACGTCGAACTCTTCCGGTTGCGCATCGCACGGGGCACTCGGCGTCTGGTCGACCGGCGACAGCAGCAGCCGTCCGGCGTCCGGTTTGAAATAGAACTCGCTCTCGATCTCGTGGACCATCGGCCAGCGCGCGACGTCGGCGCCACCGCAGCTGATCAGCACTGCAGTGCGGCGCTTCGGCACGAGTCCGACGCGCGCTATTCCGGCAAGCTCCGCCACCTCGTCGCCCCACGCACCCGCGGCGTTCACCACTGCGTCGCACGCGTACTGCCGGCCACCGGCCTCGACGCGCCATCCACCGTTCGCCCGCTCTAACGATTCAACGCGGCTGCGAGTGGCGAGCGCGCCGCCGCGCGCTTTCAAAACGCGACGGAATCCGTTCAGCAGGCCGTGCGCGTCGATGTCCATTACGTTCGGATCCGCGACCGCTCGCGCAACCGTTTCGCGGCGCAGAATCGGCACCTGGTCGCGCACGCTCGCGGCGGATACCTCGACGAGACCGGGGCAGAAAGCTCGCCACCGTTGCAGATACTCATCGACGAGATGCGCCTTCGAAGCGCGCGCGATCATCACGTCGGCGCGCGGCGTGACGAGCGGCGCATCGGCGAATCCGGCCGGCGGATTTTCGAAGAACGTCCGGCTCGACGATGTCAGCGTGAAGATGGTGCCGTTCACGTACGGTTCGATGTACGCCGCGGCGGACCGACCCGAACTGTGATAACCGGGCGCGTCTTCCGCTTCGAGCACCGTCACATCGCAGTGCTGCGCGAGTTCGGCCGCGCACGACATTCCGGCCATGCCGCCGCCTATCACCACCACGTTCATTCGAGCCATGCGGTTTCCATCTGGACCAAACGCGAGAGCGATGAATTATGATGACCGGCACTTCATCAGGCCACCGCAGAGGAAACCATGGGCGAACTCGTATTGCGCGAAGACGATCAGGGCCTCTGCGTCCTGACGCTGAACCGACCCGACACGCTCAACGCGCTGAGCCCGAAACTGTTCATCGAATTGCGTGCGCACATCGACGCGTTGGCGAAGCAGACCGACACGATCGGCTGCGTGATTCTGTGCGGCAAAGGCCGCTCGTTTTCCGCCGGTAACGATCTGAAGGCGATTCAGTCCGGCGAAGTCGCGCCGAGCCGTCACTTTCAGGCGGAAACGCTCGAGGCGATCGAGCATCTACCGCAACCGGTGATCGCCGCCGTTCAAGGTCATTGCTATACCGGTTCGCTCGAACTGGCGCTCGCCTGCGACTTCATCATCGCGGCCGAGAACGCGCGCTTCGCCGATACGCACGGAAAATGGGCGATGTCGCCGACGTGGGGAATGAGCCAGCGTTTACCGCGCCGCGTCGGTGTCGGTCGCGCCAAGGAACTGATGTTCAGCGGCCGCACGGTGTCGGGGCAGGAAGCGTCGACGATCGGCCTGGCCGTAGCATGCGTTCCCGATGGCGAGCTGATGCAAACCGCAACGGCGATGGCGCGCAAGTTCCTCGAGAATTCGTGGTTCACGCTGCGCGCCGACAAGATGCTCGTCAACCGCGGGCTTGGACTACACGCTCTCAGAAGGGCTTCAGTTCGAACGCGCGAACAGTCCCGGCCGCGGGCCGGATCTCGAGGAACGGCTCAAGGCGTTCGGCAAAGGCGGTTGACGAACCGCGCCGCGGCGCCGGCGAGTTCTTCGAATACCGAGTCGCTGCGCGTTCGGCTCTTCTTCAATACCTTGTAGCTGTGATCGGCGGTGTCGAGCCATACGAGTTCGGCGCGCGCGCCCAACCGTTCGATCACGCCTTGCAGCAGCTCGGGTTCCGCCAGCGCATCGCGCGTTCCCGAGAGAAACAGCATCGGCGCGTCGATCGAATCGAGATGATCGGCTCGCGTCGTCGCCGGTTGTCCAGCCGGATGCAACGGGAACGAGCAGAACACCAGTCCGCGCACGTCGCCGAGATCGCGATCGAGCATCGCGTGCGACGCCATGCGGCCGCCGAACGAATGACCGCCTACGAACAACGGCAGCTGCGGTTTCAGGTCGCGCGCCTGGGCAACGGCGGCGGCAACGGTGGCGGTGGACACGGCGCGCGAGTCCACCGGGCGCTTAGCGCCTTCCATGAACGGAAAATTGAATCGCAGCACGGCCACGTCCCGACGGGCCAGCTCAGTCGCGATCGACGTCATGCTGGCGTGCTGCATGTTCGCCCCGGCGCCGTGGCCGAGCACGAGCACGGCAACGGCATCCGAGGAATCGGAAAGAATCCACGACACTTCCCTCGATCCATCGCCCGACGCGACCCGAAACCGTCCCGACGTCTGCGCAGTGGTCACAGCCGACTCAGTTCACCTGGCGTTCGCGGCCTTCCCAGAAGGGTTTGCGCAGTTCGCGCTTCAGCACCTTGCCCGACGGATTGCGCGGCAGTTCGGCGATGAAGTCGATCGTCTTCGGCAGCTTGAATCCGGCGATGCGCGTGCGCGCGAAGCCGATCAGCTCGTCGGGCGTCGCCTTCTGCCCCGGCTTCAATACGACAACCGCCTTCACGGCTTCACCCCAGCGATCGTCGGGAACGCCGATCACCGCTACGTCGCCCACCGCCGGGTGACCGAACAACGCGCTCTCCACTTCAGCGGGATAGATGTTCTCGCCGCCGGACACGATCATGTCTTTGACGCGATCGTGCACGTACACGTAACCATCTTCGTCGAGATATCCCGCATCACCGGTGTGCACATAACCGTCGATCAACGTCTTGGCGGTGGCGTCCGCCAGATTCCAATAGCCGAGCATGTTCGCTTTGGACTTGATGCAGATCTCGCCGACGGTGCGCGCAGACACCGATCGTCCCTCTTCATCGATCACTTTCAGTTCTACCCCCGGGTACGGCTTGCCGGCGGAGCGCATCCGCTCGTTGCCGCCCATCTCGTGATCTTGGGGCGGCAGATAGGTCGCCGCACCCGTCGTCTCCGTCATGCCGTACAGCTGAACGAAACCGCACTTGAACACCTCTACGGCCTGCCGCAACAGGTCTAACGGAATCGGTGAGGCGCCGTACATGATGTACTTGATGTTGCTGAAATCGGTGTGCTGCGCTTTCGGATGCTGCACCACCATCCGGATCGCGGACGGAACCAGGAACACCTTGGAGATGCCGCGCGTTTCGATCAGTTCCAGCGTGTGCCCCGGATCGAACTCGGACACGACGATGTTCATGGCGCCGGAACGCAGACCCCACACGCCGTAGCCGACGCCGCCGATGTGGAAGCTCGGCATCGCAACCAGACTGACGTCGCGGTCGGTCCACGCGTTCCACTCCATGTCGTCGTTCGGCGACAAACGTTGCAGGTCGAAGAAGCAGCAGTGCTGCAGTTGCACGCCTTTCGGATGACCGGTGGTGCCGCTGGTGTACATCTGGATAGCGACGTCGTCGGGAGATACCGATACACCGGGATCGGCGGCGCTCTGCGCATCGCGCCATTGCGAAAAATCGGCCCACTCGCGGTGCCCCGGGCGCATCGAGATGACGCGCTTCACGTGTTTCAGATCACCTTTGATCTGATCCACCAATCCGTAGAAATCGGGACCGACGCACAACACCTCGGCGCGGCTGTCGTTCAGGATATAAGCGACTTCTGGCGGCGCGAGTCGCCAGTTGATGCCCACCGAGACGGCACCCGCTTTCGCGGCCCCGAACACGAGCTGATAAAACAGGTCCGAGTTCTTGTCGAGGAAACCGACCCGGCTACCGGCGCGGAGCCCTTCCGCCAGCAGACCGTTCGCAACGCGATTCGACAGTTCGTCGAACTCGCGATACGTGGTAGAGCGATCTTCGTATTGAAACGCGACCTTGTCAGGCCGTTCGCGCGCGTGGAAACGCGTCAGTTCGGCGAGCGTGCGGATATCGTTGACGTGGGCCACGTGGGCGTTACCCCGGCAGTTCGGACGCCGATTTGATGATGCGTCCGACGAGACCATAAGCCACCGATTCTTCCGGGCTCATCCAATAGTCGCGATCGGTATCCTGCGCGACGCGCTCGAGCGTTTGGCCCGTTTGTTCCGCGATCGTCTGATTGATGCGTTCGCGCGTCTTGATGATCTCGCGCGCTTGAATCGCGATGTCGGTGGCGTCGCCGCCGAACCCGCCGGACGGCTGGTGAATCAGGAAGCGCGTATTCGGCAGCGCGTAGCGATTTTCTTTCGCCGGCGCCAGATAGATGTGCGTCGCGATGGAGCCGACCCAGCCGGTGCCGACCGTGCGGACCACCGGCTTGATGAAGCGGATGATGTCGTAAATGGTGTCGCCGGACTCGACGTGGCCACCCGGCGAGCCGATGAAGATGGTGATCGGCGCATCGCCTTCGAACGACAGCGCGAGCAGCTTTTCGGCAGTGCGCTGCGCAACCTCTTTGTTGATCTCGCCGAAGATCGTCACCGTGCGGTGCTTCAGCAGCGTGTTCTCGAGGAAGTTGAACTGCTTCGCTGCGTCGGCAGCTACCTCTTCGCCGTTCAAACGATGACGGGACGAATTCATGATCGCCTGCTCCTGCCTTGAGTGGAATGCCGCCATGGTACTCGAAACTTCCGCAATCCGGGTTAAGCTTCCGCGCTGATCCGTCTCAGCACACGCCAAGGACACGTCATGCCGCTGCACCCCGAATACGACGCGATGCTGAAACAGCTGGCCGCAACGCCCGGACCCGCGTTGTCCGATATGCCGGTGGCCGATGCGCGCGCGATGTATCGGATGATGCGCCCGGCAGCGCCCGACCTTTCCGTGGCGAAGGTGCAGGACAAATCGATCCCCGGTCCGGCCGGCGCCGATCCCGACCCGCATCTACACCCCGACCGGCGCCGGCCCGTTCCCGATGTTCGTCTACTTCCACGGCGGCGGCTGGGTGATCGGCGATCTCGAGACGGCGGACGCGATCGCGCGCGAGTTCTGCCAGCGGGTCGGCTGTGTCGTCGTGTCGGTGGATTACCGCCTCGCGCCGGAACACCGGTTTCCCGCGGCGGTCGACGACAGCTACGCGGCCACGAAGTGGGCCGCCGACAATGCAGCTTCGCTGAACGGCGACGCGAGCAAACTGGCGGTAGGCGGCGAGAGCGCCGGCGGCAACCTCGCTGCGGTCGTCAGCCAGCTCGCGCGCGACAGAAACGGCCCTGCGATCGCTTATCAGCTGCTCGCATACCCGGTGACCGGCGCGGATTTCAACACCGGTTCATACCGCGCCAATGCCGACGGCTACCTGCTGACGCTGGCCGGCATGCAGTGGTTCTGGGACACGTATCTGCCCAACGCCGCGGAACGATCCAATCCGATGGCAACGCCGTTGAACGCGAAGAATTTCGCGAAGCTGCCGCGCGCGCTGATCATGACCGCCGAATTCGATCCGCTGCGCGACGAAGGCGAAGCGTACGCAAACAAGCTGAAGGCGGCGGGCGTACCGGTGGACTACGTGCGCTTCGACGGACTGATACACGATTTCCTCGCGATGAGCCGGCAGCTTTCTGCGGTGAAACCGGCAATGGACAAAGCGGTGGCCGGCCTGCGCAATGTCTTCGGCCGCTGAATTCGGGCTAGGCATCGACGCCGATCTGGCGCATCGCGCCGAAGCGATGCTCGGCGTATCGGGCGCAACGTTCACCCCGATGGTCGCCGGCGTGTCGTCCGAACTGTGGCGCATCGACGCCGGCGACAAAACGTATTGCCTGAAGCGTGCGTTGCCGCGCCTGAACGTGGCGCAGGAGTGGCTTGCACCGGTACGTCGCAACGCAGAGGAAGTGCGTTGGTTGCGGTTCGCCGCCAGCGTCGCACCGCGCCAGGTGCCCGCGGTGGTCGCCGACGACGCGCAAGCGGGTATCGCGATACTCAGTTGGTTCGACGCGGCGCGATGGACGAACTGGAAAGTGCAGCTGATGCAGGGTCTGGTACGACCAGCCGTCGGCACCGAAATGGGCGAGCTGCTCGCCGCGGTGCACGCGCGCAGCGCGGCGCAACCGGAACTCGCGAAGTCGTTCGACAACATGGACCTGCTCTCGGCGCTGCGCCTCGAGCCGTTCTTCGTCGCGGCGATGGACGCCAACCCCGAAGCAGCTCACCGGTTGCGCGAAGCGGTCGACCATCTGACGACATACCGGACTGCGCTGATCCACGGCGACGTCAGTCCGAAGAACATCCTGATCCACATCTCGCGTCCGCCGGTGCTGCTCGACGCCGAGTGCGCCTGTTGGGCCGACCCGGCGTTCGACGTGGCATTTCTGTGCGCGCACCTGTTCCTGAAGTCGGCGCACGTGTCGCGATATCGCGCGTGGTTCTACGAGACGATCCGGCGGCTGCTCGCGGCCTACGAGGTCGCGGCTCCCGAGCCGGTCAACGAGCGCTTGTTGCTGCTGGTGCCGGCGCTGCTGATCGCGCGCGTCGACGGCAAGTCGCCGGCCGACTACATGAACGAAAAAGTGCGCACCAAGGTTCGTGCGACCGCGCTGCGCCTGCTACTCGACCCGTCGCCGTCGATCGCCGATTTCATCGAAGACTGGCGGCTGACGTTCTTCCCGTAGCGATCCCGTGACCACCCTCTCCAGTGCGACGGCGCGCGCCATCTACGACTCTCGCGGCCGGCCGACCATCGAAGTCGAATTGCGCGCGGACGGCGCCGTTGGGCGCGGCGTAGCGCCCGCGGGTGCCTCGACCGGCGCTCACGAAGCGCGCGAACGACGCGATGCCGACGGGCGCGGCGTCGCCGACGCATGTGCGGCTTTTGCGCGCGAGATCGCGCCGGCGCTGATCGGCTGCGACTGTCGCGACCAGGTGAAGATCGATCGCATGCTGATGGAGCTGGACGGCAGCGCGCAGCACGCGCGATTGGGCGGCAACACTCTGATTGCCACGTCGCTGGCGGTGCTGCAGACGGCGGCGGCCGCTGCGCACGAACCATTGTGGCGCCACCTCGCGGGCACTAACGAGCTCGCAATGCCGCTGCCGGAAATTCAGATCTTCGGCGGCGGCGCGCACGCGCAAGGACGCATCGACCTGCAGGACATCATGGCACTTCCAGTTGCCGCGCCGGACTGGTCCACCGCGCTCGACTGGTGTGCTCGGGTGTATCGGTCTGCCGGTTCACTGCTGGCCGATTCGGGACGTCTGCGCGGCGTGGCCGACGAAGGCGGGTTCTGGCCGGACGTGGCCGGCAACGAAGCGGTGCTGGAGCTGATGCTGCGGGCGATCGAGCAGGCGGGATTCCAGCCCGGCGACGAGGTCGCCATTTCGCTCGACATCGCCGCCAACCAGTTCTATCGAGGGGATCGATACGAGCTGCGCGCCGATGCCCGCCACTACGCGCCCGCCGAATGGATAGATCTGCTGACAACGTGGACGCGCCGATACGCGGTGCGCCTGGTGGAAGATCCGTGCGCCGAAGACGATCGCGCGCACTACGCCGCCTTTCGTGCGGCGGTTTCCGCGTCGATCGTCGGCGACGATCTCGTGGTTACCGATGCGGTGCGGATCGGCGCGGCCGCGCGCGAAGGTCTCATCGATGCGGCGCTGATCAAGCCGAATCAGTCGGGCACCGTGAGCGGGGCACGCGCGGCGCTGGACGCCTGCAGAACCGCGGGCATCATGCCGATCGTCTCGGCGCGTTCCGGCGAGACAGAAGACGTGTCGATCGTGCATCTTGCCGTCGGTTGGCAAGCCCCGATGATCAAGGTCGGCTCGATCACCCGCGGCGAGCGTACCGCGAAGTGGAACGAAGGAATCCGTATCGCGGAACAACTACACGGCGGTGCCATTCGGCCGCTGCCGGCGCGCCACTGACAGACAGGAGCTCTTCTCATGCAGTTCGCGATCTATTGCCTCGACAAACCCGACTCGCTCGATCTGCGCATGGCGACGCGCAATGCGCACCTCGCCTACATGGATACGAAACCGATCGACATCGTTCTCGCCGGCCCGCTATTGGACGACGCCGGCGGAATGCGCGGATCGCTGTTCATCGTGGAAGCTGACGATCTCGCCGCGGTGCGGCGCTTCAGCGAGGCCGACCCGTATCGAAAAGCCGGTCTGTTCGAGAGCGTCACGTTCCACGGATTCCGCAAAGTCCTGCCGAAGTGAACGTGATCTACAACTACGCGGCGGGACCGGAGTTCGCAGAATCGCTCGCCGCGTTGTCCGCATCGCAACTCGACGTCGCGGTGTGCCCCGAATCGGAGGACGCACGCCTCTTCGAGTTGCTGCGCGACGCGGAGGTGCTGTGGCATTGCCTGCGACCGGTGGACGCTCGCGTGATCGACGCCGCGCCGCGGCTGCGGCTCGTTCAGAAGATCGGCGTCGGCGTGAACACGATCGATCTGGAACGCGCCCGCGCGCGCAATATCGCGGTGTGCAACATGCCCGGCACCAACAGCCGCGCTGTGGCGGAGCACACGCTCGGTTTGATGCTCGCGGTGCTGCGGCAGATCCGTCGATTCGACGGCGACACGCGGCGCGGCGACGGCTGGTCGTGGGCCGCCGCGCGCCAGGACCGCCTCGGCGAAATCGCCGGACGCACGATCGGGCTCGTCGGCATGGGCGGCATCCCGCAACTGCTCGCGCCGACGCTCATCGCGATGGGCGCCAACGTGATCTATACGGCGCGCACTGCAAAGCCCCACTTACCGTATGCGTTCGTCGCGCTCGATGAATTGCTCGAACGCGCCGACATCGTCAGCCTGCACGTGCCGTTGTCCACTGAGACGCGGCAACTGTTGAACGCGCGCCGCTTCGAACGGATGCGCCGCGGCAGCGTGCTGATCAATACCGCGCGCGGTGCGCTGGTCGATGAAGCGGCGTTGATCGTCGCGCTCGACCAGGGTCACCTCGCAGCGGCGGGCCTGGACGTTTTCGATACCGAGCCGGTCACATCGAACAATCCGCTGCTGCGGCGCGACGACGTCGTCGTTACACCGCACGTCGGGTGGCTGACGCGCGAGACGTTGCAACGCAGCCTCGACGTGGCCGTCGCAAATTGCCATCGCCTGGCAAACGCGCAACCATTGCTGCACAGGGTCGTCTGAGCGCGCCGATATGAGCAGTAAGAAAGCGATCGTCATCGGCGTGGGTCCCGAAGCCGGACTCGGTGCGCGTCTCGCGCAGCGGTTTGCCAGTCTCGGCCTCCATGTCTTCGTCGCCGGGCGCACGCAAGCCGATCTCGACCGCGTGGTGCGATCGATCACGACCAACGATGGAACGGCGACCGCCGTCGTAACGGACGCAACCGACGAAGCGGCGGTGATCGCATTGTTCGACGCGGCCGAAGCGGCGCCCGGCGGCCCGCTCGACGTTGCGATCTACAACGCCGGCAACAACACGCCCGGTCGCATCGTCGACATGGACGCGGCGTACTTCGAGCGTGCATGGCGAGTGGGTTGCTACGGCGGATTTCTGTTCGGGCGCGAAGCGGTCCGCCGGATGTTGCCGAACAAGCACGGCACCTTGCTGTTCACCGGCGCGAGCGCGTCGATGCGCGGCCGCGCGAACTTCGGCGCGTTCAACGCGGCGAAAGGCGCACTGCGGAACCTGGCGCAGGCGATGGCGAAGGAATACGGACCGGAGTTCATTCACGTCGGTCACGTCGTCATCGACGGTCCGATCGGCGGCGACAAAATCATCCGCGGCTTCCCCGAGTATGCGAACCGCCTCGGCGAAGAAGGCCTGATCAGCCTCGAAGGCATCGTCGACGGCTTTCAGTTTCTGTACAAACAGCCGCGCAACGCGTGGTCGTTCGAAGTCGACGTGCGCACCTCGCAAGAGAAGTGGTGAAGAGGCTCTGGTCGCCCAGCGCCGACGATGTCGCCGCGACGCAGCTCGACCGCTTCAGACGACAGACCGGTCATGCGGACTACGCGTCGCTCCACGCCTGGTCGATTCGCTCACCGGATCTGTTCTGGCGCGCGCTATGGGATACGGCGGAGATCGTCGGCAATGCCCGGCGACGTCGTCGTCGAACACCTCGATCGAATGCCGGGCGCGCAGTGGTTTCCGAACGCGCGCGTCAACTATGCAGAGAATCTGCTGCGACGGCACGACGACGCCGTTGCGCTGATTTATCGCGACGAATCCGGAAATCGCGACTCGCTGACGTTCGTCGAGCTGTCCGCACGCGTCGGATCGGTGGCGGCGCACCTGCGCGATCTCGGCATTGCACCGGGTGACCGCGTTGCGGCCATCGCGCCGAATCGTATCGAGACCGTCATCGCGATGCTGGCAACGACGGCGCTCGGCGCGGTGTGGAGTTCGTGCTCGGCCGATTTCGGTGCGTCGGCGATCGTCGACCGTTTCGGCCAGGTCGAGCCGAAGCTGCTGATCGGCTGCGACGGATATCACTATGCCGGCAAATGGTTCGACTGCACCGCGCGCCTGGCTGAGGTGGCGCAGCGATTGCCGAGCGTTCGCGGCACGGTGGTGATGCGGACGAATCCGGCCGCAGATGCAGCGCTACCAACCGGATCGCGCGCCTTCGAGACCTTGTTGGCACATCCGTCGCCGTTGCAGGAATTCGTCCGGCTGCCGTTTTCGGCGCCGCTGTACATCATGTTCTCGTCCGGGACCACGGGCGTACCGAAGTGCATCGTGCACGGCATCGGCGGCACGCTGCTGCAACATCGTAAGGAACAACTGCTGCATTGCGATCTCACCGCAGATCAACGCCTGCTGTTCTTCACGACGTGTGGCTGGATGATGTGGAACTGGCTCGTCAGCGGACTGGCGACCGGCGCCACGGTTTGTCTCTACGACGGTTCGCCGTTTCATCCGGATCTCGGTGTGTTGTTGCGATATGCGGAAGAAGAGCGCGTCGATCACTTCGGCATCAGCCCGGGGTTTCTGTCGAACCTGGCGAAGAACCACTACGTCCCGCGCGAGCGGCATCGTCTCGATGGTTTGAAGTCGATTCTCTCGACCGGTTCGCCGCTGCCGGCGGAGAGCTTTCAGTGGGCGTATGACAATCTTGCAAAGGTGCGCCTGTCGTCGATCACCGGCGGCACCGACATCATGGGCTGTTTCGCGCTGGGCAATCCGACGTTGCCGGTGTACTCCGGAGAGATCCAATCGGCAGCGCTCGGCATGGCGGTTGCGTTCTTCGACGACGATGGCGCGCCGCTGCCGCGTGGCAAAGGCGAACTCGTCTGCACGCGGCCGTTCCCGTCGATGCCGATCGGATTCCTGAACGATCCGGACGGCGCGCGTTATCGCGCGGCCTATTTCGAGCGCTTCCCCGGCGTGTGGCATCACGGGGATTTCGGCGAATTCACCGAGCACGACGGCGTGATCATTCACGGCCGTTCGGACGCGGTGCTGAATCGCGGCGGCGTTCGCATCGGCACCGCCGAGATTTATCGTCAGGTGGAAACGATCGACGAAGTGCTGGAGTGCATCGCGATCGGTCGGGACGTGGCGGCCGACATCGAGGTGATTCTGTTCGTGCGCTTGAAAGCCGGAGTCGCGTTCGATACCGCGCTCGAAAAACGGATCAAGCAGGCGATCCGCACCGGCACCAGCCCAAGACACGTGCCCGACGCGATCATCGCCGTGCCCGACATTCCGCGAACGCGCAGCGGCAAGCTGGTTGAGCTGGCCGTGCGCGACGTGGTCAACGGACGTGAAGTGAAAAACGTCGGCGCCCTGGCGAATCCAGAGGCGCTCGACTTTTTCCGGAAGCTCGCGCTTTAGCGCTTCGACGCGTCAGTCGACGCGCGCGGTGGCGTTGCCCTTGATCACTTCCACGCCGTTCTGATTCACGGTGGTGACGGTCAGATCGACGAAGTTCTTGCCGCCTTCCTTGCGAACCGCTTCGACGGTTGCAGTCGCATCGAGCGTATCGCCGGGCCAGACCTGACTCGTGAATCGCACGCCGAATTTGGTCAGACGACCATCGCCGACGTAGTTCGTCAGCATGCGTCCGGTCATGCCCATGCTCAGCATCCCGTGTGCAAATACCGACGGGTATCCGGCGACTTTCGTCGTGAAGATTTCGTCGGTGTGCAACGGGTTGTAGTCGCCTGACGCGCCCGCGTATTGGACGATCTGCGTGCGCTTCAGATCTTCGACGAGGCGTTCGGTGTACGTATCGCCGACTTTGAGTTCGCTTGCCTTGAGTGCCATCGCTTCGTCTCCTACTTCTGTTCCACCGGGCGTTCGGTGCGAACACCGACGCCGCGCGCCGTTACGACGAGTTCGCCTTTCTGATCACGGTATTCGGTGATCGACTCGGAGAACACCAGCTTGCCGGAGCGCTTGCCTTCTTTTTCCCAGGTCTTGCCCGGCTTCGTCGTGGCGGTCAACACGTCGCCGACTTTCACGTTGCGGTGGTACTCGTAGTGTTGCTCGGCATGTAGACCGCCGCCACCACCACCGCCGCCACCACCGCTTTTCGACGGCTTGATTCCGGTCGGCTCCTTACCGGAACCGAACCACGGTTGGCCGCTCTTCGGACGCAGGAAATAGTCGGGATCGAACTGGGCGCTCGATTGAACGAACGTCGGTGGTGCGATGACGGCCTTTGGCTCCGTCTTCTTCGCGTAGTCCGCGTCGTAGTAGATCTGATTGTCGTCACCAATCGAGCGAGCAAACATCATGATGTGGCTCGCTTCGATCGCAAAATTCTTGATCGTCATGCTTTCCCCCGTTTCTTGAAATGAGCTGACATGCGCATCGCCGGCCCGGAGCGCCGCGACGCAAAGGACACGCAGTATCCATCAGCAAAATAGCGGGATCAACCGGACGGCCGACGGCTAGCGTCCGTGGAAGTCGGGCTTGCGTTTCTCGAGAAACGCGGTGATTCCTTCGACCTTGTCGTCGGTCTGCACCAAGGCGCCTTGCGCGTATTTCTCGAGCATCAGCGCCGCGGCGAGACTGCCGTCCATTCCGAAATGCACCATCGCTTTCATCGTGCGCGGAACGAACGGCGCGAAGTTGGCGAGGTGCCGCGCCATGCGACGCACTTCCGGCATCAACTCCGCGCGTTCGACCACCCGCGTGACGAGACCGATCTGCAGCGCGCGTTGCGCGTCGATGGCTTCACCCATGAGCAGCATTTCCATTCCCCAGCCCCGCCCAACGATCCTGGGCAGTCGCGCAGTGGCGCCGCCGCCGGGAATGATGCCGAGCTTACCTTCGGGCGTTGCAAACGTAGCGGTCGTAACCGCGATGCGCAGATCGCAGCCGAGCGCGACCTCCAGTCCGCCGCCCATGCAGATACCGTTGATCGCCGCGATCGTCGGTTTCGGCGTGCGTTCGAGTTGATCGGCGAGTCCTTGCACGATCGGCTCGAGCGCTTTCTCGAAGTCGCGGTGCAGCACTTCGGCCAGATCCGAACCGGACGCAAACGCTTTGTCGCCCGCGCCGGTGATCGCAATGACGCGCACCGCGATATCGTTGGCCGCTTCTGCGACCGCGGCACGCAGATCGTCGAGCGTGGCGAGCGAGATGGCATTCAGCTTGTCGGGCCGATTGATGGTGATCAGCGCGAGCGCATCCGCGACTTCATACAGCACGTTGTCAAATGCGGGCACTGCTACGACTCCGTCAGCATCAGTTGGTGGGATGGCCGAGGCTTTGCAGCGTATCGCGCATGCGCTGTGCCGCGTCGGACTTGAGCCGATTCGGATCGACCCCGAGTTCTTTCATGCCGGCTTCGGTCATCGATCGCGTCACCGCTTTCGTGATCGGCGCCAATACTTGTGCAATCACCGTTCCTACGTCCACGCCGTTGCTCGACCGACCGATATCGGTGAGATGCTCGTCCGGCACGTTCACTTCCAGCGCGCGCGTCAGCAGCGGTGACGAAACCGACGCCTGCGTATTCGTCACGTCGAGCTTGTCGACGATCAACTTGATCGTCGATTCGCCACTCGACGCCGGAACATTCGACGACAGCGCGCGGAAGTTCGTGTCTTTCGGCGTATTGGCGATTGCAGCGGCGCGAGCGCCATCGATCGTGATCCGCTTCAGAACGATCAGTCCGGCGTTCGATTGCGTCGGATCCATTTCGACCGACACGGTACCGAAACGCATCGCGTACGCACCGGTGTATCCAGGCGGATTGCCGATCTCCAGTTCCTTCAGCGTGCCGCGCCCTTCCTGCAACGCGATCTCCACTTGTTTCACCTTCACCGGAGCACCGAGATATTGCGTGCCGATCGTCTCGATCGCGTTCTTCACGATCGAATTGGTGTTGTATCCGACATAGACGAACACGCCGACCACCAGCAGCAACAGCAGGACGATCGCAACCCCGATGATCTTCACGACGTCACTCCCGATCGGTGCTCCACAAAAGCGAAACGCCGAAGCCCATGGAGGCGCGTCGGCGTTTCAGGCCACCCATTAGGGCCTTATTTCGGCATCATTTTACGACGATGGAAACTCGGCGGTTCTTCGCACGCCCCTCTTCCGTGTCGTTGGACGCTACCGGTCGCGTTTCACCGTAGCCGACCGTGGTGATACGGCTGGCGTCGATGTCGGACTTGACGAGCACATCCTTCACTGCCGCGGCGCGGCGCTCGGACAGTTTCTGGTTGTAAGCCTCACCACCAACGCTGTCGGTGTTGCCTTCGACCAGCGCCTTTTCTTCCGGATGCTCGCGCATGAAGGTCATCGCCTTGCGCAACTCGCGGAACGACAGATCGTTGATCTCCGCCGAGTTGAACGCGAACTCGACCGTCAGATCGAACGTCGTTGCAACCGGGATCGGGCAACCTTGCGCGTCGACCTTGGTACCGGCCGGCGTGTTCGGGCACTTGTCGAGGTAGTCAGGTACGCCGTCGCCATCGCTGTCGAGCGGGCAACCGCGGCTGTCGACCACCACGCCGTGCGGGGTGTTCGGGCAGGCATCGCTGCTGTCGGGTACGCCGTCACCATCGGAATCTGACGGCGGTGCCGCAACCGGCGCGGGCGCAGGAGGCTCTTCGATCCGGCCGACCTTGAGGACGAAACCGACTGAGGCCCACGGCTGCAGCTTTTCGGCATCGTTCAGATAGATGCCGCGAACGTCTGCGCGGAACGCGAACCGCTGGCTCGGACCGACGTACGTACCGAGGCCGAAGTTGTACTGGTTCTGCGTGCTGGTCTTGCCGCTGCTGAAGCTGTCGCGATCGTATTCGCCGCGACCGCCGCCGATCGTGACGAACGGCGTGAGCCATCGCGATATGGGCATCAGATAGGCGACGTTGGCGGCCCAGCTCTCGATCTTGCCGCTACCGCCCGGGGATTCTTCAGATCGGGCTCCTGAGTGTCGTACTCGCCTTCCATCGCCCAGTGATCGGCGAACGACCAGCCCAGTACGATACCGGGTCCGGTGTCGGAATCGTCGTAGCCGAGTTTGCCCGGCGGATCGAACCAGGTGTACATCGGATGAATATAGAACTGGCCTTTCAGCGGACCCGGACCCTGGTCGCCGGCCCAAACGCTCGACGCGCTGCACAGCGCAACAACGGCAATCAATAACCTCACGCGGCTGCTCACTATGGTGTGCTCCTCTCATTCATCGGGGGTATCCCTTATCAGCCCTAACCAGACGTACTAAGGCTGTATTATTTTTTCGGGAGTCGTAGGTTAGGCGAACGCCCACTTCTTGTACAGCCGCCCCGAAATAATTCGGCAACACCCGCCCCAACGATCACGCGGCCCGTAGCCGAGTCAAGTACCAGACGTAACCGTGTCGAACGCGCCGAAACGGTTTTGAAATTGAATGGCGGAAACGCGGCGCGAAAAAAAACCGCTGAGTCTTGGAGGATTCAGCGGTTTGTAGGACCTAAGAGCACAAGGTCTCAAGGGGATAGAGATTGCCTCATGGGGTGAAGCCAATTGATTTGCATCAGTCGACTTCGAGTTCAGTCTGTCCCATAGCTGTTTCCCTCAAATTTCCCCGCCCTGTATTTTTGTGACATTTTGTTTCATCGGGTTCGCGATGCGTCATCGACAGATCGTCAGCACCGCATCGGTGCCGCCGCCGTCGCGACCGCGAATCTCGATCAGCCAGCCGTGCGCCTGACACAGCTGCTGAACGATCGCGAGACCGAGTCCGCTGCCGCCGGTCGCCTGGCTGCGCGAACGATCGAGCCGGAAGAACGGCTGAAATACCGCGTCGCGGCTGTCGACAGGAATGCCGGGACCGCGATCCACGACGTGGATCTCGATGGACTTCTCCGATTCGACGATCACCTCGGGCGTGCCGGCGCCGTGTTGTCGCGCGTTCGCGAGCAGATTCTGCAGCACGCGACGCAGCGAACCGACCGCGACCGGACGCCTCGGCGCACCATTGCCGCGCCACTGCACGTGTACCGCGTCGTCGATTCCAGCGACGACTTCATTGAGATACGCGTGCAGGTCGACTTCCTGTGCAATCTCGCCGGTACCGCGCGCGAAGCGCAGCGCGTCGCCGATGAGTCCGTCCATGACGGTGAGATTGCGTTCGAACCGCTCGATCAGCTTGGGGTCGACGTCGGGCGGCAACAGCTCGAGCGCCAAGCGCATCCGCGCCAACGGCGTGCGCAGATCGTGTGAGATGCCCGCGAGCAAGGTCGTGCGGTTGGACAGCAATGCGGCAATCTCTCGCGCCATCGTGTTGAAGCTGCGCGCCAGCGTCACGAGTTCGCTGGGTCCGTTCTCCGGCAGCGGCACGAACTGTTCACCGCCACGAAACGTCTCCGCGAGTTGCGCCGCGCGAACCAGCGGACGCGCGATCCGCTGCACGATCAGCAGCGACGTTCCGAATACGATCGCCGCTCCCATGACCACGATGATCAGGCCGACGTTCAGCGGCTGAATGTCCTTGCGGTTCGGCGATAGTCCGATCTGCATCGTGTAGCCACCCATCGGCACGTTCGCCCAGATCAGATCGTCGCCCTGCATCAATCTGACGTCCGTACCGAGCCGCTCGCCGAGTTTTGCCTGCAACAGATCGAGGTACGACATGCCGAGGTCAGCCGGCGGCAGATCGCGCGCCTGCGGCGAAATGATCAGATCGTGGTTCTGCGCCAGTTCGAGCTCGAAGTACGGTCGCGCGTTGGGCGGTAGTTCGACCCAGGTCTGAGCCGACAGTACGAGCAGCGCGGCTTCGTCATCGGCCGAGCGTTCGGCAATCGGCCGGATCACGAACGTGTTCAACGCGAGAATCGCGGTGGCGGCGATCGCGACGGCGCTGACCGCCAGCACCAACGTGGTTCTAACGAGCAGAGAAGCGGCGCGCGTCATGGGCGACGCCGGAAGGCTACGCACCTTCAGGGCAGAACATGTATCCCTTGCCCCAGATCGTCTTGATGTAGACAGGTTCCGAAGGATTCTGCTCGATCTTGCCGCGCAGCCGCGTCACGCGCACGTCGATCGAGCGATCGAACGGCGATCTCTCCGCGCCGGTGAGCAGGTCGAGCAGGCGATCGCGGTCGAGCACCTTGTTCGGGTGGGCGACGAGAATCACCAGCAAGTCGAATTCACCGGACGTGAGCGGCACGGCCCTACCGTCGCGCGTCAGCCGATGAGCGTTCAGGTCGAGTTCGAACGCGCCGAAGCGCGTCACCGTTTCCGGTTCTGCGGCCGGGCGGTTCTGCGCGCGCCGCAACACCGCACGAATGCGAGCGAGCAGCTCGCGTGGGTTGAACGGCTTCGCGATGTAATCGTCCGCGCCGATTTCGAGGCCGACGATGCGATCCACGTCTTCGCCCTGCGCAGAGACGATGATGATCGGTACGTTCAGCTGGCCCTTGAGTCGCTTCGCGATCGACAAACCGTCTTCGCCGGGCAACATCAGGTCGAGGATGATCAGGTCGAACGAGTGCGACGCGAGCGCCGCATCCATCTCCGAGCCGTCGGCGACGGTCTCGACGTCGAACCCCTGCTGTTTCAGGTAGGCCTGCGCGAGTTCCCGCAACTCTGCGTCGTCGTCGACGACGAGCAGCCGGGCACGCTCGGTGCTCATGGGTGTGGGTGCGGGTTGCCGACGTGTATGACCGGAGGCTGCTGCTGGCCGGGCGCCGGAGTCGGCGGTGTTTGTACCGGCGCAGCGGTTTCGGCTCCGGGCGGCGGAGTACCGCCGGCGACGACGCGCTGTTCGAAGCCGAGTCCGAACGGACGATCGCCGGCATCTTCGGGAAGCGCCTGGTAACGCACGACGTGTTCGGTCGTCTCGATGCGCACCAGCGAACCGTCGGGTTGACGCACGATGCGTCCGTAGCGGCGTTCGGTCTTGATCGTCAGCACCGGCACTTTGCCCGCGTTGGTGTGCATGCGGGCCTTGATCTCGGTCAGCAGCGCGCGCCGTTGGTCTTCCGACAGCGACTCCCAACCTGCCGCCAGGTCGGTCAGCTCACGATCGGATTTGTCGGCATAGAGAGTGGCGGCGTTGACCCATCCGGCCAAGCCGACGCAAGCGGTGACGAAGAGCGCTCGTGCGATCACACGGTTCTGCTTATTCCCAAGCGGTGCAAGTGTCTGCGATCTGCGTTTCCGAGGCATGTCGGTGCAAAGGGAAATGGTTACAGTGTGTTACCAAGAGGGCATCGAGGGCGCCAGCGGCGCCCCAGTGCGCTCGTTACACGGCCTCGAACAAACCGGTGGCGCCCTGTCCGCCGCCGATACACATGGTCACTACGCCATACTTCTTGTTGCGTCGCTTCAGTTCGCGCAGCACGAGGCCGACCTGCCGCGAACCCGTCATCCCGAACGGATGACCGATGCTGATGCTACCGCCGTTCACATTGTAGATCTCGTTGTCGATGCCGAGCGCATCGCGACAGTAGAGGCACTGCGACGCGAACGCTTCGTTGAGTTCCCACAGATCGATGTCCTTGATCTTCAGACCCGCGTTCTTCAGCAGACGCGGAACGGAGAAGACCGGACCGATCCCCATTTCATCCGGCTCGCATCCTGCGACCGTGAAGCCGCGGAAAATTCCCATCGGCTCGAGACCGAGTTGCGCGGCGCGCTCCGCGCTCATCATCAACGTCATCGATGCGCCGTCGGACAACTGAGATGCATTGCCTGCCGTCACCGAACCGTCTTCTTCGAACGCAGGCGGCAGTTTCGCGAGACCTTCGAGCGTCGTATCGGGACGATTGCATTCGTCTTTGTCGACGGTCACTTCGACCAGCTTCTCGGCGCCGGTTTTCTTGTCGACCTGGTTCATCGTGACTTTCATCGGCGCGATTTCTTCGCGGACGTAGCCTTTCTCTACGGCTTTCGCGTAACGCTGCTGGCTCTGCAGCGCGTATTCGTCCTGCATCTCGCGCGTGACCTGATAGCGACGCGCGACCACTTCAGCGGTGTTGCCCATCGCCATGAAGATCGCGGGCTTTTCTTCGACGAGTCGCTTGTTCTGCTTCGACTTGCCGGCTTCCTGCCGCTGCCGCATCGATATCGAATCGACGCCGCCGGCTATCGCGACGTCCGTTTGACCGGACGCGATCTGGTTCGCGGCGATCGCGATCGACTGCAGACCCGACGAGCAGAAACGGTTGATGGAGAGACCCGCCGTCGTGATCGGCAGACGAGACAACACGACCGCGAGCCGCGCGATGTTGCCGTCCTGTTCGCCGGTATGACTCGCACAACCGACGACCACGTCCTCGACTTCGTCCGGCGACACGTTCGGATTGCGATCGAGCAGCGCGTCGATGCAGTGCGCGAGCATGTCGTCGGAGCGCGTCAGATTGAAGCTGCCGCGAAAAGCCTTCGCGAGTCCGGTCCGGACATTGTCGACGATGACGACGTCTCTCATTGCGAATCCCCCGATGGTGCGTGATGTATCGGCCCGCATCGGACCGAAAGATGCCGGATCTTACCGGGATTCATCCATACGTGGGAAGGCGCCGCTCAGGCGCTCGAAAACGGGGACGCGAGAATGGCGGCGCTGACGCGCCGCCTGGATCACATCGATCGGAAGGTTGGAACGAAAGGTCCGTTCAGCTGCCTTTTTTCGCAGCGTCGGCGGCGTCTTTCGCGCTCTGCGCTGCCGAGTCTGCGGAGTCGGCTGCGTCGGATGCGGAGTCGGCTGCGTCCATCGCGTTGTCGACGGTTGCAGTCGCGTCATCGTCGGACATGGTGTCGGCAGCGGAATCCATCGAATTCGACGATGCATCACCCATCGTTTTGGCGCCTTCGGCCATCGCATCGGCCGATGCCGCCGCAGCGTCTTTGGCAGACGTCGCTGCATCAGCAGCCGAGTCCATCGCCTTGCTCGCCGCTTCGCTCGACTTGGTTGCGCTGGCATCTTTGCCTTGGCCACAACCAACCAGAATCGCCAGCATCGCCACGGCGACCAATCGAATCGTATTACTCATGTCCTTACTCCTGTGGTCTCGTTTTTTCATACACCGCGTATCGTCAGCCGGAGTTACTGCTCGAATCCAGACTGACGGAAGCACGTCACCGTCGGTGACGTCGCTTCAGCAAACTTGAAGTTTTCCCTGGTCGCCCACCGCGGTGACGCGAGAGCATACATGAAAAGAACTGAAGCGAATATTTGCGCAAACCGCGCGCCACGCCGGGTTTCGACCACATCCAACGCCCCTTGCATCAGACCCGAGTTCCGACATGATGCAGGCCTTGCTGTGAATCCCCGGGTTCTGAAAATGACACCAACGACGTGGTTGACTGGTCTGTGTTTCGGCGAAGGTCCTCGCTGGCACGACGGCCGCTTGTACCTGTCGGACATGCACGATCATCGCGTGCTGGCGGTCGGCGAAGACGCCAAGCCGGAAACGATCGTCGTAGTGGATAACCAACCGTCCGGACTCGGCTGGACGCCGTCAGGCGATCTGCTCGTCGTCTCGATGACCGACCGCCGCCTGCTGCGCTACGACGGCAAACGCCTCTCCAGCGTTGCCGATCTGTCGGCGCTCGCGAGTTTCCATTGCAACGACATGGTGGTCGACCGATTCGGACGCGCGTACATCGGCAACTTCGGCTTCGATCTGCACAGCCGCAGCACCTTCAAAGCGGCGGAACTGATTCGCGTAGATCCCGACGGCAGCGCCCGCATCGTCGCCGACGACATGGCTTTTCCCAACGGCACGATCATCACGCCGGATGGACGGACGCTCGTCGTCGGCGAGAGTTATGCAGGGCGTCTCACTGCGTTCGACATTGCCGACGACGGCGCGCTGACCGGTCGGCGCGTGTGGGCACAACTGCCGCAAGGCACGGTACCCGACGGTATCTGCCTCGACGCCGCGAACGGGATCTGGGTCGCGTCGCCGACCACCCGCGAGTGCGTACGGGTCGAAGAAGGCGGCCGCATCACGCACCAGGTCGGCTTCGAAGACGGTGCGTTCGCCTGCATGCTCGGCGGCGCCGATCGGCGCACGCTGTTCATCCTCACCGCATCGAGCAGCGATCCCGACGAGTGTCGGCGCAATCGCGACGGTCGCGTTCAGGTCGTCACCGCGCCGTATCCCGGCGCCGGTCTGCCTTGAGCACTCGCTTCGCGCTGGCGGCGCTCGTCGCGACAGTCTTTGCAGCGCACGCGAACGACGCGTCGGACGCGTCGCCGACGCTGTCCGCCGATTCCGAAGTCGCCGCGTCGACCGAACTGACGATGCTCCAGGCCATCGACCGCGCACTGATGCAGAACTTCGACCTGCTCGCCGGCGCGCAGGACGTGCTGATCGGCGCGGCCGACGTCGGCGTCGCGCGTTCCGAATTGCTGCCTCACGTCGACTCGTCGTTGCGCGGCAGCCGCATCGACAGCGATCGTGCGGTCGCCGCCGTCGGGCAGGCGCCCGAGTATCAGTCGTTCGCGTCGCTCGCGCTGCGGCAGAACGTGTACTCCGACAAAGTACTGTCCGCCTATCAGATACAACGCTTGCTCGAAGCCGCGCGCGTGAAAGACCAGGAAGCGCGCGTGCTCGACACGATACTTGCAACCGCGGTCGCGTATCTCGATCTCTTGCGTGCGGAGGCGCTGCTGGAGGTCGACCGCAAGAACCTCACGGTCACCGAATCGAACCTGCAACGCGCGACGTCGCGCCTCGAACTCGGCGTAGGAACGCGCTCCGAGATCTATCGGTGGGAAACCGCGCGCGCGAACGCACAAGCGAGCGTGGTCACTTCCCAAGCAACCGCGAAGCAGGCGCGCATCACGCTGAATCGCACCATGAACGAACCGTTGGGCAATCAGTACGCGACCGAGACGCCGTCGCTGGATGCCGCGTACTTCATGGTGTCGTCGCCCGAAATCCGGACCGAGCTGGCCCGCCCCGGATCGCGCGCGCTGCTGCGCAAATACTTCGTCGACGAGACGTTGCAGGGCGCGCCCGAAATCAAAGCGATGCAACAGCGGCTCGGCGCACAGAACCGGCAACTCACCACCGCGCAACGCGCGTTCTATCTGCCGGAACTCTCGGCGCAAGCCGGCGTCGATCAGGAACTCGGGCGCGGCGGCGACGGCACCGAGCAGGTCGATTTCTCGAAACTGTTTCCCGGTGCACCGGGCGGCGTTACCGACAAGACGAACTGGGCCGTCGGCCTCGAGGCGCGTTTACCGCTGTATCAAGGCGGCGCGCGCACCGCCGAGAGAAATCGCGCGCAAGCCGAACTCGATCAGGAACAGCTGCGCTACGACCAGCTGGTGGTCGATTTGCAAGCCGGCGTGTTGCAGCAGGTGCTGTCGACCGAAGCGCGCTTCGATCGAATCGGCTACTCGAACACCGCCGCGACTTCCGGCCACAACAATCTGGAACTGGTCACCGAAGCGTACGGCCGCGGCGTGATGACGGTGACCGATCTGGTCGACGCGCAATTCTCCGCGTTCAACGCCGATCAGAACGCCGCCAACGCGGTCTACGATTTCCTGATCGACTATCTTCGCCTGCAGCGGTTCACCGGCCAGTTCGACATCGTCGCGAGCGAATCCGATCGCGCTGCGATGAAAGAACGGCTGCGCGCGGCGCTCGCGCACTGAACCTCAGACGTCCCCTGCAGCGGGCCGTTGGCGAACGGCATCGCAGAACGTATCCAGCGCCGCGCGCAGCACGCGCGACAACTCCGGATCTGCGGCGATCGCGGCCGCATCGAGATTTCTCCCCAGCAGCGGCACCGTGATCGACGCGTCGGCGACGAAGCGTCCCGACATGGTCGTCAGCGTCGTTCGCAACGCTTCGAACGCATGAGTCGAACGCGAAGAGGCGCTCAACAGCGCTACCGGCTTGTCGACGAACTCGGCACCGCTGACGAGCCAATCGAGCGCGTTTTTCAGCGAGCCGGGCACGCCGCGCGCGTATTCGGGGCTGGAAATGATCAGCCCGTCCGCTTGCCCGATGCGCCGCTTCAGCGCCATCACCGGTTGCGGTTCGGTGGGTTCCAGATCCGGATTGAAATGCGGCAATCGATCGAGCCCGTCGTACAGATCGACCGCAACGCCTTCGGGCGCCAGGGCCGCCAGCGCGATCAGCAACTCGGTATTGGTCGAACGCGCACGCAGGCTGCCCGAGATCGCGAGAATCGTCAGGTTCCGCAAACGTCGTCTCTCATACGGAGTCCAGCGTCAGCGGGATCGGTCGGCGGCCGTCGACATCGCTGAAGCCGACCTCACGGGCGTAGGCGGCCGCTACGATCACGCTACCGGTGCGCCGGTGTCGCTCACCGTCGGCGTAAAGGTGCGCGATCGCCCGGCCGGTGAACTCCGGCGACTCGGAGTTCGACATGTCGAGAAATTCGGCGGACTGCATGACGAGCTCGGTGCGTACGAGTCCGGGGTATACCGAAACGACGGTGACGTCGTGCTCCGAGAGTTCGCGCGCCATGTCGGCCGTCAGCCGGTCCGTCGCGATCTTCGCAGCGCCGTAAATCGCATTGCCGACATACTTCTGCGCTGCCCAGAACGAAATGTTGGCGATGAGGCCGCCGCGTTGCGCCACCATCTGCCGCGCGGCGATCCGGCTGCATCCGAACAGCGCGCGAACGCCGCCGTCGAACATCGCGTCCCAACGCCACATCGGCTGCTGCCAGAACGGCACGGACCAGGTGAACTGCCCGTCTTCGACCATCCGCTCATAGCCGGCCCATGCGGCATTCACCAACAGGTCGAGCCGCCCTTCGCGAGCGATCACGAACTCGAGCGCCGCTTCCGTTTCGGCGTCGTCGGCGTGGTCGCACCGCAATGGAAGAACGATACCGATCGGCTCGACACGCGTGCGCGTCGCGCGATCCGCCTCTGCGCTCACCGAACGACCGGTTATGTAAACGCGCGCGCCCGCGTCAGCCAGCGCCGCTGCAACGCCCTTGCCTACGCCGCGCGTCGCGCCGGTAACCAACGCAACGCTTCCACTCAAATCGGGCGTTTGCGCCACGATGCGTCAGCGCCTGCCGCGCATCGCCTCGAGCATCATCGTCACTTTCTGCTGCAGCTCGGCGATCTTGATCTTCAGATCGCGCTTTTCGGCCTCGCCCGGCGTCGCGTCGAGTTGCTCGCGCAGCGTCGCGAGGCGCTGCACCATCTCGATCTCGGCGGGCACGTAGCCGGCGTCTTTGAGGATCTTGTACGCCATCCGCAATTCGGTCGGCGTTTCCAGAAAGCCGTCGTTGAAATTGAACGGTTGGCCGAAACCCGGCGTGTTGCGCAGTTCGCCGGTTTGCTCGACTTTCTGAACCCATTGCCTGATGACTTCGTCGACGCCTGCCATGACAAATCCTCGTGACTGCACGTAAGCATACTGCCTACCGTTTGCGATCGGCGATCCGGACAGGTACGTATCAGTTGGCCACTGTGGCCAGCCGCACACCCAGATAGACGAACACGCCGCCAATCGAGCGATTGATCCATGTACGCACCGCCCGCGAGTCCTTCACGCTGCCGGCGATCCGAGCCGCCGACCACGCGACGAACAGATTCCACAGCGTTGCGTTGAAGTTGAACACGCAACCGAGAAACAGGAACGCGAGCGCTTTGTGCGGCGCGTCTGGCGCGATGAACTGCGGCAGGAACGCCAGAAAGAACAGCGCCACTTTCGGATTCAGTGCATTCGTCGCGAAACCCTGCGCGAACACGCGTCGCAGCCGTTGCGGTGGCGCCTGCGCATCCGCTTCCGGCGTCTGCACCGTAGTCCACAGCATCGAGACGCCCATCCACACGAGATACGCGCCGCCGATCCACTTCAGCACCGTGAACGCCGTTGCCGACGCCGCGAGCAATGCCGAAAGTCCGAGCGCCGCGGCGACGATGTGCACGAAACAACCGCTGCCGATGCCGAGCGCAGCCACCGCGCCGCCACGCCAACCCCGGCTCGCGGTGCGGCTCAGGATATAGAAGGTATCGGGACCCGGCGCGACGTTCAGCAGCAGTCCGGACAACACGAACAGCCACAGATCGTGCGTGCCGAACATCAGGCGCTTCCGCCCGGCACGTAGTGAAACTCGACGAGATACACCTTTTCGCCGCGGCCGTGTTTCGCGATTTTCAAAAGATCCACCACGCCGTTGAAACCCGATCGACGCGCCAACTGCGGCGTAATGTCGCTGAGTTCGATCTCGCGCAGCGCATCGACATGGATCATTCCGTCACCGAGCTTGTAGCGATTGCCGACGCGCACGTGCGGCCGCTGCCAGATGCGCACGCTGACGGTGATGTCGCCGTTGCGGATGCCTTCGTGCAAACGCTTAGTGAATTGCACCGCGACACTCGTCTATTCAGCTGAACAGTTTCGACACGCTGTCGCCGCTGTGGATCGCGCGGATCGCGTCGGCGAACAGATGCGCGACGCTGATCACCTCGACCTGGTCGCGCGGAACGTCGCTGCGCAACGGAATCGAATTGGTGACGATCAGTCGCTCGATCGGCGAATCGCGCAGCCGTTGCACGGCGTGCCCCGACAACACCGGGTGCACCGCGGCCGCTTCGATCCGCCGCGCGCCGTTGGCGCGCAGAAATCGCGCGGCTTCGATCATTGTGCCGCCCGATGCGATCTCGTCGTCGATGATCAGCGCATCGCGATCGCGCACGTCGCCGATCAATCCGACGGCGACCGGATTTTCGCTGTCGTCGCGACGGCGCTTGTCGATGATGGCCATCGGTAGCTTCAAGCGGTTGGCGTATTCGCCGAGGTCTTTCGCTTCGCCTACGTCGCTTGCAACCAGCACGCTTTCGCCGAGGTTCGTCGTCGCGCGCAGGTGATCGCACACGATCGGCGTCGCGTTTAGCTGGTCGACCGGTATGCGGAAGAAACCCTGCACCTGCGGCGAGTGAAGATTCATCGTCAGCACGCGATGCGCACCGGCTGTTTCGAGCAGGTCGGCGACCAGTCGCGCGGTGATCGATATGCGCGGCCGATCCTTCTTGTCGGAGCGCGCATAAGGGAGATACGGCAGCACTGCGGTGATGCGGCGCGCCGATGCGTGCTTCAACGCATCGATGATGATCAGCAGCTCGATCAATAGGTCCGACACCGGCGGACACGACGTCTGGATCACGAACACGTCCGATTCGCGCACGTTTTCCTTGCACTGAAACAGGATGTTCTCGTTACCGAACCGGTGGATCTCGGTTTCGCACAACGGCAGGCCGAGGTGCTGCGCGATCTCCGCGGCCAGCGCGGGGTGCGAGGTACCGGAAATCAGCTTGATGGCGTCGGTCACAACAACAACTCCTTCCGTTCGCGTTCGATGCCGGGCTTCAGCGTTCGCAATGCATCGTCGAGTGCGTCCACCGCGAAATCGACTTCGGCCACCGTCATCGGCGCCGACGTGCAGTACATCAGCCGGCTCGCGCTCGCCACGCCGCGCATCAACATCGACAGGTGCAGCAGCTGGTTGATGCGGCCGGAGCGGCCGAGTCCTGCCAGCACGTCGCGCGAGCTCGACAGATCCGCGTCGGTCAGGTGGATGTTCGCGAGCGAACCGAGCCCCGTTGCCTGTCCGCGAATGCCGTTGCGCCGGAACGCATCGTCGAAGCCGCTGCGCAGTCGTTCGCCGAGACCGTTCATATGCGCGATCAGTTGCGGATTCACCTGACTCATCGCCGCTTCGCCGGCCGCCATGGAAATCGGATTGCCGCTGAACGTACTGGCGTGCATCACCGGTTCCGACTGATCGGGATGGAACATCCGCATCAGGTCGGTGCGGCCGCCGAAGGCGCCGATCGGCAACCCGCCGCCGATGATCTTGCCCATCGCGGTCAGATCCGGCTTCACGCCGTACAGCGCCTGAGCGCCGCCGTCGGCGACCCGCAACGTGATCACTTCGTCGAATATCAGCAGCACGTCGTTCTCGGCACTCGCCTCGCGCAGCGCGCGCAGAAATTCGGTGGTCGCCGGGATCATGCCCATGCTGCCGAGCACCGGTTCGACGATCACCGCGGCGAGTTCGGAGGCGTGTTTGCGGATCAGCGCGCGCGCCAGTTCCGGCTCGTTGTACGGACACACCACGACGTCGCCAAGCACGCTGTCCGGAATGCTCGCGTCCACCGGCACCGAATTCGGCGACTCGATCGGGCCGCACTGATCGGGCCGCGGCACCAGGCTGACTTCGGCGAGTTCGTAGCTACCGTGGTAACCGCCTTCCATCTTCATGATCTTCTGCCGGCCGGTGAACGCGCGCGCGCAACGCAGCGTCATCAACGTGGCTTCGCTGCCGGAACTCGTGAAACGCAACTGCTCGATCGACGGCACGCGCGAACGGATGATTTCGGCCAGCGCGACCTGACTGCGCGTCGGCGCCGCATAGGCCGAACCGCGCTGCATCTGCTCCGAAACGGCCGTCACCACCGCGGGATTCGCGTGGCCGAGCATCAGCGACGTGAAGTTGTTCATGAAGTCGACGATCTCGTGGCCGTCCGCGTCGTGCATCCGGCATCCCGAGGCGCGTTCGATGAACAACGGGTACGGGCCGAAGTGCGCGCTCATCCTGGTGTCGCCACCGGGGAAACTACGCCGCGCGTCCTCGATCAACCGTTCCGACGACGGCGCCCATGCGCGATAGCTGTTGTGGATCTGGTCGCGCAATTGGCTCATGTCGAGCGTGCCCCTAAACGAGATTGTTGAGTTTCGCGAATGGATCCCACGCTGCATCGCGGTGCCAATCGTATTCGGTGTGTTGGGCGACGCGCGTCGCCACATCCTCCGACTCGAGCCGCGCGATCACCGCCAGCGCCATGTCGATGCCGGCCGCGACGCCGCCGGACGTGAAGACGTTGCCGTCTTCCACCCATCGCGCTTCCGGCACCCAGGTAGTCCTCGGGCCTTGTTCGACCACCCACTGGAACGCGCGCTTGTTGGAGGTTGCGCGACGGCCGTCCAGCACGCCGGCGCGCGCGAGCAGACCTGCGCCGGTGCAGATCGACGCGACGATCGTCAGCTTCGGATACTGATCCCTGATGAACTGCAGCAGCGCGGAATTGTTTACCTCGACGCGCGTGCCGATGCCGCCCGGTACCAGCAGCACGTCGAGCTGGCCGCAGTCTGCGAAGGTGCGATCGATCGTCACCGACGGACCCTGCGTGCTCGCCATCGACGGTTTGCGCTCGGCTACCGTGACGATCTCGTACAGGTCGGGCAGCACGCCGAACATCTCCAGTGGTCCGAAGATGTCGAGAAGCTCGAATTTATCGAAGAACAATGCGCCGAGCCTGCGTTTGCCGGTCATCGTCGAACTCCGATGGGTCCGTCGCGCGGCGGATTGCGCGACGGCGCAATGCTACGCCGAGCGTCGCGGGAAACGAAACGTCCACGTGCGATCGGCACTGCGCGCGTTACCGGTCGACGCGATCAGGCCGACGCGAACGTCGAACCCGTCGCGATCGGACGTCATTTCGCCCGTTACGGCGATGCGCGTCTGCCAGTCGCCGCGCGCCAGTTCGAACTCGCGCGCAAACAACGCCGACGGCGTGTCGCCGGTCCACGTCATTTCGTCGATGAATACCGTCTCCACTTCCATGCCGTTCGCGTGGCGGATGCGGCCCTGATCGGCGCGCCGCCCGGTGCCGTCTCCATAGATCGTCAGCGAGCCCTTGCGCAGCACTTCGAACGGCGCCGGTTCGGCGCACTCGGGTTCCTCGAACGCGACCGATTCGGTCTGCGGCGTCCAGACCGGCAGCACCAATCGGCCGACCCCGGTCGTCACGCTCGGCGGCGGCGCGGCCGACGGCCACACCATCGGCCAGTACGAGGCGGCCAGCGCGAGTCGCAGACGGTGCCCCGCCTTCACCTGATGTCCCAACGCGTTCATCCGCACGCTCACCCGCGGACTACCGTCGAGCGCTTGCACACCCCACGACAGCAGCAGCGACGAACCGTCCGGCGCGATTTCGCACAGCCGCGCGATCACCTGCGACCCAGGCTCGCCTCGAACGTCCACGATCAGTTCCGGCGCCCCGAGCAACGACAACTCCGACTGAAGCGGCGCCGTGTCGAACGTCATGCTAACGAGATCGTCCGGCCGCTGATCGGCGGCGAGATCGCCGGGTCCGAACGGACACCACATGCCGGATGCGGCGCCATGCCGCGGATCGGCGGGAAGCGACTTCGCGACCGCCGGTCCGGCGCTTTCCTGCAACGCAGTTCCCGCCAGGTACAACTCGCGCGTTTCGAATTCGTGACTCTCGAGCGAACCGCCGTACCATCGCCCGGGCCACTTGGACGGACGCGGCGCGGAGTGCTGCTGCATCCATACGCGCAGCTTCGGCGCGTCGAGTACGCCGCGGTCACGTGTCGTTCAGCCAGTGATCCCACCAGCGGACGGCCTCCTGCAAAAAGCCGATGGCGGGTCCGGGACGACCGGCGTTCGGATACTGATGCGCCCACGGACCGATGATGCCGCGGCACGGCACGTCGAGTCCGTTCAATACCCGCATGACCGTGTTGGTGTATCCGTCGCCCCAGCCGCCGACCATCAGCACGGGACAACGAATCGCCGAGTAGTTTTCGCAGATCGATCCGTGGCGCCAGTACGCGTCGCGTTTCGGATGCTCCATCCACGCGTCGATGAACGCGGGTGTACCGTCGAGCCGCTGCTGCCACAGTTCGCGCCATGCGTTGCCGACCACCTGCGGGTCCGGCGGCTTTGCATTGAAGCCGAGCAACGTCATCGCCCAACCGAGCATCTCGCGCGCGAGCACCGCACCGCCTTGATAGTGCACGTCGTCGTTGTAGCGATCGTCGGTGGAGCAGACGCTGATCACCGCGCGCAGCGCGGGTGGTGCGAGCGCGGCCACCTGCAGCGAATTGAAGCCGCCCCACGAGATACCCATCATGCCGACGCGACCGTTGCACCATGGTTGCGCCGCCAGCCAGCCGATCAGCTCGACCGCGTCGTTCAATTCGGTCGCGCTGTATTCATCCACCAACAATCCGTCGGAGTCGCCGCTGCCGCGCATGTCGACGCGAATCGCCGCGAAGCCGTGACCGGCGAAGTAGCGATGGCGAGTGGCATCGTCGATCGCGGTGCCATCGCCTTTTCGATACGGCAGGTATTCGAGGATGACCGGCACAGGCGAGCGCTCCGCGTCTTCCGGCAGCCACATGCGCGCGGCGATTCTGGTGCCGTCGCGCAAGTGAATGTCCAGATGCGGAATCTCGCGAACCGCACGCGGAAACTCTTTGACGATCTTCATCCTCAGCGACTACCGACCAGCGTCACCGCCACGTGCACGGTCTTGCCGATCCACTTCGGATCCGCCCAATCGCCGAGCCCCAGCTGGAATGCAAGCCGATCGAGATCGGCCTCGCCGTGCAACTCGAGCTTGCCGCCCGCGTCTTTCACCGTGAAGTGAAACACCACCGGCAGCGTCACGGCGCGGATCGTCAGCTCGCCGCGCGCCTCGTATCCATCGTTCGCCTTGGCGAACTGCTTCGCGGTGAAGTGCGCGCGCGGGAATTGCTCCGATTCGAACCAGCCGGCGCCGCGCAGAATTCCATCGCGTTCCTTGTCGGAGGTGGCGACCGACCCGGTATCGATCTGCACGTCGGCGCGGCTGTCGGCCAGTGCGGCCGGATCGAAACGCACGTCCGCCTCGAACGTCTTGAAACCGCCCTCGAACGGCGCTTCAGCCTGCTCCGCCGTGAACGCGATGCGGCTCGCGGCGTAGTCGATGGTCCAACGACCCGGCTCTGCCGCGGCGAATGCGCAGGCAAGTAGCGCAACGACGAACAGCGCCGCCCTCATCGCTGCGTCCACGGCAGCATCCGCCGCAGCACGTCGTCGCGATCGACGAAGTGGTGCTTGAGTGCGGCGACGATGTGCACCGACGTGACGATCATCAGAATGTCGAACAACATTTCGTGACGCTCCTTCATGATGTCTTTGAGTGTCTCGTCCGGCGCGACGACGTTCGGAATCGTGAACAATCCGAAATACGACACCGGATAATTGGATGCAGCCGACATAACGAGTCCGGACATCGGCAGCAGAAACAACAGCGCGTAGAACGCATAGTGGGTGAGCCTCGCGAAGATCACCTGCCAGCGCGGCATCGCAGCCGGTAACGGCGGCGGCCCGGAGTACCAGCGCCACAACAACCGCAACACCGCCAACGCGAAGATCGTCAGGCCGACCGACTTGTGGCGCGCCAGCAGCGCGAGCTGGTGCAGCGCCGCGACCGGATGCGTGGCTTTATCGTGGCCCGCGCTCTCCGCGAGTTTCGCCAGCACGTATTGCGTGACGATCAGCGCAACGATCAGCCAATGCAGCGTCTGAGAGATCACGCCGTATCGCGCGGTGGTGTTCTTGAGGTCCATTCGCTCGCCTTCGCCTGACTGCATGCGGCATCGACCGCACAGCGCCGCTATCATACTGACAATCAGATTCGCCCGGCGTCAGCGCCCGCACATTCGCCCTTCCAGTCCACCTCGGTCCATAGATGATTACCGATCCCTGGTTCTATGCCTGCGCGGTCGTCGCCGTGTTGATCGTCGGCATCGCGAAAGGCGGCCTCGGCGGCGGTGTCGGTATCGTCGGGGTGCCGTTGATGTCGCTGACGATCGCCCCTGTCCAGGCGGCCGCGATCATGCTGCCGATCCTGCTGTTGATGGACGTGTTCGCCGTGCGCGCGTGGTGGAAACGCTGGGACGAAGCGAATCTGCGCACGATGATTCCGGGTGCCATTCTCGGCACGCTGATCGGCCTCGCGACGTTTCGCATGTTGTCGAACGACGCGATGCGGTTGCTGGTCGGGGCAATGGCGCTGGCGATCGCGATCGCGTGGTACATCGGACCGCCGCAAGCCAGCGCGAAGCCCGCCTCGATGCTGCGCGGTACGTTCTGGAGCACGTTGTCCGGATTCACCAGCTTCGGCATCCACGCCGGCGGTCCGCCGATTCAGGCGTATCTATTGTCGCAGCAACTCGACAAGTCCCTGTTCCAGGCCACGACCGTCGCATTCTTCTTCGTGGTCAATTGGTTGAAGTTGCCGGCGTACGCGTGGCTCGACCAGCTCGACACCACGAACCTGACGACGTCGCTGATCCTCGCGCCGCTCGCGCCGCTCGGCATCTGGATCGGCCGCGTTGCGCACGATCGCATCGACGAGAGCGCGTTCTACCACGTCGTGTATGGATCGCTGATCGTCATCGGCACCAAGCTGGTGTACGACGGGGCGTTCTGAAAGCGACTCACGCGCCGAGGCGAAACTCCCGCAACGGCGTGTACTGCGGCGCGCCGTTGCCGGCCGTGCTTTCGAACAACGCGATGCGCATGAAGGCGAGCGGAAACTCGATCGCGTGGGACGATTCGACGAAACGCGCGCCGCGACCGCATCGAATCACGGTGAGGTGCGCCTTGAACGGTTTGTCGGGCGCGCCGTATTCCGCGTGCAGAACCCGACTACAGTCCGCAGCCAACGCTTCGAGCCGGCCGGACGACTCGATCGGCAGCACGATGACGTTAGGCTTGCGCCTGTTCGGCAAGGGCTGCGCGGACGACGCACGGCCGTCGAACGGCTGCGTTGCCGCTGCAACCGGTTCGATCAGCCGACCCGCGCGTTCGACCTGCGCGGCGCTCAGCTCGCCGAAGAAGCGCAGCGTGACGTGATAGTTGGTCGGGCGGTACCCATTTGTACGCGGCGCCGCCATACGCGCGCCGCATCGGGTCGAGATCCGCGTGAAGGCGATCTGCGGCGGCGCGATCGACGGTGCACGCGAGGAAGACGCGCACTAGAACGGCATGACCTGCTTCGAATACGCGACCGCGAATATGTAGCCCACCGACGCGATCGCCAGCACGAAGCCGAGGATCTTCAGCGGTTTGCTGCGCGCGCGCATCGCCATCACGCCAAAGCCGATGTACGCCACCAGGCCGACGATCTTCGCCATCAGCCAACCGTTGGCGAGCGGCGACAACGACAGCGTCACTGCCAGCGCGATGCCGAACAGCAGCAGAAACGTGTCGATGATGTGCGGTGCAATCCGGATCCATTTCGCATTGCGCACCGGCGAGTCGGCTATGGACAACAATCCGCGTGCGACGAAGCTCGCAACCGTCAGATACGCAAACGCGACATGAAATTCCTTGAGCAGCTGCACGATGTTCCCCGGCGCGACGATTGCGCGGCATTGTGCCCGTGCGCCTCGCGTCTGGCGACAGCCGACGGGCTATACTGCCGACATCCGGTTCAGGAACGTTCAGCATGCCGAAGGGCGGCCCCACCTCTCACATCTATTTCTCGCAACGCCTGCGCCTGCACTACGTCGCCTGGGGCGACCGCGACGCACCGCCGCTGTTGCTCGTGCACGGCGGCCGCGACCACTGCCGCAACTGGGACTGGGTGGCGGAGGACTTGCGCAACGACTACCACATCATCGCGCCCGATCTGCGCGGGCACGGCGATTCCGAGTGGTTGAAAGGCGGCGGCTACACGCAGCTCGACTACGTTTACGACATCGCGCAGCTGCTGAACCAGACCAAGATGACGCCGGTGACGATCATCGGCCACTCGCTCGGCGGTTCGATCTCGTTGAACTACACCGGCCTGTATCCCGAGACGGTGGTGAAGCTGGTCGCGATCGAAGGCATGGGACCGCCGCCGCACATGCTGAAGATGATGAGCCAGCAGAAGACGCACGAGCGCATTCACGAATGGATCAACGGCCTGCGCAAGATGGCCGGCCGCTCGCCGCGCCGCTACGACTCGCTCGAAGAAGCCTTCAAACGGATGCAGGAAGAGAATCCGCATCTGTCGGCCGATCAGGCGCGGCACCTGACCATCCACGGCAGCAACCAGAACGAAGACGGCACCTACAGCTGGAAATTCGACAACTACGTGCGCTCGTTCTTCCCCGTCAGCCTGTCGCCGCAACAGAGCAACGACCTGTACGGGCGCATCACGTGCCCCACGTTGCTGGTTCGCGGCACGGAGTCGTGGGCGTCGGACCCCGAGAAGGACGGCCGCTCGAAACACTTCAAGAACGCGAGCGTGGCGAACATCGAAGGCGCCGGGCACTGGGTGCATCACGACCAGCTCGACGCGTTCCTCGACGTCGTACGGAAATTCCTCGCCGCGTGAACGCGCGCACCGAACTGGTCCAACGCCTGCACGCGCTGCCCGACTGCGGCGTGTTCGCGGTGACCGGCGGCGGCGCGGTGTTGTTGGCCGATCTGCTCACCGTGCCGGGCGCGTCCGCCACGGTGCTGGAAGCGCGCGTGCCCTATGCAGGCAGCGCGCTCGCCGAATTCATCGGTGCCGCACCGGAACAGGCGTGCAGCGTGCAGACCGCGTGCGACATGGCGATGGCGGCGTTTCAACGCGCGCGCGCGCTGGCGCCCGACGACCCGCCGCACCTGTTCGGATTCGGCTGCACCGCGAGTCTCGCGACCACGTCGCCGAAACGCGGCGAACATCGCGCCCACATTGCGTTGCAAACGGTCGGCGAAACGCGCACGTGGTCCATCACGTTTGCGAAAGGTGCGCGCGATCGGGCTGCGGAAGAACGCGTGCTCGCCGACATCGCGTTGTCGGCGCTCGCCGATACGTTCGCACTGCAACCGAACCTCGAACTCGATCTGCGCGAGGGTGAAGAGATCGACGGCGATCGCGCCGCCGCCGCGCCCGGCTGGGACGACATTCTGCTGGGCCGCATCGACGCCACGCCGGTACATCAGGTCGACCGACCGAAGACATTGTTCCCGGGCGCGTTCAATCCGCTGCACGACGGGCACGTAGAGATGGCGGAGTTCGCCGAGCAGCACTACGGCGCGCCGGTGGCTTTCGAGATCTGCGCCAACAATGTCGATAAGCCGCGGCTGAACTACATTGCGCTGCGCCACCGCGTCAGTCAGTTCGATGCGTCGACACCGGTGTGGGTCACCAATACCGCAACGTTCGTCGAGAAAGCGCGCTGTTTTCCCGGTGTGAACTTCGTCGTCGGCGTGGACACCGCGAGCCGCATCGGCGAAGCAAAATACTACGGCAACGATCCGGCGCGACTCGCTGCCGCCGTTGGCGAGCTCGCCGCACTCGGCTGCGGATTCCTCGTGTTCGGGCGGACCGTGGACGGCCGCTTCACGGGATTGAACGACATCGCGCTTCCGGCTGCGTTGCGCGCACTGTGCACCGCGGTTCCGGAAATCGAGTTCCGGCACGACGTCTCGTCCACCGAGCTACGGAAGAAGGGCCGCGGCATCGTGCGCCGCTGAGTGCGTACCTACTCCAGATCTTCCAGACGCTTCGGCCACGTCGCTTTCAGCAATCGCGACAACGACCGGTCTGCGAGCAACCGGCCGGCCGTCTGACACTTCGCGCAGTAGTTGCTCTCGTTCTCCGCATACACGATCCGCTGCACCGGCGCGCCGCATACCGGACACGGTTGCCGGAACTTGCCGTGTACCGCCATCTCGGCGTGAAACGCGGTGACTTTCGTGGGGAAATCCTCGCCGGATTGCTCGCGCAATCGCGCGGTCCATTCCGCGAGAACTTCGCGGCACGCGTCGTACAGCCGCCGCGTCTCCTCGTCGGTCAGCGCGCTCCCCTGTTTGAACGGCGACATGCGCGCGCGCAGCAGGATCTCGTCCGAGTACGCGTTGCCGATGCCCGCGAAGATGTGCTGATCCGTCAGCGCGCGCTTCACCGTGTGGTTGACCGTCTCGAGGCGAGCCGCGAACTCCTCCAACGACACGTCGAGCACGTCGATGCCGCCGGGATCGAGCGCGGCGAGACCTTCTGCACCCTCCACCAGCTTCAGTGAGGCGCGGCGTTTCTTGCTCGCTTCGGTGAAGATCATCGTGCCCGTGTCGAAGTCGAGCGCGGCGAGCCCGTTGCGTTTCGGAACGGCAGTACCGACCCGCTCCCAGCGCAGGCGTCCCGAAATCATCAGGTGGATGACCACGTAGTAACCGCCGTCGAGCGACAGGACGAGTTGCTTGGCCAGACGATGCCAGCCGAGGACGCGATGCCCGCATACCTGTGCGACGGTCGGCGTTACCGTGCGCAGTACGAACGGACTCGCCAACCGGATCGCGATCAATTCCGCGCCCTTGGTGCGGCGCTCGAGATGTTCCAGATAGACCGTGAGATCCGGGAGTTCAGGCACCTGCCCGCCTTCCGATCAACTCGGAATCAGTTCTTCGTTGCGGACCACGTATTTCCAACGGCCCGATTGGAATCGCCACAGCAGCATCGCACCCTTCAGCACGTAGTCGCCGATCAACGCCGCGTACACCCAGCGCACCGGCAAGCCGAAGTAGGTGAAGATCGCGGCCAGCGTACACCGCATGCCGATGAGCCCGAAGAACGTTGCGAGCATCGGAAAGCGCGTGTCGCCGGCACCGCGCAACGATCCGCCGATCGCGAAATCGACCGCCATCAGCGGCATCATCGCGCCGAGCACGTACGTGAATTCCACCGTGTGCTGGATCGTGTCGACGTCGTTGCCGATGAAGAACGTGGCGAGGTCGCGGGCGAAATAGATGACGATGGCACCCAACACTCCCATCGTCGCGGTCGCCATGCGCAACGACCGCCAGCCGGCGCGCACCGCGCCTTCCGTGTCCTCGGCGCCGAGCGCCTGTCCGACCAGCGTCGAACCGGCAATCGAGAAACCAAAACCGGCCACCATGCAGATGTTCAGCATGTTCACGCCGATGTTGTACGCGGCGAACGCCTGCGTGCCGTAGAAGTTGCCGATCAGCATCAGGAACGCGAAGAAGCCGGCCTGGAAGATGATCTGCTCGAGACCCGCCGGATAGCCGATGTCGAGCAATCGCTTCAACCGCTCCATGCGGAACCAGCCGCCGCGGATGTGCCGGATCATCAGTTTCTGGTTCCACCACAACCCGACCAGAATGACCGCGCCCAGCGTGAACGACAGGCCGGCCGACAGCGCCGCGCCCGCTACGCCCATCGCGGGAAAGCCCCACAAGCCGAACACGAAACCGTACAGCAGTGGAATGTTCACCACGTTCACAAAGGCGCCGACGTAGAGCGGTGTCCACGCGTCACCCGCGGCGCGCAGCGCGCCGCCCATGATGAAGTTGGCGGCGAACGCGACATTGAAGATCGACAGCCAACGGATGTTCGCTGCCGCGAGTTCGACGGTGTGCGCATCCAGCCCGAATATCGACGCGACGTGGCTCGAAAAGAACACACCCGGGATCGTCAGCACCAGGCCGAACACGCCGCCGAGCACCAGCGACGCGATGGTGATGCGGCCGGCCTCGACTTCGTCGTTGCGCCCCCAAGCACGCGCGACCAGCGCCGTGGTACCGGCACCGATGGCCATCATCACGGCCTGCAGCGCGAAGAACACGCGCTGCCCGGCCCCGACTGCCGCGAGCGCCTCGGCGCCGAGCTGTCCGACCACCTTCGTCTGCACCAGACCGACGATGCCGTACAGCAGATTGCCGAGAATCGCCGGCAGCGCGAGTTGCAGGATGCTCGGGCGCTGATGCGCTTCGACTGCCGCCTGGGTCTCTTCCGCCATGGCTTACTAGGTCCGACCGGGGATTGTTGCTAACATTGCCGCCCTAATTCGATCGCATTAACCAATTCACGCCCAACCAACTCATGTAAGGGGCCGCAGCCATGCCAGCACCTACGTTCACCGACATCGGCGTCTCGCTCGACGGGCACGTCGCCACCATCGAGATCCAGCGTCCGCCGCACAACTTCTTCGACTTCAGTCTGATCGGCCAGATCGCCGACGCTTTTTCCGCAATGGACGAAGACCCGCGGTGCCGGGCCATCGTGCTGGCGGCCCAGGGCAAATCGTTCTGTGCGGGGGCGAACTTCGGAAGCGGTCGGAGCGACGGGTCGGGAAGCGCGGAGTTTACAGAGGAAGGGTTCCGCAACACCACCGGCAAGCTGTATCGCGAGGCCGTTCGGCTGTTCAGCTGCAAGAAGCCGGTGGTCGGCGCCATTCAAGGACCCGCGATCGGCGGCGGGCTCGGCCTCTCGCTCGTGCCGGATTTTCGCGTCGTGTCGCCGGAGGCGCGCTTCGCGGCGAATTTCGCGAAGCTCGGCATCCATCCCGGCTTTGGTCTCACGGTGACGCTGCCGCGCCTCGTCGGCGAGCAAGCCGCCAACATGATGTTCCTGACCGGACGGCGATTGAGCGGCGAGGAAGCGGTGAAGATCGGCCTCGCCGATCGGCTCGTCGATCAGGACAATCTGCGCGATGCGGCGCGCGCATTGGCCATGGAGATTGCAGAGAACGCGCCGCTCGCCGTGGTGTCGGTGCGCGCCACGATGCGCCAAGGGCTCGCCGACAAGGTCGCGGCCGCCACGGAGCACGAACTGAAGGAGCAGCAATGGCTGCGCGGTACGGAAGATGCGGACGAAGGCATTCGCGCGGTATCGGAGCGTCGTCCCGGCAATTTCAAAGGCAAGTGAACGATCGCTGCCGATCACGTTAAGGGGTAGGACATGAATCTCGGAAAACTCGGTGTCTGGTATTTCACGGAGACCATGCCGGCAAACAAGGCCGCGGAAACCGCGCAACGCATCGAAGGGCTCGGCTATTCGGCGCTGTGGATACCCGAAACAACCGGCCGCAACCCGTTCGCGCACGCCGCGTGGCTGCTCGCAAAAACCCAGAAGCTCATCGTCGCGACCGGCATCGCGTCGATCTATCACCGCGAACCCGGTGTCACGATGTCGGGTCAGAAGACCCTCGCGGAACAATCGAACAACCGCTTCCTGCTGGGCCTCGGCGTATCGCACAAACCGATGGTCGAGAACGTCCGGGGTCTCACATACGGCAAACCCGTCGAAACGATGCGCAACTATCTGGCGAAGATGGATGCGTCGCCGTACGGCGCAGTTCCGCCGTCGGAGCCGCCGCCGCGTGTCATCGCCGCGCTAGGACCGAAAATGCTCGAACTCGCGCGCGACATGTGCACCGGCGCGCATCCGTACTTCAGCTCTCCTGACCACACGGCGATGGCGCGGAAAATTCTCGGGCCGAAGCCATGGCTCTGCGTCGAACAGAAAGTGATCCTGGAAACCGATCCTGCGAAGGCGCGACCGCTTGCGCGCGCAAACGCAGCGATTTATCTCGGTCTGCCCAACTATCGCAACAACTGGTTGCGGATGGGTCTCACGGAAGACGACCTCGCGAACGGCGGCTCCGACCGTTTCGTCGACGCGACGTTCGCCTGGGGAACTGCCGACGCGATCAAGAAACGCATCAAGGCGCACTTCGACGCGGGCGCGAGCCACGTCTGCATTCAGCCGATCAATCCGAACGGCACCTTTGGCGATCTGCACTGGCAGGCGCTCGAAGAACTGAAAGGCGCGGCAAGCTGATGGACGATTTCCGCGGCAAAGTCGTCGTCATCACCGGCGCGGCCGGCGCGCTCGGCAAAGCGGTTGCCGAAGAGTTCGCCGGCCGAGGCGCCAAGCTCGCACTGGTAGACATCCTCGCGACGCCCGGCGCGCATCTGTCGCTGGTCGGCGACCTCACCGATGCGAAAGCGGCGCAGGCGATCGTCGCCGATGTCACACGGCAGCTCGGCAACATCGACGTGCTGGCGAACGTGGCCGGCGGTTTCACGATGGGCGAGGCAGTGCACGAAACCACCGACAAAACGTGGAAGTTCATGTTCGACCTGAACGTGATCACGATGCTGAACATGGTGCGCGCGACGGTGCCGTCGATGCTCGCGGCGCGCCGCGGCAAGATCGTCAACATCGGCGCGCGCGCCGGCTTGAAAGGTGCAGGACGCATGGGTGCGTACTGCGCGTCGAAGAGCGTCGTCATTCGTCTGACCGAGAGCCTGGCCGACGAACTGAAAGGCAGCGGCGTGAACGTCAATTGCGTGCTGCCGAGCGTCATCGACACCGCGCGCAACCGGCAGGACATGCCCGGCGCCGACTACGCGAAGTGGGTGGCGCCGGCCGACCTTGCGCGCGCGATCGCGTTCCTCGCCTCCGACGCCGCGCACGCGATCCACGGCGTGGCGTTGCCGGTCGAAGCGCTCAGCTGAGCCGATGCACGTCGAGTTCGAATCGCCCGGTATCCGCTGCTGGCACGATGACGGCGCGGTGATCGTCACGCCTCGCCGGCGATCGGCCGACCATCTCGGAAGCCGTGCTCGATGCCTATCACCGCGCGATTGCGCTGGCCGAGTCGCGCGCCGAAGTGCTGGTGATCGGCGAAGGTCAGAAGGATTTTGCATACGGCGCCGATCTCGGCGATGGGTTGAGTGCAGCGATAGCGGGCGATTCGGCGCCGCTCGATCGCCTGTTGCACTACTACCAGCAGACGATGCTCGCGTTGCGCCACGCGCGCGTACCGACCATCGCAGTAACGCGCGGTGTCGCCGTCTCCGGCGGCTGCGAGGTGCTGATGCACTGCACGCGCGTGGTCGCCGCCCCGAAGAGTCCCATCGGTCTGGCCGAGGCATCGATCGGCGTGATGCCCGCCGGCGGCGGCGTGAAAGAGATGGCGTGGCGCGCGGCGCGGCGCAGCGCCGACGACTTCATGCCGAATCTCGAACGCGCCTTCGCCGTGGTGTCGGGCGCGCGCATCGCTTACGCGCGCGACGCGAAGCAATTCGATCTGCTCACCGAAGCACGACGTAGTCAGCGACAGCGAAGATCTGCTCTCGGTCGCGACACAACTCGGGCATTCGCTATCGAAAAGCGGCTACACGCCGCCGCCACGCAATCCGCTGATCCGCGTCGCCGGCTCGGAAGGGTGCGCGCGCTTGATCGCTTCGCAAGCGGAAGACGTCACGCCGCACCAGCGTCACGTCAATGCCGAGATCGCCCGCGTGTTGTGCGGCGGCGACGGCGGCGCGCGGAGCGTTCCCGAACAGCATCTGCTCGACCTCGAGCGCCGCCACTTCCTCGAACTGGTGCAAACGCCACTCACGCAGGCGCGCTTCGCTCACCTTCGCAGTACTGGAAGCGCACTCGAGAATTAGGTGGCGCTCAGATCCAGCGCCTGCGCCTGAAGAAGATCAGCATCGCGACCATCGACGCCCCGATCACGGCAAGCACCGCCACGTAACCGTATGGCCAGCCGAGTTCCGGCATGCTCAACGGTCCTGCTGCGCGATCGAAATTCATGCCGTACAGCCCCACCAGGAACGTTGGGGGGATGAACAACGTTGCAATGACCGTCAGTACCCGCATCGCCTCGTTGAGTCGATTGCTGACCAGCGACAGGTAAACCTCGACCAGGCTCGTCGCAACCTCGCGGTGCATTTCCAACAGGTCGATCACGCTGACGATGTGGTCGTAGCAGTCCTGCAGATACGGCCGCAGATAGCCGCGCTCGGTATCCGACGCATCGAGATGCCGGAACAGATCGGCGAGAATCTCGCGCGTTGCCCACGCGGTGCGCCGATACAGCAGCAGCCGATTGCGGATCGAATGCACCTTCGCCAACGCCTTGGGTACGGGGCGATCCAGTATCTCGACCTCGAGCGCCGACAGTTCGGTGCCGACGTCGTCGATGACCGGGAAACAGATAGTCGATCGCGAGGTCGATCATCGCGTACAGCAGATAACTCGCATCGTTGCGCCGCATCCGGCTCTGTTCACTCGCCAGGCGCGTGCGGATCGGATCGAGCAACCCTTGTGTGCCGTGCGTGGAAGCTGATCACGTAGTTGTGATCGGTGAACACGCTCAACTGCTCGAACTGCCCCGGCGCATCGGGCTTTGGAATCAACAGCGTCACGAACACGTGATTGGCGTATTCGGTGAACTTCGGCCGCTGACCCAGGTTGACGACGTCTTCCAGCGCGAGCGCATCGAGCGAATACAGCTTCTTCAATCGCTCCAGCACATCCATCGTCGGCACACCGGCGACGTGGATCCAGCGGACGCCTTCGACCGGTGCTGCGTCCAGTCGATCGAGATCGTTCGACACGGCCGAGAACGACTTCGCCGAGTAGTCGATGATCTCGACGTGCGGATGCTGCGCCGCCCTCACCTGCTCCGTATCGAACGTACCCGGTGCGGTTCCCGGCATCCGCCTACGCGTTGACTGCTTCATGGCGACTTACTCATCGGGTCGAAGCGGTTACAGTATCCGGGCACGCAACGATGAGCCATAGATGAACGAACTCGCGGCATGGATCCAACAATACGGCTATGTGGCGGTATTCATCGGAACGTTCTTCGAAGGCGAGTCGGTCGCGTTGCTCGGTGGATTTCTCGCGCACGGTGAGCTGCTCGATTTGAGACTCGTGATGGTGGTGACGTTCATCGGTTCGTTCTGCGGCGATCAAACCGCGTTCTGGTTGGGCCGCAGGTTCGGTTCACGCTGGAAACCGAAGTCGGCCCTGATTCGAAAGCAGATGGCACGCGCCGAACAGTTGTTGAACCGCTATCAGATCCCCGTGCTGCTCGGCTTCCGTTTCGTTTACGGCATCCGCAATGCGACGCCGTTCGTCGCCGGCAGCATCACCTCGATCGCATGGCCGCGCTTCATACTGTTGAACGCGATCGGTGCGTTCGTCTGGGCGACTTCGATTCCCGCCATCGGCTTCTACTTCGGCCACACGGCAGAGTCGCTGTTGGGATCCAGCAAGAACTACGAGGTGATCGTACCGGCCGTGTTGATCAGCGTCGGTCTGCTGATATGGCTGGTACGCTTTCTGCGAGCGCGACGCCAGGCTGCACGAGAGATCGCAACAGCCGCTGAGACCCCGCCCCGCACGCAATGACCGTTTGCAGCACGTCGCTTCCTGGCATTGCGACCCGCTGCACCTGCGACGGCAGCACGTGCAGAATCAGACCGGTGGTCGGATTCGGCCCAGTCGGCACGAACACGCTCGTCCCCTCAGGGCCGTCGTCAGCTAGAAAGCCGGTCATGCGCAGATCTTCGCCTACCGTTACGAGCACCGGTCGCGCAAACGGATTCTGATCGCGCTTGCCCAGATAGCTCACGATCTCTTTAACGGGCTTATATCCCGGCACCCGTTGCATCGTGTTGCGTTCGAGCCAGTTGAACGCGCGATTGCCGAAGCGCGTGCTGACGATCGCGCCGAGTACGAAACACGCAAGCAGAATCGCGGCGATGGTCAGCGCTTGACCGAACCACATCGGCACTTCGAAGTCGCGCGCCACGAACTCGGCGACCGGCTCGGTCTTGCCGCCGATCCACGCGCCCAGCCACAACAACAGATTCGCGAATACGAACAGCGGCAAGACGACGAGCACACCGCCGATGAGCGTGGTGCGAATGTAGTGGTGCTCTCCCGCCATATTCGTCAAACCCAGTTCGAACTGCGTTTCAGCGCCTGCTCGGCGCCCCACACCAGTTCCTTGAAGATCTCCGCCGCCGGACGCACCGACTTGATGAGACCGATGCCCTGCCCCGCGAACCCCGGATTCACGTCGCCGCGCTTGTCGCGCGATGCGGCGGCGAGCACCGGCCCCGAAACCGCGCCTTGATACGGCATCGGCAACGGCGTCTTGTCCGCGCGTTCCCACGCATCGGTCCACAAGCTGCGGATGATCCGCGCCGGTTTGCCGGTGACGCTGCGCGACACCACCGTGCCGTCTTCGCTCGCGTCGACGATCGCCTGCTTCTGGAAATCCTGGATGCCGGCTTCCTTCGATGCGAGAAACGCCGAGCCCACCCACACCCCTTCGGCTCCCAGCATCATCGCGGCGGCGATGCCGCGCCCATCGGTGATGCCGCCCGCGCCGAGAACCGGTACGTCGCCGACCGCGTCCACCACCTGCGGAATCAGCGCCATCGTACCGATCGGCGAATTGTGTCCACCGCCGTCGTGGCCTTGCGCCACGACGATGTCGATACCGGCCTGAATCACCTGCACGGCGTGCTTCACTTTGCCGACCACGCACATCACTTTCGTGTTGTTGGCCCGCAGCCGCTTCATCCACGGGCCGGGATTGCCGAGACCCGACGCGTACACCGGCACGCGCTCTTCGATCACCACCTCCATCTGCGCGTCGAAGAATTCCTTCGACAGCGGCGCCGGTTCGCCGGGCTCGCGGCGCTGTCGCAACATGGCCGGGTCGACGGGCTCGAGGTGTTGTGCCTGCATGAACTGCGCGGCAAACGCCTGCATCTCGGGCAGCAGGTCCATCGGTGTCGGACCGTCGCTGTGCGAGTAGTCGGCGCGCCTCACCGATGCCGGCAGCAGCGTGTCGACCCCAAACGGCTTGTCGGTGAGTTCGCGCGTGCGGCGGATCCATTCGCGCAGCAGCTTCGGTCCGCAACCGGCTGCACCGAGCACGCCGAGTCCACCGGCGTTAGAGACCGCCGCGGCCAATTCGGGCGTGCTCGCACCGCCCATTCCCGCCAAAACGATCGGGAAATCGATCTCCAGTATCTCGCAGACCCGTGTCTTGAACATTTTCGAAAATCCCTAACGAATCGACTTGAGGCGCGACCCTAAATGAAAGTCTCGAAGCGTCCGTAAGTGCCACGGAAGAACAACAGCGGTTCGGCTCCGGCGTCGAGAATCTGCAGATCGCGCACGCGGCCGACGGCGATGATGTGATCGCCGGCATCGTGCTCGGCTTCGAGACTGCAATCGATGTACGCGATGACGCCGTCGAGCACCGGCGAACCGGTTACGCCGGGCCGCCAGCCGACGTCCGCAAACTGGCCCGGCTTGGCGAACTGATCGCAGACCACTTTCTGCCGCGCCGACAACACGTTGATGCAGAAGCTGCCGGAGCGACGCAGCTTCGGCCAGCTGGTGCTGGTCTTGCCCGGACACACCGCAACGAGCGGCGGATCGAGCGACAACGACGTGAACGATTGCGCGGCGAAGCCGGCCGGCTGACCGTCGAGCACACCCGTCGCAATGACCACGCCGGTGCAGAACTGCGACAGCGTGTTGCGAAAGGTCCGGCCGTCGAAGGCTACGTCGGTGCCTGCCATCGTTTCCCCGCGTTTCAATCGAAACCGCGGCACTATAGCAGAACGTAAATGCGCGCCGCTGAGGGCTGCGCGCGCAATGAGAACCCCGTTAAAATCGCAACCTGCCGACTCATCAAGGTGACGACCGTGACCGATCTCGACACGTTCCGCAGCGAAACCCGCGCCTGGCTCGAGGCGAATTGTCCGCCATCGATGCGCACGCCCGGCAGCGAGGAAGAGACGGTCTGGGGCGGTCGTCGCGAAAAATTCGTCAACCCCGAATCGCGCGTGTGGCTGACGCGGATGGCGGAGAAAGGCTGGACGTGTCCGATGTGGCCGAAGCAATACGGCGGCGGCGGATTGTCGATCGACGAGAACCGCGTGTTGCAACAGGAACTGTCGCGCATCAACGCGCGCCCGGCGCTGTCGAGCTTCGGCATCTGGATGCTCGGGCCTGCGTTGCTCGAATTCGGCAACGAAGCGCAGAAGCTCGAGTACCTGCCGCAAATCGTTCGCGGCGAGATCCGCTGGTGCCAGGGCTACTCGGAGCCGGGTTCCGGTTCCGACCTCGCCGGCTTGCGCACCCGCGCCGAAGACATGGGCGACTATTACCTGGTGAACGGCTCGAAGATCTGGACGTCGTACGCCGATGAGGCCGACTGGATCTTCTGTCTCGTGCGCACCAACTTCGAAGTGCCGAAGCACGAAGGCATCAGCTTCGTGCTGTTCGATATGGAATCACCCGGCGTCAGCACGTCGCCCATCACGTTGATCAGCGGCTCGTCGCCGTTCTGCCAGACATTCTTCGACAACGTGAAAGTGCCGAAGCAGAATCTCGTCGGCCAACAGAATCACGGCTGGACGATCGCGAAGCGGCTGTTGCAGCACGAGCGGCAGATGATCGCCGGCATCGGCGGCAACTCGGCGCTCGGTGCAACCGGCCGCAAGATGGAAGACATCGCGAAAGAATATGTCGGCGACGACGGCGGCCGCATCGCGGACGCAGCGATTCGTTCGAAGATCACCAGCCATCGGATGAACGACCGCGCCTTTCAACTGACGTTGGGGCGTTCGATCGAGGAAGCGAAAGCCGGGCGCGCCGACGGCAACCTCAACTCGATGTTCAAGTACTACGGCACCGAACAGAACAAGCGCAAATACGAAGTGCTGCTCGAAGCGATGGGCACACAGGCGGTGGGTTGGGACGGCGATGCTTTCAGCGATCGCGAACTGAACACGACGCGTCAGTGGCTGCGCTCGAAAGCGAACTCGATCGAAGGCGGCACCAGCGAAGTGCAGTTGAACGTCATCGCAAAACGCGTGTTGGGCCTGCCCGACTGAAGCCGCCGCCGAGTTACTCCGACGGCGTCGTCTCAATTCGTCCGCAATCCGCGGATGATCTCGAAGCCGATCTTGCCTCTAAAGACGACGAGCAGATCAATTGGCTCTGGCAGCCGGGCGAGCGCGAGCTGTGGGAAGCCATGTCGCGCGATGAACGGCGCGCGCATGTGGTTCGAACGCTGGCGGCAAATCGCGATGCGTTCGGACGAGGACCGAAGTGGTGCTTCTCGGTCGACGCGGCGGAAGCGAACTATGTTGCCTACGTCGACTTCGACCTCGCCAACGAGCACGTGCCGCTGGGAGATGCGAACATCTCGTACTCGTCGCATCCGGCGCATCGCGGGCGCGGCTACGTCGCGCGCGCTGTGCGACTGGTCGCGCGATTCATCGTGGAACACACCGATGCCCGGCGCGCCTATCTGATCGTCGACGCGGAGAACATCGGCTCGCTACGTGTGGCCCGCTCGGTCGGCGCCGTTGAAGTCGGGCGTTGGGTGAACCCGCGCGGCCGCACTATGATCCGGCACGAATTGAGGCTATACGCATGATCGATCCCATACGCAGCGATGTCGCCGCACTCACGCCGAGCGGCATTACTCTGATCAGCCGTGGCCGCGGCGATCGGCCGGGGTTGATTCCGCTGTGGTACGGCGAGAGCGATCTGCCGACGCCGGATTTCATTCGCGCCGCTGCGAAGCGCGCGCTCGACGACGGCATGACCTTCTATACGCCGGCGCGCGGCGTGTTGCGGTTGCGCGAATCGATCCGCGACTGGCACCGGCGGCGCGTGAATGCCGACATAGACATCGAACGCATCACCGTACCGGGTTCCGCGATGCTCGCGGTGACGCACTCGGTGCAATGCCTCGTTCGCACCGGCGACGAGGTAATCGTGATCGCGCCGATGTGGCCCAACATCTTTCAGGCGATCGAGGTCGCCGGCGGCGTGCCGCGGTTCGTCTGGTTGAAGCGTGAGCTGAACGGGCCGTGGCGGCTCGACATGGACGAAGTGATCGATGCTATGAATACCCGCACGAAGGCGGTGTTCCTCGCGTCGCCGTCGAATCCGACCGGCTGGGTGATGTCGTCAGCCGAGCAACGAGCCCTGCTCCATGCGTGTCGCGCACGCGGCATCGGCATCATCGCCGACGAAGTGTACGGGCCGATCATGTACGACGGCTCGTCGCACGCGCCGAGTTTCGCGACGCTCGCCGAACCGGACGACCCGGTCTTCATCGTGAACAGTTTCTCGAAAGCCTGGGCGATGACCGGATGGCGGGTGGGCTGGTTGGTTCATCCACGCCGCCTCGCCGAAGCGCTCGGCGTGGTGTCGGTGTCGAGCAACACCGGCGCGACGAGCTTCGTGCAAGCCGGTGCAATCGCCGCGATCGAACAGGGCGATCCGTTCGTCGCGTTGCAGCTCGAACGCTGCCGGCGCAACCGCGCGCAACTCGCCGAATTCGTCGCCGATCATCAACGACTGAGCTGGGCCGAACCGCCCGGCGGTTTCTACGGCTATGTCGCGATCGATGGCGTCACGGACAGTTTTGCGTTCGCCGATTCGCTGTTTCACAACGCGAACATCGGCGTCTCTCCCGGCATGTCCTTCGGTCCGTGCGATCACGCCGACAACGAACGCTATGTCCGCATCTGTATCGCGTACGATCCCGACAAGTTTGCAGAGGCGCTGCGACGTTTCGCCAAGGTACTGTGATCCGGCCTGCCTCTCCAGTCAGCCGATCGCGAGCCCTCTCGGCACGCCGGGCGTCTGTACCTTCTGCACTTCCTTCATCACCGCATGCGCCCGAGCGCGTTCGTCAGGCGTCGTGTACCGAACGTTGCCGAGCGTGGTGCGTTTCGCGTACTCGCGATGTTCGCGCAGGAACTGCGGCATCTTGTCGTAGGTCGACACTTGCGCGAGCTCCAGCAGTTCGTCGTCGGTGATCACTTCGCGCATCTTCTGCCATTCGCCGCGCAGCGACAGTTGGTGCAGTTTGTCGCCGAGATACTTGAGCCCGTGCAGTTCGAGTACGTCGTGATAGGTGCGCGTCGAGCCGTAGAACGACAATGCCTGGCGCAATCCATCGAGGTTCTTGTGAATCTCTTCGTCGTTTTCGCCGTACACGGTGTAGCCGCTCGCGGTGATGTCGATATCGGCCCACGTCCGGCCGGAACGTTCGAGGCCGATCTTGATGTTCGGCAACATCACTTCGCGCATGTATTTGTCGGTCATGATGCCGCCGTGCGGCAGAATGCCGTCGGCCACTTCGCCGGCGACGCGCGCCATCGCATCGCCGACCACCGCGAGAAACACCTTCGGTCGCGGATACTCGATCGGCCCCGGGTTGAAGTTCGGCGTCATCAACGTGTACTTGTACGACTTGCCGAGAAACGCAGGCGATGTGCCGTTCTGCCAGCTGTCCCACACGGCCTGCATCATCTGGATGTATTCCTTCATCCGCGGCGCCGGCGCACTCCACGTTCCGCCGAAGCGGCGCTCGTTGTGGCCCTTCACCTGGCTACCCAGCCCGATCGAAAACCGACCCTTCGTGTAGTGCTGCAGATCCCACGCCTCCATGGCGAGCACCATCGGGCTGCGCGGAAACGCGATGGTCACGCCGGTGAGGAGTTCGATGCGCTGTGTCGCGGTCGCCGCCACCGTCATGGTCAGTATCGAGTCGTGCGAAAGCTCGCCGCACGTGACGAAGTCGTAGCCCTGCTCTTCGGCTTTGCGCGCGCCATCGCCGATGCCCGTCAGCCATCCGCCGATGCCGGTCCCGATTTTCATGCTCCCTCCTCTACGTTCCGATTTCCGCCACCATACCCGATTCTCGCGTGCACCCTTATATAGGCACGTGGCAGATATATGCATGTGGCAGAGCGCATGGCGTCTCCACACCGACGCAACGAGAATAGCCCGATGAGCGCCGCAGAGACCCACCTCGCGCCCGACCGGTACAGCGCGGGGATCGGCACATGAAGCAACCGATCGAACGCGTGCTCGAGCAACTCGGCATGCCGAAGCTCGTCGATGCGCTCGCAGAGCTGGGCGGCGCCGACCTGACGTCGCTGCTGCTCGTCGTACTGCGGCGCCGCGCCGCGCGCGTGCGGCCGAACGAGTTGTTGCAGCGGTACGCCACCGATCGATTCGTGGTTGCGCCGGTGACGCCCTTCGCGGGGCTGCGCCGCGTCGAAGATGCGCTGATCGCCGAGTGCGCCGGCGCGTTCGAAGTCGTCGCGCTGGCGCCGCTGGTGCCGCTCGGAACGCACAGCGCGATCGCGACGGTCGACCAGAACAAGGTCGTCTCTACGTCGCGTCTCAACGAAGTGGCCGCCGATCCGACCAACGCGCTCGCGCTCGAAGCGGCGACCCGGCGCAACGCGGCGCTGCGCCGGGACGCAAAGTCGTCGACGCTGGTCCGGCTCGCCGCATCGCAACGGGTCGTCCGTGCACAACAGATGTCCGGTCCCGGGACGTTTGCGCATTTCCAGCTGTTCGGCCTGGTCACCGCGGGCCGCGACGCCGGCGGGCGCGCTTTCGAAGCAGCCGCTGCGGCCGGGCACATGGCGGTACACGCTCGCGCCCTTGCGGGGCTCGGCGCCGACGGAGTCACGATATCTCTGACGGATTTGTCGGGGGGAAGCGCCGCGGGAATCAAGGCCGCGGTACGCGCCGCCGTCGCGCCGATCGGAGTGGTAGCCTGTGTCGACGACGACGCGCGCTCGAGCGGACGCGGCTACTACCAGACGTTTTGTTTCAAGGTGCACGCCTCGTTCGGCGGCGCTACATTCGAAACCAGCGACGGAGGCATCGTGGACTGGACTCAACGGCTAATCGGCAGCGCGAAAGAACGCTGCTTCATCAGCGGTCTCGGCATCGATCGGGTTGCACTCGCCATCGGGCCGCCCTAATGTCGCGACAACGACCGCACCGCCCCGCCACGGGCCGACCCGGTGGCTGGCAACCCAAACAGAAAGGAAGGTCTATGGCCGAGAAGATCAAGCTCGACGATCTCATCGAAACCCTGCGCCAGGAACGCGACGAGCTGAACCTGCAACTCCACCTCGCCAGAGCCGAGGTCAAGCAGGAATGGGAAGAGCTGGAGAAGAAGTGGGAGAACCTCGAAGAACGGTTCGACTCGTTCGGCAACGAGGCAAAGGCGTCGGCCGGTGAAGTCGCGGCGTCGCTGCGGCAGATGGTTGCCGATCTGGACCGGGCCTACAAGCGGCTACGCAAGAGCTGGCGTTGAGCGCAGCTGCACGTCAGAAGTAGTTCGACTTCACCGTATAGTCAGCGACGGTGCGATCGGGCGTGAACGAAACGACCACCGTGGATTTGCGACAGATGTTCCCCGCGCTTCCACAGTCGATCGTCGTTTACTCCAACGACCGATCGAAGGCGACATACACGAAGCGGCGCGCGTTGCTAAACTCCGCCCGGTCCGATCACGAAACGGAGCTCGAGCATGGGATTCGGCACATTGGTGTTCCTCGGCATCATCGTCGTACTCGTCGTGTGGGTCATCGCGATCTACAACAAGCTCGTTACCTTGAAGAACCGCTACGTCAACGCGTTCTCGCAGATCGAGGTACAGCTGAAGCGTCGCTACGACCTGATTCCGAATCTCATCGAAACGGCGAAAGGGTATCTCGCACACGAACGCGGCACGCTCGAAGCGGTCATCGCGGCGCGCAACCAGGCGGTCGCAGGGTTGTCGGCCGCAGCGAAGGATCCGGGCAATGCGCGCGCGATGGAGCAACTCGGTAACGCCGAAGGTGCGCTGGGCGGCGCGCTCGGTCGCCTCAATGTCGTGATGGAGGCGTATCCGGACCTGAAAGCGAACCAGAACATGATGCAGCTTTCCGAAGAGCTGACGAGCACGGAGAACCGCGTGTCGTTCGCGCGCCAGTCGTACAACGATCAGGTCACCGAATACAACACGTACAAACAGACGTTCCCTCCGGTGCTGCTGGCCGCGACGTTCGGGCACAGCGCCAACGCATCGCTGCTCGAGTTCGAAGATCACGTCGCGATTCAGGAAGCGCCGAAGGTCAAATTCTGATCCGCTGACACGCCGCGATGGATTTCTTCGCCGCGCAGGATCGCGCCCGCCGTAAGACGTGGCAGCTCGTCACGCTGTTCGCGATCGCCATCGTCGGGTTGATACTCGCAACGAACGCGCTGGTGGCCGTCGCGGTCGCGTTTTCCACCACCACCGGCATCGCTCGCGGCGTTGGCCAGACGATGCGCGATCAATCGGCCGAAACGTGGTGGCTCATCTCGGGCGCCGTGCTCATCTGCATCGCGGGCGCGAGCCTCTACAAGTACTTCGCGCTCAGATCGGGCGGCCGCGCCGTTGTGGAAATGTTGGGCGGCCGACAGATCGACCCGAGCACCCAAGTGCTGGCGGAGCGTCGGCTTCTCAATGTGGTCGAAGAAATGGCCATTGCGTCGGGCATACGCGTGCCGGCGGTGTATCGGATCGACGAAGGCGGCATCAACGCGTTCGCCGCCGGCTTCGGTACCGACGACGCGGTCGTGTGCGTCACCTCCGGAACGCTCGAGTATCTCAATCGCGAGGAACTGCAGGGCGTCATCGGCCACGAATTCAGTCATCTGCTGAATGGCGATTCGCGGCTCAACCTGCGCCTCATCGCGCTGCTGAACGGCATTCTGTTCCTCGGCATCGTCGGCCGCCTGTTGCTGCGCGGCGGCGCAAACAGCGGAAGTCGCCGCGATTCGAATACGATGCCGCTGATCGTGCTGGGGATCGGCCTGTTCGTCATCGGCTATGCCGGCACGTTCTGCGGCAACCTGATCAAAGCCGCGGTCAGCCGACAGCGCGAATTCCTGGCCGACGCTGCATCGGTGCAGTTCACGCGCAACCCGAACGGCATCGCCAACGCGTTGAAGAAGATCGGCGGATCGTCGAGCGGTTCGCAACTCTCGAACACGCGCGCCAATGAAGTGAGCCACATGTTCTTCGGTCAGGCCGTTACATTGTTCATGAACAGCCTGATGGCAACTCACCCGCCGCTACCGGCTCGCATCCGTGCGATCGAACCACGGTGGGACGGGGAATTCCTCGCCGGCGCACCGGTGACCGATACCGACGATGTCCCCGAGGGCGTGGCGGGTTTCGCGGGCGCGTCGTCGTCCACCGTGCACGACGCAGTCGTCGAAGCGGTCGGCAATCCGAGCGCGGCCAGCCTGACGCAAGCGCAAACGATGATCGCCGGCCTGCCGTCGCGTTGCGTCGACGCGTCACACGATCCGTGGTCGGCTCGCGCGCTGATCTACGTGTTGCTGTTGCCCGACGATCGCGCCACACGCGGCGCGCTCACGCAGGTATTGGAGCCGCAGGTCGTCGCGCATCTGCCGGAAATCGAGAACGTCATCGGCACACTCGACGACATGCAACGGTTGACGCTGGTGTCGATGTCGGTGCCGGCTCTGCTGACGATGTCGCGCCCGCAGTACGACCGTTTCGTCGCCGACGTGGTGGCATTGATCCGCGCCGACCGACGCATCGATCTGTTCGAATGGGTCATGCACCGGGTGTTGCTCAAGGGATTGAAATCGCACTTCGAGGGACCGGCGTCCATCGCGGTGCGGCATCGCGATCTCGACGCGGTGCGCGACCAGGTTGCGCAGACCCTTTCTGCGATCGCGCATGCGGGCGCCGAGGAAGCCGACGCGCAACGGCGCGCATTCGATGCCGGCGCCGCCGCAATGGACCTCGCGTTGCAGTTCGTCGCTGCGAGCGATACGAACTTCACTCGCCTGAACGACGCGCTGCGCGATCTGCGCGCGCTGCATCCGCTCGCGAAGCCGCGCTTGATCAAGGGATGCGCCGCGTGTGCGCTCACCGATGGTCCCACGTCATCGGAGCGCGCGTTGCTCATCGGCATCGCCGCAACGCTCGACTGTCCGCTGCCGCCGGATCTCGCGTTGTAGTCGAGCGCGCTTCCTTGTCGCCGCCGAGTCGCTACAATTGCGCTTTCGTCGGCGGCCAAGCATGGCAGAAACTCTCACCACCGCCTCAGCTCCGGAACCCGATACTCAGCTCGCCGCTCTCGATCTCGGATCGAACAGTTTTCACCTCATCGTCGCTCAGCAGCACAACGGCCGAATTCACGTTGTCGATCGGCTGAAGGAGATGGTGCGACTCGCCGCGGGTCTCGATGCCAACGACACGTTGTCACGGCAGGCGATGGATCGTGGCATCGAATGTCTGTCGCGCTTCGGCCAACGGTTGCGTCATCTGAAGTCCGACAGCGTCCGTGTGGTGGGCACGAATACGCTGCGAAAAGCGCGCAACGGCTGGGAATTCATCTCGCGCGCCGAAGCGGTGATCGGCCATCCGATCGAAATCATTTCCGGGCGCGAAGAAGCGCGACTGATCTACAAGGGTGTCTGCCATGCAATGGGGCCGGCGGCCGATCGCCGCCTCGTGATCGACATCGGCGGCGGCAGTACCGAGTTGATTCTCGGCCGCGGCTACGAGCCCGAACTGATGGACAGCCTCTACATGGGTTGCGTGTCGATGTCGGAGCGCTACTTCGACGACGGCGAACTGAAGGCCGGGCGCTTCAGCGCGGCGGAACTCGCGGCGCGCCAGGAACTGGAACCGGTCGAGGCGCTGTATCGCCGCCGCGGCTGGGACACGGTGATCGGTACGTCCGGCACCATCAATGCGATCAACGACGTCGCCATGCAACGCGGCGCTGTGGATGGACTGACGCCGGCGGCGCTCACCGATATCACTAAGGCGCTGATCGCCGCCAAGCGCATCGATCAAGTGTCGCTCGAGAATCTTCCGAACGAGCGCACACCGGTATTCCCGGGCGGCGTCGCGATCCTGCGCGCCATCTTCGAGGGCCTCGGAATCGAGCGCCTGACGGTATCGAGCGGTGCATTGCGCGAAGGTCTGTTGCAGGAACTGATCGGACGCGTTCGCCATGAAGACGTGCGCGAGCACAGCGTTTCCGATCTCGCGCGCCGCTATCACGTCGACGAGGCGCACGCGCAGAAAGTCGCCGAGACCGCGCAGACGCTGCTGGTTCAGGTTGCCGCCGCGTGGAATCTCGGCGACGAGGAGAACGAGCGGTTGCTGCGTTGGGGCGCGATGCTGCACGAAATCGGCATGGACGTTTCGCACAGCCAGTACCACAAGCACGGGCACTATCTGTTGCAGTACATGGACCTCGCCGGTTTTTCGCAGACCGACAAGTTGCGGCTCGCGTTGCTCGTGCGCGCGCACCGCCGAAAATTCCCGGTGCTCGAATTCGATCGCGTCGACGACGACGAGCGCGCAACGCTGATGCGTCTCGCCGTGCTGCTGCGCCTGGCGGTGGTGCTCCGACGCAACCGCATCGGCGAACCGTTGCCGCGCATCACGTTACAAGCCGACGGCAACCGGTTGAAGGTATCGATCCCGCCGGAGTGGTTGAACGCGCATCCGTTGACGCGGCTCGATCTCGAACAGGAATCGGATTTCCTGCAGGTGGTGCCGCTGCGTCTGGAGATCGCGAGCTAGTCGGGAATCGGACTGCGCGACGCCGGAAGACCGCTGACCTCGGCCATCGACTGCAGCAACGCGTCCTGCGCGCTGCGGCGACGTCCCGCCCCCGAACGCAGCCGTTTGTACCGACCGTCGGACTGCAGCACCCACGCATTGCAGTTGTCGGCGTTGTACAACTCGAACGTCTCGCCGATCACGCGCCTCGCCATCAGCGTGTCTTCGATCGGAAACGCCGTTTCGACGCGGCTGAAGAAGTTGCGCTCCATCCAGTCGGCGCTCGACAGAAACACCTTCGGATCGCCGCCGTTCTCGAAGTAGTACACGCGCGCGTGTTCGAGGAACCGGCCGACGATCGACCGCACCTGGATGTTGTCCGAAACACCGGGCACACCCGGCCGCAACGCGCACATGCCGCGCACGATCAGATCGATCTTCACGCCGGCCTGCGACGCCCGATACAACGCCTGAATCACCTGTGGATCGATCAGCGCATTCATCTTCGCCATTACGCGCGCGCGCTGACCTTTCGACGCCTGATCGGCTTCGTGCGCGATCAGGTCGAGCACCGATCGATGCAGCGTGAACGGTGACTGCAGCAACTTCTTGAGGCGGCCCGGACGCCCCATCGCCGTCAACTGCTGGAAGACCTTCTGAACGTCTTCGCCGATGCTCTTGTCGCACGTGAAGAGTCCGTAGTCGGTGTACACGCGCGCCGTCCGCGCGTGGTAGTTGCCGGTGCCGAGGTGCACGTAGCGGCGCAATACGCGGCCTTCGCGCCGGATCACCATGCTCATCTTCGCGTGCGTCTTGTGCCGCACCACGCCGTACACGACCTGTGCACCCGCAGCCTGCAACTGGTTGGCGAGTTCGATGTTCGCCTGTTCGTCGAAGCGCGCGCGCAGCTCGATTACCACGAGCACGTCTTTGCCGGCGTTCGCTGCATCCACCAACGACTTCGCTACGGTTGAATCGAACCCGGTGCGATACAGCGTCTGCCGGATCGATAGCACGTCCGGATCGGCCGCGGCCTGTCGCAGAAAATCGACGACCGGCGTGAACGCCTGAAACGGATGGTGCAGCAGCACGTCGCCCTTACGGATCACTTCGAAGAGATCCTTGTTCTCTTTCAGCCGCTCCGGCAGACCGGGAATGAACCCCGGAAACTTGAGATCGGGGCGATCGACGAGGTCGGGCAGCGCCGACAGGCGATTCAGATTCACCGGGCCGCGACACAGATAGATGTCGTTTTCGGTGAGACCGAACTCGGCCATGAGCGACGCGCTGATATCCGCCGGCGCGTCGTGCGTGATTTCGAGACGGACTTCGTCGCCGAACCGGCGCGTCGGCAGTTCGCCTTCGAGCGCGCGCAGCAGATCGTCGACTTCTTCTTCGTCGACGAAGAGATCGCTGTTGCGCGTCACTCTGAATTGATAACACCCGGTGACTTTCATACCGGGGAACAGATCGCCGACGTTGGCGTGCACGATCGACGACAGGAACACGAAGTCGTACGGCGCTTGCGCAACCGACGCCGGCAACCGCACCAGACGCGGCAGCGAACGCGGCGCCTGCACCACCGCTTTGCCGCTGGCGCGACCGAACGCATCCTTGCCTTCGAGCGTCACCATGAAGCTCAGGCCCTTGTTCAACACCTTCGGGAACGGATGTGCGGGGTCGAGTCCCACCGGGCTGAGGATTGGCACGAGATCGTGCGTGAAGTAGTGGCGCAACCATTGCGACTGCTTCTGATTCCACTTGTCGCGCGGAATGAAGCGGATGCCTTCCGCATCGAGGCGCGGCAGAAGCAACTCGTTCAGCACGCGATACTGTTCGTCGAGCAGTTCGTGCGCCACCTGCGAGATCGCCCGCAACTGTTCCGCGGGCGACTGATTCTCCGGCCCGCGCTGGGCGGCGCCGAACGCTTGCTGGTGAATCAGCCCGGCAACGCGGATCTCGAAGAATTCATCGAGGTTCGCGTTTGCGATGCACAGGAACGACAAACGCTCCAGCAACGGCACATCGTCGTCTTTGGCCAGTTCGAGCACGCGCCGATTGAATTCGAGCTGCGACAGCTCGCGGTTGATGTACAGCTCGGGACTGACGAGATTCGGGGTGGGTGCGTTCATCGCGCGCGCATTCAGCGGGTCGTCAACGGCGGGAGAGCTTATCATGTTGCCTTCCTGTGACCATGAGATGAAAGATGCGTGACGAGGTGTTCCGCAGCCCACGCAGCCAGATCGTCGACTTCGTCTTCGATGAATCGGTAGCCGCCGCGTTTCCGGACATGATCCGCCGTTCCGTGCCGGGCTATGAAACCGTCATTCCGATCACCGGTTTGATCGCCGCGCGGCACGCGCGTTCCGGCGGAAAATGTTACGACCTCGGCTGTTCGCTCGGCGCAACCTCGATGGCGATTCTGCAGCAGCTCGATACGCCGAATTGTCGGATCGTCGCGGTCGACAGCTCGGCTGCCATGCTCGATCGCGCGCGAGCGCTCCACGGCGATGAAGCGCGCATCGATTGGGTGCAGGCGGACGTGCGCGACGTTGCGGATCGAGAACGCGTGTGCCGTGGTGATGAACTACACGCTGCAATTCGTGCCGAGCGACGATCGCTTGCCGCTGCTGACGCGGATCCGAGAAGGACTCGACCCGAGCGGCGTGCTGATCGTCTCCGAGAAAGTGCGCTTCGCCGACGATTGGCAGCAGAACTACTTCGATCACACTCACGTCGCCTACAAACGTGCGAACGGCTATAGCGCGCTCGAAGTCGCCCAGAAACGGACGGCGCTGGAGAAGGTGCTGATCCCGGATCGCATCGAAGACCACGAAGCACGATTTCGCGCGGCCGGATTCGGTCGCGTGCACGCCTGGTTCCGTTGCCTGAACTGGGTGTCGTTCGTCGCGATGCTGTGACCGCCCGCGAACTGCTCGATGCTTCGTGGCGGCGCGCCGGTGCCGAGTTGCCGGAATGGCGCGCCCTCAGGCCGTTGTTGGAACACAATGTCGCCGCTCATGGCGACAGCGCGGCGTGGCTCGAATCGATCGACGCGCTGCCGGACGCCCACAGCGACGACGTCGATCTGGGTGCGACGATTCGCATCGGCCGCGCGGCCGACCTCGACGCATCTGCACGCGACTCTCTGCACCGTCATCTGCACGCATTGCAGCCGTGGCGCAAGGGTCCGTTCTCGCTGTTCGGCATCCACATCGATACCGAATGGCGCAGCGACTGGAAATGGAACCGCGTCGCACCGCACCTCAGCGCGCTCGGCGGCCGGCGCGTGCTCGACGTCGGTTGCGGCAACGGTTACTACGGCTGGCGGATGTGCGAAGCGGGCGCGCGCGTGATCGGCATCGACCCGACGATCGTCTACTCGATGCAGTATCTCGCTATCGCCAGGTATCTGGCTGGCGCGCGACCGGCGTTCGATCACGCGCTGTTGCCGGCGCGGCTGGAAGATGTTCCAGCGCAGGAAGCCTTCGACACGGTGCTGTCGATGGGCGTGCTCTACCACCGGCGCGATCCGACCGAACACCTTCGCTCGCTGCAAGCGCACCTGCGACCCGGTGGGGAACTGGTGCTCGAAACGTTGATCGTCGCTGACGGCTCGACCGAGGTGCTGATTCCGGACGGCCGCTATGCGCGGATGCGCAACGTCTGGCACATACCGGCGCGTACTACGCTGGAAAAGTGGATCGCCGCGGCCGGCTTCGAATCGATTCGCGTGGTCGACATCACGGCAACGACGGTGGCCGAGCAACGCACCACGGAGTGGATGCCGTTCGGATCGCTCGCGGATGCGCTGGATCCGCTCGACGTGCAGCGCACGATCGAAGGTCACCCGGCACCGGTACGATGCGTCGTGATCGCCCGGAAGTGACTCGGGTTTACGTTCTCAGACGAGGCGGCGTTTGCGCTCGGCTTCGGCCGTCAGGCGCGCTTCGCGTTCGACGGTGACGCTGACCGGCGCGCCGGCGATGAACGCTTCGGTCATCTGGTGCGCCTGGTCGTCGGTGTACTGCCGAGGCGGATGCTTGCAGAAATAGGCGGCCGGACCGTCGAGCACGCCCGACTGGCCGCGTTCGAGCGCGAGTTTCGCGCAGCGCACCATGTCGATGGCAACGCCGGCGGAGTTCGGCGAATCTTCCACCGACAGGCGCAGTTCGAGATTCATCGCCACGTCGCCGAACAGCTTCCCTTCCATGCGCAGGAAGCAGACCTTGTTGTCTTTCTGCCACGGCACGTAGTCGCTCGGGCCGATGTGGATGTTGTCGTCGTCGAGCCGCTCATCGCAACGGACTGCACCGCTTCGGTCTTCGACGTCTTCTTCGACCGCAACCGCGATCGATTCAGCATGTTCAGGAAATCGGTGTTGCCGCCGGTGTTCAGCTGGTACGTGCGCTCGAGTTTGACGCCGCGTTTGTGGAACAGGTCGGTCAGCATCCGATGCGTGATCGTGGCGCCGAGCTGCGCCTTGATGTCGTCGCCGATGAGCGGCAATCCCGCTTCGCGGAAGCGCTGCGCCCACGCCGGGTCGCTGGCGATGAACACCGGCATGCAGTTGACCAGCGCCACGCCCGCTTCGAGTGCGCATTCCGCATAGAAGCGCACCGCATCTTCGGAACCGACCGGCAGATAGTTCAGCATCACTTCCGCACGCGACGCGCGCAGCGCCGCGACGATGTCCGCCCGCTCGGCTTCGGGAACGTTCGCGCGCACGAACGTCTGATGATCCGGATAGTCCTGAAGGTGCTCCGAAAAGCCGTCGAGCACGCGTCCCATGCGCACCTTCACGCCGCTGCGCGGCAGGTCTTCGCAGAACACTGCCGTGCAGTTCGGCAATTCGAAGATGGCTTCGTTGACGTCGCGTCCCACCTTGCGCGCGTCGATGTCGAACGCGGCGACGATTTCGAGATCCGACGGGCCGTATTCGCCGATCCGCCAGTGCATCAGGCCGATCGCGTTCTCCGGCGTTTTGTCACGGTAATAGTGGACGCCCTGGATCAACGAACTCGCGCAGTTTCCGACTCCAACGACGGCAACCCTGATGGGGCTCATCCACTTTTCTCCTACAGCTCGACCCGAGTTAACGGTGAGACGGGTTGTCTATCATTCGCAGGGCGCGAGGATACTTGGTCGCGCCTCGAATTTCGATGCCGGAACGCGCGCCGACCGAACGCGCTGCCCCATCGAACTTCGATGGTAAAGTAGCCGCCTTCGCAAACTTGCTTCGCAAACGGTCCGCTGATGCCGGAGTCGATCCCGGGTGAACTCGTCGCCCTTCGCGAACGCGCCGATCGGTTCGCACGCGACATCCTCGTTCCCAACAAGCTTGCAATGGCCGCCGGTGCGGCGGAAACGACAGTACGTGCGGAGGTCGTCCGCGCGGCACGCGAGGCCGGCTTCTTCACGATGACGCAACCGCGTTCGGTCGGTGGCGCGGAAGCCGGCCTGCTCGCACTCACGGTGGTGCGCGACACGCTCGCGGGATACAACAGCGGGCTCGCTCACTACGCATTCGGACCCGGCCCCGGCGTACTCGCCGGATGCGCCGAACCGCTGCGTTCGCAATACCTGATGCCGTTGCTCAACGGCGAGAAACGCGCGGGTTTCGCGTTTACGGAACCCGACGACGCGGCGCATTTCACGCGCGCCGTGCCCGCTGCCGACGGACTGCGTGTGAACGGCCGGAAATCCTATGTCACCGGTGGCGGCAGCGCGGACTTCCTGAACGCGCTCGTCGAGATCCCCGGGCAGGGCCGCGCGATGCTGGTGATCGATACCGATGCACCGGGCGTCGTGCTCGAACGCCGTTTCGAGTCGCTCGACGGCAGCCATCACGCGGCGTTCCGCTTCGACGACGCCCTGGTGCCGGCCGATCACATCATCGGTCGGCCGGGCGAAGGGCTGCCACGGGCGATGCGGCAGATCGGCGACACGCGCCTGTTGATCGCCGCCGAAGCGGTCGGGCTCGCTCGTTGGGCGATCGAATACACCACTGCGCATCTGAAGGCGCCGCACCATTCCGGGGAACCGCTCGGCGCGCGCGAAGGTGTGCGCCTGCGCTACGCAGACCTGCGCATCCGCACCTTTGCCGCGCGCAGCATGCTTTATCGAACGGCGCGCCTCGGCGAATCCGGCGCGAACATCGTCAATGAGGGGATCGCCTGCAAGGTGTACGCGACCGAGACGTTGAGCGACGTCGTAGACGGCGCCATTCAACTGGTCGGCGGCAAAGCGCTCACGGTCGGTCACCCGCTGGAGCAGCTGTATCGCGAAGTGCGTTCGTTGCGGCTCGCCGAAGGCGCGAGCGACGTGCTGCGTCTCAACCTCGCGCGCGGCAGCCTCGACCTCGAGAAAGGAGTTTTGTGATGAGACGTACCCTCGCCTTCGTGGTCGTGTCAGCGGCGTTCGCTGTCGCCGGTTGCTCGTGGGTAAAGACCACGCCCGGTGGCGAGCAGGTTCGCGAAGCGACCGCCGCCGACGTCGGTGCGTGTCAGGAAGTCGGCACCGCCGTCGCCAGCACTCAGGCGACCGCCGCCGGAATTCCACGCAACGCAGGCGTGATGCGCGAAGAACAGGTCACGCTTGCGCGCAACCGCGCGGCGCAGATCGGTGGCGACACGATCGTTCAGGCCGGCCCGCCGTCATCGGGTGGCACGCTGACGTTCACCGTCTATCGCTGTCGCTGAGGAAAATCCGCTCAATCGGAACTTTTCTGGCCGTGACGCTCGCGGTTTTCTTCGCGTTTCGCCGCCGACTTCCGTAGCAGCACGTACACCGCGCCGGCACCGCCGTGACGGCGTTCAGGGTGGTGATACGCCAACACTTCCGGCATCTGCGCGAGCCACGCGATCGCATAGCTCTTGATCCGCGCCGGGGTCGGACTGCGTTCGCCGCGGCCGTGATTGACCAGCACGCAGCGCCAACCCTTCGCAACGGCCATGCGTGTGAACTCGAACAGCGCTTCGCGCGCTTCCTTCACCGTCTTGCGGTGCAGGTCGAGCCGTCCTTCCAGCGGGTATTGGCCGAGTCGCAACTTTTTGAACACGCCTTCCTGCACGCCATCTTTTTTCCAGCTGACGAGCTCGTGCGGTGCGAGTTGTTTGACCTCCCCCAGCGTCAGGTAGTTGGGGTCTACCGCGGCGCTGCGCTCGCACGCCGCCTGCTCGCGACGCGCGCGCTGGCTCAACGTCGGTTCGGCGCGCGGTTTGGTTGGCTTCGGCGCCACGTTCAGTCGCGCGACGTCGGTCATCGCCGCTCGAAACACCTCGTCATCGTCGTCCATCTCGCGCCTCACACCGGCAACGGAATCGACGGATAGACCGCCGACCGCGTGCCGGGGTTCGCTCGATTGAATTCATCGTGATAGCTGAACACCAGCGAGCACTTCAGCGCGTCGGTTTCGTTGCGCCCGGCCGCGTGGAACAGGCGGCAGTGGAAGAACAGCATGTCGCCGGGGTCGAGTTCGATCATCTTCGCGTGCTGGATGAGCGCCTGGTTCTCAGGCAGATCCGTACGCAGGAAGAGTGCCTGGTCGTAGCGCAGCGCGTCGACCTGCAATCGATGGCTCGCCGGAATGACCAACAAGGCGCCGTTGGCCTTCCGTTCGGGTCCGAGCGCGAGCCAGGTCGAAATCAAATCCGGACGCTGAAAGGACCAGTAGCGGATGTCCTGGTGCCACGACGTGAGGCTCGAAAAGCCGGGGTGCTTCGTCATGATGCAGTTGTGATGGCTCTGCGACACGAACGGTGCGCGGCCGCCGAAGAACGCCTGCAGCCGCTGGCCGACGCGCAGGGTCGCACGCCCACGCGCGTAACAACGGATCGCGGGAGTACGCATGCAACAGGCGCCGCGGCGTCGAACCGCCGGTATCGAGTTTGGATTTGGGCGCTCCGGGATAGCCGACGTCCGCCTCGAACTCGACCGGTCCCTGCAGCGGCTCGAGCATTTCGGAGGCGAGCGAACGCAACGCCGTGCATTCAGCCTGACTCGCCAGACCACGCACGACGAGATAGCCGTCGCGATGAAAACTCTCGACTTCGGATTGCAGATTCGACGCGACCATGACGCCACCGGCGGAACAGTGGCCACATTATCGCACCGTCAGACTTTCTCCAGATCGTTCTCGAGATACTTGCCTGCAATGTAGTAGTGCGCGGCCGCCCAGACGTTCACCACCGAGCACACCAGCAAGGCATAGCGCAGCGAGTCGGCACCGAAGCGCGGCACCAGCTGATCGGCCAGGAAGCCGACGACGAACGGCCCCGCCCCCAGCCCGACAATGTTGAGGATGAACAGCAGCACGCCGGCCGCAACCGCCCGCATTCGCAACCCGACGAGCCCCTGCGTCTGCGAAAACGTCGTCCCTTGATAGAAATTCCCGAGCAGCACCGGAACGATCAGGAACAGCAGCGCCAGGGTGGACGACGGCGCCAGAAAGGCGGCGATCGAGAACGGCAGTGCGACGATCAGCGCGACCGCGACGATCCAGAGATACCAGCGCACGTCGCGGCGACCCCACCGATCGGCGAGAAATCCGCCTAACGAGATGCCGGCGCCGCCGGCGACGCCGATGATCAGGCCCAGCCATTTACCGATCTCCGCCGTGCTCATGCCGTGCGAGCGGATCAGGAACGACGGCGTCCAGTTGACGAAGCCGTAGCCGACGAACGCGGTCAGCGCGCCACCGAGCGCGAGATGCCGGAACGAGCGTTTCGCGAGCAGATAGCGGAACGTCTCACCGACGGTCGGCTGCGTCGCCTCTGCCGAACGCCCTTCCGACATTCCGCGCGGCGGCTCCTGCACCGTGAATCTCACGAGCAGCGCGAGCAACAACCCGGGCACGCCGACGACGAAGAACGCGGCTCGCCAGCCGAACATTTCGTTGATGGTGCCGCCCATGTAGAAGCCGAACAGAATTCCGAACGGAATGCCGAGCGCGTAGATGCCGAGCGCCGTCGCCCGCGACCTCGCCGAGTAATAATCCGAGATGATCGAGTGCGACGACGGCGAACACCCCGCTTCGCCCACACCGACACCGATCCGCGCGATCAACAGGTGCCAGAAGTTCATGGCAAGCCCTGACAGCGCCGTCATGGCGCTCCAGACCGTCAGTGAGATCGCGATCAGGTTGCGGCGGTTGCTGCGATCGGCAATTCGCGCTATCGGCATGCCGAGAAATGCGTAGAAGAACGCGAACGCAAACCCGGTGAGCAAGCCGAGCTGCGTATCAGACAAACCGAGGTCGAGCTTGATCGGCTCGAGCAGAATCGAAAGGATCTGCCGATCGATGAAGTTGAAGGTGTAAACGACGACGAGAACGCCCAGCACGTAGCGCCGCGTGGCGTCGCTGATCGTCATTTGCCGATTTGCGTCTTCAGCAGCTTCTCGATCTTTTCGCCGTACGGCGGCCGCAGACCCACCAGCCCCGCGAGATCGATTTTCGACTGCGTGAAGATCGACTTGGCGTGACTGAACGCCTTGAACCCGTCGCGACCGTGATACGCGCCCATGCCCGAAGGACCGACGCCGCCGAACGGCAGATCCTCCTGCGCGACGTGCATGATCACGTCGTTGACGGTGACACCGCCCGACGTCGTGTGCGACAGCACGCGCCGCTGCTCGCGCGCATCGGTTCCGAAGTAATAGAGTCCGAGCGGCCGCGCGTGTCCGTTGACGTAGTCGACCGCCTCGGCAACGTCGTCGTAGGTCTGCACCGGCAGCAACGGCCCGAAGATCTCGTCCTGCATCACCTTCATTGAGTCGTTGGCGTCGAGGATCAGCGTCGGCGGAATCTTGTGATGCGGCTGTTGCCTGAAATCTTCGTTCGCCGGGTTGATTTCGACGACGCGAGCGCCTTTCTGCCTGGCGTCTTCCACGTAGTCGTTGAGGCGATCGAAGTGCCGCTGATTGACGATGGACGTGTAGTCGTCGTTCTCGATCAGGCTCGCGAACATCTTCTTCACCGAGCGCTGCGTGGACTCGACGAATTCGCCGACGTTTTCCTTCGGCACGAATACGTAGTCGGGCGCGAGGCAGATCTGCCCGGCATTCATCATCTTGCCTGCCATGATGGCGTCGGTCGTTTTCCCGATATCGGCGGAACGACCGACGATCACCGGCGATTTGCCGCCGAGTTCCAGCGTGATCGGTACGAGGTTGTCCGCCGCGGCGCGCATCACGTGCCGCGCGACCGACGTGGCGCCGGTGAACAGCAGATGGTCGAACGGCAAACCGGCGAAATCGGCGCCGGTCTGCGGACCGCCCGGCACCACGCAGATTTCGAGTGGGTCGAACGCGGCGCGCGATGAGTTCGGCCATGACCTGCGATGTCGCAGGCGTGTATTCCGACGGCTTGATCATGCAGCGGTTACCGGCCGCGAGAATGCCCGCCAGCGGCGTGAACGTGAGGTTCACCGGGAAATTCCATGGGCTGATCACGCCGACCACACCGAGCGGTTGATATTCGATGCGCGCTTTCGCACCGAGCAGATTCATCGGGAAATCGACCTTGCGCTTCTCCGGTTTCATCCATTCCGCGAGATGCTTCTTCGCGTGCTTCAACGGGCCGATCGACGCGGCGATGTCGGTGAACAGCGACTGATGCCGCGACCGATGGCCAAAATCGGCAGAGAGCGCCTCGACGAGGCGCTGTTGATGATCGACCAACAATGCGATGGCGCGATCGAGACGGTCGATGCGCGTCGCTGCATCGACTTCGCCGCGCTTCAGGTAGTCGGCGCGCTGGCGGCCGAGCAGCTCCAGCATCGTCGCGCGGCTGGTTTCCTGCATGGTCATCCCCCCATTTGAACCGGTCGCGATCATACCCAAATCTCATCGCTCGAGCGCCGACGTCGCGGCTATGCTTGCCGGCACAACCATTCGAAGGGGAGAACGACCATGGAACTGAATGCGGTGCAGCGCATCGGCGTCGTCGGCGGTGGCGTAATGGGCGGCGGCATCGCGCAGGTGCTCGCGCTCGCCGGCTACCGCGTCACGATCCGCGACCTGACGCAACAGATCCTCGACGAGACGCGCGCCGAGGTGGTCGATCGAAAGTGGAGCCTCAAGCGTTCCGTGGAACGCGGCAAGCTCGGTTTCGATCTGGCGGTCGCGGCAATCGAACGAATCGGCTACACGCTGTCGCTCGAAGAGCTGCGCGATTGCGACCTCGATCATCGAGGCGGTGCCGGAGAAGCTCGAACTGAAGCAGCGCGTGTTCGGCGAACTCGACTCGATCATCAAGAGCGACGCCATACTCGCGTCGAACACGTCGGGCTTTCCGATATCGGACATCGTCAAAGCGCTGCCCGCAAAGCGTCAGCCGCTGTGCGTCGGCATGCACTTCTCGAATCCGGTGCCGGTGATGCGGATGTGCGAGGTCATCTATACGCCGCAAACCAGCCAGACCACGATCGACACCGCCCGCGGCGTCGCCGAGAAGGCGGGCCGCAGCGTATCGATGGTGCGCGATGCGCCAGGAACCTACGGGTTCATTCTGAATCGCGTCTTCGCCGCGGCGTATCGCGAAGCGAAGAAGATCGTCGACGACGGCCTCGCCACCGAAGAAGACGTCGACAAGGCGATGATCACCGGCCGCAACTGGCCGGCGGCGTTCTTCGGACACCGCGGCGGCATCGGCAAGCAATGGTGACCTGACGGCGCGACCCGAGTCGCGCCGCTACCCTACATCAGCGTCGATCGCATCTGCGCATAAGTGTCGCGGATGCACTGCTCCATGAACTCCGGATCAGGCAGCATCTCGCGACACGACGTGAACGACACCATGAACTCACCGCAGTAACTGCCGACCGGGAACATCAGACCGACGCCGTCCGTCAACGGCCCGAAGCCGATCGTCGTCAACAGTTTCGCGCCCATCGAATACAGCGGCACTTGTGGTCCAGGCACGTTCGTGATGACGCAGTTGTAGACCGGATTCTGCACGTTCGCGATGCCCATCTGACTCGCGAAGCGGGTACCCATCACCATCAAGGATCCCGGGATGAACTGCATCGCGTCGGTCATCTGCCGCGCCCCAACGGCGTTGGTCAGCGCTTTCGACTGCGCGGAGCTCTGTTGCACGTGTGCCAGCCGTGCGCGCGGATCTTCGATGTGACTGCCGATCGAGATCATCATTCCCGAAACGCGATTGCCCATCGCGCCTTTTTCGTCGGCACCGCGCACGCTGACCGGTGCCATCGCCACCATGGAGTCGGCGGGCAGCTCTTGCTTCGCCGTGAGGTACTTGCGCAACGCACCGCCACACAGGCTGACCACCGTGTCGTTGACCGTGGCACCCTTTACGCCTTTACGCATGGCGCGGATCTCGTCGAGGCTGAAGCGGCAGAAGCCGATCACACGATGCGCCGTAATGGTCCTGTTGAACCGCGTGCGCGGGATCGGCGTCTGCGGGCTTTATCGGCCGATCCGCCAGACTCGACATCGCCTTGGCCATACCCGGAAGTGACCGCGCGAACGTCTCGGCCGCGCGCACCGGCTGCAGCGCGTTGTTGGCGAAGCTGCGCAACATCAGTTCCGCGACGGCGGGATCCTCTTCGCCGCGCCACACTTCGGTCGGCGGCGGAATCTGCCGCGGTTCAGGCGTCAGGTCGTGCAACAACTCGGCGAGATCGACGCTGGAAGCGCCGTCGATGGCGCAGTGGTGGGTCTTGGTGATCACCGCGAAACAACGCGGCGGTAACCCTTCGACATGGTCCAGACCCTTCGACGTAGTACGACTCCCACGGTGGCTTCGACATGTCGAGCGGGGTCGCGAGGATTCGCGACGCCAGTATGTACAGCTGGCGCCAGTCAGCCGGTTGCGGCAGCGCGATGTGACGGATGTGGTATTCGAGATCGAAGTCTTTGTCGTCCACCCAATACGGGTGATCGACGTCGAACGGCACGCGAACCACCTTGCGCCTCAACGTTTTCGTCAGGTGAAGACGCTGCGCGTTGTAGTTCAGGATCTCCCGGAACCGGAGCATCCCGCCCGGCACGGTCGACTGGTCGTAAATGGCGACCGAACCGACGTGCAGCGGCGCGTGCTTCGACTCTGCATAAAGGAACGACGCGTCCTGCCCCGACAGCTGTTCCATGGCGGCTCTCCTCCCCGGGTTACCGACTACGCATGCTACGCCTCGCGCCTTGCGGTTCTAGTCGTTCTCGTCATGGATAGCTGATCGCCGGTGCGCCAGTGCTTATGAAGTCGTCTCAGTCCGCCGTGACGAGGTCCGAGGACGCCGACCTGTGCGTCGACCGCGATGTCGGGAAATTGGTCCCTTCCTCGGGAAAGTCTCTCCTAGGTCGTGATCGGCTTGGCAAGCGCGGATCAAAACGCCGCCCGAACGACGCAAAAATTGGTTTACTTCGGGGATGTTGCTATGCAGCATTGGTGCCTGCTCTTTGAACTGCCTGGATTGAAGGTCCACAAACCGATGCCCGTGACTGAAGCCCCTCGCGCCCTGCTCGGAGCGCTCGAATTGCCTCGTACGATGCTGGAAATGGGGTCGCTCGCCGCGTCGGCGGCGTATCTGCAGCTGGTCGAACGCGGTGACGGACATCCGGTGGTCGTCATGCCCGGATATACCGCCAGCGATCAATCGACGCGACTCCTGCGCCAATATCTACGCTCGATCGGGTACGACGCGCGGCCCTGGAACCTCGGTCGCAATCTCGGTCTCCGCGAGGTCGGCGCGTTCGACGAGTTGCATCGCGAGCTCGAGCGCGTCACCGCTACAACCGGCCAGCGCGCGAGCCTGGTCGGGTGGAGTCTCGGCGGCGTGCACGCCCGCAATCTCGCCAAACGCGCGCCGGACCAGGTGCGCCAGGTGATCACGCTCGGCAGCCCGTTCGGCGGCAGCGCCCCGCGTGCCGACATCCCGAGCACCGCCATCTATAGCCGCACCGACGGCGTAGTCGCTTGGCGAATGGCGATGGAAGAGCCGAGCGCGCTCACCGACAACATCGAGGTGTACGGCAGTCATTGCGGCCTCGGCTTCAATCCCGCGGTGTACTACGCGATCGCCGACCGGCTGTCGCAACCGGAGGGACGTTTCGAACGCTTCAGCCGCGCTGGTTGGCGCGCCGCCGTGTTCGGTCCCGCCCACCCTCACTGATCCGACCGCTCCGCAAGCGAGGCTCGATCCGGCAACTACACTTTCCGGATGAGCCGCCTCCGTCACTGCTGCCGTCTGGTATTGGGCTTCGCCTTCCTCTCGGCGGCGTTCTGTGCCACAGCCGAAACACAGTCGATCGACGTCGGAAGCCCCGCCGATTTCCTCGACGTCACATCCCGGATGACTTATCAGCCCGCGGCTTCCGAAGCGGTGCCCGATCCGTCGCTGTTTCTGCCGGTATCGCGGGACGACCCGGCGTTCGAGCGCTATGACCGCGCCTACTGGTTCCGACTCGAATTCGTCAACCACACGGCGGTGCCGGCACACAGGTTGCTGGAGCTGACGCACGGTCGGCTGGGAACCCTCGTCGCGCGACTGCAATCGGAAGACACCGACCGCGAATTGCTGCACACCGGCGCCGGCATGCCGATCGCTACCCGCGGCGCGAGTTTCCCGAACGGGGTGATTCGGCTCGAGGTCTGGCCCAACAGCCACGCCACTTTGCTCATCTACGCCGCTTCGCGCGACAACATGGTGATGTCGGCGCGGTTGTGGAGCGAATCGGGTTTCAGCTCCTATCAACTGCGCCATGAGATGATCGTTGGGGCGGGACTCGGCGCCCTCCTGGTGCTGGGCATCTACAACCTCGTCGTATTTCTGATCACGCGCGCGCCGAACTACGCCTGGCTCTCCGCGTTGCTGGTACTCATCGCTTTCTGGCAGATCATCGGCCATGGTTATGCGGATCTCGTCCTCTGGCCCGACGCGCCGTGGATGACCGGACGAACGTTGCCGGCCGTGATGCCGCTGTGCCTCGCGGCGTTGATCCAGTTCAGCCGCGGCTTCCTGGCGGTGGATCCCGCGAGCCGCTTCGGGCGCGCGATGTACATTTACCTTCTGGCGTGCCTCGGCGGCGCGGCTCTGCTGCTCTGTTGGCCGCTGCCGGCCCTATTCATGCCGCTTTCGATGTCGCTCACACCAAGCCTGTTGCTGCTGCTCGGGTACGCGGCGTCGAAGGTCCGCAGCGGCGATTCGAACGCGCGTCGTTTCGTATTCGCAACCAGCCCGCTGATCGCGACGATGGCGGTGAGTGCTGCCGCACGCATCATTGGGTCCAGCTACGAAGCAGGTGCCGTGCAGTCGTTGATTCTGCTGTGCAGCGTCTTCATGGGCGTGATGCTTGCCATCGCATTGGCGCAACACATTCAGGTGTTGTCCAGCGACCGGCGCAATGCCCACCACGCAGCACTGATCGCAAAGTTGCGCGCGAAGGAATCGGAACTGAAAGCCGACCTCGCGGAACAGGACAACCACGCCAAAACGTCGTTCCTCGCCACGATGAGCCACGAGATCCGCACACCGATGAACGGCATTCTCGGCATGGCTGAACTGTTACGAGGCACCGCGCTGGACGAGCAGCAGAGCTATTACATCGCCACGCTGAAGCGCTCCGGCGAGGCGCTGATGAACATCCTGAACGACGTGCTCGACTATTCGAAAGCGGAAGCCGGCAGGATGGAACTCGAAGTGGTGACGGTCGACCTGCTCGAACTGCTCGACGACGTCAACGTTCTGTATCGCGAACATTTCCGCCGTAAGAGCCTCGACTTCTACACGTTCATCGAAGCCGGTACGCCACTCTGCTTCAAATCCGATCCGACGCGCCTCAAGCAGATCGTTGGCAATCTGGTCAACAACGCCGTCAAATTCACTGAGCGCGGCCAGGTCTCCATCCTCGTGCGACCGCACGCCACCCGCGCCGATTGCGTCGAGTTCCTGATCCAGGACACCGGAATCGGCATTGCGCCGGAGCACGCTTCGCAGCTGTTCGACCGGTTCCGCCAGGCGGATTCGTCCATAAGCCGCCGTTATGGCGGCACCGGTCTCGGCCTTGCCATCTCGAAACGCCTGATCGAGTTGCTTGGCGGCCGCATCGACGTGCGCACGGAACCGGGCGCCGGCGCTACGTTCACGTTCTGCATCTCGGCGCCGCCGATCGAACGTGCCGCGATTCCTGGCATCGATCCGTCTGCGCGCGTCTTCCTCGTATCCGACGACGCCGAGCTGGCGCGCTCGATCGGCCTCGTGATGAGTCGATGGGTCGGCTCGTTCGTCGTGCTCGAAGACGTCGACGAACTCGAGGCTCACATGCCCACCGAGCACGATCGCGTCATACTCGACGAAACCTGTGTGGAACCGAATCCGGACATCGACGCAACGTACGTCGCGTGGATCGGTGAAGGCTTCGACGCCGGCACGGCGCTCGCGCGACCTGTTCTGTTCGCCCAGCTGGAACGTCTGCTGCAGTCGGCCGCCGACGTCTCAACCGCCAGAACCGAGCAGCGTCCACTCGAGGATCTCGCCGTTCTGGTGGCGGAAGACAATCGAACGAATCGACTCGTCGTCGGCAAGATGCTCAACAACTGGGGCGCAACGGTGCACTTCGCCGAAAACGGTCAGGAAGCGATCGAGATGTTCGGCAGCCACGGCAACGACATCGACGTAGTGCTGATGGACTGCGAAATGCCCGAGATGGATGGGTACTCCGCCACCCGCCACATCCGCACGCTGGAGCGTTCCGGCCGTCGTGTCTCGACCCCGATCATCGCGCTGACGGCCCACGCAATGCCGGAATTCAGGCGTCGCGCGGAGGAAGCGGGAATGACCGACTACGTCACCAAACCGATCCAGAAAACGACGCTGCTGAAAGCGATGTTGAACGCGCGCGGCACGGCGCCGTCAGGCGACGCTAGCCGGATTCACTAGGCAAGGTGACGTCGAGCAGCGTCGATCCATTCACCGTCAGATGAACACGCTGCGTCTCCGGCCACCAACGCGCCTCAATGTAGTGGTGTTCTTCCCAGTGCAGCTCGATGTTGGTCCACACGTACACGCAGCTGACGCCATCGCGATCGCGTCGTTTCCGAACGACTCCGTCGAGGCGCAGCACCAGCTCTCTATCGTCGACGATTTCGAGTTCGACCGGACGATTGCGGTAGTTCAGTTGGAAGGTTCTGGAGCCGGTCACGATGTCGTCGAACGTTGCGAGGTTTGCAAGCGGCGCAATTATGGTGGCTCCGACCGCCGAACGCGACCCGCGCTCGCTGTTCACCGACGGTTCACCTGAACAGATCGCTCTGGCGCGCCCCGCTCGGGTCGCGGAACTGATCCGTGCGCAGTGTCGGCATGCGCGAGCTGTCGAGACCATGCCGCTGGCGCGCGAGCTCGAAGCGCCGCGACAGCAGATCCGCGAGCGGTCCTGTGCCCTTTTTTCGCTGGCCCCACTCCGAGTCGTAATCTTTTCCGCCGCGCATCTCGCGGATCAGTTTCATCACTCGGCCGGCTTTCTCGGGCGCATGTGTTTCGAGCCATTCCCGAAACAGATCCTTCACCTCGTACGGCAGCCGCAGCAACACATACCCGATGCTGCGCGCGCCGGCTTCCGCGCTGGCGGCGGCGATCGCTTCGATCTCTTCGTCGTTCAATCCCGGTATTACCGGCGCCATCAGCACGCTCACGGGTATGCCCGCTGCCGACAATTCGCGCACGCAACGCAACCGCGCCGACGGCCCGGCGGCGCGCGGTTCTAACGAGGTCTTCAAGGCGTTGTCGAGCGTCGTGATGCTGAGTGTCACCGATGCGAGGTCGAGCGCCGCCATGTCGCGCAACAGGTCGATGTCGCGCAGCACCAGCGCGCCTTTGGTAACGATCGACACGGGATGTCGCCAGTCGAGCAGCACCGTGAGAATCTGCCGGGTGATCTGCAGTCGTTTCTCCACGGGCTGGTACGGATCGGTGTTGGCACCCATCGCGATCGAGCTGCACACGTAACCGGGGCGACTGAACGCTTCGACCAGTCGTTCCCGCACGTTCGTCTTGTAGAAAATCTTGGTTTCGAAATCGATGCCGGGCGACAGGTCGAGATAGGCGTGACTCGGACGCGCGAAGCAATACACGCAACCGTGTTCGCACCCTTTGTACGGATTGATCGACTGATCAAACGGCACGTCGGGCGACTGGTTGCGCGCGATGATGTTGCGGGTTTTGTCGGCGAACAGCTGCGTGGTCGGTTGCGTGTCGGGCGTGGGGTCTTCGCCCCACCCGTCGTCGACGATCTCGCTGCTGCGTCGTTCGAAGCGCCCGGCGGGGTTCGACAGCGCGCCACGTCCTTTGATCAGCAGCGGCTTCGATTGCACTGACATCGTGGCGTCCTCCCGAAAGCGGACGGCCACAGTACCTGTATATACGTACAGTATCAATGGTCGAAAACGAGTGGCTTGATCAACCTTTCGCTGAATACCACCCCAGCACCCGCAACGCGCGCAGCGTATTCCAGCGGCTCGTCGTGCCGGTTCGTCCTTCCATTGTGAAATGCACCGTGCCGGCGTGACGGTGATCGAGCGGCCATCGTCCGTTCCGGTTCTGCTTGCCGATCACCAGTTCGATTGCCTCTGCGACTCGCGTATCGGGACGTGCCTGCGCTCTTCGCAGATAGTCCAGCCCCCACAGGATGTCGTAGTGCCACCGCGTCGGAAACGAGAAATCTCTCCAGTCGTCGCTACTCTTCCGATCGCGATCGATCACCTTTCCGGTGGTCAACGAGCGGAACAGCTTTCGCTCCAACAGATATTCCTGGCCGCGCAGCCGCGCCTCCGTCACCGTGGTCGCTGCACCGTTCGCCTTCTCGTACTCGAGTAGTCCTTCGAGTACGCAGATGGTCGAGTTGAAAGACGACTTCGTGCTCGGCGGCGCGTCGCAGTTCCAGCCGCCGTCGGGCAACTGCTCGCCGAGAAGCCGATCGACGAGCCTGTCGCTCGCCTGACCGAAATACGCACCGCACGCGAGCACCCTGCCGTTGATGCACGGCTCGGACTCTCCTTCGAAGAACGGCGCACGCCCGTGATACGGCCCCCAGTTGCTGTTGTCGCGAACCAGGGCGATCGCGTTCCGCGCCGGTGCGCTCGTCGGATCGAGTCCGAGTTCCCGGAGCAGCATCAGCGTTTCCATGGTGGAGGCCCAACTCGCTCGAACCCATGGACCGCCACCCCAGTTTCCGTCGCTTTGCTGCAGCCCGAGCAATCGGGCACCCCAGCCTTCGACGGCGACACGCGACCGCTCGACGGTGACCCGCTGCTCGGGCTCACCCGCGAGATCCCGCAACACCTGCCACCGAATCGACGGATCGGAATCGAGCAGCCAACGCATGACCGCTTGTTTCGGCTGTGCGACTTCACGTTCGATCGTTGCCACGACACTGCCTCCTTGTTTGCTTGCCTCTGACCGCTTTATATCCCTGACACCCGCTGCCGAAAACCGCTCGCGCATGGACAACGTAATTCACATCCATTAACGTCCATCTCACACCTTTTCCCTTCGACGCACACCGTGAGGAGAGCACCGTGCACGATCTGATCATTCGCAACGGCACCGTCGTAGACGGCAGCGGCAACGCACGCATTGCAGCGGACATCGCCATCGACGGTGATCGCATCACCGCCATCGGCCGCATCGACGGCGAAGCGAAACGCACGATCGACGCGACGGGCTGTCTCGTCACGCCCGGCTGGGTCGACATCCACACCCACTACGACGGTCAGGCCACCTGGGATCCGATCCTCGCCCCGTCGAGCTGGCACGGCGTGACCACCGCGGTCATGGGCAACTGCGGCGTCGGCTTCGCGCCGGTGCGGCCGGACGCGCACGAACTTCCTGATCGAGCTGATGGAAGGCGTCGAAGACATCCCGGGTGCCGCGCTCGCCGAAGGCATCGACTGGCAGTGGGAGAGCTTCCCCGAATATCTCGATGCACTCGAAGCAACTGCCGCGCACGATCGACATCGGCAACGCAGGTGCCGCACGGCGCGGTGCGCGCCTACGTGCTGGGCGAGCGCTGCAACACCGACTACGATCTGCCAACGCCGAAGAGATCGCGCAGATGGCCGAAATCGTGCGCGAAGGCGTCAAGGCCGGCGCGCTCGGCTTCTCGACCTCGCGCACGCTGCTGCACAAGGACCAAAACGGCGTTCACATGCCCGGCACCTTCGCCGGCTCCGACGAGATGCTGGCGCTGGGTCTGTCGATGAAGGGCCTCGATCACGGCGTGTTCGAGATGGTCGTCTGACCACCTCGGCGACGACGACGAGTGGGCGTGGGTGAAGGGATTCGCCGAAGAGACCGGCCTGCCCGTGACGCTCGTGGCCACCTCCGCCGGCGCCTACGAAGGCAACAAGATGTACAACATCGCGGAGGAGGCACGCCTGCAGGGCATGGAAATCCGCCCGCAGATCGCCGGCCGTCCCGACCGGCGTCCTGCATGGTCTGCAATCGAACTTCCACGTCTTCATGCGCCACCCGACCTTCGCAAACGAACTCAAGCAATTGCCGCTCGATGAACTCGTTAGTCGCGATGAAGGATCCGAGCGTGAAGGCGAAGATTCTCGCCGAACACAGCACGTTGACGCGGACGTTGTCCGGCTTCGACTCTCGACGAGCTGCTGTGGCAGATCTTCCCGCTCGGCGAGAAGCCGAACTACGAACCCGATCGCGAGGACAGCGTCGCCGGCATGGCCGAAGCGCGCGGGCGTAGACGCCGTTCGAAGATGATGTACGACCTGCTGGTGCGCGACGACGGCAAAGAGCTGTTCTATCAACCGCTGGGCGGCTACGCACCTACAACTTCGACTTCTTCCGCAAGAACATGCAGCACCCGAACGTGCTGTTCGGCCTGTCGGACGGCGGCGCCCACTGCGGCGTGATCGCCGATGCCGGCATGCCGACCTTCATCCTCACGCACTGGGCGCGCGACCGTACGAAGGGCGAGCAACTGCCCGCTTGAGTTCCTGGTCAGAAAGCTGTCAGTTCGACACCGCTGCTGCCTACGGCATGAACGATCGCGGTCTGCTCGCCGAAGGAAAACTCGCGGACGTGAACGTCATCGACTTCGACAAGCTCGCGCTGCACCGACCCGAAGCGATCTTCGACCTGCCGACCGGCGGCAAGCGTCTGGTGCAGCGCGTAGAAGGGTACAAGCACATCATCAAGAGCGGCGTACCGATCTTCGCCGACGGCGAACACACCGGCGCGCTGCCCGGCAAACTCGTCCGCGGATGATCCTGTAGAATCCGACCCTCGTTCGCGGGGGTCCCTCTCAACGTGCGCATCGGCTCTGAGCAGCCTGGGCTCGTTGTCGCCATCGTCATGGCGACGCTGGCGATTGGCTGCGCGCCGATCGCCCCGACTCCGGCCGCGGAGCCGCTGGCGAACCCATCGCTCGACGCGTTGAAAGCCGAAGTCGCGCGACTGAACGGTGAACTCGCGAACGTGCAGACCGCACTCGCCGACGTGCGCACCGACCAACAGTCCGTAACGACCGAACTCGACGTGCAGACGCACGCGATCGGACGCGTCGAAGGCGCCGTCGCGACGTTGCCCGATTCTCTGAAGCACCTGTGCCCGGCGCCGCAGCTTGCCGAAGCGCAATGCAAAGAACCGCAGATCCAGCGCGTCATGATCAGCGGCTCGAAAATGGTCGTCGGCGACGTAGAGCAGGTGTGGATCGATCCGCCGGGCATTCCGTTGATCGCGCGCGTCGACACCACTGCCACAAACAATGCGCTGCTCGGCGAGGAGATCGTCGAGTTCGAACGCGACGGCAAGTCGTGGGTGCGATTCGTGCTGCACGCATCCGACTCGGATGAACCGGTTCCGCTGGAGCGTCGCGTGTCGCGACACGTGCGAACGGTTCAGTCCGGCGGCGGCGAAGGCATCAAGCGACCGGTGGTGAGGATGCGGCTGAAACTCGGCGACGTGCAGGATACGTTCTGGTTCATGCTCACCGATCGCGCCGATCACGCGGTGATACTCGGACGCAGCTTTCTGAAAGACATCGCTCTGGTCGAGGTCGGCGCGCGCTACGTACAACCGCGTGCCACCGCGCCAGCGTCGGCACCCGCGAACACGAACGACGGCGACAAGCCGGCGCCATGACGCAACGAGGTCCTTTCCTGTTCCTCGTGATGTTGCTCGCCGTTGCCGGACTCGGCAGCGCCACCTTCCGCCACATCAAGTTCAACATTCCGTTTCTGCCGGGCACGCAGGAAACGGTCTGGCAGATCGAAGCAAAGATCAACTTCTGGGGCGACGGCGTGCCGGTGCAGGCGATCCTCAGCCTGCCGTCGAACCAGGCCGACTATCGCATCGTCAACGAAAATACGGTGTCGTCCGGTTACGGCTTCGTCATCGAAGAGACAGACGGCCAGCGTCGCGCGCACTGGTCGAAACGCGACGTCGCCGGCGAGCAGACGCTGTACTACAAAGTCGAACTCGTCGCCGACCCGAACCAGCTCCGCGGCGCAGAACCCGAACCGACGATTGCTTTGGTGCGGCTCGACGAACCTTACGCAACCGCCGCGCAAGCAATCGTCAGCGCCGTCGTGCCGCGTTCCGCCGATGCGCTGACGCTGGCGCAGCAGCTCATTCGAGAGATGACGGTGATTCCGCACGACCAGAACGTCGCGCTGCTGCTCGACCGTTTCGCGCTGCCGGCGCTGTTCAGCGACCTGCTCGCGCTGTCGAATGTTCCGGCCCGTCGCGTGGAGGCGCTGATACTCGAGGAAGGTCGGCGCAGGCAATCGCTCGTCGAACTCGTGCAGGTGTGGCAGGACGGACAATGGCATCTGTTCAATCCGCTCACCGGGTTGATCACCGACACATCCGATCTGCTGTTGTGGCAGACCGATACACCGAGCGTGCTCGACGTGATCGGCGGAAAGCGCAGCCGCATCAGCTTCGCGATCATCAGTCAGACGCGCCCTTCGCTGTCGCTCGCGACCTCGGGCGCGCAAGGCATGGACGCGCCGAGTCTGTCGCTGTACAGCCTGCCGGTCGAAGAACAGAACATGTTCAAGCTGATCATGCTGCTGCCGGTTGGCGCATTGGTGGTCGTAGTGCTGCGCACGCTCGTCGGCCTGAAGACGTCGGGAACGTTCATGCCGGTGCTGATTGCACTCGCGTTCCTGCAGACGCAGCTGATTCCGGGCGTCATCAGTTTCCTGATGGTGATCGTCGTCGGTCTGTTCATCCGCAGCTATCTGTCGACGTTGAACCTGCTGCTCGTGGCGCGCATCGCGACACTCGTGATCGTGGTGGTGGCCATCATGTCGATCGTCAGCGTGCTGAGTTATCGCCTCGGTCTGGAGGCTGGTCTGTCGATCACGTTCTTCCCGATGATCATTCTGGCGTGGACGATCGAACGGATGTCGATCCTGTGGGAGGAAGACGGTCCGAAAGAAGTGCTGGTTCAAGGCAGCGGAAGCCTGTTCGTTGCGGTCACGGCCTTCCTGGTAATGGATCAACCGCTGACGCGGCATCTCGCGTTCAACTTTCCGGAGCTGCATCTCGTGGTGCTGGCCGTGATCCTGCTGCTCGGTCGCTACACCGGCTATCGCCTGCTCGAACTGCGCCGCTTCTCCACGATGATGGGCAACGACTGATGTGGGCGAATCCGATCACGTTGTGGCGCAAAGGCATCCTCGGTATGAACTGCCGCAACGTCGCGTACATCGGCAGGTACAACCCGCGCGAACGCTATCCGTTGGTCGACGACAAGCTGCTGACGAAGATGGTGGTTCGCAAAGCCGGCGTGACGGCGCCGGAACTGCTGCTCGTGATCCGGCTGCAGCACGAGATCGAGCACATCGAGCAGGTCCTCGCCAAATTCACGCAGTTCGTAATCAAACCGGCTCGTGGCAGCGGCGGCAAGGGCATTCTGGTAATCGTCGGCCATGACGGCGACAACCTGGTGAAGTCGAGCGGCAGCCAGCTGTCGCTCGCCGACTTGAAGCGGCATCTATCGAACATCATCAGCGGCTTGTACTCGCTGGGCGGGCGCACCGATGTCGCCTTCGTGGAAGCGTTGGTGACCACCGATGCGACGTTCGAGCACATCAGCTACGAAGGCGTACCCGACATCCGCCTGATCGTGTTCAAGGGATACCCGGTGATGGGCATGCTGCGACTCGCAACGCAGGAATCCGACGGCAAGGCGAACCTGCATCAGGGCGCGGTCGGCGTCGGACTGGACATCGCGACGGGCCGCAGCATTGCCGCGGTGCAATTCAACCGGCCGATCGATCGACACCCCGACACCGGTCACTCGCTGTCGCAGATCGAAGTGCCGCATTGGCGACAGCTGCTCTCGCTCGCCGCGCGGTGTTACGAAGTGACGCGCCTCGGTTACCTCGGCGCCGACATCGTGCTGGACGTCACACGCGGCCCGCTGCTGCTGGAGCTGAACGCGCGGCCGGGCCTGACGATCCAGGTCGCAAACGACCGCGGGTTGCTGCCGCGCCTACGACACGTCGAATCGCTGGACGAGTTGCAGCACTTTACGGTCGACGAGCGCGTTGACTATTCGATCGAACACTTCGCCCACGCCACCGGAGCGTTGCAGCCGTCGTTATGGGACACTGCGGAGGCCGCGGGCGCAGCCGCTTCCGACTAACCAATCTGATGAGGGGACACTCAATGAAAGGAGCACGAGCATGATCGTCCTGAACGTGAAGATCGAAACCAATCCGGGCGCCGCCGCTGCCCTCAAAGACGCCGTTGCTGCGATGGAGAAAGCGAGCCGCGCGGAACCAGGCTGCATCGAGTACGTTTTCTCTACCGAACTGAACAACCCGACCAACATCCGCATCATCGAACACTGGAAGGATCTCGATGCGCTGAAGAAGCACTTCACGCTGCCGCACATGGCGACGTTCAACGAAGCGATGCGCAAGCATCCCCCGAAGAGCGTCGACGTAAAGATGTTCGACGCCACGTCGCTGCCGTTTCCACCGCAATAGCGTCGGCCATGTAAACTGGCGTAGAAACGGGCCGAGGAGACGGAAATGCCGTACGTAGAAGGGCGCGTTGTCCATGACGCGGACTCGCACATCATGGAAACCTCCGAAATGCTGGCGGACTTTGCGAGCGAGAACGTCAAACGCCATCTGCTCGGCTTCGACGGTAGCGCGTCGGTGGCGACCAGTCTCAAGGAGCTGGAGCGGGTGCTTTCGCGCCATCGCGATCCCGCGTACCGCGCCGACGACGAACGCGAAATTCTGCAACGCAAGAACTGGGCGGCAACCGGCGCGTACTACAAACAGGATCGGCCGCGCGCGCTCGATCTGCTCGGCTTCGCCAGCCAGCTCGTGTTCAACACCTTCGTCAACGGCTACAGCGCGCGCCTCGAACGCACGAGCGGCGACCTCGATCTGATCTACGGCACCGCCGACGCGCACAACCGGGCCATGCTGGACTTCTGCGGCGTCGATCGTCGGCTGCTGCCAACCGCCTACATTCCGCTCGCTGATTTCGCGCGCACGCGCGCGATCGCCGAGCGCGCGGTGGCGGATGGCTTTTCGGCGTTGCTGATTCCGTCCGCGTGTCCGCGCAATCACTCGCCGAGCCACATCGGCTTGTTCCCGCTGTGGGCGATTGCCGAGGAAGCCGGCATACCGATCGTGTTTCACGTCGGCGGCGGCGGCGTGCTGCTCGATCCGAAGTACTTCGCCAACGGCCTTCCCGTGCCGCCGGATTTTCACGGCGGCGCGGAGAACTTCCGTTCGGTCGACTACATGGCGATTCCGACGCCGGTGATGCAGACGCTTGCGACGATGATCATCGACGGCATCTTCGAACGGCACCCGAAGCTGATGTTCGGCGTGATCGAACAGGGCGCCGGTTGGATTCCGAGCTGGATGCGTTATCTCGACAGCGCATACGACGCATTCGCGCGCCACGAAGAGCGGCTGCAGAAACTGTCGATGCGGCCGAGCGAGTACGTGAAAAGGCAATTGCGCGCCACGCCGTATCCGACCGAAGACGTCGGTTGGATCGTCCGCGAAGCAGGAGCGGAGATTCCGCTGTTCTCGTCCGACTATCCGCACGTCGAAGGCGGACGCAATCCGATCAAGCGGTTCGAGACATCGCTGGACACCGCGTCTGATCCGATCCGCCAAGCGTTCTATCGCGGCAACTTCGTCGATCTGATGGGCCGGGCGCTGAGTAATCGCGGGCTCGCCGCATAACGATGCCGCGCGGCTTTTCGAAGTTTGCCGCGGCCGGCTTCGGAACATGCCTGATCCTGCTTTGCGTAGTATTCGTTCTGGGGATGTGGAGCTTCAGATCGCCGGCGCCACTCCTGGCCGACGCGCCGAACGACGCCTTCTCCGCGATGCGCGCGCACGACCAGCTCGCGCGGCTGCTCGGCGACGAGACTCCGCATCCGATCGGCAGCTCTGCCAACATGCTGGTCAAGGGGCGTCTCGTCGAGCGGCTCACCGAACTCGGTCTCGCGCCCGAAGTGCAGGACGCCGTCACCTGCAGCTTCAAGTGGCCGGTTTGCGGCCGCGTGCAGAACGTACTCGCGAGAATCGAAGGTCAGCAGCGATCCGGCATTCTGCTGATGGCCCACTACGATTCGGTGGCTTCTGCGCCCGGTGCGGGCGACGACGGCGCCGGTGTTGCGACGCTGCTCGAAATCGCGCGCGCGCTGCACGACGAGCCGCAACCCCGCAACAGCATCCTGTTCGCGTTCACCGACGGTGAAGAAGCAGGACTGCTCGGCGCCGAAGCATTCTTCTCGCAGCACGCATGGGCCGACGACGTCGCAGCAGTGATCAATATCGAAGGCTCGGGATCGCAAGGTCCTTCGCTGCTGTTGCGCAGCGGGCCAGGCAGCGGCGCCATGCTCGATGCGTTTCGCGAGACGGCCCGATTCCCGGTCGCATCGTCCTTCTTCGAGGAATTGTTCAAACGGCTGCCCAACGACACTGATCTGTCGGTGTCGAATCACGCCGGAAAGCCCGGGATCGACTTCGCGTTCGCCGGCGAGCGCAATCACTACCACTCCCGCGGCGACTCCATCGCGAATCTCAGCCTCGCGACGTTGCAGCATCACGGCGAAAACGCCTTGCCGCTGGTGCGCGCCCTCGCCGCCGCGGATCTGAGCGATCGATGCGCCGAACTACGTCTATTCGACGCTGAACCAGTCGTTCTGGTTTGCGTATCGCCCGCAGACCGGACTCGCCATCGCGATCTGCATCGTCGCCCTGCTGGGCCTCGCCACGTGGCGGCGCTGGCAAGGGCCGGGGCATTTCTTCGCCGCGCTCGGCATCGTCAGTCTCGCGCTCGTCACGACGGTTGTGCTGGAGCTGGCAACACTCGCACTGGCCGATGTGCTTGCCGGCACGCGCGTGTCCTGGCCCGCCAATCCGTGGCCGTGGCGGCTGATCGTCTACTCGGTGCCGGTCATCGCGCTCGCGCTACAGCGTCCGCTCGTCAGACGCGTCGGATTCTGGAACTCGCTGCTGGCCGCCTGGTGGTTCTGGACGCTGCTGACGCTGGCACTCGCGGCGTATCTGCCGTTGGCCTCTCATCTGACGCTGCCGGCCACCGTGGCGGCCACGCTCGTCATCGTCGTGCTCGCATTCGCGCATCGTCTCGATCGTCCCGGATTCCGTTGTTCGGCGGCAATCCTCAACGCGCTGATCGCCGGCGTGTTCATGCTGCCGCTCGCCTACATGGGCGAGATCACACAAGGCTTCAACGCCGCGCCGGTGATGTTCGTGCCGCTGGCGCTGGTCGCGGTGACGCTGCTGCCGCTGCTCGACCGCGGACGCGTCAAAACCGCCCGGTGGATCGCCGTCGTGGTCGCGCTGGTCGGTATCGCGTCGGCGCATTGGGTGTCGCTCTATTCCGAGCTGCGGCCGCAACGCGTCAACTACACCTACGTCTTCGACGCCGACGCGAATCGCGCGACGTACCTCGTGTGGAGTCCGAATCCATTGCCTGCACAGGTCGCCACGGCGGCGCCGTTTGCGGAAGGACAAACTCCGTTGCCCTGGGAACTTGGCGAGCCGCCGCTATTGGCTACGGCGGACGTCATTCAGCGCGACGCGACCACGCCCGATCCGGTTTCTGTTTCGGGAACGACGCGAACGCTGCGACTGCATCCGGTCGCCGACACCAGCACGATCATGCTGGTGCTTCCAAAGCAGACACCGATCGACGCGATCCGTATCGATGGCCTCGCGGTCTCGACCGCACTGAGCGAGCGCGGCGACTATCGCGGCGTGGCGTTCGAAGCGCCGGCGCAGCGCGACGTTACGATCGAGATCGATACGACGGCGGCAGATCCGATCGACGCCTACCTGGTGGACATTGCTTATCGCCTGCCTGACGGCGCCAAAGCGCTGGTCGACGCGCGCGGATCGCTCGCCGCGCCGGGCGGACATCTCGGCGATCGCTGGGTGGTGTTGCGTCGCGTGAAGATCTGACGCTCGACTACTCTCGCAACAGCCAGTCGAGAATGCGCGGGTTCTCGTCGCGCGGATACGTGTGCGACAGATCCGGGATTTCGCGGAACGTGACCGCCGCACCGGCCGCCGACAGCGCCGCGTTCGCGGTGCGCGCCATTTCGATCGGGAACATCCAGTCGAGCGCGCCGTGCACGAGGTAGATCGGCAGACCGCGAACGTCGTTCGCACCGTCGAGCAGCATCGGATGAAAGCTGCCGGAGATCGGTGCGAGGTGCGTGAACGGACCGCGCTCGATCAGGCCGGTGAGCAGGCTGAACGTGCCGCCGTCGGACATTCCCGTCAGCAACACGCGGTCGGTGTCGACCGACCAGCGTTCCGCGACGCGACCCACCAGCGCGCGCAGCGCATCGCCGTCGAGCGGCGGATTCATCAACGACCACGTGCCTTCCTGCGACGTCGGGCTGATCAGAATGCAGCCGCGCGTGCGCGCTTCGCGCAACCAGCTCCACAGGAAATCGGCGCCGTGGCCGCTGCCGCCGTGCAGTGCGACGATCAACGGCCAGCGCGTCGACGCGTCGTAGTACTCGGGGACATACAGCGAGAAACCGCCGCGTGCATCGCGCGCGTTGTCGACGTTGAGAATGCCGACGTCGTCGCGCATCGCATCCGCCTCGGCGATGCGAAGGACCAACGCGTTGTCCTGTCGCCGCTCCGGCTCGAGGAAAAAGCGGCTCACCGGCGGCAACATGAACGACAGCGGATACAACGCTTCGACCGCCTGCGTGCTGCTGCGCATCGAGCGATAGGCGCGCATGACGCCGTTCGGATCGGTGGCGCTCTGCGCCACGCCGTCGAGCGCACGCAACGCCGCGTCGCTCGACACCACCAGCTGCGAACGGAAGAACTCGAGATCGTCCGGCCATTTCGCTGCATCGAAGCGCGCGCGGCCCTCGCGAACCGGGCCCTGCGAATGGCTCCAGCGCCGCGGCGATTCGCGCGAGGTGCGGCGGGTGCAGATGACGGCCCGCGAACGCCAGCGCTTCCAGTGCATTCAGCAGCGGCGGCACCAGAGCTGTCGCCGCATCGAGCAATGCGTCGTTGTCGTCGTCCTTCATCGCATACCCCGAGGGTTCGTTTCGGTCATTCTCCTTATGTTATGGCTCGGCACAACAAGTCTGCTTTAATGAACGACCTGATGCCGGTCCCCGGCGCCCACACGGAGATGCCATCGTGGCCAGGAAATTCGATCGCGGCGTAGAAGACGTCGGCAACATCCTCGCACTCGAACACCTCAATCTGACGGTACCGGACCAGGCAACCGCAGCGCTGTTCTATGTGTCCGGCCTCGGCTTCACGCGCGATCCGTATGTCGACTTCGGCGTGTTCAACTTCAACAACATGTGGGTGAACGTCGGCGACCAGCAGTTCCACCTGCCGCAGGGCAAAGCACAGCATTTCCGCGGCACCATCGGACTCGACGGTGCCGGATCTCGACAAACTGCGCTGGCGGCTCGACCAGGTCGGCAAGACGCTGTCGGATACGCAGTTTTCCTGGCGCGCGTCCGGTGACCACATCGACGTGACTTGTCCGTGGGGCAATCGGCTGCGCTGTCACGCCCCGGACGACACGATGACGCTCGGCATCCGCTATCTCGACATGGACGTGCCGTCGGGTGCCGCCGCCGGCATCGCGAGTTTCTATCGCGACGTGTTCGCCACACCGGCTAGCTGCGCCAACGGCGTTGCTGAGGTGCAGATGGGAACGAATCAGACCGTGCGCTTCGTGGAGACGACCGGTGACGCCGGCGCGTACGACGGTCACCACATCGCGATCTACGTCGCCAACTTCTCCGCCGCACACGATTGGCTCGACGCACACGCACTGATCACAGAAGAGTCCGATCAGCATCAATACCGCTTCCAGGCGATCGTCGATCCGAAGAGCAGCAATGGCGCGCTGGTGGAACTCGAACACGAAGTGCGCAGCATGCGGCACCCGATGTGGGGACGGCATCTGACGAATCGCAACTCGAATCAGACGTTCCTGACGTTCCATCGCGGCCGCGAAGCTTTCGTGCCATGACGCGGACGACGCAGCACGAACCTGCGCCCTACTATCTTCCAATCGGCGACGAGCTCGAGATTTTCGAAGCAGCCTATGAAGCACGCCTTCCGGTGCTGCTGAAGGGGCCAACCGGTTGCGGCAAGACCCGTTTCGTCGAATACATGACGTGGCGGCTCTATCGACAGCAGGAATCGCCGCGGCAACTGTTCAGCGAACCGCTCGTGACGGTGAGCTGCCACGAAGACCTTACGGCCACCGACCTGGTCGGCCGCTATCTGCTCCGCGGCGATGAAGCCGTGTGGATGGACGGACCGTTGACGCGCGCGGTTCGCGCCGGTTCGATCTGCTATCTCGACGAAATCGTCGAAGCGCGCAAAGACACCACGGTGATCATCCATTCGTTGACCGACCACCGCCGGATGTTGCCGATCGAAAAAACCGGCGAACTGTTGCCGGCGCATTCCGATTTCCTTCTCGTGATTTCGTACAACCCGGGCTATCAGAGCGTGCTGAAGGATCTGAAGCCGAGCACGCGGCAGCGCTTCGTGGCCATCGCGTTCGGTTATCCGGACGCCGAACGCGAAGCGATCATCATCGCGCACGAAAGCGGCGTGGACGCGGACACCGCGGAACGGCTCGCGGTGATCGGCGCCAAAACGCGCCAACTGGCGGACCAGGGTTTCGACGAAGGCGTGAGCACGCGGTTGCTGACGTACACCGGACAATTGATCAGACGCGGCATCGATGCGCGCCGCGCGTGCGAAATCGGCATCGTGCACGCGGTATCGGACGACGCGACGGTGCAGCAGGCGGTCGCCGACGTGGTGGACGTCGTTCTGCCGTGACGACGCACGCCGTCGAGTTGCTCGACGTCGAGCGGCGCCTCGCATTGTTTGCACAGGCCATCACCGGCTCGGCGTACGAAGTGCGTGCGTCCGACACGTTCACCGGCGACGAAGTGGTCGTTCGGCACGACCGGGCCATGCTGAGTTCGAAAGCGCTGTTTCTTCCACAGCAGATTGCCACGAGCGTCGATCGTCAGATCAACCGGCGCGTATATCGTCTGCTGACCCTGCATCAACTCGGTTACCGCGAATTCGGCACGTTCGAGTTTCGCCTCGCGGCCGCGGCGGAATACTCATCGACCTTGGCTGATCGAATCGGTGCGACCGATTCCATCCGCGATTCCGATCTCGAGGTCTTCTACGGTCGGTTTGCCGTACCACCGCTCGCACGCGCGCTGTTCCAACTCGTCGAAGCGCACCGCATCGACTGTCGGATGCTCGCCGCTTATCCGGGGATTCGCGGCGACCACGAGCGCGAGGCCGCGACTGAGTTGGATCGTCGGCAGCCGCTCTTCTTCATCGCGGACCTGCGCGGCGTATTGGAAGCCGCGCTGCGCTTCACGCTCGGCGTACCGGCACAGACATTGACGGACATCGACGCAACCGGGATCACGGAGCGGATGCTGCCGATCGTCGCAGCCGTGCGTGGCGACGGCGCCGACGTGTACGTCACCGTCGATGCGGTTGCCGCCATCTACGCGCTGCTCGAAGACGCCGGTCTGATCCCGCTCGCGTCCACGTCCATCGCCGTCGACGCCGAGGTCGACGTGCCGCGGCCGGAGATTCACGGCGCGCCTCCCGACCGAATGGCTGCAGCGGGAAAACCGCCTCGACGACTGGATCGAGGAACTCGAAGGTCTCGACGCGATGATCGCAACCGCCGCGAGCGACGCCGAGGCAGGCATCTCCGAGGCGGGGGCCGAACGCCCTCCCGGAGATCGAAGTGCGGCAAGTCACCGATCAACGCGACACCCTCGCGCGCCGCATCGAGATGGAGCGCAATACGCTGCGGCACGCGCTCGGCCACGACGACAAGGCGCCGAGCCACAGCTATCTGTACGACGAATGGGACTGCCATGGGAATCGCTATCTGCGCGGTTGGTGCCGCCTGTACGAACGTCGCACCGACGCGGGCGCGGCGGCCGACGTCATCGCGTTGCTGAAACGCATCGCGCCACACGAGCAGCGCGTGCGGCGGCAGTTTCAACAGCTACCGCTGCAGGCTTACCAACGTACCCGGCGCGTACTCGACGGCGAAGAACTCGACTGGGACCAGATCCTCGACCATCACACCGACCTGCGGCGCGGGGCCGCGCCGGACGAACGCGTGTACCAGCGTCGCGACCGCGTGACGCGCGACGTCGCCGCGGCTTTTCTCATCGACCTGTCCGCGTCGACCGACGATCCCGTGGCCAAGCCGGAACCGGTGTCGAACCCAGACGACGATGACGATGGTTTCTTGTGGCAACCGCTGAAAATCGACCGCGACGCGCCGCCGCCGCGACGCATCATCGACGTGCTGCGCGACGCCATCGCCTTGATGGCGCGCGCGCTCGACAGTCACGGCGACGCGTACGGCGTGTTCGGGTTCTCCGGCTACGGGCGAGACTGCGTCGAGTATTACGTGGCGAAGGAATTCGGCGAAGCGTTTCGCAGTGCGAGCCTGCGCGCGCTGGTCGGCATGCGGCCGCGTCGCAGCACGCGTATGGGTCCGGCGATCCGACACAGCACCGCGAAGCTGGCGCGTACCGGCAGCGCGATGAAAGTGCTGATCATGCTGTCGGACGGCTTTCCGCAGGATTGCGACTACGGTCCGGACCGCAGCGACCACGAATATGGCGTGGCAGATACGGCGCGTGCGCTCGAAGAAGCGGCGCGCGCCGGCGTTCAGACGTTCTGCATCACCGTCGATCGCTCAGGGCACGACTATCTGAAGCGCATGTGCCCCGATGATCGTTACATGGTCATCGACGAAATCGAGTCACTGCCCGACGCACTGACGAAGGTCTACCACAAGCTCACCGCGTGACCCGGGGGTCAGTCGTCGCCGGCGACGCCCAGCAGGTGCAGCAAGCTCGTGAACAGGTTGTAGATCGACACGTAGAGGCCGACGGTGGCGCGGATGTAGTTCGTCTCGCCGCCGCTGATCACGAGACTCGTCTCGAACAAAATCGCCGCGCACGCGAACAGCACGATGCCGACCGAGATCGCGAGCGACAGTCCGGAGATGTCGGTGAAGTGGTTCAGCAGAATCGCGCCCATCAGCACGAAGAAGCCGGTCACCAGGAATCCGCTCAGAAAGCTGAAGTCTTTTCGCGTGGTCAACGCATACAGCGACAGACCGACGAACGCGACGGAAGTCAAACCGAGCGCCTGGCCGACGAGTTGCGGACCGTTCGGCAACTTCAGATACATCGACAGCACCGGGCCGAGCGTGTAGCCCAGGAATCCGGTGAAGGCGAACACGGCGAGCAAGCCCCAAGCGCTGTTGGCCAGCCGCTGCACGACGAACAGCAAACCGAAGAATCCGATCAACGTGGGGAAGAAGCCTAGATATGGCGCGCCAGCAGCGATCGCCACGTAAGTGACCAGCGTGCTGAATGCCAGCGTCAATCCCAGCAGCAGATACGTATTGCGCAAAACACGGTTGAGTTCGATCGATCGGCCGAGCGCGCCGCCCACGGGTCTGATTTCTGCCACGACTACCTCCAGTTCGCAGAGCTGACGGACTGTATAGGGCATGCCCGGGACATTAGCAATCCGCCCGCCGTATGCGCGACATCGCACCTGTTGCACCGCGAGTAGTCGGGTATGATCCGGACGGGTGACAGGAGGGCGTGGTGGATCATCAACAGATCAAACGCACGTTACTTGCTCGAAAGGAAGAGCTGCTCGAGCGGCACAGCCGTATCGCCCGCAAGACCCGTCACCGCGAAGAACCATTGCCGCAGGACTTCGCCGAGCAGGCGGTAGAACTCGAAAATCAGGAATTGCTCGAAGCGCTCGACGTCGAAGTGGCCGAAGAGTTGCGGCAGATCTCGCGCGCGTTGATACGCATCGACTCCGGCGAATACGCGTACTGCACGTCGTGCGGCGAGGGAATTCCGGTCGCGCGGCTCAATGCGATGCCGACCACCAGCCTCTGCCTCGATTGTGCGACCGAGGCCGAGCGCCACTAGTCGCGATTCGTCAATCCGTCTGCATCAATAGTTCGTAGCAGCGCACGCGCTGCCTGAACTCGTGCGTGATGCTGACCACCGACAGCTCTTCCGCGCCGCAACTCGCGGCCAGCGCTCGCAACTGCGCTCGCACGGGCTTTCCGGTACCCAGAATCTGATGTTCGCGGCGCGACGCGATGCGTTCCTTCTCGGCCGGCGTCATTTCGTACGCAAGCGCTTCGGCCGGCGACGGAAACGGACCGAATTCGCCTCGCTCGACGCGCAACCGCCAGAGATCCCGGCATTGCGCGAGCAGCTGCGCCTCAGCGTCGCTGTCCGCGCAGATCACGAACACGCCGAGGCCCACGCGCGGCATCGGGCAGATGTCCGATGGTCGGAACGTGTCGCGATAGACCTGACAACACGACTCAGCCGCGTGCGGACTGATGAAATGCGCGAACGACAGCGGCAAGCCGAAGTGAGCAGCAAGCCGCGCGCCGTCTTCGCTCGATGCCAACATCCACAATTCCGGCGCCGTGGCCGGCACCGGCGTGACGCGCACCGGACTCAACGCCTCCGTGTACGGCGGTTGACCGTTGATGAACGCCTTCAAATCGGCGAGCTTGGCCGGAAAATACTCGATCCCGATCTTGGAACCGTAAGCGAGCGCGACCGCGGTGATGCCGTCGCTGCCGGGCGCGCGACCGATCCCCAGATCGATGCGTCCCGGGATAGAGCGTCTCGAGCAAACGGAAATTCTCGGCAACCTTCAACGGGCTGTAGTGCATGAGCATCACACCGCCGGATCCGACGCGGATGCGCGCCGTGTTCGCGGCGATCGTGCTGATCAGCACCTCCGGCGATGATCCGGCGAAGCTCGCCGAGCCGTGGTGTTCCGCCACCCAATAGCGGTGGTATCCGAGCCGCTCCGCGATCTGCGCGAGCTCGATGGTCTCGCGCAGCGCATCGGCCGCGGTGCCGCCACTGCGAATCGGGCTCTGATCCAATACCGAGAGTTTCACCGACGAGATCATAGCGGAACGGTTTTCGACGGAGCGTCCAGTTCCTGCAGACGGCGCCGGTGCGAGTCGATGTCGAAAAAGCTCAACGCGACCGCCGCGCCGATCATCAACCCCGAGATGAGCAGGAAACTGCCCGACGCGTCGAGACGGTCCGCTATCGTGGCAAACGCCGCAGCCCCGATCGAGCGACTGAGGTTCGACAGCGACATGTAGACGGCGAACTGCGTTGCGGCGACGCGCGACCAGCAGATATTCATCGCAAGCGCGATGAATGCAACGAACAGCATCTGATTGCTCAGCGCGCCAATAGACCAGATCGCGATCACGTAACCGGTATTCGTCCACCAGTGCGGCGTGACCGCGAAGATCAGCGTTGCGCCTGCGCTCACGATCAGCGCAATCATATAGAGGCGCTTGATGCCGAACCGGTCGATCAACGGACCGAACAACACGCCGATCATCGCAACCGGAACACCCATGTAACCCTGAAACGAGGAGTACTCGACGCTGGTGAAGTGCAGGCTCTGCACGGCGAACACGGGAAAGACGCTGATGGCGATACCATCGCGCGTTCGCACCAGAAGCTCCACCAGCACCAGCAGAACGCTCATCGGCAGAAACAGCACGCGTACGAGACCGGAGATGATTCCCGCAAACGTCGTCTCGGCAAAGTGCTCGCGAGTCGTCGCGACCCCGAGCGTCCAGGGCAGCATCCTCTCGCCCCTTCGTTCCCGCGTCAGCGTGATCAGCAAGAGCACCGCGCCGATTGCAACCGTCCCAACGAGGGCCGCCGTCGGCAGCCCACCGGCATTCAGCAGCACGCCCGACAACGCCGCGAAAGAGGAAAACCCGGCAACCTGGCCAAACGCCATCAACGCGTTCGCACGCCCACGCTCCGACGGCGGCAATACGTCGATCGCCATGCCGTCCACCGCGACGTCCTGAACCGCCGCGAACAGGTTCACGGCGAATGCGATTACCGTGAGCAACGCGATCTGAGCGACCGCATCCGTTACCAGCGCGAGCGACGCCATCGACAGCGTCAATCCGAACTGCGCCGACATCACCCACGGCCGCCGCCTTCCCATTGCCGGAAACGCAAACCGATCCATGAATGGGCCGGCAAACAGCTTCAAGCCCCAAGGGAGACCGACTACGCCCTGATAGGCCGCAATCTCGGCAAGACCGACGCCGTGTTCGGCGAGCCAGGCCGGCACCGCGATCGTCAGCAGTCCGATCGGAATGCCCTGTGCGTAGTAGAACGCCGTGAACGAAGCGAATCTGAGCCAGCGCGATTCCGTCAGCGAAACTGCGATCAACTTCGGAGGCTCATGTGGGACCGCCGCATTAGAACACGCCTCCACCCCTCGAGCAGGCGGCGCTGTGGCATCGTTGGGACATCGCGCGTAGATTACGGACCGTCACGCCCACCGCCCCTCGTCAAAGAATCAACGGAGAAGCGATGCGAATCCTGCGATGGCTCGGAATTTTCGTTGTCGTACTCGTGGTCGCAATCGGCGTCGTGTTCATCGCTGCACGATTCCACGACGGTCCCCTCGGCATGATCGCCGGCGGTCCGTTGGAGCATGGCGAACTCGTCACCGGAGCCGAGCCGGATTGGGCGTTCGTACACGACGTGCCCACCGTGGAGTTCCAGCTGCTGTCGCCCGCGCGATCGCGCACCACGTGGATCCTCGAGGTCGACGGCAAGGTCTACATCCCGTGCGGTTACATGACGAGCGCGGTCGGTCGCCTGTGGAAACAGTGGCCGATCGAGGCGGAAAAGGACGGCCGCGCTATCCTGCGGGTCGGGGACAAGAAGTACGAAAGGCAGTTGGTGCGGATCCAGAGCGGCGACCTCCTGGAGCCGTTGACGAAGGAATTGAGCCGCAAGTACGGCGCGCCGGCGACGCCAGCGGCGGTGACGTCCGGCAGCCTTTGGCTATTCGAACTCGCCCCACGCGCCGCGGGGGGCTAAATCGAGAGTTAGCCGGGTCTTGTGCACCAAAATGGGGCTCAGCGGTCGGAAAACTCCATTAATCCTCCATTAGTCCCCCGGTTTTCTCTCAGAAAGCGCGGATAGATTACGTCCCCAGCGGCTGCCTCTAGGACGATCCAGCGAAACCGTTCGACCCTAGAGATGTCTCCGGTCTCTGCGCTTAGAGGCAGTCGCGCCACCTCCCCTCCCTTCTCCTAGCTTCCAATTCCGGCGCTCTTTGCGCTTGTCTGACTTTATGTCGGCACGTGCGTGGTGGTGACTTCCGCCAGCAGCTTGTCGTCGTCGCCCCAGACCTGCGTTCGGATGACCGTAATCCTGCGGCCGACGCGCACCGGAACCGCAACGCCGCGAATCGTTCCACCCTGCTGGTTCGCCAGCATGACGGCGTGCAGGTCGACACCGACCATGAACTTGCGTTCGCCGGTCTTGCTCTCGTAAGCCCGGTTCGCAGCGCCAGTCGAAATGTTGTCCGCCAACGAGATGATTACGCCGCCATTGATGTTGCCGGTGGGATTGCAGTGGTGCGGCTCGATGTCGATCCGCGCGCTCACCTCTCCGTCGTCGCGGTCGCCGTGCTGCATTCCGATGTATTGGTCGAACGTCATCGTGCCCCCTCGCAAACCATGCTGTGGCCAGGGTCCCTCAGGTCGACGCATCCGCGTTCGCCGCCAGGATTCGCTTCAATTCCCGCAGCTCCTGTTCGAGCGCCTCGATGCGCGATTCGAGCCCGCTGATTCGGTCGACTCTGGCCGGCATTGGCGATGCCGCCTCGCGCGGCTCAACGTCGGCCGGCACCGATTCGATCGCACCGGAAAACAGATGCATGTATTCGAAGTCACGCCGACCCGGCGTGCGCGCCAAACGCGCCACCAGCGGACCTCCTTCGTGGTTGATCAACGCCTCGAGCGTTTCGTCGACGGCGCCGTTGTCGGGGAATTCATGCAGACGCCCGCTTCGCGCTCGCAGTTCACCCGGCGTCTGACGACCGCGCAACAGCAGCAGACAGATCACCGCGAACTCCGGCTCGGAGAGCTGCAATTCCGCGAACGGCGTGTTGCAAAGGCGCTGCGTGTACTTGACGACCCGACCTTTGAAGTTCTCTTCGCTGCTGACGAGGTGTTTGGATTCGAGTTGCCGCGCCGTGTGCTGCACCGTGCCTTGATCGAGCGACATCACGGGGTCTCTGCTCGACTTCTGATTGCACGCGAGCGTGAGCGCATTGAGCGTCAGCGGGTATTGCTCCGGCGTGACGATCGATTTCTCCATCAACGAACCGATTACCCGCATTTCGTTGGGGTCGAGGACGATATTCAAGACAGTGTTCCGCAGCAGAGCGATCCGGCAGTTTAGGAAAAGGTAACCTCGCTGTCTGCGCCCGAGCGCGTGCTAGCATCGAGCCATCAAACGAGGATCGCCCCATGAATCAGCAGGTTCGCATTGCCGACTGGCTGGAAGGTTCGCGCGCGTTGCAGAGCGAAACGATCGAGTTGCGTCGCTCGATTCATCGCGAGCCCGAACTCGGCCTCAAAACGCCGAAGACGCTGGCGAAGGTGAAAGCCGCGCTCGCCGGCTTGCCGTTGCAGCTGAAGTCCGGACCGTCGACCACCGGACTGATCGCGATACTCGAAGGCGGCCGACCCGGTCGAACCGTTCTACTGCGGGGCGACATGGATGCATTGCCGATGCCGGAAGACACCAATGTCGAATTCAGCTCGACGGTCGCGGGCGCGATGCACGCGTGCGGACACGACGCGCACACCGCCATGCTGGTGTCGGCCGCAAAGCTCTTGTGCAAACAGCGCGACCAACTCGCCGGCCGTGTGATGTTCATGTTCCAGCCCGGGGAGGAAGGCTTTCACGGCGCGCGATACATGATCGAAGACGGGCTGCTCGACAACCCGTCACCCGACGCGGCGTTCGCGATCCACATTGCGCCGAACGCACCCGCGGGCATGTTGTCGTCCAAGGCCGGCGCGATGCTCGCATCCGCCGACGTCGTCAAGATCGAAGTGCGCGGCCGCGGCGGCCATGCGTCGATGCCGCATCACGCGCTCGATCCGATTCCGATCGCATGCGAGATCGTCACCGCGCTGCAAACGCTGGTAACCCGGCAGATCGACGCGTTCGATCCGGTGGTGGTGACGATCGGCCAGATCCAGGCAGGTTCGACCGACAACGTCATTCCGGAGACGGCACGGCTTACCGGCACGATCCGATCGGTTTCCGAGGAATCGCGCGCGAAAGTGCATGCCGGAGTGACGCGGATCGCGGAGAACATCGCGCGCGCCCACGGCGCGGAAGCGGCGGTGGAAATCAAATCGGGCTTCCCGGTAACGCTATGCGATTCTCGCGCGGTTTCGATGGCAGAGCGCGCCATAACCAATCTGTTTGGCGCGACGGCGTGGCAGACGATGCAGAAACCGATCATGGGCGCGGAGGATTTCTCCTACGTCCTGCAACGCGTGCCCGGCGCGATGATGATGTTGGGTGTGTGTCCCGACGGGCAGGATTGGCACACGGCCTGTCCCTGCCATTCCAACCGCATGACGCTGAACGAATCCGTGCTGGCGCGCGGCGTGGCGGCGCACTGCGCCGTTGCCGAGCACTTCCTCGCCGAAGGCTTGCCTACTGCTTAGGCGAAAAGTAGGCGGTGGCGATCGGCAGATCTGCCTCCGCCCAATCGAGGCTCAGGTATTCGGCAGCGTTCACCCAACGGATGTCTGCGTGCTCGAGCGCGCGCGGTACCCCTTCGACGAGAACGCACAGGAACGGCACCAGCGCGATGTCCAGATCGGGGTACGCGTGATCGTAGGTCGCGAGCCGTGCAGTCGGCCGAATCTCGCACCCGAGTTCTTCTTCGATCTCCCGTACGATGGCTGTCTCCGCCGACTCTCCCGCCTGGATCTTTCCACCGGGAAATTCCCATTTCCCCGCTCGTGCGGTGCCGCTCTGCCGTCGGGCGACCAGCAGGCGATCCGCATGCTCGATCAGCGCACACACGACGGTCAGACGACGCCTGTCCATCCCGCACCGATTCGACCGGCCACGATCGCTCCGACTGTTCTTCTCACGTTGTTCTCTCAATGACCGGCAGTTTGTCGCAGTGCGCGTGTCTGCGAGTTGAATCCTGCGGGCCGCTCGATCAATCATACCGACGGGGACCAATGTTTGAGCAGCACGACCGCCGGAGCGGTTGGGGAGACTGTTGGCCAACTTCACATTCGCGCTGGATCGTTGGCACTGCTGGGCGTCCGGCATCGCCGACGACGAGTCGTGGCGGCGATGGATCGACGGCGACGTGCAGCCGGCCCCCGGTGACGCACCGACGCTCGACCATATCAAACCCATACAGCGCAGACGGCTCAGCACGGTGGCCCGCGGCGCTTTCCATTGTGCTCAGCTGTGTCTGCTCGGACGCAAACCGACGGCGACGATCTTCTGCTCTGCGCACGGCGAAGGGCCGCGCGCCGCCGAATTGCTGACGTCGATCGCGCGCAACGAGGCGTTGTCTCCGAACGCCTTCAGTCTTTCCGTCCACAACGCGATCGCGGGGCTGTTTGGAATCTTCACACACGAGGACGCAGCCTCTACGTCGATTGCGGCCGGTTCGGAAGGCATGGGTGCCGCGTTTCTCGACGCGTGGTTTCGTCTTCAGGAGACCGGCGGTCCGGTGCTCGTGGTGCTCTACGACGATCAGATGCCCGACGTATTTTCAGTGGGAAACGACGCGCCACCGGTGCCGATCGCAGCGGCGTTGCTGTTGTCGAACGACGCACAGAGCGCGCGCTATCGCCTCGAGCGGCGCGCCTCGAGCGGCAAGCACGAGCCGCATTGGCAGCAGATCCGCTCGCTCGCAGAGTTCCTGCACGGCAAGCTCCCGCATGCCAGCTTTGATTCAGAGCACGCTCAGTGGACGTGGACCGCACTCTGAAAACCGACTTCTACTACTGGCGGCTGTTCGCCACCGGATTGTGCTTCGTCGCGTTCGGCGTCGGCGGACTCGTGCTCGGCTTCCTGGTCACGCCGCTGCTTCATGTCGCGATACGGGACCGCGCGCGCCGGCAGCGTCTCGTGCGAAAACTCGTGCACTGGTCCTTCGGCCTCTTCATCGGCGTGATGCGCTTCCTCCGCGTGATGACATATGAATTCCATGGCCTGCAGCGTCTCAGCGAACCCGGGCAGTTCGTCATCGCGAACCACCCGACGTTGATCGACATCGTGTTCCTCGTGGCGCGCATCCCCGACGGCATCTGCGTCGTCAAAGACGAGTTGTTGCGCAACTACTGGCTCGGCGCGCTGTTGCGTCAGGCGGGATACGTAGGAAACGCGGCGGACCCGCAGACATCGCTCGCGACATGCGCCGACGCGCTGCGCAGCGGCGCAACGTTGATCATGTTTCCCGAAGGCAGTCGGTCGGTTCCGGGAACGACGCGACGATTGCGACGAGGTGCCGCCTACGTCGCGTTGGCCACGCAAAAGGATCTCACCCCGGTGCATATCAGCTGCACCCCGCCGACGCTCACGAAAGCCAATCGATGGCACGACATTCCGAGCCGCCGTATGCACTTTGTGATCGACGTAGGCGATAGAATTCCGGTCGCACCACCCGACAGTTCGACGTCGCAACGAGTCAGCGCGCGGGCCATTACGGAACGCGTCACGCGCCACTTGCTGCAGGAGACTCCGGTTTATGAGTGACCTCGAGACGCAACTCAAGCGGCTGATCATCGATACGCTCGAACTCGAGGACATCGACGTGGCCGACATTCAAACCGACGAACCGCTGTTCGGCGACGACGGCGGACTGGGGCTCGACTCCATCGACGCGCTCGAGATCGGCCTCGTGCTCGACGAGAAATACGGCATCGAACTCGATCCCGAAGAAGAAGCCACACGCGAACACTTTCGATCGATCTCGAGCCTCGCAAAGCTGGTCCGCCAGTTCGCCACCCACTGAAGGATCAGCACTCACCCATGTCGGCAAAACCACAGCAGTTGAACGATCGCGAAGAAATACTCGAGCGATTGACCGAGATCCTCGAAGAAATGTTCGAGGTCGACACGTCGCTGATCACGCCCGATGCGCACCTCTATGACGACCTCGACATCGACAGCATCGATGCGGTCGATCTGGTGGCGCGCCTGCGAACGATCACCGGCAAAAAGATCGATCCGGAGATATTCAAAGCGGCGCGTACCGTAGAGGATGTCGTCGAGGCGGTGTTTCGCCTCGTGCATGCATGACGCTGCTGAACGTCATCTTCGTCGCGCTCACGATCCTTTATCCGTTTGTCGTCTATTTCACGCTCGGCCATCTCGAGCCACGGCTCCTCGCGCTGATCCTGCTGGTCGTATACGGCACGCGCTACCTGCTCGGGCGACGCAACGCACCGAGCTACGCTGCGTGGTTGTTCGGCGGCATCGCCTCCTTTGCCGTGCTGGTGTTTGCGATGGATTCACAGACGACGCTGTACTACTACCCGGTGCTCATCAACCTGATCCTGTTCGTGCTGTTCGGCCATTCGGTCCTCTACCCGCCGACCGTCATCGAGCGCATCGCTCGGCTGCGAGAGCCCGATCTACCGGCGAGCGGCGTCGCCTACACGCGCAAGGTGACGCTGGTATGGCTCGGATTTTTCCTGCTCAACGGATCGTTGGCGCTGATCACCGCCGTCATCGGTAACGTCGAACTCTGGAGTCTCTACAACGGTCTCATCGCCTACTTGCTGATGGGGCTGCTGTTCGCCGGTGAGTTCCTGGTTCGGCGACAAGTCCGCGCGCAATGACCGCCACCATCGCACAGATTGCCGCAGCCCAATCGGACGACGACGCACCGCTGAGCTACGACGTCGGTGCGATCCGCACGTGGCGCGATTGGCATCGCGATGTCGCGCGATTGACCGACGTTCTGTCCGCGACAGATCGGAACCGTTGGGCGCTATATGCCTCCAACACTTATCAATTTTCGGTCGGTCTGTTCGCGCTATGGATCAGCGGTCGACAACCGGTCGTTCCGCCGCTCAACACACCGGCCGTCGCCAAGTCGCTGCAGTCTCTGGTAGACGGGACGCTCGGAGAATTTCCGGGCGCCGAGCCGATCATTCGCGAAGCCGGAGAGGCGACCAACGCACGTGGCGACAGACGCATCGATCCCAAGGCCGACCTGCTGATGTTCACCTCTGGTTCGTCCGGTGAACCCAAAGCGATCCGCAAGACGCTGCAGCAACTCGACGCCGAAGTAGCGACGCTCGACCATGTATGGGGCACGGAACTGGCGGACTGCCCGGTATTCGCGACGGTCAGCCACCAACACATCTACGGGCTGCTGTTCAAGGTGTTGTGGCCGCTCGCAACACGGCGACCGTTCTACGCCGGAATCGTGCGCGATCCGCAAACGATTGCAACGTTGGCCGCGCGCCATAGCCAAACTGTCTGCGTAACGAGTCCCGCGTTCCTCAAACGCATCCCGGCAAACGTGCTCGAATCGCTCGACGCCTCGCGGCGCATCAAACTGTTCTCGTCGGGCGGCTTGCTCACGACGCCGGTTGCGCACCGGCTCGCCGGCCGCCTGCGACCGGCCACCGAGGTATACGGCAGCACGGAAACCGGCGGCATCGCGTATCGCGAGCAACGATCAACCGACCTCGATACGGAGTGGACGCCGCTACCTGGCGTCGCAGTGCGGATCGATGATCAGGGCCGTTTGTTGGTGCGGTCGCCGCACCTGCCGGATGACGCGTGGCACCTCACCGGGGATCGCGGCGAACTCGTCGGCGACCACGCGTTCCGACTCGGCGCGCGCATCGATCGCATCGTCAAGGTAGAGGAAAAACGCGTTTCGCTGACCGCGCTGGAAACGTCGTTGTGCGACATGCCGGGCATCGTCGATTGCGCATGCGTGTTGCGCCCCGGACGGCGCGACATCGTGTGCGCCGTAGTCGCGTTGGACTCGACAGGCTATCGCGCGCTCTATGCAAACGGCCGACGACGCTACATACAACAGTTGCGACAGGCGCTGGCGGCGCAGTTCGATCGGGTCACCATTCCGCGCAAGTGGCGCTTCGTCGATGAACTGCCCGCGAACGACCAGGGCAAATCTTCGGCCGCGATGCTGCTCGCGCTGTTCGAACCGATCCGTGCCCCGCGATTGCCGCTCGTAACCGCAATCGAATGGTGCAACGACAACGAAACGACGCTCACCCTGTTCGTGCCGAAGCGCATCGTGTACTTCGAGGGACACTTCCCCGGCACGCCGGTGCTTCCCGGTATCGCCCAGTTGTTCTGGGTCGCGCATTTCGCAAAGCAGCTGTTCGGACTCGAAGCCGATTGGCGCCAGATGGAAGCGATCAAGTTCAATCGGATCGTGTCGCCCGACACCACCGTTACGCTGCGCCTCGCACTGCGGACGACCGACAACGACTCCAGTTCAGCTACGCGATCGACGGCGTTATCTGCAGTTCGGGACGCTTCATCCAACGTGGCTAGCGCGTTCAATCCATGCCTGTTGATTCCGGTCTACAACCACGGAAGCGGGCTCCAGGCGACGATCGCCGAAGTGGCGTCGATCGGAATCGCGTGCATCGTGGTCGACGACGGCTCGAACCAGGAATGTCGCAAAATCATCGACGACAGCGCCGGAATGCACGCGTGGATCGAAGTGTTGCATCGGCCCGATAACGGCGGAAAAGGCGCCGCGGTAAAGGACGGACTGCGACTCGCGCTGCGCCGCGGCTACTCGCACGCGCTGCAGATCGATGCGGACCGCCAGCACGACTGCGCCGACATCCGGCGCTTTCTGCAGGAAGCACAGCTGCACTCCGACGCGTTCGTCATCGGTGCAGCGCGCTTCAACGACAGCGTTCCAACGATACGGCGGCTCGCCCGCGAACTGACGCACTTCTGGGTGCGGGTGAACACGTTGTCGCGCGACATCCTCGATTCGATGTGTGGCTTTCGGGTTTACCCTCTCGCGCAGATGGCACCGCTGCTGGACAACGAATCGTTGGGCGACCGCATGGAGTTCGACATGGAAGTTCTGGTTCGCGCACATTGGCGAGGATGTGCGTTCGTGAATGTTCCCACCAACGTCGTCTATCCGGCCGCCGGTGTCTCGCACTTCCGCCTGTTTCGCGACAACGTGCTGATCAGCCGCACGCACGCGAAGCTGTTCTTCGGCATGCTGATCCGTCTTCCGATGTTGCTGCGCAGACGCGCCCGCCGCGCCGATGCACTACGATGACGGTCGCAAATGAGTAACAACCTACATTGGGCAAACACGCGCGAGGTCGGTGCCGCCTGGGGCATTCGCGCGCTCGTATTGATCTACCGGGTGTTGGGCAGAACCGTCTTGTTCATTGCGATCTACCCGGTCGTCACGTACTTCTTCTTCACGAATCGCGTCGCCAGATCGGCCTCGCGCGATTACATCGACACGCTTCGAGCGTTCGCACCGGAAGTGCCCGTTGAACCGACGCCGGCCACGACGTTCCGCCACTTCCTCAGCTTTGCCCGGAGCATCGGTTATCGCCTCGCCGCGTGGACCGGGCAGATCACGCTCGACGACGTCACGTATTCAGGACGGGAAGCACTGGTCGAAATGATCGACAAGGGCCAAGGCGCGCTGCTGATCACGGCTCACATGGGCAGTTTCGAGGTGTGTCGCGCGCTGGCGCGGTTGCGCAACATTCGGCTCAACGTGCTCGTTCACACCGCCCACGCCGAGCAGTTCAATCGCGTGATGCGATCGGTCAGCCCCGATCAGCACGTCGAACTGATCGAGGTCACCGAAATGGATCCGTCGACCGCGATCAAGCTCCGCAACAAACTTTCGGCGGGGGAACTGATCGTTGTCACCGGCGACCGAGTGCCGCCGTCAGGCAATCGATTCACGGTCACGGATTTCCTTGGCCGGCGGGCGCGATTTCCACAAGGACCGTTCATTCTCGCCGCGCTGCTCAAGTGCCCCGTCTATACATTGATCTGTCTATCCGAAGACGGTCGCTTCCATATCCATCTCGAGCAACTGTGCGACCGGGTATTGCTCGGACGCGGCAACCGCGACGACGACCTGCAGACTTACGTCCATCAGTTCGCGCAACGGCTCGAGCGCTACTGTCGTTCTGCGCCGCTACAGTGGTTCAACTTTTATCCGTTCTGGAACGACGCGCGATGAAGTCGGTTTCGAACACCAAGTGGCAGGCGAGCGTGACGATCGACGTGCCGTTTCACGATGTCGACGCAATGGGCATCGTCTGGCACGGCCACTATCCCAAGTACTTCGAGATCGCGCGCTGCGCGTTGCTCGATTCGATCGGCTACAACTACCGCCAGATGGGCGAATCGGGATATTCGTGGCCGATCGTCGGAATGAAAATCAGGTATCCGAAGCCGACGACGTTCGGTCAGCGCATCGTCGTGACCGCCAGCATCAAGGAGTACGAGCATCGCCTGCGCATCGCGTATCTGATTACCGACGCAATCACCGGACAACGCCTCACGCGCGGCTCGACGATACAAGTCGCGGTCGATATCGCATCGCAGACGGTCTGCTTTGCTACGCCGCCGATCCTGCTGCAACGCCTCGGAGTAACCGAAGCTTGAAAGCGCGCGGGCTCGCAATTCTGTTGCTGTCCGGATTCGCGTTCGGGGCCGATGACTCCGCGCACCTGCTGAAAGGCGCGAGCGACAAGCTCGACAACGCGACCATAACGACCGGCCGGTTCACCCAGACCGCGACGGTGGCCGCGCTGAGCGCGCCACTGGTGTCCGAAGGCGCGTTCTATTTCGATCGCGATCGCGGTGTGAGCTGGCACGTCGAGCACCCGATCGTCGCGCAGTTCGTATTTCGACCGACCTCCGACGACGCACATCCAACCGCGTCAAACCCGATGCAACTGGGATGGGTGGGACAGCTGCTCAATGCCGTACTCGCCGGCGACCTCAGCGCACTCGATCGGATGTTCGTCGTCAGCGGTTCATCGCCCGCCGACGGATGGGCGCTGGCGCTCACGCCAAAATCGGCCGCGGTGAAGCGCGCGCTCACGCGCATCGACATCGACGGCGGCGCGTCGGTACATCGGATCAAACTGCTCGAGGCAAACGGCGACGACGTGACGATCGTCTTCTCCGACGTCGAGCATCCCGCTGCTCTTTCAGCCGATGTCGGCCGCGAATTTGAGCAGACTCCTTAGTCGCTCAGACGTCGTCTGGTTCGTCGGGGTCGGCATCGTACTCGCGTTGGCGGCGCACAAATGGGACGGCGCGAATAGCGTAGACGTCGACTTCCTCGCGCTGTTGCCGCAGACCGAACACGATCCAGTGGTGGCCGCTGCAAGCGCCCGCCTCGTGCGCGCTACGGAAGACCGTATGTTCTGGCTGGTTGGCGGCGGATCGGCAGAAGCCGCATCGTCGTCCGCTGCGACGCTATTGCAGATGCTCGAAGCAAGCGGCTTGTTCCAGCGCGTCGATGCGGCGGCCGACGAGAGTTCCGTTTCGAAATACGCGCGGCTCTTCCCTTATCGATTTCAGCTGCTCGACCCGACGACGCTGCATTCGCTCGGCAGCAATCCCGAATCGATCGTCGACACCGCCTTGAACAACACGCTGGGGCCGTTCGGCGTGCTTCGCACGCAACAGCTGGTGCCCGACCCACTGGGTTTGTTCCCGCGCTACCTGGGCACGCTCGTCCCCAGCGGCATCGAGCTGTTCGATGGTCGCACACCGATGGTTCACCGGGGAGATGCGCACTATGCGCTACTCCTGACGACCGTGGTCAGGGGCGCGTTCGATCTCGATGACACCGAGAACCTGCTCGATCTCGTCGAACACGCCCGCGCGTGGGCGGCCACGCAGAACGTCGAACTGCTCGTAACGGGAGTTCCGCTGTTCGCGGCTACGAATGCGCAACGCGCGCAATTCGAAGTATCCACCGTCGGCACCGGATCGATGATCGGCGTGATCCTGCTGTTCCTCGTCACGTTCAGGTCGGTGCGACCCCTGGTGTTGGCGACGCTCGCGATCTCGACCGGCATGCTCGTCGCGTTCACGGTTTCGATCTGGCTGTTCGATCGCGTGCACCTGCTCACGTTCGTATTCGGCGCGACATTGATCGGCGTCAGCGACGACTATGCCCTTCACTATCTGTGCGACGCGTTCCGATCGCCGAACTGGAATCCGAGAGACGCGACCCGTCGCGTGCTGCCGGGACTCGCGCTCGGGCTCGCAACGACGCTGACCGCGTACGCGAGCCTCGGTATCGCACCGTTTCCCGCGCTGCGTCAGATCGCGGTTTTCTGCGGCGCCGGCCTGCTCGGTGCGTGGCTCACGGTCGTGCTGCTCTTGCCTTCGCACACCCGTGCGCTTCGAAGCCCGCCGACCCTGATGCGCGTCGGACTCGCCTACGCACAACGCTTTCCGATCATCGCGGACCGATGGGTCTTCATCTGCGCCGCATTCGGCGTGGCGGCACTGCTGGCGCTGTTCTATTGGGTACAACCGAGCGACGATGTTCGTCTCTTGCAGGCCAGGACCCCGCAACTGACGCAGGAAGCCGCCAAGATCGAATCGCTCGTCGCAGATCGTCGCGACAACCAGTTCCTGCTCGTCGAAGGAGCAACCAACGACGCGACGTTGGCTGCCGAGCGGTCGGTGCGGGCAGTACTCGATCGGTTGGTCGAAGGTCACAAGCTGCGTGCGTATTCGGCGATCAGCAGCGTGTATCCGTCGCCCGACGAACAGCGCACGAACTATCAACAGTTGAAGACGACGCTCTACGACACCGGTTCCATGCAGCATTTCTTCGACGCGCTGCACGCACGGCCGGAGGCGCTGTCGGCGCATCGCGCCGAGTTCGACGCCGCAATGGATCGCAACTTGCCGCTCGATGAGTGGCTCGCGACTCGTCGGCAGCCCCTGGAACGAGTTGTGGCTCGGCTGTTCCAGCGGGCGCTGCGCATCGCTCGTCACATTGAACGGCTATGCCGCCCTCACGCCGGCCGACATCGCATCCATTTCGGCGGTTCCCGGCGTAACCGTCGTCGATCGTGTAGGCGAGATCTCGGCGACGATGGCGAAGTATCGGGCCATCGCCGGACAGCTGCTGGCGATCGCGTACGCCGCCGCCGCGATACTGTTGTGTGCGCGCTACGGCGTGCGACGCGGTGTGCGCGTGCTGATCGTCCCGTTGGGCGCGGCGCTGATCACGGTTGCCGCGTTGACCGCCGGCGGGCTCGCGTTGAATCTGTTCACCGTCTGCGCATTGCTGCTGGTGGTCGGCATGGCGTTCGACGATGCGATCTTCTTCGCATTCCACGGTCGCGAGAGCGCACCCACCGCACTCGCCGTGTTGATGTCGGCGACTACCACGTTGGTCTCGTTCGGCCTGCTGTCGCTCAGCAGTACGCCGGTGGTGCGCGACTTCGGCATCACGTTGGCGCTCGGTATTGCGTCTGCGTATCTGCTGGCCCCGATTGCCGCATCGACCGACTCCTCACACGAACTCGAAGGAATCGCATGACGGATACAGACGTTATCGTCATCGGCGCCGGACCGAGCGGCGCGATCGCCGCCGCTCTGCTGACGGCCCAGGGACACAAGGTCATCGTGCTCGAGAAGACCCGTTTTCCCCGCTTCTCGATCGGCGAGAGTCTGCTGCCGCAGTGCATGCAGTTCATCGAAGCGGCCGGGATGATCCAACCGGTAATAGACGCCGGATACCAGCACAAGAACGGCGCGGTGTTTTCGCGCAACGGCAAACGGGTCGCGTTCGACTTCAGAGACAAGCTCTCGCCCGGTTGGGGAACCACGTTTCAGGTCGTACGCGCCGATTTCGATCATCTGCTGGCGCGCGAAGCCGAACGACAAGGCGCCGACGTACGCTACGAACAAGAGATACTCGAGTGCGATTTCGCAAACGACCACGTGCAGGTGCGCGCGCAAACCGCCGCCGGCGAGAGGTTGGATTATCGAGCGCGGTTTCTGCTCGATGCCAGCGGCTTCGGGCGCGTGCTGCCGCGGTTGCTGAAGCTCGAACGCCCGTCTTCGTTTCCGGTGCGGCGCTCGATCTTCACGCACGTGGCCGATCGGATTTCGCAACCGGAGCACGACCGCAACAAGATTCTCATCGCGGTGCATCCGGAACATCACGACGTATGGTACTGGGTGATTCCGTTCAACAACGGCCGCAGCTCGATCGGCGTCGTGGCGCGCGACGAGTTCTTCGCGGCGCTACCCGCGGATCTGCCGACTCGAATCAAGATGCTGATCAGACAAGAGCCAGGTCTCGCCACGCTGCTCGGCGACGCCGACTACGACACGCCGGTGCGCGAAATCTCGGGCTACGCCGCCGACGTCACGCATCTGTGGGGACCCGGATTCGCGCTGCTCGGAAATGCGGGTGAGTTTCTCGATCCGGTGTTTTCGTCCGGCGTGACCATCGCGATGAAGTCGGCGTTTCTCGCCACGCGCGTGTTGCACGAACAACTGTCGGGAAAGCAGGTCGACTGGGATCGCGACTACGCGCTGCCGTTGCGGCGCGGCATCGACACGTTTCGCGCGTTCGTCGACGCGTGGTACGACGGCCGCTTTCAGGATGTCGTGTTCTTCGAGCGACAGCAGACCGACGTGAAGCGGATGATCGCATCGATTCTCGCCGGCTACGCCTGGGACGAGAACAATCCGTACGTGCAACAACCGCGACGGCTGGACGTACTCGCGCGGCTATGTCGCGGCTAGCGCCGACCGCGCTGTTTGCCTTGCTGATCGCCTGTCTGATCGGCTGCTCATCGGTCGCACCGCAGTCGCCGCCGCTTGCGCCGCCGCTCACGTTCGCCGACTCGCAACGAACGACGCAAACCGCAACCATCTCGCGCGACGGCGAAAACTACCGCATGTTGTGCATTCTCGAATTCGGCGGACGCGGTCTCGTGCTCGTCGCGTTCACGGAATTGGGCCAGCGCCTGCTCACCATCGAATACGGTCCGGACCGGTTCAGCATCGATCTCAGCCCGACGCTGCCGCCGCATTTCGACGCGAAGCTGGTGCTGAGCGACCTCCAGCTCGTGTATTGGCCGATGAACGTTCTGGACAAATCGCTTCGTGCGGGCTGGTCGGTTTCGCAATCCGATGCCGGCGACACGCGACAACTCACGCATGACGGAGCGGTGGTTGCGACGATGCAGCGGCGGGCAGACGGAACCATCGACATCGAACGTCCGTCGTTGGGTTATCACATGACCATCACCGCGGCCGGCAATTGAAAGCGCTCCTATCTGCACGAACTCGGCATCGTCTGCGCGTTGGGCGTCGGCCGCGATCAAGTGCTTCGCGCGATGATCGCCGGCGACCAGTCCGGCATGGTCCGCACCGAGGCGTTCAGTCCCGGCGCGCCGTGCTTCGTGGGCCAGGTCGATGCGCTGTTGCCGACATTGCCGAGCGCGTTCGCCCGGTACGATTGCCGCAACAACCGCTTACTGCTGGCGGCGCTGAACCAGATCGATGCGACCGTTCGCGATGCCATCGGAACGTTCGACACCGCGCGCATCGGCGTCGTCATCGGCACCAGCACCTCCGGTATTCTCGAAGGCGAAGAGACCGTGGCACACGCCGTTCATGAAGGCCGACCGCTCGCCACGTACGACTACCAACAGCAGCGGCTCAGTTCCGGCAGCGACTTCCTGTCCAACTATCTGAACGTCCGCGGACCCTCCGTCTCGATATCCACCGCGTGTTCGTCGAGTGCACACGCATTCGCGTACGCACGACGGCTGCTGGTGCACGACGTCTGCGATGCGGTGCTCGTCGGCGGCGCCGACAGCTTGTCGCGCCTGACGGTTCGCGGATTTCAGTCGCTCGAGTCCATCAGCAACGGCATCAGCAATCCACTGAGCGTGAACCGCGACGGCATCAACATCGGCGAAGGCGCGTGTCTGACGCTGATGACGCACCAGCCATCGGCGATCGCGCTTCTCGGCGCAGGCGCGAGTTCCGACGCGTACCACATTTCCGCGCCCGACCCCGAAGGGCGCGGGGCGCGCGACGCGATGGCGCGCGCGCTGTCGGATGCAGCGGTCGGTCCGGAGCAGATCGACTACATCAATCTGCATGGCACCGGAACTCCCCTGAACGACTCCATGGAGTGTCGCGCCATCGCGGCGTTGTTCGGGACCTCGACGCCGTGCAGTTCGACGAAGCCGCTGATCGGCCACACGCTTGGCGCGGCCGGTGCTCTCGAGCTGGGCCTTTGCTGGCTCGCGATGTCGGAACTGAATTCCAACGGATACCTTCCGCCGCATCGCTGGGACCAGCAACCGGATCCCGATCTCGCGCCGCTCGAAATAGTCGCGGTTGGATCTCAACGCGAAACCCGACCGCGCATCTGCCTGAGCAACTCGTTCGCATTCGGCGGCAACAACGCGAGCCTCGTCATCGGGAGGTTCGATTGAACGTCGCGGAACTCGACGTGCGGCGGCTCGTACCGCACAGCGGTCCGATGTTGCTCATCGACGAGGTGATCCGCGCCGACGAACAAAGCCTCGAAGCGGCGTGCGTCGTGCGCAGCGACGGTCTGTTCGCACTCGGCGACGGCAGAGTTCCGGCCATGCTCTGCATCGAATACATGGCACAGGCGGTGGCCGCGTTCGCAGGTGTTCGCGCCACGGTTCACGGTGATTCGATCAAGCCCGGCTTGCTGCTCGGCGCGCGCAACTTCTCGGCCACCGCCGCGTATCTGTCGCCGGGCGAACGTCTCTTGATCACCGTGAAGCTCGTCATCGAGAGCGTGAATGGACTGGCCGTGTTTGACTGTGAGATAACGGGCGCCGATCTGCATGCCAGCGCCCGTCTCACCGTGATCACAACGAACTCGCTGGACGACCTCGGCGCTTCCACGTAACGCGAAAGGCGACACTTCGATGGAGGGCGACAACGGGACCGTACTCGTCACCGGATCGAGCCGCGGCATTGGCAAAGCCATTGCACTGCGTCTCGCCCGCGACGGTTACGACATCGTCGTGCACTACGTCCGCAGCGCGGATGCCGCGGCGTCCGTTCGCGCGCAGATCGAAGACATGGGACGGCGCTGCCGCACGCTGTGTTTCGACGTGGCCGATCGGGCGCAATGCGCGGAGTCGATCACGCGCGATATCGACGAATACGGCGCTTATCACGGTGTCGTCTGCAATGCGGGACTCGTGCGCGACAACGCGTTCCCCGCGATGACCGGCGACGAGTGGGACCGGGTCATTCACACGAACCTCGATGGTTTCTTCAACGTGCTGCACCCGCTGGTGATGCCGATGGTCAGGCGGCGCAAACCCGGACGCATCGTCACCATCGCGTCGGTGTCGGGGCTGATCGGCAATCGCGGTCAAACCAACTACAGTGCTGCCAAGGCCGGCATCATCGCCGCAACGAAGTCGTTGGCGCTGGAGCTGGCAAAACGCGACATCACCGTGAACTGCGTGGCGCCCGGTCTGATCGACACCGAGATGGTCAGCGAAGTCCCGCTGGAAAAGATCAAGGAGATGATTCCGGCGCGCAGACTCGGCACGCCCGATGAAGTGGCCGCCGCTGTGGCCTTTCTGTTCAGCCCGGACGCGGCCTACATCACGCGGCAGGTGATCTCGGTAAACGGCGGGCTAGCCTGATGAAACGCGTGGTCGTCACCGGCATGGCGGCGCTCACGCCGATCGGCTCCGACTGGAGCACGATCGCCGCGCGTCTCGAAGAACGTCGATCCGGCATCCGCACCATGCGCGAGTGGGAGATCTACGACGGATTGAGCTCGCGGCTGGCCGCGCCGATCGACGACTTCGAGAAGCCCGAGCACTACACCCGCAAAGCCGTTCGCAGCATGGGGCGCGTGTCGCTTCTGGCCACGCGCGCGACCGAACTCGCATTGATCGACGCGGGCCTGCTCGGCGACCCGCTGCTGCAGAGCGGACTGTGCGGCGTTGCATACGGTTCGTCATCAGGCAGTCCGCCGGCGCTCGGCGAGTTCGGCCAGATGCTGCTGAACCAGAGCACAGAGGGGCTCAGCGCCACCTCCTACATCAAGATGATGCCGCACACGACCGCGGTGAACCTGTGCGTGTTCTTCGGCCTGCGGGGCCGCGTCATCACCACCTCGAGCGCCTGCACGTCGGGCAGCCAGGGAATCGGCTACGCGTACGAATCGATCCGCATGGGCAAGCAGATCGCGATGGTCGCCGGTGGCGCCGACGAATTGAGCCCGACTCAAACGGCGGTATTCGACACGCTGTACGCCACGAGCACGCGCAACGACGAACCGCATCTGACGCCGCGACCGTTCGATGCCGACCGCGACGGGCTGGTCGTCGGCGAGGGCGCGGCCACGTTCGTTCTGGAGGAATACGAACACGCGCGCGCCAGCGGCGCGGTCATTCACGCCGAGATCGTCGGATATGGCACCAACGCCGACGGCGTGCACGTCACGCAGCCGGAACAGGAGACGATGCAGACCTGCATGGCGCTCGCCCTGGTAGACGCCAATCTCTCGGCCAACGACATCAGCTATGTCAGTGCGCACGGCACCGCCACCGATCGTGGCGACGTCGCCGAGAGCCAGGCGACCGGCGCGCTGTTTGGACCGAAGATCCCGATCAGCTCGCTGAAGAGCTACACCGGACACACGCTCGGCGCCTGCGGCGCGATCGAGGCATTCGTTCTGGTCAACATGATGCGTGAGGGGCGCTTCCATCCAACAATCAATCTGGAGCGCGTCGATCCCGAGTGTGCGCCGCTCGACTACATCGTTGGCGAATCGCGGTCCTTGCACTGCGAGCACACGATCAGCAACAATTTCGCATTCGGCGGCGTAAACACGTCGTTGGTGTTTCGACGACCGGCGTGAATTCGCGGCGCAACAAGTGACCTAAGACCTTCCCGATCGAACAGCGAGGCCTTCAGAATGAAAAAAATGAATCGCTATGCGTTCGCGTTGCTGTTCGCCATCGTGGCGCAAACCGCCGGCGCCCGAGACACGTTCCACGATCTCTCCGTGGAAGCTGCGTTGAAGAGTCCGAGCGCGAGTGGCATGCGGGCAATACCCATCTTCATGGCTGGGCAAGACCATCCCGCGGCCGGCGAGAGCATCGAGACCGCTACCTCCAACCGACGCACCAACGCATTCGGCAAGTCCGACGAAGACGCCTGCGCCATCGCGTTTCTTTCGGCGATCATCGCCTTGCAGGATCGCGCGACGGCGCTCGGCGGTTCGGCCGTGGTCGACATCAAATCGATCACAAAGCACAACGATCTCACCAGTGCGACCGAGTATCGCTGCGTATCGGGTGCGCTGATTGCGAACGTCGCGCTGACCGGAACGATCGTGAAACTCGCCAGTCCGTAGAGTCATCGGCCTCGGACGTTTCCTACACCGCACTCGGTGCGGACCGACAGCGCCATTCAGCGAGTGTCGCGAGCATGCCTTCATCGCCCCACGACGAGAGTGACATGACAGCCAGAAAACACGCTGAGCGCACGGTGACCGCGTCCTCTGGTCGGCCCATGGCGGCGCTGATGCTATGCGCAACGATTGCGCTCATCGGTTCTGCAGTCGCCGCCGATCCTTCGAGTTCATCGAGCCCGGACCCAAGCGCCACGGGCGATCGTCCCACGCCGGCACAAACCGAGTTGATGCAGGGCGTCAACGATCGAAGGCACGAAGCGGCGGCCGAAAAGGCAGACAACCAGCACCAAGCCGAAATGAAGAAGTGCGAAGGCCTGGTATGGGAGGAAGCAAAGCTCTGCAAGGACCAGGTGAGCACCGAAACGGCCCAGACGCAGGCGAAATCAGAGAAAGATCGCGAAAAGAAAGCGCCTTCGCCGTAGTACTTCAGCCGTAGTACGTCAATTGCTCCGACGCTGCTCGCCGCGCGACGGGCGCGACCCGATCACAGCGACGCGCTGCGTATTCGGCAAATGGCTGACGCGTGCCGCGCGCCGGCGGCCGCGCCTGTACTCTTCCAGCATCCGCCGCAACTCATCCGATGTCGCGGGCTGTTCGGAACACGTTCGATACCAATTCACGAGATCCATTCGGCACTCCAACGCTGCAATAAGTTGGAAGCATCATGTTCGAACGCGACGAAGCGAACGTCTGTGGGCGCTCAACGGAGCAGCGTGTAGGAAGCGTCCGGCGGGCGAATTGAGGCCTGTCGCTCTATTCGCACGGGGCTGAATATCAGTCCCGGCCGTGGAACCTTTCGCGGCCAGCAGCCGTGAACATGTATATCCAGGCTTGACCACGGCGCGGCACCGCTATGCAAGGTTCGTTTACTTCTGGCGGGATCGCGTTCGATTGGACGGTCCAGCGTGGTCCCGCATCGGCGCCCAGTTGGCTGCTGGTCATCGTTGTCGGCGAAATCAGCATCGCGCGTCGGTACGCATCCGAGATGACCAGAAACGAGGCAGAAGACCGGGCGCAGAAGGTAGCGCCAGCGATGGCGAAGTTGATCGAGCAGTGGACCGATTAGCTGACAGTGCAGACAGGCTTCGCCTGTGGACGCTACTGGTCAGGACTTCGCAGGTCCAGGCAGAGCGTGAGGCAACGACGGCTGCGCCGATGCGCTCATTTGATCCGGTAACGCGTCTCGGCGCCGCACGAATTCGTTGATCAACGCAATTGCAACCACTGGCTCGTCGACACCGTCGAGCGCCTTCGCAAGATGCTGCGCCGCGACTTCAGCCTCTTGCTTGGTCTCATATGGCCCGACGTCGACGCGTTCACGCGTGGTGACATACCAGCGACCGCGCGCCATAACGACCCTGTCAGATCGTGAGTGTCGCTCCGGCGACTCGCCCTTTCGTTTGTCGTGCGGCATGCATTCAACATAGCCGCTATGCGTCAATTGGGCTGTTTCGAGGCCGTAAAATGGTGCAGAGGATCGTAAGAGCGAGACATTGCGCACAAAATGCGGTGAGAACTCGCATGCCCCTGAGGCACTGCCGCCCGAACGCCGGTGCGCGACAGTCAACCTTGGTTGGTTTCTATGTCGATTGGCCCCCAGGGCTGCTGTGGCTCCGTCGCGCGGTTGCGCGCGAGAGATCCACGAGGCAGCTCGGGACGACCGGGCGGCGTGACGAACGCGCTGTCGTTTTTTCGTTCAGCCAGCCGTCGACGACGATCCTCCGCGGTCCGTGGTGGGCTGTCCGAGTTAGGGTCCATGCTTACTTCCGGCCTATCGTCGCGGTTCGACCGCTTCGATCCATTTGTGGCGGTGCGTGCCCAACGTGCAATCGATATCCAAGTTCGCCACAACCAAGCGAGCGCCTAACGGGCGGCCACAGTGAGGGCTTGTCGTTCGTTGATTTCGAGAACCGCTCGCTTTGTCTCAGGCAGACTGCTCGCCCGGGCGGTGCGGCGACCGCGCCTGTACGTTTCGAGCATCTGACGAAGCTCGATTGCTGTGGCCGGTTGATTTGAACTGTCGCCGGCCCATGCTCGGTACCAACTCGTCAGGTCAGCCGCGTATTCCGGTGCGGCGCGCACGATGTATCTCGTGCCCGACAACCGTGCAAGGGCGAAAAGCGCGAACACTACACCTGCAAGCCAATCCATATGCACTTCCCAAAACTAGTTGGAACAATGTCATTTGGCCGACCGCGTTTCTTTGTAGGTAGGCGCGCGAGAACCGCTGTAGGAATAGTTCCCAGCGCGGTCAGTTTTGTGAAGCACGTCTCACTACAGAACAAGTCGACGATCCTCCGAGGACAACGTCCCAACCCGCTAACGCGGGAACACAGGATACTGTACGCCTGTCATGCGCAGACAAGTCATCGGCTCCAAAGAATTTCGTGAGTGGTTGCGACGCTGGCAGTTCTTCTAGCGCGCACGGATTGGCATTTCCGCTCGGCTGACGGCCTCGCGTGGGGACGTTGTGCGCTACATCGGCGACCTTTTGACCCAGCCGCGCTGATGTCGTCACAGGAGCGAACAGACCACCCAGACTCCTCAGTGCGGGATGGTCACAAAGAGAGCTGCAAGAGCGAACACACACGCTGCAATCAGAACGTTGATCGCGGTTCTGAGATGTCGCTTGTGGAGTTCGGTATCGGTCTCGTTGCTGTGGTTCATGGCAGAACCCGATGGCTACGAAGTGCAGGGGCCAAAAAAGCATGGAGAACATTTCTGTTCAACTTTGCTTTTGATGGACCCCACACCTGCAGTGTCTCGCTACCTAGCGTTCGCGAATAGGCACGGTTCCCTCCAATGAACGCCGGACGTTTCTTACAGTGTGAGGCACTGCCGACGGCGATCGAGTAGTGCAAGACACCCGCTTGCTCCATCTGTTTGTTCGGTCTTATCTCTTTCACGTCTGTTAGTAAGCGAACAGAGGCGACGGCGCGTTCGGTCTACAAGGTGCGCATGAGCAACGATCGCGAAGTGGTAAGGGACTACTGCATCGAGGAGTTTGGGCGCCTCGTAGCCATCCTGAATGAACCCGATACGCCAGAAGTACGCGCCGCGGTGGAACTGGAGCTGGCGACTGTTCGGGCGACATTCGCGGCCGCGGAGAGTGATGTGGATCGTGCTCGGCGGACGCAAGCGAAAGCGTCGTCCGCGAGCCTACGACAGTTCTTTGTATTCGCATTCGATCGCATGTCACCAACAGATCGGCAGACCCTCGTCGAACGCGCCTGAAGTCAGGGCGATCGCTACAGCATGAATGGTACGTGCGCGGTCATAGTGCTCGTGCGACCGTCGCAGAACGGGATTCGTGAAGAAACCCGTCATCCCCGTCACTCAGTGCCTGGGTATCGCGATGACCGAAGCTGATCAGGCGCAGCGAGACACGCGACGCCAGACCGATGATGAACGCGCCGCGCCTGGAGGCCGAGGTCAGACGATCAGACTAGCAGGTCCGGGGCAAGCAAGAATTCGATCGCGGGCGCCATCAGGATCGTCGTGAACACAGAGATCACCCACCGCCCCGTTCGCATTTCGCTCATCCTTGGAGACGAACCCGCAGTTTGCGGTGAACACACGAGCAACGCGTGTAGGACTAAGGCGCGAATCTTGGAGAAAGAGTGCTCTGCGCGGCCGCCCAAGCTCGCGAAGCGCCGATTCGCTGACCGGCCACGGTGTTACCTTGTTTCTTCGCTGCTTTTCGTTAACCGGAAGTACCCCCTCACGGTGGCCCGCTGATCCGGCGGTAGCGCCGCGAACATCCGGACCCTCTCTGCGATCTGTTCTTCTTCCGATAGCGCTGTGATCTCCGCGACACGCTGCTCAACCTTGTGCGCCGTATCGTTTGCCGTTGCTCGCTCGCAAGCATCGACTCAACCCCGACGCCGTCTGTTACATGGACGATCAGTTGACGCAATCGGGCCGATTCCCTGACGCTACCAACAGTCCTACGCTGTCCGCAGCCACACAGGGGAAGGTATGAGTCGGGAAGCGACCGGTGCAATTGGACATGCGGTGAGCGCGCTTGGCCGTGCCCTTCCAGTGACATACACGCGAGGCCCGACACATTCGATGATGCGTCAATTGCAACGCGTCGCGCGCACATTTGGGTCAAGCGCGAGAGAACATCGTCGTGATACGCAACCCCGGAGCACTCAACCCGCAAGCCGTCTCTGGGTCGGTGCCTGGCGAGAAGGGGTTGAAGCGAGATGCGTTGGGGCTGATGTCGAGCATCGTCATCGGCGTCGCTTCGACCGCGCCCGGATATAGTCTCGCATCGTCACTCGGCCTGGTCGTAGCCGCGGTCGGGTTCGCGTCGCCGGCGATCATGTGGCTCGCGTTCGTCCCGATGTTGCTCGTGGCCACGTCGTATCACTACTTGAACCGCGTCGACCCGGATTGCGGAACGACCTTCTCGTGGGCGACGAAAGCATTCGGACCGTGGGTGGGGTGGATCGGTGGTTGGGCGATCATTGTCGCCGACATCATCGTGATGGCGAACCTCGCGGACATCACGGGCCGCTACACATTCCTTCTCTTCGGGCTCGACGGTGCGGCCGACAACAAGTATTGGGTGATGCTCATTGGCGTCATCTGGATCGCGGTCATGACGTATATCTGCTACGTCGGGATCGAGGTATCCGCGAAGAGCCAATGGTTCCTGCTTGGCGCAGAGCTTGTGACGCTGCTCATCTTCGCTGTTGTCGCGCTTTGGAAGGTCTATAGCGGCGACGCACCGGATGCTTCCGTGAAGCCGAGCCTCGACTGGCTCAATCCCTTTACGATCAAATCCACCAGTTCGCTCACCGCCGGCATCCTTGTTGCAATTTTCATCTACTGGGGCTGGGATAGTCTCGTCTCGGTGAACGAGGAGACCGAGGACAAACAGCAGACGCCTGGTGTCGCTGCGATCGCGAGTACGATCATCCTCGTGTTCATTTACGTGATCGTCTCGATCGCAGCGCAGGCCTATGCGGGTCCGAAGTTCCTCATCGACAACGCGGCCGACGTCCTCAGCGCGCTCGGTGACGGCGTGCTCGGCTCGGCGAGCAGTCTCCTGATCATCGCAGTCCTCACCTCTGCCGCAGCGGCAACTCAGACGACGATCCTGCCGACAACGCGGACATCGCTATCGATGGCAGCGAAGGGTGCCATCCCGAAGTACTTCGCTCGCATCCATCCGCGATACCTGACTCCGAGTGCATCGACGCTCTGGATAGGCGCTCTCTCGATCGTCTGGTACGCGGGACTGACAGTCGTCAGCCAGAACATCCTCTACGACTCGATTGCAGCGCTAGGGCTGATGATCGCGTTCTACTACGGACTTTCCGGCTTCGCATGCGTGTGGTTCTTTCGTAGGAGCATGAAGACCGCGAAGGGCAGGCTTCTAGCTGGCGCGGCGCCACTCGTCGGCGCTCTTATCCTGACCTGGGTCTTCGTCGAGTCGGTCATCGATCTCGCCGACCCCGCCAACTCCGGCTCAGGAGAGTCGTGGTTAGGGCTCGGACCCCCGATCGTGATCGCCGGGCTATTCCTGGTGGGCGGCGTCGTGTTCATGTTGCTGCAGTGGCGGTCACAGCCGGAGTTCTTCCGGCAGAAGCCCGAGACTGCACCGCCGGAGGTGACCCTGTAAGCACACTGCGTCGTCACGTCGACGTCGATGCGCGCGCCTCGACGATGCCGCGCACATTTCTTCATTGAGTCGCAACACTTCGTCACCGGATCGAAATGCCCGAGCAGTATTGCGCCCGTACGATTCAGGTCGGCTCAAAAAGTCAGGAGTGGCGCCGTCATGAGTGGACACACACACAAGCTAGGCGAACCATGGACCAACGATCAGATCGAGCAAGTAATCAGAGGACTATTTGAGCGCGAGGAGTTAGATGCCGCGGACGCGATCATCTGGCTACGCTTCGAACTTGCTCGAAAGACCTATGCGGGGAGAGACACCGCTTCCGGCGCGCCGACAGTCGACGCATGGAGCGCGATCCGCCCGCTGATGGACTGAATGCGAGCTTGCGGCCGCGCGCGACTGTTCAACCGGTTCCGAAGGCCGTCGTCAGGTTACTGGCGCGCGCCGCGTCGTAGTCCGATTCGAGACGCACGCGGATCGCGTCGCGCGTCACGATCGCTGGTCCAGTCCACGCACCAGCGCTTCGAGCTTCGGGATCAATTCCGGATCCAGACGCTGGCCGATCGCAATCCGCTCCACAACACGGCGTCGCGTTCGTAATCTGACTTCGTGGCAGAGCTCGCGCAGGTATTCGACGTCTTTCAGTGCATAGGCGGCTTCGAGTGCTCGCGACCGCGGCACAGGCAAATAGAAAACGTTACTCATGGTTCTCCCCAATCGAATCGCGAGAATGCGATACGGCGTAGACGGTTGGCAAATGAATCGCGAGCGTCGCCGTGCGCGAGAAGCAGTCGAAGCTATCGATCAAATCGCCTTGAAGCGCCCGTCGTTCGCGGCGTACGTCTGAATTGCTGTTTCCACACCGAACCGTGAGCTCAGGCACGTCGACAGTGCGGTAGGTCCAACCTGGTCTACGAACAATTGCTAGAACAGCCTGGCGATCTCGATGCCAAGTCCGACGAACATCACCCCCGCACCGATGAGCATTGAAGTGACGAGGATTTTGACCTTGGCTTGGCGGCTGCTGAGTTGTTCGAGTTGGTCGATCATCCTAGACACCGGCTCGTGGACGCTAGCAGGTAAGCTGACAAGAGAAGGCCGGGAATGAGTCCCGGCCCTAAGTACACTTCGAAGCGATTGGGGAATCGAAGTGCGCGGGCGCTCATGCTCGAAGCGCCAGCGCAATCTTTGCGATCGGACTGACCGACGTCTGTTCGCTACCGAACTCTAGGCGCTTGATTTGTTGGTAGCTACGGGTGGGCTTGAACCACCGACCCCAGGATTATGAATCCTGTGCTCTAACCAGCTGAGCTACGTAGCCATGGAAAGGGCTGCGGATTTTCCGAACATGATCCATCGATGTCAAGAAATCGGACGTTTGTGTCTCAGTGACCGCGCGAATCTCAATTCAAACATTGAATCTGAAGTGCATCAGGTCGCCGTCGGCGACCACGTATTCTTTCCCTTCGAGCCGCCATTTGCCGGCGTCTTTTGCGCCCTGCTCGCCATTGCACGCAATGAAGTCGTCGTAGCCGATGACCTCGGCGCGGATGAAGCCTTTCTCGAAATCCGTGTGAATCACACGCGCTGCCTGCGGCGCGCGCGTACCGATCGGAATCGTCCACGCACGCACTTCTTTCGGCCCGGCAGTGAAATACGTATGCAGCTTCAACAGGTCGTAGCCGGCGCGGATCACCCGATTGAGACCGGGCTCTTCCATTCCGAGATCGGCGAGGAATTCGGTGCGCGCGTCGTCGTCGAGTTCGCCGATTTCGGCTTCCAGCTTGTTGCAGATCGCAACCACCACCGCACCTTGCTCCGCGGCGATACGCTTCACCTCGTCGAGCAGCGGATTGTTTTCGAAACCGTGTTCGTCGACGTTCGCGATGTACATGACCGGTTTCGCGGTGATCAGGTGCAGTTCGCGCAGCCGGATGGAGTCGTTGGCGTCCAGCTCTAACGCGCGCACCGGTCTGCCCTCGTTCAATGCGGCTCGCACTCTCTCCAACAAGCGACCATCGCCTTCGCGTCCTTGTCGCCTGCATTTGCAGTGCGTCGGGTGCGGTCGTAAACGCGCTCGACGGTTTCCAGATCGGCCAAAGCGAGTTCCGTGTCGATCACTTCGATGTCGTCGCGGGGTGAGACCTTCGTGGACACGTGCACGACGTTATCGTCGACGAAACAGCGCACCACGTGCGCCACCGCGTCGGTCTCGCGAATGTGCGCGAGAAACTGATTGCCCAGACCTTCGCCTTTGGATGCGCCTGCCACCAGCCCCGCGATATCGACGAACTCCATCGTCGTCGGAATCACCTTCTGCGGATTCGCGATCGCGGCGATTCGGTCGAGACGCGGATCGGGCACCGGGACGATACCGGTGTTCGGGTCGATCGTGCAGAACGGAAAGTTCTCCGCGGCGATGCCCGCCTTGGTGAGCGCGTTGAACAGCGTCGACTTGCCGACGTTCGGCAGCCCGACGATTCCGCAGTTGAAGCCCATCAATCGTCCCCGTTTCCGGCGGTGTGTAGCAAATTCATCGCCTTGGCGAACTCTCCCGCGCAGATCAACGCCAGCAACTCGTCCGGTAGCGCCATCGCGTCGCGCACCTTGTCTCGATCTTCGCCGCGCATCTTCGCGCCCGTTAGGTAGCCGCTCACCCGATCTTTGTGGCCGGGATGGCCCACGCCGATCCGCAAGCGCGCGAAGCCGGCGTCATTCCCCAACGACCCGATAATGTCGCGCAAGCCGTTGTGGCCGTTGTGCCCGCCGTCGCGCTTCAGCCGCATCACGCCAGGCTCGAATGCCATCTCGTCGTGCGCCACCAGAATCTCCGCAGGTACGAACTTGAAGAACGTCGCGACGGCGCCCACCGATTCACCGCTCAAGTTCATGAACGTGTTCGGAATCAGCAGCCGCATGTCGTGGCCCAGAATCGGACCGCGCCCAAGACGACCCTTGAACTTCGGCTCGTCCGCCAACGCGATTCGAAAACGCGCAGCAAGCGCGTCTACGAAATCGGCGCCGACGTTGTGCGGAGTGCCGTCGTATCGCGGGCCTGGATTTCCCAGACCCACGATGAGACGCAGCGCGGCCATGGCTCAGCCTTTGTCGGAGTCCGGGGCCTCTTCGCCTTCGGGTGTCGGCTCGGTCGGCGTACCCGCTGCGGCGGCCGCGGCGGCATCGCTGGCGGCCGAATCCATCGCGTCCATCTCGGCTTCGAGCGTCGACGCGTGGACGCTGACGACCGCGACGTTCTGCTCTTCGCGCTCTTCGTCGGACAGGCCTTCCAGATCCTCGAGCACCACGCCTTCCGGCAGCTTCAGGTCCGACAGGTGCAGGATGTCGCCGATCTTGAGCGGACCCACATCGACGATGATGGCCTCCGGCAGATCCTTCGGCAGACACGTCACTTCCACTTCGATGATGTGGTGGTTGATCAGACCCTTCTCGTCTTTGACGCCGATGCACTCTTCTTCGTTGATGAAGTGCAACGGAATCTGAACGGTGATCTCCTGGTTCGCCAGGATGCGCTGGAAGTCGATGTGCATCGGCTTGTTCGTTGCCGGATGTCGCTGCATGTCGCGCGCCAGCACCTGGCTGCGCGCGCCACCGAGTTTCAACGCGAGGATCTGCGAGAAGAACGTATCCGACTGGATCGCCTTCGAGAGATCGTTCTCGATCAACGAAATGTTCATCGGCGCCTCACCGCCTCCATAGACGATGCCCGGTACCATCGAGGCGTTTCGACGCAGGCGGCGGCTCGCACCTTTCCCGACGTCGGCCCGCGCTTCCGCAACCAACTCGATCTGCTGCTGTGACATGGTTATCTCCTGGTTGTCACGTTCAAACGCGTTTCGGGTCCGCGACCAGAACCCGTACGCACCCTTCGAAAAACCTAACGAAACATCGCGCTGACCGACTCTTCGTTGCTGACGCGCCGAATCGCTTCGGCCAGCAGCCGGTCAAGGCTCAATTGTTTGATCCGCGAACACGCTTTCCCCTGCGGGGACAACGGAATGGTGTCGGTGACGAACATCGAATCGAGCGCGGAATCGTTGATCCGGTCGATCGCGGGACCCGACAACACCGCGTGCGTGATGTATGCAACGACACCGGACGCGCCGCGTTCCTTGAGCGCCGCGGCGGCCTGACACAGCGTGCCGGCCGTATCGACGATGTCGTCGACGATGATGCAGGTGCGCCCGTCGACGTCACCGATCACGTTCATTACTTCCGATTCGTTGGCGACCGAACGGCGCTTGTCGATGATCGCGAGGTCGGTGTCGTTGATCAGCTTCGCGATGGCACGCGCGCGCACCACACCGCCGACGTCGGGTGAAATCACCATCGGATTCGCATAGCGCTGCGCCAGCGCGTGGTCGACCAGCAACGGCGACGCATACACGTTGTCGACCGGAACGTTGAAGAATCCCTGGATCTGGTCGGCGTGAAGGTCGACGGTCAATACGCGGTTCACGCCGGCCACCGCCAGCATGTCGGCGACCACTTTGGCGCTGATCGGAACGCGCGCCGAGCGTGGCCGACGGTCCTGCCGGGCATAGCCGAAGTAAGGCATCACTGCGGTGATACGGCTCGCCGAGGCTCGCTTGATGGCATCGGCCATCACCATCAGCTCCATCAGGTTGTCGTTCGTCGGCGCGCAGGTCGACTGCAGCATGAACACGTCGCGACCGCGCACGTTCTCGTGAATCTCGACCCGCACTTCGCCGTCGCTGAAGCGATCGACATCGGCCGCGCCGAGATCGATCCGCAACTGATGAGCGACACGCTTCGCGAGCTCCGGATGCGAATTGCCGGCAAATACGATCAGGTTGGGCAACTGTGTTCACTCACGATCGAACAGGCTCTTGGGACGTTCTTCGTCGGTCCGCCTGACTTGGCTGGGGCGCTAGGATTCGAACCTAGGGATGGCGGGATCAAAACCCGCTGCCTTACCGCTTGGCGACGCCCCAAGTAGGGAACTCGACGAAGATTGATAATCGCGCGGGCGGAAGCCCCGATTCGCGGAAGGGCGGTATTTTGAGGATCAGGTTAAGGGGTGTCAAACGCGTTCTGTGTGCCGAACGACCATTCCGCAGGCAGCAGCGTCACCTTCACGTCGCCGCGCACCGCAACGATTCGCGCGGGAAGACGCGCCCCGCCGTCGAACGGTTGGTAACCGGAAAACTCGAGCCGCCACGACAATTGATCGAGCGACGCGAGATCGCCCGCGGCGTCGGAGCTGGTGCCTTCGACCGGATACCCGGTGCCTGCTCGCCGCGAATCCAATGAGTGAGCGCGACCATCGGCAAGCTGAACCCCAACCAGCGTTGCATTGCCGCGTCGGCGTCCCGCTCCTGATAGACCTCTCCCTTCGACGTGTACACGGTGACTGCATCCGCTTCGCCAACTAACCGGCTGTGTCCCTGGCCGAGCGGTCCCCACAGATCGATCTCGTCGCGTCCGGTGGCGTGTTGCCAGACGAAGCTCGACGTGAAGCCGTCTTCGCCGTTTCTCACTGCCATACGCCCTTTCACCGCAAAACCGCCGACCTCCGGTGCCCCGAGTTTGGGTTCGGGATGCAGCAGCGCGCAGCCCGCCACCGTGACGAGCACCACGGTCCAAAAGGCAATGCGTCGACATCCGTTCGAAAACACTTTTAGAAATAACGGGTTAGCCAAGCGTTGCATCTGATTTCCGGCGCGGCTTTGATATGATGTCGCGGTTCTGTCGGAACCCGCTGATGGCGATTCTCGCGTACGGCCTCAACTTTCGCACGGCACCCATCGATTTGCGGGAGCGTATCGCGTTCCCGGTCGAGGGTCTGGTGCAGGCGCATCGCGATCTTGCGCGGTCGATTCCGGCCGTCGGCGAAGTGGCCATTCTCTCGACCTGCAATCGCACCGAGTTCTATTGCTCCGCCGACATGAACGATCAGGAGGCGTTGCTCGACTGGTTGTCACGCTATCGCAACGTCGCGCCGTCCGACATTCGCGAGGCGGCTTACGCGCATTGGGATCGCGACGCGGCGCGGCATCTGATGCGCGTCGCGGCGGGTCTCGATTCGCAGGTGCTCGGCGAGCCGCAGATCCTCGGGCAAGTGAAAGACGCGTGCGATACCGCGAGAGAAGCCGGCACGCTCGGGCCTGAACTGAACCTGCTGTCGCAGGTGACGCTGAACGTCGCGAAACAGGTGCGCACCGATACCGACATCGGACGCAATCCGGTGTCGGTCGCATACGCCGCCGTGTCGCTGGCGCAGCAGATCTTCGCCGACCTCTCGCAGAACGCCGCGCTGCTGCTCGGCGCGGGTGACACGATCGAGCTGGTCGCCCAACACCTTCGCAACGCCGGCATCGGTTCGATGACCATCGCGAACCGCACGCTGGCCAACGCGCGTTCGCTGGCGGCGAATTTCGGTGCGCGCGCGATCCAGCTCACCGACGTGCCGAGCGTGCTGGCGCAACACGACATCGTGATTGCGTCGACCGGCAGTCCGTTCCCGGTACTCGGCAAAGGCGCAGTCGAAGCGGCGATCCGCAGCCGGCGCCACCGGCCGATGTTCATGGTCGACATCGCGGTACCGCGCGACATCGAACCCGAAGTGGCGGAGCTGCGCGACGTCTACCTCTATTCGATCGACGATCTCACAGAGATCATCGAGGCGAACGTCAGCGAACGACGGCGCGCCGCAGAGAGCGCGGAGGAAATGATCGTTGCCGGAACCGACCGGTACTTCCGCGAGAAGCGCATCCGCGACGCGCAGCATCTGCTGACGACGTTCCGCAGTCGCGCAGAAACGCTGCAGCTGTTCGAACTCGAGCGCGCGCGTCAGCGACTGAGCAATGGCGAAGACGTCGACGAAGTTCTGAAAGCGTTCGCACGAGCCCTCACGAACAAGCTGATTCACGAACCCACGATCGCGATCCGCGAAGCGAGCGCCGAAGGCCATCACGAGATGCTCGACTACGTGCGCGCACTGTACGGCCTCGACAAGCCGGACTGACCCGCTCAACCGATGACTCTGTCGCCGTCCATCCTCGCAACGCTGGACGATCTTGCCGATCGTCACGAAGAGCTGTCGGCGCTTGCTCGGCGAATCGGAAATCGTTTCGAACCGCGACAAGTTCACCGCGCTGTCGAAGGAATATTCCGAACTGGAACCGATCATCGAGCGCCATCGACGCATCGGATCGATGCGCGCTCAGCTCGATGACGCACAGGCGTTGCTCGAAGACGACGACGCGGAAATGCGACAACTCGCGTCCGACGATCGCGATCAGTTGCGTGCGCGCATCGATGCGCTGGAGCTCGAAATCAAGGCGTTGCTCGTGCCGAAGGATCCGCACGACGACGCGAACGTGTTTCTGGAAATCCGCGCCGGCACCGGCGGCGACGAAGCCGCGATCTTCGCCGGCGACCTCTTCCGCATGTACTCGCGCTACGCGGAAGAGAAGCACTGGCGGCTCGAGATTCTCAACGAGCGTCCCGGCGAACACGGCGGATTCAAAGAGATCATCAGTCGTATCGAGGGCGAGCACGTCTACAGCCAGCTGAAGTTCGAATCGGGCGTGCATCGCGTGCAACGCGTGCCGCAGACGGAATCGCAAGGGCGCATCCACACTTCCGCCTGCACCGTAGCGATTCTTCCCGAGGCGGACGAAGTCGAAGACATCGACATTCCGAAGAGCGACTTGCGCATCGACACGTATCGGTCCTCCGGCGCCGGCGGCCAGCACGTGAACAAGACCGATTCTGCCGTGCGCCTCACGCACATTCCGACCGGGCTCGTCGTGGAGTGTCAGGACGAACGCTCGCAACACAAGAACCGCGCCCGCGCGATGTCATTGCTCAGAGCCCGCTTGCTCGACATGAGGCAGCAGAAGCAGCATCAGGAACAGGCGCAGTCGCGCCGTCTGCTGGTCGGGAGCGGCGATCGTTCGGAGCGCATTCGCACATACAACTTTCCGCAGGGTCGGTTGACCGATCATCGCATCAATCTGACGCTCTACAAGCTCGGCGAGATCATGGAAGGTCATCTCGAAGAAGTGATCCAGCCGCTGGTTCAGGAACATCAGGCCGAAGCGCTCGCCGCGCTCGGCGTCGCGTGACCACGCCGGCCGCATTGCTGAGCACGGCGCGCACCGACGACGCGCGGCGCGATTTCGAAGTACTGATCGCGCACGCGCTGGGCAAGAACCGTGCGTATCTGTACGCGCATGGCGACGAGTTGCTCGGCCACGACGAGGCTCAGCGCGTCGAAGAGCTACTTCGGGAATACCGCCGCGGAACGCCGCTCGCCTACATCATCGGACACCGCGAGTTCTGGAGTCTGACGCTCGACGTATCGCCGGCAGTGCTGATTCCGCGACCCGACACGGAACTGCTGGTAGAACTCGCATTGCCGCGACTCGTCCAGCGTGCCCGGGTGCTGGACCTGGGCACCGGCTCCGGCGCCATCGCGCTTGCCATCAAGCGCGAACGCGACGACTGCTCGGTTACCGCCACGGACATATCCCCGGACGCCATCGCCGTCGCGCGGCGCAACGCCGACCGGCTCGGGCTGGACGTCGATCTGCGCCTCGGGGATTGGTATGCGGCGGTCGACGATGCATACGACGTCATCGTTTCCAATCCACCGTACATTCGCGGCGATGATCCGCACCTGAATGCGCTCGTTGGCGAGCCGACGGCCGCGTTGGTCGGCGGTGCGGACGGCCTCGACGCGTTGCGCGTGATCGTGGGCGGCGCTCCGACAGCGGCTAGTCGCAGGCGGACATCTGCTGGTCGAGCACGGCTACGATCAGGGAAGCGCCGTGAGGCGCCTGTTCGAGCGGGCTGGGTTCGGCCACGTTGCATCGCATCGGGACGTTGGCGGACACGAACGTGTTACGCTTGGCGAACGATGAACGACGATCAGCTGCTTCGTTACAGCCGCCAGATCATGCTGCCCCAGGTCGACATCGAGGGGCAGGAACGATTGCTTGCGGCAACCGTTCTGATCGTCGGGCTCGGTGGACTGGGCTCACCCGTCGCGCTGTATCTCGCCGCCGCCGGCGTCGGCCATCTGATCCTCGCCGATCACGACACCGTCGATCTGTCCAATCTTCAGCGACAGATCGCGCACCACACTGCATCCGTTGGCATTGCGAAAGTGGAATCGGCCGCGGCGTCGATCCGTGCGTTGAATCCCGAGACGCGAGTGACGCTGATCAACGAGCGGCTCGCCGGCGACAACCTTGCGCGCGCGATCGAACGCGCCGATCTCGTGGTCGACGGCACCGACAACTTCCTGGTTCGCTATGCGATCAACGACGCGTGTTTCGCCGCACGCAAGCCGCTCGTTTCCGGCGCGGCCATCCGCACCGAAGGCCAGGTCGCGGTGTTCGACCCGACCGTCGCCGATGCACCCTGCTACCGCTGCCTGTTCCCGCGCGGAGACGACGAAGCGTTGAACTGCGCCGAGAACGGCGTCGCCGCGCCGTTGGTCGGCATCATCGGCAGCGTGCAGGCGATGGAGGCGTGGAAGTTGATCACCGGAACCGGCGCTCCGTTGACCGGCCACGTCTTGTATCTCGACGCGCTCGCGATGGAATGGCACAAGCTGCGGTTGCGTCGCAATCCAGCGTGCCCGATTCACCACTGATTCAACGCTGCAATCGTTCGCTCAGCCGAGCGACCAACGGCGCCTTCACGTCATCGAGTACGTCGGGGCCGCCGAGATCCGCGAGTTGGGTGACTTTCAGATCGATCAATCCGCAAGGATTGATCCGCCCGAACGGCTCGAGGTCCATGCGCACGTTCAACGCCAGGCCGTGATAGGAGCAGCCGCGGCGGATCCGCAGCCCCAACGACGCCACTTTGGCGCCTGCGACGTATACGCCGGGCGCATCGCGGCGATTGGCTGCTTCGATGCCGTACCCCGCCAGCAAGTCGATGATCGAATCTTCGATCGCTGAAACCAGCCCGCGCGGCGTGAGCTTCGCGCGCCGCACGTCGACCATCAGATAGACCACCAGTTGCCCCGGTCCGTGATACGTCACTTGACCGCCGCGGTCGGATTGCACGACTTCGATGTCTCCCGGCGCGAGCAGATGCTCCGCGCGCCCGGCCTGACCTTGCGTGAACACCGGCTCGTGTTCGGTCAACCAGAACTCGTCGGGCGTCTCGGGTGAGCGGCCCGCGGTGAACGTCTGCATCGCCTGAAACACCGGCATGTAGCGGGTGCGTCCCAGGTCTTGCGTTCGCATCACAGCACCAGATGAACCAATGGATGAGTCTTCAGTGTTTCGTGCAGTTCGCGCAACTGAGCTTCGCCGGTGGCGCGGATCGTGATCGTCACGGCGCAGTAGTTGCCGGCCTTGCTCGCGCGCACCTTGACGTGCTCGTCAGTGATCTCCGGCGCGTGCCGGCGCACGAGATCGACCACGTCCTGCGAGAACGTGTCGCGATTTTCGCCGACGATCTTCACCGGATAGTCGCACGGGAATTCGATTCGCGGCGGACCTTCAGTCGAAGGCTCGGTCAACTCAACAGCTCCCGGAAGAACAGATAGATACTTTGCCACAAGCGCTTGAACCAGCCCGCTTCCTCGACGGCCGATTGCGCCGTCAGCGGCACTTTCACCACCGCTTTGTCGTCGAGCATCACGCGTAGTTCGCCGAACGGATCGCCGACCGCGAACGGTGCTTTCACCACGCGTGCGACGTCGGTTTCGGCCTTCAGATCGGCATAGCGACCGCGCGGAATCGTCACGTACACCGGCGCCGCAACGCCCAGTTGCACTTCGTTCTCCTGCCCGTACCAGACTTCGGCGGTACGCAGCATCACGCCGGGCTCGTAGAGCTTGTGCGTTTCGAAGAAGCGGTAACCGTACGACAGCAGTTTCTGACTCTCGCGCATCCGCGCTTCGTCGCTGTCGGTGCCCATAACGACCGAAATCAACCGCATGCCGTCGCGCAGCGCGCTCGCGATGAGGCAGTAGCCCGCTTCGGACGTGTGCCCGGTCTTCACGCCGTCGACGGTGCGATCGCGCCACAGCAGGCGGTTGCGGTTCGGCTGATCGATGTCGTTGTAGCGGAACGACTTCTCCGAGTAGATCGCATAGTGCGTCGGATGATCGTGAATCAGCGCGCGCGCAAGCGTCGAGAGGTCGCGCACCGTGCTGTAGTGCTCGGGATCGGGCAGCCCGTCCGAGTTCATGAAATGACTGCCGAACATGCCGAGCGTTTTCGCTTCCTGGTTCATCAGGTCGACGAACGCGTCTTCGCTGCCGCCGACATACTCGGCCACCGCGACGGTCGCATCGTTACCGGACTGGATGATCACGCCGCGCAGCAGATCCTCGAGTTTCACCGTGGTGCCTTCGCGGATGAACATCGCCGACTGTTTCTCTTCCGGCGCGGCGTGTTTCCAGGCGTTCACGCTGATCGGCACGTCGTCGGTGAGATGGATGCGGCCCGACTCGATTTCGCGCGCCGCGATGTAGCTCGTCATGATCTTCGTCAGGCTCGCCGGCGGTACGCGCTGGTCGACGTTCTTTTCGGTGAGCACGTCACCGGTGTCGTAGTCGATCAGGATGTATGCGCTTGCATTGATCTCCGGCGGCGGCGGAGGCGCTGCGGAGGGAACCGGCGCCGGTTCGGCGGCAAAGGCGAAGAATGGCCAAAGGGAAAGCGCGACGATGATCCGTAGTCTGGCGGTCATGATTCTCGTTGGTTAGATCAATAGGAAGGAAATGCGGCGGCGATTGTACGTCATTCCCTGACGATCAGCGGCTTGGGGTGCGACGCGCCGACGATCAGCTGCCTGCAACCGCGTTGCTTCGCTCATCTGCGCCAACGGGCCGATTCGAACGCGATAGTAGCCATCGCTCGGCAGCCGCTGGACGTACACGGAGCTGCCGATCGAGTTCGGTCAGATCGGTGCGCAGCCGTTCTGCGCCGGCCGCATCCTTGAACGCGCCCGCCTGTAGAAATATCCGCCCCGGACCCGGAACGTCCGGTTCCGGCGGCACCGACGCCAATGCGCGTCGGCTGGTGGCGTCCGAGCCGCAGCGGGTTCGTTCGACGATGCAACGTTCGGCAGCTGATCGGTTCCGTCTATCAGTTCGACCATCACACGGGTGGTGCCCTGATCGGCGAAACCGAGTTTCACCGCGGCCGCGTACGACAGGTCGATCAGCCGTTCGCTGTGAAATGGCCCGCGATCGTTTACGCGAACGATCGCAGTGCGATGGTTGTCGAGATTCGTGACGCGGACGTACGACGGGATCGGCAGGCTGCGATGCGCGGCGGTCAACTTGTACATGTCGTACAACTCACCGCTCGACGTGCGCTGGCCGTGGAATTTCGTGCCGTACCACGATGCCTTGCCGTATTCCTTGTAGTTCTCGGGATTCGGCAACACGTAGTAGGTCTTGCCCAGCACCTCGTACGGGCTCTTGTTCCCATACTTGCTCGGCGGTTCGGCGTGCGGAATCGGGTCCGGGAGGTTGCTCAGGTCCGGCGTTTGCCCGACGGGTCCGCTATCGGCCGACGGGCGGGTGGTGGTAGGAGTGGTCGAACACGCGGCGACGAGAACCAACGGAGACAGGAACGCCAGCCGGCCCGCGCGGCCGAACTTCATTGAGTCACCGTCTCCGTAGCCGGCTCAGCCGCTGCGACTTCCGATGCGCGGCCCGCGATGGCTTGCCCCAGTTGATGAACGGCGAGCGCGTACATGCTGCTGTGGTTGTACCGGGTGATGACGTAAAAGTTGTGCAAGCCTACCCAATACTCGAGGCCGGTGCTGCCATCCATTCGGTATAAGCCCGCCTCGGCTGCATCCGGAACGCCGTTGACCGTCACGCCCAGCGCGCGCAGCTGTCCGACCGTATACAACAGGTTGAGACTCTCGTTGGAGACCGCATCGGCCTGCGGCGTATTGATCGACGCGGGTTCCACCACGTGACCGTCCGCGGTCCAGCCGTGCTTGCGGAAATAGTTCGCGACGCTGCCGATCGCGTCCTTGGGATTCGTCCAGATGTTGCGCTTTCCGTCGCCGTCGAAATCGACCGCGTAGTTGCGGAAGCTCGACGGGATGAACTGGCCGTAGCCCATCGCGCCCGCATACGAGCCCATCAGCGAACGCGGGTCCATGCCTTCTTCGCGCGCAAGCAGCAGAAATTCGGTGAGTTCGCCGCGGAAGAAATCGCTGCGCGGCGGGTAGTCGAACGCGAGCGTGGTCAATGCGTCGAGCACACGATACGTGCCGGCGTTGCGACCGTAACGCGTTTCCACGCCGATGATCGCGACGACAATTTCCGGTGGAACCGAATATTCCTGCTCGGCCTTGGCGAGCGTGGCGGCATTTTCGCGCCAGAACTCGACGCCTTCGGCGATGCGCGTATCGGTCAGAAAGACGTCCCGATACTCAGACCACGGCTTCGTCTTCTCCGCAGGACGCGCGATCGCGTCGAGAATGTTCTGCTTGCGTTCGGCTTCCTTGAACAGCTTGGCCAGCTCTTCGCGGTTGAAACCTTGTTGCTGCGAAAGCTGATCGACATAGGCGTCGACGTCGGCGCGACCACTGAAATCGGACGCAGCGAGGCTGTACAGCGCATACAGCAACGCAACGGCTACGCCGATTCCCGCCGTCATCCGCATGTCCCGCAACCTCCTTGTTACCACCCACGATGGGTGTAAATCGACATCACGATCCCGAAGCCCGCGAGTAGCGTGATCGCCGACGTGCCCCCGTAACTCACGAGCGGCAACGGCACACCGACCACCGGCAGCAGCCCCGAGACCATGGCGATGTTAACAAATGCGTAGACGAAGAACGTCAGCGTCAATCCGCCGGCTGTCAGACGTCCGAATGTCTGCCGGGCTTGCGTCGCGATGTACAAGCCGCGCGCGATGATCACGAGGTACAGGACCAGCAGTGTGATCACGCCGATGAGCCCGAGTTCCTCCGCGACCACCGCGATGATGAAGTCGGTTTGCCCCTCGGGCAGGAAATCGAGGTGCGACTGGGTGCCTTCGAACAGCCCTTTGCCGAACACGCCGCCCGAACCGATCGCGGTGGTGGACTGAATGATGTTCCATCCGGCGCCGAGCGGATCGCGTTCGGGATCGAACAGCGTCAGCACCCGGTCGCGCTGGTAGTCGCGCATCACATACCAGAGGCCCGGCAACGCGGCTGCGCCCGCGAGCACCGCGAGCCCGATCCAGCGCCATTGCAGCCCGGCCAGCACGATCACTGCGAGTCCGGCCGACGCCACCAGAATTCCGGTGCCGAGGTCCGGCTGTATCGCGATCAACGCAGACGGCGCGCCGATGATCGCCAGCGCCACTATCAGATGTCCGAACCGCGGCGGTAACGGCCGCTCGTTGAAGTACCACGCCACCATCAGCGGCACGGCGATCCGCATGATTTCCGACGGCTGGAACCGCGGCAGCCCCGGCACTTCGAGCCAACGCTGCGATCCTTTGACGATCACGCCGAAGAACTCGACCGCCACGAGCAACACCATGCCGATCGCGTACGAGCAACGGCGTCCAGCGCAGATACACGCCGGGCTCGAACTGCGCCGCAACGACCATGATGGTCGAGCGCCAGCAGTATCCGGATCACCTGTCCGTCGAAGATCGCGACGTCTTTGCCCAGCGCGCTGAACAACACGACCAGCCCGAATGCGATCACCGCGCAGCAGCGCGGCGAGCAGCAATGGATCGAGGTGCATGTTGTTGAGCCGGCGAACCGCCGGCAGTCCACCGCTCGGTAACGACCGAACGAAGTCGCGGCCGCTCATCGCGTCGCGAGCACGGGCAGCAGATACGCGTCGATGACCTTGCGCGCCACCGGCGCCGCGAACGCACTACCGCCGCCGCCGTTTTCGACCAGCACCGACACGGCAATCTCCGGCGCGTCCGCTGGTGCGAACGCGATGAACCACGCGTGCTTGCGCTGGAACTCGCCGAGTTCCTTCTCGTTGTACGTCTCGCCCTGTTTGATGCCGACGACCTGCGCCGTTCCGGATTTGCCGGCCATTCGATACGGCAGGTCTTTGCCGATGTACGGGAACGCGGTGCCGCTCTGCTGATATCCGAGGTTGCCGCGATGCACGACCATCTCCATCGCATCGATGAGGCGTTCCCAGTCGGATGCGGAGACCAGATTGGTGACGTCGGGCATCGGCGGCGGCGGATCCCACTCGGTCAACGCCTGGTCGCTCGACAGCAACATCCGTGGCCGTATCCAATGGCCGCGTTCGGCGATCAGCGCCGCAACCGTGGCGAGTTGCAACGGCGTCGCCAGCACATCGCCCTGCCCCACGCCCATATTGACGGTATCACCGGGATACCACGGCTCGCCTTTGGCGCCGCGCTTCCACACCGGATCGGGCAACCGTCCCGGCAATGCATCGGCCACATCGACGGTCGTGTTCTTGCCGTAGCCGAACTTCGACGCGCACGAGACGAAATCGTTGATCTGGAGCCGCGACGCGAGATCGAAGAAGTACACGTTCGACGAGCGATAAATGGCGCGCGTGAGATCGACGATGCCCTGGCCGCCGCTGTTGCCCTTGGTCCAGCTCCAGTCGCGATAAATCCGCGCCTGGCCCGGCAGCTTGAAGAAGCCGTGGTCCGAAATCGTCCGGTCCCAGTTGGTGGCGCCGAGCGACAAACCGCAGATCGCCACCATCGGCTTGAATGTCGAACCGGGCGCGTACTGGCCGTTGATGGCGCGGTTGAACAGCGGCATCTGCCGGTCTTCGCTCAGCTCTTTGTAGCGCGCGGCGCTGATGCCGGTGACGAACAGGTTCGGGTCGTAACCGGGATTGCTGACCATCGCGAGGATGCCGCCGGTGCGCGGATCGATCGCGACGACCGCACCGCGGCGTTCGCCGAGCGCATCGGTGGCCGCTTGTTGCAGCCGCACGTCGAGCTGCAACGTCAGGTTCTGTCCGCCCACCGGCGGTTGGACGTTGAGCACCTTGCGGACGCGTCCGCGCGCGTCGGTCTCCACCTGCTGATAGCCAACCTGCCCGTGCAGCGACCGCTCGTACACGCGCTCGACACCGAGCTTGCCGATGAACTGCGTCGCGCTGTAGCTGACCGGGTCGAGCACCTTGAGGTCGTCTTCACTGATGCGCCGCACCGATCCGATCGCGTGCCCCATCAGACTGCCGAGCGGGTAATGGCGCACGAGCTGCGCTTCGACGACGACGCCTGGCAAGCGGAAGCGGTTCACCGCCAGCGCCGCGATCTCTTCCTCCGACAACACCACCTTCAGCGGCACCGACTCGAACGGCCGGCGCCGTCGTTCGAAACGCTTCTTGAACGCGTCGACGTCGCGGTCGTCGAACTCGACGAGCTTGTGCAGCTCCGCCAGCACACCGTTCAGGTCGGTGATCTGTTCGGCGATCAGTCCGAGCGAGAACACCGGCTGGTTGTCGGCGAGCAGCACGCCGTTCCGGTCGAAGATCAGGCCGCGCGGCGGACCGATCGGCTGCACCTGAATCCGGTTCTGATCGGCACGGGTGCGATATTTTTCGTAGTCGGCGACCTGCAGATGGATCATTCGTGCGATGAGCACGAAGATCGCGAGCAGCGCGAGCAGGAACAACGCGATCACGCGACTCGTGAAGTCGCGCTGTTCGCGATTCGGATCCTTTATATGGGACGAAGCAACCATCTTCTATCGTGACTCAAAGAGCGCCGGCGTTCATTCCCGGTGCCTTTTTATTCCCGGTGATAAGGGTGGCCCGTCAGCAGCGTCCAGGCTCGATAGATCTGCTCTGCAACCACGACGCGCACCAGTGCATGCGGCAGTGTAGCTGCAGACAGCGACCATGACCCAGCCGCACGTGCCATACACTTGTCCGACAAGCCGTCTGCGCCACCCACCAGCAATACGACGTCGCGTCCATCGCGCCGCCACGCCGCCAGCTTCTGCGAGAGCACGACACTACTCCAGGCGCTGCCGCGTTCATCCAACGCGATCACACAATCGTCCCGGCCCACCTTGCTGAGCAGGCGTTCGCCCTCGTCGTCTATGCAGCGCTGTACATCCCCCTGGCGCCGCGCCGCGGGAACCTCCTCCAACACCAGTGCATTGTCTTTCGGTAAGCGGCGGGCAAACGTCGAATAGCCTTCTGCGACCCATTCAGGCACACGGGTACCCACGCACAACAATCGGATCTTCACCGAACGACCGCGCTAAGTGGCGGTCACGCCGTCGACTCGGCGCGCGGCACTTCCGACCAGAGTCGTTCCAGGTCGTAAAAGTCGCGGGTCTCCTGTTTCATCACGTGCACGACGACGTCGCCGAGGTCCACCAGCACCCATTCCATCGTTTCGCGTCCTTCGACGCCGATCGACGGAATACCGCTTGCGTTGGACGACTCGAGCAGGTTGTCGACGAGGGCTTTGACGTGTGTGTTGGAGGTACCGCTTGCGATGACCATGTAGTCGGTCACGCTGGTGGCGCGCGAAACATCGAGCGCGACGATTTCTTTTCCTTTGAGGTCTTCCAGCGCGCGTACGACGTGATCGCGCAATTTGTTCGGTGCCATGTGCTCGGGAGCACTGCGTACTGCTTTCATCAGGCGACTGATGTCATTGGCAGGAGGGTCCTCGGTACAGTTGGTGCTCCTTAATATAGGTCGAGACCGCGGACGGGAGCAATTGCCCGACGTTCTCGCCGCGCTGTAGGCGCATTCGGATATCGGTCGACGAAACGCTCAACATCGGTGCATCGATGAACGCGACGCGACCGGCGGGCCGGCGCCGCAGCAGCGCGATGTCATCCGTTCGGTGAGACTCGGTGAACTCGCGCATCTCGGCATCCAGCGTCTCGTCGTGTCCAGGTCGCTGCATGACGCAGAGGTGTGCGAGCGTCGCGAGTTCGCGCCAACGATGCCACGTTGGGAGCGCGGAATACGCGTCCCAGCCGAGCAGCCAGACGAGCGGCATTTGCGCGCCGTATCGTGCACGCACTTCTTCGAGCGTCTCCACCGTATAGCTCGTCGTGCCGCGCCTGATCTCGCAATCGTCGGCGCGCAATCGGTCACGTCCTTCCACCGCGAGTTCGAGCATCGCCCAGCGGTGTTCGATCGGTGCAAACGGTTCCGCGCGGTGTTTCGGCCGCGCGGCAAGCACGAGGTTCACGAACTCCAGATTGAGCGCCACGGCAGCGGACGTGGCCGCGTGCAGGTGACCGTTGTGGATGGGGTCGAACGTACCGCCGAGAAAGCCGATCAACGATGCCGGATCTCGCCGTTGCCGAAGACGACGAACTTCTGCGTCGTCAGACCTTCGAGCCCGACCGGGCCGCGCGCGTGCAGTTTGTCGGTGGAGATGCCGATCTCGGCGCCGAGGCCGAATTCGAATCCGTCCGCGAACTGGGTGGAAACGTTCACCATCACCGACGCGGAGTCCACTTCCGTCAGAAACCGTCGCGCCCTTGCATAGTCGTTAGAGACGATTACGTCGGTGTGTTGCGAACCATACGTGGCGATGTGGTCGATCGCTTCATCGAGACCCGCGACGATTCGAATCGACAGAATCGGAGCGAGATATTCCGCGTGCCAGTCGGCTTCGGTTGCTGCTGCAATGCCGGGCAACAGCACGCGCGTTTTCGCACAGCCACGCAGTTCGACGCCGGCGCGCTCGAACTGGTGCCTCAACGACGGCAGCACGCGCGGCGCGATCGATTGCGCGACGAGTAGCGTCTCCATCGCGTTGCACACCGCGTACTTTTCGGTTTTCGAATTGAACGCGATCTGCACCGCCATGTCGGGATCGGCGCCGTCGTCGATGTAAACGTGGCAGATGCCGTCGAGGTGTTTGATCACCGGGATCGTCGACTCGGCGCTGACGCGCTCGATCAGACTTTTACCACCGCGCGGCACCAGCACGTCGACGTATTGCTTCAACTTCAGCAGCGCGCCGACCGCCGCGCGATCGGTCGTTGCGACGAGTTGCACTGCCGTCACCGGCAGTTGCGCTTCGACCAGGCCTTTCGCGATCGCCGCCGCGATCGCGGTGTTGGTATGAAACGCTTCGGATCCGCCGCGCAGAATGCAGGCGTTGCCGGATTTCAGACACAAAGCCGCGGCATCGGCCGTTACGTTCGGCCGCGATTCGTAGATCATGCCGATGACGCCGAGCGGGACGCGCATCCGGCCCACCTGGATGCCGCTTGGCTGGAATTCGAGACCGGTGATCGCGCCGATCGGGTCGGGCAGCGCATCCACTTCGCGGATGCCTTCGATCATTCGGTCGACGCCGCGCTCGTCGAGCACCAGACGGTCGATCAGCGGTTGCTCGATCTTCGCCGCCTTCGCGCCGGCGAGGTCCAGTTGATTCGCTTCCGCGAGCGCGGGCCGCGCGTCGTTCAATGCGGCGGCGATCGCCTGCAACGCTCTCGATTTCGCGCCGGTGCCGGCCGCCGGCAATGGTGCGCGCTGCGGCACGCGCATTGCGACCTAGATCGAGCATGTACGCGTCGATGTCGATCACCGTCGCGGTGGCAGGCGCGTGGGTCGAGCGGACCATGGTCAATTACGCAGGTTGTTGACGATGCGGGTCAGTTCCGCGAGCCGCTCGCGCGGCAGACTCATCTGCAGCAGCCCTTGCTTGATCTCGGGTTCCAGCGGCAACAGTTCCGAAAGGCGCCACGACACCGAGCGCGCGTCGCGATAGTCGACGTCGAGCGCGAGCTTCTGCGCCATCGGGTGCTTCATCAGTTCGCGCAACATTTCGATCAGCGAGGCGTGTTCTTCGCCAGTGGCCTGCGCGCGCTCTTCCGGTAGGAATTCGACCGTACCCATCAACAGATGGTCGCTGGTTTCCGTCGTTTCGAGGATGCGGAACTTCGGGCCGCCGCTGGTGATGATGCCGAGCATGCCGTTGTTCAGCGTATTGAAGTCGACGATGGTGCCGTAGGTGCCGACGCTGAAGATCTCGGGCTGGCTCGGATTCTTGCCGAGCCGCGCATCGGACCCTTCGCGGATCAACACCACGCCGAATCCGGACTTCTCGCGCAGACAGCGGCTGACCATCGACGTGTAGCGCGGTTCGAAGATCCGCAGCGGCAGCCGCCCGCCGCTGAACAGCACCGTGCCCAGCGGAAACAGCGGAATTACTTTGCGAACGGATGCTTCTGCTTGCATGGGATCAACCATATCACGCAGCCGTAGCACCGACATCATCCCCGGTTCCGCCTGTCGAACCCGGGCGCAGGTCGCTAGACTGCGGCCACCATCGCGTCCGTGGCATCGCTCTTTTGGATCTATTTCAGGTCATCTCGCTGGCGATCATGCAGGGGCTGACCGAATTTCTGCCGATCTCCACGTCAGCCCACCTGGTACTCCCGTCCATGCTGTTCGGCTGGCCGCCGCAGGGGTTGGTGCTCGACGTCGCGATGCACGCCGGATCGCTTGCCGCCGTGCTGGTCTACTTCCGTCACGATCTGGCGCACTTCGGTGGCGGATTGTGGAACTGGTTCCGCGAAGGCCAGGCGGACGTTTACGTGCGACTGATGGCCCAGGTGCTGACGGCAACGCTGCCGATCGTCGCGCTCGGGATTCTGCTGCGCGACTGGGTGGAGCCGAATCCGCGCTCGCTGTTCCTGATTGCCGCGACAACGGTCGGCTTCGGGCTGCTGCTGTGGGTGGCCGATACGCGCATTCCGCGCTCCGGCACTACCGAGTTCGAGGTGTCGTGGCGCGATGCGCTGTTGATCGGCTGCCTGCAGATGCTCGCAATCGTTCCGGGAACGTCGCGCTCCGGAATCACGATCACCGCGGGACTGTTGCTGGGCATGTCGCGCGAGGCGGCATCGCGCTTCGCTTTCCTGCTGGCGATTCCGACCATATTCGGCACGACGGTGCTCGGCACGATCGGCGCGATCCAGATACACGCCGCGGTGGCCTGGAACGAGGTCGTCATCGGATTCGGGCTATCGGCCGCGACGTCGTACCTGTCGATTCACTACTTCCTGAAGTGGATCGAGCGCACCGGGATGTCGCCTTACGTCGCGTACCTGCTCACGCTCGGCGCGGGTCTGCTGATCGTCGGTCTGTATCGAGGTTGAGCGCGGCAATGCCGCGCTGCGGTCAGAACGGAATGTCGTCGTCGATGTCGTCGCCGAAGTCGCTGGTGCTCGAGTCGTATCGATCGGCGCCTTGCGATTGCGGTTCCGCCGCTCGCTTGTCGCCGCGGGCAGCCTGGTTGCGCGGGGCATTGCCGGCCTGCCGCATCGGCGGTGCATCGCCCGGCTCACCGCCGCCGCGACTGTCGAGCATCTGCATCTCGTTGGCGACGATTTCGGTCGAGTAGCGGTCGTTGCCGTCTTTGTCCTGCCATTTGCGCGTCTGCAGCCGGCCTTCGATATAGACCTTGCTGCCTTTGCGCAGGTATTCGCCGGCGATTTCGCCGAGACGCGCGAAGCAGACGACCGAATGCCACTCGGTGCGTTCCTGTTGCTCGCCGGTCTGTTTGTCCTTCCACGACTCGGCCGTTGCAAGGCGCAGGTTCGTCACCGCCGAACCGCCTTGTGTATACCGAGTCTCCGGGTCGCGCCCCAGATTGCCGATCAGGATGACTTTGTTGATGCCGCGCGCCATGTCAGTTCTCGTGTGCCGATGGTCGTGAGACGCGGCAGCATATCGCATCGTCCCCTCGAAAACACACGGCGCTCGCCCCTGTCAGCAGTGAGTGATAGGCGCCTTGCGGCGCGGGAACGTACCGCGTATTTTTTCTCGTTTTCGCTGCGCGGAAGGGTCAGTGGACGAGATCACGCTGCGTGGGGCGCGTACCCACAATTTGAAGAACTTCGACCTGACGATTCCGCGAGACAAGCTCGTGGTGGTCACCGGCCTGTCGGGTTCTGGAAAGTCGTCGCTCGCCTTCGATACGTTGTACGCGGAGGGGCAGCGCCGCTACGTCGAATCGTTGTCCGCGTACGCGCGGCAATTCCTGTCGATGATGGAAAAGCCCGACATCGACCACATCGAAGGTCTCTCGCCGGCGATCTCGATCGAACAGAAATCCACGTCGCACAACCCGCGCTCGACGGTCGGCACGATCACCGAAATCTACGACTATCTGCGATTGTTGTTCGCGCGCGTCGGCGAACCGCGCTGTCCGAACCATGGTCAACCGCTCGCGGCGCAGACCGTGAGCCAGATGGTGGATCAGGTGCTCGCCTTGCCTGGTGACGCGCGCATCATGGTGCTAGCGCCGGTGATCGCCGATCGCAAAGGCGAACACCAGCACGTGTTCCGCGAACTGGTCGCCAACGGTTTCATCCGGGCGCGCGTCGATGGGATCGTCACGGACCTCGACCATCCGCCGACGCTCGACAAGAACAAGAAGCATACGATCGAGGCCGTGATCGACCGGCTGCGCGTGCGCGACGACGTGCAACAACGGCTCGCCGAGTCGTTCGAAACCGCCATCTCCCTCGCCGACGGCGTGGCCAAGGTGTCGTTCATCGACGACGAGAAGGCCAAGGATCTGGTGTTCTCCGCGCGTTTCGCTTGCCCGCACTGCGGCTACAGCATCAACGAACTCGAACCGCGCATGTTCTCGTTCAACAATCCGGCCGGCGCGTGCCCGGAGTGCGACGGATTGGGCGTGAAGCAGTTCTTCGATGCCGATCTCGTCGTCGCCGATCCGGATCTTTCGCTGGCCGAAGGTGCGATCCGCGGCTGGGACCGGCGCAACGTCTATTACTTCCACATGCTCATGTCGCTGGCGAAACACTACGAATTCGACGTCGAAGCGCCGTTCGGCACGCTGAAGAAAAAGCAGCGCGAAGCGATCCTGAACGGCAGTGGCCAGGAACGCATCGACTTCAGCTACGTGAACGATCGTGGCGACGTCATTCAGCGCCGGCATCGCTTCGAGGGCGTGGTGCCGAACATGGAGCGCCGCTATCGCGAAACCGACTCCACTATGGTGCGCGAGAATCTCGCGAGGTATCTGACGGTGCGCGGATGTCCGGCTTGCGGCGGCACGCGACTGAAAGAGGAATCGCGCAACGTATTCATCGGCGAAACCACACTGCCGGATCTCACCGACCGCTCCGTGGAAGACGCGTTCGACTACTTCGCCAGTTTGAAACTCGGCGGCCGCCGCGGCGAGATTGCGTCGAAGATTCTGAAGGAGATCTGCGCGCGGCTGCAGTTCCTCAACGACGTCGGCTTGAACTATCTGACGCTGAATCGCAGCGCCGACACGCTGTCCGGCGGTGAAGCGCAGCGCATCCGGCTCGCAAGCCAGATCGGCGCAGGACTCGTCGGGGTGATGTACATCCTCGACGAGCCGTCGATCGGCTTGCATCAACGCGACAACGCGCGGCTGTTGCGTACGCTGATTCACCTGCGCGACCTCGGCAACACCGTGATCGTGGTCGAGCACGACGAGGAAGCCATTCGCCGCGCCGATCACATCATCGACATCGGTCCCGGCGCGGGTGTGCACGGCGGTGAGGTGGTCGCGCAGGGAAAGCTGGCGGACATTCTGAAATCGAAACGCTCGATCACCGGCCAGTACCTTTCCGGCAAGCAGAAGATCGAAGTGCCGAAGACGCGCCGCCCGGTGGATTCGTCGAAGCTCATCCGCGTGCGCGGCGCGCGCGGGAACAACCTGAAGAATCTCACCGTCGAGATTCCGTTCGGATTGTTCACCTGCGTCACCGGCGTGTCCGGATCCGGCAAATCGACCTTGATCAATCACACGCTGATGCCGGTCGCGGCGCGCGTGCTGAACAAGGCGACTACGCCGACGGCCGCGACGCACGACGGCATCGACGGCTTGAATCTGGTGGACAAGGTGGTCGACATCGACCAGAGCCCCATCGGCCGCACGCCGCGCTCGAACCCCGCCACGTACACCGGTTTGTTCACACCGATCCGCGAGCTGTTCGCGCAAACGCAGGAAGCGCGCAGCCGCGGCTACCAGGCCGGCCGCTTCAGCTTCAACGTGAAAGGCGGTCGTTGTGAAGCGTGCCAGGGTGACGGTTTGATCAAAGTGGAGATGCACTTCCTGCCGGACATCTACGTGCCGTGCGACGTCTGCAAGAGCAAGCGCTACAACCGCGAAACGCTCGACGTGCGGTACAAGGACAAGAACATCAGCGAAGTGTTGGATATGACGATCGAAGAAGCGCGCGCGTTCTTCGACGCGGTGCCGATGCTCGCACGCAAATGCCAGACGCTCGTCGACGTCGGGCTTTCGTATATCCGGCTCGGGCAGAGCGCAACGACGCTATCGGGGGGCGAAGCACAGCGCGTGAAGCTGTCGCGCGAACTCTCGAAGCGCGACACCGGGCAGACGCTCTACATCCTCGACGAACCCACCACCGGGCTGCACTTTCACGACATCAAGCAGCTGCTCGAAGTGCTGCACCGGTTGCGCGACGACGGCAACACGATCGTCGTGATCGAACACAACCTCGACGTCATCAAGACCGCCGACTGGATCATCGATCTCGGGCCGGAAGGCGGCGGCGGTGGCGGTGAAGTGATCGCGACCGGCACGCCGGAGCAGCTCGCGAAACACAAGAAGTCGTATACGGGGAAATTTCTGAAGGCGGTGTTGTAGCGGCGTGACGCTCAGCGAGCGTACAGATGTACCGTCGCGAACTTCGGTGCGCGGTACCAGAAGTCGATCCTGCGGATTACATGATCGTTGCCGGTCAAATGCAGTTCGGGTGTAACGCCGCCGGATTCCAGCGCTTTACCTTTGAGGTCGACCGCTCGCGTCGAACCGTGCGCGAACGTGACGACGTAGCGATCGAGCGCAACGGTCCCGCCGTCCACCTGGAGTCGCAGGCTCACGAACGGTCCGCGCGCCGACGGCAGACGGATCTCGTCGTGCTGTGGCGCCTTTGCGTCCGCCGGCGTCACCGCCACCGAGGTCGATGCGAGCAGATGCCAGACGACGGCCGCGTGCGCCGTCGCGCCGACGAACACCAGAAACAACGCGGTCGGAATGAGTCGTTGTACGCGCAATTCGATAACTGTCCGTTCGATCGTTCGCGGCTATCTTACGCGACGATCGACAGATTCGTTGTGTCGCCCAACTCAACTCAACGCGTCGGCAAAGCCCTTGATGTCGCGAATCGTCGCCGCGTACACCTCCGGCATTGCGCCGCGGAAGATGCAGTCGCCGGCGTGGCACGTACCGTTGACGGTTCGGCTCACCGCGCTGACGCCGGCGTCGAGCAACTTGCGGTAGTAGGCCAGCCCTTCGTCGCGCAGCGGGTCGAGCTGATTCACCGAAATGACGTGCGGCGGCAGCCCGCGCAGGTCCGCCGCGGTTGCGTGCATACGGCCACGCGAGCGGGTTGGTCGCGTTTGCGCCGGTCGGGTCGTACACCCGCGCCAGCATCGCCATCATGCCCGCAGCCGATGAAGTAGTCGTCGTTCTCGTGCAGCGACATCAGCTCGCGCGGCTTCGGCGCATACGCGCCGGAGATGTACGGGCATTGCGCGTACACACCGTCGATCTGAGCGATGCGACCGTCGCGCTTCGCCTTCAGCGTCGTCGCAATCGTCAGGTTGCCGCCGCCGGACTCGCCCGACACGATCAGCTTCGAGATCCCGAGTCGCGATTTGTTGTCGGTCACCCACTGCAGCGCGCTGGTGCAATCGTTCAATCCTGCGGGAAACGGGTGCGAGCCGAGCTTGCCGGCGCCGTTGCGGAACTCCACACCGACCACCACCATGCCGGCCGCCGCGAGTTCATCGCGCCATCGCACGTACTGCGCGTCCGCGGCTGCGCCGATGACCATGCCGCCGCCGTGAAGGTGCAGCATGCCGGGCATCGGACCTTTGGCCGCCAGCGGGTCGGTGAATGAACAACGTGATCGGATTGCCGTCCACGCCGCGGATCGACTTCGGTCGACGCGCTCACGCCTTTGACCGGCGGCAGCGCCGTGATCAGCGCCGCGAACGCCGCGCCGAATCCGGACTCTGCTTCGGCGGCGAATTCGCGCAGGTGTTCGAGCGGCGCGCTCGCATCGATCGGTGGCGGCGGTCGCCGCCACGTCGAGACCGAGCGACGGCCATCGCCGCGAGCATCCGCGGATCGGCGCGCGGGTCGTCGCGCAGTTGCATGGAAGGTGTGCCGAGCCGGCCGGGAAGGATCGGTAAGCTTGTCATGGTTCGCCCTCGTCGCGCGGATGGTGGTATCGGCGAGGATGGTGTATCGGAACCGCTGTTGTCGAGCCTCGCGGAGTCAGCGTACGTGCTGGGTTCGGAACGGCCGTTTGCGCTTGCCTTCGCCGGCGCCGGTGTCCTTCGGCTGGAAGCGCGGCACGAGATGCTTCTTGCCGTTGCCGATCAGTTCGGCGCGCCCCATCCGATGCAGCGCCTCGCGCAGCTGCGGCCAGTTGTTGGGGTCGTGATAGCGCAGAAATGCCTTGTGCAGACGACGTTGCTTGAGACCTTTGACCACAATTACCTCTTCGCCATCGCGCGTGACCTTGCGCAGCGGGTTCTTGCCGGAATGCCACATCGCGGTGGCGGTGGCCATCGGGCCGGGCAGAAACGCCTGCACCTGATCGGCGCGATAACCGTTCTGCTTCAGCCACAGCGCGAGTTCGAGCATGTCTTCATCGGTGGTGCCCGGATGCGCGGCGATGAAGTACGGAATCAGGTACTGCTCCTTACCGGCCTCGTTCGAGAACTTGTCGAACAGCTCTTTGAATTTGTCGTAGGTGCCGACGCCGGGCTTCATCATCTTCGACAGCGGTCCTTCGCCGATCGCTTCCGGCGCGATCTTCAGGTAACCGCCGGTGTGGTGTTGCGCCAGTTCCTTCACGTACTCCGGTGATTCGATCGCGAGGTCGTAGCGCACGCCGGACGCGATCAATACCTTCTTGATGCCGGGCAGCGCGCGCGCCTTGCGATACAGCTCGATCAGCGGCGCGTGATTCGGTGTCGAGATTCGGGCAGACGCCGGGAAACACGCACGAGGGTCGACGGCACGCCGACTCGATCTCGCGGCTCTTGCACGCGAGGCGGTACATGTTCGCCGTCGGTCCGCCGAGATCGGAGATCACGCCGGTGAAGCCGGCGACGTGTTGTCGCGGATCGTCTCGATTTCGCGCAACATCGACGCCTCCGAGCGGCTCTGGATGATGCGACCTTCGTGCTCGGTGATCGAACAGAACGTGCAGCCGCCGAAACAGCCGCGCTGAATCGCGACCGAGAAGCGGATCATTTCCCACGCGGGAATTTTCGCGTCGCCGTACCCCGGATGCGGCGCGCGCGCATACGGCAGCTCGTACACCGCATCGAATTCCTTCGTCGTCAGCGGAATCGGCGGCGGATTCAGCCACACGTCGCGTCGCCGTGCCGTTGCACCAGCGGCGCGTGCGTTGCCGGGATTCGATTCCAGATGGAGGATGCGCGACGCGTGCGCGTACAGCACCGGGTCGTCGCGCACCGCTCGTAGGCCGGCAGTCGGATCACGCTGACGTCGCGCTTCGCACTGCGCGTACGTCGCGGACGAAACGGCACGACTTGCGGCGCATCGACGCCAACGACCTCATCGCGGCCGCACGGCCGTTGCCGACGACGGCGACATGGCGTAAGGGTCCGGATGCGGTTCGACGGGGCCGGGCGAATCCAGATGTGTCGAGTCGACCTCGATCCAGTCCTTCCGGCACGCCGTCGGCGTACGAACGCGGTGCCGCGCACGTCGTCGATCTCGCCGATCGGTTCGCCCGCGGCGAGGCGGTGCGCGACTTCGACGAGCGCGCGCTCGGCGTTGCCGTACAGCAGCATGTCGGCCTTCGCATCGAGCAGACACGGAACGTCGCACCTTCTCCGACCAGTAATCGAAGTGCGCGATGCGCCGCAGGCTCGCTTCGATGCCGCCGATGACGATCGGCACGTCGTTGAACGCTTCGCGCGCAGCGCTGCGCGTACACGATCACGCTGCGATCGGGCCGGCTGCCGGCTTTGCCGCCGGGCGTGTACGCGTCGTCGCTGCGGATGCGGCGATCGGCGGTGTAGCGGTTGACCATCGAATCCATGTTGCCGGCGGTGACGCCGAAGAACAGATTCGGCCGGCCCAGACGCGCGAAGTCGTCCGCGCTGACGCCAGTCGGGCTGCGCGATCATGCCGACGCGAAATCCCTGCGCTTCGAGCAGCCGGCCGACGATCGCCATGCCGAAGCTCGGGTGATCGACGTATGCATCGCCGGTGACGATGACGACGTCGCACGAATCCCAGCCGAGCGCGTCCATTTCGTCCGCCGTACATCGGCAGAAACGGCGCGGTGCCGAAGCGATGCGCCCAGAATTTGCGGTACGAGAACAATGGTTTCGCGGCTTGCATGATCGGCATTCTATGCCTGCCTAGGTTTGCCGTATGTCCATACGGACTTCGTGGCGCAACGTATTGAAACCGCGCCACGCCATCACGCCTAACAGCGCGGAGACGATGAACAGATACGGGCCGAGGCCCGGCAACTCCGGCAACACCGCGCCTCTGCTCCAACCGAGGTACAGCGCCATTCCAAGGAATGGCGCGAACGCGCCGCGCACGCCGGTCAGCGTCACGTGAATGCCCATATACGCGGCGAGCTGATCGCGCGGTGCAAAGTCGTTGTGGCCGAGCTGCCAGGCGAGCGAGCCGCCGCCGTTGACGATACCGTTCACGAGCCGGCCAGCCGCGATCCACGCCAACGACCCGGTGAGAGCACCCCAGAACATGATCAACACGCCGAGCACCCACATCGCGTTCTGCCGCGCGCGGAATTCCGCGACGTGCACCCGATCCAGATAGCGGCCCCACAACGGCAGCGTGATCAGATTCATCGCGAACGGAATGATCATGATGATGCCGATGCTGACGACGTAGCTGGCGCCCAGCTGTTTCGACACCAGGTAGACGAGCGCCGGCTCCAGCATCATCGCGGCGACGCCGGACGTGAACTGGTGCAGCTGATAGCGCGCGTATTTGTTGTCCGCACGAAGGATCTGGATGAAACCGTTGCGGCCGTCTTCGTTGCTGTCGCCCTGCCGTTCGAGCACGCGATGGCGCAGCTCGCCCTGCACCGTCACGCGCGAGAACGACCAGACCCCGATGGTTCCGATCAGTGCACCCGCGCCGTACAACCAGCGGTAGTTTTCCGGGTGTGCATCGAGGATCAACCCGGCGACGCTCGTGGTCAGAACGGTGATGAAGCTGGACAGCACCTGCAGACGACTCGTCACCCTCGCACGCAAGTGGCGACCGTAGTTCAGGCTCCAGGTGACGCTGCGCGCGGTGATGACGCCCGCGATCAGCAGCCGGCCGAGGATGACGCTGCACACGAGCACCGTCGCCCCGACCGCCGAACGGGGACTCAACGCCACCGCGAAAACGCACACGAGCACCAACCCCTGCAGCGTGACGACCATCGGCACCTTCGAGCGCGCGCTGGCGATGCGATTCCACACGAAGCTCGACAGGTTGCCGAACATCGGCGATGCGGAGATCACCGCGAGCAGCCACGGCGCCACATCGAACGTCTTTGCCGCCACGACCGCGGCGAAACCGCCTTCGATCAGGCTGAGCGCAACCGGCAGCGTGCAGCTCGGTGAGCTGTTCGCACCGGAAACTGCGCGCGACCGGCGCGGGTAATCCCGGGATCGCGAGGAGACGTTGGACAACGTGCATCCGATTTCCGTGAAGAGGTCCGTGGGGCTGACGACCCCGCCAAGGCGAAGTGGTGGCGTTGACCCGCTACGCCGCCGCGCGCGCCGCCGCAACGGCTCCGCTGCGGCCGAGGATCGCTTCCATCGCGCTCAGGAAGTACAACACGTTGCGCCGGCAAGCGCTCTGTCCCATGAGACCGACGCGCCATACCTTGCCCGCCAGCGCGCCGAGCCCGGAGCCGATTTCCAGATCGAACTCGTTCAGCAACGCGCGCCGCACGTCCGCTTCGACGACACCGTCGGGAACGACGATCGAGTTCAGCTGCGGCAAGCGCGATCGCTCGTCTACGAAGAACTGCAAGCCCATCGCTTCTACGCCTGCGCGCAACGCCGCGTGCTCGCGCGCGTGGCGCGTCCACGAATTCTCGAGCCCTTCCTCTTCGAGCATCACCAGCGCTTCGTGCAAGCCATACAGCGCGTTCACCGGCGCCGTGTGGTGATACACGCGCGCGCCTTCGCCGCCCCAATACGCCATGACGAGGTTGAGGTCGAGGAACCAGCTCTGCACCGGCGCATTGCGTTTGCGGATCGCCTCTACCGCACGCGCGCTCATCGTCACCGGCGAAATGCCCGGCGGACACGACAGGCACTTCTGCGTGCCGGAATACACCGCATCGGCGCCCCACGCATCGACCTCGAGCGGAACGCCGGCGAGCGACGTCACCGCGTCCACTATCGACAGACAACCGCGATCGCGCGCGATGCGGCACAGCGTTTGCGCATCGGACCGCGCACCGGTCGACGTTTCGGCATGCACGAACGCGACGATCTTGGCGTCCGGATGTTTCGCGAGCGTCTCCTCGAGCTTGTTCGGATCGACCGGTGCTCCCCACGCATCCTCGATCAGCACCGCCTCGCCGCCGATGCGACGCACGTTCTCCTTCATGCGTCCGCCGAACACGCCGTTGACGCAGACGACCACCTTGTCGCCCGGTTCGATCAGGTTCACGAAACACGTTTCCATTCCGGCGGAACCCGGCGCCGACACCGGCATCGTCATCGCGTTGCGCGTGCGAAACGCGTTCTGCAGCATCGCTTTCACTTCGTCCATCATGCGGACGAATTCCGGATCGAGGTGCCCGATGGTCGGTCGCGCCATCGCCGCGAGCACGCGCGGATTGACGTCCGACGGCCCGGGACCCATCAATGTGCGACGCGGCGGAATGAAACTGTTGGTCATCTGTTGTCTCCGAAACTGCTGCGCCAAAAGCAAAAAGCCGGACGATGTCCGGCTCTTGCTGATCTTTTCAGGACGCCGTTAGTCCTGTGAATCGTCCGTCGAGTCGTCGGATGCGTCTTCCACCGCCACCGGACGGTCCACCAGCTCGATATATGCCATCGGCGCGTTGTCGCCGTGTCGATAGCCGCACTTCAGGATCCGCGTATAGCCGCCGGGGCGACCCTGGTAACGCGGGCCGAGTTCGTTGAACAGCTTGCCGACCGTGCGATCGCTGCGGGTGCGATTGAAGATCAGCCGGCGGTTCGACAACGAGTCTTCTTTCGCCATCGTAATCAACGGTTCGGCGATGCGGCGCAATTCCTTCGCGCGCGGCAACGTCGTCTTGATCAGTTCGTGCTCGAACAACGAGATCGCCAGATTGCGCAGCATCGAATCGCGATGCGCGCCCGGCATGTTGAAGTGACGTCCACTCTTACGATGACGCATTTACCTGACTTCCTATTCTTCTTCGCTCGTGACGACTCAGGCGACTTTGTCGTCGCGCAGACCCGACGGCGGCCAGTTTTCGAGACGCATGCCGAGCGACAGACCGCGCGATGCGAGCACGTCTTTGATCTCGGTCAGCGACTTCTTGCCGAGGTTCGGCGTCTTCAAGCAGCTCGACTTCGGTGCGCTGAATCAGGTCGCCGATGTAGTAGATGTTCTCGGCTTTCAGACAGTTCGCCGAACGCACGGTCAGTTCGAGGTCGTCCACCGGACGCATCAGAATCGGATCGATTTCGTCGTGCTTCTCGACCGCTTCCGGTTCGCCTTCGCTTTCGAGATCGACGAACACGGCGAGCTGCTGCTGCAGGATCGTCGCGGCGCGGCGGATCGCTTCTTCCGGATCGATCGTGCCGTTCGTTTCGAGATCGAGGATCAGCTTGTCGAGGTTCGTGCGCTGTTCGACCCGCGCGTTCTCGACCGTATACGACACGCGCCGCATCGGGCTGAACGTCGCATCGAGGCGCAACACGCCGATCGCGCGCGACTCTTCTTCTTCGACTTCCTCGCGGTTTTCCGCCGGCTCGTAGCCGCGGCCGCGATTGATCTTCACTTCCATCTTGATCGCGCCGCTTTCGTTCAACGTGCAGATCAGGTGATCCGGATTGACGATTTCGACGTCTTGCGTCAGTTGGAAGTCACCGGCGGTGACCCGTCCGCCGCCTTTCTTCGACAGCGTGATGACCGCTTCGTCGGCGTTGTGCAATACCACGCTGACGCCTTTCAGGTTCAGCAGGATGTCGATCACATCCTCCTGCACGCCTTCCATCGCGCTGTACTCGTGCAGAACGTTGTCGATCTGCACCTCCGTGATCGCGCAGCCAGGCATCGACGACAGCAGAATGCGCCGTAGCGTGTTGCCCAACGTATGACCGAAGCCGCGCTCGAGCGGCTCGAGCGTCACGCGTGCGCGCGTCGGTCCGAGCTCTTGTACATCGATATGACGGGGCGTCAGGAATTCATTCACCGACTGTGCCATTGATCCCATCTCCTTCCTTAAATCTTCGTCAAGCCAGTTACTTGGAGTACAACTCGACAATGAGATTTTCGTTGATCTCACTCGGCAGCTCGGCGCGATCGGGCAGGCGTTTGAACACGCCTTGCATCTTTGTCGCGTCGACCTCTACCCATTCGATCGAGCCGCGCTGTACGGCCAGTTCGAGGGCTGCCTGGATTCGCAATTGTCCGCGTGCTTTCTCGCGCACGGCGATGACGTCTTCCGGCTCTACCTGATAGCTCGGGATGTTCACCGCCTTGCCGTTTACGAGGATCGCCTTGTGCGTGACGAGCTGGCGCGATTCCGCGCGCGTGCAGCCGAAGCCCATCCGGTAGACGACGTTGTCGAGGCGCGCCTCGAGGTTCATCAGCAGGTTCTCGCCGGTGGCGCCCTTCTGACCTTCCGCCGACTTGTAGTAGTTGCGGAACTGGCGCTCGAGCACACCGTACAGACGGCGCACCTTCTGCTTCTCGCGCAGCTGCACGGCGTAGTCCGACAACCGTGCGCGTCGCGCGCCGTGCTGTCCGGGAACCGTCTCCGCTTTGCACTTCGAGTCGAGCGGGCGCACGCCGCTCTTCAGGAACAGATCGGTTCCTTCGCGGCGCGACAGTTTCAATTTCGGGCCTAGATAACGGGCCATCGTTCTCTCCTGATCGTCCTAGACGCGCCGCTTCTTCGGCGGCCGACACCCGTTGTGCGGGATCGGTGTCACGTCGGCAATGCTGTTGATTCGCAGGCCCGATGCGTTGAGCGAACGCACCGCCGATTCACGCCCGGGGCCGGGACCTTTTACGAATACGTCGACGCTCTTCATGCCGTATTCCTGCGCGGCGTTCGCCACGCGTTCGGCGGCCACCTGTGCGGCGAACGGCGTGCTCTTGCGGGAACCGCGGAAGCCGGTCGCACCCGAGGTGGCCCAGCACAACGCATTCCCCTGACGATCGGTGATCGTGATCATCGTGTTGTTGAAGGACGCCTGAATGTGCGCCACCCCATCGACGACGACGCGTTTCGCTTTCTTTCGTGCCGGTTGTTCAGCCATGAATGCTCTCTACTTCCTGATCGGGCGCCGCGGACCCTTCCGGGTGCGGGCGTTCGTGCGCGTACGTTGGCCCCGCAGCGGCAGACCGCGGCGGTGACGGATGCCTCGATAGCAGCCGAGGTCCATCAGCCGCTTGATGCTCATCGAAATCTCGCGCCGCAGGTCGCCTTCGACGGTGATCTTGCCGATTTCGCCGCGGATCGCATCGAGGTCGGCTTCGGAGAGATCCTGTACCTTCGCGCTCGGCTTGACGCCGGCCGCTTCACAGATCTTCTTCGCCGTCGTACGGCCGATGCCGAAGATGTAGGTCAGCGAAATGACCGCGTGTTTGTTGTCTGGGACGTTGATTCCGGCGATTCGCGCCATTCAATTAGCTCCGTAAAACCTTGCTCGAGGAGCCGGCACGCGCGAACCCGGCGCAAAAAGGGCGCGAAGTTTAGCGGGTGAACCGTCTCTATTCAACTGACCTATCAATCGTCGATTCATACCGGCGCGCAAGCGCGCTTCAGCCTTGACGCTGCTTGTGGCGCGCTTCGGCCGTGCAGATCACCCTTACGACGCGCTTGCGCCGTACGATCTTGCAGTTGCGGCACAGTTTCCTGACCGATGCTCTGACTTTCACGTGGATTACCTCGTTGTACCGGCGGCGCCTATCGGCGACCGCGCCCATAGTTCTTCAGATTCGACTTTTCCATCAGCTTCGCGTACTGGCTCGACATCAGGTGCGCCTGCACCTGCGCCATGAAGTCCATCGCGACGACCACCACGATCAACAGCGCCGTGCCGCCGAGCTGGAACGTGACCTTGAAGAACACGACCATGAATTCCGGCAACAGACACACCAGCGTTACGTACAGCGCGCCGAAGGTCGTCAAGCGCGTGATCACGTCGTCGATGTACTTCGCCGTGTGTTGACCCGGCCGGATACCCGGCACGTACGCACCCTGCCGCTGCAGGTTGTCGGCGACGTCCTTCGGATCGAACACGATCGCCGTATAGAAGAAGCTGAAGAACACGATGCCGCCGGCGAACATCAGGATGTACAGCGGCTGGCCGGGCGACAGCACCAGCGACACTTCCTGCAGCCACTCCATGCCCTTGGTCTGACCGAACCATTGCGCCAGCGACGACGGCGCGAGCAGCAGGCTCGACGCGAAGATCGCCGGAATGACGCCGGCCATGTTGACCTTCAGCGGCAGATGGCTCGACTGCGCCTGATATACGCGCCGGCCTTGTTGCCGTTTCGCATAGTTGACGGTGATGCGCCGCTGGCCGCGTTCGATGAACACCACGAAGGCGACGACAATGATGGCGAACACGCCGATTGCAAGCAGCGCGACGATGTTGATGTCGCCCTGCCGCGCCGCTTCGAACGAGCGGCCGATTGCCGCCGGAAAGCCCGCGACGATGTTCGAGAAGATCAGCAGCGAGATGCCGTTGCCGACGCCGCGCTCGGTGATCTGTTCGCCGAGCCACATCATGAACAGTGCGCCGGTCACCAGTACGGTGATCGCGACGAAGTGGAACGCGAAACTCGGAGTGAACGCGAGCCCCTGATTCGCGAGCGTGGCGGCCAATGCCGAACCCTGGATGAGCGCGACCAGCAACGTGCCGTAGCGCGTGTACTGCGTGATCTTGCGCCGACCGGCCTCGCCTTCCTTGCGCAGCTGCTGCAACGGCGGATGCATCATCGTCAACAGATTCATGATGATGCTGGACGTGATGTACGGCATTACGCCGAGCGCGAGGATACTCATGCGGTGCAACGCGCCGCCCGAGAACATGTTGAACAGATCGAGAATGCCGCCCTGATTCTGTTCGAACAGCTGACGCAGCCGTTCCGGGTTGATGCCGGGGACAGGAATGTGGCTTCCCACGCGGGAAATGATCAGCGCCACCAACACGAACAGCAGCCGGTTGCGGAGCTCGGTGAGCCCCGCCTGCACGCCTGCCAGTTTCTGTCCCTGAACGGCCATCAGTCCTCTACCTTGCCTCCAGCGGCTTCAATCGCGGCGCGTGCGCCTTTCGTGAGCTTGATGCCTTTGACGGTAACGGCTCTGTCGATCGATCCCGACAGCATGATGCGGGCGCGTTTCGCCCCCTTGTTGACCAGGTTGGCCGATTTCAGCGCAGCCAGGTCGATGACGCTCTCGCCGACCTTCGCGAGTTCGCCGAGGCGCACTTCGCCGGTCGTCAGCGCAACGCGCGAACGGAAACCGAACTTCGGCACGCGCCGCTGCAACGGCATCTGACCGCCCTCGAAACCGGGCTTCGGGTTGCCGCTCTTACGCGCCTTCTGACCTTTGTGGCCACGACCGCAGGTTTTGCCGAGACCCGAGCCGATCCCGCGACCGACGCGCTTCTTGACCGGCTTACTGCCCGTGGCGGGAGACAACTCGTTCAATCGCATTACTGCTCTCCCTCGACACGGACCATGTAGTAGACCTTCGCGATCATGCCGCGCACCGCCGGCGTGTCCTGCAGTTCGACCGTATGGCCGATGCGGCGCAGACCCAGCCCGGCAACGCATTTCTTGTGCGTGGGCAGACGATGAGCAACGCTCTTGGTCTGCGTGACGCGAATTTTCTTCTCGCTACTCATCTCACCGCTACCTTCTGATTCGTGCGGCTTACGCCTGCATCTGTTCGGTCGTCAGTCCGCGCTTCTCTGCCACTTGCTGCGGCGACTTCATGTGCCGCAACGCTTCGAACGTGGCGCGCACGACGTTGACCGGATTGGTCGAGCCGTAGCACTTCGCCAGCACGTTGTGCACGCCTGCCGCTTCGAGCAGTGCGCGCATCGCGCCGCCGGCGATGACACCGGTACCTTCCGACGCCGGCTGCATGTACACCTTCGACGCACCGTGGCGGCGCGTGATCGGATACCAGATCGTGCCGCGATCCAGCTCCACTTCGATCATGTTGCGGCGCGCGGCCTCCATCGCCTTCTGGATCGCCACCGGCACTTCACGCGCCTTGCCTCGACCGAATCCGACGCGACCTTTGCCGTCGCCGACCACGGTCAACGCGGTGAAACCGAAAATCCGTCCGCCCTTCACGACCTTGGCGACACGGTTGACCTGGACCAGCTTCTCGAGCAGCCCTTCTTCTTTCACTTCCTGCGTATAGGCCATCGCTTAACCCTTTAAAATTCCAGGCCGCCCTCGCGAGCGGCATCGGCCAACGCTTTCACGCGACCGTGATATTTGAATCCGGACCGATCGAACGCGACGCGGGTGATGCCTGCGGCCTTCGCGCGTTCGGCAATCAACGCACCGACTTTCGCCGCTGCGTCTTTGTTGCCGGTCTTGCCGGCCTTGCGCAGATCCGCATCGAGCGTCGACGCGGTCACCAGCACGCGCGTCGCCTTCCGGCGCGATGATCTGCGCGTAGATGTGGCGCGGCGTGCGATGCACCGACAAGCGCGTCGCACCGAGTTCGCGCATCTTCATCCGGCTGCTGCGCGCGCGACGCATGCGGGCCTGTTTCTTCTCGTTCATTTGGCCGCCCTACTTCTTCTTCGCTTCTTTGCGCACGACGCGCTCGTTGGCGTATCTGACGCCTTTGCCCTTGTACGGTTCCGGCGGACGGAAGCCGCGGATTTCCGATGCGACCTGACCGACCAGCTGTTTGTCGACGCCGCTGACGATCACTTCGGTCTGGCTCGGCGTTTCCGCCTTGATGCCTTCCGGCAGCTTGTACTGCACCGGATGCGAGAAGCCGAGTTGCAGATCGAGCCGGCCGCTCGTCGCTTGCGCGCGGTAACCGACGCCCTGCAGTTCGAGCTTCTTCGAGAACCCTTGCGAAACGCCTTTCAGCATGTTGTTCACGAGCGCGCGCAACGTACCGGCCATCGCCTGCGAATGCTGATCGTCGCGTCGCGCGGTGAAGCGCAGGCGATCGTCTTCGCGCGTGATCTCCACCGCTTCGTCGACCGCCACCGACAGGCTGCCTTTGGAGCCTTTCACGCGCAGCTGCTCTGCATCCAGCGCGACCTCGACTCCCTTCGGGACGTCGATCGGATAGTTACCAACTCGAGACATGGCTCACCTCAAAATACGGTGCACAGAACTTCGCCGCCGATCCCGGCCTTGCGGGCGGCGCGATCCGTCATCACGCCTTTGCACGTGCTGACGACGGCAATCCCGAGACCGCCCTGGATCGTCGGCAGCTCGTCTTTGTCGCGATAGATCCGCAGACCCGGCCGGCTGACCCGGTCGAGCACTTCGATGACCGGCTGACCTTTGTGGTACTTCAGGTCGATCGACAGCGTGCGCTTCGGGCCTTCCGATACCGAAAAGCGGCCGATGTAGCCTTCGTCGCGCAGCACCTGCGCGATGGCCAACTTCAGCTTCGAACTCGGCATCGACACGTTCGCGTTGTGCACCGCCTGTGCGTTGCGAATGCGCGTCAGCATGTCGGCAACCGGATCCTGCATCGTCATGTTCTGAAACTCCTCACCAGCTCGCTTTCACCAGACCCGGCACATCGCCCCGCATCGCCGCTTCGCGCAGCTTCGTGCGCGCAAGACCGAACTTCCGGTACACACCACGCGGTCGTCCGGTAATCGAGCAGCGGCGGCGTTTGCGGAATGGACTCGCATCGCGCGGCTGCTTCTGCAATTTGACCTGCGCGTCCCAACGATCGTCATCCGACGCGTTGCGATCGTTGATGATCGCCTTGAGACTCTTGCGCTTGTTGGCGAACTTCGCCTGGATCTTCGAGCGCCGCTTTTCCCGTTCGACTACCGATGTCTTAGCCATGCCTCAATGCGCCTCGCGGAACGGAAAGCTGAATGCCTTGAGCAGCGCGAGACCTTCCGCATTGGTCCGTGCCGTCGTGGTGACCGTGATATCCATGCCCCGAATGGTGTCGATCTTGTCGTAGTCGACTTCGGGGAAAATGATCTGCTCGGTCACGCCCATCGAAAAATTGCCGCGCCCGTCGAACGAACGCGGGTTCAGACCGCGGAAGTCGCGCATACGCGGAATCGCGATACCGACCAGCCGCTCGAGGAATTCGAACATGCGCGCGCCGCGCAATGTCACCTTGCAGCCGACCGGATAGCCTTCGCGAATCTTGAAGCCGGCTTCGGACTTGCGCGCATTGTTGACCACGGGCTTCTGGCCGGAGATCAACATCATGTCGCTGACCGCGTTGTCCATGATCTTCTTGTCGCCCACGGCTTCGCCCACGCCCATGTTCAGCGTGATTTTCACGAGCCGCGGAACTTCCATGACGTTCTTGTACGAGAACTGCTCCATCAACGTCGGACGGATGCTCTCGATGTAGTGTCGGTGTAAATCTGCCATCTCTGCCTCGTTAGGCGTCTATCGTCTTTTTTGTCGACTTGAAGTAGCGGACCTTCTTTCCGTCCTCTACTCGAAATCCCACGCGATCGGCTTTGCCGGTTTCGCTGTTGTAAATCGCAACGTTCGATGCCTGGATCGGAACCTCTTTGTCGACGATTCCACCGGGCTGTCCCGCGTTCGGATTGCCGCGCTGGTGTTTCTTCGCGACGTTCACGCCGGCCACTATCAGACGTCCGTCCGGCCGCACCGTTCGCACCTCACCGCGACGACCTTTGTCGCGCCCGGTGATGACGATCACTTCGTCTTTGCTTTTGATCTTCTTCATCTCTTTCCTCAAAGCATCTCTTTACAGTACTTCGGGAGCCAGCGAGATGATCCGCATGAAGCTCTCGGTACGCAGTTCCCGCGTCACCGGTCCGAAGATCCGCGTGCCGACCGGTTGCATCTGCGGGGTCAGCAACACCGCGGCGTTCTGATCGAACTTGATCAACGAACCGTCCTGACGACGGATGCCGTGCTTGGTGCGAACGACCACCGCGTTCATGACCTGGCCCTTCTTTACGCGTCCGCGCGGAATCGCTTCCTTGATCGTCACCTTGATGACGTCACCGATGCCGGCATAACGACGCTTCGACCCGCCCAGCACCTTGATGCACATCACCCGGCGCGCGCCGCTGTTGTCTGCCACATCCAACATCGATTCCGACTGAATCATTTTCTTACCTTAAAACCGTTATTCCGATGCCGGAGCGCGTTCGTCGATGCTCGCGAGCACCCAGAACTTCGTTTTCGAATACGGCCGCGACTCGCGCACCGTCACCAGATCGCCTTCGTTGCACTCGTTCTTCTCGTCGTGCGCGTGAACTTTCGTCGAGCGACGGATGTACTTGCCGTAAACCGGATGCGGCTCGCGACGCTCGATCAACACGGTGATCGTCTGATTGCATTTGTTGCTGATCACGCGACCGGTAACGACACGGCCCCGCTTCTGCTCGACTTCAGCCATTGTCACGCTTCTCCCTGAGCACCGTTTTCACGCGTGCGATGTCGCGACGCAGTTCTTTGATGAAGTGCGGCTGGTTCAACTGGCCGCTCGCACCCTGCATGCGAACGTTGAACTGTTCTTTGCGCAGACGCAGCAGCTCGGTCTGGAGCTCCGCCGGTGTCTTCTTTCTGATATCGGACGCTTTCATCACATCACCGAACGCTTGACGAACGTGGTCTTGAACGGCAGCTTCGCCGCCGCCAACGAGAACGCTTCGCGGGCAAGCTCCTCGGTTACACCTTCCATCTCGTACAACACGCGACCGGGCTGGATCAGCGCGACCCAGTACTCGACCGCGCCTTTACCTTTGCCCTGCCGCACTTCCAGCGGCTTCTTCGTGATCGGCTTGTCGGGGAACACGCGGATCCAGATCTTTCCGCCCCGCTTGACGTGCCGCGTCATCGCGCGACGGCCGGCCTCGAGCTGACGTGCGGTCAAGCGCCCGCGACCGGTCGCCTTCAAACCGTACTCGCCGAAGCTGACGGTGCTTCCGCGCACCGCAAGACCGCGGTTGCGGCCTTTGTGCATCTTGCGGAATTTCGTTCGCTTGGGTTGCAACATGAATAGATTCCCTAATCCGACGCCGCGCTATGCGGTCGCCTGTGCCTCTACGTCCGAGCCCAGAATTTCGCCTTTGAAAATCCAGACCTTGATTCCGAGCACGCCGTACGTCGTTTTCGCTTCCGCCGTTGCGTAGTCGATGTCGGCGCGCAGCGTATGCAGCGGCACGCGACCTTCGTGATAAACCTCCGAGCGCGCGATCTCGGTACCGCCCAGACGACCCGCGACGCGCACCTTGATGCCCTTCGCGCCGAGCCGCATCGCGTTCTGAATCACGCGGCGCATGGCGCGGCGGAACTGCACGCGGCGTTCGAGCTGCTGTGCGACGTTCTGCGCGACCAGCAGCGCATCGATCTCCGGCTTGCGGATCTCTTCGATGTTCACGTGCACCGGCACGCCCATCATTACGGCGAGTTCGCGGCGCAGGCGTTCGACGTCTTCGCCCTTCTTGCCGATCACGATGCCGGGACGCGCCGTGTGAATCGAAATGCGCGCGGTTTGCGCCGGGCGCTCGATCTCGATGCGACTGACGGATGCCTGAGAAAGTCGATCGCGCAGGAATTCGCGGACACGCAGATCGTTCAGCAGGTATTTCGAATACTGCTTCTTATCCGCGTACCAAACCGATGTATGGCTCTTGACGATGCCAAGTCGCATTCCCGTCGGATTAACTTTCTGACCCATGTCTGCTCCGCTATGCCGCGCTTACGCGGCCGTGTCCGATACAGTGACGGTGATGTGGCAAGTGCGTTTCGAAATTCGATCCGCACGACCTTTCGCCCGCGGCATGATCCGCTTCATCGTCACGCCTTCATCGACGAATATCCGGTGTACGCGCAACTCGTCGACGTCCGCGCCTTCGTTGTTCTCTGCATTCGCAATCGCCGACTCGAGCACTTTCTTCACGAGCTCGGCGCCTTTCTGATTCCCGAAATTCAGAATGTCGAGCGCCTGCGCGACCGGCTTGCCGCGCACCAGATCGGCGACGAGTCGCGCCTTCTGAGCGGCGATCCGCAGACGTTTTGCAATTGCCGTGGCTTCCATCATTTCGCTCCGTGACCGACGCCCATCAGCGCTTCACTTTCTTGTCGCCCGCGTGACCGCGGTATGTTCGGGTCGGCGCAAATTCGCCCAGTTTGTGACCGACCATTTCTTCCGATACGTAAACGGGAATGTGCTGGCGCCCGTTGTGAACCGAAATCGTCAATCCGACCATGTCCGGCAGAATCATCGATCGGCGCGACCACGTCTTGATCGGGCGCTTGTCGTTCGTGGCGACCGCCGTCTCGACTTTCTTGGCGAGGTGAAGGTCGACGAAGGGTCCTTTTCTCAACGATCTTGGCACTTGCTTCTCCCGCCCTATTTCTTGCCGCGACGGCGCACGATCATGCCGTCGGTGCGCTTGTTCGAGCGCGTTTTGTAACCCTTGGTCTTCGTGCCCCACGGCGACACCGGGTGACGACCCGCGGACGTTTTACCTTCGCCACCGCCGTGCGGGTGGTCGACCGGGTTCATCGCAACGCCGCGCACCGTCGGACGAATACCGCGCCAGCGGCGCGCACCGGCTTTGCCGTACGAGCGCAGGCTGTGTTCGCTGTTGCCGACTTCGCCGAGCGTCGCGCGACACTCGATCAATACGCGGCGCATTTCGCCCGATCGCAGACGCAACGTTGCATACGCGCCTTCGCGCGCAACCAACTGCGCTGAACCGCCCGCGCTGCGCGCAATCTGCGCACCTTTGCCGGCTTTCAACTCGACGCAGTGAACGACGCTACCGAGGGGCACGTTGCGCAACTGCATCGCATTGCCCGCGCGGATCGGCGCCGTCGAGCCGGACATCAGCTGATCGCCGGCACTGACGCCGCGCGGCGCGACGATGTAGCGGCGCTCGCCATCGCGATACTTCAGCAGCGCGATGTTCGCGGTGCGGTTCGGATCGTATTCGATGCGTTCGACGGTCGCCGGAATGCCGTCTTTGTCGCGCTTGAAGTCGATCAATCGATAGTGTTGCTTGTGACCGCCGCCCTGGTGGCGCGTGGTAATGCGGCCAGCATTGTTACGACCGCCTTTCTTGTTCTGGCTTTCGACCAACGGCCAATACGGCTCGCCTTTGTGCAACTCCGGATTGACGATCTTGATGACGAAGCGTCGACCGGGCGAAGTGGGCTTTGTTTTGACTACTGCCATCGCTATCCCCTTATTCCGACGCCGTCAGATCGATGGTCTGGCCGGGCGCGAGCCGCACGTAGGCTTTCTTCCAATGGTTCTTCCGCGACATACCGCGCTGCGTCTTCTTCTCTTTTCCGCGGACGTTCAGCGTCGAGACGTTTTCGACGCTCACGGAGAAGATCGACTCGACCGCCGCCTTGATCTGCGGCTTCGTCGCATCGCGCGCCACTTTGAAGGCGTACTGGTTCGATGCGTCGGTCAGCGACGCGACCTTCTCGGAAAAATGCGGGGCGAGCAGGATCGTGTAATGACGTTCGGTGGTCATGCCAGCACCTCTTCGAAGCGTTTCAATGCCGGCACCGTGATCAACACGCGCTCGTGGCTCAGCAGCGCAACCGGATCGAGCGCAGCGACATCGCACACGTCGACGTTCTTCAGATTGCGCGCCGACAAGTACAGGTTGGTGTCGACGTCTTCGGTGACGATCAACACGTTGCTGAGTTCGAGGTCTTTGAGTTTCGCGAGGAGGGCTTGGGTCTTCGGGGTATCGACGGAGAAGGTGTCGATGGCAATCAGGCGGTCTTGGCGGATCAGTTCGGAGGCGATACAGCGCAGAGCCCCCTGGTACATCTTGCGGTTCACCTTCTGCGAATGGTCCTGCGGACGCGCCGCGAAAATGATGCCGCCGCTGCGCCACAACGGGCTGCGGCTGCTACCCGCGCGCGCGCGACCGCTGCCCTTCTGTTTCCACGGTTTCTTGCCGCCGCCGCTGACTTCGGCGCGCGTCAGTTGCTTGCGCGTGCCCTGACGGGCGCCCGCGAGATACGCGACGACGACCTGGTGGACCAACGACTCGTTGAACTCGCGCCCGAACGCAGCTTCCGAGATTTCCACCGTGCCGCCGCCGGGTGCTGCCAAGTTCAGATTCATACCGACTATTCCTCCAACATCCGCAAGCCGCTCAGCCCTTTACGGCCGGGCGGATGTACACATCAGCACCTGCCGACCCTGGGACCGCGCCCCGGACCAGCAGCAGACTGCGTTCCGTGTCGACGCGTACGACGACCAGGTTCTGTTCGGTCACGCGGCGATTGCCCATGTGTCCCGACATCTTCTTGCCCTTGAACACGCGACCGGGCGACTGGTTCTGACCGATCGAGCCCGGCACACGGTGCGACAGCGAGTTACCGTGCGTCGCGTCCTGTCCGGCGAAATTCCAGCGTTTGATCGTGCCGGCGAATCCCTTACCTTTCGAAACGCCGGAAATGTCCACTTTCTGGCCCGCTTCGAACTGGTCGACCCCGAGCGTCGCACCGGGCGCCAGTTCGGCCGCCGCAGCGTCGTTCTCGAGCCGGAATTCCCAGGTGCCGCGACCGGCGAGGCTACCCGCCTTCGCAAAGTGACCCGCCATCGGCTTCGTCACGCGCTGCGCCTTGCGCGTACCGGTGGTGATCTGCACCGCGGTATATCCGTCGCGCTCTTCGGTCTTCACCTGGGTGATCCGGTTCGGATCCACCTCGATGACGGTCACCGGAATCGACACGCCTTCCGGCGTGAAAATCCGGGTCATCCCGCTCTTTCTGCCCACCAAGCCAATGGCCACGGCATTCCTCTCAGTTCAGTTCGACCGGTCGCTGCAACGTGCGTAACGCGGCCACATGTAGAAACCGTTTGCCAGCTCTCTAACGCGAAAGCTCGCAAACGGTTACTGCCCAATCCGTGATCCCCTGTCGGGACCCTGGTGCACCTCCTCGTCCTGGTCGTCCATCGAGACCGACCGCGCGCCCGCAAAGGCGCCGCGAGGAAGTTCTAGTTCAAGCTGATCTGGACCTCGACTCCCGCCGCCAGATCGAGCTTCATCAGCGCATCCACCGTTTTCTCGGTCGGCTCGACGATGTCGAGCAGCCGCTTGTGGGTGCGAATCTCGTATTGGTCCCGCGCGTCCTTATTGACGTGCGGCGACACCAGAATGGTGAAACGTTCCTTGCGTGTCGGCAGCGGAATCGGCCCACGCACGAGCGCACCGGTTCTCTTCGCCGTGTCGACGATTTCCTGTGTCGACACATCGATCAAACGGTGATCGAAGGCCTTCAATCGAATGCGGATCCGCTGGTTCTGCACGTCTAGTTGACTCCAACCCTTTGTTTTGGGGGAAAAAAGAGCCGCCCCTTGGAAAAAGGAGGCGGCATTCTAATGAGCGGTCATACGCCTGTCAAACAGTGCGTGGTCCGCGTTTCTTCTTTTTCGCTCGATCGCCCGAAGATCCCGGCTGCTAACGGCCGAACTGGGCCGCGCCGCCCGTCGAGGACCTCCTGTTTATTTGATGATTTTGACGACGACGCCGGCGCCGACGGTACGACCGCCCTCACGGAACGAGAACCGCAGTCCCTCGTCCATCGCAATCGGGTTGATCAACGTCACCGTCATGTTCACCTTGTCGCCCGGCATCACCATCTCAACGTCCGCCGGCAACTCCACCGACCCCGTGACATCCGTCGTCCGAAAGAAAAACTGCGGCCGATAGCCTTTGAAGAACGGCGTATGACGACCACCCTCGTCCTTCGACAGCACATACACTTCCGCTTCGAACGTCGTGTGCGGCGTGATCGAGCCCGGCTTCGCCAGCACCTGACCGCGTTCCACTTCTTCACGCTTCGTACCGCGCAGCAACACACCGACGTTCTCACCGGCACGGCCTTCGTCGAGCAGCTTGCGGAACATCTCCACACCCGTGCACGTCGTGCGCGTGGTGTCCTTGATCCCGACAATCTCGACTTCTTCACCGACCTTGATCACACCGCGGTCGACTCGACCGGTCACCACCGTGCCGCGACCCGAGATCGAGAACACGTCTTCGATCGGCATCAGGAACGGCAGATCCACCGCCCGCTCCGGTTCCGGAATGTACGCATCGAGCGTCTCGACCAGCTTCTTCACGCTGCCGACGCCCATATCGCTCGCCTCACCTTCCAGTGCCTTCAGTGCACTGCCGATGATGATCGGCGTGTCGTCGCCCGGAAATTCGTAGCGATCGAGCAGCTCACGCACTTCCATCTCGACCAGCTCGAGCAGTTCCGCGTCGTCCACCATGTCCGCTTTGTTCAGGAACACGATGATCCGCGGCACGCCCACCTGGCGCGACAGCAAAATGTGTTCGCGCGTCTGCGGCATCGGACCGTCGGCCGCCGACACCACCAGAATCGCGCCGTCCATCTGCGCCGCACCGGTGATCATGTTCTTCACATAGTCCGCGTGGCCGGGACAATCGACGTGTGCGTAGTGCCGCTTCGGGCTTTCATACTCCACGTGCGAGGTGTTGATCGTAATACCGCGCTCGCGTTCTTCCGGCGCATTGTCGATCTGATCAAACGCCTTGATCTCGCCCTTGCCCCACGTCTCCGCACACACCTTCGTCAACGCCGCCGTCAACGTCGTCTTACCATGGTCAACATGACCAATCGTCCCCACATTCACGTGCGGCTTGTTCCTCTCAAATTTCGCTTTCGACATTTCTTCTGCTCCGTCTGAACCAAACTATGCCTGCTTGACGATCCCCTCAGCGATCCCGTCAGGGACGATCTGATACCTCGAAAACTCCATCGCAAACGTCGCACGGCCCTTCGTGGCTGAGCGCACGTTCGTCGAATAACCAAACATTTCCGCCATCGGCACTTCCGCACGGACGACCTTGCCGGCTTGACTCTGGTCGATGCTCTCGATGGTGCCGCGGCGTCGATTCAGGTCGCCGATCACATCGCCCAAATGGTCTTCGGGCGTCACGACTTCGACCTTCATGATCGGCTCGAGAAGCGCCGGTCTCGCCTTCGACACACCCGCTTTCAACGCCATCGATCCCGCGATCCTGAACGCCGTCTCGGACGAATCGACCGCGTGAAACGATCCGTCGAACAACGTGACCCGGACATTGATCAGCGGATGCCCGGCCAGCACACCGCTGAGCATCTGTTGTTTCACGCCGTCGGCGATCGCCGGAATGTACTCGCGCGGCACCCGGCCGTCGCTGATCCCGTTGACGAACTCATGGGTTCGCCCCTCTTTCGGGTCGTTCAGCGGTTCGACGCGCAACCATACATGGCCGAACTGGCCTCTGCCACCGGATTGACGCGCGAACTTGCCTTCGACCTCGATGCTTTCCCGCACGGTTTCGCGATAGGCGACGCGCGGTTTTCCCACGTTCGCATCGACTCCGAACTCGCGCCGCATCCGGTCGACGATGACCTCGAGGTGGAGTTCGCCCATACCCTCGATGATGGTCTGCCCGGTTTCATCGTCGATGTGCACGCGGAACGACGGATCTTCCTGAGCGAGTTTGCCGAGCGCAACGCTCATGTTCTGGCGGTCCTGGGCCGACCTCGCTTCCACAGCGATCGAGATCACCGGTTCCGGAAACTCCATCCGCTCGAGCGTGATGACGTGGTTCGCGTCGCACAGCGTGTCGCCGGTGGTGACGTCGTTCAGCCCGATCGCCGCCGCAATGTCGCCGGCCCGCACCTCGGTGATCTCGTTGCGGTCGTTGGAGTGCATCTGCACCATTCGCCCGACCCGCTCGTTCTTCTGCTTCACGGGATTGAGCACGGTATCGCCGCAACCGAGCACGCCCGAATACACCCGGAAGAACGTCAGCGTGCCGACGACCGGATCGTTGGCGATCTTGAACGCAAGCCCTGCGAACGGCGCTTCATCGCACGACTCTCGTCGCCCCAGCGTGACGCCGTCGGTGAGTACACCTTCAATCGGCGGCACGTCGGTCGGCGCCGGAAGATAGTCGACGATGGCGTCGAGCATCGCCTGCACACCTTTGTTTTTGAAGGCGGAACCGCACAATGCGGGAACGATCTCGTTTGCGATCGTGCGCTGGCGCAGCCCGCTTCTGATCTCTGCATGCGTCAGTTCGACGCCGGCGAGATACTTCTCGGTCAGCTGTTCGTTCGCTTCCGCGGCCGCGGCCACGAGCCGCTCCCGCTGCGATTCGCACTGCGCACGCAGTTCTGACGGCACTTCCTTCGTCTCGAAAGTGAGGCCCAGATCCGCTTCGTTCCAGTAGATCGCTTTCATCGTGATCAGATCGACGACGCCTTCGAAGCGTTCTTCGCTGCCGATCGGCAGCTGGATCGGAACCGACACGGCGCCGAGCCGATCGCGAATTTCGTCGACGACGCGCAGGAAGTCGGCGCCGGGGCGATCCATCTTGTTGACGAACACGATGCGCGGCACTGCATACCTGTTGGCTTGACGCCAGACGGTTTCGGATTGCGGCTCGACACCCGACGTCGCGCAGAACACGACGCAGGCACCATCGAGAACGCGCAGACTGCGTTCGACTTCGATCGTGAAGTCGACGTGCCCCGGCGTATCGATGATGTTGATGCGATGTTCCGCAAACTGTTCATTCATCCCGCTCCAGAAACAGGTGGTGCAGGCCGAGGTGATGGTGATGCCTCGCTCCTGCTCCTGTTCCATCCAATCCATGATCGCCGCGCCGTCGTGCACCTCGCCCAGCTTGTGGGACACGCCGGTGTAGAAGAGCACGCGCTCTGTCGTCGTCGTCTTCCCAGCGTCCACGTGCGCAACGATGCCGATGTTGCGATAGCGTGAAATGGGCGTCGTGCGAGGCATTTCCCTCTCCGTCGACCACCGGGCGCCTCGACGTCCATGAGCGAGCGCGGCGCCGGATCAGAACCGATAGTGCGCGAAGGCCTTGTTGGCTTCCGCCATGCGATGCGTGTCTTCGCGTTTCTTCACTGCGCCACCGCGACCTTCCGCAGCGTCGAAAATCTCTCCGGCGAGCCGCGCCGCCATCGATTTCTCGCCGCGACCGCGCGCGTTGTCTACCAGCCAGCGCATCGCCAGCGCCTGACGCCGCGATGGCCGAACTTCGACCGGCACCTGATACGTCGCACCGCCGACGCGGCGCGATTTCACTTCGATATAGGGCGCGATCGCTTCGAGTGCTTTCTCGAACACTTCGATCGGATCGGATTTGCCGCGCTCACGGATGCGTTCGAGCGCGCCGTAAACGATCCCTTCTGCAACGGCTTTCTTGCCGCTGATCATCACGTGGTTGATGAATTTGGCGAGTATCTGATTGCCGTACATGGGGTCCGGCAATATGGCGCGCTTGGCAGCGACGCGACGTCTTGGCATGGTGTTGCTCCTCTATTCAGGGTGGTCCGGCACGAGAGGCCGGCCTTACTGGAGACGATGTGCGGCTCTAGCCGCTCGTCAGATTACTTCGGGCGCTTCGCTCCGTACTTCGACCGGCCCTGGCGACGATCGGTAACGCCGGACGTATCCAGGGTTCCGCGCACCGTGTGGTACCGAACTCCCGGGAGGTCTTTGACGCGACCGCCGCGGATCAATACGACGGAGTGTTCCTGCAGATTGTGGCCTTCGCCGCCGATGTACGAAGCGACTTCATAGCCGTTCGTCAGCCTCACGCGACAGACTTTCCGAAGCGCCGAGTTCGGTTTCTTCGGCGTGGTCGTGTATACGCGCGTGCATACGCCGCGCTTCTGCGGCGAGCCTTGCAATGCCGGCACCTGGTTCTTCTCGACCTTGTGTTTGCGCGGCTTGCGCACGAGTTGGCTGATCGTGGCCATCAAACGTCTTCCTCTAGATGAAAACCGGGGGCCGTCTTAGGACCCCCGGTGCGAAAGGTGCGCGATTCTAATCGCTCCCGTTATACCCCGCAACTCGAAGCGCCACGGCTTCATGCCATGGCGCTTCGTGCGGATCGTCAGCTGCCGCTGCTGCTGAGCGCTTCGGACAACGCTGCTTCGATCTCGTCGGCCGTGGCGCCTTGTTCCTTCGCCAACCGTGCCGCCAGATCCTGCTCGCGCCTGCGCTTGCGCTCGCTGTGGTACGCAAGACCGGTACCCGCAGGAATCAACCGACCCACGACCACGTTTTCCTTGAGGCCGCGCAGGAAGTCGCGCTTCCCGGTAACGGCCGCTTCGGTCAACACGCGCGTCGTCTCCTGGAACGAAGCCGCCGACAGGAACGATTCCGTTGCCAGCGACGCCTTGGTGATGCCGAGCAACTGACGCTCGAACTGCACGGGATCTTTCGATTCCGCCGCGAGACGCTCGTTCTCTTCGACCACCGCAACGTGTTCCAACTGTTCGCCGCGGATGAACGACGACTCGCCCGGATCGGTGATCTCCACTTTGCGCAGCATCTGCCGCACGATCACTTCGATGTGCTTGTCGTTGATCGTCACACCCTGCAGGCGATAGACCTCCTGGATCTCGTTGATGATGTAGCGAGCGAGCTCGTTGACACCTTTGAGCCGAAGGATGTCGTGCGGTGACGCAGCGCCGTCGGAGACGACTTCGCCGCGCTCCACCGACTCGCCTTCGAACACGCCGATGTTGCGCCACTTCGGAATCAGCGTTTCGTACGGATCGCCGTCGAGCGGCGTGATCACCAGACGACGCTTGCCCTTCGTTTCTTTACCGAAGCTGATGGTGCCGGACGCTTCGGCAAGGATCGCCGGTTCTTTCGGCTTGCGCGCTTCGAACAGGTCCGCCACACGCGGCAGACCGCCGGTGATGTCGCGGGTCTTCGAACCTTCCTGCGGAATCCGCGCGATGACGTCGCCGACGCCGATCTTCTCGCCGTCTTCGAGGCTCAGGATCGCATCGGCCGGCAACAGGTAGTGAGCCGGCACGTCCGTACCTGCCAGGAACACTTCCTTGCCTTTGCCGTCGACCAGACTGATCGCCGGACGCAGATCCTTACCTGCGCTGGGACGGTCTTTCGCGTCGAGCACCAGAATGTTGGTCAGGCCGGTCAACTCGTCGGTCTGACGATTGATCGACAGGCCTTCTTCCATGTCCTGGAAGACGACCTTACCCGCCACTTCGGTGATGATCGGGTGCGTGTGGGGGTCCCACTGCGCGATCATCTGGCCGGCGTCGACGTGTTCGTTTTCGCTGACCGAGATCACCGCACCGTACGGCAACTTGTAGCGCTCGCGCTCACGACCCTGCAGGTCGGCAATCGCGATTTCGCCGGAACGCGATACCGCGACCAGCTCACCCGATTCGCCGCTGCACCGTCTTCAGGTTGTGCAGACGAACCGCGCCGCCGTGCTTGACCTGAATGTTGTCGATTGCGGTGGCCCGCGACGCCGCACCGCCGATGTGGAACGTCCGCATCGTGAGCTGCGTACCGGGTTCGCCGATCGATTGCGCCGCGATGACGCCTACCGATTCACCGACGTTGACCAGGTGACCGCGCGCCAGATCGCGTCCGTAGCACGTTGAGCAGACGCCGTGTCGCGTGTCGCACGTAATCGGAGAGCGCACGACCAGTTCGTCGACGCCGAGCGTTTCGAGCTGTTCCACCCACGCTTCGTCGAGCATCGTGCCGGCCGTCATCAGCAGCGTCTTGCCGTCGGGAGCATGCACGTCGTTCGCAACGACACGACCCAACACGCGAGCCGCCAACGGTTCTACTACGTCGCCGCCTTCGATCAACGCGCTGATGTGCAGACCTTTGCGGGTACCGCAGTCGATATCGGTGACCACCAGGTCCTGCGCCACGTCGACGAGACGACGCGTCAGGTAACCGGAGTTCGCCGTCTTCAACGCGGTGTCGGCCAGACCCTTGCGCGCGCCGTGCGTCGAGATGAAGTACTCGTTTACGGTGAGACCCTCGCGGAAGTTCGCGATGATCGGCGTCTCGATGATGCTGCCGTCGGGACGCGTCATCAGACCGCGCATACCGGCCAACTGCCGGATCTGGGCCGGGGAACCTCGCGCGCCGGAGTCGGCGTAGATGTACACCGAGTTGAACGACGCCTGGTCTTCGTCCTTTCCGTCGCGATTGACGACTTTCTCTTTCGAGATGCCGTCCATCATCGAGCGGGCAACGAGATCGTTCGCGCGCGACCAGATGTCGACCACCTTGTTGTACTTCTCGCCTTGCGTGACGAGACCGGACGCGTATTGCGACTCGATCTCTTTCACTTCGGCTTCCGCGTCGCCGATGATCTTCGCCTTCGCTTGCGGGATGACGAAGTCTTCGACACCGATCGATGCGCCCGACGCCGTCGACTGCGCAAATCCGGTGTACATCAGCTGGTCGGCGAAAATCACGGTCTCTTTCAGGCCCACGTTGCGATAGCACGCATTGATCAGGCCGGAGATCGACTTCTTGTCCATCGGCTTGTTGATCAGGCCGAACGGCAACTGCTTCGGCACGATCTCGTACAGCAATGCCCGACCGACAGTGGTTTCGACGAGCGAGCGTTCTTCGTGGACGTTGCCGTCCTCGTCGGTTACGTGCTCGGTGATCCGGACCTTGACGCGTGCGTGCAGCGACGCCGTGCCCGTGCGATACGCACGCAACACTTCGGCCGCGTCGGCGAACGTCATGCCTTCGCCCTTCGCGTTCACGCGATCGCGCGTCATGTAGTAGAGGCCGAGCACGACGTCCTGCGACGGTACGATGATCGGCTCGCCGGAGGCCGGCGACAGAATGTTGTTCGTCGACATCATCAGCGCGCGCGATTCGAGCTGCGCTTCCAGCGTCAACGGCACGTGCACGGCCATCTGGTCGCCGTCGAAGTCGGCGTTGTACGCGGCGCAGACGAGCGGGTGCAGCTGGATCGCTTTACCTTCGATCAGCGTCGGTTCGAACGCTTGAATACCGAGACGGTGCAACGTCGGCGCGCGGTTCAGCAGCACAGGGTGTTCGCGGATGACTTCGGCCAGGATGTCCCAGACCTCCGCTGTCTCGCGCTCGACCATCTTCTTCGCAGCCTTGATCGTCGTCGCGAGACCGCGCGATTCGAGCTTGCCGAAGATGAACGGCTTGAACAGTTCGAGCGCCATCTTCTTCGGCAGACCGCACTGGTGCAGCTTCAGCGTCGGACCGACCACGATCACCGAACGACCGGAGTAGTCGACGCGCTTGCCGAGCAGGTTCTGACGGAACCGGCCCTGCTTGCCTTTGATCATGTCGGCGAGCGACTTCAACGGGCGCTTGTTCGAGCCGGTGATCGCACGGCCGCGACGGCCGTTGTCGAGCAGCGCGTCGACCGCTTCCTGCAGCATGCGCTTCTCGTTGCGCACGATGATGTCGGGCGCATTGAGGTCGAGCAGCCGCTTCAACCGGTTGTTGCGGTTGATCACGCGGCGATACAGATCGTTCAGATCCGACGTCGCGAAGCGACCGCCGTCGAGCGGAACCAGCGGACGCAGGTCCGGCGGCAACACCGGCAGCACGGTCATGATCATCCACTCGGGGTTGTTGCCCGAATTGACGAACGCTTCCATCAGCTTCAGGCGTTTCGACAGCTTCTTGATCTTCGTTTCGGAGTTCGTCGCCGGAATTTCTTCACGCAGACGAGCGATCTCTTCGTTGATGTCCTGCGCTTTCAGCAGAGCCTGAATCGCCTCGGCACCCATCTTCGCGACGAATTCATCGCCGTACTCTTCGAGTTTCGAGTAGTACTCCTCGTCGGTCAGCAACTGACCGACGTCGAGGTCCGTCATACCCGAGTCGACGACGACATACGATTCGAAATACAGCACGCGTTCGATGTCGCGCAGCGTCATGTCGAGCAACAGCCCGATACGCGACGGCAGCGACTTCAGGAACCAGATGTGCGCAACCGGGCTCGCCAGTTCGATGTGGCCCATGCGATCGCGCCGCACTTTCGTCAGCGTGACTTCGACGCCGCACTTCTCGCAGATCACACCGCGATGCTTGAGGCGCTTGTACTTGCCGCACAGACACTCGTAGTCCTTCACCGGCCCGAAGATACGGGCGCAGAAGAGACCATCGCGTTCCGGTTTGAACGTGCGGTAGTTGATCGTCTCAGGCTTCTTCACTTCGCCGAACGACCAGGACCGAATCATGTCGGGCGACGCGAGACCGATGCGCAACGAGTCGAATTCGTCGACAGTTCCTTGAGATTTGAGAAGATTCAATAAGTCTTTCAATGTCTCTCTCCGTTTAGTGGATTCCGACTCACTCGCTCTCGAGTTCCATGTCGATCCCGAGGGACCGTACTTCCTTCAGCAGCACGTTGAACGATTCGGGCATGCCCGGATCCATGCGGAAGTCGCCGTCGACGATGTTTTTGTACATCTTCGTTCTGCCGGTGACGTCGTCCGATTTGACCGTGAGCATTTCCTGCAACGTGTACGCCGCGCCGTAGGCCTCGAGCGCCCACACTTCCATCTCTCCGAAACGCTGGCCGCCGAACTGCGCTTTGCCGCCCAGCGGTTGCTGCGTGACGAGACTGTACGAACCGGTCGAACGCGCGTGCATCTTGTCGTCGACCAGGTGGTTCAGCTTCATCATGTACATGTAGCCGATGGTGACCGGGCGATCGAATTGATCTCCGGTGCGACCGTCCCACAATGTCGCCTGTCCCGCGGTCGGCAGATCGGCCAGCGCGAGCATCTTCTTGATCTCGTCTTCACGCGCACCGTCGAATACCTGCGTTGCCATCGGCACGCCTCCGACCAGATTGCGGGCGAGTTCCATGATGTCTTCGTCGGTGAGCGACTTCAGATCTTCCTGACGCCCGCCGCCGCCGTTGTATACCTCATCGAGGAACTTGCGGATGTCTGCCGCTTTCTTCTGCTCTTCGATCATCCGGTTGATCTTCTCGCCCAGACCTTTCGCAGCCCAGCCGAGGTGAGTCTCCAACACCTGACCGACGTTCATCCGCGACGGCACGCCGAGCGGGTTCAACACGATGTCGACCGGCTCGCCGCGCGAGTCGAACGGCATGTCTTCCACCGGCATGATCACCGAGATCACCCCTTTGTTGCCGTGTCGGCCGGCCATCTTGTCGCCCGGCTGAATACGACGCTTGATCGCGAGGTAGACCTTCACGATCTTCAGCACGCCCGGCGCGAGATCGTCGCCGCTCTCGAGCTTCGACTTCTTGTCCGCGTATCGTGCATCGAGCTTCTCGCGGCGCGCTTTCAGCTGCGCCTCGGCTTTCTCGAGCTGTTCGTTCAGCGCGTCTTCCGACATGCGGATGCGGAACCAGTCGTCGCCGCGCGCCAGCGTGTCGAGGTATTCGGGCGTGATCGTGCCGCCCTTCGCCATCTCCGGTGCACTGGCTGCCTTCTTGCCGACGAGTGCCTGACGCAGACGCTGGTATGTCGCGAGTTCGACGATGCGGTACTCGTCGTCCAGATCCTTGCGGATCTGGGCGAGCTGCGAACGCTCGATGTCTTTCGCGCGCTGGTCTTTCTCGACGCCGTCGCGCGTGAACACCTGTACGTCGATGACCGTGCCTTTCATGCTGGTACCGACGCGCAGCGACGTGTCCTTCACGTCGGACGCCTTCTCGCCGAAGATCGCGCGCAACAGTTTTTCTTCCGGCGTCAGCTGCGTCTCGCCTTTCGGCGTGACTTTGCCTACCAGAATGTCGCCCGACTTCACTTCAGCACCGATATAGACGATACCGGACTCGTCAAGCTTCGCGAGCGCCGACTCACCGACGTTCGGGATGTCGCACGTGATTTCTTCCGGTCCGAGTCGCGTATCACGAGCGATACACGTCAGCTCCTGAATGTGGATGCTCGTGAAGCGCTCTTCCTGGACGACACGTTCGGAGACCAGGATCGAGTCTTCGAAGTTGTAGCCGTTCCACGGCATGAACGCGATGCGCATGTTCTGACCCAGCGCCAGCTCGCCCATGTCGATCGACGGACCGTCGGCCAGAATGTCGCCGCGCGCGATTACGTCGCCTTTCTTCACCAGCGGACGCTGGTTGATACAGGTGTTCTGGTTCGAACGCGTGAACTTGGTCAGGTTGTAGATATCGACGCCGGCTTCGCCCGCATCGGTCTCACGGTCCGCAACGCGCACGACGATACGTGCTGCGTCGACGCTGTCGATCACGCCGCCGCGCATCGCGATTACGCATACACCGGAGTCACGCGCCACGTGGCGCTCCATCCCGGTGCCGACCAGCGGCTTCTCGGTACGAATCGTCGGCACGCCCTGGCGCTGCATGTTCGAACCCATCAACGCGCGGTTCGCGTCGTCGTGTTCGAGGAACGGAATCAGCGCCGCTGCAACCGATACGACCTGCTTCGGCGACACGTCCATGTAATTGACGTTTTCCGGCGTCGACTTCTCGAACTCGTTCTGGTGTCGAACGTCGACGAGATCGCCGATGAACTGCCCTTTCGCATCGAGCTTCGAGCTCGCTTGCGCGATCACGTACTCCGCTTCGTCGATGGCCGACAGGTACTCGATCTCATTCGAGACTTTGCCGCCGATCACCTTCCGATACGGCGTTTCGAGGAAGCCGTATTCATTGGTGCGCGCATACGTCGCGAGACTGTTGATCAGGCCGATGTTCGGACCTTCAGGCGTTTCGATCGGACAGACGCGACCGTAGTGCGTCGGATGCACGTCGCGCACTTCGAAGCCCGCGCGCTCACGCGTCAGACCGCCCGGTCCAAGCGCCGATACGCGCCGCTTGTGCGTCACTTCCGACAGCGGGTTGTTCTGGTCCATGAACTGCGACAGCTGGCTCGAGCCGAAGAATTCCTTGATCGCAGCGGCCACGGGCTTCGCGTTGATCATGTCTTGCGGCATCAGACCTTCGCTTTCGGCGAGCGACAGACGCTCCTTCACCGCGCGCTCGACGCGGATCAGACCGACGCGGAACTGGTTCTCCGCCATTTCACCGACCGAACGCACGCGGCGGTTGCCGAGGTGGTCGATGTCGTCGACGGTGCCTTTGCCGTTGCGGATCTCGATCAACGTGCGCAGCACGTCGATGATGTCCTGCGCGTTCAGCACGCCCGAGCCGATGATCTCTTCGCGGCCGAGGCGACGGTTGAACTTCATGCGGCCGACCGCGGACAGGTCGTAGCGTTCCGGCGTGAAGAACAGGTTGTTGAACAGATTCTCCGCGGCTTCCTTCGTCGGCGGCTCTCCCGGACGCATCATCCGGTAGATCTCGACCAGCGCTTCCAGACGGTTGCGCGTCGCGTCGATGCGCAGCGTGTCGGAAACGTACGGACCGCAATCGAGTTCGTTCGTGTAGATCGTTTCGATCGTCGATACACCGGCTTCGAGCAACTTGCCCAATACTTCTTCGGTGATGATCGCGTTGCACGGAATCAGGATCTCGCCGGTATCCTGATTGACGATGTCGCGAGCGATGACGCGATCGAGCAGATATTCGCGCGGCACGTCGAGGCGACGCAGACCCGACTTCTCGAGCAGGCGCACGTGGCGGGCGGTGATACGCCGGCCGACTTCGACGATCGTGTCGCCTTTCTTGTCCTTGATCTCGAACGACGCAACGTCGCCGCGCATACGCTCGGGAATGAGGTCGATCGAGAAGCCGTCTTTCTTGACGTGAAACTGGTTCGTTTCGAAGAACATCTCGAGCATCTGCTCGGACGTGAAATCGAGCGCACGCAACAGAATCGTCGCCGGCAGTTTGCGGCGGCGGTCGATGCGGACGAACACGCAGTCCTTCGGGTCGAATTCGAAGTCGAGCCAGGAGCCGCGGTAGGGAATCACGCGGCCGTTGTACAGCAACTTCCCTGACGAGTGCGTCTTGCCGCGGTCGTGGTCGTAGAACACGCCGGGCGAACGGTGCAGCTGCGAAACGACGACGCGTTCCGTGCCGTTGATGACGAACGTGCCGTTCTCGGTCATGAGCGGAATCTCGCCCATGTACACTTCCTGCTCTTTCACGTCCTTCACCGCTTTCGACGCGGATTCACGGTCGTAAATGATCAGACGTACGCGCACGCGCAACGGCGCCGCGTACGTAATACCGCGCGATACGCATTCCTTCACGTCGAACACCGGGTCGCCCAGGCGATAGTCGACGTATTCGAGCGCCGCGTTGCCCGAATAGCTGACGATCGGAAACACCGAGCGGAACGCCGCGTGCAACCCTGCGTCCTGCCGCTCCTCTGCGCTTCCGTTCAGCTGCAGGAATCGGTTGTAGGAGTCGATCTGGATGGAGAGCAGATACGGAATCTCCATGATTTCCGGCAGCTTGCCGAAATCCTTCCGGATCCGCTTTTTCTCAGTAAAGCTGTACGCCATTCGAATCTCCCGGTTGCTCAACCTTTACGTCTAACTGCCTTTCGCCCAACTGCCTCTCAACGGCTGCCAACGACAAAAGGCTGGTACGACGCGACCTTTCGGTCGCGTCGCCAGCCATTCGATCGAGCGCGTCGCCAGATCGAAACTCAAGTAGGTTACTTGAGCTCGACAGTGGCGCCGGCTTCCACCAGCTGCTTCTTGATCTCTTCAGCCTCTGCTTTGCTCACGCCATCCTTTACGGAAGACGGCGCGCCGTCGACCAGGTCTTTGGCTTCTTTCAAGCCGAGACCGGTGATGGTACGAACTGCCTTGATCACGTTTACTTTCTTTTCACCGACCGTCGCGAGAATCACGTTGAACTCGGTCTTCTCTTCAACCACGGGTGCCGCAGCACCTGCGGCTGCCGGGGCCGCCGCTACCGCTGCAGCCGCCGATACACCGAACTTCTGTTCCATTGCCTGAACGAGTTCGACGACCTGCATGACGCTCATGTCGGCGATTGCATTCAAAATATCGTCTTTGGACAAAGCCATCTCGAAATCTCCTGACTATCTCTTCGTATCTGAAGTTGCTTGGATGAACAATTGGGTACCGATCGGACTACGCCGCTGCTTCTTTCTGATCCCGGACCGCCGCCAACGTGCGCACCAGTTTTCCTGGTATTTCGTTGAGCGTACGGGCGAGCTTCGAGATGGGCGCCTGCATCACCGCCATCAGAAGCGACAACGCTTCGTCACGGGTCGGCAACGTTGCGACGCGATCGAGTTGATCCGCGCCCAACAGCACTCCACCAATCGACAACGCTTTGACTTCGAGCTTCTCGAAAGTCTTGGCGAATTCCTTCATCAGACGCGCAGCCGCGCCAGGGTCCTCCTGAGAAAATGCGACGAGGGTCGGACCGACGAGTGCCGACTGCAGGCATTCGTACTCCGTCCCCGCAACCGCCCGCTTCGCCAACGTGTTGCGGATGACACGCATGTAGACGCCCGACGCACGCGCCTTCGCGCGCATTTCGGTCATCTGCGTAACGGTCAATCCGCGATAGTCGGCCAACACGGCGGACAACGCTTTCCCAGCGGCTTCGTTCACCTCGGCAACGATCGCTTGCTTATGCTCGAGTTTCAGTGCCACTGATGCTCTCCTGGATGACGCCGGTCTCCCGGCCTACCTTCTTTCTCTGATCCGCCCGTTGAGGCAGATCGGTTGCACGGCGAGATCCAGATCTCGTTCAAGACTCACCGCCTGCGTGGGCTCTTGCGACTTAAGTCGACACCGGAGAACCGACGCCGACACCCACGGTCTTTGACGGACCGCGACGTCTTGCGACATCACGGCGCCCTCAAAACTGTTCAGCCCTCCAAAGAGGCCTGATCGATCGCCACGCCAGGTCCCATGGTCGTCGACAGCGTGATCTTCTTCAGATACACGCCCTTCGCCGACGCCGGCTTGGCCTTTCTCAAATCTGTCAACAACGCTTCCAGGTTTTCCCTGATCTCTTTCGATCCGAAGCCGACCTTGCCCACGCTACCGTGAACGATCCCGGCCTTGTCGGCGCGAAACTGAATCTGACCCGATTTCGCGTTCCGAACTGCGGTTTCGACGTCGGGCGTCACCGTTCCAGTCTTCGGGTTCGGCATCAGACCGCGCGGGCCGAGCACCTTACCGAGTTGACCGACGATGCGCATCGCATCCGGCGTTGCGATCACGACGTCGAAATTCAGCTCGCCGCCTTTGATCTGCTCCGCAAGATCTTCGAAGCCTACGAGGTCCGCGCCGGCCGCCTTCGCTTTGTCCGCATTCGCGCCTTGCGCGAACACCGCGACGCGCGTGACCTTTCCAGTGCCGTGCGGCAGCGTCGTTGCGCCTCGCACTGCCTGATCCGACTTACGCGGATCGACGCCGAGATTGATCGCGACATCGATGGACTCTTTGAACTTGGTGGTCGCCACTTCGTTCAGCAGCGTCACCGCGTCGTCGACCGAATAGTTCTTTTCGCGGTCGATCTTCGCCGCGATGGCCTTCATCCGTTTCGTTAGTTTGGCCATTACAGTCCCTCCACGTCGATGCCGGCGCTGCGAGCGCTACCCGCAATGGTGCGCACCGCCGCTTCGAGACCCGCTGCCGTGAGGTCGGGCATTTTCAGCTTCGCGATCTCCTCGACCTGCGCGCGTGTCACCTTGCCGACCTTTGTCGTATTCGGCACCGCGCTGCCCTTCTCGATGCTTGCCGCTTTGCGTAGCAGCACCGCAGCGGGAGGCGTCTTCTTGATGAAGGTGAAGCTGCGGTCGCTGTAAACAGTGATCACCACGGGAATCGGCATTCCCACTTCCATGCCCTGCGTATCGGCGTTGAATGCCTTGCAGAACTCCATGATGTTCACACCGTGCTGGCCGAGCGCTGGGCCAACCGGCGGACTCGGATTCGCCTTACCGGCCGGCACCTGCAACCGGATGTAGGCCTGGACTTTCTTTGCCATCTGTCTCTCCTTGTATGGGTCCGAACGTGCGTCGACTTAAGCGTTCGCACTCCCCGTAACCGCAGCCTTCCGCGGTCGCCAATAGTTCACACTGTCGCGCTCGCGCGCGACGATCAACCTTTCTCGACTTGCGCGAAGTCGAGTTCTACCGGCGTCGAGCGACCGAAAATCGTGACCGCGACCACGAGACGGCTCTTCTCGTAGTTCACGTGCTCGACCACCCCATTGAAATCGTTGAACGGACCATCGGTGACGCGCACCAATTCGCCCGGTTCGTAGATCGTCTTCGGTGTCGCCTTGTCACCGCCCGACTCGACGCGATCGAGGATCGCTTTCGCTTCGTTTTCCGTCAGCGGCGCCGGCCGATCCGCCTTGCCTCCGATGAAACCCATCACGCGCGGAGTTTCTTTGACCAGGTGCCAGGTCTCGTCGTTCAACTCCATTTCGACCAGGACATAACCGGGGAAGAACTTGCGCTCGCTGCGACGCTTCTGACCCGCGCGCATCTCGACCACTTCCTCCGTCGGCACCAACACCTGGCCGAAGTATTCTTCGAGCTTCGAGAGCCCGATCCGTTCCTTGAGCGCCCGGGCGACGTTCTTCTCGAAGCCCGAATAGGCGTGCACTACGTACCAACGTTTCGCCATGGCGCTACCCGATCACCTTAGAAACGACCCAGCTCAACGACGAGTCGAGCCCCCAGAGAATCATCGAGAACGCCAAGACCAACAGGACCACGATGAACGTCGTCTGAGTTGTTTCCTGTCGCGTCGGCCAAACCACTCGCCGAATTTCGACGCGCGACTCCTTGATCAGCGTCCACAGCGCTTTGCCCTGGGTCGTTTGAAACGACAACAGCGCAGCGACTGCGGCGAGTGCCAGAAGTGCAAGCACTCGATAGAGCAACGATTGGTCCTGGTAATACCAGTTACCAAACACACCACCGGCCACGATCACCGCGACAACGATCCACTTGAACCAATCGGTAACGGACTGGCCGGTCTCGGTACTTGTACTCACCAACTTAAGATCCTTCGAACGCCATGGTGGCAGGCCAGGAGGGAATCGAACCCCCAACCTGCGGTTTTGGAGACCGCTGCTCTACCAATTGAGCTACTGGCCTAATAGCTCCATTACTCGATGATTTTGACGACGACACCGGCGCCGACGGTACGACCGCCTTCACGGAATCGCAGAACCGCAGTCCCTCGTCCATCGCAATCGGGTTGATCAACGTCACCGTCATGTTCACCTTGTCGCCCGGCATCACCATCTCAACGTCCGCCGGCAACTCTACCGACCCCGTGACGTCCGTCGTCCGAAAGTAAAACTGCGGCCGATAGCCTTTGAAGAACGGCGTATGACGACCACCTTCGTCCTTCGACAGCACATACACTTCCGCTTCGAACGTCGTGTGCGGCGTGATCGAGCCCGGCTTCGCCAGGACCTGACCGCGTTCCACTTCTTCACGCTTCGTTCCGCGCAGCAACACACCGACGTTCTCACCGGCACGGCCTTCGTCGAGCAGCTTGCGGAACATCTCCACACCCGTGCACGTCGTGCGTGTGGTGTCCTTGATCCCGACAATCTCGACTTCTTCACCGACCTTGATCACACCGCGGTCGACTCGACCGGTCACCACCGTGCCGCGACCCGAGATCGAGAACACGTCTTCGATCGGCATCAGGAACGGCAGATCCACCGCCCGCTCCGGTTCCGGAATATACGCATCGAGCGTCTCGACCAGCTTCTTCACGCTGCCGACGCCCATATCGCTCGCCTCACCTTCCAGTGCCTTCAATGCACTGCCGATGATGATCGGCGTGTCGTCGCCCGGAAATTCGTAGCGGTCGAGCAGCTCACGCACTTCCATCTCGACCAGCTCGAGCAATTCCGCGTCGTCCACCATGTCCGCTTTGTTCAGGAACACGACGATCCGCGGCACGCCCACCTGGCGCGACAACAAAATGTGTTCGCGCGTCTGCGGCATCGGACCGTCGGCCGCCGACACCACCAGAATCGCGCCGTCCATCTGCGCCGCACCGGTGATCATGTTCTTCACATAGTCCGCGTGGCCGGGACAGTCCACGTGTGCGTAGTGCCGCTTCGGGCTTTCATACTCCACGTGCGAGGTGTTGATCGTAATACCGCGCTCGCGTTCTTCCGGCGCATTGTCGATCTGATCAAACGCCTTGATCTCGCCCTTGCCCCACGTCTCCGCACACACCTTCGTCAACGCCGCCGTCAACGTCGTCTTACCATGGTCTACATGACCAATCGTCCCCACATTCACGTGCGGCTTGTTCCTCTCAAATTTCGCTTTCGACATTGCCCGACCGTCTCCTTTTGACTCGTCCCGGTGTTACGGATGTTTCGCGTTCGATCTCGGGGATTGTGGTGCTCACAACCGGATTCGAACCGGTGGCCTCTTCCTTACCAAGGAAGTGCTCTACCTACTGAGCTATGTGAGCAATAGAGCTTCCTGCTGTTGGGATCGCCATCCGCGAGTCGACCCAGAGCTCGGGAAGGCATCCACCCGATGGAGCGGGTAGCGGGAATCGAACCCGCACCTTCAGCTTGGAAGGCTGAGGTTCTACCATTGAACCATACCCGCCGCACAATTCTTTCAATTTCAGTGACATGACGGTCGATACCCACGGCTTCCGCCGTTCGAATCGCCCACGCGCCACTTTCCGATTTCGACTCAGACTGCCTGGTGGAGGGGGAAGGATTCGAACCTTCGAAGGCTGTGCCGTCAGATTTACAGTCTGATCCCTTTGACCGCTCGGGAACCCCTCCGAGCAAGGACGCGCGATTCTGCCCGCCACCCCGACGCATGTCAACGACGCAGGGCGCGTTATCCCTGTAAATGCAAGCACTTACGTTATCGTTTGACACTGCATGACCCGCGCTTGGTGCCGCCACAAGGAGTTGAACCCTGGACCCTCTCATTACAAATGAGCTGCTCTACCAACTGAGCTATGGCGGCCGAAATGGGGGCGGCATTCTAAAGAATGCGTCGCACCTTCGCAATCGCGGCGAGCAATTCGTCGTCGACTAACGCAGTCTTTTCTCATCCGCTGCGTTACGGCAACGCGAGCGCGAGTCCATCCAGAACGAGTTCGGGCCGGATCTCCACAGACACATCGATGCGCGGCGCAATCGCATCTGCGTTGCCGCCGCACAAATAGACGTGCGGCGTCTCATTGGTGGCGACTCTGAAGCGTCTGATCGAACCATTGACGAAGTCGGAGAGCATCGATGCGATGCCACGTCGCACCGCGTCCGGCGTATTCGTGCCAGGCTCCTGACTACTCGACTCGGCGAAGTCGACATGCACGTCGGCCGTGCCGGCAAACAACGCTTCGGTCATCAATCGCAAACCAGGCACGATGAATCCGCCCTTGTGCATGCCGCGCGCATCTACAAAATCCAACGTGCCCGCGGTACCGAGACCGACAACGACAAACGGTCCATTCGACAGCTGCCGGGCCGCGAGGACAGAGAGCCAGCGATCGACACCCAGGCGCGTCGGATCGTCATATCCGCACGTCACACCGGCGGCGAACTTCGTGGTCTTCGCAAACTCGGGGGCCACTCCAAAGTGCGATTGGAGCCATTCTGCGAGCTGACGAGCTTGGTCCTGTGAGGCGACGCTGGAGACCCGAATACGACCGGGTCGCATCGTTGGCCATTGGAGGTGATCGAGAGAGTGTTGGTGATCGACGATTCCACGCGTCTCGCTCTGATCAACGCGCGCGCGCCATTTGATCCGACTGTTGCCTACATCGATGTCGAGCGTCGAACTACGAGGGTCCATGTTCGCCACGGAGAGATACCTCGCCACCACTGAAGTGCCGAATACCGGCGACCGTCTCCAGGATCAGCTCACCGCCGTCGGTCACGCCGCGCGCGATTCCTTCGATCGTCTCGTTCGCGCCGATCACGCGAACGTTGCGATTCTGATGCGCGTGAAGCGCTTCCCAGTCTGATCTCATCGGAGCAAACCCTCGAGACTCGAATCGAGTCGTCATTTCGAAAACGCTGTTGATCAGCTCCGCAGCGAGGGCGTTACGCGAAATCGAAGGTCGAGCTGCAAGCAGGTCGCCAACAGGCAACCCAAGGTGCGCGCTGACCTCCTCACCCGATCCCATGTTGATGCCGATACCGATGACGATGCTGAGAGGGTTCGCAATGCCAGCAAGCTCGATCAGGATGCCGCCGACCTTGGCACCGTTCAGCAATATGTCGTTCGGCCATTTGAGTCTAACGTCGCTGACGCCGACCCGATTCATTGCGGTCACTACCGCGATCCCAACAACCAGACTGAGGGGCGCGACTTCCGAGATGGATATCGGTACGGACTTCCCCAGCGACAGCGCGATGTTGCTGCCGGCCGGAGTCAGCCAGGTTCGGCCACGCCTGCCTCGGCCACCCGTCTGGTACTCCGCAAAGCAAGCAACGCCGTCAATCGTTTCATTCGCGGCGCGCGCCATCAGATGCGAGTTCGTCGAATCGATCTCGGCGTGGACTCGCAACTCGTGGATCCAATCGTCGACTGTCCGGCGACAAATGCGCGAGGATCGATTCGCGATCTAACGGTTGATGTTCCGATCCGGACACGGTGACTACTCCGACGAAGGCTCGAGGAATATACCGCACGCGCTTTTGCCGACGCAGAAATGACAAGGCCCACCGATTGGTGGGCCTTGTGCCTGAAGAAGCCTGGCGATGTCCTACTTTCACATGGGGAAACCCCACACTATCATCGGCGCTGAGTCGTTTCACTTCTGAGTTCGGGATGGGATCAGGTGGTTCCCACTCGCTATGGTCGCCAGGCAAACCGTATAAACCGGTGCTGAGACAAATTGAATTCAATGCAGTTGATCGAGCGTGTAAATACGCTTGAGGTTATATGGTCAAGCCTCACGGTCAATTAGTACTGGTTAGCTTCAACGCATTACTGCGCTTCCACACCCTGCCTATCAACGTCGTAGTCTTCAACGGACCTTCAGGATCCGAAGATCAGAGAGATCTCATCTTGAGGGAGGCTTCCCGCTTAGATGCTTTCAGCGGTTATCCCTTCCGAACTTAGCTACCCGGCAATGCCACTGGCGTGACAACCGGAACACCAGAGGTTCGTCCACTCCGGTCCTCTCGTACTAGGAGCAGCTCCTCTCAAATCTCCAACGCCCACGGCAGATAGGGACCGAACTGTCTCACGACGTTCTAAACCCAGCTCGCGTACCACTTTAAATGGCGAACAGCCATACCCTTGGGACCGGCTTCAGCCCCAGGATGTGATGAGCCGACATCGAGGTGCCAAACACCGCCGTCGATATGAACTCTTGGGCGGTATCAGCCTGTTATCCCCGGCGTACCTTTTATCCGTTGAGCGATGGCCCTTCCATACAGAACCACCGGATCACTAAGACCTACTTTCGTACCTGCTCGACCTGTCAGTCTCGCAGTCAAGCACCCTTATGCCTTTACACTCATCGCGCGATTTCCGACCGCGCTGAGGGTACCTTCGTGCTCCTCCGTTACTCTTTAGGAGGAGACCGCCCCAGTCAAACTACCCACCATACACTGTCCTCGATCCCGGATTACGGGACTAAGTTAGAACCTCAACATTACCAGGGTGGTATTTCAAGGTTGGCTCCACCAGAACTAGCGTCCACGCTTCATAGCCTCCCACCTATCCTACACAGACATGCTCAAAGTCCAGTGCAAAGCTATAGTAAAGGTGCACGGGGTCTTTCCGTCTTGCCGCGGGTACACTGCATCTTCACAGCGATTTCAATTTCACTGAGTCTCGGGTGGAGACAGTGTGGCCATCGTTACGCCATTCGTGCAGGTCGGAACTTACCCGACAAGGAATTTCGCTACCTTAGGACCGTTATAGTTACGGCCGCCGTTTACCGGGGCTTCGATCAAGAGCTTCGCCGAAGCTAACCCCATCAATTAACCTTCCGGCACCGGGCAGGCGTCACACCCTATACGTCCTCTTTCGAGTTTGCAGAGTGCTGTGTTTTTAATAAACAGTCGCAGCCACCTGGTCTCTGCGACCCTCTTCAGCTTCAGTACGCAAGGCACTTCACCAACAAGGGCACACCTTCTCCCGAAGTTACGGTGCCATTTTGCCTAGTTCCTTCACCCGAGTTCTCTCAAGCGCCTTAGTATTCTCTACCTGTCCACCTGTGTCGGTTTGCGGTACGGTTTCATATGTCCTGACGCTTAGAGGCTTTTCCTGGAAGCTTGGCATCAACTACTTCTCTCTCGTACTAAGAGTCAGACTCGTCATCACGCCTCAGAGTTATGAGACTCCGGATTTGCCTAGAATCTCCGCCTACACGCTTAAACCAGGACAACCAACGCCTGGCTAGCCTAGCCTTCTCCGTCCCCCCATCGCACTATATCAAAAGTACAGGAATATTAACCTGTTTCCCATCGACTACGCTTTTCAGCCTCGCCTTAGGGGCCGACTCACCCTGCGCCGATTAACGTCGCGCAGGAAACCTTGGACTTTCGGCGTGCGGGTTTTTCACCCGCATTATCGTTACTCATGTCAGCATTCGCACTTCTGATACCTCCAGCAAACTTCTCAATTCACCTTCACAGCTTACAGAACGCTCCTCTACCACGTACACTTAAGTGCACATCCGCAGCTTCGGTGTATAGTTTTAGCCCCGTTACATCTTCCGCGCAGGCCGACTCGACCAGTGAGCTATTACGCTTTCTTTAAAGGATGGCTGCTTCTAAGCCAACCTCCTGGCTGTCTATGCCTTCCCACATCGTTTCCCACTTAACCATCACTTTGGGACCTTAGCTGGCGGTCTGGGTTGTTTCCCTCTTCACGACGGACGTTAGCACCCGCCGTGTGTCTCCCGTGATTCAATTAGCCGGTATTCGGAGTTTGCATCGGTTTGGTAAGCCATGACGGCCCCCTAGCCGAAACAGTGCTCTACCCCCAGTAATCATTCACGAGGCGCTACCTAAATAGCTTTCGAGGAGAACCAGCTATCTCCGGGCTTGATTAGCCTTTCACTCCTAGCCACAACTCATCCCCTAATTTTTCAACAGTAGTGGGTTCGGGCCTCCAGTCGGTGTTACCGAACCTTCACCCTGGCCATGGATAGATCGCCCGGTTTCGGGTCTACTCCCAGCGACTTAGCGCCCTATTCAGACTCGGTTTCCCTTCGCCTCCCCTATTCGGTTAAGCTTGCCACTGAAAGTAACTCGCTGACCCATTATACAAAAGGTACGCAGTCACCCATCCGAAGACAGGCTCCCACTGCTTGTACGCACACGGTTTCAGGTTCTATTTCACTCCCCTCTCCGGGGTTCTTTTCGCCTTTCCCTCACGGTACTAGTTCACTATCGGTCAGTAAGGAGTATTTAGCCTTGGAGGATGGTCCCCCCATATTCAATCAGGATTTCTCGTGTCCCGACCTACTCTTCGTGTGCTTAGTTCTTAATATCCTTCGTGTACGGGGCTATCACCCTCTATGGTCTGACTTTCCCAGATCATTCTACTTCAACATACTATAAATCACACCAGGCTCTTCCCCGTTCGCTCGCCACTACTTAGGGAATCTCGGTTGATTTCTTTTCCTCCGGGTACTTAGATGTTTCAGTTCCCCGGGTTCGCTTCTCATACACCTATGTATTCAGTTAAGGATGACCGATCTCGATGCAGCTGGGTTTCCCCATTCGGACATCTTCGGATCAATGCTCTGTTTGCCAGCTCCCCGAAGCTTTTCGCAGGCTACCACGTCCTTCATCGCCTCTTACTGCCAAGGCATCCACCGTATGCGCTTCTTCTCTTGACCATATAACCTCAAGCAATCTCGGTTATCTGTAAGACTACATTCAAAATCGTCAACTCACTTACGCTCAACTCACAATGCTTTCGCTTAGACTGATTGCATCGCAAATGACTTCAGTGCTACTTCACTTTCATTATCCAAATTGTTAAAGAACGATCTGGCTCATAAGACCAGAAGTCAACATCTACTACTCGTCCAATGGACTTCTCGTTTGCTAGAAGCACTAATGCTAGCTCTCATGAATTGCATCGTAGTTGGTGGAGCCAGTCGGGATCGAACCGCTGACCCCCTGCGTGCAAGGCAGGTGCTCTCCCAGCTGAGCTATGGCCCCTCTAGAACTGCCAAATCGTAACGTCTGTTCTAGATTGGTGGGTCTGGGTAGACTTCGAACTACCGACCTCACCCTTATCAGGGGTGCGCTCTAACCAACTGAGCTACAGACCCGACTGCGGTCGGTTACGTGCCGAAGCCAACGCTTCAAGCCCAACAACCTTGATGCTGGCATAGTCAGCAAGCAATTCGTGTGAGCGCTGAAAGTCGCAATGAACCTTTGATGTCGCATCCACAATCTCAAGAGACTGTCGATGTGACCTTCGTTTAAGGAGGTGATCCAGCCACAGGTTCCCCTACGGCTACCTTGTTACGACTTCACCCCAGTCATGAATCACACCGTGGTAAGCGTCCTCCTCGAGGTTAGACTACCTACTTCTGGTACAACCCACTCCCATGGTGTGACGGGCGGTGTGTACAAGGCCCGGGAACGTATTCACCGCGACATGCTGATTCGCGATTACTAGCGATTCCGACTTCATGGAGTCGAGTTGCAGACTCCAATCCGGACTACGAGCGGCTTTTTGGGATTGGCTCCCCCTCGCGGCTTCGCTACCCTCTGTACCGCCCATTGTAGCACGTGTGTAGCCCTACCCGTAAGGGCCATGATGACTTGACGTCGTCCCCGCCTTCCTCCGGTTTGTCACCGGCAGTCTCCTTAGAGTTCCCACCATTACGTGCTGGCAACTAAGGACAAGGGTTGCGCTCGTTACGGGACTTAACCCAACATCTCACGACACGAGCTGACGACAGCCATGCAGCACCTGTCTCAGTGTTCCTGAAGGCACCTCCATCTCTGCAAAGTTCGCTGGATGTCAAGGGTAGGTAAGGTTCTTCGCGTTGCATCGAATTAAACCACATGCTCCACCGCTTGTGCGGGCCCCCGTCAATTCCTTTGAGTTTTAACCTTGCGGCCGTACTCCCCAGGCGGAGAACTTATCGCGTTAGCTTCGCTACTAAGACGCTCAAGGACTCCAACAGCTAGTTCTCATCGTTTACAGCGTGGACTACCAGGGTATCTAATCCTGTTTGCTCCCCACGCTTTCGCGCCTCAGTGTCAGTATCAGTCCAGGTAGCCGCCTTCGCCACTGGTGTTCCTTCCGATATCTACGCATTTCACCGCTACACCGGAAATTCCACTACCCTCTACCATACTCTAGCTCAGCCAGTTTGAATGCAGTTCCCAGGTTAAGCCCGGGGATTTCACATCTAACTTAACAAACCACCTACGCGCCCTTTACGCCCAGTAATTCCGATTAACGCTCGCACCCTCTGTATTACCGCGGCTGCTGGCACAGAGTTAGCCGGTGCTTATTCTGTGGGTAACGTCAATACTCAAGCGTATTAACCTACAGCCCTTCCTCCCCACTGAAAGTGCTTTACAACCCGAAGGCCTTCTTCACACACGCGGCATTGCTGGATCAGGGTTGCCCCCATTGTCCAATATTCCCCACTGCTGCCTCCCGTAGGAGTCTGGGCCGTGTCTCAGTCCCAGTGTGGCTGATCATCCTCTCAGACCAGCTACCGATCGTCGCCTTGGTAGGCCTTTACCCCACCAACTAGCTAATCCGACGCAGGCTCATCTTATAGCGCAAGGCCCGAAGGTCCCCAGCTTTCCTCCGTAGAGCTTATGCGGTATTAGCCCGAGTTTCCCCAGGTTGTCCCCCACTACAAGGCAGATTCCTACGCGTTACTCACCCGTCCGCCACTCGTCAGCCAGTAAGTAAGCTACCGCTGCTGCCGTTCGACTTGCATGTGTTAGGCATGCCGCCAGCGTTCAATCTGAGCCAGGATCAAACTCTTCACTTTTTAACGTCTTGCTTTGCCTCTCCCGAAGGAAAGACTCGGCACAAGAAAATAAACGCTCTAGGTTCATTACGAACTTTCGGGCGCCCACACGAATGGCTTGCTTAGCTTTTTAAAGAACGGGTTGCGCGGGTGACCCGGCAACCAAGGGGTGCGTATTATACGCAGCGACCCCCTCATGGCAAGCGCCATTCAAGCGGAATCTCTACTTATTTTCGGCGGCCACTTTCAACCCATGTTCGGTGCCGATAACTAGCCAACGTTTTTGGCCACCAACGTCGTTGCCACATCCACCACCAAACCGCGCCTTTTACGCGCGCCTTAGTAGGGCTGTTGGGGACTCGCGTTGGCGCCGTGGTACTTTCATCACGGACGACAAACACCCTATACTTCCTCAACAGCTAGTTCGCTAGCGAACAAGCTCTCCTAATCACCCGTTTCGAAACACTTCCTTGATGGGAACACTGCGTCGATTTCCCAAGACCCACATCATCGCGATCTGTCTGATCGCGATGCCGTTGGCGTCACTCGTACTCCTTGATGGAAACGACAATCGCGTTGAACACACGCGCGATGAAATGAATCTGGTCAGCGTACCGCCAGTTATCGAAGATGCGATCGATCACTTGGCAGTCGACCTTCAACCGCCGTCGAGTCCCGTTGTCAGCGAGGCTGAGCGCACTGAGTCACCTGCAGTATCCGATCCGAACACGTCGGAACACATCGAGAAAGTCCGAGCGGGTGACAGCTTGGCGCGCGTGTTCGAGAGAGTTGCGGTTTCACAACGCGATCTCGCGGCAGTTCTCGAGAGTGGCCCGCTCGCCAAGGTTCTTCAGCACATCTATCCGGGCCACGAGATCCGATTCGTCACTTCGCCGCAGACCGGTCTCATGAAACTCAGCTACTCGCCGGATCGGCTGGAGACGCTAGAGTTCGAGCGAGACGGCGACGCGTTCAAAGCCAGGCACGTAACGCGCGACGCGCAGATATCTCCGGCCTTTAAGCACGCCACGATCGACCAATCGCTGTTCGTTGCAAGTCAGCAGGCCGGTTTGAGCGACGAGACGACGCTTCGGCTCGCGCAGATTTTTCAGTGGGACATCGACTTCGTTCTCGACATCCGCAAGGGCGATGAATTCTCCGTTCTGTTCGAAGAGAAGTACGTCGACGGTGAGTTCATCGGTTTCGGCAAAATCCTGGCGGCCGAGTTCGTCAATCAGAATACGAAATATCGAGCCGTGTACTACGTCGACTCGTCCGGCCACGGTGACTACTTCACTGCATCGGGCGATAGCATGCGCAAAGCGTTCCTGCGCGCGCCGGTCGAGTTCAGCCGCATCAGCTCAAACTTCAACCTGCGTCGCTTTCATCCGATACAGAAGCGCGTGATGCCACACCGTGGCATCGACTATGTCGCGCCCGCCGGAACTCCGATACTTGCTGCGGGCGATGGTCGTGTCAGCAAAGCAACGCGAACCGGGCCTAACGGCAACTTCGTGATCCTGCAGCACGGCGATCAAATCCAGACCAAGTACCTCCACCTCTCGAAGTTCGGTCGCGGGGTACGCACCGGCACACAAGTGCGCCAAGGCCAGGTGATTGGCTACGTCGGCGCAACGGGCTGGGCGACGGCCCCGCACCTTCATTACGAATTTCTTGTCGATGGCGTACACAAGGATCCGCGCACGGTACCGCTTCCGAAGGCCCGTCCGATTCCGTCGCGCGAGCGCGCCCGATTCGACGCGCAAACAACGCCGCTGCTCGCGTTGCTCGACGAACACCGCGGCGAACTCCAGGTCGCGCGCAATCAATGAGCGCGCCGCTGTTCGTCGGCGCGATCTCTGGCACAAGCGTCGACGGACTCGATCTCGCACTGCTGGAGGCCACTACACCTCCATCTATAATTGCCGGCCGCACCGTCACCATCCCGCCGGACCTGACGCGTTTGTTGAAGGACCTGGGCTCCGGCAAGGTAGCGGGTCTCGACTCTCTCGGCGAGGCGGACCATCGCTTCGGAGCCTTAATCGGCTCCTCCATCGTCGATTTGCTGGCCGACCTTTCCGTCGACAGAAACGACGTCGTCGCCATCGGAAGTCACGGTCAAACCGTGCGCCATCGTTCCGAAGGTGCAACTCCATTCTCTCTACAGATCGGCGACCCGAATCTGATTGCGGAAATCACCGGCATCGACACCGTCGCCGACTTTCGGCGGCGCGACATGGCGGTGGGCGGACAAGGTGCCCCTCTCGTGCCGCCATTCCACGAGGCATTGTTTCGAACGCCAAACGAGAACCGCACCGTTCTGAACATCGGCGGCATCGCGAACATCAGCTTGCTGCCGGCGGACGCCGCCGCACAAATCATCGGCTTCGACACGGGACCCGGGAACGCCCTGATCGATGCATGGGCAGAACGTCATCTGGGCAAGTCCTATGACAAAGATGGCGCGTGGGCGCGCACCGGTCAACCTCGACAGCCGGCTGCTGAATCTGCTGCTTCAAGATCCGTATTTCCGCGCAGCTCCGCCAAAGAGCACCGGGAAGGAGCTGTTCAATCTCGCATGGCTCGCGTCGAACGCCGCATCCGTCAACAGCACGCCCGCTGATGTGCAAGCGACGCTTGCGGAGCTGACGGCGGCAACGGTCGATCAATCGATTCGACAGTGGGCACCGACGACCTCCACGGTGATCGTCGTGCGGCGGCGGACGCCTAAATGGCCATCTGATGGAACGCCTGGCAGATCGTTTGTCGCCGATTCCCGGTACTGTCGACCGAAGCACTCGGCTACAACGGCGACTGGATCGAGGCCGCCGCCTTCGCGTGGCTTGCATCGCGCACCATGAATGGCCAAACGGGCAGCGACCGCGCGGTCACCGGAGCGCGAGAGTCTCGAGTGCTCGGTGCGATCTACCGGAAGGCCGTCTAGATCGAGAACGAGTTACCGCAACCGCACGTCGACGACGCGTTTGGGTTCTGCACGACGAACTGCGAGCCCTGCAGATCCTCGCGGTAGTCCACTTCGGCGCCGGCCAGGTACTGGTAGCTCATCGAGTCGACGACCATCGTGACGCCACCGTTCTCGATCAGCGCGTCGTCGTCCGCGATGTCTTCGTCGAAGGTGAATCCGTACGAGAATCCGGAGCAGCCGCCGCCGGTGATGAACACGCGCAGTTTCAGCGCGTCGTTGCCCTCACCGTCGATGAGATCGCGAACCTTATGGGCGGCTCGATCGGAGAAGTGGATTTCGGGCACAGTCGCGGTCACGTAAACCACTCGGCTTCACAGGAAGACGGACGGATTATCGGGAGCGGTCTGCCTTCGGTCAAATGCGGCCCGAGTCAGCCGCTCAGCGGGCCTCTTCACTCACCCGCGGCAACGGATGCACGTTGCTCTTCACGTCGGCCTCCGCCTGCACGTGCACGAGCTGGCCGTCGACCATCGCACCGAGCTGCATTTCGATGAGTGTGTAGTACACGTTTCCCGAAATCCTCGCATGCGGCGCCAGTTCCACACGTGTCCCGGCGTGCACGTCGCCCTCGACGCGCCCATTTACCACGACAAACGGCGCGTGGATCTGGCCTTTTACCGAACCCACGTCGCTGATCATCAACGTCGCTTCGCTTCCGGCTTCTGCGAGCACGTTGCCTTCGATGTGGCCGTTCACGTACAGCTGATCGGAGAAGCGTACGTCACCGGTTACCGCGGTGTTTTCGGCAATCAGCGTTGCGCCTTTGCCCATCTTGGTGACCGGCTTCTTGCTCATCATCGTCAATCCTCCTCGAGCGCCCAGCTGAAGGTCTTCTGTACTCGCTTGCCGTCTTTTCCAGACGTTGCCGCGGTTACGACGACCTGCTCCGGTTTCAATCCTTCCGGGATCACCAGCGTGCCGGTGAAGTCCTGGAAATACCGGAACTTGAAGGCCAGAGGATAGGTCTCGACCTGCGTCATTTCTGTGAGCGGCAGCACTACTTGCTCGTTAGCGGAGGTGCCGACGATGTCGACCGTCACGGTTCCCGACGCCCAGTCGTTCTTGTCTGAGACCTGCGTCAACAGCAGGCGATATTTGACCTCGGTCGGACTCGAGCCAGGATTCAGTTCCAGCTTCTCTACGCGCAATCCACGCTGCGCTTCCGACGGGGCCATCAGTTGGCGATAGAACAGCACCTCTTCCTGCGACGCCGAGAGCTCGTCGCGGAGCGACTTGATCGTTTGGCGCAGACTCTCGTTGGCGTCGACGTCAACGACCTGGCTGAGTTGAATATCGGCGAGCTTGCGTTCGAGTTCCACCACGCGTTGCTCCGCCGACGCATTTTCCGATGTCGTCCCGACGATCGCCGTCGCAGCTGCGTCGAGATGTCCGCGCCCTGCGAGGTAACCGGCGAGGCCGATGCCGGCGACGACGATGAGCGCAATCGCGGCCAACACTGCGTTCCGCAGCGGGCGATGCGCAACCACCTTCATCCGCAAGGAGTGAATACTCCGACTCATCGCGCTCCGCTCATTCGACTCCTTCTTATACTAGAATGCCCGGCTGGTCAGTTTTGCAGACGGCGTCTACATGTTGCAGCGATCGATCTCGATATTTCGGTTCGGATCGCAGCCAGTGCCAGCGGCTTGAGCATGTTGTGGGTCAAAGCCGCGCACATCATGTTCGTGATCTTCTGGTTCGCCGGCATTTTCTATCTACCGCGACTGTTCGTTTATCACTCGATGGCGACCGATGCGGTCGGGATCGAGCGCTTCAAAGTCATGGAGCGCAAGCTGTACCGCGGCATCATGACACCCGCGGCGATCATCGCCGTTCTGTTGGGTCTCTGGTTGCTCGCGGCATCGTGGGACACCTTTGCGCGTGCCGGCTGGCTGCATTTGAAGCTGGCGCTGGTTTTTCTACTGATCGGCTACCACATCTATTGCGGCCGGCTCATCAGCGCGTTCGCTCGCGACCAGAACCGGAAAAGCGATCGGTTCTTCCGATGGTTCAATGACGCGCCACCGCTGTTGCTCCTCGGCGGCATCGTCGCACTCGTCGTCGTCAAACCCTTCTGAGACACAACATGGTTTCCAGATACGCCAAATCTGACGAGCTGATTCGCCGCGCCGAAGCGAGCATTCCGGGTGGAGTCAATTCTCCGGTGCGCGCGTTTCGAGGCGTCGGCGGCACGCCGCTGTTCTTCAAAACCGCACGAGGGGCGCAGCTCGTCGACGTCGATGGACACAGCTACATCGACTACGTCGGCGCATGGGGACCGATGATTCTCGGTCATGGCCACCCGAAGGTACGCGCTGCGATCGCGGAACAAGCCGAGCGTTCGCTGGCGTTCGGCGCCCCGACCGAAATCGAAGTGGTGATGGCGGAAAAAATAAAAGCCATGGTGCCGAGCATCGAGAAGGTGCGCATGGTGAACTCCGGCACCGAAGCAACCATGTCGGCAATACGGCTCGCCCGCGCATTCACGGGGCGCGACATCGTGATCAAGTTCGCCGGTTGCTATCACGGACACGCCGATTCATTGCTCGTCAAAGCAGGCTCCGGTCTTCTCACACTCGGCATCCCGAACTCGCCAGGCGTTCCAGAGGACATCGCGAAACACACGCTGAACCTGCCGTTCAACGACATCGAGGCGATTCGCAATGCGTTCAAGGAGTACGGCGACCGTACCGCGTGCGTCATCGTCGAGCCCGTCGCCGGAAACATGGGTTGTGTTCCGCCGCGTCCGGGTTATCTCGAGACGCTGCGAGAAGTGACGCAGCAATACGGCGCGCTGCTGATCTTCGACGAGGTGATGACCGGATTCAGAGTGGCGCGCGGCGGAGCGCAAGCGTTGTACGGAATCAAACCCGACCTCACCACGTTGGGAAAAGTGATCGGCGGCGGTTTACCGGTCGGCGCCTTCGGCGGGCGCCGCGACATCATGGATCAGATCGCACCGCTCGGCCCCGTTTACCAGGCCGGAACGCTATCGGGCAGCCCTCTCGCGATGGCGGCCGGTCTCGCTACGCTCGGCGAAATCGACAACCAACCGTTCTACGATCGATTGGCCGCCACCACCGCTGGTCTGGCGACCGGTCTCGCCGCCGCGGCGCAACGGCACAACGTACCTGTCAGAGTGAATTGGGTCTGCGGAATGTTCAGTTTGTTCTTCACGTCTCAGTCCGAAGTGTGCAACCTCGACGACGTTTCCGCTTGCGACGTAAACCGTTTCAACCGGTTCTTCCATGCGATGCTCGCGCGCGGCGTTTATCTCGCGCCGTCGGCATTTGAAGCTGGCTTCGTAAGCGCCGCACACGATGACGAGAGAATCTCGGCGACGCTGGCCGCGGCCGACGAAGCACTGGCGGAAGTGGCGTCACGATGAAGCAGTACGACATCTACGCACTCGGTAACGCGCTGGTAGACATGGAATACAGCGTCGACGACGGTTTCCTGCGGCGTCATCGAATCGACAAAGGTCACATGACGCTGGTCGACGAACCGCGTCTCGAGGAACTGCTCGTGAGCCTGAGAGAGCTCGAGCCGAAACGCATGAGCGGTGGCTCGGCGGCGAACACGATGATCGCGGCGCAGGCGTTCGGGTGTCGCACCTTCTATTCCTGCAAAGTCGCCGACGACGACGTTGGGGGGTTCTTCGTCAAAGATCTGGCTACGATCGGGGTCGCGACGAACCGGCAGCGTCCGACGACGGGCGCCAAATCAGGGCGATGTCTCGTACTGGTCACGCCAGACGCCGAGCGATCCATGAACACGTTCCTCGGCATCTCGGACAAGCTCACCGTCTCCGAAGTGGACGAGGAAGCGCTGCGCAATTCGCGCTACACGTACATCGAAGGATTCCTGAGTTCGTCCGAAACGGCGCGCACCGCGGCGATTCGTTGCCGCGAGCAGGCCGAAGCCGACGGAATCAAGACGGCAATGACGCTGTCCGACGTCAGCATGGTCCGCATCTTTCGCGACGCGTTGACCGCCATGCTCGGCAACGGCGTCGATCACCTGTTCTGCAACGAAGAAGAAGCGCTCGAATGGGCCGGCAGCGATCGGCTCGACATTGCCGTGGCCGAACTCAAAGACATCGCCCGTTCGGTGAATGTCACGCTCGGCGCGCGCGGCAGTCTCGTGATCGATGGTCACGATCGTTGGGAAGTGCCCGGTTTTCCGGTCACGCCGATCGACACGAACGGCGCAGGCGACATCTACGCCGGCGCATGTCTCGCGGGCTGGACCACCGGAATGCCCGTACAGGTCGCGGCGCGGTTCGGCAATTTCGCGGCAGCGCGGCTGATCACGCGATACGGCGCGCGTCTCGAAACGATGGTGGACTATCAAGGCGTCCTCGCCGACTTCCGCAGAATTCCGACCTGATCGACGTTACAGGCATACCGGAATCGGGCCGGCGAGCGTCAGACCCCGCGGGCTGACGAGCGTGCGAAACGCCACCACTTCCACTCCGGCGCGCTGTGCGGCGCGAACCGCGTCGCCATATGCCGGATCGATGTCGTCAGCAGTCGTAACGCGTTCGACTCCATTGTGCTGCACGCAGAACAACAGCACGGCGCGATGCCCGTCGTCATGCATGCGTTGAAGCAGCATCACGTGACGACGGGCACGATCGCTTTTCGCATCCGGAAACGCGCCCAGTCCATCGGCGCGCGACAACGTCACGCTCTTCACCTCGACGTAGCATCGCGCGTCGCCGCGCTCGAGCCGAAAGTCGAAGCGGCCGCTTTCGCCGGGAATCGGCGACTCCCGATGCACCGTCATTCCATCGAGACCGCTGATGCGTTGCGCCGCAAGCGCCTCGCCGACAATTGCGTTGGCGCGGCCTGGATTCACACCGACGAGCTCGCCGCGCGACGTTTCGACGATTTCCAGCGTGCAGGCGTATTTCCGATTCGCGTTCTTCGATTCCGAATACCACACGCGGCTGCCGGGATCGGCGCATCCGGACATCGCGCCCGGATTCGGGCAGTGCATCGTGAAGGGTCGACCCGCCGCATCGACGACGTCGGCCAGGAAGCGCTTGTATCGCCGCACCAACGTGCCAACCTGCAGCTGCGATTCGAAGTCCATCAGCGAAAACCGCCATGGATCGAAACGCGCCGCAGCGCCAGCCCCTCGATTGTTCTGTTGTCAGACCTCTGCCCTGCATGCGCGAATTCACGCGCCGTGCGGCATGCTGCCGCGTCACAGGCACGCGTCGAATCGGGTGGAAATCGGGACAAATTCAACCGCCAATTCAATGTTCCGATTTTTCTGGCGGCCGCGGAAGTGTTCTGGTAGCGTACGCGCCCTTCATTGCAGGGGCCCCGTCCTCTCACCACCAAAGGCCAACGGTTCGGAGACGAGCGAATAAAGCAAATGGCGGCGAAAATACGGAAAAAGACTGCAGCAGCAAAGCCAACCGCGGCGAAATCGACGTCCGCAAAACCCACCGCAAAGCCCAAAGCAAAAGCAAAAACCAAGGCAAAGGTGATCGTGAAACCAAAAGCGGAAGTATCTCCAAAGCCCGTGGCAAAGCCGAAATCGAAAGCGCGAGTGGTGGACTCACCATTCAAGAATTTCATCCCCTACGAGCCAAAGCGCGGCGAATCGTACATGGATTCGAAGCAGCTCGATCACTTCCGCGACATTCTGCTGAAGTGGCGGCAGGATCTGATGGAAGAAGTCGACCGTACCGTGCATCACATGCAGGACGAAGCGGCGAACTTCCCCGACCCCGCGGATCGCGCGACTCAAGAAGAAGAGTTCAGCATCGAGCTGCGTACCCGCGATCGCGAACGCCAGCTCATCAAGAAGATCGACAAGACCGTCGAACGCATCGACCAGGAAGACTACGGCTACTGCGACACCTGCGGTGTCGAGATCGGTCTACGTCGCCTCGAAGCGCGTCCGACCGCAACGCAATGTGTCGACTGCAAGACGCTCGACGAAATCAAGGAGCGTCAGCTCCACGGATGATCGGTTGGCGAACGCGAGTGAAACCGTAGAGATCGGTCGCTTCGCGCCTTCGCCCACGGGTCCGTTGCACCTGGGCTCCCTCCTCACCGCGGTTGCAAGCTACGTGCATGCACGCGCAATGGGCGGCCGCTGGTTGGTGCGCATGGAAGACCTCGACACGCCGCGGTGCGAACCGGGCGCCGCGGACACCATTCTCTCGACGCTCGATCGGCACGGTCTGCATTGGGACGGGCTGACCTACCAACACCAACGGATCGAGTCCTATCGCGCGGCGCTCGAACGCCTTCGCGCGGCCGGCCACACCTTTGCGTGCACGTGCAGCAGAACCCAGATTCAAGAGAATGGCGTCTACCCCGGCACCTGCAGACACCGCCGTGTCCCGCCGGACGCGCCTCACTCGATTCGCTTGAAGGTGCCGGACGAAACGATCGAGGTGTTCGACGAGATTCAGGGGCGCCACGCACAGCGCCTGCGCACAGACGTTGGCGACTTCGTCGTCTTCAGACGCGACGGGATCATCGCGTATCAACTGGCGGTGGTGGTCGACGATGCGGCGCAACGAATCACGCACGTGGTCCGTGGTGCCGATCTGCTCGACAACACGCCGCGGCAGCTGTTGCTCTTCAGGCTGTTGGGCGCCAGCACTCCACGTTACGCCCATGTACCGGTTCTGGCAGATCGCAGTGGGCAGAAGCTGAGCAAACAGACGCGCGCCACCGCGGTGGATGCCGCGACACCCTCCGACAATCTGCGTCTCATCCTTGCGCTGCTCGGCCACGATCCGCCCAACGATCTGCGACGGAGCCACCCGAGCGAGTTGCTCGCGTGGGCTACTGCACAATGGAATCTCTCGCGAATACCGCGACGCGCAACTCAATCCGAGTTCGTGTGCATCTGAAGGGCCTTTGTTACCATCGGCCCAGTCTGCCTGGGGGCGGAGTCATATGAGGCGAGTGTTGTTGCTGGATCCCGACGTCGCGCGTCGTGACCGGCTCTGCCATGGGCTTACGGAAAAGGGTCTCTTGGTCATCGGCATCGGCGACCGAGACGGACTCGCCTCCATCGATCTTTCGGGCATCGACATCGTGGTCAGCAAGGTCGACCTGCCATCGGGTCCCGCGACGCGCCTGCGCGACCGGCTCGGCGGTTTGCCGCTGATTCTGTTCACCGAAGATCCGAATGTGCGTCGGGCCGTCGAAGCGATGCAGCAAGGCGCGTCCGATTATCTGGTGTTGCCGTTCGAGCCGGACGAATTGATCGGCGCCATCAATCGGAGTTTCGAACGCACCCCGACACACGGCGATGAACGTTCCCAGCCTGCGATGGCGATGATGGTGGGCCACTGCCCGGCGATGCTCGACCTGTTCCAACGCATTCAAACGATGGCGGAAACGCGCGGATCGCTGCTGATACAAGGCGAATCCGGCTCCGGCAAAGAGCTCGTCGCACGCGCGTTGCACGCCGCCAGCCGTCGTCGTGCCCGGCCTTTGATCTCGCTGAACTGTGCCACCATTCCTCCATCGCTCATCGAAGCAGAATTGTTCGGCGATCGCGCGGGCAGCGATCACCGCCGCGGCCTCGTCGAAGCGGCGGACGAGGGCACGCTGTTCCTGGACGAGATCAGCGCATTGACGTTGGAAGCCCAGGCGCGCCTGTTGCAGTTGCTGCAGGACGACGACACCCGCACCGCCTCGCGCACCGGCAACGGATCGAACGTCGATGTCCGCGTCATCGCGGCAACACATCGCGATCTGCGCCCGCTCGTCGACGCGGGTCGGTTCCTCGAGCCGCTTTACGCGCGCCTGAACGCGACAACGCTCACCGTGCCGCCCTTGCGTGAGCGCGGCCACGACGTCGTCGAGTTGGCCAACTGGCTGCTGCGGCGCATCTGCCACAAACTGTCGAAGCCCGAGATGTCGTTGTCCGAAACCGCGCTCGCCGCGATTGGCCGATACGATTGGCCCGGTAACGTTCGCGAGTTGGAGAATGCACTCGAACGCGCCGTCATTCTCTGCGACGCCACCGTAATCGAAGCGGATTTGCTCGCGATCGATGCGACCAAAGCGCGCAGACCATCACAATCGTACTCGGACGATCCCGAGACCGAGACCAGTCTCGAGGGATACTTCGTCAAGTTCGTGCTCGAGCATCAGGACGCACTGACCGAGACGGAGCTCGCCAACAAACTCGGCATCAGCCGAAAGAGTCTCTGGGAACGTCGCCAACGCCTGAATATTCCGCGAAAGCGCACCGGCACCCGAGCACCGCGACGCGACAGCGAACACTGATGCGGCACGGGTTGATTTCCCTTTTTGATTCAACGATCTGATACCATTTCGACTTCCGCTCACGTGAATCCAAAGCAGCTATGACGTCTTCTGACGGCCTCGCGTCTTCGAGCGAGACCGGGCTTCTCTCTGAACCTATGCGAATGGGCGAGTCCGAGCACGGCATCTCTGTCGAGCTCGTCGACGCCGGCGCGATGAGCGTGGTCCAAGGTTTGCGCGACGCCGGGTTCGACGCATTTCTCGTCGGTGGTTGCGTTCGCGACATGCTGCTCGGCATCGCTCCGAAAGACTTCGATGTCGCCACGAACGCGACTCCGGAAGAAGTGAGGGACGTGTTCAAACGTTCGCGGCTGGTCGGTCGCCGCTTCCGGATCGCGCATGTTCGCTTCGGTCGCGAAACCATTGAAGTGTCGACGTTCCGGCGAACGGTCGATGTCGACGACGACGATGTGGTGCACAACCACAGTCGACGCGAGTTGCGCGACAGAGACTCGGCGCGCTCCGTCGAAGGAATGATCCTTCGCGACAACGTGTACGGCGACATCCACGAAGACGCGTTCCGGCGCGACTTCACCATCAACGCGCTGTACTACGATCCGATCGACCGCACGCTGGTCGACTACGTCGGCGGACTCGCCGACTTGCGCGCACGTCGTCTGAAACTGATCGGCGATCCGAACGTTCGCTTCCGCGAAGATCCGGTGCGGATCCTTCGCGCGATCCGGTTCGCGACGAAACTCGGTTTCGAGATCGAACGTGAAACCGACGACGCCATTCCCGGCGCCGCCTACATGATCAGTGCAGTCGCGCCGGCGCGCCTGTTCGACGAACTGTGCAAGCTGTTGCTGCAGGGCCACGCGACCGGCGCATGGGAACTGCTGCAACGCTACGAACTCGCCGACACGCTGTTTCCGGATCACAACACGTCGACGCGAAGCCTCGACCTCATCCGCAACGCGATGGAAGGAACCGACCAGCGCATCCGCGAAGACAAACCGGTCACGCCGGGATTTCTGATCGCAGTGTTGCTGTGGGATTCGTACCGCGAGCGTCTCGCGCAGCACAGCGACGCAATGCCGCTGGTCGAAGCGCGCGAGTCGGCGAGCACCGAAGTCTTGCGCGACCAGAACGAAATCGCGGCGATCCCGCGCCGCTTTGCGCAGTTCGTGCGCGAAGTGTGGTTGTTCCAGCCGCGCCTCGAAACACCGCCGGGCAACGGCGTCGGCAAGCTGGTGGCCCATCCCCGCTTTCGCGCGTCGTACGATTTCCTGTTGCTGCGCGCGAGCGTCGGCGAAGTGGAACAGGAACTGGCCGACTGGTGGACCAACTACCAGGCCGGCGACGAGCAGCAACGCTCGTCGATGAGCAGCGCGATCGAACCGGCGAAAGGCAAACGCAGACGCCGTCGGCGTCGTCGCGGCGCTGCTTGATCCACGATCCGCGGTTCTCCATCATGGCGCTTCACCGAGGCCGCGAGCGCTGCTGAATCTCCCCAATGGCTACGCCGATCGCAGATGTCGACGAGGCTGAGCTGCCGCGGTTCATCGCGGTGGAAGGTCCGATCGGCGTCGGCAAAACCACACTCGCCCGCCGCCTGAGCGAAACGTTCCGCTACCCGACATTGCTCGAACCGGCCGCGGAGAATCCGTTTCTCGATCGGTTCTATCGCGAAGGCGGCAAACACGCGCTGCCAACGCAGCTGTTTTTCCTCCTGCATCGCGCGCGGCAGCTCGGCGAACTCGGCGAAGGGCGCTTGTTCCATCCGGTAGTCGTCGCGGATTTCCTGATTCAGAAGGACCGCCTGTTCGCTGAAATCACGCTCGATGCGAACGAGCTGACGCTGTACGACCAGATCTACGGCAAGCTCGCGATAAACGCGCCGACGCCCGACCTCGTCGTGTATCTGCAGGCGCCGCCCGGCGTATTGATGGAGCGCGTGCGGCGGCGCGGGATCGCGGCGGAGCAGCACATCAGCAACGACTATCTCGAAGCGCTCATCGATTCGTATACGCGCTTCTTCCATTTCTACGACGACGCGCCGGTCCTGATCGTAAACGCTTCGGAGATCGACTTCGTGAACAACGACCGTCACTACGATCAACTGGTTTCGCAGATCGCGAACATGTCCGGCATGCGTCAATACTTCAACCCGCATCCGACACTGCTATGAGCAGCCAGAGCAATCGCTCGAACGTCACGCTGAACACGCTGGCCGACCGAAAACGCCACGGCGTGAAATTCGCCGCGCTTACCGCCTACGACGCGCTGTTCGCCGAACTGATCAGCAGCGCGGGCGTCGAAGTGATTCTGGTCGGCGACTCGCTCGGTATGGTGCTGCAAGGTCACGACAGCACGCTGCCGGTGACGCTCGACGACATGGTGTATCACATGAACTGCGTGCACCGCGGCAACCGCGGCGCGCTGATCATGGCAGACCTGCCGTTCATGAGTTACGCCTCCGAACGACAGTCGCTGAAGAGCGCTGCCACGCTCATGCGCGCCGGCGCGCACATCGTGAAACTCGAAGGCGGCGCATGGCTCGCCGAATCGAGTCGCTTGCTGACCGAGCGCGGAATCCCGGTGTGCGCGCACATGGGTCTCACGCCGCAGTCCATCAATCGGATCGGCGGTTACCGCGTGCAGGGACGCGATCCCGATCAAGCGCACGCGATGATCGAAGAAGCGGTGATTCTCGAAGATGCAGGCGCAAGCATCCTGCTGCTCGAATGCGTGCCGGTGGAACTCGCAAAACAGATCTCGCAACGATTGCACATACCGACGATCGGAATCGGCGCCGGCCCGCATACCGACGGACAGATCATGGTGATGCACGACATGCTCGGCATCACGCCGCCCTCCATCAAAGCACCGAAGTTCATCAAGAACTTCCTTGCCGAGAGCAGCGCCGGAATTCCCGGCGCGTTCAAAGCGTACGCAGAGGCCGTGCGCGGCGGCGTGTTTCCCGGTCCTGAACACTCGTTCAATTGACCATGCGGATCTTCGAGAAGATCGCCGACGTTCGCGCAGCGCTCGCCGCGCGAGGCGCCGCGCGAGTCGGACTCGTTCCAACGATGGGTAATCTCCACGAAGGCCATCTCACGCTGGTGAAGGCTTGCCGCGAAGCGTGTGACGCGACCGTCGTGAGCGTGTTCGTCAATCCGCTGCAGTTCGGTCCCAACGAGGACTTCGAGGCGTATCCGCGCACGTTGCAGGACGATGCGGCGATGCTCGAACGCAACGCCGACATTCTGTTCGCGCCGAGCGAACGCGAAATGTATCCGAACGGCCGCGACGGCCACACGCTCGTCTCGGTCCCACGACTCGCCAACATTCTTTGCGGCGAACACAGGCCAGGTCACTTTGACGGCGTCGGCACCGTGGTGTTGAAACTGTTCAACATCGTCGCGCCCACGCAGGTGTTCTTCGGCGAGAAGGACTATCAGCAGCTGACGCTCATCCGAACGATCTGCGCACAACTCGATCTGCCCATCGACATCATCGGCGTGCCGACGGTGCGCGCGTCCGACGGGCTCGCGTTGTCGAGCCGCAACCGCTACCTCAGCGCGGAAGAACGAACGCGCGCGCCGGCTATCCATCGCGCGCTGAGCGGAATCGGCGACGCACTTACGCGCGGCGACCGTTCCTTCGAAACGCTCGAGCGAGCCGGCATTGCGCAATTGCGCGATGCCGGATTCACCGTCGACTACGTGGCGGTCCGCGATGCGCGTACGCTCGAACAACCACAGGTGACGGCCAGCGAATTCGTGGTGCTCGCTGCAGCACGACTCGGCCGCACGCGACTGATCGACAACGTGCGCGTACGGTATGATTCATTCGCTCCGACGACTGCAGGCAATCAACGGCAGGAAGTACAGATGACTGAAATCGAAACCCACAAAGTGCCGGCTAACTTCCGCGCCAAGGCGCACATCGATCGCGAGAAATATCTTGCGATGTACAAACGGTCGATCGAAACGCCCGACGCATTCTGGGCCGAGCAAGCCGATGCATTCGTCACGTGGTCGCGGCGCTGGGATACCGTCTGCGAAGCAGACTTCGTCAATGGTCGCTTCGCGTGGTTCAAAGGCGCGCAGCTCAATGTGAGCTACAACTGCATCGACCGGCACCTGAAGACACGCGGCCGACCAGACCGCGATCATCTGGGAAAGCGACGACCCTTCGGTCGATTCCCGCATCACCTACCGCGAACTGCATCAACACGTGTGCCGGCTCGCCAACGCGCTGAAGAGCCGCGGCGTAAAAAAAGGCGATCGCGTCTGCATCTACATGCCGATGATTCCCGAAGCGGCGTACGCGATGCTCGCGTGCGCGCGAATCGGCGCGGTGCATTCGGTGGTATTCGGCGGATTCTCACCGCAGTCGTTGAAAGACCGCATCCTCGATTCGGATTGCAGAGTGGTGATTACCGCCGACGAAGGCGTCCGCGGCGGACGTCCGGTGCCGTTGAAACAGAACACCGAAGAAGCGCTCGTGAGTTGCCCGAACGTTCACACCGTTCTGACGGTGAAGCGCACGGGCGGTAAGGTGCCGTGGAAGAACGGTCGCGATGTCTGGTACCACGAACTGGTCGCCAGCCAATCCGACACCTGCGAACCGCAGTCGATGGATGCGGAAGATCCGCTGTTCATCCTTTACACGTCGGGTTCTACGGGCAAGCCAAAAGGTGTGCAGCACTCGACCGGCGGTTACCTGCTGCAGGCCGCGATCACACACAAGTACGTTTTCGACTATCACGACGGCGACGTGTACTGGTGCACCGCAGACGTCGGTTGGGTCACGGGACACTCGTACATCGTGTACGGCCCGCTCGCGAACGGCGCGATCACGCTGATGTTCGAGGGCATTCCGACGTATCCCGACGCGTCGCGCTTCTGGAAAGTCATCGACAAGCACAAGGTCAACATCTTCTACACGGCGCCAACGGCCTTGCGCTCGCTGATGGGACAGGGCGACGAGATCGTCAAGCGAACGTCCCGCGCCACATTGAAGCTGTTGGGAAGCGTCGGCGAACCCATCAATCCCGAAGCATGGGAGTGGTATTACAACGTCGTCGGTGAGCGGCGCTGCCCGATCGTCGATACGTGGTGGCAAACCGAGACCGGCGGCATCATGATCACGCCGCTTCCGGGTGCAACCGATCTGAAACCCGGTTCTGCAACGTTACCGTTCTTCGGCGTGAAACCCGCGATCGTCGACGACAAGGGCGCCGTCGTACAGACGACAGAAGCCGTCGGCAACCTGGTGATCACCACGTCGTGGCCGGGGCAAATCCGCACCGTGTACGGCGATCATCAGCGCGTCATCGACACCTATTACCGCACGTACAAAGGTATGTACTTCACCGGTGACGGCGCGCGCCGCGACGCCGACGGCTACTACTGGATCACCGGCCGCGTAGACGACGTCATGAACGTATCCGGGCATCGCATGGGCACCGCCGAAGTGGAGAGTGCACTCGTCTTGCACAGCGCGGTGGCCGAAGCTGCGGTCGTCGGATTTCCGCACCCGATCAAAGGCGAAGGCATTTACGCGTACGTCACGTTGATGAGCAGTGCCAAACCGAGCGACGAGTTGAAGCACGAACTGTCGGAACTCGTTCGCAAAGAGATCGGCGCAATCGCGAAACCCGACGTCATTCAATGGGCGCCCGGATTGCCGAAGACACGTTCCGGCAAGATCATGCGCCGCATCCTGCGCAAGATCGCAGCGAATGAACTCGAGAATCTCGGCGATACCACCACGCTGGCCGATCCGGCGGTCGTCGACGACCTCGTCAAGAATCGGCAGAAGCAGTAGTCAACGCGTCCTGGCGGCGTTGCAGAAAACGCCGGACCGCGGCGTCTCGCTCGAGACCGATGGCAATGTCATAGGCGTGTCGCGCGTCTGCGCTTGCACCGACCTTCGCCAACAGCTCGGCGCGCGCCGCCCAATACGGTTGATACTCGACGAGCCGCGGATCGGCCGCCGCGGCATCGAGCGCGTCGAGCGCTGGACGCGGGCCTTGTACCTGCGCCAACGCCAGCGCGCGGTTGATCGCGACCACGGGCGATCGCGAGAGCGCGAGCAATGCATCGTACAGTTCGACCACCGCCGACCAGTTCGCCTGGCCGGTGCGACGCCGATGCACGTGCGCCGACTGCAGTGCGCCCTCGATCTGATATCGGCCGATCGCTTCGTGTGCGCTGGCGCGCAGCAGCAACGATTCCGCCTCTTCGATCATCTTTGCGTCCCACAACGTCGGATCCTGATCGGCGAGCGGCACATAATCTCCTGCGGCATTCCGCCGCGCGGTGCGCCGCGCTTCGGCATGCAGCATCAGCGCGAGCAGCCCCAGCACTTCCGGCTCGTCCGGCAGCAGATCGTCGACCACCCGACACAGAAAGATCGCCTCGTCGGGAAGTTCGCGGCGCGCAACGTCGGTGCCTGTGGGATCGCTCCAACCTTCCGCGAACGCCGCGTAGATGGCATCCAATACCGGGTCGAGGCGCCCCGGCAATTCGTCGCGGCGCGGAATCCGAAACGGGATTTCCGCCTGTCGGATCTTGTGCTTTGCACGCACCAGCCGTTGGCCCATCGCGGCCGGCGACATCAGAAACGCCGACGCGATCGTCGCCGCATCGAGACCGAGTACGACCTGCAGAATCAACGGCGCGTGAATCCCCGCATCGATCGCCGGATGGGCGCACGCGAAAATCAGCGCGAGGCGTTGGTCCGGGAATGGCGCCTCATGCAAATCGTTGGCTTCGAATTCGTCCGCGAGCAATCGCAACTCGGCCGCCGCTTTCTCCCCGCTGCGGCGGCGTCGCGCGACATCGATCAGCTTTCTCCGCGCGACGGTCAACAACCACGCCTCCGGATTGGCGGGGCAACCCTTGGACGGCCAATCGGCCAGCGCCGATGCAAACGCTTCGGACAACGCATCTTCCGCGCCGGCGACGTCGCGCGTTCGAACCGCGAGCAGCGCGACCAGTTTGCCGTAGCTGCGCCGCACGACCGCGTCCGCGGTCGCACGCGCTCGTACATCTTCGTCAGTCGCCGTCACGCGTCGCTCAGTTCGTTCTGACCGGTCGCACCTCGACCGCGCCGTGGCCCGCACCGGGGCAACGCGCCGCCCACGCGATGGCCGCGTCGAGATCCGGCGCTTCGATCAGGTAGTAACCGCCGAGCTGCTCTTTCGTGTCGGTGAACGGCCCGTTCAGAACCTGCGACTTGCCGTTCGCCACGCGCACGATCGTCGCATCGGTGCTCGGCATCAGGCGATTCGAGCCGACCAGCGCACCCGCTTTCCTGAGCGCTTCCGTGTACGCCATATAGGCGCCCATCGCCTGTTGTTGCTCGGCCGGCTTCATCGCGAAGAACCCGGAATCGTCCGAATGGATCATCAGCAGATATTGCATTGCAGGTCTCCGTCTGTGATTGGCGGGCACTATGCGCCGTCGTGACAATGACGCTCAATCCGGTGCAATTTCGACGGTCGAAAAAAACCGCCGGGCCCGTTCGGGCGCGGCGGTCGATGGATCGAAGGAAACCGGTCAGCCGGCGGCGCCGGCCTGTTTCGGCACTTCCTTCATGCTGAGTTTGACGCGTCCGCGCTGGTCGACGTCGAGAACGACCACGTCCACTTCCTGACCTTCCTTCAGATAGTCGGTCACTTTCTCGACCCGCTCGTCGGCGATCTGCGAGATGTGTACCAGGCCGTCTTTGCCCGGCAGGATGTTGATGAACGCACCGAAGTCGACGATGCGTTCGACCCGACCGCGGTACACCTTGCCGATCTCGGCATCGGCGGCGATCTCCATGACGCGATTGACCGCTGCGTCCTTCGCCGCTGCATCGGCCGCGTAGATTCGAACGCTGCCGTCGTCGTCGATGTCGATCTGCGCACCGGTCTGCTCGACGATTGCACGAATGGTGCTGCCGCCTTTGCCGATGATGTCGCGGATCTTCTCCGGATTGACCTTCAACACGATCATCTGCGGGGCGTTCGTCGAGATCGATGCGCGCGATTGCGACAGCACCTTGTTCATCTCACCGAGAATGTGCAGGCGCGCTTCCGCAGCCTGCTCCAACGCGGCTTCCATGATCTCTTCGGTGACGCCTTCGATCTTGATGTCCATCTGCAGCGCCGTTACACCACGACTGGTGCCGGCCACTTTGAAGTCCATGTCGCCGAGGTGATCTTCGTCGCCGAGGATGTCGGTCAATACGGCGTACCGATTGCCTTCCTTGACGAGTCCCATCGCTACACCGGCGACCGGTGCTTTCAACGGAACGCCGGCATCCATCAGCGAGAGCGATGCACCGCAGACGCTGGCCATCGAGCTCGATCCGTTCGACTCGGTGATTTCCGAGACGACCCGCAACGTGTACGGGAACGAATCGGGCGGCGGCAACACCGCTGCGACGCCACGTCGCGCCAGGCGGCCGTGGCCGATGTCGCGCCGCTTCGGGCCGCCGCGCATACCGGCTTCACCGGTCGAGTACGGAGGGAAGTTGTAGTGCAGCATGAAGCCGTCTTTGTACGTCCCTTCGAGTGCGTCGATGATCGCCGCGTCGCGCAACGTACCGAGCGTCGCAACGACGATCGCCTGCGTTTCGCCCCGCGTGAACAGCGCCGAACCGTGCGCTTTCGGCAGGATGCCGACTTCGATCGAAATCGGCCGGACCTTGCGAAGATCGCGTCCGTCGATTCGTGGTTCGCCGTTCAGCACACGCTGACGCACGATCTGCTTCTCGAGCTTGCCGAATAGACCATCGACATCACCCGCGCTGAACTGCGGCGCGTCGCCGCCGGCGAGCGTCTCTACTGCATGCGCGCGCAGTGCACTGATCTTCGACTGGCGCTCCTGCTTGTCGGTGGTCCGATAGGCAGCACCGAGATCGGCTTTCACCAGATCGCTGACCGCGCTCGCAAGCGCTTCGTTTTGTGCGACCACCGGGACTTCCCAACGAGGCTTGCCGGCCTCGGCGGCGAGTTCCTTGATCGCCTTGATCGCGATCTGCATCGCGTCGTGGCCGAACAGCACACCACCGAGCATCTGGTCTTCAGTGAGCTCTTGCGCTTCCGACTCGACCATCAGCACCGCTGAGGCGGTTCCCGCAACCACCATGCTCAGTCGCGACTCTTTCAATGCCGCATAGCCTGGGTTCAGCAGATACTGACCGTCCTTGTACCCAACCCGCGCGGCGGCGATCGGACCATTGAACGGCAGACCCGATACAGCCAGCGCCGCCGACGTACCGATCAGCGATGCGATGTCCGGATCCATGTCCTTGTCCGCCGACATGACGGTGCAGATGACCTCGACTTCGTTCTTGAACCCTTTGGGGAACAGCGGACGAATCGGACGATCGATCAGGCGGCACGTCAGCGTTTCTTTCTCCGACGGACGACCCTCACGACGGAAGAAACCGCCCGGGATCTTGCCCGCGGCGTAGGTTTTTTCCTGGTAATTCACCGTCAATGGAAAGAAGTCGATACCGGGACGGGTGGTTTTCAATCCGACCACGGTGCACAGCACGACGGTTTCGCCCATCGAAACGAGCACTGCGCCGGTGGCTTGACGGGCGAGACGCCCGGTTTCCAGGATCACGCGGTGATCGCCGTACTGGAATTCCTTTGTTACACGACTCAAATTTATATCCTCCTATTGCACCGGATTATCGTCGCAGACCCAGCCGTTCGATCAGGCTTGCATAGCGGGCGGAATCCTTCTCCCGAAGGTAGTCCAACAACTTGCGCCGCTGATTCACCATGCGGATCAAACCGCGCCGCGAATGGTGATCCTTCTGATTGGAACGGAAATGCTCCTGCAGCGAGTTGATGTTCGCCGTGAGGAGCGCAACCTGGACCTCGGGGGACCCGGTGTCGTTTGCTGACAATTGATACTCTTCTACTACCTTCGCTTTTACTTGCGCACTTAGTGCCATTTCCAACGTTCTCCGAATATGCCTTGTGAATGAACGCGGAGTTCTCTCCGCAACCTGTCCAGGCAACAACCACGCATATCTGCAGTCGTTCCTGTCAAACTCAGTGGGCAACCACCAGCCGCCGCGGCGCCACGCGCCCGTCGTCCAGTATTTCGCCCACCCCAATGAACATCTGCTTCGAGCTGTCTGTCGACTGCTCTACGAGCTGCACGCGACCTGATGTCGGCGCGTGCGGCACGATCACCGGCTGACCCTGGCGGATATAGAACGCAGTCGCATCATTGAGCGACACCACGGGCCAGTCTCGCACTGCGCTCTCGACCGGCAGCAGCAGCGCATCCAACGCTTCGTTCCCACCTTCGTCGCGAACGCGTTCCAGTTCCGCAAAGGTCAGCATTTCCGCCTCATCATAGGGACCGGCCTTGCGGCGGCGCAAGGCGCACACGTGCGCTCCGCACCCGAGCGCCTCGCCGATCTCCTCGGCGATGGTGCGCACATACGTCCCTTTACTGCAGTGGATCTCCAGTTCGAACTCGTCGCCGTCGAACGCCACGAGTTCGTTGCTGTAGATCGTCACTCGCCGCGACTTCCGCTCCACTTCGATGCCGCGCCGCGCCAGTTTGTACAACGGCTGACCCTGGTGCTTGATCGCCGAGAACATCGACGGGATCTGATCGATCTCACCGCGGAAATGCGCGAGCACCGTCTCCACGGCGGCCGCATCGACGCCGATCACCGGACAGGTCCCGAGCACCTGACCGTCCGCATCACCGCTGTCCGTCCGTACACCGAGCTTGATCCTGGCCCAGTACTTCTTGTCCGAATCGAGCAGAAACTGCGAGAACTTCGTCGCTTCGCCGAAGCACAACGGCAGTACGCCGGTTGCGAGCGGATCCAGGCTGCCGGTGTGGCCGACCTTCTGTGCCCGGTACAACTGCTTCGCCCATTGAACGGCGTCGTTGGAACTCGCGCCGCCCGGCTTATCGACGACGATCATGCCGTTCACGTCGCGACCGCGTTGTCGGCGCGTCATCAGTCACCATCCCCGCGCCGCCTTTGCGAGTCTTCGTCTGCGGCCACCGCTCGACGAATCAACGTTTCGATACGCGCCCCTTCCACGATCAGATCGTCGTAGTGAAAGCGCAGCTTCGGGGTCGTGCGCATCGTGCTGTCGCGCGCCACCGCTGAACGCAGAAACCCGGCCGCGTGCTCGAGCACGGTGACCAGTTCCTTCTTTGCTTTCGCGTCTTCGACGCCGAGCGACGATACGAAGATGTCGGCATACGCGAAATCGCGCGTGACCCGTACGTCGTTCACGCTGACCATGCCGACCCGCGGATCGCGCATTTCCGCGCGGATGATATCCGCCAGCCGCTCTCGCAGATGGTCGGCAACTCGGGGGCCACGGCCTTGTTCCTTCATCGACGTCTATCGGAGCGTCAAAGCGCCCGCGCGATTTCCTTCGTATCGAACACTTCGATCTTGTCGCCGACTTTGACGTCGTAGTTGCGCACGCCGATCCCGCATTCGAGTCCGGCGCGAACTTCGTTGACGTCATCCTTGAAGCGCCGCAACGAGTCGAGTTCGCCCTCGTGGATCACGACGTTGTCGCGCAACACGCGGACCTTCTTGTTCCTGAAGATCGTGCCGTCGACCACCATGCAGCCGGCCACCTGGCCGTACCGCGGCGAACGGAACACGTCTCTGACTTCGGCGAGCCCGAGGATTTCCTCGCGGATTTCCGGGGCCAACATGCCCGACAGCACCTGCTTGATGTCGTCGAGCAATTCGTAGATGACGCTGTAGTAGCGGACGTCGACGTTCTCGCGCTCGATGATCTTCTTCGCCGCCGGATCGGGCCGGACGTTGAATCCGAAAATCGTCGCGCGCGACGTCAGTGCCAGCATCGCATCCGACTCGCTGATACCGCCGACGCCGGAACCGATGATCAGTGCTTTCACTTCGCTGGTGCTGATGTCGTTGATCGCATGCGTGATCGCTTCGAGCGAACCGCGCACGTCGGTCTTCAGCACGAGACGCAATACCGACTTCTCGCCTTCCTGCATCGTGGCGAACATGTTCTCGATCTTCGTCGCCTGATGCGCCGCCTGACGTTGCTCCGTGCTCTTGTTCTGACGGAAGTCGGCCAGTTCGCGCGCTTTGCGTTCGTCCGGTGCGACCGAGAACGGATCGCCCGCGTCCGGCGTTCCGGCAAGACCCAGTACTTCCACCGGCGTCGACGGACCGGCTTCTTTCACCTGTTCGCCGCGATCGTTCACCATGGCGCGCACGCGGCCGATGTATTCGCCCGCGATCAACACAGCGCCTTGCCGCAGCGTACCGTTCTGGACCAGCACCGTTGCAACCGGACCGCGGCCGCGATCGAGTCGCGACTCGATGACGACGCCGCGTCCCGGACCGTCCGGCACCGCCGTCAATTCCATCACTTCGGCCTGCAGAATGATCGCGTTCAGCAGCTCTTCGATACCTTTACCGGTCAATGCAGACACGTAGACGAACTGCGTATCGCCGCCCCAATCGTCCGGAGTGACTCCCTTCGACGCGAGTTCGTTCTTGACGCGCTCCGGGTCCGCGCCTTCTTTGTCCATCTTGTTCACCGCGACGATGATCGGCGTCTCGGCCGCTCGCGCGTGCTGGATCGCTTCTTCCGTCTGCGGCATGACGCCGTCGTCAGCGGCCACTACGAGTACGACGATGTCGGTCGCCTGTGCGCCGCGCGCCCGCATTGCGGTGAACGCCGCATGACCCGGCGTATCGAGGAACGTGATGCGACCCTGCGGAATCTCCACGTGGTACGCGCCGATGTGCTGCGTGATACCGCCCGCTTCGCCGCTCGCCACGCGCGTCTTGCGGATGTAGTCGAGCAACGACGTTTTACCGTGGTCGACGTGACCCATGATCGTCACGACGGGCGGCCGCGTTTGCGCGTCGCCTTCGATGTTCAGCGATTGCTCGTGCGCGTGCTCGATCGCATCGGACGCGACGGTCTTCGCGACATGGCCCATCTCTTCGATCACCAGGATCGCGCTGTCCTGATCGAGCACGTGGTTGATCGTCGCCATCACGCCCATGCCCATCAGCGTCTTGATGACTTCGCCGGCCTTGACCGACATGCGTTGCGCCAGGTCGCCGACGGTGATCGCTTCCGGCACCTGTACTTCGCGCTTCACGATTTCGGTGGGCCGCTCGAACTCGCCGCCTTGCTTGTCGACTTTGCGTTTCGGACGACGCAGATCCGGCTTCAGCGTGATTTCGCGACGTCGACGCTGTTTGCCGTCGCCGAACTCGTCGTCCGGCGCAGCAACGGCCCCGCGACCGCTCTTTTCGCGGCCACGGTCTTTGGCCGCTCGCTTCGGCGATCCGGCTTTCTGTTCGGTGGCTTGCGCCTGTGCAACGGCTTCCGCCGCTTCGCGTTCGAGGCGCGCTTTGTCGGTCTCCTCGACTTTCGGCGCGACCTTCGCGGCTTGAACCTCTTCTTTCTTGCGCTCGATCTCGGCACGCCGACGTTCGTCTTCGGCTTTCTTCTCTGCTTCGAGTCGGCGTGTCTCTTCTTCCGCCGCCTTGCGCGCGGTGTCTTCGCGGCGAATGCGTTCGGCTTCGACTTCCGACTGCGACCTTACGGGTTGTTTCGCCTGTGCAGCTGCATCCGCGACCGGCCCCTTAGCGTGGTCGGCAGGCGCTTCTGCGCGTTTGACGTAGGTACGGCTCTTCCGGACTTCGACCGCAACGGTACGGCCCTTGCCCTGGCCGGCCTTCAAGGTACTGACCGACTTGCGAGTCAGCGTGATCTTGCGCGGCGCACCTTCTGCTTCACCGTGGCTGCGCTTCAGATAGGCCAGCAACTCCTGCTTTTCTTCTTCGGACACGGCGTCCTTGTCCGCCTTGTGAGGCAGACCCGCGTCTTGCATCTGCTTGAGCAGGCGATCGATGGGGGCGCCAACCGTCTCCGCAAGCTCTCTAACTGTGACATCCGCCATGCAGTCCCTCCGATGCTTCTATCGCGCCTATCCCAGGTTCGCTTCGGCCGATTCGAACCAGTGTGCGCGCGCTTTCATGATCAGCGCCGCCGCGCGTTCCTGTCCGATGTCTTCGATGTCGATCAAGTCGTCCACCGACTGCTCGGCCAGATCTTCACGGGTGATGATGCTGTGGCTCGCCAACAGGTACGCCAAGCGGCGATCCATTCCCTCCAGACCCAACAGGTCCTCGGCCGGTTCGACGTCTCCGAGCTTCTCTTCCGCCGCAATCGCTTTCGTCAACAGCGCATCCTTGGCGCGATTACGCAGCTCCTGCGCGATCTCTTCGTCGAAACCTTCGATCGCCAGCATTTCGTCCATCGGCACATAGGCGATTTCTTCGAGCGTCGTGAAACCTTCCTCCACGAGCACCGCTGCCACGTCCTCGTCGATCTGCAACGCGTCCATGAACTCGGTCATGAACTTCGACGACTCCTGCTGCTGCTTCGACGCCGCGTCTTCGACCGTCATGATGTTCAGCGTCCATCCCGACAGCTCGCTTGCGAGCCGCACGTTCTGACCGCCTCGGCCGATCGCCTGCGCGAGGTTGTCGGCGGCGACGGCAATGTCCATCGCATGTGCGTCTTCGTCGACCACGATCGACGCGACTTCGGCCGGCGCCATCGCGTTGATCGCGAGTTGCGCCGGATTGTCGTCCCACAACACGATGTCGATGCGCTCGCCGGCCAGTTCACCGGATACTGCCTGCACGCGCGATCCGCGCATGCCGACGCAAGCGCCGACCGGATCGATGCGCCCGTCGTTCGTCTTCACCGCAATCTTCGCCCGCGATCCCGGATCTCGCGCAGCGCCACGGATCTCGATGATGTACTCCGCGATCTCCGGCACTTCGATCTTGAACAGCTCGACCAACATCTTTGGTGAGGTGCGGGTCAGTATCAATTGCGGGCCGCGCGCATCGGGGCGCACTTCGACCAGCAACGCGCGCAAACGGTCGCTGACGCGGAACGTCTCGCGCGGAATCAGGTTTTCGCGGCCGAGAAGCGCTTCGGCGTTGTTGCCGAGATCGACGATCACCGACTCGCGCGTGACTTTCTTCACGGTGCCGCTGACCAGTTGGCCGACGCGCGGCAGATACGCTTCGACGACCTGGGCTCGCTCCGCCTCGCGCACTTTCTGAACGATCACCTGCTTCGCGGTCTGCGCGGCGATGCGGCCGAACTCGACAGACTCGACCGGAATCTCGTACGTGTCGCCGAGATTCAAGTTCGGATCCTTCGCGTGCGCTTCTTCGAGCGTCAGCTGAGCGGCGGGGTTCGGCTCCTCTTCCTCGGGCAGTTCGTCGGGATTGACGACTTTCCAGGTTCGGAACGTCGAGTACTCTCCCGACTCGCGATTGATCGAGACTCGGAACTCGGCGTTTTCCTGATAGCGCTTCTTCGTCGCCATCGCCAGCGCATGCTCGAGTGCGTCGATGATGACTTCCTTCGGGACGCCCTTCTCCAACGAGACGGACTCCACCACCATCAATATCTCTTTGCTCATGATCTCGACCTATTCAAATCGCGGCACGATCCGCGCGCGCTGAACATTGCTCAGCGGAATTTGATACTCCGAATCCTCGACCTGGACGACCATTTCGTCGTTCTCGAGTCCCGTCAGCGCACCGACCACGCGTCGGCGTCCCTCGAACGGATAGTTCAGCCGCACGTCGACCGTTTCGCCGATGCTCTCGGCATACTGTTCCGGCTTGAACAACACACGGTCCATGCCGGGCGACGACACTTCCAGCGTGTAGCTGGAGGTCAGCGTCCCTTCCACGTCGAGCAACTCGCTCACCTGCTTCGAGACGAGCTTCGCAATCGTCGATCGTCACGCCCTCGTCGCGATCGATGTAGATCCGCAGCATCGAGTGCTTGCCCTGCCCCAGATACTCGACGCCCCAAACGCGCAGCCCCAATGCAGCCACCGTGGGCGTCAACAGCGCTTCGAGCTCTTGTTCCTTCTTGGTCATCCACCAATCATCTGTATCCGATTCCGGCGCCGCGTCCGTGCGACTCCACAAATAAAAAATGGGCTGACGCCCATTTGAAGGGGAAGGACCGAGCCTTCCAGACCTGCAAAAAAGCCCCTAAAAAGGGGCTCCCAACTCATTGGTAGCGGGGGCAGGATTTGAACCTACGACCTTCGGGTTATGAGCCCGACGAGCTACCAGACTGCTCCACCCCGCATCAGGAGGGTGCGGATTATAGGGAGGTGGGTATTACGGGTCAACGCGTTTGCTGACCGCCTCTGATATTGGTGCCGAAGAGAGGACTCGAACCTCCACGAGCTTTCGCTCACAACCACCTCAAGGTTGCGTGTATACCAATTTCACCACTTCGGCTGGGGAAAAACGGATCCCGGTCAGGCGTCGGGAACGTCGGAATCTACAGGTTTACCGGGTGCAGTCAACTTCGTATCCGGCGCTGCGTTCTGTTGCGTCGAGTCCGGTTGCGGCGTCGATTCCGGAGCGGTTGTCTGTGCCGGTTGCTGCACCGGAGCGGCCGGTTCCGTGACCATCGGAATGCCGAGATCCTTCAACGACGCAGCGCGCTCTTTCGCCGTGAATGCGAGCCCGAGCGACAACAGAAAGAACCCGATCGCGAGCCACGCCGTGAGCTTCGCGAGGAACGAAGCGGATCCGGCGCCGCCGAAGACCGCGCTCGCCGCACCGCTACCGAATGCCGCGCCGATGTCGGCGCCCTTGCCCTGCTGCAGCAGCACCAACGCGCACAACGCGATCGCGTTGAGCACCAGCAGAATCAGAAGAATCGTTTCCAGCGTGTTCATACGCTTGCCGCCCTGCAAATGTTCTCGAATTGCTCCGCATTCAGCGAAGCGCCTCCCACCAAACCACCATCCACATCCGCGCCGTCAAACAGCGTCGCCGCATTGCCGGCGGTGATGCTGCCGCCGTAAAGAATCGGCAGCCCGTCGGCCACCGTCGCATCGAGCGAGCGAATCCGCGCGCGGATCGCGCCGTGCATCGACTGCGCATCCGCCGGCGTCGCGCTTCGCCCGGTGCCGATCGCCCATACCGGCTCGTACGCAACCATCGCCTGTCGCAACATCGCTACGCCGACGGTCGCGATGACCGCGTCGAGTTGCGTCATCACGACCAGCTCGGCGCGCCCGTCGTCGCGCTCCGTCGAGGTCTCGCCGACGCACAAGGATCGGTATCAGTCCAACCCGCAACGCCGCCGCAAATTTCTGCGCTACGATCGCGTCGGTCTCGCCGAACCACCGACGCCGCTCCGAATGACCGACCAACACGTGCGTCGCGCCGAGATCCTTCACCATCTCCGCCGAGACTTCACCGGTGAATGCGCCCGACGCTTCTGCGTGAATGTTCTGCGCGCCGGCCGCCAGTTCACTACCTTCGATTCGCTCGATCACCGCGGACAGATACGCGATCGGAGGGAACAACAGCACGTCGGTATGCGGAACCGTCAGCCCCACCAGCGCATCGAGCAAGCGTTCGATCGTCGCCGCCGAGCCGTGCATCTTCCAATTGCCCGCAACCACACGACGGCGCACTTCGGTCGGACCTCGCAACGCAACGGCGGGTCAAAAATGGCCGGCAATGGTAAACAACGAGGTGCGCCGGCACAACGCCGGCGTCTTATCAGGCGCCGTTGGCTTCCGCGCGAACCACGGCCGCCAACTCGTCGGCGAGTCGCAGCACCTGCGTCGAATCCTGCCCTTCGACCATCACGCGCACCAGCGGCTCTGTTCCGGACGGCCGCAGTAGAACGCGCCCCGTTCCCGCCAAGGCCTGTTCCGCCTCGCTGACCGCGTGCTTGACGCGGGCCAACCCGACGACGCGACCCGGCTCCTTGGCGCCGACGTTGACCAGCGACTGGGGGTATTTCTCCATGCCGGTGACGAAGCTGCGCCAGCGTCTTGTCGGCGACCATCATCGCGGACAACACCTGCAACGCCGACACGATGCCGTCGCCGGTGGTGTTGAGATCGAGACACAGGATGTGCCCGGACCCTTCGCCACCCACTTCCCAGTTGCGCTTCTTCAGTTCCTCGAGGACGTAACGATCGCCGACCTTCGTTCTGCACGAACGGAATCGACAGCCGCGCCAACGCCTGCTCCATGCCGAAGTTGCTCATCAGCGTGCCGACGACGCCGCCCGGCAACCGTCCCATCTGGATCCGATGCCGCGCGATGATGAACAGCAATTCGTCACCGTCGAGCACGACGCCGTTCTGATCGACCATCAGCAGGCGATCGCCGTCGCCGTCGAACGCGATACCGAGATCCGCACCGCGGGCCAGCACCTCTTTCTGAAGCTGTTCGGGATGCGTCGAGCCGCAATCGGCATTGATGTTCAGCCCGTCGGGGTCCGCGCCGATCACTGTGATATCGGCACCCAATTCCGCGAAAACGCCCGGTGCCACGTCGTAGGTCGCGCCGTTTGCGCAATCGAGTACGATCTTGAAACCGCTCAGCCGCATGCCTCGATCGACCGTGGCCTTGCAGAATTCGATGTAGCGGCCAGCGCGCGTCCTCGACCCGCTTCACTTTTCCGATGGCTTCGGATGTCACGCACGTCAGCGGTGAATCGAGCTGCTGCCTCGATCTCGAGCTCCTTTGCGTCCGGCAATTTGTTGCCGTCCCAATCGAAGAACTTGATGCCGTTGTCGTAGAACGGATTGTGCGAGGCGCTGATGACGATGCCGGCGTCTGCGCGCAGCGTCCGCGTGAGATACGCGACCGCCGGTGTCGGCATCGGTCCGAGCAGGCGTACATCTACACCGGCAGACGAGAGTCCGGCCTCGAGGACCGACTCGAACATATAGTTGGAAATCCGCGTGTCCTTCCCGATCAGGATCAGTCGACGACCATTACGCGCGAAGACTCGGCCGGCGGCCCAGCCCAAGCGTCAAACAGAAATCCGGCGTAATCGGCGGTTCGCCGACCCGGCCGCGAATTCCATCGGTGCCGAAGTATTTCCTCGTCATGTCAGATCTCCATGATCCGCGATGCCACCTTCAATGCATCCACCGTTGCCGCGACGTCGTGCGTGCGGACGATCCTCGCCCCGTTCTGCACTGCCACGACCGCCGCCGCGAGGCCGCCCGCTACGCGCGCGTCCGATGCGCGCCCGGTGATCGTACCAATCATTCCTTTTCTCGACAGTCCCACCAATATCGGATGCCCCAGCTCCGTCAGTTCGCTCAGTCGACGCAACAACGCGAGGTTGTGTTCAAGCGTCTTGCCGAAGCCGAAACCGGGGTCGATCGCGATCCGATCGCGGTCGATTCCAGCGTCGCGACACCTGGCCGCGCGGTCGCTGAGGTAAGCCCTCACCTCCTCTACAACGTTTTCATAATGGGGAGCCTTCTGCATTGTCGGCGGCTCGCCGCGCATGTGCATCAGACACACCGCCACGTCAGAAGCCGCCACCGCTCGCAGCACGCCCGGTTCGGTCAGCGCGCGCACGTCGTTGATCATATGCGCACCGGCATCGATTGCCGCGCGCGCCACCGCGGGCTTGCTCGTGTCCACCGAAACGATAGTACCGATCGATACGAGCCGCTCCACGATGGGGATCACACGCTCGAAGCTCCTCCGCCTCTTCCACCGGCGTTGCGCCGGGGCGCGTCGACTCCCCGCCGACGTCGATCAGCGCCGCGCCGTCTTCCAGCATCGCGACGGCAGCGGCGAGTGCCGCCTCAACGTCGGGGGAGCCGTCTCGTAAGAATCGTCCGCCGTCGGAGAAGGAGTCGGGCGTGACATTGAGGATTCCCATCACGCACGGCGTCGCGAGCGGCAGCTGCCGGTCGCGACACAGGAGAGAGGGAACGGGCGAGACCATCGACGCCCCTGAACGAAGGCGTCAGTGTTCCTCGGCGGGACCACCGATGTTGCGGGCGCCGGGACTCGAAGACGGGCGCTCGCCCTTCGCACGATTGGCCGGACCGCCGTCGCCGGGCGCGCGCGGCTTCGCGCCCGCCATGATGTCGTCGATCTGATCCGCGCTGAGGGTTTCGTACTCCATCAACGCATCGGCCATCAGGTGCAGCTTGTCTTCGTTCGTCTTCAGAATGTGCTCGGCCTGGTTGTAGCACTGGTCGATGATGCGACGGACTTCCTCGTCGATCAGCCGCGCCGTATCGGCCGAAATCGCCTTCGTCTTCGTACCGGCAGACATTCCGAGGAATACTTCGGCGTCGTCTTCGTCGTACTTCAACGGCCCGAGTTTTTCGGACAGGCCCCACTTCGTGACCATGTTGCGAGCCAGTCCGAGTCGCCTGCTCGATGTCGTTGGATGCACCGGTGGTGACGCCGTCGGGACCGAGCACCATCTCTTCGGCAATACGTCCGCCGAAGAACGAACTGATCTTCGACAGAATGAACTGACGGCTGTGGCTGTAGCGGTCTTCTTCCGGCAGGAACATCGTCACGCCCAGCGCGCGACCGCGCGGCATGATCGTGACCTTGTACACCGGATCGTGCTCCGGCACGTTCCGGCCGACGATCGCGTGACCAGCCTCGTGATACGCCGTCGTGCGCTTCTCTTTCTCGGACATCACCATCGATTTGCGCTCGGCGCCCATCATGATTTTGTCTTTTGCCTTGCTCGAACTCGTCCATCTCGACGAGCCGCTTGCTGGCACGCGCCGCAAACAGCGCAGCTTCGTTCACCAGGTTAGCGAGGTCCGCGCCGGAGAATCCCGGCGTGCCGCGCGCGATGATGCTCGCGTCGACGTCATCGGCCAGCGGCACCTTGCGCATGTGCACTTTCAGAATCTGCTCGCGACCGCGGATGTCCGGCAGACCGACGACCACCTGACGGTCGAAACGACCCGGGCGCAGCAGCGCCGGATCGAGCACGTCGGGACGGTTGGTCGCGGCAATGACGATGATGCCGTCGTTCGGTTCGAAGCCGTCCATCTCGACCAGCAACTGGTTCAGCGTTTGTTCGCGTTCGTCGTGACCGCCGCCCAGACCGGCGCCGCGATGCCGACCGACCGCATCGATCTCGTCGATGAAGATGATGCACGGCGACTGCTTCTTCGCCTGCTCGAACATGTCGCGCACGCGCGACGCGCCGACGCCGACGAACATCTCGACGAAGTCGGAACCGGAAATGGTGAAGAACGGCACTTTCGCTTCGCCGGCGATCGCTTTCGCGAGCAGCGTCTTACCGGTACCCGGCGGGCCGACCATCAGAATGCCGCGCGGAATTCGACCGCCGAGTTTCTGGAACTTGCCCGGATCGCGCAGAAAGTCGACGAGTTCCTGAACGTCTTCCTTCGCCTCGTCGACGCCGGCGACGTCGGCGAACGTGGTCTTGATCTGATCTTCGGACAGCAGGCGCGCCTTGCTCTTGCCGAATGCCATCGGCCCGCCACGACCACCCGCGCCGCCCTGCATCTGCCGCATGAACAGCATGAATACCGCGATGATGATCAGGATCGGGAAGCTGGCGATCAGCAGTTGCGCCCAGATGCTCTGCTGCTCTGGTGCCTCACCAATGACGTTGACGTTGTGGTTGATCAACTCGTCCATCAGCTTCGGATCGTCGATCGGCGGGCGAACGACCTTGAAGTCTTCGCCGGACTTGCGCTTGCCGATGATTATGAGGCCGTTGATCGCGACTTCGTGCACCTGATCCTGCTGGACTTCGGAGATGAAGCTCGAGTAGGTGATCTCCTGCGGCTGCGGACGCACGCTGAAGTTGTTGAACACCGTCAGCAGCACCGCTGCGATGATCAACCACAGCAGTAAATTTTTCCCCATATCGTTCAATGGGTTATCCTCACGGTGTCCGTATGCGGGTTGATTTGGAGCTTACTACACATCAGTGGGAGCGGCCACCGAGATGGTCTGTGGGCGCCGGGTCACCCGTGAATCCCGTCGCAATCCCGTAAACCTCTCTCGATTCCGCGCGCGACGCTGCAGGCTTGGCTAACGTCACCTTGGCAAAGCAACGACGCATGTCCTTGATCCATCCGTCAGTGCCCTCGCCCTGAAACATCTTGACCACGAGCGCGCCCGCAGGTTTCAACCATCGCATCGCGCTGTCTGTCGCGAGGTCGATCAGGTCCATCGCTGCGGCTTGATCGGAGGCTTTCACTCCACTGATGTTGGGGGACATATCCGACAAAACAAGGTCGACCTTCCGCCCCCCAAGTGCGTCGTCTACCGTCGCTTCGAATTGCTCGGAGTAGATGTCGAGGCACAGGAACACCACGCCACGCGGTACCGGCATCGCCCGATAGTCCACCGCGATGATCCGACCCTCGTGTACGCGCCCGGCGATGTAGCGGGTCCAACCGCCCGGCGCAGAGCCGAGCTCCAGCACCGACATCTGCGGTCGCAGCAACGAAAACCGCTCGTCGAGCTGCGCCAGTTTGAAGTGCGCACGCGAGCCGAGACCGCCGGCCGCGGCCTTCTTCACATACGGATCGCGCCGTTGTCGTTCGAGCCAGAGCTGGCTGGATTTCGTTCGCTTAGCCATATCGAGGTAAATATACTGCGCCGATGCTGACGTCCAAGGAAAAGCGCCGCCTGCGCCAGGTGGCTCATCATCTGCAGCCCGTCGTGACCGTGGCGGAAAAGGGCGTCACCGATGGACTGCTCGATGAAACGCGCCGGGCCTTGAACGATCACGAGATCATCAAAGCGAAGGTCAACGTTGCGGATCGCGAAGCGCGGCGCGAGCTCGGCGAAATGCTCGCTACGCAGTCCGGTTCGGAAATTGTACAGGTCATCGGCAAGGTCTGGGTTCTGTACCGTCCGAACCCCGATGCGGATCCTCGACTCTCGAACGTGGCGCGATTCTCCTAGCGGAATCCGCCGTCAGATGTGCTCCACCTTGCCGATCTCGTACTCGATCGACCCGTTCGGTGCCTTCACTGCCACCGTATCGCCTTCCGACTTGCCGACCAGCGCGCGGGCAATCGGCGACATCACCGAAATCTTGTTCTGTTTCAGGTCCGCTTCGTCTTCACCGACGATCTTGTAGCGCTTTTCGCCGCCGCTCTCGACCTCCACCAGCGTCACGGTCGATCCGAACACCACCTTGCCGGTGTGTTTGATCTTCGTGACGTCGATGATCTGGGCGTCCGCGAGCTTTCCCTCGATCTCTTTGATACGACCTTCGGCAAAGCTCTGCTGCTCTTTTGCGGCGTGATACTCGGCGTTTTCCTTCAGGTCGCCGTGCTCACGCGCGGTGGCGATGGCTTTGATGATCTGCGGGCGCAACACCGATTTCAGGTGGCTCAATTCCTCTCGCAGCCGCTCCGATCCTTCCAGCGTCATGGGTACTTTCATCGCTCGATGCTCGCGTGAAGGTCCTGCAACCGGCGAACCTCATTGCCTCGACCGAATCGAATCGCAATGCCGAAGGCCTCGCCACCCGCCAAGGTGGTGGTGTAGCAGACTTTGTTCTGCAACGCGAGCCGCCGAATGACCGCGGAATCCGCGATGGCTTGCCGGCCTTCGGTGGTATTCACGATCAAGTCGATCTTTGCGTTCTTCAGAAGGTCGGCAATGTCAGGCCGCCCCTCAGTCACTTTGTTTACAACCTCGACCGGCACGCCCGCTTCCGTGAGCACGCGCGCGGTACCGCGCGTTGCGACCAGTTCGAATCCGAGGTCGATCAGATCGCGTCCCAGATCCGCAACACCGAGCTTGTCGGAGCTCTTCACGCTCAGGAACGCGCGGCCGCCGCGCGGAAGTCGCTCTCCGCTTGCGAGCGTCGCCTTCGCGAACGCTTCCGCGAAGCTCGTGCCGACGCCCATCACTTCTCCGGTCGATTTCATCTCGGGTCCGAGAATGGGATCGGCGCCGGGGAACTTGTTGAACGGGAACACCGACTCTTTGACGCTGACGTAGTGCGGGATGATCTCGGTGGTGAATCCTTGTGCTTCAAGCGACGTTCCAGCCATACACCTGGCAGCAATCTTCGCCAGTGAAACGCCGATGCACTTCGAAACGAACGGCACCGTACGCGACGCTCGCGGATTCACTTCGAGCACGAATACGCGATCCTGCTGCACGGCCATCTGCACGTTCATCAGACCGATCACGCCGAGTTCGAGCGCCATCGCCTTCACCTGACGGCGGATCTGGTCCTGAATCTCCGGCGCGAGTCGATACGGCGGCAGCGAACACGCCGAGTCGCCCGAATGCACACCGGCTTGCTCGATGTGCTGCATGATCGCGCCGATCACCACCTGTTGACCGTCGCATACCGCGTCCACGTCGATCTCGATCGCCTGATCGAGAAAGTGATCGAGCAAGACCGGCGACGAGTTCGACACTACGAACGCATCGCGCAGATAACGCGCCAGGTCCGTCTTGTTGTGCACCACTTCCATGGCGCGTCCGCCGAGCACGTACGACGGTCGTACCACCATCGGGAAGCCGATTCTGTCGGCCGCCTCGATGCCGGCTTCGACGGTCGCCACGGTGCGGTTCTCCGGCTGCAACAAGCCGACTTTCATGATCATCTGCTGAAAACGCTGCCGGTCTTCTGCCTGATCGATGGCATCGGCACTCGTACCGATGATCGGCACGCCTTCGGCCTGCAGAGCGTCTACGAGCTTGAGCGGCGTCTGGCCGCCGAACTGCACGATCACGCCGGTGGGCCGCTCCACCTCGACGATCGCCAACACGTCTTCGAGCGTCACCGGTTCGAAGTACAACCGGTCCGAGGTGTCGTAGTCCGTCGACACGGTTTCGGGATTGCAGTTGACCATGATCGTTTCGTAGCCGTCTTCGCGCATCGCGAGCGCCGCGTGCACGCAACAGTAGTCGAACTCGATCCCCTGCCCGATTCTGTTGGGGCCGCCGCCCAACACCATGATCTTGCGCCGGTCGGTCGGCGCCGCTTCGCACTCTTCCTCGTAAGTCGAGTAGAGATATGCGGTTGCTGACGGAAACTCTGCGGCGCACGTATCGACGCGTTTGAACACCGGCTTGATGCCGAGGGACTTACGGTGTGCGCGCAGCGATGCCTCGGACTGTCCCAACAGCTGACCGAGCCGTGCATCGGAGAAGCCTTTGCGTTTCAAACGAAACATGTCGGTCTTGTCGAGAACCGGCCGCCGCTTCTTCAAGTCGTTCTCGATCGCGACCAGATCTTCGATCTGCGCGAGGAACCACGGATCGATCGACGTGAACTCGACCAGATCGGCCATGCTCATGCCGGCGCGAAACGCGTCCGCGACATACCAGATCCGGTCTGCACCCGGCACTTTCAGCTCCCGGATCAGCCGCGCCTTCTCGTCTTCATCGTCGAGATTCGTCAGCTCGTTGAGACCGGTGCGGCCGATCTCGAGTCCGCGCAGCGCTTTCTGGAACGACTCCTGAAACGTGCGCCCGATGGCCATCACTTCGCCAACGGATTTCATCTGCGTCGTCAGGCGTGCGTCGACGTTCGGAAATTTCTCGAACGTGAAACGCGGAATCTTCGTGACGACGTAGTCGATCGCCGGTTCGAACGACGCCGGCGTCACCCCAGTGATATCGTTGGTGAGTTCGTCGAGCGTGTATCCGACGGCCAGTTTCGCGGCGACCTTCGCGATCGGAAATCCCGTTGCTTTCGACGCGAGCGCCGACGATCGCGACACGCGCGGGTTCATCTCGATCACGACCATTCGGCCGGTTTTCGGATCGATCGCGAACTGCACGTTCGAGCCGCCGGTCTCCACGCCGATTTCCCGCAGCACCGCGATCGATGCGTTGCGAAGGATCTGATATTCCTTGTCGGTCAGCGTCTGCGCCGGCGCGACGGTGATCGAGTCGCCGGTGTGGATGCCCATCGGATCGAGATTCTCGATCGAGCAGACGATGATGCAGTTGTCGAGTTTGTCGCGAACGACTTCCATCTCGAACTCTTTCCAGCCGAGCAGCGACTCGTCGATCAGCAGTTCGTTGGTCGGCGACAGATCGAGTCCGCGCGTGCAGATCTCTTCGAACTCTTCGCGGTTGTACGCAATGCCGCCGCCGCTTCCGCCCAGCGTGAATGACGGCCGGATGACGCACGGAAAGCCGAGCGCGCTCTGCACCTGCAACGCTTCTTCGAGACTGTGCGCGATCGCGTTGCGCGGCGTGTCGAGGCCGATCGACTTCATCGCGCGGCCGAACCGCTCGCGATCCTCCGCTTTGTCGATCGCATCCTGGCTCGCGCCGATCAACTCGACGCCCCATTTCTCCAGCACGCCTTCACGGACGAGATCGAGCGCGCAGTTCAGCGCCGTTTGCCCACCCATGGTCGGCAGCAGCGCGTCGGGCCGTTCACGTTCGATGATCTGCGCAACCGTTCGCCACTCCACCGGTTCTATATAAGTGGCATCCGCCATCGCGGGGTCGGTCATGATCGTCGCGGGGTTCGAGTTCACCAGCACCACGCGATAACCTTCGTCGCGTAACGCTTTGCAGGCCTGTGCGCCCGAGTAATCGAACTCGCACGCCTGTCCGATCACGATCGGGCCGGCGCCGATGATCAGGATCGACTTGATGTCGGTGCGCTTAGGCATCGACGGCGCGCGCCTCGTTCATCAGTTCGATGAAGTGATCGAACAGATATTCGCAGTCTTTCGGTCCCGGGCTCGCTTCGGGGTGACCCTGAAAACCGAACGCGGGTCGATCGGTGCGCCGCACGCCCTGCAGCGAACCGTCGAACAGCGACACGTGCGTTGCTTCCAGGCAATTCGGCAAGCTGCCCTGATCCACCGCGAAGCCGTGGTTCTGGCTGGTGATGATCACGCGGCCATCGCGCAGGTCTTTGACGGGATGATTCGCGCCGTGGTGTCCGTGCGACATCTTCACCGTCGCCGCGCCGCTCGCCAACGACAGCAATTGGTGGCCAAGACAGATACCGAAGGTCGGCATTCCAGTCTCCACCAATTCTTCTATGGCGCGGATCGCGTAGTCGCACGGCTGCGGATCGCCCGGGCCATTCGACAGGAACACGCCATCGGGCTCGAGGTCGAGCACTTGAGCCGCGGTCGTCTTCGCCGGCACGACGGTGACGTTGCAGCCGCGATCGGCCAGCAGCCGCAGAATGTTCCGCTTCACGCCGAAGTCGTACGCGACGACGCGAAACGTGTCGGCCGCGGGCATCCGATAGCCTTCGCCCAATTGCCAACTACCGCCGCGCCATTGATGCGCCGCACGACACGTCACTTCGGACGCGAGATCGGCGCCTTCGAGTCCGGGGAACGCGCGTGCCGCGGCAATCGCGGCCGCTTCGTCGATCGCGCCGCCGTGTCCGGTCACGATGCAGCCCGACAGGGCGCCTTTCGTGCGGATCAATCGCGTCAACCGTCGCGTGTCGATCTCGGCGATCGCAACCACGCGTTCCGCCACGAGGTATTGCGCGAGCGTCATCTGCTGACGCCAGCTGCTCGACAGAATCGGCAGGTCGCGGATCACGAGACCGGCTGCCCAGACGCGTTCCGACTCGACGTCTTCGGCGTTCGTGCCCGGTGTTACCGATGTGCGGATACGTCAGCGTGACGATCTGTCCGGCGTACGAAGGGTCGGTGAGAATTTCCTGATAGCCGGTCATCGCGGTGTTGAACACCACTTCGCCCACTGCCTGGCCGTCGACGCCTATAGAGGTGCCGCGAAACACACTGCCGTCTTCGAGCGCCAGTAAAGCCGGTGTCAAGTTCGCGTTCCCGAGGTTGCAAAAAAGCGGGGGGAATCACTTCCCACCCGCTTGTTGTTCTCATCGATTGAGGTCGCGCCGCGGACTCTCTCTGTACGATCCGGGGCTGCGCAGGCTAGGCGCGTATTCTAGGGAAAGGCCTCTCGCGTGTCACCCGAAGCGCGGTTTTATCCTCTGAATCCGAGCACGTCCTGCATGTCGTAAAGACCTTTGCCGCGTCCGGCCAGCCACTGCGCGGCGCGCATTGCACCGGTGGCGAAGTTCATTCGGCTGGCGGCGCGGTGAGTGATTTCCAGCCGTTCGCCGGCGCCGGCGAACATCACGGTGTGCTCGCCGACGATGTCGCCGCCGCGAATCGTCTCGAAGCCGATCGTCTTGCGGTCGCGCGGTCCGTTGATGCCGTGCCGACCGTAGATCGCCGATTCCGACAGATCACGGCCGAGCGCCTGCGCGAGGATTTCGCCCATCCGCAACGCAGTGCCGGAAGGCGAATCGACCTTGCCGCGGTGGTGCGCTTCGATCACTTCGATATCGACATCGTCGCCGAGCACGCTCGCCGCCACTTCGATCAGCTTGAAGCAGAGATTCACGCCGATGCTGTAGTTCGGTGCCATGACTATCGGGATATCGCGCGCCGCGGCTTTCACGGCCTCGCGCCCCGCGGCGTCGATGCCGGTGGTACCGATGACCATCGACTTCCCTGCTGCGCGGCAAATGGCGAGCGCCTCCAGCGTTGCAGTCGGCACGCTGAAGTCCACGAGCAGATCGAATCGATCCAATCCGTCTTTGATCGACGCGGTCACGGGTACATCGAGGCGGCGCACACCGGCGAGTTCTCCGGCATCGGCGCCGATCAGCGACTGGCCGGGCCGTTCGAACGCGGCGCCGAGCGTCAATGCGTCGACCTCTTCCAACGCCTGAACCAGGGTGCGCCCCATCCGACCCGCAGCACCCGTGATCGCGATTCTGGTCATGATTTCAGTCCGTCGAAGAAGTCCATCACGCCCTTGAACCACGAGGTTTCCTTCGGCGAGTGCGCTTCGCCCCCCTGACGCAGCGTGGTGCGCAGCTGTTCGAACATCGCCTTCTGCTCGCCGGTGAGCTTCACCGGCGTCTCGACCACGACGCGGCACAGCAGATCGCCCGGGCCGCCACCGCGCACCGGCGACACGCCTTTGCCGCGCAGACGGAACATCCGGCCGGTTTGGGTTTCCGATGGGATCTTCAGCTTCACACGGCCCGCGAGCGTCGGCACTTCGAGCTCGCCGCCGAGCACCGCATCGGCGATCGAGATCGGCACTTCGCAATAAAGGTCTTTGCCGTCGCGCGAGAAAATCGCGTGCTCGCGCACGGCGATCTGCACATAGAGGTCGCCCGGTGGCCCGCCGTTGTGGCCCGCTTCGCCTTCGCCGCTGAGACGAATCCGATCGCCGGTGTCGACGCCCGGAGGGATTTTCACCGACAGCGTTTTGCGGCGCTCGATGCGGCCACTACCGCCGCACGAACGACAAGGATCTTTGATTACCGAACCGGCGCCGCGGCAGCGCGGACAGGTCTGCTGCAGCGAGAAGAAGCCTTGCGATACGCGGATCTGTCCGGCGCCGCCGCAATCGCCGCAGGGGATCGGCTTGGTGCCTTTCTTGGCGCCGCTGCCCTCGCACTCTTCGCACGCCGCGAGCACCGGCACGCGGATCTCCACCGAGTCGCCGCGCACCGCTTTTTCGAGTTCGAGTTCCAGCGTGTAGCGCAGGTCGGAGCCGCGTTGAACGGAACTGCGTCCGCCGCCGCCGAAGATGTCGCCGAACACGTCGCTGAAAATGTCGCTGAAGCTGGCACCGCCGCCGCGCCCGCCCATCGAATTCGGATCGAGGCCGGCGTGGCCGAACTGGTCGTACGTGCCTTTTTTCGACGGATCGGACAGCACCTCGTAGGCCTCAGATGCTTCCTTGAACCTCTCTTCCGCCTCGGGTTCCTGGTTCCGGTCCGGGTGGAACTTCATCGCGAGCCGGCGGTACGCCTTCTTCACGTCGGCTTCCGACGCGTCCCGCTCGAGTCCCAACACTTCGTAGTAGTCGCGCTTTGCCATGCCCTTCTCTGAAACCCCACTCAGCAAAAAGGGCGCACGCTCATTGGAGCGTGCGCCCGTACCATTTCGTCAGGTTGAGGATGCTACTTCTTATCGTCGTCTTTGACCTCTTCGAACTCGGCATCGACGGCACCGTCACCGGCGGCATCTGCCTCGGCGTTGCCACCGGCATTCGTGCCCGCGCCCGCATCGGCGTACATCTTCTGGGCCAACGCGCCGGACGCTTCGGTCAATTCCTCGATCTTCTTCTCGATCGCGTCCTTGTCGTCGCCTTTCATCGCTTCTTCGAGCGCCTTCGCCGCCGACTCGACTTTCGATTTCTCAGCGTCGGTCGCCTTGTCGCCGGCGTCCTTCACCGCTTTGCGGGCGGCGTGGATCAGACCGTCGGCCTGGTTGCGCAGCATCACCATCTCTTCGAACTTCTGGTCCTCTTCGGAATGCGCTTCCGCGTCGCGGACCATCTTGTCGATTTCGCCTTCCGACAAACCGCTCGACGCCTTGATGATGATCGACTGCTCCTTACCGGTCGCTTTGTCCTTCGCCGACACGTTCAGAATGCCGTTCGCGTCGATGTCGAAGCTGACCTCGACCTGCGGCATGCCGCGCGGCGCCGGCGGAATGTCCGCCAGATCGAAGCGGCCGAGCGACTTGTTCTGCGTCGCCTGCTTGCGCTCGCCCTGCAGACACGTGAATCGTCACCGCCGTCTGGTTGTCGTCGGCGGTCGAGAACACCTGCTGCTTCTTCGTCGGAATGGTCGTGTTCTTCTCGATCAACACGCTCATGACGCCGCCGAGCGTTTCGATACCGAGCGACAACGGCGTGACGTCGAGCAGCAGCACGTCTTTCACTTCACCCGACAGCACCGCCGCCTGAATCGCGGCACCGACCGCAACCGCTTCGTCCGGGTTGACGTCTTTCCGCGGCTCTTTGCCGAAGAACTCCTTCACTCGCGCCTGGACCATCGGCATCCGCGTTTGGCCCCCGACGAGAATGACTTCGTCGATGTCGCTCACTTTGACGCCGGCGTCGTCGAGCGCCGTGCGACACGGTGCCATCGTCCGCTCGACGAGCGCTTCCACCAGCGACTCGAGCTTCGCTCGCGTGACTTTCTGCACGAGGTGCTTCGGACCGGTCTTGTCCGCCGTGATGTACGGCAGATTCACTTCGGTCTGCTGGCTGGACGACAACTCGATCTTCGCCTTCTCGCCGGTTTCCTTCAGACGCTGCATCGCAAGCGGATCGCCGCGCAGGTCGATGCCGCTGGTCTTCTTGAACTCGTCGGCGAGGTAGTCGATCAGCGTCTTGTCGAAGTCTTCGCCGCCCAGGAACGTATCGCCGTTCGTCGACAGCACTTCGAACTGCTTTCTCGCCGTCTACGTCGGCGATCTCGATGATCGAGATGTCGAACGTACCGCCGCCGAGGTCGTACACCGCGATCTTCGAGTCGCCGCGGTGTTTGTCCATGCCGTAGGCGAGCGCGGCCGCCGTCGGCTCGTTGATGATCCGTTTGACGTCGAGCCCCGCGATGCGGCCGGCGTCTTTCGTTGCCTGCCGCTGCGAGTCGTCGAAATAAGCGGGAACGGTGATCACGGCCTCGGAGACCGTCTCGCCGAGATAATCCTCCGCCGTCTTCTTCATCTTCTTCAGCACTTCGGCCGAGATCTGCGGCGGCGCGAGTTTCTGACCTTTGACGTCGATCCACGCATCGCCGTTCTTCGCTTCGGCGATCTTGTACGGGACCATGTCGATGTCCTTCTGAACGACCTTGTCCTTGAACTTGCGGCCGATCAGCCGCTTCACCGCAGACAACGTGTTCGTCGGATTGGTGACGGCCTGGCGCTTCGCCGACTGGCCGACCAGGATTTCACCTTCGTCGGTATAGGCGATGATCGACGGCGTCGTGCGGTCGCCCTCGGAATTCTCGATGACCTTGACGTCCTTGCCCTCCATGACGGCGACGCACGAGTTCGTCGTTCCGAGGTCGATACCGATAATCTTGCCCATCTGAGCCTTCTCCTTAACGGCCCCGGTCTGCGGGGCGATTGTTAGCCGCTATATTGGCGCTCGCCGCGAAACTTCAACCGTCAATTGCCGGATCCGGCCGCGGTTTTGGCCACGATCACCATCGCAGGACGGACCAGTCGTCCGTTCAACGTGTAGCCCTTCTGAAGTACCTGCAGCACGGACCCGGGTTCCGCGGTGTCGCTCTCGACCATGCTCACCGCCTGATGCAGCTTCGGGTCGAACGGTTCGCCGACCGGATCCACCTGAATCAGGTTCGACCGCGCCAGCGTGTCGACGAACAGCTTCAACGACAGCTCGACTCCGTCCGCAATCGCTGCGACGGCGCCGGCGCGATCGGTCGAGCGCGCCGACTCCACGGCGCGTTCGAGGCTGTCGACCACGGGCAGCAGGTCGTTGCCGAACCGTTCGAGCGCGAATTTGTGGGCGTTTTCCACGTCGCGCTGGGTGCGACGGCGAACGTTCTCGGCTTCGGCCTGCGCACGCAACGCCTGGTCGCGCGCCTGCTCGGCCACCGAACGCGCGGTTTCGAGGGCGGCAATCAGCCCGTCGACCGTCTGCGGCGTGGACTGGTCGTCCACGTCCGTCGGCGTCCCTTGCCCCGGCGATTTGTCTTCGGACATGTGCAGCAAAACTCCAAGCTGGCGCGGCTTCCGTTAATGGGGACTCGATCTCGATTTCCAACCCGTCGGAATCCCTTTCAGGGTCGCGGGGCACGAATCAGTTGGGTTGGGGAATCAGGTGTGGTCGAGGGCGGCGCCAAGCACGCGCGCGGTTACGTCGACGATCGGAATCACCCGCTGATAGGCCATCCGCGTGGGTCCGATCACGCCGAGCACGCCCGCCACGACTCCATTCACCCGGTACGGTGCCGTGACCACGCTATAGTCGCCGAGCACTTCGTAACCCGACTCGTCGCCGATGAAGAGCTGAATGCCCTCGGAGTCGAGGCAGCGATCGAGCAGATGCAGGATGTCGCGTTTGCGCGAGAACGCATCGAACAGCCGCCGCATCGCTTCGCTATCGTTCGGCGTATTCAGCAGATTGGTTTCGCCGGTGACGATATACCCGTCCGCGTCGGCACCGTCGGATCCGACATCGAACGCCTTGGTCGCCATGTCGAGCGTCATCTGCATCATGCGATCCACGTTGACCTTGTCGCGCTGCATGCTCTCGACCAATGCGGTACGGATGCTCAGCAGCGACGCACCGGCGTACTCGCGATTGATGTAGTTCGCCGCCTGCACCAGTTCGCTTTCGCTGTACTCGCGATCGGTATGGATGACGCGGTTCTGCACGTCGCGCTCGTTGATGACCAGGATCACCAGTACGCGATTCGCCGTTAGCGGCAGAAACTCGACCTGCCGCAGCAGCACCTGTTCCTTGCGCGGCAGCGTGACTACACCGGCCATGCTGCTGATCTCGGCCAGCAGACCCGAGGCGAGTTCGACGAGCCGCGACGGCGCGAGGTCGGGATTCAGCCCGTCGCGCAGCATCTGCATGCTGCTGCGCCCGAGCGGTTGCACCGACAACAACGTGTCGACGAAGAATCGCAGGCCGAGATTGGTCGGGATCTTTCCGGCCGACGTATGCGGCGAGACGACGAGGCCGCGCGCTTCGAGTTCCGCCATGATGCTGCGAACCGTCGCTGGACTGACGTCCACGCCGGGTTGCGTCGCGAGTGTCTTGGAAGCGACGGGCGTACCTTGCGCGAGATAATGCTCCACCAGCATTTTCAGCAGGCGTTGCGCGCGCTCTCCGATCCTCTCTTCTGCTCTCTGCTGTCGCTTCACGCTGTTAGGAACGCATTGTCAGAAACGCATTTACCCTGATCGACACCGCCACCTAAAATGGCATGAATGTTCGGCGAAACCAACTCGACGCTACTTTCTACAAACCCCTGCACTCAGGGGTTGCGCGCGCCATGCTAACCCGATTGACCGTCCGCGATTTTGCACTGGTGCGCGCCGTGGACGTGACTTTCGACCGCGGCCTCACCGTGCTCACCGGCGAATCCGGCGCCGGGAAGTCGATTCTGCTCGGCGCACTCGGTCTCGCGCTGGGCGATCGGGCGTCCGCCGCCTCGGTGCGACCGTCTGCAGAACGCAGCGACGTTACCGCCGAATTCGACGTCGACGGCAACCGCCGCGCCGTCGATTTCCTGACCTCGCGCGGGCTCGACGATCCCGATGCGCCGAATCGCTGTCTGTTGCGGCGGATCATCAGTCGCGAGGGCCGCTCCCGCGCGTTCATCAACGGCGCACCCGCGACGTCGAACGACCTCGCCGAACTCGCAGCGACCTTGATCGACATCCATGGCCAGAACGAGCATCAGTCGTTGCTACGACGCGACGTGCAGCTCGATCTGCTCGATCACTACGCCGGCGCGGAAGCAATCGCGGCGCGCGTGCGCGACGCGTACCGGATCTGGCGCAGCGCGGCCGATACGCTGCATACGCTGCAAACCAATGCCGAACAGTCGCGCGACCGAAGGACGTTGTTGGAGTATCAGCTCGGAGAACTATCCGAGCTCGCCGTGTCGGCCGGCGAATACGAAGACCTGCACGACCGCTACCGACGCATGTCGAAGTCGCAGGACATCCAGACGCGCATCGGCGCCGCATTGGACGTGCTCGAAGGCGAATCCGAATCAGGTGTGGCGGAGGTAGCGCGCCTCGTCACGTTGCTCGGCGGCATCGACGACGGACACGCGGCGCTCGCGAGCGCGCGCGAACTGCTCGACACCGCGTTGACGCATCTCGACGAAACATCGCGCGAGCTGCGCCGGTATCTCGAAGAACTGACGAGCGCGCCGGACGAACTCGAAACCATCGAAGCGCGTCTCGATCGCATCACCGAACTCGCGCGCAAGCATCGCTTGCGCCCCGAAATGCTTGCCGAGCGGCAAAGCGAACTGACAGCCGAACTGAGTGCGCTCAGCGTCTCCGATCAGGACCTCGATGCCGTTCGGCAGAAGATGCAGGAGGCCGAACAGACGTTTCGAACCTCGGCCACGGAACTGTCGAACAAGCGCCGTCGCAGCGCGAAGAAGTTCGCGCGCGAGGTCAGCGCGCACATCGACAGCCTCGGCATTACCGGCGGCAGCCTCGAACTCGTTTTCAGCGACGCGGAGCACGAAGGCGGCCTCGATACGGTCGAATATCACATCGTGACGAACCCGAAGTATCCCGCGGCGCCGCTCGCGCGCATCGCATCGGGTGGCGAACGCTCGCGCGTCAGCCTCGCGATTCAGGTGGTAGCCGCCGAGAAATCGAAGTTGCCGGCGTTGATCCTCGACGAAGCGGACGTCGGCATCGGCGGCACGACCGCGGATGTGGTCGGCCGATTGCTGCGTCGCCTGGCCGCGCGCACGCAGGTGCTGTGCGTGACGCACGCACCGCAAGTGGCCGCGCGTGGCGAACACCATCTATTGATCAGCAAATCGAACGAATACGACACCGTCGTCGAACCGTTGGACAGCGCAGGACGCGTCGCCGAGCTCGCGCGCATGCTCGGCGGACAAGACATTACGAAGAAGACCATCGAGTACGCCGAAGAGCTGATCAGCGCCGGTGCGTTGTAGCGATTGGCACGGGCCGCTAATATCGGCGCCCCAACGAACCCCGGAGTATGCGTGCGTCCGTTAGCGATAGCGGTTCTCCTGCTGATGTCTGCAGCGCTGTGCACCGGTTGTCACTTCAGCTTCCCGAAGGTGGCGAACGTGGCGGTGCAGCAAGGCAACGTCATCACGCAGGAAATGGTCGACCGGCTGAAGCCTGGCATGACACGGCGCCAGGTCGCGTTCGTGATGGGCGAACCCGTCGTACGCGATCCGTTCAATCCCGACCGCTGGGACTACGTTTACTCCGTGCAGGTCGGCAGCGTCGTGTATCAGCAGTTGCGCATGTCGCTGTTCTTCGAGAACGAGACGCTGGCGAAGTTTTCCGGCGACATGGCTCCGACGACAGCGGCGCAGAACAAGGAAGCCGACACAGTCGCCGACCCGCTGCTCGAAGGTCCACGCGAAGACCAGATCACTCCGCCGGCCGGTTAGCCCGCAAGCGTCGCGCCGTCATCGGATCGACGGTGAGCGGCCTGTAAATTTCCACTCTATCCCCTTCGCTCAGCCGTTGGTTGCGATCCGTGACAACCGTTCCGAATATGCCGACCGATGCGTTGTCGATGTCGATGCCTGCGAACGCGGGGAGCTTGCGTACGCGCTCGAGCGCATCAGCGACCGTTGCATTGGTGGGCACCTTCAGCTCGACGACGTGCTGCGCATCGGCTAGCGCGTAAACGACTTCGACGCGCAGACGCGTCACGCAGCACCGGCGCCGTATACCGCGCGCGCTCTCGAGCAGAACGCATCCACCATCGTGCCGGCGGCGTGCGCGAAGATGATGCCGATCGTCCTCTGAATCAGCGATCCGGCCATCTCGAAGTCGAGTTCGAGTTCCACCTTGCTGCCAAGCGCCGCAAGCGTGGTGAAGCGCCACATGCCGGCGAGCCGTTTGAACGGCCCCTGCACGAGGTGCAACTCGATCGAATGGGGGTAGCTCATCACGTTACGCGTGGTGAACCGCTCGCTGATGCGCCCTTTCATGATCGTCAGTTCCGCAACCACCTCTCCATCGTGGTTGCTGACGACCTGCGCAGCGCTGCACCACGGGAGAAAGTCCGGATAACGCTCGATGTCGCCGACGAGATCGAATACTTGAGCCGCCGAATACGGCAACAGCGCCGAGCGCCGCACCTGGGGCATACCGACAACCTCTTCGAGCGAAGGGTGAGTGCGTGAGACGCGGCATTGTCGACAAATCGGGTAACCCCCTCAAGCACCCCCTATAATCGCGCACATGGCCAAATCCAAAACCAAAGCACCGCCGCCGATCGCGCAGAACCGACGCGCGCGGTTCGACTACGAGCTGTTCGATCGATTCGAAGCCGGCCTTGCGCTGCAAGGCTGGGAACTGAAGAGCATCCGCAGCGGCAAGGCGCAACTCGTCGACAGTTTCGTGATGGTCCGCGAAGGCGAAGCATTCCTGCACGGCGCCACAATAACGCCGTTGGTAAGCGCCTCCACTCACGTCATCGCCGACCCCAAACGCATCCGCAAACTGCTGCTCCACAAGAAGGAGATCGCGCGGCTGTTCGCCGACACGAACCAGCAGGGCTACACGTGCGTTGCGACGTCGCTGTACTGGAAAGGCAACAAGGTGAAATGCGAAGTGGCGCTCGCCAAAGGCAAGAAACAGCACGACAAGCGCGAGAGCGAGCGCGACCGCGACTGGAAGCGTCAACAGGGTCGCGTCTTGAAACATTCGGCCTGAGCCCCACTCTAAGGGGTGGTACACTCGCAACCCGATTTTGAGAACTGGGGGCGACTTGGCTTCGACGGCGGTGACAACGCCAAAGGTGCATGCCGAGAGGGTAGTAACTCTCGTAAATCAATTACTGCAGCTATTTATAGTTGCCAACGACGAAAACTACGCACTAGCGGCTTAAGCCCGCTAACGCTGACGATTGCTGCCTGTGGCATGAAATCAGCGGCACGTTTCACAGGATCGCGCACAACGCCTCGCCCGGGGCCGCGTCGTTAAAACCAATCGGGATCGCTTGGGACACCCTGCTCGCCGGGTCGACCTGAAGCTAAATCAATAGACGAAACTAAGCATGTAGATCCGATGGTCGCGTGCCGGCGGACGCGGGTTCAACTCCCGCCGCCTCCACCATCAACCCAAAGCCCGCAAATTGCGGGCTTTTCGTTTAGATGGGATTGAATGAGTTCCAGTGCGCCGACCCCCGCGAGACGTGCGCAGCAACCACCGTCGCGTCAAAGCGCGCCGGTCAGGTTCAGGAAGAACCCCTTCGCGTCGTAGTCGAGATGCGTGAGATCGTCCGAGAAGTCCGTGAAGTTGTACCCGACACCGACCTTGAAGTTCTCGCCGAGATAGCGCGACACCGTCAGCAACGTGCCGGCGCTGTGTTCGCTGATGTCGGTCATGTCGAGCAGGCGGCCCTCCACCAGCAGCTCCCATTTTTCGCGGAAGCGATAGTCGGTGCGCAGAACGTACAACGCTGCGGAGTTGTCGAAATACTGCGGATCGTCGCGCGATAGGCTCATCTCGCCGAACCGATACGCGTACTTGCCGCCGACGCTCCACTTCGACGTCAGGTCGTAATTCACGTCGATCGCGCCGATGTGGCTCTTCTGGATGTAATCCGCCACCGCATTGGCGCTCGTGCGCTGCCCTGCGGTCGGCACGCTATAGAAGTAGGTGTACTTCACCAGCGCGTTCAGCCGATCGTTCTCGACAGGGCGGTACGCGTAACCCAGCGTGCCTTCGGTGTATTCGCCGGCAAAGAAATCGCCGAGCGAGCTGTCGCTCGTCGACAGGTCGAGTTTGCCGAGCACACGTGACGACGGCGTCATCTGCCAGCGGAAGCTGTTGCGATACAACCACGTTTTCAGCGTGGTATCGGTCAAATCGATCTGCTGGGACTTGTCGTCCCGATACTCGACGCCTGTCGAGAGTTGCAGGGTCTCGAACGCATAGCCGACGCGGACGCTGCCGGCAACCCGGTCGGTCTTCGCATCCGTCTGCAAGTCGCGCAGCGTGCCGATGTCTGTCGTCGCGGAGAAATTGAAGCCTTGCGCCGGAGCAAGGCGAACGCCTGCCGCGTGCGTCAATCCGGACAACGAGTTGCCGTTCTGGTAGCGCTCCTCCGCGAACAGGCTCGAGGTGTCGGTGAAACGCGTCTTCATTCCGGTGACGAGACTGCCCTGGCGGCCGCCCGTCGACGTGAACTGATTGTCGATGCGCTCGTCTTCCACCACATAGTTCATGTACATGCTGGTGCGGTCGGACTGCAGGTACGTCGTGCCGATCTTGCCGCCGATTCCGCCGAGATCACCGTCGGAGACTTCACCGTCGAGCTTCAGGTGATCGGTCATGAGATACGAACCGCCCAAACCGTAGCGATTGTTGTCTTCGCGCGTGCCGCTCTTGTCGAGCGTGTCCTGCGCGAAGCTGTACGCGCTCCACGGTGCGTTGCGCGGGTCGTATCCGACCTGCACGACACCGTCGGTCCGGTCGCCCGTTTGTTGCGTCGGCAGCAGGATCGGCGAATCGTCCTCACGACTGTCATAGCGCGCGCCGGTGCTGACGCTCCAATGCCGGTCGAGTTGATACTTCAGGTTCACCTCGTCGGCTTCCGCGTGAATGCGATCCTTTTGGTCGATCGCATCCGATTTGCCGCGCACCGACAGCGCCTCGGTGAGTGGAATGTTGAACGTGCCACCGAACGCGTTCGTGTCCGTGAGCGTCTCGAGCCCGGGCGCCGCGTACCCGGCGTCGATCGTTTGGCCGTAGAGCGTCGCGGTGCCCTTCAATTTGTCGGAGATGTCTTGCAGGCCGACGCTGACATCGGCGCGATACGCGTTGGCATCCGCGTTCACGAACGAAGGATCGGCGTCGTCCTGGAAGAAGAAGCCGCCGTCGTTCGAGGTGAGCGATTGTGTGAGCAAGCCTTCGGTCACGCCGCTCTGCACCTTGACCCATGTCGACGACGTCAGGCGCAAGGTCGTGTCTGCACCCTTGAGGCTGCTCTCGTCCTGGATCTGGCTGTTGTCGTTGCCGGTGACGCCGACCTGCACGTAGTCGTTCAGCCAGTAATGCACCTGGCCACCGACCGAAACCGCGCTGATGTCCTCGAAACCGGGCGTGTACTCGTACCGCACGACGAGGTACGCCTCGTCGCCGCCGGTCGCCCCCGCACGAACGAGCAGGCGATCGTCGACCGTGCTCGCGAGCGGTTCGGACAACACCACCGTGCCTTGCAGATAATCGATCTCGTAGTCCGCCGGGCTCAAGTTCACGACGCCAGTGACGATGCCGGTCACCTTGTCGCGCACTTCGATTCGGACGCGCTCCGAGCCCGTCAGGATGTCCTGGTGACGTAGGAAATACAGCGAGCCACCGGTGCCGCGGAAATCCTGTCGGCTCGGAATCGTACCGGGCTCGGCGCCGAACAGATCCGCCGACAGTTTCTTTTCGCCGAAGCTGGTCTGGTCGTTCGACTGATAGTGGCCATCGCCACCGTACAAACCGCGGTCGACCTGAACGAGTTCGTTCTGCATGTAGCCGACGTCGAAGTTGCCCCACATGCCATAGCTGTCGCCCTTGTTCACTTTGACGTACATCTTCCCTTCGGTCGCGGTGAGCTGTTGGACGGTGCCGTCGTCGCCGAACGTCGGATAGTGGTAGTCCGGATCGATGCGACGGAACAACTCGTCGGGCTGCTTGCTCAGGAAATTGGTGAACAGGTTCGACAGCTCGTCTTCGCGCGTATCGATGCTGGTCGTCAGCCCCCAGCCTTCGCCGAACTTGCCTGTCGCGAACATCGCAATACGGCCGTCGAGCGATGAACCGAAATCGTACGGCGCGTCTTCGCCGACGTAGAGCTTGGCGTTCTTACTGCTGTCGTTCTGCGACCACGTGACGTCGGCCATACCCGCGTACAGCCAGTCGTTCTGTTCGATCTTGAGGTCGCGCAGATACAGATTGCCGGCGCCTTCGTCGTCGAGCACCGCAACTTCGGCCGTATGCACGCCCGCGGGCATCAGCGCCTCACCGACGAAGCGGCCGGTCGGGTCGGCCGGCACCGGCGAGCCCGCCACCCAAACCTGTTGATTCGGCAGCAGACCGCCGCCTTGCACCCGCACCGTGCCGCCGGTGACCGGGATGTTCTGCGTCGCGAGAGCGTTTTCGCCGAAACTCGACAGTGCCACCGGTGACAGCGCCGCCGACACCGACTCGCCTTGCGCGGCCGCGACGGTACCCGGTTTCGGGTGCGCATTCGCGTAGAGTTCCGCGGCGGACGCATCGGCGTGAATCCACAGCGTCCGCGCGACCGTCTCGTCGAAATGACCTTCCGCGTCGTACGCACGCAATCTGTATTCGAGTTCCTTCACCGGACCCGCGAAGGCCTGTGTATCCGGGCGCCACTCCGCATAGCTGTCTTCACCGACCGGAATCACGGTCAAAGGCTCCGTCGGCGACGCCGCGGTCGCGTCGAAGATGCGCACCTCGGCGTGATCGATGTAGTGACCGTAGTTCGAATACATCCGGAAACGTACCGGACCGGCAACGACCACCGCGGGGTTGATCGTGTAGAGCTGCACCGTCTCGGTGTTCGCCGCGACGTTCAAACGTTTGCCGTCGGCGAGGCTGTCGTAGGTGAATTGGATTCCCGCGTCCTGCATCGCGACGTCGGTGCAGCGCTGCACGTCTTCGGAGCTGCGCAGCTTGTCGTCGATCGGCTTGCCGTCGACGGTGATGCGCATCAGGTTCGTCGCGAGCGGTTCAGCTTCCTTCAGGTCGCGCGTCAACGGCGTAATCTCGACGCCGTCGTATTTGTCGAGTATCGCCGGCTCGTCATAGACGACCTGCACGGCGACGTAGGACGTATCGCCTTGAACGAAGCCTGCGTTCACGACGTCGTCGGAATAGAGATAACCGCGACCTTCGAATTCGGTCTGTTTCCCTGCGAGCTGAAGTTCCTGCGCGACCGCCTCCATCGTCCGCCGCGCTCGCGCCGCCGACAGCCCAATGTCGTCGCCGTAGACGAGCGCCGTGCGTCGGTCCAGACCCTCATTCTTCGTGTAGCCAACGAACCGGACGCGCGGGTTCGTCCTGTCCGCCACGTCGGAGAGCGCCAGCTTCAGCTTGTCGAGGTACCCGGGCGGGAACACCGGCGTGCCTTGATCGAGCATCACCGGCTTGAGTTCGCCGCGCGGCGAGTCGTAAACGCGAGTCACCAGCTCAGCGCCCGGGTCACCGGGACACATTTGCGGCTCGTCAGGTAGTTCCTGCAGCGAGTCGTCGTACCAGAACTCGACCTCGACGCGACGATTCATCGCCCGCCCCTGCTGCGTGTCGTTGGAGGCGAGCGCGCGGTCGGTGCCGTGGCCCTCGCTGTCGACCGATTCGCTCGGCAGCTGCAGTTGTTCTTGAATCGCCAGCGCGACGCGGCGGGCGCGCGCCTTCGACAGCGTCTCTTGATCGCCGTAGATGCGCTCTTCGCGCGATGCGAGTGCGGTGTTGTCCGTGTAGCCGATGAATTTGACTACGACGTGTTGCTTGTCGGCGAGGTGCTCGAGCGTGCGCTGAACCTGCCCGACGAACTCCGGCGTCACGTCGACCGACGCTTCGTCGTAGTGCAGAGGCGCCACGAGATTGCGTACGCGCGCGCGGTGCTGATGGCCGTCGAGGTAACGCATCTTGCACACGGTCTCGACCCGACACACCTTCACCTGTCGGATGTCGTTCTTGACGAGCACCTCTTCGGTCACCGTCGTGTCCTTCATCTCGTCGTACCAGACCTCGACCTCGACGCGACGGTTCTGCGCGCGTCCAGCGGCCGTCTCGTTGCCTGCGATCGGTTTGCTGTCACCAGCCCATTCGAACGACATCGACTCGGCGCTGAGCCCCAGCGTCTTTTGGAACAGTTCAGCGACCTGGCCGGCGCGTTCGCGCGACAGACCTTCGTTGTCCGTGTAGACCCGCGCGAGGCGCGCCGACAGCGGTTGGTTGTCCGCATGGCCGACCAGGTGCAGACGCACGTTTTGTTTGTCGCGCACGCTGTCGAGCGCGGCCCGCAGATTCGTGATCGTGCTGCTCGGCACTTCGGCCACACCGGATTCGAAATGAATCGGCGGCACGACGTTCTGCAGCTTGATCGTATCCGGCGTCGGAACGACCACTTCGCGCATCGCCATCTCGTCGCCTTGTTGCGTCGCAAGGCGGTCCGCATCGCGCGTCCATTGCATGAACTGCTCGTCGCCCGGCAAATGCCGTTCGACGCTCGACCCTATGGCGAGGTCCTGCGCGTCGGCGAATACGCTTGCCGGGAGCAGCGCCAGATAGAACATTGCAATACGGCGCAAACGCATCATCTCTGCGCCTCCCCGCCGCTCGCGTGCGGTACGCTCGCTTCCTTTTGGTCTACCTTCCCGCTGTTCGCCTGCTGCAAGCCCTTGAAGCGCGGGTCCTCAGACGGCGGCTTACCAGTGCGCCAGAACACTTCGTGTTCGATAACGAGCGAATAGCCGCCGTGCGCCTCGGTCCAACTGTCAGCAACGAGCTTCCTCATCGCGTCGATACGACGCTCGACGAGCTTTGGATCCTCGACGTCGGCGAGGTAGGACAGACGCAGGATCGACGGTCCCTTCTGCATCTCTTCGATCAGCAAGCTCATACGCGGGCGCCACTGCGGCCGCATCTCGACCGAGTCGGGCGCGAACACCGCGTCGGCGATGTCGAGGCCGATCACTTTGTTGATCGACGCACCGAAGCTGAAATGCAGCGCCTTACCGCGCGTCGCACGCTGGATCTGGAACGGCTCGGTCGACGACCGATAGCCCGCCGGCAGCGAACGATCGTCGAGCTTGAGCATGAAGTTGCTGCCGCGACCTTCACGCGGCGTGATCGCGCACGTGATGTGGAAGCGCCCGTACCCGTCCGTCAGCGCAGCGAGGCCGGTCGGCGTAATCAGCCGGGCACCCGCGATGCCCGCTTCACCCGAATCCTGAACACCGTTGCGATTCTTGTCGTCGAACACCTTGCCGGTGACGTCGGTGCAGTCGAAGGTCGGATCCGGCACGACCTGCACCGTCGCCGATGCCTGTCCCGAGAGCGCGCAGGCCCGACCCGCTCTGTTGCGCGAACGCATAGTTCGTGAACTTGCCTTCGGTGATACCCGCGCCGGCGGCGAGCAAGAGCTTGATCGTGTGCGTGCCGTTCGCCGCGAGCGTCACGTTCCGCCACAGCAAGCGTCCGTCCACGACCGTCGGCTCGAGTTGGTGATCGTCGAACTGCGCCGACCCTTCGACGTACTTGAAGCCGACCGGGTAGCGGTCGACGACGTCGACGCCCGTCAGTGCGAACGGCCACGCGTTCTTGACCGTGATCGTGTACGGCACCATTTGACCCTTGGTGACGTGCGTGAGCGGCGTCGTCTTCGTGACGCCCACTACGCCGGTCAGCGTCGGATCGATCGGAATGTGGTTGTTGAAGAGCTGGCTCGAGCCCGGCACGCGCGTGCCGTCGAGCACGCAGCCGAACCTGGTATGCCGTTCCGCGGCTCTGCGCGGCGACGCTGGTCGGCGGCGCGAACTCGGACAGTCGTCATCTCGCAGTGATCGATCGTCCCGGCAACCGCATCGTCGGTGCCGCCGGCGCACATCGGCACGTCGAACGGCGGCTTAGTTGCATCGTTCAGCGGCGGGATCACCCGCGAGTAGCCGGTCTCGTAGCCGGTGCTCGGCGGCACGACGTCGATCCGGTAACTGCCGCCGTTCTGGCAGCTCGGATCGGAGAAGTTGATGTCGAACTTGTAGTAGCCGTCGGTGCGCGTCACCTGGCCTTGCTGATTCGGATCGTCGAAGCACGCCGCAGCCACCGCATTGTCGGTATTCAGATCGACCAACGTCAGCGTCGCTCCCGCCAACGGCAGGCGCGACATCGAGTTGTAAACGACGCCGTCGGGGTCGATCGGCAGGTTCAAGTTCTGCAGGTTGCTGCCGGCCTGAACGACGATGTCGTAGATGCGCTGCAACGCATTGCTGAAGTCCGAGCTCGCGAGTCCCAACAACGCCGTTCGGGTGCTCGCACCCGGCGCGCTGAAGACCAGCTCGTATTTGTCCGGCGTCAGGTAGTTCGGTACGACGCCGCTGAACTGATAGACGCCGGTCTCGTCGGTGGTCGTCGTCATCACCGACGTGCCGTTGCGGCGCAGGTCGACCGTCCACCCTTGCAGCACGTGCTCGGTCCCATCGAGCACGTCGTTGAAATTCGCGTCGTGCCAGACCGCGCCGTTCAGGATGCCGGAGCCCACCATGCCGCCGACGTCGATCGTCACGCTCGCCGCCGCGGTCTGGTCGACGTTCCAGATCACGTGCCCGGTGTTGGTCACGTGCGTGCCGATCGCGAGGTTCGGATTGATCTTCGCCTGAAAGCGCAGCTCGATCGTTTGCCCCGGCGCGAGGTCACCGTAATTCGCGGTGATCACGGAGCCTGCAATGCTGACGCCGGTGTTCGTGCCGTTGAGCAGCGCGGACTGATCCACGTACAGCAGATAGGCAGGGGCGTTCTCGTCGAGATCGTCGGTGATGTACACACCCGGCTGCGCGATCGAGCCCGGGTTGCGCACCGTCACCAGGTATTCGAGCGTCGCGCCCGCAATCGCCGGTCCATTGCCGACCACGGACACCTGCTTCGTGATCGTGAGCGGCAGCGCCACGCCCACGAGCGTCGTATGCGCGTCCTGAAAATCGAGCACACCGGGCGTACCGTCGGTGACGATGCGCGCGTAATGGCGGGCGGTAGAGGCCGACACAGACGGATCGATGCTGTACCAGTCCGTCGTGCCTGCCACGTTCGTCAGGCTCGCGCCCGGGTTGGTGGTTGCGTCGAGCAACGTGTTGTAGCCGACGATCAGATGCTCGTTCGGTCCGATCGACGCCGCCGGCGTGAGCGTCGTCAGCGTCAACGTACAGGTCGGTGCACCCACGTACGCAACCGTGTAATCCGTTCCTGCGACCAGTGCCGGCGCGACGGGAGTCACGCCGTTCGCCTGGAAGATCTGCGCGGTCAGCTGCGTCGGCGCCGTGCCGCACGTACCGCCGTTCGCGGTATCGGGCAAGCGGTCGGTGATCACCGGCGCGAACGCACGCGCGCCGCCCGCATTGCGTACGTCGAGATGGAACACGCCCGGCACAGTGACGGCCATTGCCGGCGGACCCGACTTCTGCAGCGTCAGCAGCGGCTCGACGACCGTCATCGATCAGACTCGTACCACTCCTACCGGTCTGCTGCGTCGCGCCATCGCCTTTCAGTTGGTTGTACGTGAACGACGAGGTGTTCGTGAAGGTGAGTCCGGCGACATTCGTCGGCGTATCGCGCAGCCGTACGGTCACATCGAAGACGGCCTGCTGGCCTATGGGTATGTCGATGCCGCCGCCATTGCCTTCGATGACGAGGTTCGTGCTCGTGCCGGTGTTCACAGGCGTCCAGGTACCTGGACCGGAGACCTTCGTCACATCGACGAATTCCATGTCTGCGGCCGATGCGTCGAGATCGTCGAGGATCCGCACGTCATAGAGCGCTGCGGTGTGCGGCGTCGCCGGCACCGTGATGCGGTACTTGAACGGTTCGCCGATCGTCGCAGTCGGTTGCGTTCGCGCTTTCGCAAGCAACGGCTGCTGATTGGGCGGAATCGGCGCCAACGTGAATTGGCCGATCAGTCCCGACGTATTGAGGGTGCCACCTTCTCGCGTGATGAATTCGGATATCGGATCGCCGTTCGTGTCCTGAAAACCCATCGACAACGTGTAGTCGATCCCATCGACCTGGAACGTCGTCGGTTGCGCCGAGGAAACGATCGTCACTCGGTCCGTACACCCTTCTCCGACGGGTGTCGGATACGGACACGGATTCTGGTTGTTCGGGGTTTCCTCGTGGTTGAACCTGAAGGTGAAGGTCAACGGTCCCGTCGAGACGCCGTCCACGTCCAGCACGAGCACGACATCGAGCAGAACCGACGTCAGGGAAGGATCGCCGACCTCGAAATTCCGATGCGTAAATGTTCCGAGCGGGAACAACGGACCAGTCCCGGGCAAGGTCACCGGCGGCGGTGTGGTCGTGGTGTAGTCGTAGCCGCTTTGCGGCGTTCCGGACGTCGTGCCCCATCGGACGATCGAAGTGGGCACGCCATTCGTGATGAGCAGGGTCGGCGGGCTGGCTGCCGGGAACGTTGTCCGTCGGGTCGTGCCAGTTGCCGGTAACGGACACGTACGTGATCTGCGCCGCGGTGGCGGGGTTCGAAGCGAACGCCACGATCGCGCAGAGAAACAGAGCGATGCATCGCGCAGCGAGCGACCGACATTGCGTCGCACGACCGGCGAGGTTTGCCAACGACCCGGCAAAGGAGCGTGCGAACTGCCACGCACCCCTGTCCGTCAGCACCCTGACGTTCGGAGTTCGCATGCGCGCTACCAGCCTGGTCTCAGTAGCCTGGGGCCGGTCGAATGCGCGCAACGTTGGAAACGAACATGGTTCGACTACGTACCGCCATGTCAGCCTCGTATCCCACCCCATCAGACGCGCCGAAGTCCTGTTGCGCGCCCTTGTAAGATTTGTGTAACAACTATCGCTTGGGTTGTAAGGTGGTTGTGGTGATTGGGTTCACACGCTTTCCAGCGCGTGTGTCGGACGATCCGCTCTGAGAATCCGTTGGCATTTCGGACGCGACATCACGCGGCCGGCAGGAAATCGATCGGGTACACGATCGTGATCGCCGGCACGTCCTTCGCGCCGAAATCGAACGTGTGGACCTTCTCGACGACCTGTGTGACCAGATCCGGTGCATGCATATCGGTCGCGTGCAACGCGCACGCGGACACGCTGCCGTCGGGCTCGATCGTGAGGCGCAGGATCATCTTGCCCTGCAGCGTCGGATCGTTGCGCAGCTCGCGGTTGTAGAGGCGATACAGCGCTGCCTTGTATCGATCGAAGACGATCTGAATCTCTTCGTCGGTACGCGAGAGGACCGCGCCGTCGGAGAGCGGTCGATCGTTGCCGCCGCTCGCCGAAATCTTGCTCGACGCGCGCGTGAGCGCCGAACCCTGGATGGCGCCGCGTTCATCGCCGCCGCTGCCGAAGTCGCGGCTCAGCGCGGCGAGGTGGATGCCGCCGCTCGATCCCGGCGCATTCGTCGTCAGCATCGACCGCTGGGGTTGGGCGGCCGAGTCGGCATTGTTGATCTTCGCCTGCGAGCCGAGCCGCGCGACGATCGGCGCGTCCTTGAACGAATCGAGCTTCTCGCGAAACGCGAGAATCCCTTGCGCGGGGCCAGGAGCGTCGTCGGGTTTCGGCTCCTGCCGCGGCCGGTTTGACGGTCTTTGGCGGCTCGACTTTTTCGATCGGTTTGATTTGCGCGATCTGCTTCGGCGGCTGCACCGGCACTTCGATCGGTTTCGGTTTCGGCTTCTCTTGCACCATCAGCGTAATCACGCGCTCCGGCACGTCCGGCACTTCGTCGGGTTCCGGCGTGGGCAGCGGAATGAACGGCAGGATCAGCGCGAACGCCAGACACGCGAGCAGCGCGTTCGTTGCGGTTTTGCGGAAGCGACGATCGTCTTCGCCGCTTTGCGTCCACGACTCCATCGCAAGCGCCGCGCGAATCGCGTCGATCTCTCGCTCGACGATCCACTCGTGTTTGATGCGTTCTTCTTCTTCGAGCGCCTCGAACACGTCGTCTTCGAGCCACTCAGCGTGCTCTTGCTGTTCGTTGATTTCGTCGAGTTGTGCACGACGGCGCGCTTCGATCGCGCCGATCCGCTCGTCGAACGCGCTCACCTTCGCGCGCGCGGCGCGCAGGCGTTCCTCGATATTCGTTTGTGGGTGGTCGTTGCCCCAGAACAGCGCGGCCGCACCGGCTTCATTTAGTTGATCGAAAGCGCTGCAGAGACCTTGTAACAGCAGGTGCTGCTTGCGGTCCGGAGCGAGATCTTCGAGTTCGACGTCGATCGCGCGCAGCCCCACAACGAGTCCATCGAGTTTCTCGCGCGCTGCGGCGAGGAACTGTTCCAACTCCTGGGACGTCGGGCCGGGCGCGGCCGATTCCTCGGCCACGGCCAATTCCTCACCCATGGCGTCCAGCGAGAGCCGCTCGGTGGGGTCCTCAGCTATCGGATCGTCAATTGCTTCGGATTGCATCACATCCCTCAACTTGTATCGGCTTCATTCGGTTGCCGATGAAGCGCCGCTACGTCGCTGACGCGACTTGCGCCGGTAATTCCTTCTCGATCACAGCCAACGAGAGCTTGCCGTACGACGCCGCCGTGCACGTCGACATCACTTTCTTCAGCACCGAGTACGGCAGGGTCTTGTCGGCGAGCACCGTGATTTCACGCGACGACATCGACTCCTCGGTCGCTGCCTGATCGCCCAGCGAGCATCGGGCGCTCCAGCACTGCTCGCAGCGGATCGACTGACGGCTTCCGTCGAGGCGCGAATTTCTTCAACCGTCGTGATCAATTCGCCCTGCACGAACAATTGATCTTTCGTGACCATCACCACGACCGATTGCTTCGGCTGCGATTCCGAGCTCGACTGCGGTATCGCGATGCCCTTTGCGTTCTGCACGATCTCGACGTTCGTCGAGTACACGAGCAGAAACGCGACCATCACCGACAGAATGTCGATCAGCGGTATCAGATTGAGCTCGGCCTCGGCCCGGTGAAGCAGGCTGTGCTTCGACTTCCGCGATGGAACCAGCAGGCTCATGGCGCATCTCCAACGGCAATCTTCGGAAACAGGTCTATCCGCACCGACTTTGATTCGCCGCCCGCAACGATTGCGGCCGACGCGTCGGCAATCTGGAACGCATCTCCGACTGCAGACGAATCGACGGTGCGAATCGCGTCCATCACCTGCACGAGGCTGTCGTATTCGACCTCGGGTTCGAGCAATACGGAGGCGTTGTCGGTTTCCGGATAGTCGCGCTTCAACGACAGGGCGAGATCCGCCAGCGTCTTCAGGTCATACGCACCGTCGACGTTCGGAATGGCGGCGATGCGGTCTGTGCCGTTGGTGAGCTCCAGGCCTTCCTTGCGCACGATCACTTCGAGCCTGAACTCGGGCTTCGCGGGATTGCTACTCGCGGAACTCGGCAGATCGAGATCGAGAATCGTGATGCGCGCGAAGACGGCCGTCATCAGCAGAAACGTCACCAACACCGTGAAGATGTCGATCATCGGCACGAGCAGGAGCCCGGCCGGTTTGATCGTACGGCGCGTGTGGCTGTCGTACATCGCGTTACTCGAGTACATGGCGTTATCCGTTCGCGGCTTTCGCGAGCTCGAGGTGGGTTTGGCGCGTCGGCTGGCGATTCGTCAGCACCGTCAGAAACTTGATCGACGCCGCTTCCAGGTGGTCGATCAGTTGCACCGTTTTCGTCTGTAACCACGAATGCAGTGCGAGGAACGGAACCGCCACCATCAAGCCGAACGCGGTGCAGTTCATCGCTTCCGAAATACTCGCCGACAGCAGGTTCGCTTTTTCCGCCGGATTCACGGTCGCGACCGCCGAGAACGCGTGGATCAAACCGCTCACCGTGCCGAGCAGGCCGAGCAGCGTCGCGATGTTCGCGAGCGTCGCCAGATAGTGAGTGCGCTTCTCGAGCTGCGGCATGATGCCGGTCATGCATTCCTGCATCGCCGTCTTCACGTCGTCGCGGCGACGCACCGCGCCCTGCAGCGAAAGACCGACGCCGATCAGTCGCGAAATCGCCGTGTTGTCCTTGCTGGCCATTTCACGGGCCTTGTCGAACTCGCCCTTCATCAGCACCGGATCGAGCGAAGTCCACGCGCCGCGATTGAGGACGCTCATCCGCGTGAGCGTGATGAACCGTTCGATGGAGATCGCTGCGCCGAGCGCTCCAACGAACAGAATCGGGAGCATGAAGATGCCGCCCCGCGTGAAGAAACCGACCATTGAGTAAAGGATGTCCATGTTGCAAACCTCTTGGTTAACGACTCACTTCGAATCCGAGCGGATCTGGTAGTACGAAAGCTCTCGGGCGAACACGTCTTTGTCGACCGGCTTGATCGAATCGTCCGGAAGCCGCGAAAGTGCGGGCATGTCGCCGAGCTGCGAGCTCTTCCACGGAACGAGCACCAGCGACTTCGGCGCTTCGTCGTTCCCGAGAATCGACATCCCCGACATCGCGACGTCGCCCGCCGGCTTGCCCGCCGCCGGCTGGCCTGCGTTCGCGTGCGGCGCCTTGGCGCTGTCGTCAGCGAACGCCGCGCTCGCGATCAAGAGCCCAGCCACACAAATCAACGATTCACGACGCATGGTTCCTCCTACTTGTTCGCGCGGCTGCGCAGATCGGCAACCCAGATGGCTGCGTTCTTGTCGTCCGGCACGGCTTGCTGGTACGCGACATAGTTGTCGAGCGCGCACGTCGTATCCGCGAGATACAGGTCACACAAGATCGCGAGGTTGAGTCGCGCGTAGTGGAACTGCGGCGACAGCGCGAGCGCCTTCTCGTAGCTCGAACGCGCCTTCGCGAACTCACCTTTCTTTCGATACAACATGCCGAGTTCGTTGAAGGCGACCGGGTGACGCGGGTTCAGCGTAACCGCGTGCTCGAGGCTCGCGACGCCGTTGTCGAGATCGCCCGAGCGCCCGTACGCGATGCCGAGATCGATGTACGGCGCCGACGCGCGCGGCGCACTCTTCGTCACTTCGGTCAACAGCGCGATGCCTTGCTTGTATTCGTTGCGTTCGAGCAGCTGCACCGCCGCCGCATATTGCCGGCGCGCGTCGTCACCGATGCGAACCTCTTCGGCAACCGTAAAGCCGGTGCCGGTATCGAGGATCGACGCTTCCTTCGAGGGCGGCGTCCGTTCGGGCGCGGACGTCGAGCAGCCGGTGAGCGCTAGCGCGAGCGTCACCGCCAGCAGCGCTACCCGCGCTCGAAGAGCGTCATTGCGTGTTCGCATTGGCGACTCCCGGATATTGATCGGTTTCCAATTCGGTCGTTTCGGCGCTCGCACTCGACGCGTCGGACTTCGGTTCGTCGACGTGGTCGTTCGTTGCCTCGACGCCTTGCGAGGGCGACCCATCCGACCCAACGGCCGATTCGACTGACGGCTGCGCTACGGGGCTCTCGACGGCGAGCACCGCACGTTCCGGCACGTAGTACGTGTATTGATCGATCGACTCGAGGAAGCCGCTGCTGATCTCGGACTTCGCATAGCGTCCAGGCTTCAGCTCAGCGAGGCGTGCGAGACTCTTCTCGGTCCACGCGTTGTAGACGCCGTCCCGCATCAGCTCGAGATTCTTCTCGTGCACCGAGATGGCCTGTTCTTCGAACGGGAACGCTTCGTCTTCGAGTGCGTCCTCGTAATCCGAGAGCTTTGAGCCCGTCAGCCCGATCGGACGCTCCGATTCGACGAGCGAGTGCCCGAAGTTCGAGTAAACCTCCGCGATATAGAAGGTCGCAGCCGCAGTGACGTCGCCGACTTCGTAAGACACGAGATCGCTGAACGTCTTGATTGCGGCATCCATGTCGTGCCGCTTCTCGCGCAGGCTGCGCTCGAACGGCTGGCGCAGTTCGATCGCGGCGAACTCGGTGTAGGTCGGCTCTGCCAACGTGAGCGCCGCGCGCGCCGCAACGTTGCGCGTGCGGTCGGTCCGTTCGGTGCCGGCCGCGCCGTCGATCTGCACGATCTTCTCGAGCTGTTCGTGATAGCGCGCGGTGTCGCCGGTCGTCTTCAGGATGGCGGCCATCTTGGCGCGCGTCTCGACCGCGGTTTCGACGGGCTTCGGGAATTGCTCGACGTAACGCCCGTACGCGTCGAGCGCGTTGTCGCTGCGGTTCGATTGCTCGTACAGATTGCCCGCGAGCAGCAACGCCTCCGCGCGCAGCGCCGGATCGTCCGACTCCTTCGCAACACGCTCGTATTCGGCAGCGGCCTGCGACAACTCGCCCGCTTCGCGATGCACGAAGGCGATCTGTTTCGTCGCTTCTTTCTCGAGCGCATGGCCCGGATTCGACAGCCGGAAGTCGTCGAGCACTTGCGCGGCGTCGTTCCAGTCCTGCAGCCGAATCAACGCGGCACCCGCGTCGTACTCGGCGCCGGCGCGCATCGACGATGTCGGTGCAAGCTGCTTGATGCGCAGGAAATGATCGGCCGCCGCACGATAGTCGCCGGCGTCGTTCGCCTGCTCGCCTTGCTTGTAGATCGACGCGGCGAACGTCTCGATGAGCGCCGGGCGCGATTCGTCGTTGTCCGGCGTCGCGGCGAGCACACGCGAATACGCGAGTTCGGCCTGCGGATAGTCGGCCAGATCGAACGACGCGTGCGCGACCACGAGCCATCCTCTGCGAACGATGCTGGGATCGGCGTTCGGGAAGCGTTCGATCAGCTTCTGCGCCGAGCTTCGCGCAAGCGGATAGTCCTTCATCTCGTACAGGTCTTCGGCGGCGGCGCCGAGCACCACGGCCGCGTGTTCGTGCTGCGGGAACGTGTCCGCAAACTTGAGCGAGCTCTCGACCGTCTCGCGCTTCGCGGCGTTCTGCTCGTCTTCGCCGACCACCTTCAGGTATTCGCGATGCGCGAAGATCGCCGCATATCCGGCGGCCGCTGCCTTTTCGTGCGGTTGATAGTCGTATGCGGTGCGTTCGTACTCGCGAGCCGCGCCTGCGAAGTCGTTCTGCTCGCGCAACAGGTCGGCGAGCTGGTAGTTGATCGACGGCGTTTCCGGATCGTCGTGGAACGAATCGATGAACTCGCCGTACCAGTGCGTCGCCTCGGCAAAGTTGGTCGGCTTGTCGTCGACCTTGGACGCGTCCTGATACTGCGCGTGATAGTGGTTGGCCAGGTCCTTCAGGTTGCTCTTGACGTACGCCAGCACCTCCGGCGTTTGCTTCACGTCGAAGTACTGCCAGTAGTCGGCGTGCAATCCGTAGCGCGTCGCGAACTCCTTCTTCGACTCGAGCACCAGCTTCGAGAATCCGCCCTGATCGTAGATTTCGATCACGCGCATGCTGAAGCGCGGCGCGACGGCGTGATGCGGATTCAACGCGACGAACGATCGGTAGACGGTCGCCGCGTCGTTGTAGCGACGCTTCGTCAGGTAGAACTCGGCGAAGTTGCGATACACGCGGTCTTCGTAGCCGCGGTGGCCGTTCGTCGAGAAGTACTCGTCGATCACCTCGGGTCCGCCGAGGTTCGAGAGACTCAGACTCACGACCTGCAGCGTATCGTCGATCCGCTTCGCCTCTTCCTCTTCGTGCTTCGCGTCGAAGTCGTAGCCGGTCGAAACCTTGTAGTCGAGCAACGCGAAGTACTGGTGCAGCGCCTCTTCGTAGAACTCCTGCTTGTACAGCGACCAGCCGAGCTTGTAGAGCGACAGTTCGTAGAACGACGACGCGCTGCCCATCGAGACCACGGACTTGTATGCCGCTTCCGCGTTGGCGTACTTGCGCCGCACGAAGAAGTACTCGCCGCGGCGGAAGTACACTTCGTCGACGTATTTCGACTGCGGGTATTCCGCGATCAGCCGATCGACGACGTGCATCGCGTCGTCGGATGCGCCGAGCTCGTCGTATGCGCGCGCCATCTGGTACAGCACCTGGTCGTTACGCTCGTACCACGGGTAATCGTTGAGGATCTTCTTGTACGTCGTGATCGCCTGGAGCGGCCCTGTCAGATCGACGTCGGCGCCTTCGGGCAGCTGCGCCGCATCGAGGTCGTTGGCGCTCAGCGGAGGACTGTGCGGTCGCGCGCGCTTCGAAAGCGGCAATGCTTGCGTCGGCTGCCTTGTCAGCAGCGCTTTCCGCGGTGGCGCTTTCGCGGCGGAGCCGGATCGGCCGTTTGTGTGCCGTGATCGCGACCGGAACCACATCGCCCGCGGTGCGCTCCGGCGCCGGCAAATCGGCGCGGCCGCCTTTGCCGCCCACCACGCCGTAGTCCTTCTCGATCTGCAGGTCGGCGAGGCGCCGCATCGCTTCCGGCGCCAACTGATGATTCGGCGTCGCGTTCAGGAACTGCCGGTAGCCCGCCATTGCGCTGACGAGGCTGTTGTCGACCGGCACTTCCTTCAGATCGGGCTCCACGTTGCGAAGCTGCGAAATGGTGCCGCGATCGTCGCGCACCGTATGGCAGCCGACGAGAAGCACTCCCGCAGTGAGCACCAGCGCCGTGCGTCTCATTCGACTTTCGCCTGCTGCTGCGTAGCAGTGGCGCGATCGTAGCTGTCGGCCATCGCGTACCGCGCGCGCACCTGATAGTCCTCGAGGCGCTGCTGGCGAACCTCGAGCTCCGCTATCGCGACTCGTTCGAGCACGTTGCCCTGCCGCGCCATCAGCAACTTGGTGTTCCCGATCGCTTTCTCGACGCGCGCGCGCAAGCGCTTGATCGGGGCGCCGTACCCTTCGTAGCTGTGCGTCGCCGCCTGGCGCACCCGAACGAACTCGTTGTACTGAGTGTTCAGCAGATCGACGGCCTTCTGCGATTCCTGCAAGTGGTCGTAGAACTGCGTCAGGCGATCCTGGTATTCGGTCTTCAGGTTCCACGTCACCAAACCGCGCAGCCGACCCGCGCGCGCGACCAGGCTTTCGTTGGGGCCGCCTTCGGCGGCGGCAATCCGATCGTTGATCCTGTTCAGCGCCGCGACGAGCAGACGTTCGTCGCTGGTCGCGAGCAAATCCGGGCGCGGCGCAACGAGCATGCTCTGCATGCGATCCGTGAGAATCTTGTGCTGCTCGAGCCGTATGCGGCGCCGCGAATCCAGTTCCCGGAACTGCTGATCGAGTCCCGGCAACAGCGGTTCGTAGTACGCGCGCCGCCGCTCGATCAGGTCTTCGTACGCCGCAAAGCTGCGCTGCCACGTGTCGAGCCGGACGCGAAGGTCGTCGAGGTCCAGGTAATTCTGCAGTGCCGTCTGGAAGTCGTGCGACGCCGACAGTTCCGTCAGGTAATACGTTTCCGGCGATTCGGGCAGCGACCGCAGCCGAATCACCCAGTCCTTGTCCTGGCGAACTTCCTCGCGGACCAGCGCCTTCAGGAATCTGCCGCTTTGCACGCTGTCGATCGACGCATGCAGTTTGCCGAGCTCGTTGCCGTACGAATCCAATGCCTGGCTGTACAGCAACGCGGCGCGACCGTAGATCGCGAGCTGGCTGTATGCATACGGCAACGCGAGCATCGCTTCCTGCACCGACGAGTCGGTCTGATCGCGCTGCACGAGGATGTTCCACGGCACCATCGCGCTTTCGTAACGCTTTGCCGACACGTCTGCCCAACCGGAACTCAACAGCGCCTGGTTCGAGAACGGACCCGACAGTCGAACGCGTTCGAGAGAGCCTTTCGCCTCGACGAAGTCGTTTGACTGCATGAGCAGCGTGCCGCGCACGAGGTTCGACTTGTCGCGGATCGCCATCGTCTCCTCGTTGGGAGCGCTGACCGCGCCGGCTTTGTCGAGTTCGTCGAGCGCCGCTGCACGGTGGTCACCGAGCAGGTACGCCATCGCGAGGTTGTAGTCGGAGAAACCGACCAGCGCCTTGCTTCCAGCCAAACGCTTCAGAATCTGCGCGGCTTCGTCGGCGCGGCCGGTATACAGGTAGACGTTCGCACGCAGGAATTCGACGTCGTCGCGAATCTTCTCCGGCACGCGCCCGTGAATCCGGTCGAGGCTTCTGATCGAGTCGGCCAGTTGCCCCTTCTGGAACTGGATGCGCGCCAATCGATAGGCGGCATCGTTGCGAATCGGTTCGTCGACGTTGCCCTCGAGCACCGCCGTGATCGCATGACCGGCGCGCAGGTGCATTCGATAGTCGAGTTCGAAATCGCCGACCGAAAACTCGGCCGAGTCGACCAACGGATACAGCGAATCGAGGTTCGGTTCGTCGAGGCCGTGATGCTGCGCGAGTTCGGCGTCGAGCCGCGCGAGCGCATCGAAGTACAGCCCTTGTTGGGCGTAGTAGATCGCCTCGGAGAAATACAGGTCGCGCGGCCGTTTGTCCGCGTGACTTTGTCCGCGTGGGGACTATTGCCCCCGGGTTCTCGTCCGCAGCCACGAACGGCGCGGTCAAGACCACGATGACTTGCATTGCGATCCAACGGGCTTTGAGGGACATGGCTACCAGTTCTGGAGTTCGATCGCTTCCGCGCTCGAGCCTGCCAAGGCGACACCGAGCAAGCGTGGATCGATACCCTTGTCGAAGGTGAACTGCCGGCTCTCTTTGTAGTCCTTGCCGCTTTCGAGCTTGCCGATCACCGACACTTCGAGTTGATGTGCACCGGTACCGTAGTTACCGGTGAATATCCGTTGGATGCCTCCGCTCTTGAGCGCATCGAGCTCTTTGAAGCTGTAGATGTGGTGCGTGGCGAGTTCGCCGTCGATGCGGATCTGCACCGCGTCGAGGCGGAACGGATCCTGCTGGGACAGCGAAATGAACACCGCCACCTGAGTGTTCGAAGGAAACAGCAACCGTTCCTCGAGCTGGCTCAGATCGGTTCCGATGCTGAGAACGTCGGTTTTGACCTCCTGCACTTGCTCGTCGAGGCTGCGCATCTCTTGCTGCGACCCACCGTCGCCCCAGCTCGAGCTTGGCGAACTCGACACAATCAGGATCAGAAAAAACAATGGCACGAACGACTTCGTCATCACTACTCCCTGCTCGTTCAAACTTCCCCGCGGCAGACAGCGGCGCACCGAGTTACATGGCGAGTACAAATTCTTTACGAATCGTGGAGGCGACGTTGTGATCGATAACGCAAATGCGTCCGGCACACGGCCGGGTGGCTCGCGACACGTGAACTCGCGCCAGTCGGCACACGCGCGCGGGCGCGCTAACGCGGCGCATGAGGCGCGCATCTGCAGACCGGGTCTCGGATCGTCCGTGACGCGGATCACACGGACCGATCACATCGAGGCTACGGGCTCGCGTGCGACAGAGATGGAAACGCCGAGGGTTCTATGCCGAGAGGCTGTGTAGCTCGACCTCCCCGAACTTGCTACGTACCAGCGCTCGGCCGCGCTGCCACCTCGCGCTCCTTCCATCTGCTCGTTCAGACGTCGATAGACGGCATGTGTCGCAGCATCGCGCTCGGCCTTCGCAGGCAGATTCGGCTCGCGCGCGAAACATGCGGCTGGAGATCGGGCCGTTGCGCCACGAGACACCGATCGGTCCAGCGTCGAACTCGAGCTGGCGCTGATGCATGTCGATCATTGCGACGTCCGTTGGATCGCGGCCGAACAGATTGGGTTCGGTATATCGCTTCGACGTATCGGCAGATCGAAACGGATTCGGCGATGCACGTTCCATCGTCCAGTTCGACGACCGGAATCCGGCCGCTGGAATTCTTCCTCAGGAAACCGGCGGCCTTCTGTTCGCCGAGATCGACCTCGGGACCGCTATGCCCTTCTCCGCCAGAAAGACGCGTACGCGGCGCGGGTTCGGGGCCGCAGCGAAGTCGTAGAGTTTCATCTCGTCGATAAGTTAATGCTTAACGTAAGTCAACGCTCACCTTTGCGCCAACGGGCCAAGCCTGCACGCGAACCAGGCGCTGCACACAGTCATGGTTCGGTAAATTTATCTGGCTAAAGTGGCCCCGCACCGGCGACAGACGGCCACCACTCTTCACGGTTCATGCGCCCCGGTGCCGACTCCCCCGATCCCCCCTCGAACGTCGGCATTGGGGCGCAACTTCCGCACCGTTGCGGACGCTCCCGAGCGAATCGGCATCGGCTTGAGCCACTTCGACAACTCATTCAACGAGTCGGGTTGTCGCCCATGCGTACGCGCGAAAGATTCGAGGTCCCGCTGGTGCGATGCGCGCCACCACGTCACCAGGTCCGCGGGAATATCTGAACGGTCTTGCGTAGTCATCTCCGATGCAGTCCATTTCTTTGTTTTGATAGTGCCGACTCGCGGCGCCAACCTAGCAGACACGTGCGGCCGTAGGAACGCTTGACGCGCGACCTGTCGGACTCTGGATGCGGCATATGACGAACGTGTGACGACGTGAGGCGCTCAGGTTCGTCCGGTCTCGCGCGCGCAGCCCCGATGCGCCCCGAGATCTGCGTGCTGACCCAAGCAAACAACGCACACTCGAAGCGCACGAATTCGTCTTCCCGCATCTCTACGAAACGATGGGAGTGCGGGTTGGTTCGCCATCGCCGGACCATCTGCGCGTCGGTGCCTGCCATATCGGCCACCTGTTGCGGCGTCAATCCGTAGCAGATCGACAGCAATCGCAGCCTATAGTTGAAGCTCGGCATCCGGCCATACGTAATTTCGCTGACCGCAGTCCTCGACATGTCGCCGACCATCGCGCGCAATTCGCCGAGCTCGCGATCGGAGAACGCGGGTTCCGCACCGTAGCCGATCGCGTCGATGAAGTGATCTCCCGCATGCGCTTCGACGAAGCGGATGTACTTCTTGAGGAGTTCTCGGTAACCCATGGCGACGGGAAAGTCGAAACGTTTGGGCCAACCGTAGAGCGCGGTTGTTACAGTTGCGTGACCGGGCTGTGGATAACCGTGCACAACACCGCACCGTCTTTGGACAGCGGGCGCAGAACCGGTGCATCGACGATGTTCTCCACGTGGATTCCGTCGCCGGTGCATAGCATCTCGTCCGGTTGCGACGGGACGCGCAACGCGAATTCGCCTGCCAGTATGAGCGCGACGTGATAGCCGCCCGCTACTTCGGCAGATCCGCGGTGCAAGTGCGCGCCTCCGCGCGATACGCCGCGCCGCGCGATCACGTTGCACGCGCGTACCGGGCCGTCGATCAATTCCACGCGCAACGTCTCTTCACCCGGAAATACCACGCTATCGCCGACGCCCGTCAACCGCATGGAGCCGGAGACGCCGTGCAGGACGACGCCACGGCCTTCGATCAGCGTGAGTTGCCGGTCCATCCTGGGGAACTTCGAGAACGGTCCGTTCTGCGCGATGTCGGCGACGCTCACGCGCCAGTTCCAGTCGCGCTGCGTGCCGCCGCCGGTGGCGACGGTGCGAGTCGTGCCGCCGCCATTGCGCCAGGGCTCGCTCGTTAGCGAGTCGATCGCGAAACGCCGAATGCCGCCTCGAGTCAGGACACGGCTCCCACGCCGTATTTGCCGGTGAGCAGCTGACCCGTTCGAAACCGCTCCAGCGCGTATGGTGCGAGCGACACGTCGGTCGCGAGTCCCAGCGCCTCTTGCGCCAGCACGCGACCGACCCACGGCGACAGCTTGAAGCCGTGTCCGGAGAAACCGTACGCGACGATCAGGCCGTGCAGGTCCGGCACGCGACCGAGCACCGGATTCCAATCCGGCGTCACGTCGTATACGCCCGTCCAGGACGACGCGAGATCTGCGGTCTCATACGACGGGAAACGCTCGGCGACCTGCGCGCCGACCTCGAGGACGTAGTCCATCGAGATCGCTGCCTGTTCGTTGCTCGGTTCAGTAAGGGTCTCGCCGGCCACGCCCTCGCTCACCAACATCTGTGAGCCGCCATAACAGCGGCAGTACAACATGCCGGCAGAGCCCAGATCTTTGTAGACGGGCATTCGCGGCGTGTACGGCTGCGGACCGCGCAACGCCAGCACGGTATGGCGTTCCGCACTCACCGGGGATGCGATGCCGGTCCAGCGTTCGATGTCGCGCGCCCAGATGTTCTGCGCGCTGATGACGGTGTTGCTCGCGTACCGACCCTGCGCCGTTTCCACGCCCACTACGCGGCCGTTGTCGTGCAGCAATGCCTGCACCTCTACGCCTTCGGCGATCCTGACGCCGAGCCGCCGCGCCGCTTTTGCGAACGCACTCGCAACCAGGTAAGGATCGGCGAATCCGGCATCGGGCTCGTAGCCGATCAACGCGGCGTCGTCGAAGCGCGCGATCGGCAACAGCTCGCTCGCCTGCCGTGCGTCGAGTTCGTCCACCGTGATCCCTTGGCGACGTTGTCCTTCGAGCCCCGCGCGCAACGCGGAGAGTTTCGGCCCATCCGGCGACGCGATCAGGTAGCCGCATTGCACGAGGCCGGCCGATGCTTCCGGATCGCCGACGTACTCGGCGAAGTTCTTGAACACCCGCCACGACGCCAGCGCCAGCTCGACGTTCTCCGCCACGGTGTAGTGCGTGCGCAGAATGCCGGACGACTGCGACGTGGTGCCGGCACCGATCTGGGTGCGGTCGATCACGAGCACCCGCTGTGCGCCGAAGCGCGCGAGGTGGTACGCGACCGAACAGCCGATCACGCCGGCGCCGATGACGATGGCGTCGAAGCTTTGCATCCGGTCACCCGCGTGCCGTCGAATCCGAAGCGGCACAGAAATTGAAACGAAAAACGAGGAAGCGACCCACGATCGCTTTCGCCCATGCAGTTGTCATGCCCGGGGGACTCGATGAGCGACGTCAATGCATTCACCCACACGCTGCGGCGCGGTAACGCACCCCTGCTGATCTCGATTCCCCATCTGGGCACCTGGATTCCGCACGACGTACGCGCGCAGATGACCGATACAGCCGAGCTTCGGCAGGACACCGACTGGCACCTCGACCGGCTCTATCAGTTCGCGGTCGAACTCGACGCGACGCTGCTGCAGGCCCGCTTATCGCGCTATGCAATCGACCTCAATCGGCCGCCGAACGACGCGAGCCTTTATCCCGGGCAGGTGACTACGGGGTTGTGCCCCACCGAGACATTCCACGGGGAGCCGCTGTATCGAAGGTGGCGGCGTCACCGCGGAGGAGCGCGAACGCCGCGTGCGCAACTATTGGCTGCCGTATCACACCGTACTGCAGGCGGAACTCGATCGATTGCGCTCGAACCACGGCGCGGTGCTCCTCTGGGACGCGCACTCGATTGCGAGCCGGGTGCCGCGCCTGTTCGACGGCCGCCTTCCGGATTTCAACTTCGGCACGCGACGACGGCCGCACCTGTGCACCGTCGTTGGTGGACTGCGTCCTCACCGCCGCCGCAGCGCATCCTTTCGGCCAGGTGCTAAACGGACGCTTCAAGGGGGGATACATCACGCGCCATTACGGTGCGCCCACGCACGGAATTCATGCACTGCAGCTCGAAATGTGTCAGTGCCTATATATGAGCGAGACGGCGCCGTTCGAGTATTGCGAGCAAAGCCGCGATACCGGTGCAACGCGCGTTGCGTGCAATGCTCATGGCCGCGCTCGCGCACTTGCCCCGGCTCGGTTGAATCGCCCCTCGAGACGAAGCCCCGTTTCGAGTCACTGGCACGCTTGTTGCTCCGCTCCTTGAAGCCAACTCGAACAAGGGGATTGCCTGCCATGAAGAAACTCTCAACGGCGCTTGCGGTGGGAGGCGTTCTTGCGCTGACCTCGCTTGCCGCTTTCGCCGACGAAGCCGTCGCGCCAACCGTCAACAAAGGAGACACCGCCTGGATGATCGCGGCAACGCTGCTGGTCATCATGATGGCGGTGCCGGGACTGCCGCTCTTCTACGGCGGCATGGTGCGTTCGAAGAACATGCTGTCGGTGCTGATGCAGTCGTTCGTGACGTTCTCGCTGCTCGGCGTGCTGTGGTGCATCTACGGGTACAGCCTCGCATTCACCGAAGGCAACGCGTTCTTCGGCGGCTTCAGCAAGATGTTCCTGTTCGGCGTAACACCGGACAGCATGGCCGCGACCTACTCCAAAGGCGTCGCGATACCCGAGTACATCTACATCGCGTTCCAGATGACGTTCGCGGCGATCACACCGACGCTGATCATCGGTTCGCTGGTCGAACGCGTGAAGTTTTCCGCCGTGCTGATGTTCATGGTGCTGTGGTTCACGTTCAGCTACATCCCGATCGCGCACATGGTGTGGTACTGGGCCGGCCCGGATGCATACACCGACGCCGATGCCGCCGCAGCCGCCACCGCAACGGCCGGCTTCCTCTACCAGAAGGGCGCGATCGACTTTGCCGGCGGCACCGTCGTGCACATCAACGCCGCGATGGGCGGCATCGTCGGCGCGTTCCTGATCGGCCGCCGAGTCGGCTACGGACAAGAGCAGATGGCGCCGCACAGCCTGACGATGACGATGATCGGCGCCTCGCTGCTGTGGGTAGGCTGGTTCGGCTTCAACGTCGGATCGAACCTCGAAGCAAGCGGCGTTGCGGCGCTCGCATTCGTCAACACGTTCCTCGCCACGTGCGCGGCAACCGTCGCGTGGACGCTGACCGAATGGATGGCGAAAGGTAAGCCCTCCATGCTCGGCGCCGCCTCGGGCGCCATTGCGGGCTTGGTTGCAATCACGCCGGCGTGCGGCTTCGTCGGTCCGATGGGCGGACTGGTCGTCGGTCTTGCGGCCGGGGTCGCCTGTTACTTCGGCGTCATCCTCGTGAAGAAACTGTTCCGCGCCGACGACAGCCTCGACGTGTTCGGCATTCACGGTGTCGGCGGCATCATCGGCGCACTCCTCACCGGAGTGTTCGTGGCGCCGTATCTCGGCGGCACCGGTGTGTACGACTACGTCGCGAACAAAGTGGCCGACTTCGACATGACGACACAGGTGATCAGTCAGCTGTGGGGTATCGGCGTGTCGATCGTGTGGTCCGGCGTCGTGGCGTTCCTCGCGTACAAGCTGGTCGACCTGACGATCGGTCTGCGCGTGTCGGAAGACCACGAGCGCGAAGGGCTCGACCTCACCGCGCACGGCGAGAAGGCCTATCACATGTAGTTGCACGGACATCTGCCAGGGACACGGATGTCCCGGAGTGCGGAGTCGAACACGGGCGCCGCGCGCCCGTTTTCATTTCTGAACCAGTCGAAGGGGGATCACCATGAACGCGACCGCGCTCTCCAACGGATACGGTGTGGCGCAACTGCCGTCGCCGTTGCGTTTCGAAAACGTCGAACAGGCGCAGTCGCATCTGACATCGAACGGCGTCGGCTATGTACTGGCGCAGTTCGTCGACATTCACGGCGTGGCGAAAGCGAAATCGGTACCGGTGGCGCATCTCAACTCGGTATTGACCGACGGCGCCGGATTCGCAGGTTTCGCGATCTGGGGCGTCGGCATCGAACCGCACGGTCCCGATTTCATGGCGCGCGGCGACCTGCAGACCATTTCACTCGTGCCGTGGCAACCGGGTCTCGCGCGTATCGTCTGCGAGGGCCATGTCGACGGCGCACCGTGGCCGTACGACAGCCGCGTGTTGTTGCGCAAACAGATCGCGCGCCTCAGTGCAAACGGTTGGACGATGTTCACCGGCCTGGAGCCGGAGTTCTCGCTGTTGAAGCGCGGCGTGAGCGGTGTGATCGAACCGTGCGACGCAAGCGATACGCAGGCCAAGCCCTGTTACGACTACAAAGGTCTGTCGCGCTCGCGGGTGTTCCTCGAGAAACTATCGAACGCGCTGCGTGCCACCGGCATCGATGTCTATCAGATCGATCACGAAGACGCGAACGGCCAGTTCGAAATGAACTACACGTACACCGACTGCCTGACGTCGTGCGACCACTACATATTCTTCAAGATGGCCGCCAGCGAAATCGCCAACGAACTCGGGCTGATCTGTTCCTTCATGCCGAAACCATTCGCGAATCTGCCGGGTAGCGGCACGCACATGCACGTGTCGATCGGCGACGGCGACCGCAATCTCTTCGAAGACAGGAGCGATCCGCGCGGCCTGCATCTGTCGCGGCTCGCCTATCAGTTCCTCGGCGGACTGCTGGCACATGCGCCGGCCATCACCGCGTTGTGCGCGCCGACGGTCAATTCATACAAGCGGCTAGTCGTCGGCCGTTCGCTGACGGGTGCGACGTGGGCACCTGCGCACATCGCGTATGGCGACAACAACCGCTCAGCGATGGTGCGCATCCCGAAAGGACGACTCGAACTGCGCGTGCCGGACGGCTCGTGCAATCCGTATCTCGCAACGGCCGCGGTGATCGCCGCCGGGCTCGACGGCATCGAGCGCGGCCTGGACCCGGGCGAGCCGCACAATGTCAACCTCTACGACTGGACGCCCGCCGAGCTGCGCGAGGCCGGCATCGGCACGCTGCCGCAGAACCTGAACGAAGCGCTCGACGCGCTGCAGGCCGACAGCGTCGTATGCGGCGCGCTCGGGCCGCTCAGCGCCGAATTTCTGAAGCTGAAACGAATGGAATGGATCGAGTACATGCGGCACGTCTCCGATTGGGAGATCAAGACGTATCTCGAGTTCTTCTAGCAAACGCGCATGTGTGGAATCGTTGGGCTACTGCTGAAGAACAGCGCGCTGCACGAGCAGCTCGGACAGCTCATGGTGCCGATGCTCATCGGCATGACCGATCGCGGCCCGGATTCGGCCGGGATGGCGGTGTTCACTCCGCCGCTGCGCGAAGGGCGCCGCAAGATCAGCCTCTACTCGGGCCTGACCGACGAAGGCTCCGACTACGACTGGCGCGGGCTGGTCGATGCTTTGAACGCCGAACTGCGCGCGAACGCGGACGTCACAACCAACGGCAACCACGCGATCGTCACGTTCCATGGTGCGGTCGCGCCGGTGAAGAACTGGCTCACGACCAATGCGCCCGGAATCCACGCGATGTCGGCCGGCCGCACGATGGATCTCTACAAAGACGTCGGCAAACCGGAGCAGGTGTCGCAGCGTTACGGATTCGAGCGACTCACCGGCAGCCACCTCGTCGGTCATACGCGCATGGCGACGGAATCGGCGGTTACACCGGACCGCGCTCACCCGTTCACCGCCGGCGAAGATTTCTGCCTGGTGCACAACGGCTCGCTGTCGAACCCGTACGCGGTGCGCCGGATGCTGGAACCTCGCGGCATCCGTTTCGACACCGACAACGACACCGAGGCGGCGTGCCGTTTCCTCGAGTGGCGCCTGCGCGAAGGCGACGACCTTCCAACGGCGTCTGCAAAGGGGATTCGAAGCGCTCGACGGCTTCTATACGTTCCTGATGGGAACGCCGGACGAGCTCGCGTTGATTCGCGATCCGTTCGCGTGCAAACCGGCCGTCGTCGCGGAGACCGACGACTACGTGGCGATTGCGTCCGAGTTCCGCTCGCTCGCGCATCTGCCGGACGTCAGGAACGCGCACGTCTTCGAGCCTGCTCCGGAACGCGTGTACGTATGGAAACACTGAGCTTCGACCTGGCGCGCGACAGCGTGCGCCAGGTGAACCAGCGGCTGCATGCGCCCGCGGCGGAACTCGCCGGGCGCGAGGTGCGCATCTTCAATCCCGACGGCGCGCACAACATCGCGGTGGGTCTGAACGCACCGGTGCACGTGACCGTGCATGGTCACGCCGGCTACTACGCGGCCGGCATGAACCAGCTCGCGCACGTGTTGATCGAGGGAAGCGCAAGCACGGGCGTGGCCGAAAACATGATGAGCGGCATGGTGCGCGTGAAAGGATTCGCATCGAATGCGGCCGGTGCTTCCGCGCACGGCGGTCTGCTCGTCGTCGACGGCGACGCCGGTCTGCGGTGCGGCATCTCGTTGAAGGGTGGCGACATCGTCGTCGGCGGATCGGTCGGCAGCTTTTCCGGCTTCATGGCGCAAGCCGGACGCATGGTGATCTGCGGCGATGCCGGCGACGCGTTGGGCGACTCGCTCTACGAAGCGGTGATCTACGTGAAAGGCGACATCGCGTCGCTCGGCGCGGATGCGCGGCTCGAACCGCTCGCCGACACCGACCTCGCCGTGGTGCGGGAGTTGCTCGGCGCGGCCGGTCTCAATCACGACGCGCGCGCGTTCAAGCGCGTTGCTTCGGCGCGATCGCTCTATCACTGGAACGCCGATGCGGAGCAGGAATATTGAGCAACGAAAAGCCGATTCACGGCGAAGAGTCCGCTTCGTACGACCGCGGCATCATCGACTACATTCACCGCGCGTCGGCGACGGGTTTGTACGAGATCCGCGGGCTCGGTGCGAAGCGCAAGCTGCCGCACTTCGACGATCTGCTGTTCCTGGCCGCATCGCTGTCGCGCTATCCGCTCGAAGGCTACCGCGAGCGGTGCGCGACGAAGACGGTGCTCGGTACGCGTCATGCGACCAAACCGATCGTGCTCGATATTCCGATCACGATCGCCGGCATGAGCTTCGGCGCGCTCTCGGCCAACGTGAAGGAAGCGATCGGCCGCGCCGCGACCGCGATGGGCACGTCCACTACGACCGGTGACGGTGGCATGACGGCGGAAGAGCGCGACTCATCGAAAACGTTGGTGTATCAGTGTCTGCCGTCGCGTTACGGCTTCAACCCGGACGACCTGCGCCGCGCCGACGCGATCGAAGTGGTGATCGGCCAGGGTGCAAAGCCCGGTGGCGGCGGCATGCTGCTCGGACAGAAAGTGAATCCGCGGGTGGCGGCGATGCGCACGCTGCCCGAAGGCGTCGATCAGCGGTCGGCGAGTCGGCATCCCGATTGGACCGGGCCCGACGATCTCACGATCAAGATTCTCGAGTTGCGCGAGATCACCGACTGGGAGAAGCCGATCTACGTGAAGGTCGGCGCGACGCGCGTGTTCAACGACGTGAAGCTCGCCGTGCACGCCGGCGCCGACGTGATCGTGGTGGACGGCATGCAGGGCGGCACGGCGGCGACGCAGAGCGTGTTCATCGAGCACGTCGGCATTCCCACGCTCGCGGCGGTTCGACAGGCCGTCGCAGCGCTGGAAGATCTGCACATGAAAGACACCGTGCAGTTGATCGTCTCCGGCGGCATTCGTACCGGCGCCGATGTCGCCAAAGCGATCGCGCTCGGCGCCGATGCAGTGGCTGTCGGCCAGGGCACGTTGATGGCGCTCGGTTGCAACCGCGACGGTTACTTCGCGGACGATCGGATGATCAGCGCCGCGGCCGACTACGCGGCGCTTGGTACATACGCCGGTGCATGTCACCACTGCCACACCGGCAGATGTCCGGTAGGCATCACCACGCAGGACGCGGAACTCGAGCAACGTCTGCAACCGGAGTGGGGCGCACGACATCTGAAGAATTATCTGAAAACGCTGACGATGGAACTGACGACGATCGCGCGCGCTTGTGGCAAGCAGGACGTGCATCATCTCGAACGCGAGGATCTCGTCGCATTGACCATCGAAGCCGCCGCGATGGCGCACGTACCGCTCGCCGGCACGAACTGGATTCCCGGTTCGACGATCTGATTCATCTAACGATCTCGATTGCACGCGTATCGGTCGCAGTGCAATCTCGATCGCGTTTGCGCACGCAGTTCGGGGGAACAATGGCACCGATTCGAATCATCGCGGGCATCGCGTTGTCGACGTTTGCGTCATTCGCGTTTGAAACAGCGCACGCAGCGGAGTGCGCGCGCGCGCCGTCAGCCGACCGGCCGAAGATCGGCCTCGTGCTCGGCGGCGGCGGCGCTCGCGGAGCGGCACACATCGGCGTGATCAAATTGCTCGAAGAACTGCACGTGCCGGTCGACTACGTCGCTGGTACCAGCATGGGTTCGCTCGTTGGCGGCTTCTATGCGACCGGCATGACCGCCGAACAACTCGAAGCAACCGTGCGGGCGATCGACTTCGACACGCTGTTCAAAGACTCTACCGCGCGCAAGGACGAGCCTTACCTGCGCAAACTCGACGACAACCTCGGGCTGTTCGGCCCGAAGCTCGGCATCGGAAAAGACTCCCGACTGCTCGGACTCGGCGCAATCAGCGGGCAGAAGATCTCCTTTCTATTCGAGACGTTGACGTCGGAGCGGGTGTCGGAAGGCAACTTCGACAATCTGCCGATTCCGTATCGCGCAGTGGCCACCGACATCATCACCGGCGACGCGGTCGTTCTCGACAAGGGCAACATCGCCGTCGCGATGCGCGCCAGCATGTCGGTACCGGGCGCGTTCGACCCTGTCGTGATGGGTGACTACATGCTGGTCGACGGTGGCCTCGCGGACAACGTGCCGATCGACGTGGTGCGTCAAGATGGGCGCGGACATCGTCATCGCCGTCGACGTCGGCACGCCGCTCGAACCGCGCGAGAACCTCACCTCGCTCGTCAGCATCACCGCGCAGCTCAGCGGGCTGCTGGTGGTGCGCAACGCGAACGCGCAGATCAAGACGCTGACGGCGCGCGACGTGCTGATCACCCCCGCGCTCGGCTCCGAGATCACATCGTCGAGTTTCGACGATGTCGACAAAGCGATCCCCATCGGATACGAGGGCGCGAACCTCAAGCGCGCCGAGCTCGAACGTTTGTCGATCAGCGCTGCGCAATACGCGCAGGACCGCAAGTTCATCGAATCCTGCGTCTCGACCGTCCAGCCACCAGTGCAGTTCGTGAACATCGACAATCATTCGCGCTTCGAAGACTCGGTGATCCGCAAGCGGCTGCACATTCCACTCGGCGAACCGCTCGATACGCATGAACTCGACAAGAACATCGGCCAGATCTACGCGCTCGGCTATCTCAATCTGGTGACCTACGACGTCGTCGACGAAGACGGCAAGAGCGGTATCGTCGTTCACGTCACGCAGGACGCGCGCGGCACCAGTTCCTCGAATGGGGTGTCGACATCTTCAGCAGCAACGACGGTACCGACGCGAACCTTCGCCTGGCGGTTTTGAATACGGCGCTCGACGACCTCGGTTCCGAGCAGCGGGTTCCTGGTGCAACTCGGCGAGACGCCTGCTGCGATGTGGGAGGTCTACAAAGCCGTCAATCCGGCGCTGCAGCTGTACCTGCGTCCGAAAGTGTTCTGGGAACGGCAGGACCTGATCACATTCGATGGCAGCGGACGGCGAGATCAGCGAGTACCAGGTCAGCCAGTTCGGCGGCCAGATCGACGTACTGCGCGAGTTCAGCCGCTACGCCGCGGTCTCGGCCGGATTGCGTCGTTTCTCCGGCGATGCGCACGTCGGCATCGGCGCCCGGTCAACGCCGGACTACAGCTACAACGGCGCTGAATACGTCTTCAACGCGTCGCTCGACCGGTTCGACGACCGCTACTTCCCGAGCCACGGCACGTTCGCGAATCTGACGTACCTGAAATCGACGACCGCGCTCGGTGCCGATGCGCCGTACGAACAGGTCATGTCGAACGGCTTCGTCGCGATGTCGCACGACCGGCACACCGTCATCGCCGGTTTCCGCTACGACATGACGCTCGACAACGACGCGCCGATCTACGCGCTGTTCCGCGGCGGCGGTCTGTTCAATCTGTCGGGACTCGATCCGAACCGCGTCAACGGGCAGAACTTCGGCGAGGTGCTCGCGACCTACCGGTTCGACTTGAGCGGCAAGGGCGGCTTGTTCCCGGCCTACTTCGGCGTGTCGGCCGAATTCGGCAACGCCGGCGAACATCACGACGACGTTTTCTCGAACGGCATCATGAACGGCAGCTTCTACTTCGGAAACCGGTCGCCGATCGGCCCGCTGTACTGGGGCGTAGGCTTCGCCGAAGGCGGCAACCGCGTGTACTTCCTGCGGTTGGGGAACGTGTTCGGACGAACGACGATCGGGCGCTGATCGCCCCTTCGTCGGATCGTCAGCTAGGATTCGTTTTCGTCGCGCGTGGTGACGCTGACCGAGCCATCGGGATCGACCCACGCGCTCAAGGTGATCGGGCGGCAGCACACCGCGCAGTCTTCGATGTATTCCTGAAACTCGACGCTGCAATCGACGACCACTTCGATGCGTTCGCCGCAGTACGGACAGTCGACGAAGGTGTTTTCGGTCGAGTTCACGTCGCTACCCGCGCTACTCCTCGGCGCCGCATTCTTTCGCGACCCATTTTCCCGCGAACGTCATGTTCAAGCCGCTCGCGGCGTTGCCCTCGCCCTTGACGGCGTTCATCGATCCGGTAACCGCCCGCGCGCCGGTCGCGGTGATTTCGACGTTGCGTTCCGACGGGCCGCTATCGGTGTCGCAATGCTCCGCCACGGTCCAGCGCGACGCCGACTGAGTATTCACGGTGCGCCGACAACCTTCCTTCTGCGCGTCGTCGTCGTTCTCGAACGCGGTGCCTTTCGCGAGTTCTTCGGCGGTGACGCACGTCTTCGACGTGTTCGTCTTCGTCTGCCCTTTGCGCTCGGCCCACTTCTTCTCCATATCGGCGCGCTTCTCCGGCGTCAGCGTCGCAAGCACCGACGGCGGCGGTTGACCCTGCAGCGAGTAGCTGTAGGTCACTTCCCACAGGCCCGGTTCGATGTGCAGCGCTTCCGCTGCGGCGCCCATCGACAGTCCGCACAGCAACGCGATCACGGTCGTCTTGAATTCGAGGTGCATCGAGGGGGTCTCCCGTAACGTAGTATTCGTCGCGTGGTCGACACACACGCGCATCGCTACTGTATCCCGCTCGCCGGACCGCGGAAACGTGCTCGACATGATCCGGGCAAAACGTTGTGCCTCGTCGTTGCTGCGCTCGCATGGTTCGCGATTGCGCCGGCGTGGAGCGTGGAACCGGCCGATTCGGTGGCGCATGCGCTGCAGCAGATCGAGGCGAAGCGCTACGGCCTGGCGCGCAACTATCTCGACGTGGTGGTCACCGACCCGCGCTTGAACGGCGTGCAGCGCGCGCGCGCCTACTACTATCGCGGTTACGCGTTTCTTGCCGAGGGTCTGTACCTGTCGGCCGCGCAGGACTACGAGCGTGCGCTGGAGCTCGATCCCGGCAATTCGACCGTGCTTGCCGAACTGGGGCGCTTGTATGCGAACGGCGACGGCGTCGACAAGAATACGGCGACCGCTTTCAAGCTGTTCCTGAAGGCGGCGCGCGGCGGCAACGACACGGCGCGACTCTACGTCGGCTACGCCTTGCTGACCGGCATCGGCACCGCCACCGACGTTCCTAAGGCGCGCTACTGGCTGCGCGAATCGGCAAATGCCGGGCACGTCGATGCGCTGGTGCAACTGGCGCGCAGCTATCGCGCGCCGTTCAGCGACCCGCCGGACCTCGATCGCGCGCTCGCGTTGTATCAGCAGGCGATCGACAAAGGTTCGGTCGAAGCGTTGACGGCGCTCGGTTACATGTATCTCGGCGGAGAAACCGGCGCGCCCGACCTGCAGCGCGCGACGGAGTACTTCCGTCAGGCCGCGCAGCGCGATTCTCCGGCCGCCCAGACCGCACTCGGATTCATGAGCATCGCCGACCATCGCTACGCCGTTGCACGACAGTGGTTCGAGCGCGCGGCGGCGGTTCAATATGCGGAGGCGTTCACCGGGCTGGGTCGGCTGTACCAGGACGGACTCGGCGTCACCGCGAGCCGCTGCGCGAGCAATCGAAAACTACGCCACCGGTGCCGCGCTGGGCGACGTTCAGTCGCAGTTGCGCCTCGCGTCGCTCGATCTCACACCGCCGGTGACGCAGACGCACACCGAGTCCGCGCTGCGCTGGCTGCGACTCGCAGCAGAGCAGGACCATCCGCAAGGCCATAACGGGCTCGCGTGGGTGCTCGCAACGACGCGCTTCGATCAGTTGCGCGATGGCGCCACCGCCGTGGTCGAAGCGAACCGCGCCACCACCCTCGCGCGAACCGCCAGCACGTTGGATACGCTGGCGGCCGCTTATGCCGAATCGGGCGATTTCGACAAGGCGGTGGCGACACAGCGCGACGCGCTCGCGGCGCTCGGCAAAGATGACCGCGCGCTGCACGATGCGTTCGAGCAGCATCTCGATCACTACCTGAAGCAACAACCGTGGCGCGAATGATCGGTCGCATGTGCGCGGTCGGTCTGCAAACTTGGCCCACTGAGACCTTTCTGGTACAACACGTGCGTTTTTTCGCCAGGCTTTACGCATGACTACCGATCGCCGACACATCGACCTCGTGTTGCGCGTCTTCAAGGAGCTCGCCCCTGCCCGCGCCAACGGCATCACTCCCGGCGCCGTGAACACGCGGCTGAGAGAGCTCGGTGAGCCGATGGGCACCTGGGAGGTGCGCGGCGCATTCACGGCGCTCGAAACGGATGGCGCGATCGTCATCGACGATCAGAGCGGCGCCTGGTATCTCGCCGAAGATCGCGCGAAGACGCAGAAACGGCGCGGCACCGCCTAAGCGTTCCCCGCGTGCTGCTTAAGCGTTCCTCGCGTGCCGCCTGAGCGCCCATCGCGCCGTCGTCGCCGCACCCGATTCCGTTCTGACCTGGGACTGGCCGCACCGCGTGTGGCACTGGGCCTTTGCGGTCTGCATCGGCGTTTCGCTGTACACCGGACTCGACGGCGACAGCGACGTGATGGACGTGCACATCGCGAGCGGCGTGACGGTGCTGGGACTGCTGTTGTTCCGGCTCGGCTGGGCGTTATGGGGCGGACGTTACGTGCGCATCGGTCAATACCGAACCTCGGCCGCCGCGGTGTGGCGGCACCTGCGCGGCGCACCGCGCCGCAACGCGGCGCATTCCGCGCCGGCGGCCGCGATGGCGCTTGCGATGTTCGGCGTCGTACTGGTGCAGGCCGTTTCGGGACTGTTCTCGAGCGACGACATCCTCACCGACGGTCCGTACGCTCATCTGCTCAGCAGCCGCGGTGTCGATCTGGCCACCGCGATTCACACGCGCGCGTTCTGGGTGGTGCTGGCGTTGATCGCCGTGCACGTCGTCGCGCTTGGCTGGTATGCAATGCGGCGCGACTCGATCGCGCTGTCGATGCTGCACGGCCGCCAGCAATCGGAACTGCCCGCGCTCGCACAGCATCGCTGGATACACGCGGCTGCGACGGTGCTGGGCGCGGCTATGCTGATCTGGCTCGCCGCGCGCTGGACCTGACCGCTATTCCTTCTTGAACGTGTCGTGGCAACTCTTGCAGGCTTTGCCGAGTGCGCCGAGCGACGCACCGAACTTCGTCACGTCGCCGCTCTTCACGACCGCGTCGAGATCGTCGGCGGCGGTCTGAAATGCGGTGAGGCGTTCTTTGAATGCGGCGGGATCTTCCCAGATCTTCGGCAGCGCATCGGTGTCGCCGTCTTTCGTATCGGCGCCGAACAGATCCGGCGCGATGTGCGACAAACCCGCGAGACTCGCCACGTGCACGGGGATGTGGGCTTTTTCGTCGACCTGTCCCTTTGCGATCGCGCCCAGTGCTTTCATGTGACCGCCGACCGCGTCCATCGTGTGCTTCCGGTAGTCGATCGCGTTCTGGTCCGCCGCCGCCGACAGCGCGAAAGCCGCCGTGATGAGTCCAATCAATACCCGCATGGTGTCTCCGCCTGATTGTGTGAATCGTGAGTGCGAACCGAAGCTTACGGAAACCGTCTCCAGAAAAGAAATCTCATTTCACTTTGTGCATTTGTATCAATTAGATATAGTAGTCACCTCCTAGCGGTATCAAGAATTACACGGAAGTGATTGATCGTTCAGAAAGTCGGCTGATCAGCCAGGATCGCGTCAACCGTCACCGCCGCCAGCGGACGACCCCTCCACCGAGCCGGACGCCACAGCGGGCGCCTCGCAAGACGACCGGTCTGATCGCAGATCAGTAGATCTCGTCCGGCTTCAGGTTGAAGCGGCGCATCAGTTCGGTTCGTACCCGGTCGAAGCCTTCGGCGTCGTTGCCGCGCAACGCATCGAGGTCGCGCTTCACGTCTGCGCCGAGTCCCTGCTCGATGACTACCTCGATGCGTCGGTTCCTGACGCGCCCCTCTGGAGTATTGTTGGGCACCAGCGGGCGCGAGTCGGCGTATCCGGCGACCGTGAACCGCCGCTGATCCAGCGTGCCGTCTTCGAACAGCCCATGCGCAACGCTGATCGCCCGCGAAGTCGATAATTCGAGGTTCGAGCGAAACGTCGATGTCGAAATCGGCACGTCGTCGGTATGACCTTCGACGGCGATCTGCCCTTTCGTCTCCTTCAACACGCCGCGAATGATCTTCAACACCGGTTTGAATTCGCCCGTCAGCGATGCCGAACCCGACGGAAAACTGCCGTGTTCCTTCACGCGCAGCACGATCCGGCGGCCGTTCGTCTCCACTTCCAGCACACCCGCGGCGATTTCCTTGGATAGCGCGGTGGCCAACGCAAGCGCGTCGTGTTCGGTTTCGCCGACCAGGCTTGCGACATTGTCTACGATGCGTTGCTCCGCTTCGCGATCGACGTCGTCCTGCTTTCGATCGGCCGCGCTTGGCGCTGCACACACAGCTGCAGGATTCGGCTGAGAAGCGACCTGCGTCTCGGCTCCTTGCGCCTCTACGGGTCCGTTGGTGGTCGCCGCATCGAAGTGCATCGGCGCTTCCACGCCGAACGTGCCGCGCATCGTTTCGGCTATGCGCTTGTACTTTTCCACATCCATCGACGAGAACGACAGCAACAACACGAAGAAGCACATCAGCAGGGCCATCAGGTCGGCGAAGGTGACGATCCAGCCGGGCGCGCGCTCCTCCACCGCTGGCTTCGCGTCGATGTAGTCTTCCAGCGGCACCGACTACGCGCCGTTGTCGCGTTTGGAGTCGGGCAGGTAGGTCATCAGCATCGAGCGCACTACCCGCGGGTTCTGTCCGGCCTGAATGGCGAGCAGCGCATCGATGATCATCGACTTCACGCGCCCTTCTTCGACACGCCGCAGCGCGAGCTTGTCGGCGATCGGCAGCGCGATCATGTTGGCGAGTACGGCGCCATACAGCGTCGTCAGCAACGCGACGCCCATTGCCGGACCGATTTTCTTCGGGTCGTCCATGTTGCCGAGCATGGCGACCAGCCCGACCAGCGTTCCGATCATGCCCATCGCCGGACCGACGTCGCCGAGCGCCTTGAAGATCTTCGCGCCCCACTCGTGGCGCTCGATCGTTTGCCGCAGCTCCTTCGATAGCAGCGTGCGCACCATTTCCACGTCGTGGCCGTCGACGAGCAGCTGCACACCCTTGCCAGAAATTCGTTCGAGAACTGGCGGCCTTCCAACGACAGCAGCCCGCCCTTACGCGCGGCGTCGGCGATCTGCACCACTTCGTCGATCAGTTCCTGCGGTCTCACTTGATCGAAGCTGAACGCCTTCAGTGCGACGCGGATCGCGCCGAGAAACTGCCCGAGACTGAACTTGATCAACACGACGAAGATCGAACCGACGAACACGATCAACACCGACGGTACGTCGAAGTACATGCCGACGGAGCCGCCCATCAGCATCGCGGTCAGCACGATCCCCAGCGCGCCGACCAGGCCCAACAGCGTTGCGAGATCCATCCGTGAATCGACCCTGAAGACCCAGACGTGGCCTTTGAAGTCTAGTCACGGATTCGCAAGTTGCCCGTCCCAACCCGATCGTTGACCGGGGCCGACGGGCGCGGTTAACGTCGCGCCATGGCCACCGAACCGACAGTGAATTTCGAAGCGGCGCTCGAAGAACTCGAGCAGCTGGTCGAACGCATGGAAACCGGCGACCTGTCGCTGGAAGAATCGCTGAAAGCGTTCGAACGCGGCGTCGCGCTCACGCGCGATTGTCAGAGAGCGCTGAAAGCCGCCGAACTGCGCGTTCAGGCGCTCACCGAAACAGAGGAAGGGCTCGCGCTCGAGGACGTCGACGCCGACGAATTCGAGCACGACGATGACGTCTGAGTCGGCGCTCCTCGCCCACTATCTCGAGCTGATCGAAGCCGACCTTGTCGCGCGCCTGTCGCTGCACAGCGAACTCGCGCCGCGTTTGGTCGAGGCGATGCGATACGCGACGCTCGGTGGCGGCAAACGCATTCGCCCGTTGTTGACGTGCGCCGCGGCAGCGAGCCTCGGCGCCGATCCGGCGCACGCGCTTGCGCCGGCGTGCGCGGTCGAGCTCGTGCATGCCTATTCGCTGATTCACGACGACCTGCCGGCGATGGACGACGACGAACTGCGGCGCGGCCGACCGACCGTGCACATCGCGTTCGGTGAGGCGGTGGCAATCCTGGCCGGCGACGCGTTGCAGGCGCTCGCGTTCGAGACGATCAGCACCGACGTGTCGTTGCCGCTCGACGCGCGCGTGGTGATGATCGAGTTGCTCGCGCGCGCCTCCGGCTGGAGCGGAATGGTCGGCGGACAGACGTTCGACATGGACGCGACCGGACGCGTGTTGTCGGTGGACGCACTCGAGTCGATGCACCGCGCGAAAACCGGCGCACTGCTGACGACCGCGGTCGAACTCGGGGCGATCGCGGCGGGCGCGGATGCGGCCACGCGAACCGGATTACGCCAATTCGGCGCCGCGGTCGGTCTCGCGTTTCAGGTGGTGGACGATCTGCTCGACGTCACCGGAACCACCGAACGGATCGGCAAGCGCACCGGCGCAGACGCCGCGTTGGGGAAGAACACGTTTCCGGGATTGCTCGGCGTGAATGAGACCCGCGCACGCGCGGCGGCATTGCATCGACAAGCGATCGACGCGTTGCATCGTGTCGGAATCGAATCGGGCCCGCTGCATGCAATCGCGAGGGAAATCGTCGAACGCACGCACTAGCGCGCGGTCGCACTTCAGTACAGCTGTTTGAGCACCAGCACGCCGGCCTGCTGGTCCATCTTCACCTTGCGAAGGAACGACATCCCCAACAGCACTTCGAGCGGATAGTCGCCAGGAATCACCGCCGCGCGAACGTGGTGCGTCTGGATGCCGCCGACCGTGAGGGTATCGAGGTCGACGAGATACGAGTTGACCTGGCCTTGCGCCGTCACCACCGGTGCGCGCTCCGGCGATTCGGCAAACGGAATGCCCATCTGCTTGGCGGTGCGTTCGCTGATCGCGACCAGCGAGGCGCCCGTGTCCACCAGGAAGTCGACCATGTGACCGTTGATGGAACCTTGCGCGCGGTATTGGCCGATGTCGTCCGGCGCAATCGACAGACTCGTCTGGTTCGCCACCTGGAACGTGCCGCCGACGCGGTCGCTCAACGTCAGTTTGTACGTTTCGTCCTTGTAGCGGACAACCGCGTGTTGCGCGTCCGATTCGACCAGCGTTGCACCTTCCGGCGACGTCTGTCCCACCGTCAGATAGTGTTCCTTGCCCAACACGCGAATCATGGCGCGGTCCTTGAACAACCCGACCGCCTCCACCGGCGCGTTGGCCGCGACCGAAACCGCGACCGTCGTCAGCAGCGCCAATAGCGCCGTGCGGCATCTTCCGGTGGTTCTGGTTATCGGACCATTCATATCGGCACTCCAGCGACCGGCTTGGATCATACGTCCGCGCCTCGGTGTACCTGTAAGCGATTTAGATCGTGATCGCCGCGACTGAGAGATGCAGCACAACTGCTGCGAGAACTCCGGCGAAGACGTCGTCGAGCACCACACCGAGACCGCCTGAGAGGCGCCGGTCGGCCCATGACACCGGCCACGGCTTCGCGATGTCGAAAGCGCGGAACAGCGCGAATCCGACGGCTGCCCACACCAACGTTTTCGGTGCCGCAACCAACGCGACCCACTGCCCGACGAACTCGTCGAGCACGAACGCCGACGCATCGCCGACGCCGGCCGCACGACACGCGCGATCGACGACCCACACCGCTATTACCGTGGCGATCACCACGAACGCGAGTTGATGCACGAGCGGCAGGTCGGCGAGCAGGAACCACCAGATCGGCAACGCGAGCAGACTACCGACCGTGCCGGGCGCTTTCGGCGCGAGACCGCTGCCGAGACCGGTAGCGAGTAGCACGAACGGATTCTTCAGATGGGCCGCCGCGATGCGGCCCTTAGGCTCAACGGAAATGGCGGAATCCTCCGCGCGGCAACGGTACCGCGTGACCGCCGGCGTGCAACGACACACCGCTGCCCGCATCGATGCGTCCGATCACCGAAACGCGTTCCGGCAATCCGCTCAAGCGCGCGCGATCTCTCGGCGCAATCGTGAAGCACAGTTCGTAGTCGTCGCCGCCCGACGCCGCGTGCGTCGGCAGTGCTGCCGGGCGCGAGTGGAACGAGCGTCGAGGTCGATCGTCCCTGCAACACCGCTGGCCGCACAGAGATGACCGAGATCGGCTACCAATCCATCCGACACGTCGATCGCCGCGGTCGCGAGGCCGCGCAACGCTCGTCCCAGCGCGATGCGCGGTTCAGGGAGGTAGTAACGCCGCAACAGGTAGTGCGGGTCGTTCTCTGTCGCCGCGAGCAGCGTGGCGTATCCGGGCGGCGTCGCAAGATCGCTCCGTTCGAGCGCGGCCGCCGCGCCACCCAATAGCCCGCTCACGCACACCAGATCGTTTTCATGCGCACCGCTGCGCGTGAGCGCTTCGCCCGCGGCGCAATGCCCGTGCACGCTAACTGAAATATTGAGGGGACCGCGCGCCAGATTTCCCCCGGCGATTTTCACGCCGAAGCGCGCAGCCGCCGCGGCAACGCCACGCGCGAATCGCTCCAGCCATTCGGCGGACCCATCAGGCAGCGTCAGCGCGATCAAGGCGTAATCGGGATCGGCCCCCATCGCCGCCAGATCGGAGACGCTGACACCCAGCGCGCGAAAGCCGACGAGGTCCGCCGGCGCCGCGGCGGGAAAGTGCACATCGGCCACGAGCGTGTCTATGGAACTGACCGCAACCGAGTTGGAAGGTAGCTGGATGAGCGCTGCGTCGTCGCCCGGCCCCAGCAGGATCGTGGGACCGCGAGCATTTTCGCCGAGGATTTCGATCAGCCGGTCGATGAGCTCGAATTCATCCATCGGCCGCGACTTCGCGGGACCGTTGGGATCGTGCAACTTTGTCGAGCACACCGTTGATGTAGCGGTGACTTTCCTCTGCTCCGAATACCCGGGCGAGGCCGACCGCCTCGTCGATCGCCACCTTGAACGGCACGTCGTGGCGGTGGCACAGCTCGTATACGCCCATCCGCAGCAGCGCGAGTTCGACGCGATCGAGCTCGAGAACCTTGCGGTCGAGCAACGGTGCGAAACACTCGTCCAGCGCTGCGCAACTTGCGATGACGCCGCGCAACACTTCGTGAAAAAACTCCGCGTCCACGCGTTCGAAGTTCGGGTCTTCGCGGAACTGGCGTTCGATCTCCGCTTCGTCGGCGCCCGACATCTGCCATTGGTACAGCGCCTGCAGCAACAGGCGCCGCGCACGGCGTCGGGACCAGGGATCGAAGCGCGCCTCAGTCATATTGTTTGCTCAGCCCAGTTTGTCGAGCAGCGTGACCATCTCGAGCGCGGTCATCGCGGCGTCGGCGCCTTTGTTGCCGGCCTTGGTGCCGGCGCGCTCCACCGCTTGCTCGATCGAATCGGTCGTCAGTACGCCGAACGCGACCGGCAGCGACAGTTCGAGACTCATGCGCGCGAGGCCTGCTGCGCACTGTCCCGCGACGTAATCGAAGTGCGGCGTGGCGCCGCGAATCACCGCACCCAACGCGATGATCGCATCGTATTTCGCCTTGCCTTCGGCCACGCGCTTCACCGCGAGCGGCAACTCGAAACATCCCGGCACCTTGATCAAGGTGATGTCTTTGGCGCTCACTCCATGACGCACCAACGTATCGATCGCGCCGGTGACGAGACTGTCGACGATATAGCCGTTGAATCGCCCAGCCACGATGGCGAATTTGCGGCCGTTTCCGCCGAAATCGCCCTCGATCGTCTTCACGTCAGTCATGAGTGGTCTCCAGGTATTGCCGCTAAGTCTAAGCGCTATGCCGCATTGCGCAAAATCTGCAGGCGCAGATCGCTCCCCACCAGGCGGACATCGGCGATGGTACCGTCGATCGATTCGGCCAGCCGGTTCACGGACAGCTGCGCAAAGGGGCGTGCGTCGCTCCCGAGGAGCCTCGGCGCGAGATAGACGATCGCCTCGTCCCATAGTGCCTGCCGCAACACCTCGCCGGTGAGCGTCGCGCCGGCTTCGACGAGCACTTCGTTGGCGCCGCGGGCCGCGAGTGCGCCGAACAACGCCGCAAGATTCACGCGTGGGCCATCCATCTCGAATACCTCCGCGCCCGCATCGACCAGCGGCTGCTTCGCATGTCCGGATGCAGCCGCGATGAGCGCGTTGCCCGGCGGTTGCAGTACGCGCGCCTTTGGCGAGGTGCGCAGCGCCGAGTCGGCAACCACCCGCAACGGCTGGCGCGTCACACCATCGACGGCATAAGCGGAGTCGCGCACGTTCAGTTGCGGATCGTCGGCGAGCACCGTGCCGACCCCGGTGACGATCGCGCAGCTGCGCGCACGCCAGTACTGCACGTCGGCGCGCGCTTCGGCGCCGGTGATCCATTGGCTCTCGCCCGACGCCATCGCGGTGCGTCCATCGAGCGACGCCGCCACTTTCACGCGCACCCAAGGCCGTTGTTGCGTGAAGCGCAGGAAGAACCCTTTGTTCAGCTCGAGCGCGGCGGCCCGTTCGACGACGTCCACCTTTATACCTGCCGCGCGCATCCGCTCGATACCCGTTCCGGCGACGCGCGGGTTCGGGTCGTGCGACGCGATGACGACTCGACCGATCCGTGCGGCGATCAGCGCATCGGCACACGGCGGGGTCTTGCCGTGGTGCGCGCAGGGTTCGAGCGAGACGTAACACGTCGCCCCTTCGATCGACTGGTCAGGAGATCGGCGAGCCGCGTCCGAGAGCGCCTCGACTTCGGCATGCGGCCCGCCCGCGCGATGATGCCAGCCGCGACCGATCACCCGACCGTCGCGCACCAGCACGCAACCGACCCGCGGATTCGGCGTGGTCGAATACAAGCCATTGCGCGCGAGCTCGATCGCCGCATCGAGAAACAGCAGATCGGACTCGGTCACGATTACAGATCGCCTTTGGTCTTTGCGCGCGGCGCGACGTCGTCGTCACGGCCTTTCGTCAGCTTGCGGATCTCTTCCTGGAACTCGCTGACGTCCTGGAAGTCGCGATACACCGAGGCAAACCGCACGTACGCGACGCCGTCCATCTGGCGCAGTTCGCGCATCACTTCCTCGCCGACCATCCGCGACGGCAGCTCGCGTTCACCGGACGAGCGCAACCGATGCATGATGCGCGCGATGCCGGCTTCGATTTCTTCGGTGCTCACCGGGCGCTTCTCGAGCGCGCGCAGCAATCCGGAACGCAGTTTCTCTTCGTTGAACGGTTCGCGGATGCCGTCGCGCTTGACGATACGCGGCATCACCAGTTCGGCCGTTTCGAACGTGGTGAATCGCTCGCCGCACGTCTGGCACTCGCGGCGCCGGCGTACCTGATCACCGTCTGCAACCAGCCGCGAGTCGATCACCTTCGTATCGTCGGCGCCGCAGAACGGGCAGTGCACGGAGTTTGCTCAGTTCGCCGCGGCGTACACGGGGAAACGGCGGCAGAGTTCGAGCGCTTTGTGTTTCACCGAGCCGATCATGTTGTCGTTCTTGAGATCGTCGAGCACATCGCACATCCAGTGCGTCAGCGTCTTGCACTCGGCTTCCTTGAAACCGCGGGTAGTGACCGCCGGCGTGCCGACGCGCAGGCCGCTGGTGACGAACGGCGAGCGCGGGTCGTTCGGCACCGCGTTCTTGTTCACCGTGATGTTCGCGCGACCCAATGCGGCATCGGCGTCTTTACCGGTAATTTTCTTGTCGATCAGATCGAGCAGGAACAGGTGGTTGTCGGTGCCGCCCGACACGACTTTATAGCCGCGCTGCTGGAACTCCGTCGCCATTACGCGGGCGTTGGCGAGCACCTGCTTCTGATACGCGGCGAACGCCGGTTCCATCGCTTCTTTGAAACACACGGCTTTCGCGGCGATGACGTGCATCAGCGGTCCACCCTGCGTGCCGGGGAACAGGGCGGAGTTCAGCTTCTTCTCGATCTCGGCATTCTTGCGCGCGAGGATCATGCCGCCACGCGGGCCGCGCAGCGTCTTGTGCGTGGTCGTGGTGACGACGTCCGCGAACGGCACCGGGCTCGGGTATAGACCCACGGCCACCAACCCCGCGACGTGCGCCATGTCGACCAGGAAATACGCGCCCACCGAATCCGCGATGTCGCGGAAACGTTGCCAGTCGAGCTTGCGCGAATAGGCGGAGAATCCCGCGACGATCAGCTTCGGCCGATGCTGCTGCGCAAGTGCGGCGACCTGGTCGTAATCGACTTCACCGGTCGCGACGTCGAGACCGTACTGCACCGCGTGGTACACCTTGCCGGAAAAATTCACCGGTGCGCCGTGCGTGAGGTGGCCGCCGGCATCGAGGCTCATGCCGAGCACTACGTCACCCGCCGACAGCAACGCGAGATACGCCGCGGCATTCGCCTGCGACCCGGAATGCGGCTGCACATTCGCGAATGCGGCGCCGAACAGCTGCTTCGCGCGGTCGATCGCGAGCACTTCGACCTGATCGACGTATTCGCAGCCGCCGTAGTAACGCTTCGACGGATAGCCTTCGGCGTATTTGTTCGTCAGCACCGTGCCTTGCGCCTGCAGCACGCGCGGGCTGGCGTAGTTTTCCGAGGCGATCAGTTCGATGTGATCTTCCTGCCGCTGCTGTTCGTCGACGATCGCCTGCCACACCGCGTCGTCATAGCCGGCGATCTGCATTTTCGGGTCAAACATGGGTGATATCCGCAGCGGTAAAGAAGCGGCGCATTGTAGCCCAGGCCCCGAAAGGCCGGCACTTGAAAGCCCGTCATCGGCTGCGTGAATCACATTCCCACGACATTCGCTCTACAATGACGGCCCCCAAATTCTCAAGAAGAGCCCAAGACAATGGCGCAGTACGTCTACACCATGAATCGCGTCTCCAAGGTCGTCCCGGGCGGACGCAAGATCCTGGAGAACATCTCGTTGTCGTTTTTCCCTGGCGCGAAGATCGGCGTGCTCGGCTTGAACGGGTCCGGAAAGTCGACGCTGCTGCGCATCATGGCCGGCATCGATACCGCGATCGACGGCGAAGCCCGGCCGCAGAAAGGCATCAAAGTCGGCTTCCTGCCGCAGGAACCGCAACTCGACCCAAGCAAGGACGTGCGCGGCAACGTCGAAGAAGGCGTGGCCGAACTGAAGTCGCTTCTAACCGAGTACGACGCGATTTCCAACAAGTTCGCGGAGCCGATGTCCGACGACGAGATGAACACGCTGCTCGAACGGCAGGGCGATCTGCAGGCGAAGATCGACGCGGCGAACGGCTGGGACCTCGACCGCACGCTCGACATCGCCGCCGACGCGTTGCGGCTGCCGAGTTGGGACGCCGACGTAAAGAACCTGTCGGGCGGCGAGAAACGCCGGGTCGCGCTGTGCAAGCTGCTGCTGTCGCAACCCGACATGCTGCTGCTCGACGAACCCACCAACCACCTCGACGCCGAGAGCGTCGCCTGGCTCGAACGCTTTCTGGGCGAATACCCCGGCACGGTCGTCGCGGTCACTCACGACCGCTATTTCCTCGACAACGTCGCCGGTTGGATTCTCGAACTCGACCGCGGCCGTGGCATCCCGTTCGAGGGCAATTACAGCGCGTGGCTCGACGCGAAAGACAAGCGCCTCAGTTCGGAGGCGAGCCAGGAACAGGCACGACAGCGCGCGATCAAGTCGGAACTCGAATGGGTGCGGTCGAATCCGAAGGGCCGCCAGGCCAAGAGCAAAGCCCGCCTGGCCCGCTTCGAGGAACTGATGTCGAAGGAAGTGCAGGCGCGCAACGAAACGGCGGAGCTGTACATCCCGCCTGGACCACGGCTCGGTGAAAAAGTCATCGAGTTGACGGGCGTCAGCAAAGGCTACGGCGACCGGCTGCTGATCGACGATGCCTCGTTCAGCATTCCGCGCGGCGGCATCGTCGGCATCATCGGCGCGAACGGCGCCGGGAAAACGACGCTGTTCCGCATGATCACCGACCGCGAACAGCCGGACAAAGGCACGCTCGAACTCGGCGAAACCGTTCAACTCGCGTACGTCGACCAGAGCCGCGACGACCTCGACAACTCGAAGAACGTCTGGGAAGAAGTGTCGAACGGCCAGGACATCATGCGGATCGGCCAGTACGAGATTCCATCGCGCGCCTACGTCGGCCGCTTCAACTTCCGCGGCGCGGATCAACAGAAGAAAGTCGGTGATCTGTCGGGCGGCGAGCGCAACCGGCTGCATCTGGCGAAGTTGCTGCGGCAGGGCGCCAACGTGCTGCTGCTGGACGAACCGACGAACGACCTCGACGTGGAGACGCTGCGCGCGCTGGAAGACGCGCTGCTGAATTTCCCCGGAACGATCCTGGTGATTTCACACGATCGCTGGTTTCTGGACCGGATCGCGACGCACATGCTCGCGTTCGAGGGCGACAGTCACGTCGAGTGGTTCGCCGGCAACTTCAGCGATTACGAAGAGGATCACAAGAAACGCCTGGGCGCGGATGCAAACGAGCCCAAGCGAATCCGTTACAAAAAACTTGCGTGAGTCGGGTTTATCCCAGCAGCTTGATCAAGCAGCCGATGATGAACGCGATGACGTCTTTGAGAGCGAAGCCGAACACGTTGCCTCCTACAGGTCAGACCCATGACCTACTACAAACAACGCAGGCATTGTTCTCCTGTTAGACGATTTCAGGTGTGTAGGCTTGTGGCGCTGATGTGAAGAACATCGGCGGAAATGCCGGATCAACCGCCTTCGTTGAGTACGTCCAGCGCTTCGTTCAGCGTGGCGACCGCCCGAACATCCATGTCGGTCATCGCCGGCTTCGGCCGGTTTCCGCGCGGAATGATCGCCCGTTTGAAACCGTGCTTGGCCGCTTCGCGCAACCGTTCCTGACCGTTGGGCACTCCCCTCACCTCACCCGTCAGTCCGATTTCTCCGAACACGATCAGGTCGCGCGGCAGCACGCGATTGCGATAGCTGGACAACACCGCGAGGATCAGCGCGAGGTCTGAGCCCGTCTCACCGATGCGTACGCCGCCGACGACGTTGGCGAACACGTCCTGGTCCGCGAGCGAAATGCCGCAGTGACGGTGCAATACCGCCAGCTGCATCGCGAGCCGCTGCGCATCGAGCCCGACCGCGACTCGTCTCGGATAACCGCCCTGCACCGCATCGACCAACGCCTGCAATTCGACCAGCAGCGAGCGCGTGCCTTCCCATGTGACGGTGGCGACGCTGCCCGGCGACAACGCTTCGGGTCGCTGCAGGAAGATCGCCGACGGGTTCGACACTTCTTTCATGCCGCGGTCGGTCATCGCGAACACGCCGAGTTCGTTCACCGCGCCGAAGCGGTTCTTCAATCCGCGCAGCGTTCTGAACCGCGAGCCTTCCGGGCTGTCGAGCATCACGAAGCAGTCGATCATGTGCTCGAGCACTTTCGGACCGGCGAGACTGCCTTCCTTCGTCACGTGCCCGACGAGAATCACGACCGTTTGCGTCTGCTTCGCGAGCCGCGTGAAGAACGCGGCCGTCTCTCGCACCTGCGTGATGCTGCCCGGCACGCTCTCGACGCTGCCGAGTTCCATCACCTGGATCGAATCGAGCACGACCACCAACGGCCGGTGTTGCTCGATCAACGCAGCGATTTCCTCGGCGCGGGTTTCGGATGCAACGCGCAACCTGTCGAGCGGCAATTCGAGGCGGCGCGCGCGCATCGCGAGTTGCTGCAACGATTCTTCGCCGGAGACGTACAGCACCTCACCCAACGTCGCGAGCGACGTGGTGATCTGAAGCAGCAACGTACTCTTGCCTGCGCCCGGCTCGCCGCCGATGAGCACAACGGAACCGGGCACCAGTCCGCCGCCGAGCACACGATCGAATTCGGCGAAGCCGGTGGCGATGCGCGCGCCGTCAGCCGAGTCGACGTCGGCCAGAATCTGTACGGTGGGCGCGGTGCCGGCATAACCGGCCGCCGGTTTCGATGCTTTGGCCGGCCCGAGCGTGATGCGCGTCAGCGTGTTCCACGCCTCGCACGCCGAACACTGTCCTTGCCATTTGCTGTGCTCGGCACCGCAGTCGTTGCAGACGTATGCGACGCGCGCCTTAGCCATTCCGTTTGGCCGTCGAGCGCGTCATCAACGCATGTATTCGGCGTAGTCGTTGCGCGCGAGATTCTCGAACTTCGTCAGGTTGCCGATGAACGCCAGCCTGATTTTGCCGATCGGACCATTACGCTGCTTGCCGATGATGATCTCGGCGGTGCCTTTGTCCGGCGATTCGGGGTTGTACACCTCGTCGCGATAGATCATCAGGATCACGTCGGCGTCCTGTTCGATCGCGCCGGATTCGCGCAGGTCCGACATCAGCGGCCGTTTGTCGTTGCGGCTCTCGACGCCGCGATTCAACTGCGACAACGCGACCATCGGGCAACGCATTTCCTTGGCGATCGCTTTCAGCGAGCGCGAGATTTCGGTGATCTCGCCGGTGCGGTTGTTGTCGAGATCGCGGTTCGCGCGCATCAGCTGGATGTAGTCGACCACGATCAACTTCAGTCCGCCCGACTGTCGCGCGACGCGTCGCGCGCGCGTGCGCACTTCGTTCGGCGTGAGCGCCGGCGAATCGTCGAAATACAGCGGCTTGTCCTTCAGCTGGCTGACGGCCGAGGTGAACCGCGGCCAGTCGTCGTCGTGCATGTCGCCGGTACGCATGCGCGTCTGATCGATGCGACCGAGCGACGACAGCATCCGCATCACCAGCTGATCCGACGGCATTTCCATCGAGAACACGAGCACGGCGCCCGGGTCGTCGGTCATCAACGCGTGTTCGGCGATGTTCATCGCGAACGAGCTTTTTCCCATCGACGGGCGGCCGGCGACGATGATCAGGTCGGACGACTGCAAGCCAGCGGTCTTCTTGTCGAGATCGTCGAAGCCGGTGGCGAGCCCGGTGATCGGATTGCGCGACGCGAACAGCGATTCGATCTTCTCCACTGCGCGCGCGAGCAGCGGCACGATGGCAACCGGGCCTTCGTCGCGCAGGCGGCCTTCGTGGATTCTGAACACTTCCGACTCGGCGATGTCGAGCAACTCGCTGCTCGGCCGTCCCTGCGGCGCGAACGCCGACTCAGCAATCTTGTTGGCGACCGAAATGAGCTGGCGCAGCGTGGAGCGTTCGCGAACGATCTGCGCGTATGCCATCACGTTGCTCGCGCCGGGCGTCGACTCCGCGATTTCCGCCAGGAAGCCGATGCCGCCGGCCTTGTCGAGCAAACCACGCTGACTCAGCGCTTCGGACAACGTCACCGCGTCGAGCGGTTCGTTGGCGTTCGCGAGGCTCGCCATCGCTTCGAAGATGATCTGATGCTGCGCGCGGTAGAAGTCGCGCGCGGTCAGCACGTCGGCGACGTTCAACCACGCGTCGTTGTTCAGCATCAGGCCGCCGAGCACCGATTGCTCGGCTTCGACCGAATGCGGCGGAACTTTCAGCTGCGCGGTGGCGGACAGATGCACCGACGCCACCGACGCAGGACGCGCTGTCTCCGATTCGGCGGCGGTATCCGACATAGCGAGCGGTGGTCGTAAAAGGGGTTTCGAGCCTCGAAGATCGACGCTCGCCAGTCAAGAGGACCCCGGTGTTATTCCGGAACGACGACGACCTTGATGGTGACGTTCACATCGGTGTGCAGGTGCACGTCGATGTCGTACTCGCCGACCACACGGATCACGCCGGCGGGCATACGGATTTCGCTCTTCTGGATTTCGGCGCCTTGCGCTACCAACGCTTCCGCGATGTCGTGCGTACCGACCGAGCCGTACAGTTTGCCTTCGTCGCCGGCCTTCGCAGAGATGGTCACCGAGAGACCCTGCAGTTTCGCGCCGCGGCCCTGCGCTTCACCCAGGCGTTCCTGCGCCACCCGCTCGAGTTCGGCGCGACGCGCTTCGAACACGGCGCGATTGTCTTTCGACGCGCGAACGGCTTTGCCTTTCGGAATCAGGAAATTGCGCGCGAAGCCGCTCTTCACGATCACTTCTTCGCCGAGGTCGCCCAGATTGACGATGCGTTCCAACAGAATGACGTTCACTTGATGCTCCCGATCACTGATGCGCGTCGGTATACGGCAGCAACGCCAGATACCGCGCTCGTTTGATCGCCACGGCCAGCTGGCGCTGATAGCGCGCGCTGGTGCCGGTGATGCGGCTCGGCACGATCTTGCCGGTTTCGGTGATGTACTGCTTCAGCAGCTCGAGATCCTTGTAGTCGATCTCTTTGATGCCTTCCGCGGTGAAGCGGCAGAATTTCTTGCGGCGGAACTGGCGCGGCATGCTCATTTGTCTTCTCCCACGGCTTCGCCTTCTTCGGCCGGTGCACGCTCCGGATCTGCGCGGCGGGCCGCCAGTTCCTCTTCACGGCGCCGGTCGCGATCGCGCTCTTTCTCCTGATCGCGCAGCTCTTCCGCGTAGATCTTGGAGATTTCGGTCGCCGCTTCGCTGCGACTGATGATCATGTTGCGCAGCACCGCGTCGTTGAACCGGAACGCGCTCGACAGCTCTTCGAGCGTCGCAGCGTTCACTTCGATGTTCATCAGCACGTAGTGCGCTTTGTGGATCTTCTTCACCGGGAACGTCAGCTGCCGGCGACCCCAGTCTTCGAGACGGTGGACTTTGCCGGTGCCGCGTTCGATCAGGGCTTTGTAGCGGTCGATCATCCCCGGCACCTGATCGCTCTGATCGGGATGCACGAGAAACACGACTTCGTAATGTCGCATTGCGCCTCCTTATGGCGTAACCGCTTCCGCGTGATGCGTGAAGCAAGGAGTGATTTGAAGGAGCGCGGATTCTAGAGAGGGTCCCCGCAAATGTCACGGCCGAACTCGCGCCATCCATTGCGCCCGACTCTGCCCGTACACCTGCACGATCTTGCCCTGAGCATCGCGGTGTTCCCGCATCCACACCGACCCCAAACGCAGGGCGACGTTGATCGACGGCTGATTCGGCGCGTCGATGCAGTGGATCACCTCGGTCCAATCGAGCGAATCGAATGCCCACGTCACCGCCGCCGCTGCGGCCTCCAACGCGTATCCGTTGCGCCACGAAGGACGCGCGATCGCCCAACCGATTTCCGTGCCGACGTGTCCTTCCGGAACCCACGGGCCAACACGACCGACCCAGGTTCCGCTAGCCCGCTCGATCACCGAGAACAGACCGCAGCCTTGCTGCGCCCACATCCGCGCGACGGTCGCCATGCCGGCGCGCGATTGCCTGCGGGTCTGAAGACCGCCGATGAAACGGGTCGCTTCGGGGTCGGAATCCAACGCCGCCCATGCATCGAGATCGGCGTCGGCCGGCGGTCGCAACGTCAGGCGCGGCGAGTTGACGACGACGTCCGTCATGCGCCGGTGCGCTGGCGGACCGCCTCGAACAACAGGATGCCGGTCGCGACCGAGACGTTCAGGCTCGAAACCGCACCGTGCATCGGCAGGCTGACCAGTTGATCGCAGGTCTTGCGCGTCAAGTCGCGCAACCCTTTGCCTTCACCTCCGACCACCAGAATGGTCGGCTGCCGCATGTCCGCCGCGCGCCAGGTATCCGGCGCATCGCCGGCCGCCCCCACCACCCAGACGCCCTGCTGTTTCAGCCATTCGAGGCGCCGCACCAGGTTGCTGACCAGCACGATGAACAGCGACTCCGCAGCGCCGCTTGCCGATTTGCGCGCCACTTCGCTGAGCGGTGCGGTGCGGCTCTTCGGCAACAGCACGGCGCCGACCCCGGCCGCGTCGGCGCTGCGCAGACAGGCGCCGAGGTTGCGCGGATCCATCACACCATCCAGCGCCAGCAGCAATAAAGGCTGCTGCAACGAAGGCCACCGCAACTCGAGCTCCGTCTCCGAACCGAGTTCGCCCTGCGTGGTTTCGGCCACGATGCCCTGATGGCGGCCGTCGTGCGTCATCCGGTCGAGCCTCGATCGCTCGCAACTCTCGACCGACACGCCGGAGGCCGCCGCCAATTCCAGAATCGTCGTCATCCGCGCGTCACGGCGATCCGCCTGCACGAACAAACGCCGCACGCGCTGCGCGTCGTTGCGCAGAACCGCTTCGACCGCATGGATACCGAAGACCTGTTCGGCGCTCACGAACGGCCTCGCCGGTTGCGCTTGCCTCCCTTGGCGCCGGCGACCAGCAGGTCGATCTTGCGCGACTCGATGTCGACGTCGGCCAGGATCACCGACAGTTTGTCGCCGAGCTTGATGCGCCGACCCGAGCGTTCGCCAACCAGCGACATTGCGGCCGGATAGAAGGTGAAGTAGTCGTCGCCCAGGTTCGACACGTGCAACAGACCTTGAATGAAGATCCGCTCCAATTCGACGAACACGCCGAAATCGGTGACCGCGACGACGGTGCCGTCGAACGTCTCGCCGACGAACTGGGCCGCGAACTCGCACTTCAGCCAGTCGGCAACGCCGCGGCTGACGTCATCGGCGCGACGTTCCGTCACGGACAGATGCTCACCGACCTCGTCGAGGTGACTCTGATCGAGCCGATCGCCGCTCAACACGCCGGCGATCGCGCGGTGTACGACGAGGTCGGCGTAGCGTCTGATCGGCGACGTGAAGTGCATGTAGCGAGGCAACGCGAGACCGAAATGGCCGACGTTCTCGGGACTGTAGCGAGCCTGCATCATCGAACGCAGGATCATCGTCTCGAGCAGCCCGCGATCCGGTCGATCGGCGAGCTGCGCCGCCACCGCCTGAAGGATTTTCGGCGATGGCGACTCATTGCTCAGGCGTATTCCCGCGTAAGCGAGCGCTTGCCTCAGGAGGTCGAATTTCTCCGGCGTGGGTCCTTCGTGAATCCGATACAGCGCCTTGGCTTCGTGCTTTTCGAGAAGCCGCGCGGCGCAGACGTTTGCGGAGATCATCGCCTCTTCGATCAGCCGATGCGCGTCGTTGCGCACCACCGGCTCGATGCGTTCGAGCAGACCGTTCTCGAGGATCAGCTTCTGTTCCGGCGCGTCGAAGTCGAGCGCACCGCGCTCTTCGCGGGCGGCAAGCAACGCCTTATAGACGTCGTGCAACGCGCGCAGCGAATCGGCCACCTCGCCGTCGAAGCCCCGATACCCGGCAGCGATGAACGCGGCGACCTGCGTGTAGGTGAGGCGCGCGCGGGAGAACATCAACGCCGGATAGAAGCGATACGTCGTCACCTTGCCGAGCGGCGACACCTGCATGTCGCACACCATGCACAGCCGGTGTTCCTGCGGACGCAACGAGCACAACCCGTTCGACAACGCTTCCGGCAGCATCGGTACGACTCGGTCCGGCAGATACACCGAGTTGCCGCGTTCGCGCGCTTCGAGGTCGAGCGGCGAACCGAGCGTCACGTAGCTGCCGACATCGGCGATCGCGACCACCAGTCGCCAACCGCCCTTTCGTGCGCGGGCGGCAGAACACGGCGTCGTCGAAGTCGCGCGCGTCTTCGCCGTCGATCGTCACGAGCGGAATGTCGGTGATGTCTTCGCGATCGCGGTGGTGCTCCGGATCCACGCGGTCCGGCAGACCCCGCACTTCGTCGTCGACCTCGGGCGGCCATTCGACGGGCACGCCGTGCGCGCGCAACAACGTGATCGATGCCGCGTGCAGATCGTCGCGCGGCGCGATCACGTCGACCACGCGGCCGGTGAGGCCGAAACTCTCTTCGCCGGTCACCGTCACCGCGACGGTATCGCCGTCGTTTGCCGCACCCTGGCCGTTCGGTTCGAGATAGACGCGACCGCGAAAGTCGCCTTCCGCGACCACGTACCAGCCGCGCGTGCCGGCGATCGCGCGTCCGATCACCGGTTCCTCCGAGCGTGTAGTCACCGCCGCGATCACCGCCTGACCTTCGACGAGCCTCGCGTGCACGGTATCGCCGACGCGCAACCGCGAGTCGCGCGTCAACCGCACCGGCAGTGCGTCGCCGCCGGCGGCCGGTATCAGCACCAGACGACCGCGGTCACCGCGACGGATCACGCCGTCGACCGACGTCTCGGGCGCCGCCAGTTGATAAGCGCCGCGGCTGTCGATGTGCAGGTCGCCGGAATGACACAAGCCTCGCAGCACGCGCCGCAACTGATCGACGTCGCCGCCCTGGCGCACGCCCGCGAGTTCGCGAATTTCGGGCCAGCGCATCGGTTTCTTTTGCGCGCGAAACACCTCGACGACCGCCGTCGGCGTCAGCAAAACGGCGCGTTCGTCGACGTCGCGGCGTGCCTCCGAACCAACGGATTTACTGCGGCGCTTGCGTTTTTCTGTCACGTTGACAACCCCGGAATCGGTGCGTAGAGTCGCCCCCCGCTACTCGCCGGGGTGGTGAAATTGGTAGACGCGCTGGCTTCAGGTGCCAGTGGGGGAAACCCCGTGGAGGTTCAAGTCCTCTCCTCGGCACCAAGTCCTCAAGGCACTGTACGTGCGAATCTCGGGTCCGAGTTCATCGGCCGGCATCCTACCTACTTGCGGCGTTGCGCGCCCTGGTATTTCGAAACCGGTACTTCCGATAACCGGAGCGCCTAAATGACCGACAGCGACCAAGACGCCGCGCCCTTCATAGGGTCGATCGTTCATCCCACGGATTTTTCGGCAGCCAGCGAGCGCGCGTTCGCGCATGCACTCGCCGTCGCGCTACTGCGCCGAAGCCGTCTCACACTGCTGCATGTCGGCAGCGATGAGCAGACCGACTGGAGTCGATTCCCCGCAGTGCGCGCGATGCTGGAACGGTGGGGCATGCTCGAGCCCGGCAGCACGCAAGCCGACGTGTTCGAGCGACTCGGGGTCCGCGTCATCAAACGGTCGATCACCAGCCGGTTTCCCGCGCTCGCGGTCGTCGACTACCTCACGAGAACCCCGCCGACCTGCTGGTCGTCGCAACCGAGGGGCGCTCCGGCGCCGCCCGTTGGCTGCACGGTTCGGTCGCGGAAGCGATGGCGCGATGGTCGAAGTCCGCGACGCTGTTCGTGCCTGCCGACGGCGAGCGCGACATCGTCACGGTCGACGGCAAACTGACGCTCGCCAACATTCTGATTCCAATCGACCACACACCGGATGCGAGCGCCGCAGTCGAGTTCGCGATGCGCGCCGCCGATCTGTTCGGCAACGGCAATACGACGCTCACGCTGCTGCACGTCGGCAACGAGCAGGCCGCACCGCGCGTGCACGCCCCCGACGGCGAGCGCTGGAAATTCGCGCGCTTGTTCCGTGACGGCGACCCGGTGACGCAGATCGCCGCGGCCGCCGAACTCGTTCGGGCCGAGCTGATCGTGATGCCCACCGCGGGCCGCTCCGGTGCATTCGAAGCATTGCGCGGAAGCACCACCGAACGCGTACTGCGCGAAGCGCGCTGTTCGGTGCTGGCGGTGCCCGCGCGGCTGGCGGCACCAACTGAACCCCCGGTCTGACGCGGACACCGCGTAGTCATCCCAATCCGACGGCACGCGCGATCAGCCACACGCCTACGCCGATCGCTATAACACCGACGGCGCGCGCAGCGCGTTCACCGTCCGCGGCGAGTCGTTCCGCGGTGATGGCCGCCGTCACGAACGCCATCACCCGCAGGTCCATCACGCCGACCACGAGCAGGATCGCCATCGGACCGGCGCAGCAACGGCAACAGTCGAACCCGAGACGCACACCATATCGCCACGCAGCGCCGACGTCGGCACGGTCGACCGGCGGCGGCTTCCGACAGCACGCGAGCAGCCGCGCCTTCCATCCGGTGAACTGCACCGCGCCCGCGATCAGCACGATCGCGCCGACTGCCACCGGTACCGCGCGCGCCAACGCCGGCTGGCGCATCTGCATTGCCGCGACGGCAACGCCCAGCGCGTACGCGGCGATTCCGGCAACGGTCCAGACGAAGTAGTAACCCGCGCCTGCGATTGCCGTGAGCCGGCCGACGCACGGCTCGCCGGTCGAGCGGACGCCCGCGCGGTAGCGAACCAGCGACGGATACAGCGACGGCATCATCATCGCCATCATCATCACGACCCACATGGCCAGAAACGACGCCGCGGCGCCGGACCATGTCTGGCCCGGCATCCGCATCCACGCCATCGACATCGTCCAGCCGCCGGGCATCGGCATCCCGTCCGTTGCCGACATGGAGGCACACCAGAGAATCGTGACGGCCGCGCTCGAAACAACCAGCAACGCCGACGCGCCGACGAATGTCCGCTCAGAGGCATCGCCTGCGATGCCATGCGTCGTGATGCTTCCATCGCTACCGTCGCGCCTTTGCTCAGCTGTTGGGGTACTCGTCGTGGCGGCGCCACCAGGCGCCTTTTTCGTTGCGACCTTTCGGCGCGCGATCGAGCCACTGATACATGCCCCACAAGCCGTCCAGTCCGCGGGCGTAAGCCGAATACGTGTGATACACGACGCCGTCCTCCAGCACGAACGTGCTCACGCCCGGTTTTTCGCGCGTGAACGTCGGTGCGTCGGTGCCGCATCTCGCCGCGAACTGCGCAACGACCTTCGGCGCCGGCGCATCCGCCGGCGTCGGCGCGCTCGGGCCGGTAGTTGTATTCGCTGCTTCCGGTGCGCTGCTGCTCTTCGGTGGCGTGGACGCTGAAGTCGTCGTTGAAGTCGCTGCCGAACGACGACGCCCATGGGAACGTCCATCCGAGCCGACGCTTGTACGCCTGCAGCTTCGCAAGCGGCGCCCGCGACACCGCCGTCAGCGTCACGTCGTGGTTCGCGAGGTGCACGAAGACACCGTTGAACCCGTCGGCAATTGCCGAGCACGACGGACACCCCGCCGCGAAGTCCGGCCCGAACATGAAGTGGTAGACGATCAGCTGCGAACGGCCGCGAAAGAGGTCTTTGAGCGACGCGCTGCCCTCATCCGTCTCGAACCGATAAGGCTTGTCGATGCGCACCCACGGTAGCGCCTGTCGCCGGCGTGCCAGCTCGTCGCTGCGCCGCGTGAGTTCCTTCTCGGCCTTGAGCAGTTCGACTCTCTCTGCCAGCCATTCCTGACGTGTCGCGGTATTGTGCTTCGTCATCGTTCATCTCCTTGTCCGACTTCGCGGTAGTGGGTCGTGAGATAGTTTTACCGCCGGCAGTCGAAATCGAGGGAGTGACAAGTGTGACGCGATTGCGATGGACTCGCTGATCGTCTCTGCAGCGCGCGCGCTCGCCGAGGGCGACCCTTTGAGCGCACTCAAGCGCGTCGCGCTGCGCGACGACGCGCCTGCACTCGCTCTCCGCGGCACCGCGATGGCGCAACTGGGTGATCTCGTTCGAGCGAGAGCGCTGTTGCGGCGTGCGGCGCGCGCGTTCGGCGCGAGAGACGCGGTGGCGCGCGCCCGGTGCATCGTTGCCGAGGCGGAGGTCGCGCTCGCTTCGCGCGATCTCGGCTGGGCGCCGAGCGCGCTCGTCGATGCACGCGCGACGCTCGCAGCGCACGGCGACCTCGCGAACGCGGCGCACGCGCGCTATGTCGAAGTCCGCCGCTTGCTGCTGATCGGGCGGCTCGACGAGGCCGAGCGAGCGCTCGCCAAGCTCGATCCCGCGCGGTTCCCACCGGCCTTGAAAACCACCCACGAGCTGCTCGTGGCTGGAATTGCGCTGCGCCATGTCCGCGCCGCGACTGCACGCGCCGCCCTGACAAGGGCCGAGCGGGCGGCCCGCGACGCGCGCATCCCGGCGTTGTCGGCCGAGGTCGAAAGCGTGTCGCTCGCGCTGAACACGCCGGCCGCGCGGCTGATCACGCACTCGGAACAGCGTCCGTTGCTGCTCGCGGAAGTGGAAGCATTGCTCGCCTCGAAGACATTCGTCATCGACGCGTGCCGGCACGCGGTGCACGACGACGGCACCGTGATCTCACTCGCGAAGCGTCCGGTGTTGTTCGCGCTGGTGCGCGCGCTGGCCGAAGCGTGGCCGGCAGACGTTGCGCGAGACACGCTGGTTGCACGCGCGTTCCGTGCAAAGCGCGCGGACGAGTCGCATCGTGCGCGACTGCGGGTCGAAGTCGGTCGGCTCCGCAAGATGCTTCGGCCACTGGCCGGCGTGAACGCGACGCCGCGCGGGTTCGCACTGGTCCCGCGCCGCGCGCGCGACGTGGTCGTGCTGGCGCGTCCCGTCGAAGAAAAGCACGCAGCAGTGCTCGCGTTGCTCGCTGACGGCGAGTCGTGGTCGAGCTCGGCGCTCGCGCTCGCGCTTGGCGCGAGTGCACGCACGGTACAGCGGGCGCTCGGTTCGCTCGACGCCGCCGGCAAGGTGCAAGCGTTGGGTCGCGGACGCACTCGCCGCTGGACGACACCGCCGTCGCCGGGATTCGCGACAACGTTGTTACTCCCGGCGACCGCTGCTGCTTGAATAAGATGCCTGCATGCGCGAATCGAAAGCCGAAATCGTCAGAGAGTACGGACCGTTCCCGGGTGTCGACGAGGTGAATGGCGTCACCTTCGACGGCCGCCACGTCTGGTTTGCGTCCGGAGACAAATTGAACGCACTCGATCCGTCGAACGGCGAAACGGTCCGCTCGATCGATGTCGCCGCACACGCGGGCACCGCGTTCGACGGCCGCCACCTGTTTCAGATCGCCGACGGTCGGATCCAGAAGATCGATCCGCAGACGGGGCGCGTGATCGCGACGATCCCGGCGCCCGGCGACGGCGGTGACTCGGGACTCGCGTGGGCCGAAGGCACGCTCTGGGTGGGGCAGCATCGGGGGCGGAAGATCCATCAGATCGATCCCGACACCGGCGCGATTCTGCGCACCATCGAATCGAACCGCTTCGTCACCGGCGTGACCTGGGTCGACGGCGAACTCTGGCACGGCACGTGGGAAGCTAACGAGAGCGATCTGCGGCGAGTCGATCCCCGAACCGGGGAAGTGCTGGAGCAGCTCGAGATGCCGCCCGGCGTGAACGTATCGGGACTCGAATCAGACGGCGGCGACCAGTTCTTCTGCGGCGGCGGCAGCAGCGCCAAGGTCAGGATCGTCCGACGTCCCCGTTGAGACCGGCGGCAGCACCGTTGTCTGTTATCGCACCGACGCGGATGTCGCGGCATCGTAACTTGCGTGTCCACCCGTTGCATCTTCACGGAGATTCGATTGAAGGACACGTCATCCACTTCCAACAAAAGCCTCGGCGAACACGAAAACGCACTGTTTGCAAAGTGGCTATCCGCCCGGCGCGCCAAACTCGAGCAACGCACGAACGCCGACGACTCAAGGCACTTCGGTCCAGCTGAAACGCGCGTCGCAATAAGCGCCGTCAGTTCATCTCGTATCCGCCGGCCACGCTCAGGCTGACGCCGGTGATGTTCGGCGCGGACGCGAGAAACACCGCGGCGGCGCCCATGTCTTCCGCCGTTTGCGGCCGACCGAGCGGAATCATCTCCTTCATGGCGCGCTCGAATTCGGCGTTCTTCGCCGCCTGATCGAGCGTGTTCATCGGCATCAGATGCTCGAGCCACATCGCGGTGCCGACCACCCCGGGACAGATCGCATTGACGCGGATGTTGTCGGGCGCGAGCTCCGCTGCTAACGACTGCGTAATGCCGATGGCGGCGAACTTCGAGCCGCAATAGGCCACCATGTTGCGATAGCCCTGCTTGCCGGCGATCGATGCCGTGTTGACGATCGCTGCGCTGCGCGACCGCTTCAGCGCCGGCAACGCAGCGCGCACCATCAGATAGATGCCCTTGGTGTTGACCGCGAAGATGCGGTCCCAGTCGCGCTCCGAGAATTCCGCGATCGGTCCCGACTGAACCACACCCGCGTTGTTCACCAGCACGTCGATGCCGCCGAACGCCGCCACGGTGGCGGCAACCGCCGCTTCGCAGCTCGCGGCGTCGGTCACGTCGAGTTCGGTCGCTTTCACTTCGCCGATCGCCGCTTGTTCCTTCGCGCTGCGTTGCAACGCATCCGCACCGGACAGGTCGTACGTCCAGTCGCCCGCCTTGGCGCCCAGATCGCCGATCATCACTTTGGCGCCCGCGTTGAGAAACGCTTCCGAAATCGCGCGGCCGATCCCGCGCGCACCACCCGTCACCAGCACCACCTTGCCTCGCATGACCTTCCCCTGGGTATTCGATCCGTTACCTTGCCCCGCGACGCGCGGTCGGCGCAATCTGTCTGAATCATGTCAAACAATTCTCTGCGCACTGCCGACGACGCGATTCTCACGTACGACCTCGGCACTACGCGGATCAAGGTCGCGCTGTTCGGTCTGCGCGGCCGCCTTGTCGGCCAGCGCGCCGCGCGACACCCGGAGTACCGCGAAGCCAACCGCGCCTGGCAGGACGCCGACGGCTGGTGGAGCGATGCGGTGCGGCTGACCGGGGAGCTGCTGGCGGCGAAGCCACGGCGCGTGGTGGCTATTTCCGTTTCCGGGCGCGGCGGCGCGGCGGTGTTCGTCGGGCGCGACGGTACCGTGATCGGACAGCCCTGGTCAGACCGGCGGCACGCCGCCGAACTGAGTTCGCTCGTCGAATGGCGCAAAAGCGGCGCGCACCTGTCGAACTATGCCGCCGCGCTGCTCGCCAAGAAGATGTGGTTCTCCACCAACGAGTCCGTTCGGGCACGGCAGCTGCGGCACGTCCTGTACGCGAAGGATTTCCTGATCTACCGCCTCACCGGCGCCGCGGTGACGGATCGCACGAGCGGCCCCGACGCCGCGCAGTGGGACGCCGGCGCGCTCGACCACACCGGCAGCGCGAACCTGGTGCCGAGTGTGGCGCTGCCGTGGGACACGGCCGGACCCCTCGATCCGCGCGCGGCCAAATCGCTCGACCTTCCCGCGGGCATTCCCGTGGTGGTCGGGGCCCACGACGGCATCTGCGCAAACGTCGGCGCCGGCGCGGGTCACCCCGGCGCTTACGCCATCACGCTCGGCACGCACGCCGTCGTTCGTGCGATACGAACCGACATTCCCGAAGGCTCGTTCCGCTTCTATGACCTGCCGCCCGACCGCCACGTGATCGGCGGCAATGCAGTGATGGGCGGCCGCGCCGCGGACTGGTTCCTGGACCTCGTCTTCGGCGCCAACGACCGCGCCCGGGCGCGGCATTTCGTCGCGATGGACGCGGCCGCCGGCGCCATTCCGGTGGGATCCGGCGGTGTCCGCTTCCTGCCGTTTCTGTCCGGCCAGGTGGCGCCGGAGTCGCGCCCGGGCGCAAGCGCGGTATTCACCGGCCTGCGCACGTCGCATGACCGCTCCAATGCGTACCGCGCCGTGCTGGAAGGCGGCGCGTTCGCAATCCGGTCGATCTTCGACCAGATCCACTCGTGGTGCGGCGAACCGTCGATGCTCCGCCTCACCGGCAGCGGCGCGCGCAGCCGCGTCTGGTGCGAAATTCTGGCCAACACGATCGGGCGTGCCGTCGAAGCGTCTGACGAAGCGGTAGAGGGGCGTGGGGCGGCGGTGTTCGCAGCGGTTGCGCTCGGCTTGTATCCGGACTACGACGCCGCGGCGGCCAAACTGGTGCCGATCAAGCGACGGTATCAACCGGACCCGGCACTCGTCGCCGAATACGAGGCGCTGTATCGCGATTGGCAGGCCGTTTCGGACGCGACGCGGCCGCTCGATCGTCGAACACCCGCGAACTTCGCGTTATAGCCAGCGGATGCACACCGGCGCGGGCACGCCGGTGAACGGCTCGGCCAGGGCTTCCGGGATGCCGCTCGAGCCGATCCGGAACGCGACCAGACTGTCCGAATCGCGATTGGCGACGAGCAGCGCGGCGCCGTCCGCGGTCAACGCGAAATGCCGCGGATGACGACCTTGCGTGGGCACGGTGCCGTTGAATGCGAGCCGGCCGCCCTCTCCGATCGAATACCACGCGATCGAATCGTGGCCGCGGTTGCCGACGTAGAGCCAGCGCCCGTTCGGATGTCGCGCGATCTCGCTCACCGCGCTGCGACCCGTGAAGTCGCTCGGCAACGTGCCGACCCAATCCACTTCGCGCAACGCGCCGTCACCGCCGATCGAGAGCCGCGACACCGTGTTGTCGAGTTCGTTGGCGAGCCAGCCGACGTCGTTCGCCGCGTCGAGGCACAGGTGACGCGGCCCGGCTCCCGCGTGGATCGCGCAGCGCGACGCCTCGCGCAAGTGGTCGCCGACGTATTGCACCACGCAGTCCTGCCCGAGATCGGTCACGTACATGCCGCGCTCGCCAACGAGCACGTAATGGGGATGCGCCGACGCCTGACGGCGCGGATGCGTCGATGCGCCGCTGTGACGCCAGGTGCGCGCGCCGGCGGTGAGCGCGCCGCGCCCGTCGAGCCCGAATACCGCGATCGTGCCGCAACCGTAATGCGCGACGGCCAGCGCTCGCGCGCCATCGAGCAACGCCAGGTGGCACGGCAGTTCGCCTTCGGAGTCGACACACTGACGCTGTTCGAGTCGGTCACCGTCGACTGCGACCACCGACACGCAACCGTGGCCGGTCGGCGTTTCGTTCACCACGTACGCGAGCGGCAGCGCCGGATGCAGCACCACGAACGACGGGTCCGTCATCTCGCAAACGTCGATGACGCCGATTGCGCCAGAGGGCTGCATCGCGCACAGATAGAGACCGCGCGAGGTGCGCTGAGTCGTGTACGTGCCGAGCAGGAAGCGTCGTTCGGACATCTCGATCTCGTCTGGCAAAGGCCGACTGTATCAGCCCGCGCGGCGCGGTATCGTGTCGCGTCGTTGCCAACGGATTCACCATGTTCGAAACGCTGCTGCGCCGCGCCGTCGCATTTCCGGTGATCGCGCTCGATCGCGCAGAGGACGCCGTTCCGCTCGCGCGCTGTCTCGCCGACGCCGGTCTCACATTGATCGAAATCACGTTGCGGACGCCGGCGGGCTTGCCCGGCGTGCGCGCCATCCGCGACGCGAACGTCGGCATCGACGTGGCCATCGGTACGGTTCGCAACATCGACGACATGCGCGCAGCAGCCGAAGCCGGCGCCGTCGCGACGATCAGCCCCGGAACGACGCCAACGTTGATCGAGGCGGCGCGCAACGCCGCGCTGCCGTGGTTACCCGGCGTCGCGACCGCGAGCGAAGTGATGCGACTCTCCGACGCGGGGTTCCGAATACAGAAACTGTTCCCGTCGCGGCTCGAACTGGTCGACGCACTCGCGGGGCCGTTCCCCGACGTCATGCTGGTGCCGACCGGCGGCGTGGATCAGGACAACGCGCGCGACTACCTGCAACGCCCGAACGTGATCGCCGTGTCCGGATCGTGGATCGCGCCGCGACGGCTGATTGCGGAGCACGCGTGGGTCGAGATCGGCCGTCGCGCACGCGCGGCCGTCGCGCTGAAGGTGTGATCGCGCGACGCCGTCGGCGATCTCAGAACAACATCACCGCGATCCGCGTCCACGACCAGTACGCGGCAATGCTGCCGATCGCATAAAGCGCGGGCGCGCGCCCGCGTTCGAGACCGGGGATGCGTTTCACGGCGCGAGCCAACAGAAATGCAGCGCCGACGACCAGCAGCTGACCCGCTTCGACGCCGACGTTGAACGTCAGCAGCGCGACCGCCAGATGGTTCTGCGGCAGACCGATGTCCTTCAGCGCGCCGGCGAAACCGAGTCCGTGCACGAGTCCGAACAGGAACGCGACGACCGCGGGCCAACGCCGCGCCAACGTCTGTTCTTTGTGCAGCGCTTCGCCCGCGACCAGCACGATCGACAGCGCGATCGTCGCCTCGACCGGCGGCGAACGCAGCGTCAGCACGCCGAGCGCAGCGAGCGCGAGCGTGAGGCTGTGCGCCAGCGTGAACGCGGTGATCGTCCACACCAGGCGCCGGTTGAAGCCGACGAGGAACAGCAGCCCGATCACGAACAGCAGGTGATCGGTGCCGGTCAGGATGTGCTCGACGCCGAGCACCGAATACGCCGCGGCGATCTCGCGCATGCCGCGCGGGTCGTCCGCCGATCCGTACAGATGCACGATCGGCTGCGCGGCGGTGATCGTGTAGACGCGCAGCGTGCCGTCGAGCCAGTACACCTTCACGATCGCCGCGGAGTAGCGCTTCGCCGACGCCGTTCACCGACAGCGCGCCGGTGAGTCCGCCGTCGCCGCAGTGCAGCGAGCCGCCGTCATCCGCGCAGCCGTCCGGCCACACCGGCGTCAATTGGGAAGTGACCGCACGCTCGCCGCTCGCCGTCCACTGCCAGAGGAATTCGCCGCGCGACAGTTCGCGCAACTCCATCTCGGCCATCGTCATTTCGTGCGCGTGCGCCGCGGCGGCAAACAGCAACCATCCGATCAGCGCGCCGATGCACCGGTCAGTCATGGCGTCGGCGCCGCGTATTGCACGGAGTACCTCTGCGCCAGCGCGCGCACCGCGGCAGTACGCTGCTCGGACAACGTCGCGTCGATCCAGTCCTGCAACACCGCGTCGTGCAGCGCATCGAAGTCGGCCGGCTGCGGCGGCGTGGTCTTGTCGAGCCGCATCGCGCGCCAGCCGTCCGGCGTCTGGAGCGCCTGCCACGCGCCGACCGGTCCTTCGGCCAGCTGCCGGGCGAACTCGGGACCGTAGCTTGGCGCGAGGCTTGGCGCCGGTCGCGCTTGAACACGCGCAAGCCGGCTTGCGCGTCGCCCGGCGTGCCGGCATTCAGCGCCGAGACGAACGCCCGCACCGCGCTTTCGGAATTCGCGCCCTGCAGTACCGCTTCCTGAAAGTCGTAACGCGCCGGCTCGTCGTATTTCTCGCGATGCGCCTCGAACCACGCGCGCAGCGTCGCGTCGTCGTACGGCGGCAGCTTCAGCGTCGGCTCGATCGAACTGAGCATCTTGAAGATGACGCGATCGCGAATCGTCGAATCGCCCTTGTCGAGTTGCAGCGCCAGCCCTTCGCGATACAGCACTTCGTTGTCGAGCCAGACGCGGCGCAGCGCGTACAGCTCGTCGTCGTTCGGATCGCGGCCGCGCGCGTCGCGTGAACACCTTGATCACGTGTCTGGTCCACCGCGCGCGTCGACGACGATCACGCGCGGATCGGCGGTGCGCGCGAACAACAGGTGATCGGCGCCGAACAGCACGCCGCCGAGCACGACGAAGTGCAGCAGCGGTTCGCGCAACCAGCGCGGCACGCGTCGGCGGCGCCGCGTCGAGGTCAACGGGTCGTTCAGAGAGTCGATGGTCGTTGCCATGATTCCTCGTTTCTGGAAATGCGAAAACGCCGCGCGTTGCCGCGCGGCGTTCGTCTCGTCAGCGTCTCGACCTAGTTGACGCCCGCGATCTGCATCGAGCCCGATCACTTCGATGAAGATCGGGTTGCTGTAGAACCACAGGTCCGACCACGCAGCGACGTCGTAGCTCGAGTACTTCTGGCCGTTGCGCGTACCGAGGTGCGACGGGGCATCCGTCGAACTCGGTCGTGCCGACCGTCGTGCACGGAATGCGCAGGTAGAAACTGTCCGGGTATTCGTTCGCCAGACCGTGTCGCCGTACTGACGAACGGGAGCGGCTGACGCATTCGTCCAGAGGTCCGTCAGCGGATTGCCATTCGCATCGGTCTCGAACGGCACGCTCGGCGGCATGTTCGTGCCGCGCAGACGGAGGTACTGCGATGCGCCGACATCGTTGATGCGGAACGTCATCGCCTTGAACTCCGGCGCAAGCTTCACGGTCTCCCACGTGGCCTGGTTGAACGTCTTGATGACGTCGCGCGGTCGTCGTTCTTCGCGGCGTCGGGCACGGACGACAGATCCTGCTTCACGGTGACCGTCGCCTGGCCCGTGACCGGGTCTTTGACGATCGTCATCCAGTCGCTGGGCCACTGGCCGGCGTAATCCGCCGCGCCCGGCGTCCTGATACCGGTCACCATGCCGTCGATCACGTCGATGTGATCGAGCACCGGCTTGTTGAGCGGCTGATTGATGCCGACCTGCTGCAGCGACGGATTCGGGAATGTGTAGGGCGAGTAGTTCGTGCCGGCCGGATCGCGCACGACGACCGCGACCACGACGTCTGCGCCCGACGGCACTACGAGCTTCTCGCCCATCGTGGCGCATCCGCGTCAGATCGACGTCGGTATTGCCGACGGCTGCTGCCACGGCGAGCAGCCGCAATGCAGCGTCGCCGATCGCGTGCAGGTCGTGTTTCGGAACGGCGCAGGCCACGAAGGTCAGCCGATCGATGAGCTGACCGAGCTCGAGAAGTCGTTGCCGGTGCGCAGGCCGTCGACGATCTGTTGCGGCGTCAGCTTCTTCTTCCCGTCCGGATGCAGCAGCGTGTAGGTGCGCTGATATTCGCCGGGATAGAAGTCCTGACTCGAATGCCGATCGTCCGGCGCCGAACGTGCCGCGGTTGTGCCAGTCGGAGCTCGCGAAGAACCAGAAGTCGCGACCTTCGCCGAGCAACGCATCCCACACGCCGCCGATCTGCGCGCCGTACACGCCGGTGCCGCCGTAGGTGGTGCCGCCGACCGAGTCGACGTTGCGTCGTGCCGAAGGTGTTGCGGCGCGGCTGTATTCGCCGCGCGTCCGACGCGCCGTGGCCGGGCTGCGTTTCCATGCCGAACGCGATCTGCGGCGCGGCGTTGTTGAAGTTGCGCAGGGACTCGATGTTGTAGCCGTTGTTGCCGTCCGGGTTGAACGGGCCGGCGCGCTCGAGGTGCGCCGGTACGTAGTAGCTGGCGCGGGTTGCGAACTCGTCCATCCACTTGATCGCTTCGACGGTCTTCGGTGACCCTTGTCGCCGGTGCCGGTGCCGCCGCGGTTGAAAGAGCTTCTTGCGCATTGTCGTTCCAGCCGAGCGCGGTATCGGTCGATCCGCTGCTCGCCGGATCGAGCAATCCCAGTTGTTGCCGGTCGCACCGCCGCTGTTGCCGCCGCGGCTGGTGTCGGTATCGCCGCGATCGAAGCAGTACTCCCACTGCGACAATGCGCGTCGCGTTGCCGAACGCGACGAATGGGGGGCTGGTCGGCAGCTTCCGCTTGTCGAAGCCGGCCGGCATCTGACCGGTGATCACCGACATCGAGCTGTGCTCGTGACCCGCGACCACCGATTCCAGCCCGATGAACAGCGGTTCGTTCCGCAGCGCCGACAGATACTCGATCATCGGATACTGGAATTCCTGGATCGATTGCCAGCGCCACATCGACGGATTCGCCTGGCTGCTGAGCGGGGTCGTCGAGTTACCGGCGTCGGCGGGGTTCGACTGCGTGTTCCCTTTTACCGCGGCGACGCCGATGCTGTCCGCCCACGTCGTGTTCGGTCCTTTGCCTTCGACGAACGGATAGGCCGGCGTCGACAGCGTCGCGTCTTCGGCCAGCGTGCAGTTGCGGTTGCCGTTGCCGCCGTGTCCGGCCTGCACGAACCAGTCGAGTCCCCACGGCGTATCGACCGTGTCGGTCGCTTTCTTGACGAGCTTCTGCATCGAGATCGAGCCGTCGGAGCACGTCGTGTGATTGTGGAAATCGCCGGCAAGGTATTGTGCCGGGGCCGTTGTCGCGACCGTCGTGTCCCGCGTTGGCGTTGCCGCCGGCCAGCGAAGCGGCTCCCACGGCCGCGACCGCAAGCGCAATCTGCCGCTTACGAAATGACATCCTCTGCATTGCTGCTCCTCGAGTTCGGGTAATTCGAATGCGTCCGGTCGGTTTCGGTGATTCGGCACCGTCGACCATCGCACCGAACCCTACAACCCGACGATGAACGATCTGTGACGATTCGTGTCGCCGATGCCGTATCGCCTAACGACTACGTGAAGGGGAACGGAATGCTGTGGACGCCATCATCGTCGCACGGGAGAATCCGCGCATGGACGAAGTCATCGGTTTCTTTCCGACGCCGCTGCTGCGAGTGACGCGCGCGTTCGACGACGCGCTCGTGCGTGGGCTCGGTCGAACACTTCAGCGCGTCGTCACACAAACGTAACAATTCGTCAGCCAATCTCATCGCACACGGCGATGCTGCGCCCGAGCGACAGCCCGCTGCTGGTGCAGGCGGCGCAGATCATCACGCCGAAGCTGTCCGAATTCGGCGCGCTGCTGTTCGGTGAGCGCATGGGGTGGTCGCTCAAAGAGATGTGGGTGAACGTGCTCGACACCGGCGGCATGCAGGCGATGCACAATCACGCGAACAGTTTCATTTCCGGCGTGGCCTATCTGACGGCGACGCATCCGGATGCGCGCACCGTGTTCATGAGCGCGCCGGGCGGTACCGATTTCGCGTTCAAGAACGATCACGACGGTACCGTTACCGGGCCGTACAACGCCGACAAGTGGATCAGGCCGGCGCCGGAACCGGGCGACCTCGTGTTCTTCCCCAGCTATCTGATGCACGCGGTACCGCACAACAAAGGCGCGCGCCGCATAACGCTGTCGTTCAACGCGATTCCGAACCGACTCGATTCGTGGGGCTACCGAATCGCGTTCAGCGGCTGACGTGCCGGGCACACCACCAGGCGCCGTGCGCGCACGACGCGCCGCTCTCGCGCTGATGCTGATGTCGGGTTTCGCCGGGCTCGGCTACCAGATCGTGTGGACGCAGCAGAGCGCGACGTGGCTCGGGCACGAATCCGCCGCGGTGCTCGCCGTCGTCGCCGCATTCTTCGGCGGCCTCGCGATCGGCGCGCTGACGCTCGGCGCGTATGTCGATCGCAGCCGGCGACCCGCGCGTCTGGTATGCCGCCTGCGAAGCGATCATCGGCCTCTGGAGTATCGCGCTCGCAGCGCTTGATGGCGCCGGTCGGAAGATGGCTGCTCGCGCTGATCGGCGAGCGGCCATCTCCGGCACTGCACTGGGCCGCCGCGTTCGGCGGCACGCTGTTGTTGCTGTTGCCGGCCACCGTCGGCGATGGGCGCGACGCTGCCGGCGATGGAACGCGTGACCGCGCAGTTGCAGCGCGATCGCTCGTCGCATTGCGGCGCTGTATGCCGGCAACACGTTCGGCGCCGTCGTCGGCGTGCTTGCCGCCGCGTTCTGGCTGGTGCCGCATTTCGGGCTGGCCTGCACCGCCGGCATTTGCGCGGCGCTGAATCTCCTCTGCGCCGCGCTGACGCTGGCGCTGTTCGACCGCACCGGCAGCGCCGGCGTCGAGACATCGATCGCGCGCGAACCGACGTCGATCGACACGCGCTGGTTGCTGGCTGCGACCGGCCTGCTCGGCATCGGCTACGAAGTGCTGGTCGTGCGCGTGCTGAGCGAAGTCGCCGAAAACACGGTGTACACCTTCGCGATGCTGCTGGCGGTGTATCTGATCGGCACCGCGATCGGCGCCGCGGCGTATCAACGGCGCGCTGCGAGCGTTGCGAACGCGGCATTGCAGGCACGTCTGCTGCGGTTGCTGTCGCTCGCGTGCCTCGCCGGCACCGCAACCTTGTGGGCGGCGGAAGGCGCGAAATCGGCGGTGCTGAGCGCGCTCGGACACGAGCATGTCGAGCGCGCTCGCCGCCGAAGCGGCGCTCGCCGTCGCCGCGTTCTTCCTGCCGACGCTCGTGATGGGCGCGTTGTTCAGTCATCTCGCGTCGCGGGCACGCAGTTCCGGGATCGGGTTCGGGCGCGCGCTCGGCGTCAACACGCTCGGTGCCGCGTTCGCGCCGTGGCTGTTCGGCGTCGTTCTGCTGCCGCTGCTCGGCGCGAAGGTCGCGCTGCTCGGTATCGCGGCGGGTTACTTCGCATTGTCCTCGCAGGCGAGCGAATGTCGGCGGCCGGCTGGAGCATCGCCACGGCGATCGTTGCCGCTCGCCGCGTTCGCACCGACGCTTGCGATCGTCGACGTTCCGCCCGGCGGTCGCGTGGTCAGCTATCGCGAAGGTGCCACGGCATCGGTGAGCGTCGTCGAAGACGCCGACGGCGTCGCGCGCCTGCGCATCAACAACCGCCAACAGGAAGGCAGCAGCGCGACGCGCTCGCCGACGCGCGCCAGGCGCTGCTGCCGTTGCTGCTGCATCCGCATCCGCGTCGCGCGCTCTTTCTCGGGCTCGGCACCGGCGTGACGGCGGCCGCGGCGGCCGAAGACGCGGACCTCGACGTCGACGCCGTCGAGTTGTTGCCCGACGTGATCGACGCCTCCGCATATTTTCGGAACGACGCTGTGAATGCACGTCTGCATCTCGTTGCCGCGACGCGCGCCGCTACGTGCGGGCGACACCGCAGCGCTACGACGTGATCGTCTCCGACAATTTTCATCCGGCGCGCACCGGATCGGCCGCGCTGTACACGGTCGAGCATTTCCGCGCCGTGCGCGACGTGCTCTCGCCAAGTGGCCTGTTCTGCCAGTGGTTGCCGCTGCACCAGCTCGATCTCGATACGTTGCGCAGCATCGTGGGTTCGTTCGTCGCGGTCTATCCCAACGGTTGGGCGATGCTCGCGACGAACAGCCTCGAGACACCGGTACTCGGTCTGGTCGCGCGCCGCGCATCGGGCGGCTTCGATGCAGATGCAGCGCGGCCGCGGCTCGAAACGGCGCGCTGGCCGAACGGCGTCGCGGAATTCGGCATCGACAATGCGCTCGCGTTGTTCGGCGCATTCATCGCCGGTCCGCCCGCGCTCGTCCGGTTTGCGGGCGACGCGCCGCTCAACACCGACGATCGGCCGATCGTGGCGTACCTCGCGCCGCGCATCACGTACAAGCCGGATTCGCTCCCGCGCGATCGGTTGATCGAACTGCTGCACGAAGTGTCCATTTCGCCCAACGAGTTGATCGAGGCGCAAGGCGACGCTGCGTGGTCGCCCCGTCTCGCCGCCTACTGGACGGCGCGCGACCGGTACATCGAGGTCGGCCGCGACATCCGGCCGTCCGCGGATCCGCAGCGCATGCTCGCGCAAGTGCGCGGACCGCTGCTCGACGTGCTGCGCATCAGTCCGGATTTTCGACCGGCGTACGACCCGCTGTTGCGAATGGCGGGCGCGCTGGCCGAGTCCGATCCGGCGTCGGCTCGCACGCTGCTCGACGAGTTGCAGCGTCTCCAGCCGGCCCGGTCGGAGGCGGCACTCGCGCTGCGGGGTCTCGCAGAGCAGCACGACTCGGTCCCGTAAATCGGACACTGGCGACCCGGATGCCGGCGCGGTTCGCTGTGCTGGCCACAGATCGTTGCTATGCTCGGGCCATTGCAACGAGCGATCCCGCAGACGCATGCCAACAACCCTGATCCGCGGTGGCCAGATCTACGATGCGGCCCGTAACGCTTTCAGCGCGGGCGACGTTCTGATCGACGGCGCGAAGGTCGCTGCGGTCGGTCGCGTCGACGCCGCGGCGGCGTCCGGCGCAACGGTCGTGAATGCAGCGGGCGCATACGTCTCGGCCGGTTTCATCGACAGCCACACGCACATCTTCGCGCACCCGCTGTTTCGAACGGGTCGCGTTCACGCGGACAGGATCGGCGTGCAACAGGGCGTCGCCTGTTGTGTGGACGCCGGCTCGTTCGGCGCCAACATGGTCGATGCGTTTCCGCAGTTCGTGCATCAGACCCAGAAGACGCGTGCATACGCGTTCATCAACATCGGTTCGCCGGGACTTCCGAACGTCGGCGGCGGACACGCGTCCCGTCCCGATCTGTGCGACCTGCCCGGCGTCGTCAAAGCATTCGACCGCCACGGCGACTGGCTGCTCGGCGTCAAAGTGCTCGCATCGGCGTCGCACACCGAAGCGTTCGGCGAGCAGGCCGTGAAGATGGCGCGCAAGGCGGCCGAACTGGTCGACAAGCCGGTGATGCTGCACATCGGCAACGCACCGCCGGTGATCGACGACGTGCTCGACCTGCTGCGGCCCGGCGACATCATCACGCATACGTATCACGGCAAGGTCGGCGGCGTGCTGACGTACAAGGACAAGATCCTGCCGGCGTTCCGCGCTGCGATCGAACGCGGCGTTTTCACAGACATCGGTCACGGCCAGGCGTCGTTCAGCTTCCGGACGTGCGAGCGCGCGCTGGAACAAGGCATGCCTGTGCATTCCATTTCGAGCGACCTGCACGCGGGCAACGTCAACCGCTACGCGATTTCGCTGTCGCGCACCATGAGCAAACTGTTGGCACTGGGAATGCCGCTGACGGACGTCGTGCGCGCCGTTACGGCAACACCGGCCCGCATGCTCCATCTCGACGAGCGCGGCTTCGGGTCGCTCGCGGTCGGCGCTCCGGCGCACGTGACGATCTTCGACGTGCGCGACGAAGCGCGCGAAATCGAAGACGCCGAAGGCGAGAAACGTACCGCGAAGCAGTGGATCGTGCCGCGCGCCGTACTCGTCGACGGCATCTGCTTCGAACGCAGCGCGGAACTCTGACGATGACCGAGAGCATCTATCGAAAGTTCGGGCTCGACGGCGTGATCAACGCGTCCGGCAAGATGACCGCGCTCGGCGGCACTGCGCAGAGCGACGCGGTGGCGCGCGCGCAAGCCGACGCCGCGCAGAGCCACGTCGATCTCGAACTGTTGCGGCGGCGCGCAGGCGAACTGGTCGCGCACTACGTCGGTTCCGAAGCGGCGTCGATCACGCCCGGCGCGGCGGCCGGCATCGCGATCGCCGTTGCCGCCTGCATCACCGGCACGCGACTCGACCGCGTGCTGCGCGTGCCCGACACCGAAGGTTTGAACCGTCGCGTGCTGCTTCAGGCGGGTCACGACATCAACTTCGGCGCATCGGTGGCGCAGATGATCCGGCTCGGCGGCGGTCGCCCCGAGGTGATCGGCTGGGCGAACAGCGTGCCGAAAACGCTGCTCGACGACGCGCTCGCGGCCCACGCCGACGTCGTCGCGATGGTTTATGTGCAGTCGCACCACGCCGTGCAGGAACAGATGATCTCGCTCACCGACTGTCTCTCCGCGGCACATCGCCATCACGTACCGGTGATCGTCGATGCGGCGGCCGAAGAGGATCTGCGCCGATACGTCGAACTCGGCGCCGATCTCGTCACCTACTCCGGCGGCAAAGCGATCGGCGGCCCCACCGTGGGGTTCGTGGCCGGCCGCCGCAACCTGATCGAAGCGTGCGAGTTGCAACAGCGCGGCATCGCGCGCGCGATGAAAGTCGGCAAGGAATCGATCGTCGGCCTGCTCGTAGCGCTGGAACTGTACGCCGGCCGCGATGCGGCGGCTGAACAGGCGCGCCATATATCCGTTGTTGGGGCGCTGGAGCAGGAACTGGCCGGGATAGCCAAACTGCGCGCGTTCCGCAAACCCGACGAGGCCGGGCGCGGCATCGAGCGACTCGCGCTCGCGCGCGCCGACGGCGGTGACATCCGCGCGCTCGTGAAGTACCTTGCGGCCGGTTCGCCGAGCATCCGTACTCGCAATCATCATCTCGACGACGGCGTGGCGCTGATCGATCCGCGCGAGATCGACGCGAGCCACGCCGTCATCATTGCCGAACGCATTCGCGCTTTTTTCGAAACCACATGACCATGCAACCGCTGACATCGAAACACCGCGACCAGCTCATCGAACAAGGTTGGCTGATGATTCCCGACGTCGTACCGAAAGCGTTGTGCGAGCGTTCTGCCGCCGCGCTGTGCGGGTTCATCAATGTCGACCCGGAAGACCCGGCAACGTGGCGGAATTACGTGACGCACGGCCACGGCATCATTCCGCTGCACCACGACCAGGCGCTGTGGGACGTCAGGCAACTGCCGCAGATGCACGAGTTGTTCAGCGTGATTTATCAAACCGCCAAATTGTGGGTGAGCTTCGACCGAGGCTCGTTCAAGGTGCCGAGCAGCTTTCACGACTCGGGTTTTCGCATGGACGCGGTGCACTGGGACGGCGATCCGCGTGCAGCCGAAGATTTCGCCGTGCAAGGACTCGTGTATCTGACCGACACGCCGGCGGAACAGGGCGCGTTCGCGATGGTGCCGGAGTTGTATCGCACCCTCGATCAATGGCTCACGGTGCCGCGGACCGACGCCGAGGCGCGCCGACCCGATGTATCGGCATACCCACTGGTGCCGGTGGGCGGACCGCAAGGCAGCGTGGTGCTGTGGCACCGCAAGATGCCGCACACCAGCCTCGCCAACAACTCGACCAGGCCGCGACTGGTGCAATACGTGACCATGACACCGGCTGGCTCCGAAGAGTCGCGGTTGCGCAATGCGCGCGAGTGCATCGAGAAACACCCGCCGGCCTGGGCGATCAGGCAGAAAGTGGTCGGGCAACTCGATCCGGAGCCGGGCCCGCCGCCGCAGTTGACCGCGTTGGGCGCACGGCTGGCCGGCGTCGAAGCGTGGTAACAGGGTAGAGTGCAAAAGCGGTGCGAAACCGGTTATTTTTCGCACCGTCCTTCGGTTCGTTAACGGGGCTGTAGCTCAGCTGGGAGAGCGCTGCGTTCGCAATGCAGAGGTCAGGGGTTCGATCCCCCTCAGCTCCACCAACCTTCTTCGATCACGTCGGCGCCATGCCGGGCAGGTTGACGAAGTACAGCGGGTGACCGTCGGGATCGCGCAGCAACGCACCGATGCCGCCGCCGTCATCTTTCGTCGGCGCGCGTTCGAACTTCAATCCCTTGCTCTCGAGCGCCTGGGCGATTTCCGCTACATCGCCCTGCCAGAAGATGAGCTGCGTCTCTGGCGGGTCCAGGTGACCCTGGTAGAGCGCCCACGCGACAGTCGGCCTTCTGCAGCGTTATCGCGCGCATCTCGACGCTGCCCCCGACCGGCGCGGAAGCCAAGCGTTTCGTAGAATGCCAACGATCGCACGATGTCGCGCACGTTCAGGCTGACCTCGAACCATCCAAGATCCACGTCGCGGTCGCGGCCGTCTTCGTGCGGCGGCAGCGTGTCCCTGGATGTGCGTCCGGTAGACCTTGTTCAGATCGTTCCAGCGTTCCTGCCGCCGCAGCTCGCGGATGTAGCGGTCGGCCTGTTCCGCGCGTGAAGTCGTGCGCGTGCGAGTCCTTGACCCACGCCGCGCGATCGCGCCGAACTCGGTCGGCGGCAGACGCGATCCGACCGGCACGCCATCGAGCCAGTCGGCGAGCGCATCCCAGAACTCGTGCCAGCCGCCGACGAGGCCCGGTTTCCACGGCGTGCCGGGGCCGCCGGGTAGATCGCCGCCCAGATCGTTCGGTGTTTCGGTGTAGATGCCTTCGGGCGGGAAGTGCTGGATGAAGCGCATGCGCGTTCCGCCGCTCACCTCCGTCAGCTCGTACTGAAAGAAACCGTCTTCGTGATGCGACCCGCCGAAGCGTATGAGCCGCGGCGGATCGACCTTCAGCACGCGACCGCCGAAGTCCGAAGGGTTTATGCCGAACTGGTAGCGGCCGTCGACGCGAAGCTCGATCGTGCCGGGGATGAACCACACGCCGAACTCGCCGGGATCGCTGATGGCTCGCCATACGCGCTCGATCGGATGCGCGTAGACGCGGACGTACTCGACGGTGAAACGGTCGATGAAGCGCGCGAGTTCGGCTTCGGCCATGTCAGTCTCCCCGGTTTTTCATCGTGTCGAGATGCGCTTCGAGCGCGTCGAATCGTTTGCCCAGGACTTGGAGTTGCGCGTCCATCCACCGTTTGGCTTCCGCCAGTGTCGAGCCTTCGAGCCGGTAGATCCGCGCCTGCGCGTTCTGCGTGAAGCTGACGACGCCGCTCTCGCGCAGCACGCGCAGATGGCGCGACACGGACGGACCGGCCATGTGAAATCGGCTGGCGATGTCGCCGGCGGTGCGCTCTCCCGACGCGAGCAGAACGACGATCTCGCGTCGGGTGGGGTCGGCCAGGGCTCCAAAAACGTCCATGGCCTTATTTAGCCGAATTGCTACATAGCCGTCAAGCTAAGTAGCGCTGAATCGCGGCGAACCCTTCGGCGATCGTGATCGGTGCCTTCGGCCGTGCGTACATCTTCTTCAGATAGGCACGCAGCGTCGGCGCCTCGGACAACAGGCCCGCCTCGTTGGCCCAATCGAGCGTGTACGCGGCATTGAAGTCGGCGACCGTCACCCGGTCGCCGACCAGGAACTCGCGCCCGCGCATGTGCTGTTCCAGCACCGCGACCATGCTCTTTCCGTCGCGCGCCGCGAGCGGAACCTCCTGCGGACGCCGCTCGGCTTCCGGATAGATCCGCGTGTGCAATGCGATGCGCCACAGCGGCTGCTCGATCTCGCTGACCAGAAAGAAGATCCAGCGGTACATCTCGGCGCGGTCCGCGAGCGCACGCGGGATGAAGCCCCGTTCCGGATATTTCTCGGCGAGATACAGCTGGATCGCCGACGATTCCGTCAGCACCAGATCGCCGTCGACCAACGCCGGTATTTTTCCGGCCGGATTCAGTTTTCGGAATTCGGCGCCCTGATGTTCGCCGGCTCCCATATCGACGGTGATCACCTCGCAGTCGACGTCGAGTTCGTTCAGCAACCAGAGCACGCGCAGCGCGCGTGTCGGAGGGGTTCCGTAAAGCTTCATTCGATTTCTCCGCGTGTGGATGACAACAGTTGTCGTTGCACGACGCGTGCTTTCGACAACTCCACCGGATAATCGAACGATCAGTACACGGGCTTGGGGTCGGCGCGCCCGTAACGCTCGACGCTCAGCAGGATTTCGCGCTTCGCAGCATCCGAATCCTGCCAACCTTCCACGCGAACCCACTTACCGGGCTCCAGATCCTTGTAGTGCGCGAAGAAATGCTGGATCTGGTCGAGCACAAGAGGCGCAAAGTCCTGCGGTGACTTCACGTTGCGATAGAGCGGCGACAGCTTTTCGATCGGCACCGCCAGCAGCTTGGTGTCGATACCTTCCTCGTCGGTCACCGCGAGCATCCCGACCGGCCGGCAACGCACCACGACGCCGGGCATCACCGGGAACGGCGTAACGACCAGCACGTCCACCGGGTCGCCGTCGTCGGCCAACGTGTGCGGGATGTAGCCGTAGTTGCACGGGTAGTGCATCGCCGTGGAGACGAAGCGATCGACGAACATCGCGCCGGTCTCTTTGTCGAGTTCGTACTTGATCGGATCCGAGTTCATCGGAATTTCGATCACGACGTTGATCTCGTGCGGCACGTCGTTGCCGGTGGTGACGCGGTCCAGATTCATGAATCACTCGAGCTCACGCGGCAGGCGAGTATGGCGCATACAGCAATCGGTTGACGACATCGCCATTCGATGCAAGCGTGCGGCATTGCAGAACAGGGGACGGCAGATGGCTTCGTGGAAGAACTGGTCGGGGCGCCAACGTTCGAAGCCGGCGGCGCTGCATTTCATCCGCAGCGAAGCCGATACCGCCGCGATCGTCCGCGAGTCGGTGCGCTCCCAACGATCGATTCGTGTCGCGGGCGCAGGTCATAGCCACGCGCCGCTGGTGCTCAGCGATGGCGTGATCATCGATGCTTCCGGCCTCGCCGGTGTCGTCAGTACCGATGCCGCGACGAAGCGCGCGTGGGTGTGGTCCGGCACGCGCATCTATGCGCTCGGTCGCGCACTTCACGATCAGGGTCTTGCGCTGCGAAATCAGGGCGACATCGACCGACAGGCGATCGCCGGCGCCGTGGCCACCGGAACGCACGGTACGGGGCCCACGCTGCAGAATCTGTCCGCATCGGTCACCGGCATCCGTCTCGTTGCCGCGTCGGGTGACATCGTCGAATGCAACGCGCAGCAGAACGCCGGTCTGTTTCGCGCCGCGCGCTTGAACCTCGGTGCGTTCGGCGTGGTCACGCAACTGCAATTGCAGCTGGCCGACGCGTATCGATTGCAGGAACGCGGTTGGTCCGAGCCGTACGAAACGCTGATGCCGAAGCTCGATTCGCTGATCGCCCAGGCGCGCCACTTCGAGTTCTTCTGGTATCCGCACACCGACGCCTGCGTCGCGAAGGCCACCGAGTCGACGACGGCCGATGCGGTGTACCCGCTCGCCGAAGAAGGATCGCGCTGCGCGTGGAGCTACGAAGTGCTGTCGAACCATCGGCCTACGTTGCACACCGAAATGGAATACAGCGTGCCGGCCGAAGACGGCCCCGCCTGCATGCAGGAAATCCGCGCGCTGATCCGCAAACAATTTCCCGATCTCAAATGGCCGGTCGAATACCGCACGCTCGCGGCGGACGACGTGTGGCTGTCGACCGCGTACGAGCGGCCGACGGTGACGATCTCGGTGCACCAGGACGTGAACGAAGACGACGAACCTTACTTTCGCGCATGCGAGGAAATCTTCGACGCGTACGCGGGACGTCCGCACTGGGGCAAGGTGAACTATCTCGACGGCGCAACGCTCGCGGAACGCCACCCGCGTTGGCGCGAGTGGTGGCAAGCGCGCGACGCGATCGACCCCAGCGAAACGTTCCTCAACGACTACCTGCGCAGCGTGCGGCCGTAACTCAACCGCCGCCGGTCACTCTGTGCCAATGCTCGCTGATGCCGTAGCCGGTCAAACCGTCGCAACGAAACTCCGCCAGACCTTCGTTGACGAACGTGGCGCCGCCCGGCATCGGAATCTTGGTGGGGCACACCGTGAGCACGCGACCGTCGACGCTGAGCTTGCGGCCGCTCGCAGCGCGGCCCGTCAGCCGAACCGCTCGGTGCAGAATCGAATCGGGCTTGTATTCGCTCTCGATGACCACGTCGTGCAGATCCTCGGTGCGATCGTCGTGATGTATCCAACCGGCGCCCCGCATTACGCCGTCCGCCGCGCGGCCGCACGAGCCCCCCAGCGCCAGCGCGGCGCCGAAGTTCATCGAGAACCAGTTTACGAACGGCGACGGGCCTGACGGTTTCGCCGAGGCGCCAGTCGATTGTGCGGGCGCCGCCGCACCCCAATCGCGCGGACCCCACGACTTGTCGCGAACGCCGTAGCCGGAGACGCGTGTGGTGCGCCCACCGATCGTGATCTCGCCACTCACTGCGCCCGTTTGCTCGAAGTGGCCGCGCGTTCCAGTAGCTGCATAGTGCGGTTCGGTGAGCGCGCGAAATTCGACGGACATGTCGAGCCGGGCGTCGCGATACCAGCCTTCCGGCCGCAACTTGCTTCGCTCGAGCAGAATCGCCGCATCGGCGATGTCCTGCGCCGGGCCCGAATAGCCGACGCGCCAGAGGCCGAACGGTTCGACGCACTCGATGCGCAACCCGCCCACGGCGAGGTCGCCGATCGTAGCGGGTCAGATCCGAGCTCGATGGTGCGCCGACCATACGTGAATGCGACGCGATCGCCGCCGAGATACACCGCGTGCAATCCGTCAGCCCAGCCGTCGCCGGGACGAAAACCCATCCGCGTGAACATCGCGAGCTTCGTGTCGGGATCGACGAAGTTGAAGTAATAGCTTTCGCTCCAGGCCGGTTCGTTGCGAACCGGGTGCATGCGTTCGTCGAGGGGGTTTGCGTTCATCTGCGATATCTCGAGAGGTGACGCGTTCGATTGTAGTGGCAACTACCACCGAAGACGTGGGTCGAACGGTCACGGTTGTCGCAGAGAGGCACGACACCACCATGGGTTTTGCGAGATTCGCAGTGACGGGCGTCTTCGCAGGGCCTGTCGTGTGCGCAGTACGCGGCGCGCTGGCAGCGGACGGCGGCGCCGAAGTCGCGCTCAAAGCGCGCCGACCGCCATCGACGCATCGGTCGGCCGGCCCGGCGACGCGTTCGATTCCGTTCGCCGATCACGGCGGTATATTCGACTGGCACGCCGACGGAACGCGCGGCATCTGGGTGCAGGGCGCCAACCGCAACTGGTTCTACGGCACCTTCATGAGTGCCTGCACCGGACTCGATCGCACCGACGCCGTCGGATTCGTCACCAACCCGTCGGGCGACCTCGACCACTGGAGCTACGTCGTGATCCGCGGCACCGTCCCGTGCCACTTCGCGAATTTCACCACCAGCGAAGCGCCGCCCGGCCGCGGCTAGGCAATCCGCGCCGCCAGCGTCTTATAGGATTCGCGAGCGGCCTTGAAGCGGTCGAACGGAAACTTGATCGGCGCGCCATCGAGCGCGGCGACCAGCATCTGCAGGTGCGCTTCCCAACCGGCGCACGATTTGGCGATGTCTTCGGTCTCCGGAATGCGGATCGTCAGCGCGAGTTGCGTGGCGTCGCCGCGCGCCGCGAGTTCCCATCGCACCGGTCGCAGCGGTTCACCCGGCGCGCTCCATGAATACTCGATCAACCGCGGCGCCTCGACCGCGCTCACCGAACTGTCGATGACCGTGCCGCTGTCCTGAAAGCGCAACACCGCGCGACCGCCCTTGGTCTGCGCCAGTTCGCCCGGTGCGAGCCACTGCGGCAGCTTCGCCGGATCGGTGAGCATCGCCCACACCGACCGTCTGATCGCGCGCGATCGTGCGCTCGAGGCGCGCTTCGAGACATCCCTGCGTGCGTCGCAGCGTACCCAGTCCGCCCTGCCCCGTCGGCGCGAGCGCATCCAGCACCCGAAGATCGAGCCCCTGTTTCGACTGAATTCCGAGCGGCATCACGATGACGCGCGTTGCACCGGCTGTTTCGAACGCGGCAATGCGCGTGCGCAATGCGTCGTCGTCACCCCAGGCAACCAGCGCGTCGATCAGCCGGTCGCTGCCGCCGTCGGCGAAATCCGCATCGACGAAACCGAGCTTGCGCCACTCGCGGTGGTAGTAGTCGAGGCGCACGTACATCTTCAATGCCGAGCGCGCCTTGGCGCGCGCGACGGCTGGATCCTGTTCGGCGAGGAACATCGCAACGACGCTGAGCGCCGCGTTCGTGCCGATTCGCTCGCGCGTCTGCTGCGCATGCTGCGGCGTCATCAGATACGTGATCACGCCGTCGGTGCGTTTCGCGCCGAGCGCCTGCAATTTCGGTCCGTGAGCGGCAATGTAAGTGGGGCAACGCGCCGCCGCCGGCGCGGCGACCTCCACTTTGTCGAGCGCATCGAGGAACGCCGTCATCTTCTCGAGCGGCGGCCGCCACGTGTGGCCGCGCGACGTGTTGAGGCCTGCATTCGACACGCCGAGCCCCAGCATGAAACGTCCTCCCGACAGTTCCGCCAGCGTGTGACGCGCCTGCGCCATCGCGTGCGCATCGCGAACGTAAACGTTGGCGATGCCGGTGGCGATTGCGATGCGATCCGTTTTGCCCAGCAGATAACCGGCCAGCGCGATCGGTTCGCGGCCGAACAGTTCCGGCAGCCACAGGCTGTCGTAGCCGCGCGCGTCGAGCGCTTTGGCGAATTCCACCAGTGCGGCCGGGTTGAACTGTTCGGTAGAGACGAGCACTCCACGTCGATTCATTGCATCACCTCGAGCTGACTATCCACCGGGGGCGGGAGCAGGTGCGTCGACCTGCGGCATTCCAGGCACCGACTCCGCATCCGCCGGACGCCGCTTTGCCAGTTCCACGAGCACCTGCGCGTGCCGCTTGCTGTTGAGCGAGTACGGCAGGAAAACCCAGATCGCCGCGACGATCAACAGCGCGATCAATCCATACGACGCGCCGAAGTGATTCAGCACGTCCTGCGGCACTTCGCCGACTTTCGAATTCGGATTCAGACCGATCAGATCGATCGCCACGCCGGCCATGAAGTTGCCCAGCGCGCCGGTGCATTTCTGCGAGAAGCTGTAACTGCCGAAATACACGCCTTCCTGCCGCGTGCCGTGCTTCAGTTCGTGCTCGTCGGCGACGTCGCCCATCATCGACGCCACGGTGATCGAAGCCTGCACGCCGAAGAACGAGCCGAGGCTCGATAGCCCAATCAGAATGGGGACGAGCGTTGCGGTGTCGTGCGGCATCGCATCGAACAGTTTCGCCAGAACCGGCACTGTGTCCGCGAGCGCGCCGACCGAGACGCCCACCACTACCGTCCACTTCTTGTCGAACCAACGGTTGAACTGTGGCGCGAGCGGTATACCGCAAATCGCGCCAATGAGGCCGGCATACTGGATCCACTGAATACCTTTCGTGTCGAGCTGCCAGTAGAACGTCATCAGGTGCATCCATAACGCACCTTGCGTACCGGCATAGATGAAGTAGATCAGCGTGCCCACGAACAGCACGCGGAACGAATCGTTGCCGAGCGCTTCGCGAAGATCCCGATAGACCTGCCTTATGCCGAAAGCGCGCGGCGGCTGCCGCGAGCCGGCCAGATGCGGAATCGAACGCGCGGTATAGAGCGTAGAGGCCGTAAGCACCACTACCATCAATACTGCCGATGCGATCGCGTACGAGAAGTACGGCGCGCGCGTGAGTTGCGGCGTCGGATTCTCCGGAGTGCCGACGAAGAAGAAATTCCACCCGACGGCCGTGACGGTGAGGATCGCGACCACACCGACCGCGATGCGAACTGCGACGATCTGCGTGCGCTCGGAGTAGTCCTGCGACAACTCCGCGCCGAGCGACAGGAACGGTACGTTGAAGAACGTCAGCGCCGTGCGCACCAGCACGCTGAACAGCGTGAACCACAGGAACAGCTGCACCTGGCCCAGTCCTTCCGGCGGCCAGAACAGACCGAAGAACAGCAGTCCGAGCGGCACGATCGCGGCCGCCATGAACAGATGTCTGCGGCCCCATTTCGACTGGAAGCCGTCCGACCACGAGCCGACCGCGGGATCGACCAGCGCGTCGAAGAACAGTGCGATGGCAACGCCGAGCCCGGTGTACGACCCCGAGAGGCCGAGCACCTGGTTGTAATAGATGAACGCCAGCGTGCCGAAACCGAAGTCGGTGACGGACTGACCGGTCTGACCAGCCGCGTACCACAACTTGACGGGCCAGCGCACCCGCCCGTCGGATTGGTACATACCGTGAAGCTCTACCCGTACTGCCGGACCGGCAGAGTAACCGCTGCCGATCATCGCGGACAATCGCGCGGGACACGCCGTCGGCATAAACTAGCGCCCGCCCAACTGTCCGACCTTGCACCCGCCCACCGTCCCCGGAATCCGCCGATGTACGCAATCATTGACGCCGCCATCCAACGCTCGCGGACGACACTGCTGATTCTCGCGATGGTGGTCATCGCCGGCATCGCGTCGGACAAGGCGATCCTCGTCGAGTCGGAACCGCACATCGAAGTGCCGTTCTTCGTCGTGACGATTCCGCACGAAGGGATTTCGCCGGAGGATTCCGAGCGCCTGCTCGTGATGCCGATGGAAACGGAGATGCGCTCGATCGAGGGCATCAAGGAACTGACGTCCTATTCCTCCGAAGGCGCCGGCACGCTCGTCATCGAGTTCAACGCCGACTATCCGCTGGCGAAAGCCTCCATCGACGTGCGCGACGCGGTCGATCGTGCGAAAGCGAAGATCCCGAGCACTGCCGAAGAGCCGATCGTCCAGGAACAGAACGCAAACGACTTCCCGATCATTCAGATCAACCTGCTCGGCGACGACGTGCCGGAACGCGTGCTGTACAACACCGCCGTGCAGTTGCGCGATGACATCGAAGCGATTCCACAGGTGCTGTCCGCCGACCTCAACGGCCAGCGCGAAGAGGTGCTCGAAGCGCTTGATCGATCCGGCCGCGCTCGAGAGCTATCAGATCTCGAACGAACAGTTGTGGACGAACATCGTCAACAACAACCGGTTGATTCCGGCCGGCGCACTGGACACCGGCGAAGGTCGGTTTGCCGTAAAGGTGCCGAGCGTCATCGAACAGGCGCAGGACATCTTCGACATTCCGGTCAAATCCGAAGGCGACACCGTCGTAACGCTCCGCGACGTCGCGCAGATTCGTCCGACGTTCAAAGACCGTGTCAGCTACGCGCGCGTGAACGGCAAACCGGCGATATCTCTGAACATCAGCAAGCGCACGAATGCGAACGTCATCGATACGGTCGCGAAGGTGCGCGCCGTCGTCGAAGCGGCGCGTCCTCACATTCCGAGCAGCGTCGAGATTCTCTACACGCAGGACCAGGCGCCGTTCGCTCAGGAACAAGTGACCGAACTGCAGGGCAACATCGTCACCGCGCTGGCGCTGGTGATGATCGTGGTGGTCGCCTCGATGGGCGTGCGCAGCGGCGTCATCGTAGCGCTGTCGGTGCCGGTATCGTTCCTGGTCGCGCTGACCACGATCTATCTGATCGGTTACACCTACAACTTCATGGTGATGTTCGGGCTGCTGCTCGGACTCGGGCTGGTGGTGGACGGCGCCATCGTCGTCACCGAATACGCCGACCGCAAACTGGTCGAAGGTTTCGATCGGCAATCCGCGTATACGCTCGCCGCCAAGCGCATGTTCTGGCCGGTGGTGACGTCCACCGGCGCGACGCTCGCCGCGTTCCTGCCGTTGATGTTCTGGCCCGGCATCTCCGGAAAATTCATGCGCTATCTGCCGGTGACCGTGTTCGCGTCGCTCGCCGGTTCGCTGTTCTACGCGCTGATCATCTGTCCGTGCCTCGGTGCATTGTTCGGCAAGGCCGGCGCGGTGGACCGCAAGAGCACCGAGTCGTTGCGCGAACTCGAGGAAGGCGATCCGACCAAACTGCGCACGCTGCTCGGCGCCTATGCCCGCATGGCTCAGGGTGCGGTTCGGTGGGCGCCGCTGACGGTTGCATTGATGGTCGCCGCATTGATCGGATCGTTCATGCTGTACGGCAAATACGGCAAGGGGATGGTGTTCTTCAACGAAGGCGAAACCCAGTTCGCATCGATCGTGATCAAGTCGCGCGGCAACCTCGCGGCCGATCAGATCAGCCAGCTCGTCAACGAAGTCGAAGCGCGCATACTCGACGTGCGTGGTCTGAAGAGCCTGAATACCTGGACAACCGTTTCGGGCGATACGCGACGCGGGCTCGATCGCATCGGTCAGATGTTCGTCGAGGTCGTCGGCGAGAACGAACGCGACAGGCCCAGCTCGGCGATTCTGGAAGAGATACGCACCCGAACGGCGTCGTTGGCAGGCGTCTCGGTCGAAGTGAAGGCGATGGAGCAAGGCCCGCGTGTGGGCAAGCCGATCGAGCTCGAGTTCCGATCGCGCGATCGGAAGCTGCTGGAACCCGCAGTCACGCGCGTGCGCGAGTACATGGATACGCAGGTACAGGGGCTACGCGACATCGACGACACGCGTTCGATGCCGGGCATCGAGTGGAAACTCGAGGTCGATCGCGCCCAAGCGGCGCTGTTCGGGGCCGACGTGTCGCAAGTCGGGATGGCGGTACAGCTCGTCACGAATGGACTGAAAGTGGGTGAATACCGACCCGACGGAGCGCTCGACGAGGTCGACATCCGCGTTCGCTATCCGCTCGCCGATCGCGGCCTGCTCGCACTGGATGCGATCAAGATCAACACCAAGAACGGTCTCGTTCCGATTTCCAGTTTCGTGAAACGCGTGCCCGGGCCGAAGGTGGACACCTTCGAACGCATCGACGGAGTACCCGTTCAGTTCATCCACGCCGACGTGATGAAAGGCGTACTCGCCGACAACAAAGTCAAAGAAATGCAGGCGTGGATCGCTTCGCAGCAATGGGATCCGGCGCTGCGCGTCGAATTCAAGGGCGCGAACGAAGAGCAGTCCGAGTCGATGCAGTTCATCGCGGTTGCGTTCCTGCTCGCGGTGCTGCTGATGTTCGTCATGCTCGTCGGTCAGTTCAACAGCCTCTATCAGGCGTTCCTGATCGTCTCGGCGGTGGTGATGTCGACGGCCGGCGTGCTGCTGGGGCTCGTCATCATGGGCAAACCGTTCAGCGCGATTCTCACCGGCGTCGGCGTCGTTTCGCTCGCCGGCATCGTCGTCAACCACAACATCATCCTGCTCAGTTCGTACAACCATTTGCGGCGCGAGCATCCTGAACTCGACTACGTCGCGCTGATCGTTCGCGCCGGCGCGCAACGGGTTCGGCCGGTGTTGTTGACGACGATCGTCACGGTGCTGGGATTGCTGCCGATGGCGTTCAACGTGTCGGTCGACTTCGTCCATCGCAGCATCATCTTCGGCAGCCAGATGTCGCTGTTCTGGGTACCGCTGTCGCAGGCGATCGTCTGGGGTCTCACGTTTGCAACGGTGCTGACGCTGGTGTGTACGCCGGCGATGCTCGCGTTACCGCACATGCTGAAGAAGCTGTTCGCGCGTAAGCCGAAGGGCTTGCCGCCGGCGGTCGCGCACGAAGTCTGAGGCGCCACTGAATGCTCCAGAAGTTCCTCGACTGGTATCTTGGCGCCCTCGATTCGGGCGGTTACCCGCTCATCGCCGGATTGATGGCGCTCGAGAGCTCGTTGGTGCCGTTGCCGAGCGAAGTCGTCATTCCGCCTGCCGCCCACCTAGCCAACACCACCGGCAACATGACGTTGACCGGCATCGTCATCGCCGGAACGATCGGGTCGTGGGTCGGCGCGACCGTGATGTATTGGGGTGCCAGATTGCTCGGTCGACCGCTGCTGATGAAGTACGGCCGCTACCTGTTATTGCCCCAACAGAAAATCGAAGCCGCAGAGGCGTGGTCCGACCGCTTTGGCGCACCGGGTGTATTCGTCTCGCGGCTGCTGCCGGTGATCCGCCATCTGATCGGCCTGCCGGCCGGCATCGTGCGGATGCACTACGGCTGGTATTCGCTCGCGACCTTGGTTGGGTCGGCGATCTGGTCGGCGGTGTTGTGCTGGGTCGGCGTTACGGTGGGGCAGGACGAAGCGCTGATGCAAGGTAGCCTGTCGCGGATCTCGTTGTGGTTGGCTGGCGCCGGTTCGGTGCTGGTCGCGATGTACTACGTGTTCGTGCACCGGTACATGCGCCGCCCCTCGATCTGATCGTCCGCATTCAGCCGGACAGACTCGACCGCTCCTCCGGGGTCAGCTGACGCGCTTCCTGTTCGAGCATCACCGGAATGCCGTCCCGAACCGGGTACGCGAGCCCGCTGGCGCGACACCACAGTTCCCGTTGCTCCGCCTTGTAGACCAGCGACGCCTTCGTCACCGGACAGACCAGGATTTCCAACAGTTTCGGGTCGAGCATGCGGTCCTTCGAAGCCGGATAAGTAGCGGCAGCCAGTCTAGCGCGCGAACGGATTTCGCAGAATGATCGTTTCGTCGCGATCCGGGCCGGTCGAGATCATGTCGATCGGCGTCCCAGAAGTTTCCTCGATCCGCTTCAGATAATTGCGCGCATTCAGCGGCAGTTCCTCCAGACGCTGGATGCCGAGCGTCGATTCCTGCCAGCCCGGCAGTTCCTCGTACACCGCTTTCACGCCGGAGTAGTACTCGCTGCCGAAACGCACTTGCCCCGCCTCGCCGTCCGGCCCCTCGTAGTCGACGCAGATGCGCAGCGTCTCGAGACCGTCGAGCACGTCGAGCTTGGTGATGCACAAGCCGGAGATGCTGTTGATCTGCGCGGCATGGCGCAGCGCGACTGCATCGAACCAGCCGCAGCGGCGCGCACGACCGGTGGTGGATCCGAACTCGGCACCGCGGCTCGCGAGTCGCTTGCCGACGTCGTCGAACAGTTCGGTGGGAAACGGACCGGAGCCGACCCGCGTCGAGTACGCCTTGGTGATGCCGAGAATGTAGTCGAGGTAGCGCGGACCGAAACCGCTGCCCACCGCCGTTCCACCGGCGGTGGTATTCGACGACGTCACGAACGGATAGGTGCCGAGGTCGATGTCGAGCAGGGCGCCCTGCGCCCCTTCGAACAACAGGTTGGCGCCGGATTTCCGCAGGCCGTGCAGGATCGGAATGATGTCGGCCACCATCGGACGGATCTGCTCGGCGATCTGCAATGTCTCGTCGAGCGTCTGCTGGAAATCGACGGTTTTGACCTTGTAGTAATTGGCGAGCACGAAGTTGTGATAGTCCATCACTTCGGCGAGTTTCGCGGCGAACTCCTGCAGATAGAACAGATCGCCCAGCCGCACGCCGCGCCGCGCCGCCTTGTCTTCGTACGCCGGACCGATGCCGCGACCGGTGGTACCGATTTTCAACTCACCGCGCTGGTTCTCGCGCGCGAGATCGAGCGCCGCGTGATACGGCAGGATCAACTGACACGCCGGACTGATGCGCAGCCGTTCGCGCACCGGTACCCCGTTGCCTTCGAGCTTGGAGATTTCGTTCATCAATGCGTGCGGCGCCAGCACGACGCCGTTGCCGATCAGACATTGCACGTTCGGTCGCAGGATGCCGGACGGAATCAGATGCAGGACCGTCTTCACGCCATCGATGACCAGCGTGTGCCCGGCGTTGTGGCCACCTTGAAAGCGCACCACCGCCGCGACGTTCTCGGTGAGCAGATCGACGATCTTGCCTTTGCCTTCGTCACCCCACTGGGTGCCGATCACGACCACGTTGCTACCCATTGCTCATCCCGCCTTCATCACCGTCGTTTCAGGGTTTGCACCCGCCATGCGTCTTTCTGCCACACGAACTCGCGATCGCAATCGTCCGTCGGTGTTTCGTTCTCGCTCAATGCGCCGATCACGCGCTCGCCGGCTTCGCGCCGTTCGCGGATCGCGCGCCATAGTGCGTCGCGTCGCTTCGCCGGCACCCATCGGAGTCCGGGCGCCCACACCGCGCTGCCGGCGTTGGCATCGGACGAGCGCGGCAGGCGCTTGAGATCGACATCGAAGCCCGTTGCGGGACGCGCGCGACCGAAGGATACGCCCACGCCATCGTAGCGGCCCCCGCGCGCGACCGCGCGACCGAAATTCTCGCTATACGCGGCGAATACCGCGCCGGTGTGATAGCCGTAGCCGGTCAGCTCACACAGATCGAATCGCAACTTCACGTGCTCACAGCGCTGCGCCACCGCTTGTGCAAGACCCTGCAGTTCGTCGAGCGCTTCGAGCACGCCAGCCGGCAATCCCGCGAACGCTTTGCGGGCTCGATCGAGCACGGCGACGTCGCCGAGCAGATCGGGCAAAGTCAGAATCGCGGCGGCGATCTTGCGTGGCCCCGCTCCCGAGAGCAGTTCTTCGAGATCGGGCTTCGCTTTGCGCTGCAACGCGTGGAACAGCGCCTGCTCGCGCGCGCGGTCGAAATCCGCCGCCGCCGCGAGGCTGCGAAAGATTCCCACATGCCCGAGTTCGATGACCGGCTCGTCGATGCCAGCGCAGTGCAACGCATCGACCATCAACGCGACCACTTCGGCGTCCGCCTCGGCATCGCTCGCACCGAACAGCTCCGCACCCGCGAGCAACGGCACGCGCGATTCGAGCACACCGGTGGGGTTCGCGTGCACGACGGTGCCGGCATAGCAGAGTCGTCGCGTTCCGTCGCCGCGCAGGCTCGCGGCATCGATGCGCGCCGCCTGCGACGTCATGTCGGCGCGAATGCCCAGCATGCGGCCGCTGCGTTGATCGACCATGCGAAACGTCTGCAGTTCGAGATCGTTACCCGAACCGACGAGCAGCGAATCGAGAAATTCGACGAGCGGCGGCTCGACGTATTGATAGCCCCACGCGACGAACAGATCGAGCACGCGCCTGCGGAGTTGCTCGAGCGCCCATGCATCGGGCGGCAGCACCTCATCGATTCCGTCAGGAAGACGCCACGTGTGTCGATTCAAGGAAATTCCGTCCTCAGACCATCGAACCCAAAGTCAGCGAACGAAGTACAGCAACGTCGTTCCAACCACCATGCTGGAGAGGCCGAGCATTCGGACCGTCAGATCGTCGACGCGCCTCGCCAGTTCCGCGACCGATCGCCAGCTGCGCGGTGAGAGGAACGGGAGGATGCCCTCGATGACGAGCACCATGCAAAGCGCCACCGCCAGTTCGTTCCACAACATCGCCGTCGTCCGCTAACCGTTCGCCGTTACTTCTCGCTCTGCTTGAGATATCTGAAGAACTCGTTGTCCGGATCGAGTACCAGCAGGTCGGTCTTGTCTTCGAATACGTTCACGTATGCGTTGACGCTGCGGTAGAAGCGGTAGAACTCGGGATCCGAATTGAACGCGGACGCATACACCGCCGCGGACTTCGCGTCGCCGTCGCCGCGCGTCTCTTCAGCTTTCTTGTACGCATCGGCGGCGACTACGACGACCTGTCGGTCTGCGTCGCCGCGGATTTCCAGCGCGCGTTCGCGCCCGGTCGCGCGGAACTGCCGCGCCAGAATCTGCCGCTCGGAGTTCATCCGGTCGTACACCGCGCTGCTGACTTCGGGCGGCAGATCGATGCGCTTGACGCGCACGTCGAGCACTTCGACGCCGACGTCGCGTCGCATGAACTTGTCGAGCGACTCGGTCAGTTCCTTCATCAGTTCATCGCGCGCGCCGGAGATCACTTCGTGCATCGTGCGGCGGCTGATCTGGTTGCGCAGACCTTCGTTCACGCGTTCGGACAGCAGCCGCTCCGCCTGCCGTTCGTCGAACGACGTTGCGGTATAGAACGTAGCCACATCGGCGACGCGCCACTTCACGAACGAGTCCACGATCAGCGGCTTCTTCTCGAGCGTGTAGTAGCGTTCCGCTTGCGAGTCGAGCGTCAGCACGCGCGCGTCGGTGATCTTCACGCTGTCGGCAATGGGCCACTTGAAGTGCAACCCGGGTTGTACGTTCGCGCTTTGCACCGCGCCGAATCGCAGCAGCACCGCGCGTTCGGTCTGTTTCACTTCGAACACGCCGTCGAGCGCGAGCAACAGCACGAGCACGACGATGACGAAGAACACGAGGTTTCTCATGGTCGCTCCCTTAGCGGCTGGTTCGCCGCGTCGCAGCGCGGTCGTTAGGAGCGACAACGGTCGGCGTATTGGCCGCGTCGGCGGCCGGAGGCGTGGCCGTGGTGGTCTGCTGCATCAGGCGATCGAGCGGCAGATACAACATGTTGTTGGCGCCTTTCACGTCGACGAGGATCTTCGACGTATGCGACAGCACCGTCTCCATTGCATCTATATACAGACGATCGCGCGTGACCTGCTTGGCAAGCCGATACTCACCGAGCAGTTTGTTGAACCGTTGCGCTTCACCTTCCGCGCGCGCGGTCACCTGATCGCGATACGCCTCGGCCTGCAGGATCTCCTTCTGCGCATCGCCGCGCGCTTCCGGAACGATGCTCTCCCGATAGGCGGTTGCTTCGTTGATGACGCGCTGCTGGTCTTCTTTCGCGCGCTGCACGTCGTCGAATGCGTCCTGTACCTGTTTCGGCGGTACGCTCTGGTCGATGTTCGCTTTGCTAACCAGGATGCCCGTGCCGTAGCGATTGAGATAAGTCTGCAATCGTTCGCCCACTTCCACCGCGATCGCCGCGCGACCTTCGGTGATGACGTCGTCCATCTGCGTGCTGCCGACGACGTGTCGCAGCGCACTCTCCGCCGCGTTCTCGAGGCTGTTCTCCGGATCGCGCACCTTGGTTGCCCAATCGATCGGATTGTCGATCACCCATTGCACGGTCAACGTGACGTCGACGATGTTTTCGTCCTGCGTCAGCATCAGCGCCTGGTGCTTGATCGAGTTGACGCGCGTGACGTTGACGGTCTGCACCGTGTCGATGAAACGCGGATACCAGTGCAAGCCCGGCATCACGACGTCTTTCTTCACGGCGCCGAAGCGGAACACGACACCGCGTTCCTGTTGGTCGATCTGATACAGCCCGGACAAAACGTAGATCACTACGGCCACGAGCAGCACGATCAGCAGCGTGCGCGGGTTCACCGACGTGGGGCCGGAGCCGCCACCGGAGCTACCGGTGCGGCCGCCGAAGATTCCAGCGAGTTGGCTCTGCAGCTTGCGAAACGCTTCGTCTAAATCGGGAGGACCCTGATCCGCGCCCTTCTGGCCCCAGGGGTCTTTGTCTTTATTTCCCCCAGGTTCATTCCATGCCATTCGTATCAGCCTCTGTTACGGTCCGGGCGAGGGCGAGATTCTATGTACGCCCTGTGACCCTGGCAACAAAACACCGGGTTGCGCCGCGAGTCGCGCGAGCGATTGCGGATTGAGCCGAACCGTCAGCTCCATACCGCCGTCAGCCGACGCGTGTTCATCCAATACGACGCCTTGTTGATACAGCCACGAACGCGTTTTTCCTGCCGACGGCAACAACCGCACGCGCGTCGGCGGACTGTCGACCGCCAACCGTTCGGTGATTGCCTCGAGCAACAGCTCGAGCCCGTCGCCACGCTTCGCACTCAACCAGACCGCGATCGGCTCGCCGTGCGCACCGCGTTCGATGCGCGCCGGCTCGTTCACCACATCGATCTTGTTGTACACCTCGAGCATCGGCCGCTCGTCTGCACCGATTTCGGCGAGCACCGCACGCACCTGTTTGGCGCGCTCTTCGTCATCGGCGTGCATGGTTGCGTCGATCACGTGTACCAGCAGATCGGCCTGCGCCACTTCGACGAGTGTCGCTTTGAACGCCTCGACCAGACTGTGCGGCAGGTGACGGATGAAACCGACCGTATCGGCCAGCACCACGTCACCGACACCGCTGACGTCGAGCTTGCGCAGCGTCGGATCGAGCGTGGCGAACAAACGGTCTTCCGCCAGCACGTGCGCCTGCGTCATCGCATTGAACAACGTCGACTTGCCCGCGTTCGTGTATCCGACCAGCGCCACTGTCAGCACATCTGCGCGCTGCCGCGCACGACGTCCTTGTTCGCGCTGCTTGCGCACTTTCTCGAGTCGCTTGTCGATCGCCTTTGCGCGATCGGAGAGGATGCGCTGGTCGAGTTCGATCTGCGTTTCGCCCGCGCCCCGCAGACCGATGCCGCCTTTTTGGCGGTCGAGGTGGGTCCAGCCGCGCACCAGGCGCGTCTCTGCGTGGCGCAGCTGCGCCAGTTCCACCTGCAACTGGCCCTCGTGGGTTCGCGCACGCGCGCCGAAGATGTAGAGGATCAATTCGGTGCGCGTCACCACGCGGCACTTCAGTTCCTCTTCGATGTTGCGCTGTTGCGACGGCGTCAGATCGTGGTCGACGACGACCAGATCAGCCGAATGCGCGGTCAGCAATGCGCGCAACTCCTCCAACTTGCCGGAGCCGATGAACAAGCGCGCATCGGGGCGTTTGCGGCGCGCGATCAGAAGCGCGAGCTGCTCGATGTCGGCGGAACGCACGAGTTCTTCGAACTCGGCGATCTCCTCCTGCTCTTCGAGCTGAGAAAACCGCACGTGCACGAGCACGGCTCGCTGTCCCGATTCGGGTCTGTCAAAAAACAATTTCGCTATCGCTCAGTCGCGATGCCGCCTCGCGTATCGATTCGAGATACGGCACCGTTAGGGTATTTGGCTTACGTACCGGGCCATAGGCCCGTGTGTGAAGGTAGGCGAACTACCGTCGCTACGCGCCGCGCGCGTTGGGACGCGCCTCAGTGCGTGTCAGGCTTCTGGCGCATCGTCGTCATCTCCGGTCGATGAACTCGGCAGACGGATGTTGCGCGCCGGCACCACCGTCGAGACGGCGTGTTTGTACACCATCTGGCTCACCGAGTTGCGCAGCAGAATCACAAACTGGTCGAACGATTCGATCTGGCCTTGCAGCTTGATACCGTTCACCAGGTAGATCGAGACGGGAACACGCTCTTTTCTCAAGGTGTTCAGATAAGGGTCTTGTAATGAATGCCCTTTCGACATCACAACCTCCTGCGTCCCTTATTGACGGGCGCACCCGTCTTTTCATTATGAGGACCGCCGTACTATGCGGTCACCCCGTATAGATTGCAAGATTGGGCCCGCCTCTACTGCGTCGTTCAGCACGGTTTTCCCTGACCAACTGCGCAGCCACGTGCGTTGTCGCTTCGCCAACTGACGGGTTGCCGCAACCGCACGCTCGACCATCGTCGCGTGGTCGATCTCGCCGCTGAGATATCGCCAGACCTGCCGGTACCCGACCGCCCGCATCGACGGCTTTTCCACCGACAGATCTCCGCGCGCCATCAGCGCGCGCACTTCGTCGAGCAATCCGGCGGTCAGCATGGCGGCGAAGCGCTGCTCGATTCGCGCATTCACCACTTCGCGCGGCGGCTCGATCGCGAACTCGAACAGCCGACAACCCAGCGCTTGTGCGACGCCGCCGCTCGATTGGCGGGCCCAGAACTCCGAGATCGGCCGGCCCGACACCGCGTACACCTCGAGCGCTCGCAACAGCCGCTGCGGATTGTTCGGGTGGATGCCGGCGGCCGCCACCGGATCGATGCGCTGCAGTTCCTCGTGCAGCGCGGCCAGACCTTCGCGTTGGGCGCGCTGCTCGAATTCGGCGCGGATCTCGCTCGACGTTTCCGGTAACTCGGCGATGCCGCCTTTGAACGCCTTGAAGTACAACATCGTGCCGCCGACGAGCAGCGGCAGGCGTCCTGCCTTCAACGCCGCCGCCACGCACGCGCGGGCATCGGCAACGAACTCTCCGACCGAGTACGACTCCGACGGATCTTTCAGATCGATGAGTCGATGCGGATACCGTTCGAGCACTGCCGCCGTCGGCTTCGCCGTACCGATGTTCATCTCGCGGTAAACCATCGCAGAGTCGACGCTGATGATCTCGACCGGCAACGCGTCGGCGAGGCGTATCGCCAGATCGGTCTTACCCGATGCGGTCGGTCCCATCAGTGTGACGATGAGGTCGTCGGGGTGCGTCACGCGCGTAACCCGCGGCTATCTACCGCGCAGAAACCGCTGATCGAGGTCGCGCAGGTTTTCCACCACGAACGTCGGCCGTCCGTGATTGCACTGGCCCGCGTTCTCGGTGGTCTCCATCTCGCGCAGCAGTGCGTTCATTTCCGCAATGGTGAGTTTGCGATGCGCTCGAATCGAGCCGTGGCACGCCATCGTCGCCAGCAGGTCGTCTTCGTAGTGCCGCAATCGGTCGGACGAGCCGTCGGCGCCGAGATCCGCAAGCACGTCGGCGACCAGGTTCTCGGCGTCGGAACTCGCCAACAGCGCGGGGATGCCGCGCACGATGAGGCTCGCGGGGCCGCTGCGATCTATGTCGAGCCCCAACGCGGCGAGTCCTTCCCGGTTCTGCGCGGCAACCTCGGCCTCGGCCGGACTCACGTTCATGGTGAGTGGCACCAGCAGCCTTTGCTGCTGAATGCCCTGAGACTGCGCGCGCGCCGCCTTCATCTTCTCGTAAGTGATCCGCTCGTGCGCCGCGTGCATGTCGACGATGACGAGGCCTTCCGCGTTTTCCGCCAGAATGAAGATCTCGTGCAGCTGACCAACGGCATAACCAAGGGGTGGAATCACCCGCTCGCCGGTTTCATACGGCGTCGGATCCTCGTCGCGCACCGGAAGCGCGTGCGCATCGGCGGACGACGACAACGCCATCAACTGCTGCAGCGACGGCATCGCGTGGGTAAGGTGTTCCGCATCGCGCTCGTGGAAACTGCGAGTGAACGCGCTCGTGCTGGTGCACGGCTTCCGACGGCGCGCCGGCAGGGCGAACGCTGCGCAACGCATGATTGAGCGAACCGAACACGAAGTCGCGAACGTTGCGCGCGTCGCGGAAGCGCACTTCGTACTTGGTCGGATGCACGTTGACGTCGACCTGGCGCGGATCGAGTTCGAGGTACAACACGAACACCGGATGGCGACCGTGGAACAGCACGTCGCGATACGCCTGCCTTACTGCATAGGCGACGATGCGATCTTTCACCGAACGGCCGTTGACGAAGAAGTACTGCTGATCCGCCTGCGCGCGCGAATGGGTCGGCAGACCGACCCAACCACGCAAGCGCAAACCGTCGCGCTCTTCGTCGATGGCCACACTCGCCGCCGCGAATCCGGCGCCGAGCAGTTGCGCGACGCGACGCAGACCGTCCGCCTCGCTCGGTGCGAGGTGCTGGATGGCGCTGCCATTGCGGGTTTCGAATTCGACGTCGAGTCGCGCGAGTGCGAGACGGGTCACGATGTCGTTCAGATGCGCGAGCTCGGTACGCTCGCTCTTCAGGAATTTGCGCCGCGCCGGCGTGTTGTAGAACAGGTCGCTGACGTCGACCGTGGTGCCGCGCGGATGGGCCGCAGGGCCGACGCGTGCTTCAGCGCCATCGTCCACATCGATGCGCGAGCCGTTTTCGGCGGCTGCCGTTCGCGTGCTGATCGACAGCTTCGCGACTGACGCGATGCTCGCGAGGGCTTCCCCTCTGAAACCGAGCGTCGCCACGCCTTCGAGGTCGTCGGCCGCATCGATCTTGCTGGTTGCGTGCGGACACACTGCCAACTGCAGATCGTCGGCGTGAATACCGACGCCGTCGTCGGACACGCGCACGCGTTTGACGCCGCCTTGTTCGATCGTCAGCACGATCCGGCGTGCCTGCGCGTCGAGGCTGTTCTCGATCAGTTCCTTGACGATCGACGCGGGCCGTTCGACGACCTCACCGGCCGCGATCTGGTTGGCGACGAACGACGAGAGTCTCTTGATACGATCGCTCAACTCGGCGGACTCCGCTTCTGCTGTCGCCAGGCGAGCGTGGTGCCCGGCGGCGCATGTCGCTGCGCGTATGCCGTGACGCCTTTGAAAATCGCCTGTGCGACTTTCCGCTGATATGCGACCTGCGACAGGCTGCGCGCCTCGCTCGCATTCGACAGATAGCCGGTCTCGACCAGCATCGACGGAATATCGGGCGACTTCAGCACGACGAAACCGGCCTGCTCGACGTGATCCCGATGCAGCCGGGTGAAGTCGTTCAGGGCTTCGAGCACCGCCGATCCCGCTTCGATGCTGGCGGAACGATTGCCGTCCATCGACAGATCGAGCAACACGTGTGCGAGCAGGGCGTCCTTATCGTCGAGGCTGACGTCACCGGCGCCGCCGATCAGATCCGACGCGTTTTCCTTTTCGGCGAGCCAGCGCGCGGTTTCGCTGGTCGCCCCTTTCGCCGACAACGTGTACACCGAGGCGCCGCGCGCATCGGGTCCGGAGAACGCATCTGCATGAATCGACACGAACAGATCGGCGCGCTGATTGCGCGCAACCGTCGTGCGTTGTCGCAACGTGAGGTAGTAATCGCCTTTGCGCGTCAACGCGCCGCGATATCCGGACGCGCTGTTGAACAGTCGCTCCAGTTCCTTCGCGATCGCCAACGCAATGCGCTTTTCCTGCACTTTGCCGACGCCGATCGCGCCGGGGTCCTGTCCGCCGTGACCGGCGTCGATCGCGACGATGAAGTCGCGAAGAGGACCTTCGGCCGTGCTCGCTTCGCTGCGCCCTTTGTTTTTCGTCGTTGCAGGCGTTGCGGCAACCGGCGGTGCCGACAGCGGAACTGCTTTGGGCGGAGCGGGTCGACCGGCGGCGGGCGATGCACCGCCTCCCCGCAGTTCGACGATCAACCGGTCGCCGCCGGACGTCGGCGACGCAATCATGTACGCGTTCGGCTGCAGCCGATCGGCCACGTCGATGACGATGCGGTAGCCCGATTTGTCGCGCGGCCCGCCGCGGATGCCGGTAACGTCGTTGCCGCTCACCGGCGTATCGCCGACGTTGACGCCGCTACGCGGACGCGAGTCGTCCAGATCGACGACCACGCGGTGCGGATTCTCGAGCGTGAACACCTGGAATGGAACGCGCACCGACACATCGAAGATCACGCGCGTATTGCCGCTGTCGGGTTGCACCGCCACGGCATCGATGGTCGCCGCGAACGCCGGGGACGCAATCAGCAATGCGAGGCACAGCGCGAGACCATCAGCGACATGTCGGAGCAGAACCTTCATCCACGGTTTCCAGTCGCCGCGCGATCGTCGAACGTCTGTTCGATGACTCTGCCGTCGTTCTCCACTCGTATCCTGACGACCCTGTCCGGCCGCGGCAGCCGACCGAGCGCCTTCTCCGGCCATTCGACGAGCTTGATCGCGCGTTCGCCAAGCAGATCGTCGAGCCCGATGTACTCTAGCTCTTCGGCATCTCTGATTCTATAAAAGTCAAAGTGATACACGCGCTGCGACGCGAACTCATACGGTTCCACCAGCGTGTACGTCGGACTCTTCACGTGCCCGGAAAATCCCAACCCGCGCAGAATGCCGCGCGCCAGTGTCGTCTTGCCCGCGCCGAGTTCGCCTTCGAGAAAGACCAGCTCGTCGCGCGTCATACGCTTCGACATCGCAATGCCGTATTCCAGCATCGCCGCCTCGCCGGCGACGAACTCAGTTCGTACGTTCATTGAGGATCGCGCGTAGTTCGCTCATCAGATCGGTCGCGAGCAGCCCGATGCGTCCGTGACGATCGGCGACCCGGTCGGCCGCGAAGCTGTGCAGACACGCACCGGCCGCTGCTGCATCGGTCGCGCCGAGGCCTTGCGCGAGCAAGCCGGCGACCACACCGGTCAGCACGTCGCCCATCCCGGCAGTCGGCCATACCGGGATTGCCATGCAGACAAACGCCGACGCGATCATTTCCAGCGACGACCGAACCCGCGCCTTTCAGAATCACCGCGCCGTTCGCCGAGCGCGCGGCGAGCGCGGCCGCCGCGGCAAAGCGGTCCCGTTGGACGTCGGCAACCGTCGTTCCCAGCAATGCGGCGGCTTCCGCCACGTGCGGCGTCAACACCATCGGCGGTGCGGCGTCCGCTCGACTGTTGCGCGAGCAGGTGGAGACCGTCGGCGTCGATCACCAGCGGTTTGCCGGCGCGCAATACGCGTTCGAGCAATGCGCGTCCCCATTCGCTGCGACCGAGTCCGGGGCCGATCGCAATGACGGTCGCGCGATCGACCAGCGCGTCCAGCGACTGCGCATCGTCGACGCCCTTCGCCATGATCTCCGGTCGCCGCGTCAGCACCGCACCCACGTGTTCCGGTCGCGTCACGACGCTGACGAGTCCGGCGCCGACGCGCAGCGCCGCTTCGGCGGCCATTGCAACGGCGCCGCCCATGCCGCTGTCGCCGCCGACGATCAGCGCGTGGCCCGACTGGTGTTTGTATGCGGTCGCCGCCCGATGCGGGATCAGATGTCGCTGCGCACTCCATTGCAGCGCCGCGATGCCGCCGACGTCGCGGTGACAGTCGTCCGGCACGCCCAACGTGTCGAGCACGATGTCGCCGGTGTGGTCCGGTCCGCTGCCGGTCACCAGCCCGCGCTTCACTCCGATGAACGTGGCGGTAACGTCGGCGCGCACCGCGCTGCCGAGCACGCGGCCGGTGTCGGCGCAAAGACCCGACGGAATGTCGAGCGACAACACCGGCTTCGCCGCTGCATTGATCTGGTCGATCGCGCGCGCGAACCCGGGACGTACGTCGCCGCTCGCGCCGGTGCCGATCAACGCATCGACGATCACCGCCCCTTCGATTTCGAACGCCGGCGCTTCACCCGACACTTCGACGATCGCGACGCCGAGCGCGACCGCCCAGTCGCGTGCGAGCGCGGCGTCGCCGGTCAACGCGGTGGCGCTGCCGAGCTGGATCAGCTGCACCGCGGTGCCGCTCGAACGCGCGCATCCCGGCAACGATGTAGCCGTCGCCGGCATTGTTGCCGCGACCGCACACCACGCTGATCGAATCGGTACCCGGCCAGCGTTGCTGCAGCGTTGTCCATGCGGCGCGGCCGGCCCGCTTCATCAACACGATGCCGGGAATGCCGTGGCGCTCGATCGCGAGCCGGTCGAGCGCGCGCGATTGCGCGGCCGTGAACAACCGGTCGAACGCGGCGCCTGAAAAACGGTCGAGAGACACGGCTCACCTGAACGGATCGAACGAAGGAACGCCGCGGCATTATAGTGCCGGCAACGCGCCATACCGGTTGCACTTCCGTTGACGCTCGAGGCATTCGCAAACGACATCAAGCAATGGGGCCGAGAACTCGGCTTCCAGCAGATCGCGATCACCGATCTCGACGTGGCGGTCTATCGCGAGCGATTCGAGCGATGGCTCGCCGACGGACGACACGGCGAGATGAAATATCTCGAGCGCCGCCTGGAGCTCCGCTTCGATCCGTCGCGGCTCGTAACGGGCAGCTGTCGCGCCATCGTCGCGCGGATGGACTATCAGCCACCCGACACGCAACCGCTGCAGGTGCTGGAACGGCCCGACCTCGGCTACGTGTCGCGCTACGCGTTGGGTCGCGACTATCACAAGGTCGTGCGCGGTCGCTTGCGCGCGCTCGCGCGGCGCATCAACGAACGCAGCGGCGATACCCACGTGCGCGCGTATACCGACAGCGCGCCGATTCTCGAGAAAGCCCTGGCGGAGAAAGCCGGGCTCGGTTGGATCGGCAAACACACGCTGCTGCTGAATCGCTCGGCCGGATCGTGGTTCTTCCTCGGCGAAGTGCTCACCGATCTGCCGCTGCCGATCGACGCGCCGGCGGCAGACGATCACTGCGGCCGCTGCAGCGCGTGCATGAGCGTCTGCCCGACGGCGGCGATCACCGGCCCGCGACAGCTCGACGCGCGCCGCTGCATCTCTTATCTGACGATCGAGCACAAAGGCGCCATTCCGCTCGAATTGCGGGCGGCGATCGGCAACCGGATCTTCGGTTGCGACGATTGCCAGCTCGTGTGTCCGTGGAATCGATTCGCGCAGGCCAGCGCCGAAGCGGACTTCCTGCCGCGCCACGCGCTCGACCGCACCCCGCTGCTCGATCTGTTCGGCTGGTCGGAGGCGGAATTTCTCGCGCGTACCGAAGGCAGCGCGTTACGGCGGATCAACTACGAACAGTGGCAGCGCAACGTAACGGTCGCGCTCGGCAACGCGCCGGCGGATCCGCGCATCGTCGCGTCCCTGCGGCAGCGCCGTCTCGATGCGTCGCCGCTGCTCGCGGAACACATCGACTGGGCGCTCGAACGCCAGCTCGAATCGGCCCGGATTACGGCAGCTTGAACAGGTGCGACCGGTAGTAAGCGAGTTCGGCGATCGACTCGCGGATGTCGGCGAGCGCCTGATGCTGGCTCTGCTTCGAAAATCCGCCGAGCACCTCCGGCGCCCATCGCCGCGCCAGCTCTTTGATGGTGCTGACGTCGATCATCCGGTAGTGCAGGAAGCCCTCCAGCGTCGGCATGTAGCGCGTCAGGAAACGCCGGTCCTGCCAGATCGTGTTGCCGCACAGCGGCGCCTGACCTTTCTCCACGTGTTTCTCGATGAACGCCAGCGTCACGGCCTCGGCCTCGATGGTACTGATGCCTTCCGTCCGCACGCGCTGCACGAGACCCGACGCGGTGTGATGCGACGTGTTCCACGCGTCCATCGCGGCGAGCTTCGCTTCGGGTTGGGCGAGCGCGATCGCCGGACCCTCCGCAATGACGTTCAGGTTGCCGTCGGTCACGATGGTGGCCATCTCGAGGATCACGTCGTGTTCCGGATCGAGGCCGGTCATTTCGAGGTCCATCCAGACGAGATTGCTGATCACAACGGCTTCCACGACGAAAATCAGGCGGCAGGATAGAACAGCGTTGCGGCGATTGCTGCTTCGGGCTCGTTGTATCATCCGCGCCGACTTCGAATCCGAGCATCGGTAGTTGAATCAAGAGTTGAATCACGTCCTCGAACCCGACGATCTGGCGGCGCTTATCGCGGAGGCGCGCATCGCGGCGGATCGCAACCTTTTACTGATCCACGTCGCATCGGCTGATGCGTATGCGGCAGGACACATCGCAGGCGCCATTCACGTGGCACCCGGCGAGCTCGTGTCGGGGATCAGGCCCGCGACCGGTCAGCTACCCGATGCGGCGCGGCTCCAACAGCTGTTCTCGCGCATCGGCTACAGACCCGACGCGACGATCGTTGCTTACGACGACGAAGGCGGCGGTTGGGCCGGACGCTTCATCTGGACGCTCGACATCATCGGGCACGCGAAATGGCTGTATCTCGACGGCGGCATCCACGCGTGGGCCGCGGCCGGTAAGCCGATCGACCGCACGCCGGTGCAACCGCAACCGACGCAGGTTCGGCTGTCGATCGATCGCGGGCCGATCGCCGATGCACAAGACATCCTCGATCGCCTCGACGACGCATCCACCGTGATCTGGGACTGTCGCAGCGCCGACGAGTACACCGGCGCGCGCGCCACCGCCGCGCGCAACGGACACATCCCGGGCGCCGTGCACCTCGACTGGCTCGATCTGATGGATCGCGCGCGGCAGTTGCGCTTGCGCACCGACATCGCCGAGCTGCTCGCGTCGCGCGGCATCACGCCCGACAAGCACGTCATCGCGCACTGCCAGACGCACCATCGATCCGGGCTCGCGTATCTGGTCGGCCGCGTGCTCGGATATCCACAGATTCGCGGTTATCACGGGTCGTGGTCCGAATGGGGCAATCGCGACGACACACCGATCGAGACGGGGCCGTGAGCGCGCGATGAGCGCATTCGTTCAATTCCAGCGATTGCTGCCGCAGCACGCGCTGTCGCGTCTGTTGGGACGGTTCGCGAACTCGTCGCTGCTGAGTCGGCCGCTGATCCAGGCTTTCAGCGCTGCGTACGGCGTCAGTCTCGAAGAAGCGGAACGCCGATCCGTCGATGAGTATCAGACGTTCAACGATTTCTTCACGCGCTCGCTGGCACGCGGCGCGCGTCCGTTGCCCGACGATCGAACCGCACTCGTTTCACCGGCGGACGGCGCGGTGAGCCAACTCGGCACGATCAGCAGCGGACAACTGCTGCAGGCGAAAGGCATCCGCTATTCGCTGACGTCGCTCGTGCTCGACAGCCGCGCCGAGAAGACGTTCGACGGCGGTTGGTTCGCCACCATCTATCTCGCACCGTCGGACTATCACCGCGTGCACGTACCGATCGACTGCACGCTGCGGCGTTCGGTCGCGGTGCCCGGCGAACTGTTCTCGGTCAATGCGAAGACGGAGGCGGGAGTGGAGCAGCTGTTCTGCCGCAACGAACGACTGGTGATGCAGTTCGACAGCGCGATCGGTCCGCTCATCCTGGTGATGGTCGGTGCGCTGATCGTCGCGAGCATCGAGACGGTGTTCGATGCACCGAAGTCGCCGTACCGCAGCGAGCAGGCGAACACGCACGACCGCGCGTTCGTGCGCGGCGACGAAATCGGCCGGTTTCTGCTCGGTTCCACCGTGATCGTCATCGTGCCGCGCGATACGTTCGTTCCGGCGCCGCGACTCGCGGTGGGTTCGCGCGTGCGAATGGGCGAATCGCTCGGGAACGTTACGCCCGCGCAATTCCGAACGGCATGACCTCTTCGATGCGCGCCACCCCGAGCTTGCGCATCATCAATCGATCGAAGCCGAGCGCGACACCGGAACAGCCGCGGCAACCCGTAGCGCATCGCCGCAAGCAGGCGGCGATCGTGCGCGGGAACATCGCGGCCGGCACCACGCCGCAACTCGACATCGGCGGTCATGCGATGCTCCATCACGTCGGCGTCGGCGAGTTCGTCGTAGCCGTTCGCCACTTCTACACCGTCGATGATCAGCTCGAAGCGGGCCGCTACGGTGCGACCGTCTGAGTCCTGCACCAGGCGAGCGAGCGCGGCCTGGTCAGCGGGATAATCGGTGATGAAGACGCGACCGGCGCCGAGCGCATCGATCGCATGAGTGACCAACAGATCGAGCAAGGCGCGACGATCGGCGGCCGCGCCGGGAGACAGTTCCACGCCCAGTCGTGCGAGCGCGGCGACCAGATCCGCTGCGCTGCTCTCGAACGCATCGACGCCCGCCCCCTCGCGAAGGAGTTGGTGGTACGTCACCGTGCGGCTGCGCTGCACCCCGAGCACTTGATCGACCAGCGCGGCCACTTCGTCCATCAGCTGCGCCAGGTCGAAGCCGAGCCGGTACCACTCGATCATCGTGAACTCGGGGTTGTGCAGCCGACCGGACTCTTCCGCGCGAAACACCGGGCCGATGCGGACCATCGACGGCGCGCCGGCCGCCAGCAGCCGTTTCATCTGATATTCCGGCGACGTCTGCAGATAACGCCGCTCGCCGGCATCGAGGAGCGACAGCGATTCGATCGCCGGATCGGTAACGGTGGTGCGCGACAGCACCGGCGTGTCCACTTCGAGCACGCCGCGCTGCGCGAAGAACGCGCGGATCGATGCCAGCGTCTGCGAGCGCGCTACGAGCGTCTCAATGGAACAGGTCGGACGCCAGTCCTCGTCTCGCAACGCACTTCTCCATCCGCTATGCGCGCGCCGCTATTGCGCGCGGCTGACGTAGGTGCCGGTGCGGGTGTCGATCTTCAGAACGTCGCCAACAGATATGAAGAGGGGAACCTTCACGACCGCACCGGTGGAGACCTTCGCCGGCTTGGTGCCGCCGGTGGCGGTATCGCCCTTGATGCCCGGATCGGTCTCGACGACTTCGAGAATGATGAAGTTCGGCGGTGTGACCGCGATGGGCACGTCGTTCCACAGCGTGACGATGTAGCTGTCTTCTTCCTTCAACCAGTCCTTCGAATCACCCAGCACATCGGCGCCGGCGGCGAGCTGTTCGAAACTGCCGTCGGTCTTCATGAAGTGCCAGAACTCGCCGTCGGTGTAGAGGTACTGCATGTCCATGTCCAGAACGTCGGCGCCTTCGAGGCTCTCGCCGGACTTGAACGTGCGCTCCCACATGCGGCCGTTCTGCAGGTTGCGCAATCGCACGCGATTGAACGCCTGGCCTTTGCCCGGCTTCACGAACTCGTTCTCGACGATCGAACACGGCGCTCCGTCGAGGAGAACCTTCATGCCGGGTTTGAACTCACTGGTAGAATAAAAGGCCATTTCGCGTGCGTAACACCTGTGCAAAAAACCGCGCCATGATACCGCTGAAGCCGATTCCATGGCAGTCCGATGCGTGGACGCGCGCGCTCGCCGATGCGATCACCGATCCGCGCGCGCTGCTCGAACGTCTCGAACTCGATGCGGACGACGTCGACTTCGATCCGGATTTCCCGTTGCGCGTGCCGCATTCGTTCGTCGAGCGGATGCGCATTCGCGATCGTCGCGATCCATTGCTGCGACAGGTGTTGCCGCTGGCGACCGAGCGCGATTCCGCCGCCGGGTACTCGCTGGATCCGCTTGAGGAAGCATCTGCGACGCTCGCACCCGGCGTGATCCAGAAGTATCACGGCCGCGTCCTGTTGATTGCTGCCCCGGCGTGCGCCGTGCATTGCCGCTATTGTTTCCGTCGCGCCTTTCCGTACGCGGACCACCAACAAGCGGTTGCGTTTCCGTCGCTGACCGCGGTGGAGCGCGATCCGAGCATCTCCGAAGTGATTCTGTCCGGCGGCGACCCGCTGATGCTCAAAGACGGGCCGCTGCGCCGACTCATCGCGCGACTCGATGCCATTCCGCACGTACGCCGGATCCGCATCCACACGCGCCTGCCGGTGGTGATCCCCGAGCGCGTGACGGTCGAGTTCGTGCAGATGCTGCGCGATGCGCGCGCGGCGACGTCGATCGTGCTGCACGTGAATCATCCCAACGAGATCGCCGGAACGTTCGTCGACGCGCTCGCGGCGCTGCACCGCAGCGGCGTTGCACTGCTCAATCAGAGTGTGTTGCTCGCCGGTGTGAATGACGACGTCGAGTCGCTCGAAGAACTATCGCAGCGGTTGTTCGACAACCACGTGCTGCCTTATTACCTGCATCTGCCGGATCGCGTGCGCGGCACGCATCATTTCGACGTTTCGCAAGAGCGAGGGCTCGAGTTGATCGCCGCGCTGCGATCGCGTTTGCCCGGTTACCTGGTGCCGCGACTCGCCCGCGAGGTGGCCGGACTCGACGCCAAGCAGATCATCGCCTCGACATAGCAGCGTCCGTGCGTAAACGGACGTGAACGCGGTCCGAAAAAGCCGTCGTCCATCCTCTATACTGCAGCCACCAGCACCGCCTCCGAACTCATGAGCGATCATTCGCTGCGCCTGATTGTCCCCGACAGCACCTTCGCGGGCTTGAGCGTGTGCGATACCGATCCCGCTGCGCTCGCCGAATGGGTCGGCCATCTGCCGATGGCGCACACGTTCGAAGCGGCCCACCAGCTGCTCAAAGTCGCCACCGAACTCGCCCGCATCTCCGCCGAACCCGAACTGCGTTTCAACTGCCTCGAGATCATCCGTCCGCCGACGCACTACATCTGCGCGCGCCTCGATCGGACCGCGGCCGGCGCATCGGCGGCCGGCGAAGGTCACGCGCAACTGGCGCAATCGGTACAGAAGGAACTGGTGCTCGGCTACAAGGCGGTCGTGCGCGACGCGCTGGCCTCAGACGAACTCACGGATTCGCTGAAGGATCTGCTCGGCAACGCGATGCACCGCACCGCGGCCGACCTGTCCTGCGCGTTGTTGCGGACGTACGAGTTCTACACCGACGCGCCCGCGAAAGCGTGGTACGAGCTGAACCAGCTCTATCGCCTCGCCGACGACCTCGGCATCGCGACGAATGCGTACAGCGACGAACAGAGTCGCGGCGGCGGCATGCTCACGCTCGCCGACGTGTATCTGCGCATCGCGCTGCTCGCCGTGGCCAAACCGAACCAGCTGCGTCAGAAGGACCTGTCGGCGATCTTCAACGCGCTCGACCAATGGACGCCGCGGATCACCATCGGCGCGCCTGCCGACGACACGATGTTCGTCGTCGATCTGGGCGCCGATTCACCGCCCAGCTATCGCGAACTCGGCAGCCACGCCGGCGACCAGCTGCGCGGCATCCGCACCGACGTGCTGGTGTACGAACTCGAAGCCTATCTCGCAGAAATGGCGTCGGACGTTCCGGTGCCGGATTACATCGGCCTCGATCTGCTGCGCCATCTGGCGCATGCCTGGGGCGTCATGAAGAAGCGCTCGTTCCGGCGCTCGCGTTCCTCCGGCCCGATGAAGATCTGTGTCGGACTGCGAACGATGCACTACTACATCTGCGGCGGCGTCGAATTCGCCGACCAGCTCGGCACCACCGAAGCGCTGCTGCGTCGCGAGATCAATCCGTTCATGCAGGAACAGGCGGCGCAACGTCCGGCCCGTCCCGGCGACGTCTGGGACAACGCGTTCGATCTGCGCGGCGCGAAAATGCCGATGAATCCGAACATCGACGATCCCAGCCGGATTCTGCTGAATTCGCGCCGGTTGCAGACGCGCGACGCGGTCGAGGCGGCTTATCCGTACTACGACTGCGAGATCCTCGACACGAGTCCGTCCGGGTATTGCGTGCGCTGGATGACGCCGCTGCCGAACCAGCTGCAGACCGGCGAACTGCTCGCGATTCGGGAGCGCGACGACGCGCGCTGGTGCATCGCGGTGTCGCGCTGGATCCGTCACAGCGATCAGGAAACGCTGATGGGGATCGAGTTGCTGGCGCCGAAAGCGATACCGATCGCGGTACGGATGCTGCAGAAACGCGGCAACAACACCGACTACCACCGGGCGGTTCTGCTGCCCGCCCTCGAAGCAATCGGTCAGCCCGCCATGCTGATCACCCCGCGGTTGCCGTACAACGAGTCGCAGAAGGTGCAGCTCAAACGGCACGGAATCCAGGCGACGGGGCAGCTGATGCGCCGCGTCCGGATGACCGAAAGTTTTACCCAGTTCACATTCCGAATGCTGGATGGTTACTTGGAAAACACCCAGATCGACCTGAACATGGACTCGCTGTGGAACATGATCGAGGCCGATCAGTCCGAGCAGCCCCCAAAGGGGTCTCCGAGCGGGCCCGCCAAAGGGAACAAGTAGGGAAACTGTTCAACAATAGGGATTGTGTCGAGGTATGGCCACGCCGTCTCCGGTCCGTCTCCTCATTGCCGATCGCTCCGAGAATCGCGCGCATGAGATCGACTCCGTGCTGCGCAACGCCGGCATCGCCACCCGTTCCGAATTCTGCGGCGACCTCTCCGACGAATCCGTCGCCGAACAAGCCATAGATCTGCTGCTCTGCCGTTCCGGCTTCGATCACCTCGAACAGGTATTGCCGGCGCTGCGCAAGCGCAAGCCGGATCTGCCGATCATCGTGATGGACGATTCGTCCGAGCCGAAGAATCTGACGCGCGGCCTCGCGATGGGCGCGACCGACGTGGTTTTCGACGACGACAACGAACGCTTCCTCTACGTCGTCAAGCGCGAGCTGGAAAACGTCTGCCAGCGGCATCGTTTCACTCAGACGCGCCGCGCGCTGCAGGAAGCCGAGCGCCGCTGCGAATTGCTGCTGGCGAATTCGGCGGCCGCCATCGCGTACGTGCACGAAGGCATGCACATCTACGCCAACGACGACTACTTCAAGCTGTTCGGCTTCGAAGACGCCGACGAGCTGTTGGGGCTGCCGCTGCTCGACCTGATGGACGAGTCGTTCACCGACGAGTTCAGAACGAAAATCAAGACGTTCCGCGACGACTCGAACGACGAGTTGTCGTTTGCATTCCGCGGTCGCTCGACGTCGGGCGCGCCGATCGCCGGGCAGATGACGCTGTCGGGCGCCGACTACGAAGGCGAACACTGCACGCAGGTACTGGTCCGCTCCGAGTCGGTGCCGGTCCTCCAGGACGCCGTACCGGTCCTCCAGGACGCGCTGCCGCCGCTCGACGACGCAGAGCCGATGCCGGCACCGGCGGCAACCGTCGCCAACGGCAACGGCGCCGATCCGTTCCAGTCGACTCACACCTTCCTTGCGGCCCTCGACGGCAACGCGCCACTGAGCGGCGCGATTCTGGTGGTGGAAATCGACGACTTCGACGCGATGCAGGTCGAACTCGGTCTGTTGCGCTCCGAATCGATGGTGTCGCAGCTCGCCGACGCACTAACGGCGGAACTGGGCGGCGCGCGGCTGGGACGCATTGCGAACCACCGATTCGCCGTCGCAGCGATCGGCAGCGAGGCCGGCGGCGACGTCCTGGCCGAACGGCTGCGCGAATCGATCGAAGGCGCGTTGTTCGAAGTCGACGGCAAGACCGTGCGCCGCACGATCTCGATCGGTGCCGCCGCGATCAGCGAATCGGGAACCGCGGCCGACGCCATGAATCTGGCCTTCAAGACGCTGGTCGCCGCGCGCGCCGCGAACAAGACCAACTGCATTCAGTGGCCGAGCGTCACTACGCTCGAAGCCGAGGGCAACATCAGCGGCCTCTCCGGCGAACAGAAGCGCATTCTCAAGCTCGTCAACGACGCGATCGAGAATCAGACGTTCGTACTGCTGTTCCAGCCGATCATCAGCCTGCGCGGCGACTCCGACGAACACTACGAAGTCTTTCTGCGTCTCGTCGACGAGAAAGGCCGCCGCTTGCCGCCCGACCAGTTCCTCGAACTCGCGATCCAGAACGGCGTTGCGGGCAAAATCGATCGCTGGGTGATTCTGCAGTCGATCAAAGTCCTGTCGGTACATCGCTCGAAGGGCCACAACACCCGACTGACGATCAACCTGACGCGCAACAGTCTGATCGACGACGAGTTCATCCAATGGCTCGGCGTGGCGATCAAAGCCGCGCGTCTGCCGAGCGATGCGGTGATCTTCCAGATCGCAGAACCCGATGCGTCCGGTCACGTTCGCCAGGCGCGCGAGTTCGTACAAGGCCTGAAAGCGATGCACTGCCGCACCTCGCTGCGCCATTTCGGCGTTACCGACAATCCGTTCGAGACGCTGCGCCACGTTCCGGTCGACTTCGTGAAGATCGACGGCACCCACGTGCAGGAACTGGACGGCAATCCGGCGAAGAAGGACAAGCTCACCAGCATGATTCGCGAGCTGCAGCAGCACGGCAAACTGACGGTGATTCCGATGGTAGAAAGCGCCACGGTGCTTTCAGCGCTGTGGCAAGCCGGTGCGAACTACATCCAGGGACACTACCTGCAGGAACCGTCCACCGAAATGAACTACGACTTCGCCGCCGACGATTGATCGTTCGCCGCGGCCTGTTCGATGTCCCGGTCGGTAAACCCCATCAGATACAACACGCTGTCGAGCCCGAAGTTCGATATCGCGTGACTCGCTGATTCCCTGACGATCGGTTTGGCGTGAAATGCCACGCCGAGCCCCGCTGCAGCCAACATCGGCAGATCGTTCGCGCCATCGCCGATCGCGATCGATTGCGCGAGCGCAATGCCCTCGTTACGACACAGCGTGCGAAGCACGCTCGCTTTGCGCTCCGCGTCGATGATGTCGCCGACCACGGCGCCGGTGACGACGCCATCGCGCGTCTCCAGTGCGTTCGCGTGCACGTAGTCGATGCCGAGTTCGCGCTTCAACCGGTCGCCCACGTGCATGAAGCCGCCCGAGATGATCGCGGTTCGGTAACCGAAGTGCTTCAGCGCCGCAATCAGCCTGCGCGCGCCGTCGGTCAGCGGAACGGCGGCCGCGACGTCGGCGAGCGCAACGGCAGACAATCCCTTCAGCAACGCGACGCGACGCCGGAAACTCTCCTTGAAGTCGATCTCGCCGCGCATCGCGCGCTCGGTGATCGCGGCGACTTCGTGGCCGACGCCGTGCACCCGCGCGAGCTCGTCGATCACTTCGACCTTGATCAGCGTCGAGTCCATGTCGAACGCGACCAGCCGCCGATTGCGTCGGTAGACGGTGTCTTCCTGAACGCTGAAGTCGAACGTGAGCCGGCCGGCGGCTTCGAGCAATTCGGCCTTCAGCCGGCGCGGATCGGCGAGATCGCCGCGCAGCGAAATCTCCACGCACGCGCGCGCGTTCGTGCCGCCGCTGCCTAACGGCAGCCGTCCCGAAAGGCGCCTGATGCCGTCGACGCCGAGCGAGTGGTGCTCGACGATCGTAATCACCGCGGCGAGTTGCGCTGCTGCGACGCCGCCCGCCAACATCGTCACGATGTAGCGCGGCTTGCCCTGCTGCGCCACCCACGCGTCGTATTCTTCGGTCGAGACCTTCGTGAAGCGGATGACGGTACCGAGCGCGCGCGTGTGCGCGAGCAACGCTTCCTTCAGTGCCTCGGTCGAGCTTCGATCGGGAATTTCGATCAGCATGCCGAGACTCAACTCGTCGTGAATCACGGCTTGGCCGACGTCGAGTATCCGAACTTGATAAGCGGTCAACGTCGATGTCAACATGCCCATCAGCGCGGGCTTGTTCTCGCCCGATACGTTCACCAACACGATCTCGCTGATCACACGCATTCGCCTACGACGCAGTGCCCAAGAAAAGTCCGCGCAGAACCTAACGCCCCCACACCATGCCCGTCAAACCAATGTGGCCGAACGTGCGCGACGCTCTAACGAGACGGCATTGGCAAGCGACGCTGCTCGCGTTGTGCGCGTCGTTGTTGACCGCGCTGCTGCTCGGTACGTCGTGGTATCGCTCGGTCGAAGACGCGCGCAGCACTCGCGTGGCGCAATTCGGCAACGCCGCAGCCGCACAGTTGGCGGCGCTGTCCATCGAGCCGCTGTTCACGCTCGACCGCATTCGTCTCGGCGTGCTCGCCACGCGGATGAGCGAGTTACCGGAGATCGAGTCGGTGACGATCGTCACCGTCGACGATCGGATCGTCGCCAACGCCGGAACGCGGCCGCTCGCCGACACGCCGCTGTTCACGCACGACATCGAATTCGAGGGCGTCGTCGCCGGATCCGTGCAGATCGCGATTGCCGCGGAGGCGTTCTCCGCGTCGGGGTTCGCCACGCCGTATCTAGTGCTGCCGGCGCTGATCGGCGCGCTGCTGTCGGCGGTCGCCGGATATCTCCTGGGATTGCGCCTCGACGCCGTTCCGGAAGTCGAGTCGGCGGGCGAGGCCGTCGAGCAGGAGCAGCCCGGTGAGACCACCGAGTGGCTGCTCGCCGTCAATCTGCTCAACCTCATGGCGGTACCGAGCAAGGAACGCGCCGACGTGTTGGCGGAAGTGCGCCGGCGTGCGACACGAGTAGCTCGTCAGCACGGCGCGGTCGCCAGCGACCTCTCGAACATCGGCGTACTGCTGGTGTTCCGCGACAGCGAGCCGGTTCCGGAAACGGTTCCGGAACCGGACCAGTGCTTCAAAGTGCTGTGCGCGGCGCTGCTGCTGGCCGAAAGCCTCGACAACTTCAACGAGGCGCTGCACATCGCCGCGCGACCCGAAATGAAGTTCCGCTTCGGCGTGCACGTGACGACGCGGACCGGCGACGCACCTACGGATCCGAATTCGGATGCGGTACAGGACACGGTCGTACTCAGCGCGGTAGCACCTGAAGGCTCCATCGCCGCGAGCCACGACGCATTCGAACGGTTGCCCCGCCCCGAACGCTTCATCGTGGAAGAACAGACCAATCCGATCCTGCGCACGCTCACCACGACGGCGCACGACAGCTGCGTGATCGTATCGGCCGTTGCGGATGCCTACGGCGCGGCGCTCGACCATCAGGCCGAATTGCTGCGATCTCAGGAAGACTCGACGTCGACGCCGTCCACTCTCTGAAATCCGCGCGGTAGCTTGTGGCCGCGCAGCGCGCGTTGGCCCACGTAGTGCTCGAGATCTTTCAACTTCATCCGCAGATGCCGTTGCCCGGCGCGCACCAGCAATTGATCCGCCTCCGAGATCACGGCAACCGCAATCATGGTTTCTTCGCCGGAGTTGAATGCCGCGGTCGGCACGTTGATCAGCTTGTTGCCTTTTCCGCGCGCGAGTTCCGGCACTTCGCCGATCGGGAACGCGAGCATACGGCCCTGGTCGGTGATCGCGACCACCAGTTGTTCGCCGTCGTGCACCAGCAGCACCGGCGCCAACGCGGTGCCGTTACTCGGTACGCTCAACATGGCCTTGCCCGCGCGATTCTTCGCGACGAGATCGCCGAGCTTGGTGACGAATCCGTAGCCCGCGTTCGACGCCAGCAATACCCGCTGCTCCGCGCGCCCGATCACGACTCCGACGAAACGGGCGCCTTCGGGTGGATTCAACTTGCCCGTGAGCGGCTCACCCTGACCGCGCGCAGACGGCAACGTATGCGGCGCCAACGAGTACGCTCTGCCGGTGGAATCCACCACCGCAAGCACGTCGTTGCTGCGACCTTTTGCCGCCATGAGGAACGAGTCGCCCGTTCGATAGCTCAACTCGACGACGTTGACGTCGTGTCCCTTTGCCGCGCGAATCCAGCCCTTCTCCGACATCACTACGGTGATGGGTTCGTTCGTGAGCAGGTCTTCCTCGGTGAACGCCGCCGCTTCGTCGACCGTTTCGAGCGGCGAGCGCCGTGCGTCACCGTGCGCTTCGGCGTCGGCCAGCAGTTCCTTCTTGACCAGCGTCTTCAGCCGCGCCTTCGACTTCAGCGTCTTGTCGATGTCCGCTTTCTCGGCGTCGAGCTCGTCGCGCTCGGTGGTCAGCTTGATCTCTTCGAGTCGGGCCAGTTGCCGCAATCGCAGATCGAGAATCGCGTTCGCCTGGATCTCCGACAGCGCGAACCGCGTCATCAGTTCCGCTCTCGGATTGTCTTCCTCGCGGACGATGCGAACGACTTCGTCGATGTTGAGATACGCGATCAGCAAGCCGGCCAGGATGTGCAGCCGCTGTTCGATCTTCGCGAGACGGTGCTCGAGCCTGCGCGTGACCGTCGCCTGCCGGAACACCAGCCATTCGCGCAGCATTTCGGCGAGCCCTTTCACGCGCGGCCGCATGTCGAGCCCGATCACGTTCAGATTCACCCGGAAGCTGCGTTCGAGATCGGTGGTGGCGAACAGGTGGCTCATCAGCCGTTCGACGTCGATGCGGTTCGAACGCGGCACCAGCACGAGGCGCGTCGGATTCTCGTGATCGGATTCGTCGCGCAGATCGACGAGCATCGGCAGCTTCTTCGCCTGCATCTGCGCCGCGATCTGCTCGAGCACCTTCGCCGGTGAAGCCTGGTACGGCAGCGCGGTGATTATCACCTCGCCCTGCTCGACCGTGTAGATCGCGCGCGACCTCACGCTGCCGCGACCTTCCTCGTAGATTTTCTCGAGTTCGGCGGTAGGCGTGATGATCATCGCCTCGGTCGGGAAGTCCGGTCCGCGGACGTGTTGCATCAACTCGCGCGTGGTTGCTTTCGGCTCGTCCAACAGGTGTATGCAGGCGCTCAACACCTCGCGGAGGTTGTGCGGCGGAATGTCCGTTGCCATGCCCACCGCGATGCCGGTGCTGCCGTTCAACAGCACGATCGGCACGCGCGCCGGCAACAGCGACGGCTCCGTGAGCGTCGCATCGAAGTTCGCGACGAAGTCGACCGTGCCCTGATCGACTTCTGCCAACAACAGATCGGCGAATCGCGACAACCGCGCTTCGGTGTAGCGCATCGCTGCGAACGACTTCGGATCGTCCGGCGCGCCCCAGTTGCCTTGTCCGTCGACCAGCGGATAGCGATACGAGAACGGCTGCGCCATCAGCACCATCGCTTCGTAGCAGGCCGAGTCGCCGTGCGGATGAAACTTGCCGAGCACGTCGCCGATCGTCCGCGCCGACTTCATGAATTTCGCGCCGGCGTCGAGATTGAGCTGCGACATCGCGTAGACGATGCGGCGCTGTACCGGTTTCAGGCCATCGCCGATGTGCGGCAGCGCGCGGTCGTTGATGACGTACATCGAATAGTCGAGGTACGCCTTCTCGGTAAAGGTCTTCAGCGGGACCTGTTCGGTCTCGCCGGGTTCTGTCTCAGTTGCCATAGTCTCTTTCCGATGTGGATCAGGCGATGCTCGCCTGGTCGCCGTTCGCTTCCAGCCACGTGCGCCGGTCGCCCGCGCGTTTCTTGGCCAGCAACATGTCCATCATTTCCAGCGTCTCTTCCGGCGCGGCCAGCGTCAGCTGCACGAGCCGGCGCGTATCGGGATCCATGGTCGTTTCCCGCAGCTGGATCGGATTCATCTCGCCGAGCCCCTTGAACCGCTGCACGTTCACCGCGCCGCGTTTCTTCTCTGCTGCGATCCGGTCGAGGATGCCTTCCTTCTCGGCCTCGTCGAGCGCGTAGAACACGTCTTTGCCGACGTCGACGCGATACAGCGGCGGCATCGCGATGTAGACGTGACCGGCATCGACCAGCGGACGGTAATGACGCAGGAACAGCGCGCACAACAGCGTGGCGATGTGTGCACCGTCGGAATCGGCGTCGGCGAGAATGCAGATCTTGGCGTACCGCAAGCCCGACAGATCGGCTGAGGCGGGGTCGACTCCCACGGCGACACTGATGTCGTGCACTTCCTGCGACGCGAGAATTTCGGACGACGATACTTCCCACGTATTGAGGATCTTGCCGCGCAGCGGCATCACCGCCTGGAACTCGCGGTTGCGCGCCTGCTTCGCCGAGCCGCCGGCCGAGTCGCCTTCGACCAGGAACAGTTCGGTGCGGCTGCTGTCCTGCGCGGCACAGTCGGCGAGTTTGCCGGGCAACGCCGGACCGGCCGTGATCTTCTTGCGTTCGACCTTCTTCTCGGCCTGAATCCGCCGCTGCGCGTTGCGGATCGCGATATCGGCGATTTTCGCGCCGTCCTGCGGATGCTCGTTCAGCCACAAGCTGAAGGCGTCCTTCGACACGCCGGAGATGAACGCCGCGGACTGGCGCGACGAGAGGCGCTCTTTCGTCTGGCCCGAGAACTGCGGATCCTGCAACTTCGCCGACAAGACGTAGCTGCACTGGTCCCACAGGTCGTCACCGGTGAGCTTCAGGCCACGCGGCAGCAGATCGCGGAATTCACAGAACTCCTTCATCGCTTCGGTGAGTCCGCTGCGCAGCCCGTTCACATGCGTGCCGCCGAGCGGCGTCGGAATCAGATTGACGTAGCTTTCGGCGACCAGTTCGCCGCCGTCGGATATCCACGCGAGCGCCCAATCAACCGCCTCGTGATTGCCCTGTGCGCCATAGCAGAACGGTTGGGCCGGCACCATTTCGGCCGCGCCGAGTTCCTGCGCCAGATAACCGGACAGTCCGTCCTCGTAGATCCACTCGTCGGTTTCGGCTTTGTCGCCGCGGTGCACCGTGAGGCTCACGCGCAGCCCCGGACACAACACCGCTTTGGCGCGCAGCAGGTGCTTCAACCGGGGCACCGCGATCTGCATCGTATCGAAGTACTTCGGATCGGGCAGAAAGTGAACGCGCGTTCCGGTGTTGCGCTTGCCGACGCTGTCGATGACCTTCAGTTTCGTCTTCGGCTCGCCGTGTTCGTAACGCTGGTGATGCACGGAACCGTCGCGGCGCACTTCCACCTCGAGCCAGCTCGAAAGCGCGTTCACCACCGATACGCCGACGCCGTGCAGGCCGCCGGAAAACGCGTACGTGTTGTTGTCGAACTTTCCACCGGAGTGCAGCCGCGTGAGGATCAGCTCTACGCCCGACAGTTTGAATTCCGGATGCATGTCCACAGGCATGCCGCGACCGTCGTCGATCACGTCGACCGAACCGTCTTCGAACAACGACACGCGGATTTCGTGGGCGTGTCCGGCGAGCGCTTCGTCGACGCTGTTGTCGACGACTTCCTGAACGAGGTGATTGGGACGCGACGTGTCGGTGTACATCCCGGGGCGCTTGCGCACCGGCTCCAGTCCCGACAGCACCTGAATGGATTCAGCCGAGTATTTCGATTCCGCCATGTGACTTCGCCGCGTCCTGCGTCTAGTGTTTTTTCTTGAATCCCGAGAGGTCGAGTGTCACCGCAAAGTCGGTTGCGCGACCCACGCGGGTCGTGAGGGTACCGTCCGAAGCGAGATCGAGCCAGCGCCATCCGGGCGGCGTCGCGTCTACCGAGAAGCGCTCGGTGCCCGGTACGAACTGAAAACAGGTCGACGGAGTGGTCAGAACGCGCACGCCGCGATGCGTCGTCGCCGTTTCCTGGTGCACGTGCCCGCACACGTAGGCCTTCACTCGCGCGCTACCGGACAACAGATCGAGCAGCGCCTCGCCATTCGCGATCGAGCCGCCGTCGAGCCACGGCGTACCGAGCGCTACCGGTGGATGGTGACCGGCAACGACCACGAATCGCGGCGCGGTGCGCGCCAGCAATCCGCGCAATCGGTCGAGTTCCACGCCACCGACGTTGCCGCCCTCTGCGCCATCTATATGCGTGTCGATCGCGATGATCTGCCACTCACCGAGTCGTAGCTCGCGCGCCCCGGGCCGCTCTCGATCGAGCGGTGCGGCGAGATCGTGGTTGCCCGGCAACCATAGAATCGGTCCTTGGTAGTGCGCTGCGATCGCAGCGCGCACCCGCGCGTACGTGGTTTCCGCCGCATCGTGTGCGATGTCGCCGGTCACGATCATCGCGTCGGCCGCGTGTTCGGACAACGCCGCGCGCAGCACTGCGTCGAGACTCGCCGCAGTGTCGACACCCAGCAGCCGCGAATTTTCGGCCGCCAGCAGATGCAAGTCGGTGATCTGGAGAAGGGAGAACGAACCGCTAACCATCAACCTCAGCCGCCGCCGGCCACCACCGCCTCGTCTTCAGCGAAGCCGTGATAGAGACACGCGGACAGATATTCGGCGAGGAAGCGATTGATCTGCGCTTTTTCGTCGCGCTGGCGCATTTCGCCGTTCGGATAGTTGTAGACCGGATGAAATCGCCGGCCATCCTGAAACTCGACCACTTCGGCAGAGCGCGCGTCGTGGTACATCCGCACGATCAGACGCGGCGCCGGCAAGTGGAATGCGAGACCTTCCATCCACGGATGTTGCGACACCTCGATCAGCGAGGTGTACGGACACCGCTCGAGCAACCGGATGCGCACCGATACGCGTCGGTCGGCGAGCATCAACACGAGCACGCGTTCTTCGCGATCGTCGAGGTCCGGCGCGAGCTTGGTGAGACGCAAATAATTTGCGTCGCACTCCGCCATGTGCGCCGAAAGATCGATCCGATAACGTTGCGTTGCCACGATTTCGCGTTGCCGACTCAACTACACGAGCGGGTCATTCTAACCGTGCACCGGGCAATGTCGAGCAAACCACGCCTCACTCTGTGGCCTCGTTCGAATGACTATCTGCTAAACTCCGCCGTCGTTTTACGGGGCTCATTATGGGGAAATTCTCGTACGTCATCGCCGCCGCTTTGTTCGGATTGGCGACGAACGCATACGCGGTGAACGTCGCCGATGTTTATCAGGCGGCGGTTGAAAACGATCCGGTGCTCGGCGCCGCAAAGCAAGACTACGCCGCGCGAGAGGAGATTGTTCCGCAAACCCGCGCCGGTCTGCTGCCGAGCATCAACCTGAACGCCTCGACCGCGTACAACCGACTCGAATACCCCAACGGGCAGTTCATCGACACGAATCCGGCGAGTCCGAGCTTCGGACAACTGCGCGGCATCCCCGGTGAAGAGTTCAATACCCACGCGTGGCAGGCGCAGTTGGTGCAGCCGATCATCGACGTCGCCGCTTACTACACGTACAAGAGCGCGCAGGCACTGAAGGCGCAGGCCAAACAGGACTACGCCGCGTCCGAACAGAATCTGATCGTACGCACCGTCGGTGCGTACCTCGACGTGCTGCGCAGCCAGGCCGTTCTCGATTCGACGAGCGCCGAAGAAGCCGCTGTCAAACGCCAGCAGGAACAGGTGCAGCAACGCTTCGACGTCGGTCTCGTCGCTATTACGGATGTGTTGGACGCAACCGCCGCCTACGACAACGTCGTCGTGCGCCGCATTCAGGCCGAAGCCGATCAGGGCATCCAGTTCGAAACGCTGTCCACCCTCACCGGCGAATCGTACGAACAGGTCGACCAGCTCTCGACGAACCTGCCGATCGTCAACCCGGCCTTGATCGACGAAAACGAGTGGGTGGCGATCGGGCTCGCCAACAATCCGAACGTGCTCGCGTCGCGTGAAGCGCAGATTTCCGCCGAGCGCGACCTGCGCGCCCGTCAAGCCGGACATCTGCCGACGATCGATGCGTTGCGAGCTACAACGAAGACGTCAACCACGTTCGGCAACTCGCCGGCGGTCAAGCGTTTCCTCGGCGACCAGACCAATACCCGCGTCTATGGACTGCAGCTGCAACTGCCGATCTACCAGGGCGGCTTCACGCAATCGAAAGTGCGCGAAGCGCGCGCGCGACTGCTTCAATCGGGCGAACTGCTGCGCAACAACGAATGGACCGTCAGCCGCGACATTCGCAACCTGTTGCGCGCCGTCACGACCGACGTCATCCGCGTGCAGGCGCGCATCAAATCGATCAAGTCGTTCGAGTCGTCGCTCGAAGCGACGCAAACCGGCTACGAAGTGGGCACCCGCAACATCGTCGATGTGCTGCAGGCTCAACAGCGCCTGTACGCGTCACAGTTCGACTACGCCGATTCCCGCTACAACTACGTGCGCGATCTGATGTTGTTGAAACAGACGGCCGGTACGCTGAATGCCGCCGACGTCGCGACGCTGAACGCCTATTCGGATCCGCAGCAGCCGGTGCGCCGGCTAAACGCGGTCACGAACCCCGCCGCCAGCACCGCGCCGCCGCAGTGAGGCGCTGATCTCGAGCGCCAGGCGATCGGCGATCCGGTCGGTCGCTCCGGCATTGTTCGCTACCACCTCGCGCGCGCGCGTTACCTCCGCCGCGCGCAGTTCCCGATCGTCGAACAAGCGCCCCAACGATTCCGCGAGGCTCGCCGAATCCGCTACGCGATGCAGACAACCCGCCGCTTCGAACGCCGCGACGACCGAGGTGAAATTGAAATCGTGCGGACCCATGATCAGCGGCAAGCCCGACGCAGCGGCCTCGATCGGGTTGTGCCCGCCGTGCGCCACCAGACTGCCGCCGATGAACGCGATCTGCGCTACACCGTATAGGTAGATCAGCTGTCCCATCGTGTCGCCGAGAATCACTTGCGCTTGCGATCCGGTGGGGTCGGTCATGCGCCGCATCACCAATCCATCCGACGCGAGTTGAGCCACCGAGTCGAATCGTTGCGGATGCCGCGGCACCAGAATCAGCAACGCTTCGGGCAACTTCTCCAGCAAGCGCCGGTGCGCCTCGAGCACGATTTCGTCTTCGCCGTCGTGCGTGCTGGCGGCGATCCACACCGGACGGCCACTGGTCTGCCAACGGGCCCTCAGTGCCGCAACGCGCTCGCGGAAATCTCCCGGCATTTCCACGTCGAACTTCACGTTGCCCACCACGTCGACGACGCCCCGCGGTGCGCCGAGTTCGATGAAGCGTTGCGCGTGTTCCGAATACTGAGCAGCGATCCATGTCAGCTGCGAGAGCATCGCGCGCGCCATTCCCCCGATTCGTCGATAACCGCGCGCCGAGCGCTCCGACAGACGCGCGTTGATCAATACGACCGGAATGCCGCGCGCCGCGCTCATACGCACCATGTTCGGCCACAGCTCCGTCTCCATCAGCACGAGCAGCTGCGGCCGCACGCGCTTCATGAAACGGCGCAACGCCCACGGAAAGTCGTACGGCGCATAGCAATGCGACACGCGATTGCCGAGCAGCCTACGCACCTGATTCGCGCCGGTCGGCGTCATCGTGGTGACGAGCACGCGCGTTTCGGGCAGCAGCGCCATCAACCGACGGATCAACGGAGCCGCCGCGATCACCTCGCCGGCCGATACGGCATGTACCCAAACGACGTCGCGAGGAACTTCCGCGTAAGCCCATCCGAGCCGTTCGCGTCGGCCGCCGCGATAGTCCGGGTTGCGCGCGCCGCGCCAGATCAGCAGCAGCACGACGAAGGGATAGGCCAGAACCAGCAGTGTGGCGTACAACGCCCGCCAAACCATTGATGGCGCGCCTACGTTGATATACTCGCTCCACTCTATGAGGTACCCATGAGTGCACGCAACCGCATCCGCGTGGACGTAGCCATCGTCGGCGGCGGTATTGCCGGGTTGTGGTTGCTGAATCTGTTGCGCGGTCGCGGCTACGGCGTGGTGCTGCTCGAACGCAGTGCATTCGGCGACGGCCAGACGGTCTGCTCGCAAGGCATGATCCACGGCGGCTTGAAGTATGCGCTGAGCGGATCGCTCACCACCGCATCTGAAGCGATCGCGGCCATGCCGGAACGTTGGCGCGCCTGTTTGAGCGGGTCGGGGGAGGTCGATCTGCGCGGCGTACGAACGTCAGCCGATCGTTGTCATCTGTGGAGCCCCGACCAATCGATGTCGGGGCGCCTCGGCGGTTTTCTGGCCAGCAAAGCGCTGCGCGGCCGGGTGCGCCGGTTGGAGGTACGCGAGCATCCAACGCCGTTCGATAACGGCCGCTTCAGCGGCGCGCTGTACGAGCTCGACGAACTTGTGCTCGACGTCCCTTCGTTGCTCGCGCGGTTGGCGGATGCGCAACGAGGGCACGCGACGATGGCCGACGTGAGCAACGATCAATTCGTTCGCGGCGACGACGGCTCGATCGCGGCGCTGCGCCTACCGCGCGTCGAAATCACCGCGTCGCGCTTCATACTGGCAGCCGGCGCCGGCAACGAAGCGCTCGTCGGTCGGCTCGGCGAGTCCGCGCCGCAGATGCAGCGGCGGCCGTTGCGTCAGGTGATCGTGCGCGGCGCGCAACTGCCGGCACTGTACGGCCATTGCGTGCCGCAGCTCGCGAAGATCGAGCCGCGCCTGACCGTGACGACGCACGCCGACGCCAACGGAGAGCGCATGTGGTATCTCGGCGGGCAACTCGCGAGCGACGGTGCCGAACGCAGCGATGAAGAACAGATCCGCCATGCGCGTGCGGAGCTGGCGGCGTGTCTGCCGTGGCTCGATCTGACGAGTGCCCAACTCGAATCGTTGTGCGTCGATCGCGCCGAGCCGCGGCAATCCGATGGACGACGTCCCGACGAAGCCTACGTCGCTGCGGTCGCCAACGTGCTCGTCTGTTGGCCGACGAAGCTGGCGCTCGCACCAGACCTCGGCGACAAAGTGCTCGCACAGCTTGCGGCGCCGTCGAATTCGTCAGGTGACGCGGTCTCCGATCTCGCGACTCCGCCGGTCGCCGCACCGCCGTGGCGTCACTGACGTGCAGTACCGCGAGCTAGGTATGACCGGTTTGCGCGTTTCATTGCTGGGTCTCGGCGCGGTGGCATTCGGGCGAACCGACGGCTTGAAGTACGACGTTGCGCCGCGCCTGCCGTCCATGCGCGACTTATCGGAGTTGTTAGCAGCCGCGCGCGACGTCGGCGTGAATCTGATCGACACCGCTCCGGCGTACGGGGTCAGCGAGCAACGCCTCGGCGAGCTGCTGGCCGGGCGGCGCAACGACTGGGTGCTGTGCACGAAAGTCGGCGAGATCTTCGAGGCCGGCGTGTCGCGCTGGAACTTCTCGCCGGAGCATACGCGTCGCAGTGTCCAGGAGTCGCTGCGGCGACTCGACACCGATTGCCTCGACGTCGTACTCGTTCACTCGAACGGCAACGACGACGAAATCATCCGCGACCTCGGCACGCTGCAGATGCTCGCGCAGCTCAAGCAAGAAGGACTGATCCGCGCGTTCGGCATGTCGCACAAAACGGTCGCCGGCGGACTGCTGGCTGCGGAACGCTGCGACGTCGTGATGGCGACGTTGAGCGCCACCGCGGCTGCGGAACTCGAAGTGGTGGAACGCGCGCGCTCGCTCGATTGCGGCGTGCTAGTCAAGAAACCGCTCGACAGCGGCCGAGCCGCCCAGGACGACGAAACGCGCAAACTGAACCTGCAGTACCTTGCGAACGTCGGTGGCGTTTCCAGCATCGTCGTCGGCACGACGAATCCGGTGCATCTGCTCGAGAACGCAGCCGCGCTCGCCTAGTCGCCCGTCCGCTTCAGGCTGCCGAGAATTGCCGACGTCGACAGATTCGGCACGTGCGCGAGCACGCGCACCTCACCGCCATGACGGCGCACGATGTCGGCGCCAACGACTGCGTCGATGCGATAGTCGCCGCCTTTTACCAGTACATCGGGTTTGATGTCTTCGAGCAGCGCTTCCGGCGTGTCTTCGCTGAACGACACGGTCCAGTCGACGCTCGCCAGCGCCGCCAGCACGCGCAATCGCTGCGTCACCCCATTGACGGGCCGACCGGCTCCCTTTAATCGCGCCACAGACGCATCGTCGTTGACCGCAACGACGAGACGATCGCCGAGAGCGCGCGCTTCTTCGAGATACGCCACGTGCCCGGCGTGCAGGATGTCGAAACAACCGTTCGTGAAGACGATCCGCTCGCCGTCGCGGCGGGCATCTTCAACCGCTTCGAGCAGTTCCTCGCGCGACAGGATGCCTCGGTCGGTGTGTCCCTCGGCGCCGAGTTCGCGGCGCAGCTCCGGCACCGTCACGGTTGCGGTGCCCGACTTCGTGACGACGAGACCCGCCGCTACATTCGCCAGCATCGCGCTTTCGTGCACGCTGCAGCCCGCGGCAAGTCCTGCTGCCAGCGCGGCTGCCACCGTATCGCCTGCGCCGGTTTCGTCGAACACATCGACCGTCCGCGCCGGAACGTGGTGGTGTGCGCCGTTGCGTTCGATCACCGACATGCCTTCGTCACCGCGCGTTACCACGAGCGCGCCGAAGTCGTGAGCCCGCACCAGCTCGGCCGCCTTCGAGACGAGTTCGCGATAGTCCGTCCAACCGCCGACGGCATGCGTGAATTCCGCGATGTTGGGCTTGATGACGTCGGCACCGCGGTACGCCTCGAACGGCTTGAACTTCGGGTCGACCACGACGCGCTTACCGTGTTCGTGTGCAACGTCGATGTAGCGCTGCGGTCGCGCCAGCGTACCTTTGTCGTAATCCTCGATCACGACCACGTCTGCGGCCGCGATGTGTTCGCGAAACGCATGGTCCAGCCGCGCCTCGATGTCCGCGGCGATCGGCTTCTCGAAATCGATCCGCAGCATCTGCTGCCGGCGGCTGACGACGCGCACCTTCAGAATCGTCGGCCAATCGGCGATGCCGATCAGTTCGCATCGCACGTTGGCACCGGCGAGTTTGTGCCGCAACGTCACCGCCGCGTCATCGTCGCCGACGACGCCGATGAGGGTCACGTCGAGGCCAAGCGACGCCAGGTTCAGCGCGACGTTCGCGGCGCCACCCGGCCGATCTTCGCTCGACTCGATGTCGACGATCGGCACCGGCGCCTCTTGCGACACGCGACCGGCCTTCCCATACCAATACCGATCGAGCATCACGTCCCCGATCACGAGAACGGACGCGTCGCGAAACGACGGGATTTTCAGCTTCATGCAGGCCTCGGCGAACGATCGAAATGGTAGCACGCGGTGCCGGACCCTCGATTCACGCGCGTGATGTGTTGAGCTCCGATTCGCGGCGGAGGTGGCTCCACCGCAAATCGTGTGTCGTGCCTGAACGCGCGCGAAGCGCGCGTTCATCCCTCGAACGAAGGCGCGACTTCGATGTGGAGGTGGCGGGTGATCGGTGTTCCGGACCCTTGAGCGACAGGGATGTCGCGAAAGGAGCGCCCAGGGATGGCTCGAGCGCGTCCGGAACACCGATCACCCGCCACCCACCCCGATACAATGCACCGGATCTCCGGAATCAACCGATGTCATCCACTCTCGCCACTCCCCGCTATTGGCCCACCTGGCTCGGTGTCGGCGTGATGTGGTTGGTTGCGCAGTTGCCGTTGCGTTCGCAGTTCGCGCTGGGGCGCACGATCGGGGCGATCGGCTACCGCTTCGCGCGTGCGCGCCGACACATCGCGCAGACCAACATCGCGTTGTGTTTTCCGGAGCTCGATGCGGCGGAGCGCGATGCGCTGGTGCGACGCATCTTCACGTCTACCGGCATCGGTGCGGTGGAGACGGCGATTGCATGGTTCGGCGACATCACCCGATTGCGCGATCGCGTGACGTTCGAAGGGCTGGACGCGCTGACGACCGCACGACAGCGCGGCCGCGGTGTGGTGCTGATCGGCGCGCACTTCTCCACCCTCGATCTGGCGGGCGCATTGCTGTCGCAGGCGACCGATCTAGACGTGATCTACCGCTACAACAAGAATCCCGTGATCGAGTGGGCGATGCGGCGCGGTCGGGAACGTCGCTTCAAGCACGTCATCGAACGCAGCGACGCGCGCACGATCCTCACGCGACTAAAGGACGGACATACGGTGTGGTATGCCGCCGATCAGGACTACGGTCGCAAGGTATCGGTGTTCGCGCCGTTCTTCGGCGTTCCTGCCGCCACCATCACGGCGACTGCCCGATTTGCGCGATTCAACTCGTCGCCGGCCGTCTTCATCAGTCACTTTCGCGACGCGCAGACGCGCACCTGGTCGCTGCACTTTCGCGAAGTCGATGCATTTCCGGGCGACAACGACGGCGAAGACGCCAGGCGCATCAACGCGGTGATCGAGAACGAAATCCGCCGCCATCCCGACCAATATCTGTGGCTGCATCGCCGCTTCAAAACGCGTCCGGAGGGCGAACCGCGTCCGTATTGAGCAGTGCGCGATAACGCGCGGCGGTAGCTTCGAGCGAGAACAGATCCACGGCGCGCTTGCGTTGCATCTCGGACAATCGCGCGCGTGCCTCGACCGACAGTGTGGCGCAACGCCTCAATGCAGTCGTCAGCGATACCGCTGCGTCTCCCGAAAAATACAAGCCTTCCGGCCCCAGTACACTGCGAGGACCGGGCACGTCCGCACACACCGCCGGAACGCCCGCGAGCATCGCTTCCAGCAGCGCCATTCCGAAAGCTTCCTCCGGTACCGACGCAACCACCATCGCATCGAATGCGGCGGCGCATCGCGAAGCCTCGGTCACGCGCCCGGTGAAGTGAACGCGCGACGCCACACCGAGGCCAGCGGCTGACGATTCCAACGCGCCGCGCAGCGCGCCATCACCGACGAACACCAGGTGCGAGTCGTCATCCAATGCGGCAAACCCCTCGAGCGTCAGGTGTGGCCGTTTTTTCGGGTGCAGGCGGCCGACCGCCCCGACGACGTACCGATCCAACGGGATTCCCAGACGCTCGCGCGCGGCGTCGCGCGGCAGCAGTGCCGCGTCGAATCGCGCCACGTCGGCCGGATTCGGCAACACGAGCGTGCGCGCAGATGCCACCCCGTAACGTTGCATCTCGTCCGCCACGGCTCGAGACACGCCGGCACAATACACGTCGTTTGCGAACAACCGTCGGCGCAACCGGCGCCGCCATCGCGCGAACATGCCAAATTCGTGCGCCACCGTCACGATCATCGCGCCGCCCAGTACCGATCGCGCGAGCGTCGCCACCTGATACGCGCGATACCGATGCGCGATCACGAGGCGATACCCGCGTCCCGCGGCGAGTTCGCGCAAACTCGTCGTCATGCGGCGCGTACCCTGCTCGATTCCGAAGTACGTCGCGTCGCTCCAACGGTCGCCCCGAGGGGCGCCGAAGAACACCGTGTCCACGTCCATTCCCAGCTGCGCGAGCGCCGCCGCGTGATTGCGGCACACATCGAGGAACGGCGGGTGGTCGTTCGGACACAGCTGCAGCGCCCGCTGCGTCATCGCCGTTTCGTCACGAGCAGGTCTTCCATCACCAGATACTCGAGATCCGAGCCGATGAACATCGCGAGTGCGTCGGCCGGCGTGCACACGATCGGTTCGCCTTGTCGATTCAGCGACGTGTTCAGTACGACGGCGTCGCCGGTCAGCGCTTCCATGTGCTCGAGCAACGCGTAGTAGCGCGGGTTGGTCGCTCGATCGACCACCTGGACCCGCGCGGTGCCGTCGCGATGCACGACCTCCGGGATGCGGCTCTTCCAACTCTCGGCCACGTCGAACGTGATCGTCATGAAGGGCGCCGGATGGTGCGACTGGATAACCTGCGGCGCGACGCGGTCGAGCACGCTTGGGCAGAACGGCCGCCATCGCTCCCTGAACTTGATCTGCGCGTTGATGCGATCGGCGATACCGGCGACGCTCGGACAACCGAGTACGCTCCGCGCACCGAGCGCGCGCGGCCCGAATTCCATCCTGCCCTGGAACCACGCCACCGGATTGCCGGCCGCCAGCAGCCGCGCGGCGTCACGCGGCGCATCGTCGAGCGGGCTGTATTCCAACGGAGTCGTAATGGCGCGCACCGCTTGCAGACACTCCTCGGTGGAGAACGCGGGCCCGAGATACGCGTGACGCATCCGTGAGAGTTTCTCACCGCGGGCGGCCGCCACGTACGTCGCCGCGCCGAGCGCGGTTCCGGCATCGCCCGCGGCCGGCTGCACGAACAACTCCTTCACGTCCGCCCGCGCGATCAACCGCTGATTCAGTTTGACGTTCAACGCCCCGCCGCCCGCAAACGCCAGTTTGCCCGTTTCGGCAAGGATGTCGCCGAGATGGATGTCCACCAACCGCAGACACGTGTCCTCGAACAATCGCTGCAATGACGCGGCGTAGTCCACGAACGGTTCGTCGATCGACTCGTCCACACGGCGCGGCCCGAGCCAGTCCACCAGCTTCTGGCTGAAGTAGTAGCCGACTCCGTCTTCGCGATAGCGCCGTAAACCGATGGTGTTGACGTATCGAGTGTCCACTTCCACTTCATCGCGCGACTGCCACCGGAACAGACGCGACAGATCGTGCCTGTTGGCGTCTCCGTACGGCGCCATCCCCATCACCTTGTACTCGCCGTCGAGCATCTCGAAGCCGAGATACTCGGTCATCGCGCCGTACACACCGGAGATCGAATCGGGATCGTATAGTTCCTTGATCTTGTGGATCCGCCCGCCTTCGCCGTAGCCGAAGAACGTCGTCGCATACTCGCCTTTGCCGTCTACGCCGAGAATCGCGGTGCGTTCATCGAAACCCGACAGGTGATACGCGCTCGACGCGTGTGCGAGGTGATGCTCCACCGGCACGAATTGCGTCGTCGACCAGTCGATGCCGAGCGCGGTGCCCATCACCAGCACGCGTCCTCGATTGCGTCGGTAGCGGCGATTGCCGTTGAAGAGCGCATCGAGTGCGCGATCGGGCGCGTACCAATGCCGCTTCGCATAATGCCAACGCGCCGGCGTGTCGAGTCCGATCGGTGCATAAGGAAACGCCACCACGTCGACATCGCGCGCCTCGACGCCGGCGAACTCCAGGCAGAATCGGGCTGCGTTCAACGGCATCCGATTCTTCGCGTGCTTGTCGCGGATGAACCGTTCCTCTTCCGCCGCAGCGACGATCTCGCCGTCGATCAGCAAGGCGGCCGACGGGTCGTGATTCAGCGCCCCGGACAATCCCAGGATGATCATCGGGCGCGCGGTGCAGCGTTTGCGGTCAACGGCGCGAACGCGCGCGTCAGCGCGGCGCGGATGGTGGCGCTGTCTTTCCAGTTCGCGATGAAGCGGTCGAGGTCGCGCGCGATTGCCTTGCGCAAGCCCCATCTGGTGCGCGGCGCCCGCATCGCATCCAGGTCGATCAGATGGATGGCGCCGCCGACGTCGACGAAATTGGTCGCTTTCGTATCGCCGTGCACGAGACCGGCGCGCGCCAGATCGGCAAACAGGCCCACCAGCGTCTGAATGTGTTTGTTGGCGAATCGCTCGCGCAGGTCTACGCCGCCGATGTCGCGCATCACCAGATACGCCTCGCGCCGCAGCGGACCGGCGCGACGCTCGATCATCGCGATCGGCTGAAACGTTGCGATGCCGAGCATCCGCAACCGATGCGCGTTCTGCCACGCGCGCTGCGCGCGGGTCGGTCGCCACATCCGGCCGACCGCGTGCTGCCACGACTTGATGTTGTAGCGCTTCACCACGAATGCTTCACCGTCGACGTACAGCCGCGCGACCGTTGCGGTGTTGCCGGCCTTGATCACGAAGCCGCGCTCGAACTGCGCGTCGATGTCTTCGATCATGTCCGCCACCGCACCTTTGAACGTCGCACGGTCGCAAACCAGATACCGATCGAAGCGCCGTTCCGAATGAAACTCGCTGCAGTCGCGCAGCACTTTGCGCAAGTAGTGACGCAGGCGCGTGCGCCGCGCGCGATGCACCGCTTCGATGAGCTCGCGGCCGTCCGCATCGATGGTTTTGTAGCCGCGCGCTACCGAGTATGCGTGCCAAGCCGCCACGAATCCGGTCTCGGCGCGAATCCGGAATTGTGCGAGGAACAAGGCCAGGTTGCGGACGCTGGCGCGCGGCGACAACGCCTTGTCCGTGCCCATGCCGCTGACACCGCCGCCGTCCACCAGGAAGAGTCCGCGATCGGTGCGCAACAGGTTGCCGAGGTGCAGGTCGTTCTGCACCACACCGTGCTGGTGCAGACGCGCCAGAATCGGCATGGTCTGCGGCAGATCCAGCTCGTTGGCGGGCGTCGCGTTCTCCAGGAATTCGAACAGCAGCGCTTCACCGCCGCCGGCCATCGTGCCGCGCGCGACGATTTCGGGCGTGGCCACACCCGCCCTCACGAACGCGGCGTGGCCGCGCTCCTCCCATTGGCGCTCCACCGAAGCGCGCGATCCGACGAAGAGTTTGGCGAGCACCGTGCGACCGTCGGCGATCGCCCGCGCGACGATCCGGCGACCGGGCAGAACGCGCAGCACCGCGTCGCAGTGCACCGTGATCGTTCCCGCGCTGGTGATCAGCGACACGTCGAACGACTCGGGAAGTGCGCGCCCGAGCCGCGCGAGTTCAGCGCCTTGCAGTATCGCGGCAGATACCGCCTCGACCGCCGGCGCATCAATCATCGAACGCATCCGGCACATAACGGTCGGCAACGAGCCCTTTACGCTGACCTTTGCGGTACAGCGCGACGGCGCGTCGCTGCACGCGTCCCCAGAAACCGCCGTTGGCTTTCAGCGCCACGCGCAGCGGGCGCCCCTCGTATGCACGTATGAAACGCAGCCGGTCGCGGCGCGTGATCGGCAGATCGAGGCACCAGAACAACAATGCGGCCAGATCCCTAACGAGCCAGCGTGGGGGAATCCTGCGGCGCAACTGGGCGCGATGCAGATCGATCAACGACAACGATACTTTGCCCAGCTTCAACAGTTTTTCGTCCACCAGCAGATGGTAGAGGTAGTAGTCGCGGTGCACGACGCCGGCGCGATGCATCGCTTGTGTCAACTCGGCAACTGCGGTGATCAACTGACGTTTGAACGCAGGGGACGGAGGCACGTTGTGCCAGTTTTTCGTCAGCGTGGAAAGGCTGACGTGATCGGTCAGCTCGTCGCAGACGATGAAGGACTGCCGGGTGGCCGGGCTACGGCCACGGATGCCGTATGCCGCGGGCGCGGGCGTCGACACGCCGAATCGGGGCAACAGCAGGCAGGCGTGATACTCGTTGCTTGCGTCCACCACCGGCAGCCGCAGCACGAGCAGGTTCTTCAGAATCTCGCGCCAGCCGACGCCGAGATGGACCTTCGCGAAATAGCTGCGTCCGGCCGCCTCGAAGCGCAACGTGCGGCGCACCGAAACGTCCCTGAATACTTCGCCTTCGAGACGCGCGACGCGTTCGAACGGATCGTCGCCGCGCCATGCCGCGGCGAGGTCGTCACGCAGATACAGTGTGTCGGTCATCGTCCGCTCCGACGCCAGGCCGATTGCGAGGCACGGTCGAGGGGCGCGCAACCGCCGCGATGAACGCCGCCGCGCGCTCCGGCAAGACTGTAGAGATCCGCGGTTCGACCGAATGCGATGCCGTTTCGACGCCATTGATCGCGCTGTGCCGCATTTGCCAGCGCGTCAGCCACCATACCGTTGAAGACGTCCTGCCGGAACGGACTCTCCATTACGCGCCCCGCGTCGGCGCGCGCGACGAACGCGGCGTGTCCGCACACGTCGGTCGAAATCGACGACAGTCCGGCAACCATCGCTTCGAGCAGAACGCTGCCGCCCGGTTCGTCATACGCAGGATGCAGCAGCAGGTCCGCGGCCTGCAGAAATCGAGGGATGTCGTCGCGTCCGTGCAGCACGCTGAACCGGTCGCTCACCCGAAGACGCTGCGCCATCCGGATGAAGCTGCGCGGATCGTCGTGGCCGATCGCGATGAGCCGCGTGCGCCGCCGCGTTTCTTCAGGCAACTGCGCCAGCGCGATCAGCGTTCGGTCGAGACCGTTGTCGATGAATGACGATCCGATCGTCAGCAACAGGAACTCGTCGTCGTTTACGCCGAGTTCGGCGCGCATGGTCGCCCGCACCTCTACCGCATTGTCGGGCGCCATTCGATCGCGCGTGATACCGGGCGGAAGCAGCACCATTCGATCGGCGCTCGTACCGTAGTGCCGCTCGAACGGCGCGCGTTGATTCTCGGCGATCAGCATGATCTTCGTACGCGCGCCGCGTTCGAACACCGCTCGCTCCGCGTCGGCGAAATAACGATGCCGCGCGTTGCGCCAGCTCGGTCCGCCGGCCCTCGGAGGCGTCCTGGCTGCATAGCAGCTGTCAGCGGCGTAGTAGACGTCGAGCCCCGCCATGGCGTGAAATCCGACGCTGCAGACGACCGGTTGCGCCTCCAACGCATTCGCCACCCAGTTCGCATATCGCGCATATCGTCGATAATTCGTGAGCCCGCGCGCGGGCACGATGATCACGTCCATACCATCCGGAATGCGACCCTCCCACGACAGCGCGTAGATGCGGATCCGGAATCCCTGCTCCTGGCAGCGCAGCGCCGTTCGCAGAAAATCCCGCTGCATGCCTCCGTGCGGCACGTACTTCAACAGACAGAATGCCATCTCCGGTTTCGGCGCAGGCCGGCTATAGCTTCCGCTCGCGAACGCTTCGAGACGATCGACCGCGGCTTCGGTCAGACGGTAGATCTCCGGTCGGTTGCCGAACGCGATGCCGTTGCGTCGCCAACGACCGCGCTCGGGTGAGGTCAGCAATTCGACCAGCTTGTCGTCGAGCGCCTGCTGCTCGTACGGAATGTGGACGATCAGCCCCGCGTTGGCCTGTTCGACATAGTGCGCATAACCGCAGTTCTCGGTGACGAGCACCGGCAAGCCCGCGATCATCGCCTCGAGGATCACCGTGCCGGTGTTCTCGTCGTATGCCGGCAGCAGCAATGCATCGGCGCCAAACAGAAAGCGCGGCACGTCGTCGCGTCCGCTGAAGAACGTGATGCGATCGGTCAACCCGAGCCGCGCGATGCGTTTCTCGAAGGGCTTTGCGTTGTCTTCGCCGACGACGAACAACCGGCTCGCGCGTCGTAGCGCAATCGGCAGCGCTGCGAACGCCGCGATCGCTCGATCGAGGCCTTTCTTGATGAATCCGGATCCGACGAACAGCAACAACCGCTCGTCGTCGCCGATCTGAAACTCGCGTCGAAACGCGCAACGGATGTCGGCGCGATCGACGCTCGCGCGCCGGCTCCGATCGATACCGGGCGGCAGCGGATGCAATCGTTCCCATTGAGTTCCGTAGTGCCGACGGAACAGCGGCGTCTGCACTTCCGAGATCGTCAGTATTTCCGTGTCGCTGTCGCGACCGAACACCGCGCGCTCGAAGTTCGAGAACGTCCGGTATCGCGGCGTCGACCGGTACAACCAGTTGCGCTGTGTCTGCGACTTCTCTTCGTAGCACGAGTCGCCCGCATAGTAGACGTCGATGCCCGGCATCTTGTTCATGCCCACTACGAGATCGACCGGGTACTCGCGCAGATGTTCCGCCACCCACTTCGCGAATCGCGCATAGCGGGCGTGATTCGTCAGCCCCTTCACCGGCGCAACTACCACGTCGACGCCGTTCATCGCCGGACCTTCCCAGCTCAACGTGTACACGCGCACGACATGACCGCGCGCCAGACTTTCGCCAGCGATGCGTTCGAGGTCGCGCGAGATGCCGCCGAACGGAAAGTACTTGAACACGCAGAACGCGAACTTCACATGCCCACCGAGTCGCATAGCGTTTGCCACACGCGTTCCGGCGTGATCGTCGAGAAGCACGCTGGTTCGATCCGAATCTCGTCGACGAACTGCGGCGCGCCGCGATATCCGCACCGTCGCTCGAGGCACGGCGCACAAGCGAATTGCGCCGACAGGTTCGTGACCGATGTACCGCGACAACCGGTCAGCGCCGCGTCGGTGGGTCCGTACAGCGCGAGCGTTCGCACACCGAGCGCTGCGGCAAGATGGCCGATGCCGGAGTCGGCGCTGACCACCGCGCCCGAGCGAGCCAACAGTTCGATCATGCCGCGCAGGTCGAGTCGTTCCGCCACCTGGGCGCCCGGAGCAAGCGCAGCGATGCGGCGCGCGCGGGCTTCCTCATCGACGTTCCCCCACGGCAACGTCACCCGCTCGCCGCGATGCAGCGCGCGGGTCGCGAGGTCCGCCCAGAACGGCTCGGGCCAGCGTTTGTTGCTCCACGTCGTGCCGTGCGCCAGCACCAGCCCCGACGCTCCGCCGCGCTCGACGCGCACGCCGTAGTCGATCGCATCGGTCGGAATCGGATAGCCGAGGGCGCCGGCGAACAACGCGCGTTGCCGGTCGATCGCATGCTGCTGCCGCGCAACCGCAATGCCGCAGCGATAGCCCAACGACGCCACACGCTCGCGCGCCGACGCCGCGTCGTATCCGACGTGCCTGCCGCGACCGAAACGGGCGACGACCGCGCTCTTGATCAAGCCTTGCGAGTCGAGCACTACGTCGTACGACTCGGTCCGAATGGCGCGCACGAAGTCCGCGATCTCGCGACCCGCGCCACCCCAACGCCCGCGCCAGCGCCGGATCGCGACCGGAATGACCTTCGTCACCGCCGGGTGCAAGGCGGGTATCGCCTGATAGCCCTCTTCGACCACCCAATGCACCTCGACGCCGGGATGAGCGCGCGCCGCGTCGGTGACCGCCGGCAACGCGTGCACGACGTCGCCGAGCGACGACAGCTTGACCAGCAGCAACCGCATCAGTGCAGCAGCTCCGCCATCACGCGCTCCGGCATCAGCCGATTCAGACAGTCGGTGTGCCCGAGCGGGCACGTCCGTTCGAAACACGGGCTGCACGGCAACTCGTCGCGCACGACGCGCGCGCACTTCGACAGCGGCGGCGTGAAGGTCGGACTCGACGAACCGTAGATCGCAACCACCGGCACGCCGAGCGCACAGGCCACGTGCATCAATCCGGAATCGTTGGTGACGACCTGCCGCGCAAGGCTGAGCAGATCCACCGCGTCGAGCAGTTGCGTGCGGCCCGCCAGATCGAATACGCGCCCCTGTACAGACGGAGGCACCGAGGCGCGGATCGTCGCGCACGCGGTTGCGTCGCCGTGCGCACCGAACAGCCAGACCACGCCGTCGCGATGCACGTGCTCGGCGGCCACGGCCGCGTAGTGCGCAGCGGGCCAGCGTTTCGCCGGACCGTACTCGGCGCCGGGACACAGCGCGAGGACGGGTCGATCGACCGCCAGACCGAACTCGGCGACCAGCGCAGCCGCACGGGTAGGATCGGCGGTGAGCTTCGGTTCGACATCGCAGTTCGCCGCGGACGAGGCGTCCCCGAGAGCGACGAAGCGATCGATCAGACGGGGCAGTCGCTCAGCGTCGAGCGTGCGCACGTCGTTCAACACGCCGTAGCGCCACTCGCCGCGCCAACCGGTCCGCCGCGGAATCCGGGCGAAGAACGGCACCAGCGCGGACTTGAAACTGTTCGGCAGCACGATCGCGCGATCGTAGCCGACGCGGCGTAACGCGCGTCCGACGCCGCGCCGCGCTCCCCAACCGAGTTCGCCGTGTCGCACCGGCAGCGTCACCGCGTCCGCGACGCCGGGCATCCGACGCGCCAGCGGCGCGGTTGCCGGCGGCGCCACCACGTGCACTTCTGCCGCGGGTTCCGCGGCGCGCAGCGTGCGAACCAGTGCATGCGCGATCACCATGTCGCCGACCCAGGCCGGACCCACGATCAGAATCTTCATCGACGTTTCATGGCGAGCGGATTTCCGAACGGACTGCGCGCCTGTTAAGCACCGTCGGCGACGGGCGTATGCCACTCCGGATGCATGTTGCGTTTGCCGCGCACCTGATCGAAATACAGCCCCTGCAATTTCGCGGTGATCGGACCGCGGCCGCCGCTGCCGATGGCGCGCCCGTCGAGTTCGCGAATCGGCAGCACCTCCGCGGCCGTGCCGGTGAAGAACGCTTCGTCGGCGATATACACCTCGTCGCGCGTGATCCGCCGTTCGCGCACCGGCAGACCCAGTTCGTCGGCGAGGGTCATCAAGGTGCGACGCGTGACGCCGTTCAGGCACGACGTCAGTTCCGGCGTGTGCAGTTCGCCGTCGTGCACGACGAACACGTTCTCGCCGCTGCCCTCGGCCACGTAACCCTCGGCGTCGAGCAGCAGCGCTTCGTCCGCCCCGCAGTCGAGTGCTTCGCGCAACGCCAGCAGCGAGTTGATGTAGTTGCCGTTCGCTTTCGCCTTGCACATCGTGATGTTGACGTGATGCCGCGTGTACGACGACGTCCTCACTTTGATGCCGCGGTCGCGCGCGGCGGGGTCCATGTACGACGGCCAGGGCCACGCAGCGATGCTGACGTTCACGGTCAGACCTTCGGCGCGCAGTCCCATCTGCTCGGAACCGAGAAAGCACATCGGCCGCAGATAGCCTTCGTCGAGCCCGTTTGCCTTCACCACCTGACATTGCGCGGCATTCAGCTCGTCTTTCGAGTACGGGATCTTCATGCCGAGAATGTGTGCCGAATCGAGCAGCCGTTGCGTGTGGTCGTGCAGCCGGAAGATCGTCGCGCCGCGATGCGTCGCGTAGGCGCGCACGCCTTCGAAGACGCCGAGTCCGTAGTGCAGCGTGTGAGTGAGCACATGCACTTTCGCGTCGCGCCACGGCACCAGTTCGCCGTTCATCCAGATCCAGCCATCGCGGTCTGCGAATGAAGGGGTCGCCATCGAATTACTCCTTTACGTTACGACATCGCTCGTGAGCAGACGGGCCCACTGCTCGCGGATCAGCGTTACGTTGCGGTCGAGAACCTCGCGCGCGCGGCCATCGTCGGGAATGTCCAGTGCTTCGCGGTGTCGCTCTGCGCGCAGCGCGAGATAGGCGTCTTTCAGCGCCGCTGCGGTCTCCCCCTCGAGGAGCCCCACCGTCGCCGCCGTCTCGAGGATGCGGACGTTGTCGGTCCAGTCGGCGAGTGACGGGTGCTCGGAAGCCGCGGCCAGCACGAGGTATTGGACCATAAACTCTATATCCACGATACCGCCGGCAGCCCGCTTGAGGTCCACGGCCGCGCTCGCGGACTCGCCGACGCGGCGTCGCATGTCGACGATCGCGCCGCGCAACGTAGTGCGGTCGCGGACGCGACACAGGATCTCTCGTCGAATGCGGTCGAACGCTGCACCGACGTCGCGATCGCCGGCAACCGGCCGCGCGCGCACCAGCGCCTGGTGCTCCCACACCCACGCGTCGTTGCGCTGATACTGCTCGAACGCGGCGAGCGAACTCACCATCGTGCCGGCCTGACCCGACGGACGCAGTCGCGTATCGACGTCGTACAGCGCGCCGGTATGCGTGCGCGCGGTGAGGATGTGCAGCAGGCGGCGCACCATCCGATGCAGGAAGCGGTTGTGCTGCGAGTCGATGTCGTGCAGGAACACGATGTCGAGGTCGGAACCGGGACCCAGTTCGAGACCGCCGAGCTTGCCGAAGCCGATGATCGCGAACGACGGCGGCGGCGCCTCGATCGTCTCCGCCGTCCGCTTCCACGCAAGCTGCAGCGCTTCCTGCAGGATCACTTCGGCGAGGAACGTCAGATAGTCGGAGACGTTCATCAGCGGCAGGATGCCGCGCACCTCGCACGCTGCAACCCGGAACTGGTGCGTCTCCTTGAACGCGCGCAACGCCTCGAGCTCCGCTTCCTCACCGCTGCGCTCCACCGCGCTCAAGCGGCCCTGCAGTTCGGCGCGCAACGCGTCGATGTCGGGAATGGTGTACAGCAGCGCGGGATCGAGCAGCTCGTCGAGCAACATCGGATGGCGGCTCAGCTCGTCGGCGAGCCAACGGCTGGCGCTGCAGATCTCGACGAGCAGACGCAACGCGGCCGGATTTTCGAGCAGCAGCACATAGTAGGCAGAGCGCCGCACGGTGGCTTCGAGCAACGGCACCAGCCGCGCCAGCGTGAGGTCGGGGCGGCTCGTCGCCTGCACCTCGCCGAGCAATTTCGGGATCAGTGCGTCGACACGCGCACGACTCTCGCCACCAACCCACGGTCGGTCGCGGGCCGCACACAACCGGTTGATCAGCCCCGCAACGTCGTCGGGTTCGCCGAAGCCGACGGCCGACAACGCGGCGGCCAACGCCGGAACATCGTCGGCGAGCCACGCCGGTTGCCACTCGTCGACGACGTTGGCATCCGCCTGGATCACCGACTCGAATGCCTGCGCGACCGTCGCGCGCTGATCGGCGAGCGCGATGCCAAACTGCACAAAATCGGCGAAACCCATCCCCGCCGCGACGCGCGTCTGATCGAGCGGGCTCGCCGGAAGCAGCTGCGTCTGTTCGTCCCGGATCGCCTGCAGCCGGTGCTCGACGTTGCGCAGAAAGCGATACGCGGTCGCCAACCGATCGGCTTGCGCGCGCGCGATCAGCTTGTGCGATGCCAGCGCGTGCAACGTCTCGACGACGCCGGTGCATTGCAGCGCCGGCTGCCGGCCGGCCCAGATCAGCTGGTGCATCTGCGCCACGAACTCCACTTCCCGGATACCGCCGGGACCGAGCTTGACGTCGTCGCGCATCGCACTGCGGCTGCGCTCCGAATCGATGCGGCTCTTCATCTCGCGCAACGATTGGATCGCCCCGAAGTCGAGGTAGCGGCGGAACACGAACGGTTTCAGATCGTCGATCAGCCGCCGCCCGGAAGCCACGTCGCCGGCGCAGGCACGGGCGCGTATCCATGCATAGCGTTCCCAGTCGCGACCCTGCTCCTCGTAGTAGCGTTCGATCGCGTCGAAGTGCAGCACCAGGGCGCCGCTGTCGCCGTACGGACGCAGTCGCATGTCGACCCGGAACACGAAGCCATCGACGGTGATCGTATCGAGCACGTTGATCAGCTTCTGCCCGAGCCGCAGGAAGAACTGCTGATTCGTGCGCGACCCGGTGCGCGTCTCGCCCTGCTCCGGGTACGCAAAGATCAGGTCGACGTCGGACGACAGATTCAGTTCGCCGGCACCGAGCTTGCCGAGCGCGATCACGACCAATTGCTGCGGTCTGGCGGAGTCTTGGCCGATCGGTTCGCCGTCGCTCGCAATGGCCCACGCGTACAGTTTCGTCACCGCAGCATCGATGAGCCGGTCTGCGAGACGCGACAGCGAACGCGTCGTCTCGGCGAGATCGGAACGGCCGTTCAAATCGCGCCAGACGATGTGCAGCATTGCCGCGTTGCGCTGCCGTCGCAGCAGGCTTTTGAGACTCTCGACATCGCCGACCGTCGCCAGCGCGTCGCCGACCGGGTCGCCCGGTGGTGGTTGCCGATACGCGGTCGATTCGAGGAACGCGACGAAGACGTCGGGGTGCGCCGTCGCAACGGTCGCCGCAAACTCACTCAGCGCGAAGGTCCGCGCGAGTTCGCGCATCTCATCCCGCTGCGTCGCGAGCCATGCATCGACGCGCGTCGCGAGGTCCGCGTCCAAGCCGTTCCTGAAAGCGCCGCCACGCCGCCGTCGCCGCACCGGCGAGTGGTGGCTCTAGAAAACTCGGATCGAACACGCGCGGCTCGCGCTAGTCGTTCTGGCTGGACGGAGTGACTCTGAGCACTTCGGCGATGGTGGTCATGCCGGCGCCGACTTTCTGCGCACCGGACAAGCGCAACGTGCGCATGCCGTCCTTGATGCCCTGCAGGCGCAACGTATCGATGTCGCTCTCGGCCTTGATCAGCTGCCGCAGCCCTTCGGTCAGCAGCATGATCTCGTACACGCCCATGCGACCGAGATAGCCCGTGTCGCGGCATTCGAGACAGCCGACCGGCCGCATGAATTGCGACGGCGGCCGCGCCTTGAACGGCTTGGTCAGCAGATTCCACGCCTCTGCGTCGATCGCTTCGGGTTGTTTGCAGTGCGGGCACAGCGTGCGCACCAGCCGCTGCGCCATCACGCCGATCACGGTCGCGTTGATCAGGTACGGCGGCAACGCCGAGGTCGATCAGCCGGGTGACCGCGCTCGGCGCGTCGTTGGTGTGCAGCGTCGAGAACACGAGGTGGCCGGTGAGCGCCGCCTGGATCGCCATCTCGGCGGTTTCGAGGTCGCGGATCTCGCCCACCATGATGATGTCCGGGTCCTGGCGCATCAGCGCGCGCAGGCCGTCGGCGAAGATCAGGTCGATCTGCGTGCTGCACCTGCATCTGGTTGAACGACGGCTCGATCATCTCGATCGGGTCTTCGATCGTGCAGACGTTGACCTCGCGGCGTGGCGAGCTGTCTTCAGCGTCGAATAGAGCGTGGTGGTCTTGCCGGAGCCGGTCGGGCCGGTCACCAGCACGATGCCGTTGCGGCTGCGCCGACCATCGTCTGCCAGCGCTGGTTGTCGTCGCCGCCGAAGCCGAGTTCCTGCGAAGTCTGCGCAGCAGTACGTCGGGGTCGAAGATCCGCATCACCATCTTTTCGCCGAACGCGGTCGGCAACGTCGACAGGCGCAGCTCGACCTCGTCGCCGTCCTGACGCTGTGCGTCTTGATGCGACCGTCCTGCGGCCGGCGCTTCTCGACCACGTCCATGCGGCCGAGGATCTTGACGCGCTCGTCATCGCGCGCGTTCACCGCCGGCGGCAGCTGGTAGACGTGGTGCATCACGCCGTCGATGCGGAAGCGCACGATGGCCTTTGTCGCGGCGCGGCTCGAGGTGGATGTCGCTGGCGCGCTGGTCGAACGCGTATTGCAGCAGCCAGTCGACGATGTTGACGATGTGCGCGTCGTTCGCGTCGGGCGACTTCAGCTGGCCGAGTTCGACCAGCTGCTCGAAGTTCGTGATGTTCGATACTTCGAGACCCGCGTCGGATGCCTTCGCGACCGACCGCGCCATCGTGTAGAACTCGAGCATGTACCGCGTGAGTTCTTGCGGATTGGTCACGACCCGGATGATGCGCCGGCCGCGCAGCGTCTGAACCAGCATGCCTTCCCACGCCGCCATGAACGGCTGCGTGCTGGCAATGACGATTTCCTCTTCCCGGACTTCGACCGCGAGGATGTTGTGGCGCTGCGCGAACGCATACGACATCACCTCGGTGGTCTTGTTGACGTTCACCTTCAGCGGGTCGATGCGGTGATATGGCTGGTGCGAAACCTCGCACAGCCAGTGCGTCAGTTCGTCGAGGTCGAGTTTCTTTCCCGGACGGCGCGGGTCGTCGAGTTCCCGCTCCGCGATGATCTCGAGCGGATGCATGTGCATCTGCTTGGCGGTGCGCGGCGCGATGAGGATGTCTTCGGCGTCGCGCTGCGAGACGATCTTGGCGCGCATCAGATCGTCGAGCACGCCGCGCAGATCCAGCAGGCGTTCTGGGGTGATTCGTTCCTTGAGCGGAGACTCGATTGCCGCCATGGCATTCCTGTGCGCGCGCCGGCTCGGTCTAGAGGAGCCTGGGGCAGTTAACGGCATGCAACCTGTGTTTTCAAGGCGCAAATCGCTCGCCGAAGGCCTGCGGACCGCAATATTAGACCCCCTTCACGAAACCGGGCATTATCGCGCCAGAACCCCAATGAACCCGGTTATGCACGCGCCACCGCTACTGTCGATGCTGCAATCGCTGATCAAGACGCCGTCTGTCAGCTGCACCACCGCGGCCCTCGATCAGAGCAACCTCGCCGTGATCAACGAGCTCGCGACGTGGCTCGAGTCGCTCGGCTTCAAGACCACCGTCCAGCCGCTGCCGAACGCGCCGGGCAAGGCGAATCTGATCGCGACTCTGGGTACCGGTACGGGCGGATTGGTGCTCGCCGGGCATACCGACACGGTTCCGTACGACGACGCGCACTGGTCGCAAAGCCCGTTCGCGCTGACCGAGCGCGACGGACGCTTCTACGGGCTCGGTGCGTGCGACATGAAGGGCTTCTTTCCGATCGCGATCGAGGCGGCTCGTCAGTTCGAAGGCATGACGCTGAAATCGCCGCTGACGATCGTGGCGACCTCCGACGAGGAGTCGTCGATGGCCGGCGCCCGCTGTCTCGCGGCCGCCGATATTCCGAAGCCGCAATTCGCGGTGGTCGGTGAACCGACCGACTTCCGGCCGATCTTCGCCCACAAGGGTTTCATGATGCTGTCGATCGCGTTGCAGGGTTCGTCGGGACATTCGTCCGATCCCGACCTCGGCCACAACGCGCTCGATGCGATGCATTGCGTTATGGGTGAGTTGCTGGCGTTTCGCGCGCAACTCGCCGCCGCGCACCGCAACACCGCGTTCGACGTGTCGGTGCCGACGCTGAACCTCGGCTGCCTGCGCGCCGGCGACAACCCGAACCGCATCTGCGATCACGCCGATCTGCAGATCGACCTGCGGCTGTTGCCCGGCATGGACACCGCCGCGATCGTTTCGGCGCTGGAGATCCGCCTCGCACGATCCGCCGAAGCACACGGCACCGCCATCACGATGACGCCGGTCTCGCCACCGGTATTGCCGTTTGCCACTCCGAGCGACGGCCGGCTCGTGCGCACCTTGGAGCGATTGTCGGGAACCGCCGCCGGCACCGTGGCGTTCGGCACCGAGGGTCCGTTCCTGCAGGCGCTCGGCATGGAGACGGTGATCTTCGGACCCGGCAGCATCGATCAGGCACACCAGCCCGACGAATACCTGGCCGCCGATCGCATCCAACCGGCAGTGGACGTGCTGACGCAACTGATCGCCGAAGTCTGCGTGCACTAAGACAGCGTTTGCCCATGACCGATCCGACCCAATACGCGCGCTGGTTCCGCGATTCGACGCCGTATATCAGCACGCACCGGCACAAGACCTTCGTCATCCTGTTGGGCGGCGATGCGATCGTGCACGACAACATCACGCACATCGTGCACGACCTCGCATTGCTGTCGGTGCTGGGCGTGCGCGTCGTGCTCGTGCACGGCGCCCGACCGCAGATCGACGCGGCCGTTGCCGCCGCCGGGTTGACGCCGCACTTTCACGACCACCGTCGCATCACCGACCAGCCGACGATCGTGCAGGTGGAATCCGCCGTTGCGCGGGTCCGCGTGCGCATCGAAGGGCTGTTCTCGATGGGCTTGCCGAACACGCCGCTGCACAACACCAAGATTCACGTGTTGTCCGGCAACCTCGTCACCGCGCGGCCGTTCGGCGTGGTCGACGGCATCGACCATCTGTTCACCGGTCGCGTGCGGCGGATTCACAGCGAACGCATCCATCAGATGCTGAACGAGCATTGCATCGTGCTGTTGTCGCCGCTCGGCTACTCGCCGTCCGGTGAAGCGTTCAATCTATCGAGCGAGGAACTCGCCACCGACGTCGCCATCGCGCTCGGCGCCGACAAGCTGATCACGTTCGACTCCGCGTCCGCGGTCACCGATGCGGACGGTACCCCGCTGTCCGATCTGTCGCCGAGCGAACTCGATTCGTTGCTCGACACCGCGACCCTCGACGACACGACGCGGTTGCGCCTGACCGAGTTGCTGCGCGCGTGTCGCGCCGGCGTGCCGCGCACGCACCTGATCGGATTTGGCGACGACGGCGCGCTGCTGCAGGAGCTGTACACCGCCGCCGGTTGCGGCACGCAGATCAGCGAAGACGGTTTCCAGCACATCCGCCGCGCCACTGCGGAAGACGTCGCCGGCATCGTCGAACTCGATCCGCCCGCTCGAGAACGCCGGCGTATTGGTGCGACGGCCGCGCGACCGGCTCGAACGCGAGATCGACCGGTTTTTCGTTGCGGAGCTCGACGGCAACATCATCGGTTGCTGTGCGTTGTATCCGTTCGAGGACGAGCGCTCCGGCGAACTCGCGTGCCTCGCCACGCACCCGAGCTATCGGCTCGACGCGAAGGAGCACGGCGCCGCGCTGGTCCGCAAGATCGAAACCGAAGCGCGCAGGCTCGGGCTCGATCAGCTGTTCCTGCTGACGACGCAAACGCGCGACTGGTTCAAAGAGCAGGGTTTCGTCGACGCGACGGTCGACGAACTCCCGGCGCCGCGCAAAGCGGTGTACAACTTCCAACGCAACTCGGCCGTGATGCTGAAACGGCTCGCGAAAACGATCTGACCCGAGGTACCGAGGTAACGAGAATGGCCACTGACAAACGACGCCACTCGTCGCGCGTCGTCGACGGACTCACCAACGCGCCGGCGCGCGCGATGCTGTACGCGGTCGGCTTCACCGACGCAGATTTCTCGAAACCGCAGGTCGGCATCGCGTCGACCTGGAGCACGGTCACGCCGTGCAACATGCACATCGACAAGCTCGCGCTCGAAGCCGCGAAGGGCGCGGGCGAAGCCGGCGGCAAAGCCATCGTCTTCAACACCATCACCATCTCCGACGGCATCTCGATGGGCACCGAAGGCATGAAATACTCGCTCGTGTCGCGCGAAGTCATCGCCGACTCGATCGAGACGGTCGTGGGCGCGAAGGCTTCGACGGTTTCGTGGCCATCGGCGGTTGCGACAAGAACATGCCGGGCTGCGCGATGGCCATGGCGCGCATGAATCGCCCGGCGTGTTCGTCTATGGCGGCACGATCATCACCGGCGACAGAGCAAGCGCGACGTCGTCTCGGTGTTCGAAGCGATCGGCGCGCACGCGGCGAAAGATCACCGACGCGGAACTGCAAGACGTCGAAGCAAGCGCGATTCCCGGCCCCGGCTCGTGCGGCGGCATGTACACCGCGAACACGATGGCGTCGCGCCATCGAAGCGCTCGGCATGAGCCTGCCGAACAGCTCCGCGCAGAACGCCATTTCGCCAGACAAGATGGCGATTGCGCCGCGCCGGCGCCGCGGTGGTGAACCTGCTCGAACGCGGCATCAAGCCGCTCGACATCCTGCGCGAGAAGGCGTTCGAGAACGCCATCACCGTCGTCATCGCGCTCGGCGGTTCGACGAACGCCGTGCTGCATCTGCTCGCCATCGCGCACGCCGCGCGGATGTGAAACTGTCGCTCGACGATTTCACGCGCATCGGCAAACGCGTGCCGGTGCTCGCCGATCTGAAGCCGAGCGGCAAACTACTCGATGTCCGAACTGGTCGCCATCGGCGGCATCCGGCCGCTGATGAAAATGCTGCTCGACGAAGGCTTGCTGCACGGCGATTGCCTGACCGTCACCGGCCAGACCATGGCGGAGAACCTCGCTGGGGTGAAGCCGTATCCGCCCGGTCAGAAGATCATCCGGCCGTTCGAATCCGATCAAGAAAGACAGTCACCTCGTGATCCTGTACGGCAACCTCGCGCCCGATGGCGCGGTCGCAAAAATTTCCGGCAAGGAAGGGCTGCATTTCTGCGGCATCGCGCGCATGTTCGACGGCGAAGAGGCGGCATGCAGGCGATCCTCGACGGCACCGTCGGAAAGGCGACGTCATCGTGATCCGCTACGAAGGCCCGAAAGGCGGTCCCGGCATGCGCGAAATGCTGTCGCCGACCAGCGCCATCATGGGCCACGGTCTGGCCGGCGACGTGGCGCTGATCACCGACGGCCGTTTCAGCGGCGGCAGCCACGGCTTCGTGGTCGGCCACATCACGCCCGAAGCATTCGTCGGCGGACCGATCGCGCTGATCGAAGACGGCGATCGGATCACCATCGATGCGCAGAAACGCGAGATCACGCTCGAAGTGTCCGATTCGGAACTCGCGGCACGACGCGCTCGTTGGAAAGCGCCGCCGCCGTACGCCGACCGAGGCGCGCTCGCGAAGTACGCGAAACTGGTGAGTTCAGCGAGTCTCGGCGCCGTTACGGACTCGGACTCGTGATCTGATCGCGCGGTAGTGTCGGCGCCGTTGCAAACAGGCGCGACACTACCCAGCGATAGAGCGCGAGGCCCAGCGTGATGCCGATCACGTCGACCAGCACGTCCTTCAGTTCGGCGTCGCGCGTCGGTTCGAACGACTGGATCAGCTCGATCGCAATACCGTAAGCCAGCATCCACGCTGCCGGTTTCCAGCCGCGATCGCCGCCGTGATGCGCGAACCACAGCGCGGCCGTTAGATACGTGAACGCACTCGCGTGCAGCAGGATGTCGCTGACCTGGAACGGCATCGGCACACCGTGCGGGGCAAAAGCCGCATATGTCGTGAACACGAACGGTATCCAGAATCCGATTAGGATCAGCCAGCGCGGCGCACGAATCATCGCTAGCGCGCCGAACGCTCGTGCACGAGGTCGACGAGATACTTGACGTTGTCGACCGGCGTCTCCGGCACGATGCCGTGACCCAGGTTGAAGATGTGGCCGTTGCGGCCACCCACTTCGTCGAGGATCGCCTGCGTCTGCGCGGCTACCGCGGCGCGATCGGCACACAACACGATCGGATCCAGATTCCCTTGCACCGCGGTGCAGCCGAGCCGGTCCCACGTGTCGCTAATCGGCGTGCGCCAGTCGAGCGCCAGCACGTCCGGACCCGCCGCATACATGTCGTCGACCAGGTGAGAATTGCCGGTGCCGAAATAGATGATCGGCACGCGCCCCCCGATACGGTCGATCAGCGATTTGCTATACGGCGCGACGTAGCGGCGATAGTCGGCCACCGACAGGCAACCCACCCAGGAGTCGAACAGTTGAACTGCGTGAACGCCGGCGTCGATCTGCAGCCGCACATAGTCGGCCACGGTCTGTACGAGCTTGGTCATCAGCACGTCCCACAACTGCGGCGCGCCGTACATCATCTTCTTGACCCACACGTAGTTGCGCGAGCCGCGTCCTTCGATCGCATACGACGCGAGCGTGAAGGGCGCGCCGGCAAAGCCGATCAGTGCGGCCGACTTCGGCAAGTCGTGCAGGATCTGTTTGACCGTCTCCGCGATGTACGGCGTGCCCTCGTCGGCAGGAACGATCGCCAGCCGCGACACGTCCTTCGCGCTGCGCACCGGATTCGCGAACACCGGACCTTCGCCGGGCTCGTAGCTGAGCCGCATGCCCATCGGTTCGAGCACCGGCAGCAGATCGGCGAACATGATCGCCGCGTCTACGCCGAGAATGCGTTGCGCATCCAGCGTCACGCGCGCGGCGAGGTCGGGGTTCTTGAAGAAGTCGAGGCTGGTCGTTGCGCCCTTTACGTCGTGGTATTCGCGCATGTAGCGACCCGCCTGGCGGTTCAGCCAGATCGGCGTGTGCGGCACGGTTTCGCCGCGGCACGCCTTCAGGAAAACGCTGTCCGTGCGTGCATCGATCGACATCGAAATGGCATTCCAGTGAGGTCCGGCGCACCTTAGTTAGCCGCCTCTCTCGCGTCAACCGAACGGATCCCCGAATGGATCGCAAAGGCGAAAAGCCGTGACCGGTTCCGCAACTCCTTTCACCGCGAGCGGGCCGACCGCCTCGAAGTGATCGCCTCCGACGAGATCGCGAGTCGCCTGCGACAGCCACGTTTCACCGACCGGCGCGAGACCTTCGAGCCGGCTCGCCAGATTCACCGCAGTGCCGATCATGGTGTACTCGATGCGTTCGTCCGCACCGAAATCGCCGACCGAGCAGAAGCCCGACGCGACGCCGGAGCGCACCGCGAGCACCGCCGGAATGCCGCGACCGCGCGCCGCTGCGTTCAGTCGGTCGATCAGACATGCGAGTTGTCCGAGCATTGCGACGCAAGCGCGCGCGTCTGCCTGTCGACCCTCGCTTGTCACATCGCCGAAGCTGATCAGCGCGCCGTCGCCCAGAAACTTGTGCAGATTGCCTTTATAGCGCGCCGCCAGTTCGACCAGCGCTGCGAAGAAAGCGTCGAGCAGGCTCGTCAGATCTTCCGGCTCGAGCCGTTCGGTAAGCGCGGTGAAATCCGAGATATCGACGAATGCGACGGTGAGCCACCGCCGCTCGAGCGGCGCTTTCGTGGACCGCGCCGCCACCGGTGCCGCGACGTAGCGCGAGAGCCGATCGCGCTGTTGCTCGAGTTCTCCGGACACGGCTCGCAACCGTTCGCGCATTCGATGCATCCGCATCGTCTCCTCGTAACCGAGTGCGCAGAGGGGCGTGGTATACGCCACCATGAACGCGAGACACAGCGCATCGACGATGCGGCTCGGTTGATGAACGATCGGCGGCGCGACGAGCGCACCGGCGCACCAACCGGCCACGACGAACACGCCGCACCGCGACAGACCCCGCCAGCCGAACTGCGCGACTGCGCCGGTCAACAGCGCACCGATCGTTGCCACACTCGGCAACGGCGGCAGAACGAGCACCGCGACGACGAACGGCGTGAGCGCGTTTTCCGCGTCGTCGACCGCCGCGCCGAACGTCCTGCGACTCGCGCGCGCCAGCCACGGCAGGGTCGGAACGAACGCAGCGAAGAGCCACGCCGGTTCCGGCGGATCCGCAGCGCGCGCGACAACGCACAGGACGACGCCGAACCACAGGTATGCGGCGAAGCGAAACCGTTCAACGCGCTGGCCGAGCAGATTGCGATGCATGCAGGCAGTGTCGGCCGCATCGTCCGCCGCGCGCAGCGGACGACACGCACGGCGGCGTGCGTCGGTTCGTACAACCGAAGAGTGCCGCGCTCAGGGCGTGATGACGAGGCTCCTGAACGTCTGCTTAGCGGCGGGCAGGTTCTTGCACTCCACGCCGGCGCTCGCTACGCCGCCGTCGTCGCTGAGCAACTGCACCTTCGCGGTTTGCGGAATCGCGAACAGCGCCTCGGGTCGCAACGAGCCGAGATCGACCGCGATCGGTTCCGCCGCATCGCCCCGTTTGCCGGACCAGCGATACAACGCGAAGCTGCCTTCATCGGCCGTCGGACCCGCCACGATCAGATATCGCCCGTCCATCAGCTCGATGCTGCGGATGCCGCGACGGCCGAGGTTGAGTTCGAACGCTTCGCCAAGCCTCGCACGCTTGCCGTCGACGACTTCACCCGGATTCTCCAACGGAACCAAGAGGGCGCGCTCGTCTGGAAGCGGGTTGCGGAACCCGATGAGCAATTGTCCTTCGGGTGTCGCCGCGAGCCCTTCTATGTTCAGACCGCCGTCCGCTTCCGCGGCGAGTTTGGAAGCGGCAGCCAGGTGATAGCGCGCGAGCGACGCCGATTCGGTCAGGTCGTGCAGCAGATGCTTGTACGGCTTGCCGACGGGAACGATCCGGTTGGCGGCGTCGTTGCGCAGTTCGGTGGCGAACAACCGGTATCGGCTCGAGCGCGCCTGGCCCTTGCTGTTCCGGCTGTGCGACGAAATCCAGTAGACGCGGGAATCGATCGCAGCGGCGCCTTCGATGTCGGCTTCCTGGTTTCTGCCCACGCCCAGAAATTGCGTGAGGTCGAGCGACCCGATCGCCTTCGGCTCGCCGAGCCGGTAGCTGAACAGCACGTTGGTCTCGTCGTTTGCCACCACGAATTCGTTTGGACCGGTGGCGACCGCCGCGGAGGCATCGCACGGCCCTTCATAAGCGATCACTGCATCGCCGGCGCGCGCATACGCGACGAACATCGTTGCGAACAGCGTTACGAACAGCGTGGCGACGACAATCCACCTCTCGATCCCCGCCATTGCTTACAGGTCGGCGAGTGCCGGATCGAGATCTTCGTCGTAGTCCACGCCGTCGAATCCGAAGCCGAAGATTTTCAGAAAGTCGGCGCGGAACCCGTCGAGATCACCGAGCGTCGCGAGGTTCTCGGTGCTGACGATCGGCCAGCGCCGCTTCACGTCGCCCTGAATCGCATCGGTCAGTTCGACGTCGTCCATGCGGATGCGCTGTTCTTCGTCGAGACGCTGCGGCTTGCCCGAATAGACCTGCGTGCGATACAGCCGGTCGATCTGTTCGATCGTCGTTTCGTGTACGCCGGCGTCCTTCATCACGCGATACAGCAGCGAGCCGTAGAGCGGCACCACGGGAATCGCCGAACTGGCCTGGCTGACGACGAACTTCAGCACCGCGACGCGCGCCTCGCCCTTCAATGCGGCCAACCGTTTCGTGATGGCGCGGGCCGCTCGATCGAGGTCTTCCTTCGCCTTGCCCAGCGTCGCGTGCCAGTAGATCGGCCACGTCAGGTCCGTACCGATATAGGTATACGACAGCGTCTTGAATCCGGGCGCAAGCACGCCGGCCGCCTGCAATGCGTCGATCCAGAATTCCCAGTCTTCGCCGCCCATGACGGCGACGGTTGCTGCGATCTCCTCCGGCGTCGCCGGTTCGAGATCGACTTCCTGCACCACCCCGCGGTCGACGTTCAGCGTCTTCACGTGATACGTCTCGCCGATCGGTTTGATCGCCGAGCGATACAGCACGCCGCTGCGCGGGTGCTGGCGAACCGGCGACGCGAGGCTGTACACGAGCAGATCGATCTGGCCGAGGTCGCTCTTGATCCGTTCGATTACCTGCGCCTTCATCTGATCGGAGAACGCATCGCCATCGAGCGTTTCTGCATATAGACCCGCGGCATGGGCGCGCGCTTCGAACGCACGGTTGTTGTACCAACCCGCGGTCGCGGTGCGATCGCCTTCGGGCGCTTTTTCGAACGAGACGCCGAGCGTGGCGGCGCCTGCACCGAATGCGTTGACGATGCGCGATGCGAGGCCATACCCACCAGACGCACCGAGCACCAGCACTCGCTTCGGGCCGTTCGCGAACTTGCCGCGCGCTTTCACGGCGGCGATCTGCTCGTCGACATGCGCTGCACACCCTTTCGGATGCGCAGTCGTGCAGATGAAGCCTCGAATGCGTGGTTTGATGATCATCGACGTCTTCTTCAGTGGTTAACCGATCATACCTTCGCGCACCGCACGACGCATTGCGGCGGGTATGTCGAAAGCCCACGGACCATTGCGCTCGATCGAGATCTGCGCGCTCAAACCCGTACCGAGTTTGTGATCGCGATCGCCGTCGAGCGCGAGCACGCCCGGTCCCTGGAACATCACCGGCATGCCGAGCGGAATGCGCGTGTGGCTTGCGACCGACACTTCGCGGAACAGCCCGGGCGACAGCGGCGCCTGAAACGCGCGGCCGGGTCCCATCTCCAGCAGCAGACCGCAGTCGTCGGCAGCGCTCACCGGATCGACGAAGCCGCCGATCGGCGACATGCCGACCGAATCCGGTTCGGCGCGCGTCAGCAGAATGCGCGCGAGCTTGCCCGCATCGAATGGCAGGAAATTGCCGACGAAATCATCGCGCAGCACCGCGGCGTCGATCAGACCGACGTCGGTCGTGCCGTCGGAGAAACGCAACCGCAGCACTTTCGCGCGTCGCGCCAGTTCGGCGCGCGGCAAGCGGCCGGCCGCGGCGAGTCCCGCGACCATACCGCCGATCGTCGGTTCCAGCAGTTGCGGGAACACGTTGTTCGTTCCGGTCGACAGCGCGACGAGATTGATGTCGGGCGCGACTCGGGTGATCGCGCGATTGGTGCCGTCGCCGCCCAGGCTGACCACCGTGTCGCAGCCGGCCTCGACGTACGCCGCCATCGCCGCTTCGGTGTCGGCCGCGCTGTTGGTGAGCGGATGCTCGATCACGTGTACGCGCGCCTTGAGGTTCATGTACTCGAGCGCCAGCGTGGCGATTCGAAACGGTTCGCGGGCGATATAGATGTCGGTGACGCCGACGGCTTCCGCGCCGGCCGCTACCCGCGCGACGGTGTCGCGCTTCGCCTCATGCGTCATGTTGGTCGCACGCGCGGCGAGACGCCGCACATCGCGCCCCGACATCGGGTTGACGCAGATCGCGAGTCGGACCGGCTTCATCGAATCCGACAGGACAGATCGTCTTGCAACTGCTTCATCACCTCGACAACGGGAAGCGCTAAGCTATTGCCTCGATCGAGGCGAGGCAAGCGCGTTGGCGAAAGCATCCGCAGAGAACACGGCCTGTGAACATCTGGCGCACGCGGCGCCCGGTGAATTTCCGTTTGCAGTCGAGATGGTGCTCGACGGCCAGTCCGGCTTTACCGATGCGATCGTGCGATGTCGAACCTGCAGCCGGGCCTATCTGATCGAAATGCTCGACTGGTCGGGCAAACACTTCGAACGCAGAACGTTCCGCGTCTCGTTGCTGAACGACGACGTCGTGGCGCGCTATGCGCACAATCGCGAGCGTGCGAGTTGCGATCTGAAGCGCGCAGCGGCGGAGTGGTATGCGGTGCAGACGCAGGCGCGGCTGACCAACGTGCAGATCGAACTCGATGTCGACGACGCGACCCTGCTCGGCGCCATCGTTCTGCCACTCGACACCGACATCCCGATGGCGCACTGGCGCGAGCGCATCGGCGCGCGCTAGCAGGCGCAGCCTGCTCTGTTCAAAAGACTCCAGCAGGCGCAGCCTGCCGCTAAACTCTTAGTTGATCCGATCGAGCACCCTGATCGAGTAAGCAAACGGATGCCGCTCGTCGGCGGCGTGGTCTTCCCGCTCGATCTCTTTCCACTGCGTTTCGTCGAACGGCGGAAAGAACGTGTCGCCTTCCATCTCGGTATCGATGAGCGTGAAGTACAGCCGATCGGCTTTTGGCAACGCGAGCGCGTAGATTTCGCCGCCGCCGATCACCATGGCCTCGTCGTCTCCGGCGTTTCGCGCATACTCGATCGCCTCGTCGAGCGTCCGCACCACAACGGCCCCGTCAGCAACGTAAGCGGGATTGCGCGACACCACGACGTTGGTGCGCTTCGCCAGCGGCTTACCCATCGCGTCGAACTGTTTGCGGCCCATGATGACCGTGTGGCCGAGGGTCGTGCGCATGAAGTGCCGCATCTCGTCGGGCAGCCGCCACGGCAAGGCGTTGTCGCGGCCGATGACCCGATTGCGCGTCATCGCCCAGATCAGTGACAACCGCATGATCAGACCGCGATCGGCGCCTTGATGGCGGGATGGCTCTGTAGTTCAGCAGTTTGAAATCCTCGTATCTGAAATCGAGGATGTCGTGAATGTCCGGATTGAGCTGCATCTGCGGCAACGGGTACGGCGTGCGCGCCAACTGCTCGTCGGCCTGCTCGAGATGGTTCATATATAGGTGTGCATCGCCGAGCGTGTGGACGAAGTCGCCCGGTTTCAGACCGGTGACCTGCGCGATCATCATCGTGAGCAGCGCGTACGACGCGATGTTGAACGGCACGCCGAGAAACACGTCGGCGCTGCGCTGATACAGCTGGCACGAGAGTTTTCCGTTCGCGACGTAGAACTGGAACAGCATGTGACACGGCGGCAGCGCCATCTTCTCCACTTCCGCGACGTTCCACGCCGAAACGATCAGCCGCCGCGAATTCGGATTCGCCTTGATCTGCTCGATCACTTTGCCGATCTGATCGATGGTGCTGCCATCGGGCGCCGGCCACGAGCGCCATTGCGATCCGTACACGGGTCCGAGATCGCCCTGTTCGTCGGCCCAGTCGTCCCAGATGTGCACGCCGTGATCCTGCAGGTATTGCACGTTCGTGCTGCCGGCAACGAACCACAGCAATTCGTGGATGATGCCTTTGAGGAACACCTTCTTCGTGGTGACGAGCGGGAAGCCTTCGCTCAGATCGAAGCGCATCTGATGGCCGAAGACGCTCAGCGTGCCGGTGCCGGTGCGGTCGTCCCGAGCGACGCCGTGTTCGCGGATATGCCGCATCAGATCGAGGTATTGCTTCACGCGCGCTTCCGGCTCAGGGCCAGCACGACGATACCAAATAGCACCATCAGGATCGACAGCAGCTGGCCCATCGTCAGCCAGTTCAACGCGATGAAACCGAGTTGCGCATCGGGTTCGCGAAAGAACTCCGTCGCGATGCGCAGCAGTCCGTAGCTCAGCACGAATACACCCGACACCGCGCCGGTCGGCCGCGGCTTCGACGAGAACAGCCAGACGATTGCGAACAGCACCACGCCTTCGGCGAACGCCTGATACAGCGGCGAAGGATGCCGCGCGAAATCTTCCCACGCGCCGGTGCACAACGGATTGATCGCGCGAATCGCATCGGCGGTGCACGGGTAGATCACGCCGAACGCCGAGTCGGTCATGCGGCCGGGCAATTCCGTGTTCGCGAAGTTGCCGAGCCGGCCGAAGCCGAGACCGAGCGGCACCAACGGCACGACGAAGTCGGTGACTTGGAGGAAGCTGCGATGCGTCGAACGCGCGAACCATATCAACGCCACCATCACGCCGATGAAGCCGCCGTGAAACGACATGCCGCCGTCCCAGATCCTGAACAGCCACACCGGGTCGGCGAGGAACTGTTTGAAGCCGTAGAACGAAGACGTAGCCGATGCGTCCGCCGAGCACCGCGCCCAACGCGCCGTAGAACACGACGTCGGAAATCTGTTGCGCGGTCCAGTCGTTGTGCATGCTGCGCGCGCGTTTGTTGCCGAGCCACCACGCAGTGACGAATCCCGCGAGATAAGCGAGTCCGTACCAACGGATCGCGATCGGTCCGTATCCGATGATCACGGGGTCGATGTGGGGATAGTGCAAAAGCCACTCCGCGTGTTCGAGAGGTGAGGAAGAGCCATCGCCGCGCGCACCGGCAACGGAACGACTGCCGGGTTACCCGACCGCGCGCCTGCTACACTGCCGGTCCCTTTTCCAAACGTCTATCGGGCATGTGCCTGATTCTGTTCGCATACCGGGTGCGTGCCGACGCGCCGTTGATCGTTGCGGCGAACCGCGACGAATTCTACGCACGTCCGGCGGCATTGGCACACCGTTGGGACGACGCACCACACGTATTCGCAGGGCGTGATCTGAGCGCGGGCGGCACGTGGCTCGGCGTGTCGACGAGCGGCCGTTTCGCCGCGGTGACGAATTTCTCCGAGACACCCGAGGGACCGGTTCCGCCCGGATCGCGCGGCGATCTCACGGCGAACTTTCTGCGCGGAACCGTCGCTGCGCGCGCATACGCAGATTCGATCGACGACGATCGCTACCGCGGCTTCAGTCTGCTGCTGTGGGACGGCACCGACCTCATCTACACGTCGAATCGCAACTCGCATCCGCGCGCGCTCGAGCCTGGCGTACACGGACTGTCGAACACCCATCTCGACGGCACGCTTTGGCCGAAAGTCACCAGCGGCACGCAGGGATTGCGCAACATCATTCGCGCCGACTACTCGCCCGACGATCTGATGAAGCTGCTCGCCGACGAGCGGATTCCAGGCGACGAATCGTTACCGCAGCGTGGCAACGACCTCGCGTTCGAACGACGTGTCGCGCCGATCTTCATCCGCGGCGCGGAGTACGGAACGCGCGCGTGTTCCGCGGTCACCATCGGCACCACGCAGATCGGCTTTGCCGAACAGACGTTTGGCCCCAACGGCGTTGCGATGGAGCGAGTCCAGACGACGCTGCCGATCGGTTGAACCCATGAAAAACCGGACGTTCGACCTTTCGGCCGAAGTGCAGAGCAAGCTGGTCTATCTGGGCGCAGACGGCTCGCGCTGGTTGCGCGAACTCCCCGCCATCGTGCAACACCTCGAGCGCGATTGGGGCATCACGATCGGCGCCGCCTTGAACGGCGGCTCGGAAGCGCTGGTGGCTCATGCGACGACCGCCGACGGCGGCGACGCCATCGTCAAGATCGGTGTCCCGGGACCGACCGGATTCGAACAGGAAGTGCAGACGCTGCTGCTCGCCAACGGTCGCGGCTACGTGAAGCTGTTGCGACACGACGCGGCCCGGCGCGTCATGTTGCAGGAACGGCTCGGCCCGCAACTCGCGCAACTGAATTTGCCGATACGCGATCAGATCGAAGCGATCTGCACGACGATGCAACGGGCCTGGATCGACGTACCGGACGAGCTGCGGCTGGTAACCGGTTCCGAAAAGGCGCGCAGCCTGGCCGATCTGATCAGCTCGGCTTGGGAGCAGCTCGGACGTCCGTGCAGCAACCGCGCCGTCGAGTGCGCACTAGGCTTCGCCGACGCGCGGCAAAGCGCGTACGACGCCGCGAGTTCGGTACTCGTTCACGGCGACGCGCACAGTCAGAACACGCTGTTGGTCGCCGGCGCCGAACCGGGCGACTTCTCGGCCTACCGGTTCGTCGACCCGGACGGCATGCGCGCGGAACCGGCGCTCGACCTCGCGATACCGATGCGCAGCTGGAGCGAAGAGTTGCTGGCCGGCGATGCACCGGCCCTCGCGCACGCGCGCTGCGAGTTGATCAGCGACATGACCGGCATCGCCGCCGAACCGATCTGGCAGTGGGGTTTCATGGAACGCATGTCGACCGGCCTCTACCTGATGCAGCTGGGCTGGCGCGACGAAGGTCTCGGCATGCTGCAGGTGGCGGACGCGCTGGTCGCGTAGCGCAACTCGCCGGCCGCCGGCCGGATTCGGTACTCTTCGTCACATGCAGATCCGGCTCGACCAACCCGACCTGATCGACGCGTCGCGCGCGCGGCGGCTGCGATTCGGTCAACCCACCGGGCCGCGCGTTTCGATCCTGAACGCGCGCGGCGCCCGTTACGAAGGCGGCGCTGACGAGCCCGATCTGTCGCTGAAGTGGATTCCGCAGGGCGTCGCACGCTACCGAACCGAAGCGAAACGATTCACGCTGCACGGTGATGCGCAGCTGCTGCTGAATCGCGGCCAGCCGTACGCGCTCGATATGCGCGATCCATCCGAGAGTTTCGTCGTGTTCTTCGATCGAACCCTCGCCGACGACGCATGGTCGTCGTACACGAACCGGAGCGAAGCGTTCCCCGAAACCCCGTCGCTTGCAGCGGTCTCACCAGCCATCGTTGCGAACGGCGCTCGCGCAACTGCGCGTCGAATCGCGGCGCGACGATCCGTGCGGTGAACGCTTGAGCGAGTTGGCGCTGGCGGTGCTGAACGACGTCGCGGCGCTGACGTTCGAACGGCGCGCGATGCTGACGCGCGTTCCGAGCACACGCCGCAGCACCCGCGAGGAACTGTTGCGCCGTCTCGCGCGCGCCGAAGCCTATCTCCTGCAGGCACACGCGCAGGCAACGCTCGAAGGCGCCGCGAGCGCCGCCGCACTGTCGCAATTCCACCTGATCCGGATCTTTCGCGCCGTTTACGGTACGACGCCGCTGGCGTGGTCCTGCGGCAAACGACTCGACGCCGCGCGCGACGCGGTGCTGCTCACCAACGACTCGATCGAGGCCGTCGCACAACACGCCGGCTACGAGAGCCGCACGGCATTCGACCGTGCGTTTCGGCGCCGCTTCGGCGAAACACCGGGCGGGCTTCGCACCCGCCGTTGAATTCGCAATTTCGGCGGATGCGAACCGCGCGGGTTCGGGCTTAACGTGGCGTCTCGCACGAACGGAGCCACACCATGAGCGACCCGAAAAGCCTCTTTGCGCTGGCCGACCGCGACGACGCCGTCGCGCTGCTGGTCGAGCTGGGCGATACGCCGACCTACCGCGTTCGTTCCGAGAGCGGCGAAACGCTGTTCCTGCATTCGCTGTATCGCGGCAAGACGAAGTGCGTGGAAGCGCTACAGCAACGCGGCGGTCTCACGCTGCACGAAGCGGCCGCGGCCGGCGACGTGCAGCGGATCGACGAGTTGATCGGGCAGGCGCCGTGGACGATCCAATCGCTGTCGGCCGACGGCTGGACCGCGCTGCACCTCGCCGCATTCGTCGGCCGCGACGCGGCGGTACTCCGCTTGCTCGAACTGGGCGCCGACGCGCAGCAATGGGGGCGCGCGTTCGAGACCAATCTCGCGATTCACGCGGCCTGCGCCGGCCGGCGGCTCGGCAAGCACGCACTCGCGAAACTCGTGGCCGCCACCGGCGACCCCGACGTCACGCCGAAACACGGCTACACGCCATTGATGGAAGCGGCCGTGACCGGCTACACCGATGCGATCGACGTGTTGCTCGCGGCTGGCGCCGACCGGTCGCGCCGGCATCCCGACGGCAAGACCGCGGCGGACTTCGCGCGCGAAAAGGGCCACCGGGAACTGATCGAACGGCTGAGCTGACGGCGGCCCAGCAGGGCCGCTGCGAACGGGCATTGCCTACCGAGTCGACTGAGGCGCGCTCACCACCGGCGAACGCGCCCGGTATCGACGTGGACGAATTGCGATTCCGGATAGAAACCGACCCCACCTTTCTGCAGGTCGAGCGCCACGCTGCGCAGCCGTGTCGAGCGGCACGTCGGCGAGTCGCACGTCGATCGCCTGTCCGCGCAGATGCATGCTGTCTTTCGCGACGCCGGCGCGTCGTGTCGCGCAACATCTGATTCGTTTCGGGCGAGCGATACGCCGAAATCACCTGAAACGGCGCGTGCGTACCGGTTTTCAGCTTGATGTCGAACAACACGTCGAGCAGCGCGGGATCCATGCGGTGTTCGTCGCCGTTGCGGAAATCCCGGAGAAAGTCGTCGATCGCATCGAGCGCGGTCGGCACGTAGCGGCCGTTCTTGAAGTACACGACGGACAGCGCCTTGCCGGTATGGGTGTGATAAAAGCTCAGGCTCCGCTCGTCATTCGTCGTACCCGACACGAGACTCACACCTATGGCCAACAGGATCCACTTCATATCGAACCGATCGCCGCTCTCTTCGAGCGGCAATGCTACCCGATCGGGCCGCCGCCGCGGCACACCGCCGATCGTCCGGTTCGGCCAGATTCACCGTGTTTTGTGCCTCGGCGCACTGGTCCTGGCCGCGGCAACCGCGGCGGCGGCCGATCCCAGCGCGGACGAAGTCGCGCAGCGGGTCGAACAGTCAGCGAGCGGCGGCGAGGCGGCGATCAACTTCGCCGCACCGGACGTGCTGCAGCGCTTCTATCAGCAGCGCGGCTTCGCGCTCGCCTGGGACGATCAGCACGCACGCGCCTTCATCGAAGTCGTCCGCGCGTCCGGCACGCAAGGCCTTTCGCCCGCCGACTACCTCGTCGACGAACTGACCGCACTGCCTCCGCTGTCGAGCCTCACCGGCAACGCGCGCATCGACGCGGATCTCGAGCTGACCGAAGCGCTGTTGCGGTACGCGTACCACAACCGCTTCGGCAAGGTGGACCCGCACGCACTCGACCCGTCATGGAACTATGCCCGCAACGTGTCGGCCGGTGGTCCGTACGCGGCGCTCGAACGGGTCATCGCCGCACCGGACCTCGCCGCGCAGATCGACGTAGAGGTCGGCCACGGCCCGATGTACGACGCCCTCCGCCGCGTGCTCGCGCGCTATCGCGGTTATGTCGCCGCCGGCGGTTGGCAGGAAGTCGCAACCGGGCCGACGTTGAAGCCCGGTAGCGTCGATGCCCGCGTCGGCGCGCTTCGCCAGCGTCTCGCCGCGGAAGAATTCGCCGCGCCGTCCGTAAGCAACCCCAACACGTTCGATGAGGGGCTGGCCAATGCCGTACGCGACTTCCAGACGCACCACGGGATCGGCGCGGACGGCGTCGTCGGCGCAAAGACACTGGTCGAGGTCAACGTATCGGCGAACGCACTGGTCGACCGGTTGCGCGTGAACCTCGAACGGTTGCGATGGGTGTTGGTCGAACGCACGCCGCGATTCGTTGCCGTGAACATCGCCGGCTATCAGGTGTACTACTTCGACGACGACAAGGTGCAATGGACCTCGCGCGCGATGGTCGGCAAACCGTATCGCGCCACGCCGATATTTCGGGCCGACATGACGTATCTCGTGATCAATCCCGACTGGACCGTACCACCTGGAATCCTGCGCAACGACAAGCTTCCGGCCATCAAGCGCGACCGTTCATATCTCGACAAGCAGGGAATGGACGTAGTCGATCGCACGCGGCCGGGTCGTCGATCCGGCGACCATCGACTGGGCTAACGTCACACCGAAGACGTTTCCATACATGCTGCGGCAGCGTCCCGGCCCAACGAATGCACTCGGCCGCATCAAGTTCATATTTCCGAACGAACACTTCGTGTTCCTGCACGATACGCCGTCGCGCGAACTCTTCAGCCGCGACGAACGCGCGTTCAGCTCCGGCTGCATCCGGGTCGAGAATCCGTTCGAACTCGCAGAGTTGATATTGCGAGCCGACCCGAAATGGACGCGCGAGTCGCTCGATCGCGCGGTCGCCGACGAAAAATCCGTGACGGTTTCGTTGCCGCAGCCGCTGCCGGTGCTGATTCTCTATCTGACCGCGGTAGCGTTCGACGGCGGTAAGGAGTTCACGTTCCTGAAAGACATCTACGATCGCGACGCGCCGGTGTTGGGCGCGCTGAACTCGGGATTCGTCTATTCGCCCCCGGCAGGACTGTAGTCCGCCGTCTCACCCACTCATCCGTGAATGGTCAGCTCGCCGCGATCGGTTCGCACGTCGACGCACACGAGACCCGGCGCGCGATCCGTCAGCAATTGCAGCGGCGCGTCGGCGCCTTCGGTCCACTGCCGCAGCATCGACGGGTTGCGGGGCGCAACCGTCAGCTTCGTCACCGCCCGGGCGCCATTCGGATGATTCGCGGGCATCAGCCCGGGATATTGTTCGTCGTGATCCCACTGCATGAAGAACGGCGTCGTCGAATCCGCAAGCGCTAACGACAACCCTGCGGCGCGCCATGTCAGCAATACGCCGTCCGGTCGCGCGCGCTTGCGCGGTTCCACCGTCAAACCCAATCGAGCGGCCACCCGATCGATCGCGTCGGTTCGCAACGACCAGCGCACGAGCCGATCCCCGTCCGCAATGGCACGCAACAGCGAACGGCCGTATTCGCTCTCGCGCGCGAGTTCTGGAGACACCACACCGAGCAATTCGATGTATTGCCCGCCAAGCGGAATGACCCGATTCGCCGTACCCACGCCGGGGTGCACGCCACCGTCGAGCACGTCGAAACCCATCGCTCGAAAACGGACCGTGGCCGCTTCGAGGTCGTTCACACCGAAGATGATCTGACTCAGCGACAGCACCAGCGACGCCCCTCGCTCAGGCCGTTGGGGTGCCTTCGTAGCTCGGCACGACTCGGCCGAGACCGGCCTCGATCAACGCCTCGCGCATGAATTCCTCGATCTCTTCTGCCTGCGACATGCGCAGTACCGAGACCAGCCAACGGCGCGCCTGCGTCATCGAGATGTTGCGGATCACCCACTTCACGCGCGGCAGGTTCGTCGAGTTCATCGACAACACGTCGTAGCCCATCGCAAGGCACAGCACCGCGCCGGCCGGCGTGCCGGCGAGTTCGCCGCATATGCCGACCGCTTTGCCTTCGGCATGGCCCGCGGTGGCAACTTCACGCAACGCCGTGAGCACCGCCGGGTGCAGATCGCGATACAGGCTGGCGACGCGCGGGTTGTTGCGATCCACCGCCAGCATGTACTGAGTGAGGTCGTTGGAGCCGACTGCGAGGAAGTCGACCTGCTTCGCGAGCAGGCGCGCCTGATAGACGGCGGCCGGCACTTCGATCATCACACCGATCTCCGGCATGCGCACGCCGATGCCTTCTTCAACCACTTCCGCGTACGCGCGCTTGATCAGTACTTTTGCATCCGTTACTTCCTTCGCGCTCGAGATCATCGGCAGCATGATGCGCAGCCGATTGCTCAAGCCCGCGCTGGATTTGATCATCGCGCGCACCTGCGCGAGGAAGATCTCCGGGTGATCGAGCGTGACGCGGATGCCGCGCCAGCCGAGGAACGGGTTGTCTTCCTTGATCGGAAAATACGACAGCGCCTTGTCGCCGCCGATGTCGAGCGTGCGCATCGTCACCGGATGCGGATCGAACGCCTCCATGTGCTCTCTATAGATGACGCGCTGTTCTTCTTCGGTGGGGAACCGGTCGAGCGTCATGAACGGCAGCTCGGTGCGGAACAGCCCGATGCCTTCGGCGCCGCGGTCGAGCGACCGCGACACTTCGCCGATCAGTCCGATGTTCACCCACAGCTGCACGCGGCGGCCGTCGCGCGTCACGCACGGTGCGTCGCGCAGTTCCTCGAGTTCCTCGGCGAACTCCCGCTCTTCCTCCATCAGGTCCTGATAGTGGTTGACCACGTGCGTCGACGGATTGACGAACACGTGACCGAGGAAGCCGTCGAGGATCAGCGGCAGGCCGTCGACGCCGAACAACGGCAGATCGAGTGCGCCCATTACCGTCGGGATGTCGAGCGCGCGCGCCATGATCGCGACGTGCGAGTTGCCGGAGCCGCGTTGCGATACGACGCCCTTCAACTTGTCCGGAGGAATCTCCGCGATCATCGCCGGCGTCACTTCTTCGCCGATCAGAATCGTGTGATCGGGGAAATGCACTTTCCTCTGCCGCAGATCCTGCATGTACGCGAGCACGCGCTGGCCGAGTTCCTTCACGTCGGCGCCGCGCTCGGAGAGATACGAATCTTCCATGCGCTCGAAACTGCGCACGTGTTCCATGATCACTTGCCGCAACGCGCCCTGCGCCCATTGGCCGTTGCGGATCGCCTCGCGCACCTCGCCTGCGATGGCGGAGTCGTCCAGCATGTGCAGGTAGGCGTCGAACAGCGCGAGTTCTTCCGGCGGCAGCGATTGCGCGAGCTGCTTGCGGATGTCGAGGATGTCGTCGCGCACGGTCGTGATGGCGCGGTCGAACACCATCAATTCGACGGTGACGTCGTCGGCCTCGCGGTCCGGCACGCTCTCGAGGATCGCGGTCGGATGGATGACGACGGCCGTGCCGAGACAGATTCCCGGCGCGCCCGGCACGCCGATGAAGCGGGAGTCCTGCAACTCCGACGGACCCTCGCCGAGGTGCGCGAAGTCGCCGGTCGCTTCCGCATGTGCCACGACGCCGGCGAGCTGTGCCGACAGCGTAACGAGGAATGCTTCCTCGCTTTCGTCGAACCGACGGCTCGCGCGCTGCTGCACGACCAGCACGCCGAGTACCCGACGCTGCTGGATGATCGGCACGCCGAGGAACGAGTGGAACGGCTCTTCGCCGATCTCCGGTAAATAGTGGAAGCTCGGGTGGCGGGTGGCGTCTTCGAGGTTCAGCGGTTCGGCGCGGGTGCCGACCAGCGCAACCAGACCCTGGCCACGTTCGAGGTACAGGTGCCCGACCGCGTCCTTGTTCAGTCCTTCGGTGGCGACGAACAGGAACCGGTCCCGCGCGGGATCCACCAGATAAATGGAGCACACCTCGGTACCCATCGCTTCGCGCACGCGCGCGACGATGACGTCCAGCGCGTGACGGAACGTCGGCGCCGAATTGACGTCCTGAACGATGCTGCGCAGGGTATCGAGCAAAGTCGCTTGTCCTTTAGCGGCGAGCGGCTACGACCAGTCTTGGCGCGAGTTCCTTGAGTGCCTGTCTATACACGTCACGCTTGAATTCGACCACCTGACTGACAGGGTACCAGTAGCTCACCCAACGCCAATCGTCGAACTCCGGCTTTCCCGACCGCGTCACACAAACGCAGTCGTCGCTGGCGATCATCTTCAGCAGAAACCACTTCTGCTTCTGACCTTTGAAGTCCGGCGCCGAGTTGTAGCGGCGCAGACGCTTCGGCAGCCGGTAGCGGAGCCAGCCGGTGGTGCACGCGAGGATCTTCACGCAATGCTCTTCGAGCCCGACTTCTTCGTGGAGTTCACGAAAGAGCGCGTCTTCAGGCGTTTCGTCTTCCTGAATCCCACCTTGCGGAAATTGCCACGCATCGTGTCCGCCGATACGGCGTGCCCACAGCACCTGACCGCGGTCGTTGGCGACCACGATCCCGACATTCGGCCTGAATCCATCGGCGTCGACCACGCTGTCGAACTCTCACTGCAATTGCGAGGGATTGTTCCACAGAGGTTCTCTCCCAGCAAACGCACGCAGCCGCGCGCCCGAAGAAGCACTTCAGGTATTCGCTCTCGGTGATCAACGGATGGATCGGATGATCGGGTGGCATGCCGCCGCGACCGACGACCACCAGATCTCGACGCGCCTGACGCGCGCCGGCGCGCACGATACCGAGGTGCGTCTCCGCGTCGAGCTGCGACGAACACGAGCACGTCACCAACAGCCCGCCCGGTGCCAGACAACTGATCGCGGCCCGGTTCAGATGTCGGTACAGCGCAGTCGCGCCTTTCAGATCTTTACGTCGTCGCACCAGCGCCGGCGGATCGAGGATCACGATGTCGTACTTCTCACCGTGATCCTTGAGGAAGTCGGCGACGTCGGCGCGCACGGCTGTAACCGTTTCACCCACGGCATTGCGGCGCGCGTTCGCCTGCGTCGCCGCCACCGCGGTCTCCGACGAGTCGACGCACACCACCCGACTCGCGCCGCGCAGTGCCGCGCGCACGCCCCACCCGCCCACATAGCTATAAAGGTCGAGCACGCGCGCGCCGCGATAGAGTTGCGGGAAACGCGACCGGTTGTCGGCCTGATCGAAGAACCAGCCGGTCTTCTGTCCTTCCGCCAGGTTCACCTCGAACGCCGCTTCGCCCTCGATCACCAACGCCCGCGGATCGCCGCGCCTGACGTCGACGTACGCCGGCAGACCTTCCGCAACGCGCGCGCTGTTCGTGTTCTTCACGACGAGCGTCGCGGGCGCGACCAGCGAGTCGATCGCGGCGACGATCCGATCGAGCGCCGCTTCCATTCCCCACGTCGAGGTCTGTACCACGCATGCATCGCCGTAGCGGTCGACGACCAGACCGGGCAATTCGTCGCCTTCGCCGTATACCCACCTATAGTGCGGTTGCGCGTACAGCCGGTCGCGCCAGCGCAGCGCGCGTTCGAGACGCCGCGTGAGCAACGCGTCATCGATCGGGCTCGTCGCGGCTGAGCAGCCGCACCGCGATCAGATTGGCGGGGCTCGCGTGACCGTGTCCTACGAGATCACCGGCGCTGTCGACGACGCGCACCGTCGCGCCGGGTGTGAGGCCCTTCAGCGGCGTCGCCGCCACGTCGATCTCGTTCGAATACACCCATGGATGACCACGCTTCACGCGACGGTCGTGTCCGGATTTCAGCTTCAGACTGTCCATAGGATCGGGCCGCGGTGAATCGGCTATTATGCGGACAACCCACGTCCACGGACACACCATGGCACCCGGCAAGAACCGGTTGGCCGATGAAACAAGCCCGTATCTGCTGCAACACGCAGACAATCCCGTCGATTGGTATCCGTGGTCTCCCGACGCCCTCACCAAGGCGCGCGAACAGAACAAACCGATTCTGCTGTCGATCGGCTACTCGGCGTGCCACTGGTGTCACGTCATGGCACACGAGTCGTTCGAAGACGAAGCCACCGCGAAGACCATGAACGAGCTGTTCGTGAACATCAAAGTCGATCGCGAGGAACGACCCGATCTCGACAAGGTGTATCAGACCGCGCACCAGTTGCTGACGCAGCAGGGCGGCGGCTGGCCGTTGACGATGTTCCTCGATCCGAAGACGTTGATCCCGTTCTTCGGCGGCACCTACTTTCCGAAGACGCCGCGTTATCAGCTGCCGGGATTCGTCGATCTGCTGCTGCGCGTCTCGCAGGTATTCCGCGATCAGCGCGACGAACTCGCCGCACAGGGCACCAAGCTCGCGAACGTGTTCGGCAATCTGAACCCGGCCGCGGCGGCGGGACAACTGAAAGACGATGTGCTGCTCGCGGCGGCGCGCGACCAGCTCGCAGCCCAATACGATGCGCGCGAAGGCGGCTTCGGCACCGCGCCGAAATTCCCGATGCCGACCACGATCGAACGGCTGTTGCGGCACTGGGCATTCACGAGTCGTACGCCGCCCAAGAAGGGCGCGCCGAAAGATCGCGAAACGCTCGAGATGGCGATGATCACGCTCACCCACATCGCGCGCGGCGGCATCTTCGATCACGTCGGTGGCGGTTTCTGCCGCTACTCCACCGACGCGCGCTGGATGATTCCGCATTTCGAAAAAATGCTGTACGACAACGGCGCGCTGCTCAGCGTCTACGCCGATGCGCTCGCGATCGGTCCCGATCCGCTGTTCGATCAGGCGGTGCGCCAGACCGCCGATTGGCTGATGCGCGAAATGCAGCATCCCGACGGCGGCTACTACAGCGCGATCGACGCCGATTCCGAAGGCGAGGAAGGCAAGTTCTATGTCTGGCGCCGCGACGAGATCAAACGCCTGCTGACCGCCGACGAGTACCTCGTCGTCGAAACGCTGTACGGCCTCGACAAACCGGCCAACTTCGAAGGCAAGTGGAACCTGCATCGCAGCGACGCGTGGCACGCGGTCATCGACCGTCTCGCGATCGCGCGCGAGGAAGCCGACGCACTGCTCGCGAGCGCAAGGGCAAAACTGTTCGTTGCGCGCAGCAAACGGGTTGCACCGGGCAAAGACGACAAAGTGCTCACCGCGTGGAACGGCATCGCCATCCGCGGCATGGCCAAGGCCGGTCTCGTACTGAACGAACCGAAGTGGATCGAATCGGCTACGCGCGCGGCCGATTTCATTGCCAGGAAGATGTTCGTCGATCACCACCTGTACGCGACCTGGCGCAACGGGCGCGCGCGGCATCCCGCCTATCTCGACGACTACGCAAACCTGCTCGACGGACTGCTCGCGCTCCTGCAGGTGCGTTGGCGCGATGCCGATGCACGCGTTGCAAAGGCGCTGGCCGACACCGTCGTGGCGCGCTTCTACGACAACGACGGCGGCGGCTTCTTCTTCACCGCCAACGATCACGAACAGTTGATCCACCGCCCGAAGCCGTCGATGGACGACGCGATGCCGCCCGGCAACGGGGTGCTCGCGCGCGCATTGAATCTGCTCGGCCACCTGCTCGGCGAAGCGCGTTATCTCGAAGCGGCGAGCGGTACGTTGAAGTGGGCGCGCGCCGCGATGGAACAGTACCCGGCCGGACACAGCACGCTGCTGGCCGCGCTCGAAGACGAAATGAATCCGCCGGAGTTAGTCATCGTGCGCGGACCGCGCGCCGAACTCGAAAGCTGGTTGCGCCCGGTGCGCACCGGTTTTCGACCCTGGCGACACGCGTTCGGCATTCCGTACGAAGAAGTCGGCGTGATGCCCGCCTACCTGCCGCGGCTGGTGTCCGCCGAGAAACAGCGGCAATGCGCCGCCTACGTGTGCAAAGGTCTGTCGTGTTCGCTGCCGATTCATTCGCAGGAAGAACTCGCGGCCGCGCTGAAGGCACCGTAAGACTTATCTACCCGGCGCCCTCTACGCCGAACCACTCCAGCCAACGCGCGTGCGGGCCCACCGCGCCCAGCACCCGGTCGTCGCGGCGCCCGTCGACGAAGTGGCTCATCACGAGCGGCAACGCAGCGCGCTCCCTGCTCTTCTCGATCGGCGCCGTAAAACCCGCACTCGCCAGAAACATCGGATGCTCGTTGGCAATCCAGATCAGTTCGCGCGCCGAAGCGAGTTCTGCCAGACGGCGTCCATAGCGCACGCACTCGTCGGTCGAGAAATACTGCAGCACGTTCGTGTTGACGATCACGACCACGGCATCGCGATCGGCTTCGTCGACCAACGGGCGCAGCCCGTCGATCGCGTTGCCTTCGACGACCCGTGGTTTCGCCCGACGCGCCATGGCCAGAGCGGCGCGCAGGTTGCGGAAGCGGCCGACGTGCTCGGGCCACACGCAGGCCTCGAGCCAGCGGGTTCGCGTTTCGTCGTCGACATCGATCGGACGGAGGTCGAGCCCGACGCGACCCGCGATCGTCGGCACACGGCGTCAGCAGCGGATTGCCGCGCAATTCGGTTCGCAGTTTCACCGACGAAGCGGCGTCGCCGGCTCCGAGTCCGTTCCCGTAGTCGTACGCATACCGATCGAACAGCAGGTTGAGACCGGCGGACGCGCCTACATCGATGATCCACAGCGGCTTGCCCGACCGCTTTGCGGCCAGTACGAACGCCGGCAACAGGTAACAGCACCGGTTGACCTCGTTCGTCTGCGTGCCGCGCGTCGCGAGCAGCGAGGCCAACGGCGCGCGCTCGCGCGCGACGAACTCGCGAAACGCCGCGTACGCCTGCTGAGGCGGTGCCGGCGCGTCGGTGAGGTTCGGATAGAACGCGGCGAGCCCCGCGCCGTCGACATCGGACAACAGCAGGTAGTGAACCGCCGCGAACAGCAGCGTCGGATCCGCGCGCGGCTCGATCAGGCTCGCGATCCAGTCGAGCAGTTCCGTGTCTTGCGCAATACCCAGACTAACGGTCTCGTAAAGCGGCGATAGCCCGCGACACTCCTGTTCGGCGAATCGACTGAATCGCATGCTCCACCGGTCGGGTTTCGGTTCCATCCGCTAATCGTCCTTTCGAAACCAGGCCAGCTCGTCCACGCGTTCGAAGCCGAGCTTCTTCGCGAGTCGGCACGAGGCGGGATTGTCTTCGGCGGCTTGCCAGACGGGTTCCTTTGGCTGCGCTTCCTTGCGCATCTTCATGACCATGTGGGCCACGCACGACCTGGCGTAGCCCTGGCGACGATAGGCTTTGGCGGTGTCCACCGCGACATCCCACAGCGTTTCGGTGATGGCGCCGGCATAGCAACCCGCGATCGGTACCCGCTGCGGCGTGAACGCCGTAGCGATCCAGTGATCGTTGGCATTCCTTTCGAATTCGCGCGACAGGTCCAGGTCCATGCCTTCGATCCGAGTCACCAGGGGACGGATCATTGTCTCTACCACACCGACGTTCACGACCAGTCGTGCGGAGTCGCGCAAACGGTGAACGAAGATGGTCGTACGCGACCACCCCGGCAATAAGCCGACCAGCTTCGTCGCGTACTGCTGCGTCGCGACGACTTCCCGAACGTTCGGGCTCTGACGCAATACCGATTTGACGACCGGCACACCGGGGTTGCCGATGACGAAGAGGGTCTCGCCGTCCTCGTCGCGCACGATCACCGACAGTTCCGGTGCTTCCTGGTAGCCGAACACGTCACACGTTGCCCGCAACAGCAGCGCGCGCGGCTCCACCCAACGATGAACGTCGGGAAGCCGTTCCAGCACTTTCGAGAAGATCGTTTCCACCGGACTCCACCGCCTGTTGCCTGCAACGCGACCATCTGCTGTACTCGCCGCCGCCCGATTCACAGCATACGGAGCGACCCATGACGACGTTCATGTTCATCGAGAAGGGACATCCCCTCCATCGGCAGGACATGAACCGCCATGCGAACGTCTGAATCTGGGAATTCTGGCACATGTAGACGCGGGTAAGACGAGCCTCACCGAGCGACTCCTCTACGAAACCCACGTCATCGACGCGATCGGCAGCGTCGACGACGGCACCACACAGACCGACACTCTCGACCTCGAACGGCAACGCGGCATCACGATCAAGGCCGCGGTCGTGTCGTTCGTCGTCCACGACGTCATCGTCAATCTGATCGACACGCCGGGACATCCGGATTTCATCGCCGAAGTCGAGCGGGTGCTCAACGTACTCGACGGCGCGGTGCTGGTGATCTCCGCCGTCGAAGGTGTGCAGGCGCAAACGCGCGTGCTTTTGCGGACGCTGCAACGCCTGCGCATTCCGACGCTGCTGTTCGTCAACAAGATCGACCGCCGCGGCGCCGACACCGAGCGGGTGCATGCACGCGATTGCGGGCAAGCTGACGCCGGCGATCGTGGCGATGGGATCGGTGCGCGCGTGCGGCACGCGCGAAGCGGGCTTCGCTCCACACGACGGAACCGACGCGGCGTTCGTCGCGCGCCTCTGCGAATTGCTGGCCGATCACGACGACGCCGTGCTCGCCGCGTTCGTAGACGATCGCATCCGAGTGCCATATGCAACGCTGCGCGACGCGCTTGCCGTGCACACCAAACGCGCGCGTGTGCATCCGGTGTTGTTCGGTTCAGCCATCACCGGCGCGGGTGTCGACCATCTGATCACGGCGATCGCCGAGCTGTTACCGGCCGCCAACGGCGATGCCGAGGCGCCGCTTTCCGGCACGGTATTCAAAGTGGATCGCGGGGCGGCAGGCGAGAAGATCGCCTATGTCCGCGTCTTCGCCGGCTCGGTGCGGATACGGGATCGGCTGCGTGTGCGCACGGAGCGCGAACATACGGTCACTGCCATTCAGATCTTCGACGCGGGATCGACCGTGTCCACACGCTGCGTCGCGGCCGGGCGCATCGCCAAGCTATGGGGGCTGGTCGACGCGCGCATCGGCGACACGATCGGCGCATCGCCGACGACACACGAACACCACCACTTCGCGCCGCCGACGCTGGAGACGGTGATCGTGCCGCGCCACCGACGCGACAAAGGCGCGCTGCAGGCCGCGCTGGCGCAGCTCGCGGAGCAGGACCCCTTGATCAATCTGCGGCAGGACGACGTTCGACAGGAACTCTACGTCTCGCTGTACGGCGAGGTGCAGAAGGAGGTCATACGAGACACGCTGAGCGCAGCGTTCGGGATCGCCGTCGAGTTTCGCGAGACGACGACGATCTGTATCGAGCGCCCGATCGGTACCGGCGCCGCCGTCGAAGTGATGCGCGAAGCGCCGAATCCGTTTCTAGCGACCGTCGGCCTGCGGGTCGATCCGGCACCACCCGGTTCCGGCGTTCGATTCGCACTCGAAGTGGAACTCGGCTCGATCCGGCTCGCGTTCCACAAGGCGGTGGAAGACACCGTTGCCGCGACCCTGCAGCAGGGTCTGTACGGTTGGAACGTCACCGATTGCGTCGTGACGATGACGCACTCCGGATACGCACCGCGGCAGAGCCACTCGCACGCGCGCTTCGACAAGAGCATGTCCAGCACAGGCGCCGACTTCCGTCATCTGACGCCGCTCGTGTTGATGAATGCGCTGAAACGGGCCGGCACGCAGGTGTGCGAACCGGTGCAGCAGTTTCGTATCGAGTTTCCCACGGACGTGCTCGGAGCCGTGTCGCGCGCGCTCGCGCAGCTCGAGGCGATTCCGCTGACGACGCAAACGAGCGACTCGACGTGCACGATCGACGGCGAGATTCCGGCGGCGCGAGTACACGCGATCCAGCAACAGCTGCCGTCGCTCTCGCGCGGCGAAGGCGTGTTCGAATGCAGTTTCGCCGGCTACCGGCCGGTGCGCGGCGCACCGCCGACGCGCGCTCGCACCGATCACGATCCGCTCAACCGCAAAGCGTATCTGTTGGCCGTCATGCGCCGCGTGCAGGCCAGGACAGACAGTGGCTGACGGGCTTGCCGTCGAGCGCGACGCCGCTGTACAAAAAACGGTAAAACGCAGCATCACGACGGTGCCCGCCATGTTCATCGTATTCGACGCCGAACGTTCCTCCGATTCGCCGTTCATCGAGCGCATCTGGCGTTGTCACAGCGAACGCGCCGGCACGTTTCTGTCGGTCGCCTCCAGCCATTGGGAACTGGTCGTCACGCGACTCGACGGCGCCACCGCCGTCACGCTGCGCGGACCGGAAACGCGCGTGCGACAGGTCGCGTGTCCTGCCCACGGCGAGTGGTTCGCGATCCGATTCAAGGCCGGCACGTTCATGCCGCAGCTGCCGGTGGGCCGGTTGCTCGACGGAAACGACGTCGTCCTGCCGCAACCGTCGGCTCGTTCGTTCTGGCTGAACGGGTCGGCTTGGGAGATTCCCGATTTCGAAAACGCCGAGACGTTCGTCGCGCGGCTCGCGAACGCCGGCGTGATCCAGCGCGATACCGCGGTAGCGGCGGCGCTGCACGGCGAACCCCAGGCGCTGTCGAGTCGTTCCGCGCAACGGCATTTCCTGTACGCGACCGGCATGACTCACGCCACGCTGCGACAGATCGAACGCGCGCGTCATGCCACCAACCTGCTGAGAGACGGCGTGGCGATCAGCGACACGGTGCACGAAGCCGGCTATTTCGATCAGGCGCACCTCACCCGATCGCTGAAGTCGCTGATCGGTCTGACGCCGTCGAAAATCGCGCGAGAGGATCAGCAGCTGTCGTTTTTGTACAAGACCACGCCGCCGGACTGACTCTACGATCGCCGGGTAATCAGCCGAAAAGGAACCGACATGGCCAACGCTGTTCAACGCAGCCGCGCGTATTGGATCGGATGGGGCATGAGCGGGCTCGTGATCGCATTCATGCTGATGGATGCCACGATGAAACTGCTGGTGCTGCCGATCGTCGTCGAGTCGGGCGCGCAACTCGGCTTTGCAGGCGCCGACATGGCGCGCGACCTCGGCGTCATCCTGCTCGTCTGCACGCTGCTCTATGCGGCGCCGCAAACGGCGATGCTGGGCGCGATTCTGCTGACGGGCTACCTCGGGGGCGCGGTCGCAACACACGTACGGGTCGGCAGTCCGTTGTTCTCGCACGTGCTGTTCGGCGTCTACCTGGCCGTGTTGATGTGGGGCGGCCTGTATCTGCGCGACGCGCGGCTGCGGCAACTGGTGCCGCTGCGCGCCGACCCACGACTATGAAGCAGGCGCGGTAGCGGCCGGTCCGGCGATCTGCATCGCCTTTTGATATGCCGGCCGCGCCTCGATGCGCTTCACGTACGCCTTCACGTTCGGCAGATCGTCGACGGTGCGTCCGCCGAACAGCGGCAGCTCCGTCAGATTGAAGGTCACCATTATGTCGGCGCACGTGAACTCGGGGCCGGCCAGATACGGTGATGCGCCGAGCCGCCGATCGAGATGGCCGAAGTACTTGTCTTCGCGGCGTTTGATGAAGACCCCTGCGCCTTGTGCCGCCGTATCCGGCGCGCTGCCCAGCGCCAGCTTCGCGAAGAACAATCCCTGCACGTTGTTGTTGAAGTGCATCCAGTACAGATACTCGGCGTAGTTCGGCTGCGTCGGCCCGACCGTCAGCTTGCCGCCCGCTTGTGTGTGGCAGATGTGTTCGAGGATGACCGCGGACTCGGCGATCACCCGATCGCCGTCCTCGATCACCGGCGCGGTGGACGCGGGATGCAGTGCGAGATATTCCGGTGGCGCGAGACCGTCCTTGCGGTCGTACCACTTCAATTTGTACGGCAGCTTCAGTTCTTCCATCAGCCAGACGACGCGGTCGGACTGCGATACGCCAAGATGGTGAATGGTGATCATGTGTGTTTCCTTTTCGTTAATGATGGCGAGCCCATTGCCTGCAACTGCCGTGTCACACCCAAAGCGCCACGACGAAGATGCCGATCATCGAAAACGCGAGCGCGAGCTTGACGACCACGCCGATCAATAATCCCACACCGGTCGCGAGACCCACGCGACCGGCGCGCTGCAGGTTGCGCATCGCGACGAACTCGCCGATCGCCGCGCCGACGAACGGCATGAACAGCACACCCCACAGACCAGTGAATACGCCGACGACGGTGCCGATCGCCGCGCCGCTCACCGCGAGCGGACTCGCACCGAGGCGCCTGGCACCGAGACTACCGGCCACGAAGTCACACGCGATGCTCGCGCAGGCAAGCACGCCGATTACACCGAGCGTCCATCCCGAAACGCGACTCCAGTCGTCGATCCACGCACCGAGGACGGCGCCTGCGAAGATCAGCACCGCGCCCGGCAGCACGGGCAACACGGTTCCTACGACACCCGCCGCCATCAGCGCGACCACCAGAGTCCACAATGCAATGGTCACGCGCGCTCGAGATAACTCTGGAACACGGCCACGTGTACGAGCGCCGCGTCGGCGGAGTTCGGCCAGAGATCTTCACTGCGAAACCGCACGTCGTACGTCGGCTCGTCGGCCGCTTCGATGCCGTGCGCGTGCGCATCCGGGAATGGATACGCGGGCGATTCGCTGACGACCACACCGGTCTTGCCGCGGATGTAACCGGGCATGCGCATGTGCCCGGGCACATAGTCGCCGCGCACCTTCACGCGATCGCCGGGTGCGAAGCGTTGCCGTGACGCGACGTTGGCCCGGCCCGGTGCGCTTGGCGCCGCGATCGGAAACGCGCCGTGCGCGCGCCGCTCGAGTTCCTCGCGCGTGACGATGCCTTTCTCGACGCACAGCGTCGCGAGGCTCGTCAGCGAACGCTCGTAGTAACTCGCGGACAGATAGTGGCGCGGTTCCATGCGTTCGATCGCGTGCCGGTATTCGTCCATGTTGAAGATGCCGAGCCGCACCGCGAGCGAATACAACGCGTTCACGCGTCGCTCCCACGGTTCGTGAAACACCTGTGCATCGAGCGCGTATCGCACGCGACCGAACCCTTGTTTACCGCCGAGATCGTGCATGCCGTCCACTGCGGATCCTCCTACAGGCGCGCCACGCCGATCATCGAGTCTTTCGTCACGATCTGCGCGAGCTGCGACTCGGTCCAGCCATCGGTGTGTGACGGACGCACCGGCAGCACCATATAGCGCGTATCGGCCGTGGTATCCCACACGCGAACCTCGACGTCCGGCGCGAGCTCGAGCCCCATTTCTTTCAACACCGTGCGCGACTGCCGCACGATCCGCGCGCGGTACTCGAGGTCTTTGTACCAGTCCGGCGGCAACCCGATGATCGTGAACGCGGTGCACGAACACAGCGTGCAGCAGATGACGTTCTGCACCGTCGGCGTATTTTCGAGTACAACGAGATGACGATGGTGCGCCGGCATCGTCAGGCCGAGTTCCGCAACGGCCGCGCGCCCGTTCGCGAGCAGTCGTTGCTTGAATGCGGGATCGGTCCACGCTTTCGCCACCACGCGTGCGCCGTTCTGCGGGATCCACGTCTCTTCGGTGAGATGCTCGAACTGCTCGATCACTTCGGCCGGCTCGAAGCCGCGTTCGGCGAACACGGCTTGTATGGCGTCGACACGTTGCTCGACGGGGGCGATGTTCGGATGTGACTCGATGCGATCAGCCATGACGATCCTCTAATGCGTCGAAGACTTGTGGGCGATTGTACGGCGCGTGCAGACACACGATCACTTGTGGGATGCTCCGATTCCCGCCATCGACGATTGAGGGGTCGTTGAGTGAGCCAACCCGCAGACCTGCTCGCGCCCGCCGCGGGCGATCCGATCGTCGATGCCAGTGCGCGGCCCACCTACCAGTTCGGCCGGCGCTATACGATCTATGCGCTCGCGGTGCTGCTCGGTGTCGGCACGTTCAACATCATCGATCGCACCGTCATCAACCTGCTGCTGGTGCCGATCGGGAAAGACCTGCAGCTGTCCGATACGCAACTCGGCCTGTTCGCCGGCACCGCGTTCGGCATTTTCTACGCGCTGGCGCAGATCCCGATCGCGCGATTCGCCGATCGCAATCCGCGCGGCCGCATCATCTCGATGGCGCTCGCGTTCTGGAGCGCGATGACGCTGCTGCAGAGCTGGGCGACCGGTTTTCTGACGTTGGCGCTGACGCGCGCCGGGGTCGCGATCGGCGAAGCGGGCAGCGGTCCGGCGTCGATGTCGATGATGACCGATCTGTTTCCGCAGGACCGCCGCACGCGCGCGTTCGCAATACTCGCCGCGCAGGCGCCGATCGGCGCCGCGATCGGTGCACTCGTTGCCGGATTCGCGCGCGAAGCGCTCGGCTGGCGCGGCGCGCTGATGCTCGTCGGCGTTCCCGGACTGGTCTACGCCGTGATCGTCTGGCGTACGCTGCGCGAACCCACGCGCGGCTACTTTCAGACCGGACCGGTCGAGCCGTCGGCGAACCTGAGTCAGACGCTGCGGTTCCTGCTCGGTCTGCCAGCCTTCCGCCACACGCTGATCGCCTACACGATCCTCGTCACGGTCGCCGGCGCGCAGAGTTTCGATCCGGTATATCTCGAACGCGTGTTCGGATTCGCACCGAAAGAAGTCGGTTCATTGCTCGGCGCCGCGGGACTGCTGTCGATCGTCGGCTACTACCTCGGCGGTTGGCTGTGCGACCGGATGACGATGCGCGACGCGGCCTGGGCGTTGCGGCTGCCGGCAATCTTCCTCTGCTTCAATCTCGCCATCGCAATCGCGTACTACCAGGCACCGAGCCGCACGGTGGTGATCGCGCTCGCGCTGACGGTGCCGTTCCTGCCAGGCGTGCTGCCGATCGTGCTGGCCACCGTGCAGAACCTGTCGCCCGCGACCATGCGGGCGCGCGCCGCCGCGATTCTGCTGACGGTATCGACCCTGGTCGGCATCGGCTGCGGTGCACCGATCGCGGGCGCACTCTCCGATGCGCTCACCCCCACGTACGGCCACGAAGCGATTCGCTGGTCGTTGCTGTCGATCGTCGTGACCGGTGTGCTGTGGTCCCAGCTGCACTTCTGGCTCGGCTCGCGCACGCTGACGCAGAACATCGCGGCGAAGCACGCACGCACATAGCAGTGACCTGCGCCGACATCGGCTGACAAGCGCGATGGTTGCGCTCGCTCGCGCGGCTCGATCGCCGCGCGGTAGCGTGCTAGGCGTTGTCGATCCTTCGTTGGTAGATTCAATAGCCAGGTAATACAATGCGCACTGATGTAATACCGGAGTCGACGATGGCCACGACGATGACCGTCAAAGGGCAGGTTACGATCCCGAAGAAAGTGCGCGACGCCCTTCATCTATCGCCGGGCGACGGCGTTGATTTCGCGATAAACGGTGAAGGCGAAGTGGTGGTTCAAAAGGCCGAAGCGCGTCCGGCCTCCAAGCGTGATCGTTTCAGATCGGCGCGAGGCAAAGCACAGGTGAAATGGCGAACCGATGAACTGATGGCGCTTCTACGCGGCTGATCATCGCATGCTGTTGGTGGACACGAACGTGCTCGTCGACGTGCTCGAAGACGACCCGACCTGGGCCGACTGGTCGGAGCATCAACTTCGCGTCCAATCGAAGGTTCACGAACTGCTGATCAACCCAGTGATCTTCTCCGAATTGTCGCTTCTGTTCGATTCGGTCAGGGCCGTGGAGCACGCCCTGGACAACCTCGGTCTGACATTTCAGGAGATGCCGAAGCCGGCGCTCTTCCTTGCGAGCCGGGCGTTCGTCAAGTATCGGCGAGACGGCGGCACAAAGAGCAACGTGCTCGCCGACTTCTTCATCGGCGCGCACGCCGCAGTATTGAGCTGCGGCATTCTGACTCGCGACGGCCGCCGCTATCGAAATCACTTTCCACGGGTCGCACTCATCGTGCCGGACGACCGGAACCCGCGCTGACCTCAGCCTGGAATGCCTGTACGCGCCATCAGGCCGCCGTCAGCGACGATCGCCGCGCCGTTGACGTAAGCCGAATCTTCGCTGGCGAGAAATACCGCGATCGATGCGATGTCGCCCGGGCGGCCGATACGCCGCAGCGGCGTCGCCCGTTCCATCCGCGCGCGCGCTTCGTCCGTGAACGTCTTCAGGATCGCCGGCGAGCCGATCACGCCGGGGCAGATGCAGTTGGTGCGAATGCCGCGCGGTCCGAAATCCACCGCCATCGAACGGCTCAGATTCACCACCGCCGCTTTCGCCGCGTTGTAGGCTGCCATGTTGCGGTCGCCGGTGAGTCCGTCCACGGATCCCATGTTGATGATCGCGCCGGAGCCGCGCTCGAGCATGTGCGGCAGCGCCGCGCGCGACACGTTGAAGGTGCCGCGTAGATTCACGTCGAGCACCATCTCCCAGTCTTCCAGCGATACGCTAACGACGTCACCGGGCCGCGTGGTGCCGGCGTCGTTGAACACCGCGTCGATGCGGCCGAATTCCGCCAGCGCATCGGCCACGCACTTCTGCACCTGATCGAGAAAGCGCACGTCGCAAGCGAACGCCCGCGCCCTGCCGCCCTCGGCACGAACCAGCTCCGCCGTCTGCTCCGCGCGCGGCGCGCGAACGTCGACGACCGCCACGGCCGCGCCTTCACGCGCGAACGCCAATGCCGAGTCGCGACCGATGCCGGCGCCCGAACCCGTAATCAATGCCACCTTGCCGTCGAGCTTGCCCACGATGTGTCCCCCTGCGTTGTCGATTACCGAAGAGTACGCGGCATTGCGCCGCACTTGACACGCCTGCGCCGAAATCCGTACTTAGTCGGACTCATCTTCTTCGAGTGGGGACACGTCATGGCGATCGTCGAAACCGTGGTGGAAACGCTGCAAGGCAAGGTCGAGGGCGAACAGAACGACGGACAGCTGGTCTTTCGAGGCATTCCGTTCGCGCGGCCGCCGGTCGGTTCGCTGCGTTGGCGCGCGCCCGAGCCCACTGCGCGCTGGAGCGGCGTTCGCGCCGCGAAAGCAATACGGCGCGCAAAGCTGGCAACCGCCCCGCGTGGCCGGCACCCCGTTGGCCGGACTGATGTCGGTGTCGGTGCCGTGCGACGAGGATTGCCTCACGCTGAACGTCTGGACGCCGGGCGCCGACGACCGCGCGCGGCCGGTGATGGTGTGGATTCACGGCGGCGCGTTCTCGATCGGAAGCTGCGCGCAGGCGATCTACGACGGCAGCGCGCTGTCGCGGCGCGGCGACGTGGTCGTGGTGACGGTCAACTATCGGCTCGGCGCGCTCGGTTTCCTGCGTCTGACCGACGTCACGAACGGGCGCATTCCATCCACCGGCAACGAAGGTCTGCTCGACCAGATCGCCGCGCTCGAATGGGTGCGCGACAACATCTCGCGGTTCGGCGGCGACCCGACCAACGTGACGATCTTCGGCGAGTCGGCCGGCGGCATGAGCGTCGGCGCGCTGCTGGGCGCACCCAAGGCACGCGGTCTGTTCAAACGCGCGATTCCGCAAAGCGGCGCGTCGTCCACCGCGACGCCGCGCGTGCAAGCGTCGCAGGTGGCCGAAGGCTTCCTGAAACACCTCAAGCTGAACGCGAGCGACATCGCGTCGCTCGAAACGATGGACGCGCAACCGCTGACGATGGCGGCCGCCGGCTACACGCTGGTCGCGGGCGGCATGCCGTATCAGCCGTGCGTGGACGGTGCGTTGTTGCCGTCGTTGCCGATCGACACCGTGAAAGCCGGCAACGCCGACGGCGTTTCGGTGATGGTCGGCGCGGCGGCGCACGAATGGCTGTTGTTCAGCGCGATGGATCCGGCCGCCGCGTCGCTCGATCACGGCCATCTCAAGGCGCGCGTCAGCGGTCGAGTGGGCTCGTCAGCGGACGCGCTGATCGCCGGCTACGAGAAGCTGCTCGCGTCGCGCGGCGAACCGTACGACCCGCTGTCGATCTTTGCGGCGATCGAAACCGATCGCGTCTTTCGGATCCAGGGGGAACGGCTCGCCGATGCACTGGCCGCACGTGGCCAGGCGGCTTACCACTACGAGTTCACGTGGCGCTCGCCGTTGCTGAACGGAAAACTGAAGTCGTGTCACGCCATCGACATCGCGTTCGTGTTCGCCACGCACGCGCTCAACGACGGCGTTGCGAAATTCTGCGGCGAAGGCCCATCGGCCAACGCGCTGGCGGCAACGGTGCAGGACGCGTGGCTGTCGTTCGCACGGACCGGCACGCCGAGCGCGGCCGGGCTCGATGGTTGGAAACCGTACGATCGCAAGCAACCGACCACGGCGATCTTCGACGTGCCGGCCGGCGTGTCGTCGTCGGTACTGGCCGCAGAGCGGCGACTGTGGGAAGGGCAACCCGACGGTGCGGTGGTCGGCCGGCTTTGACCGGACCGACGACACCGCGTCAACGACTCGCTGAGGCTTCCTCGGGAGAAGCCTGTCGAACGCTTCAGGTTTTCGGGGCGTGCGTCTGCGCATCAGTACGAAGATGACGATCGCAATGATGATCACCACCAGCAGCCACAGCATCCAACCCGAATCCTCCTTGGCTGCGGGAACCGGCGCCGCAGTGACCGCGGCCGGCGTGGGGGCAGGGGCAGGGGCAGCGGCCTCTTGCATCGGGGCAGGTGCGGGAGTCGGTTCAGGTTCGGGCGCCGGTGCGGCCTGTTCTTCAGGTGCCGCCGTCGCCGTCGCCATGGGCTCCGGCTCCGGTTCCGCCGGCTGCGGCCAACGTCGCGGCAACTTCCTTCTCGGTCAACACCACAGGTGCTGCGTTCGACACGATGAGGGCGGTGAATTCATCGCCCTGACGCAGCTGCCATACCTTCACGGGCTTGCCGTCCATGAAGATTTCCATCCCGTGGGCATCCGCCTCGTCCTGAGTAAAGCGGCGAGTGCCATCCTGCCCACGAATGATGATCGACTGGCCCGACTTGCGAAGCACCGTCCCCTTTCTGACCTCGGTGACGTACACCGGGTGTGTCGTCGTCGTGGTAGTGACGGTGGCGGTACCCTTCATACCGGCGGCGAGTTCGTTTACGGACATCGGCTTGCCGTTCACGGTGAACTGGAACCCGTCGGGCACGGTCAGTGCGCGGGTACCGTTCTGATCGCGTATCACGAGGTAGTTGCCGTCGACAGAGATGACCTCGAAATTGATCACTGACGACGTCTGACTCTGCTCGGCCGCGGTTGCCAGGCTCGCGCCAATCAGCGCGACAGCTGACGATCCCCACAAACGTGCACGCCTTGACGAATCTAGTTCGCATGGTTCTTTCCCCTTTTTCGTTTTCACTTCGAAAACGCGCCTGTGTGTCCGTGTTACCGGGTACGTCGCGCGGTGTTGGGCAACTACAAAACTTCCCCGGTTCGCGAGATTGCGCCGCGGCCCTGAGGGAATCAACCCCTCGAACGCGACGACCCGTTGCTGACGACACGATTCCGGCGCCGACTCGCTCGGCGAGCGCTCGTCAGAACAGGTTGCTCATGTTCTGCGACAGGATGACGGTCTGGTCGAGATAGATGTGGCGGCGCGCGAGTTTGAGCGCGCCGTTCTCCCGTCGCAGCAGATCTTCGCGCCGTCCGATCCAGCTGTCTTCCTCGCTGTCGAGGCGCGTGCGGTACAGGTGGAAGTTCAGCGCCACGAGAATCTCGTTGGCGTCGGTGCTCAGGATGCGCACATTGCTGATCGTATGGCGCGTGCGCGACGGCGGATCTTCCGCCCACGCGCGTCCGACCGACAGCCGTTGTATTCGCAGGCCGAGCGTTCGTTTGTCGTCGTCGAAATACGCGATCGCGCCGGGTTTCGTGAACTCGTTGTCGAGGTCTTTCACGTTCATCGTGCGGCGAATCGGCATCCAGTAGTGAATGTCGTCGGTGCAGAGCGCCAACCATTCGTCGAGGCGGCGCTCGTCGAGCAGGCTCGCTTCGCGATACAGAAATTCCTGCGCCTCGAACGTGAGCAGCATCCGCTGCTGCAGATCGAGATCCTCGTACGCGGACATCAGACGACCCCTGACGGCGCCGGTGAGTGATGCGCCATCAACTCCTGCCAGCTCTCGGCCTGCATCCACTCCTGCCAGCTCTGATACGTCCAGCGCTGGCCGTGTTCGTTGACGACCGTTTCGATGCGGCTCTGACCCGACGGATCGGCTTGGACGCGATCGTGGCCGCGCCCCATCGCGTAGTTCAACGGCAGCCGCTGGGTCACCGCGCCCTTTGCACCGCGCGTCGAGTGGCTCCAGTTCTCGCCGTCGTCCTGTTCGAGCAGGCCGGCTGGACCGAACGTGTGGTTCGCCATATAGATCGCGAAGCGCCGCTGATCTTCCGGCAGATCTTTCGGCATCAGCGTGAACCACCACAGTTCGGTTTCGTATGGCCCGCGCGGCACGCGCAGACATACCTGGTTGAACTGCGTCACCCACAGATTCGGAAAGATGTTCGGATGGCCGAACGACCGATTACCGACCGGCCCGAGCATCCGCTGCACGCGCGGATCGAGCCGGCGCGCCGCCATCATGTCGTACCACTTCGGTTCGCCGCCGCCGGCCTTCATGCGCGCTGCGTATTCGTCGAGTTCCGCTTGCGTGATGCCCGGTCCGCCGATGCCGTGACCGTATTCGCCGAGGATCACCATCTGGCTCATCGGCGCCATCGCTTCTTCCGGTGCGTAGCCGATCCGCAACGCCGAGCCGTGCGAGATCTTCACGTGATACCAGTCGTACAGGTTGTCGACCGCGAGCTTCCAATTGCACTTGAGGCGATTCTTCTGCACGCCGTCGACGATCTCGAGATCGCCGTTCGACGCGAGCATGTCGATGCCGAGCCGACCGACCCAACCGAGATAGTCTTCCAGCGGCGGCGCCGTCGGATCGAGCGTGGCGAACACGAAGCCGCGATAGTTCGCGACCTGCGCCGCTTTGCCCAAGCCCCACTTCGACTTGTCGACGTCGTTGCGATAGAACGCCTCCTGACCCGGAATCGCGACGAGGCGTCCGTCGAGGTCGTAGTTCCAGCCGTGGTACGAACACAGAAAGCTGTTCGTGCGGCCCTGCTCGGCGCGACAGACCGAGTTGCCGCGATGCGAGCACGAATTCAACAACACGTTGATCGCGCCGGTGCGGTCGCGCACGGCGATCACCTGGTCTTCGCCGATGTAGTTCATGAAGAAGCTGCCGGACTCGCGGCAGCTGTGATTCGTGGCAAACGAAATTCCACGCGCGCGCGAAGATCCGCTGCAGCTCCTGCCGATAGATCTCGGTGTCCGAAAAGATCCGCCGGTCGAGTACACCGGTCTCCGCGTCGTACCAGGGGGCTCGGTCCGTCGCGATCAACGTTGCGGCCATGTCGACTCTCCCGTTTACCCTCGCTCATCCACTGCCGAGGCTACGCGTCACGCGCAGCCCGCACCATGAGTGCGCCTCTCGAAAAATTGATCGATCGTCCAGCCCGCAGCGATCACTCGATCTTCTGCGCGCGCTTCCAGCGGCCCGGCGTTACCCCGAATTCACGTCCGAACGCGCGATTGAACGCCTCCTCGGAGCCGTATCCGTAGTGCGCCGCCGCCTGCGGAATGGTCGAACCCCGCAGCAGTTTTGCTGCTGCCGCCTTCAAGCGGATGCGCGTGAGCGTGCGGATCGGCGATTCGCCGAGCGAACGTTTGAAGCGCGCCGCGAACGCCGAACGCGACATGTGTACCAGCGCCGCAAGCTGATCCACCGTCCAGTCGCGCGCGGGATCGGCGCTCATCGCGTTCACCGCCGACATCAGCTTGCGGTCGTTCCACGGAAATTCGTCGAGCGGCCCCGAGTCCGGACCCGCCATCCGAATCGTATAGAACACGATCAGTTCCGCGAGCCGCTCCAGCGTCAACTGGTCGCCGGGCGATTTCGGGTCGGAAATCTCCTCGATGACGAGATCCATCGTCAGTAACAGTCGCGGCAACAACGGATGCCGTTCGCTCGCACGGAAGCACCGCACCTCCGCCGGAGCTTTCATCCACGCCAGGTATTCGTGCGGTTCTGCGCCGACCAGCAGTCGCGCCGTACCTTTTGCGCGGTTCGTCACGCGGTGACCGATCAAACCGGTCACCGTCACCGTATCGCGCAACCGCGCCACGACAGGGTCGTTGGCGCCGTCGTCCGCCGATATCTCGCCTTCCAGCACGTGATAGAAGTACGCCGCGACCTCGCCCTTTCGGTGCAGATGCCGCCCCGGCTCCAACGAAACGATCTCGTAGCGCACTTCTTCCATGCGGAAGTCGTGCAGCGCGCGCGGAGGGGGCTGGGTCATCACTGAATCCGGTTCGTGCCACGACGACCCGCCAATCGTATTTCAAACCGCCGGTCGCGGGTCCACCCGGAAGAACCAGATGTCGTTCGGACCTTCGGTCGGCGCCGGCCCGAGCGTTCCCGGTGCAACCCATTGCCGCGCCATCTCTTCGAGTTGCGCGCGCAGCGCGGCGTTGGTTGCGGCGTCGGTCACCAGCACCGCCTGGCCTTCGTACCGTTTTCCGTTCACGCGGATCGCGACGCGGCCGTCGCGCAGCGCGTCCTTGTGCCAGTGTTTGAACAGGTAGATGAGGTGCAGCACGTTGCGCTGGTTGCCGGAGAAGCGGCCCCACATGAAGCCGAGGTCGCACGGCAGATACACCTGACCGTCGTGCACCATGATGCCGAGATACCGCGACGTACCCGGACCGGTGAGTTCGAGTTCGATCGGTTTCATCGGAGGGCATACGCCGTCCGCGCAACGGCCGATCGCGGCCAGGTCACCGGCGAGCTCGGATTCCGGCGCCGGCACGCCGGCGCGCATCGGACCACCCGGAATCATCTCGTTCAGCGGCCCGTCCGACAGACGCTGCGCAATGAATACCGCGCCGATGCCTGCCAGTATCAGAATGCCTACGGCGCGCGCCGGCATATCCCAACCAACGCCGTTTCCCCGCCACCTGAAGCAGCGCTTGATCCGACATGTCCCGTCTCCCCTCAGTTGAGTCGGCAAGTGGCGAGCAGACTTCGTGCCATTCGACGCGCCTCCCGGAATTTCAACACGTTACGCCGACGCGGCTCACCCGCTTTGGCGAACCGCGCCACTTCGTAGGCAATTCGACGTCAGCCCCGCGATGGTTGCGTGCGTATCTCGAGGAAGTGGCCGCTCGGATCTTCGAAGTAGACGAGCCGGCCGTCGTGCGCGAGCGCGTTGATTTCGTTCGGCCGCCGTCGATACGGATCGGCCCAATACGGCTGGCTCCGCTCGCGAATCCGCGCGAACGCCGCGTCGAACTGCGCGTCGCTGACGAGGAAAGCGTAGTGCTGCGTGGCGACGTTGCCGGAGGTGTTCATGAAGTCCACCGTCAGACCGTGATCGATCTGCACCTGCGTGAAATGTCCCGCTTTCGTCGGTTCGGGCGCGCCCAGCATCTCGGCGAGATACGCGGCGGACGCATCGCGGTCGCGCGCGAACACGATCATGTGGTCGAGTGAAGCGCTCATTTCGGTTCTCCAGTGTCTGACTGCCTGCAACGCTAAGACCTCAACCTAACTTGAGGTCAAGCGTCCAGAACCGATTGATGAAGCCGGTACACCTGTCTGCAAGGATTTCCGTTTGTTGCGGACGTATCCGGTCGATACGTTCTCCGCAACACGCTTCACGGACACCCGCACATGCAGGCACTCCATTATCTCGGTAAGGCGCAACTCCGCTGGCAGGACATCCCCGACGCCTCGCTCATCGAGACCACCGACGCCATCGTGCGACCGCTCGCCGTCGCCGCCTGCGATCTCGACCGCTCGATCTTCGAAGGCCTCGCGCCGTTCAAGCCGCCGTTCGTCATCGGCCACGAATTCGCCGGCGAGGTGATCGCGCGCGGGGAGCACGTTACGGCGGTCGATGTCGGCGACATCGTGCTCGCATCGTTCCAACCGAGTTGCGGCGCCTGCGTCAACTGCCAACGAGGCTACAGTGCCGCATGCACCGAGGTGCCGCCCACGTCGATGTACGGCATCGGCGAAGCGGCGGGCGAATGGTCCGGCGCGCTCGCCGACGCGGTGCGCGTGCCGTGGGCGAACTTCAACCTGCGGCGTCTGCCGAACGGCGTAACGCCGCTCGCCGCCGCTTCGGCCAGCGACAACTTCGCCGACGGTTTGCGAGCGGTCGACCAGGAACTCGCCGCGCGACCGGGATCGAGCGTGCTGATCGCCGGCACCGGCAGCATTCCGCTCTACACCATCGCGGCCGCGCGACACCTCGGCGCCGGTCGCATCACCTATGCGAGCGACAACAAACGCGCGCTCGCGATCGGCGAACGCCTCGGCGCCGACTGCGTGCAGGTCGACGCGTGGCCGCGCCGCTTTGCAACGCACGACATCACGATGGATTGCACGCAGCACCTCGACGGGCTCGGTGCGTTGCTCCGATCGACCGCGCCATTCGGCCTGTGTACGTCCGCGTCGATCTATTTCGGCCAGAACCCGCCAATGCCGCTCGGCGATCTGTACATGAAAGGGATTCGTTTCCATACCGGCCGCGTGAATAGCGCATCGCAACTCGACCGCGTGCTCGAGCTGATCGCGGCGGGACTCGACCCGCTGGCAATCGAACCGGCGGTGTACCAGTGGAGCGACATCGAACGCGGCTTCAGCGATGCGCCGGCCGGCGCCAAACTGATCTTCGTCAGGTGAGCACGGCGGTGAGCCACGCATGCAACCGTGGAATGTCGCGGTTGTGTTCGTTGTGCAGGCCGTACACCAGATAGGCGCGTTGGTCGATGCGCGTGGTCAGCGCGCCGATCATCTGCACGCGGCGCGCGGCAAACCACGGCCGCATGAACGGCAGGATGCCGAGACAGATGCCGACGCCCTGCTCCACCGCCAGCGCGGCCGCGTGGTAGCTGTCGGTCTCCAGCGCCACCTTCGTCGGTCGCCCGTCGAGACCGTGACCGTCGGCCCACGCTTTCCAGCCGTCGAACGGCCCAACGACGTGAATGATCGGCAGCGTCAGCACGTCGTCGGCGCGTTCCACGCGATACGCACCGGGCGCCGTGATCGGCACCAGATCGATCGGCGCGAGTTCGAGCGACAGATAGCCCGGAAAGTCGCCATCGCCATAGCGGATCAGCACGTCGAGACGATTCGACGGTTGCGGATCGAGCAACGCGTCGAGATGAACGTCGTTACGCAACGTGATGGCGGTGCCCGACAGCGCGCGCTTGAGTTCGTCGAGGCGCGGCACGATCACCTCGTTGGCCAGAAACGGAAAACAACCGATCCGCAGGCGCCGTGCGTGATCGGCGGATTCGAGCACCGTGCCGCGCAGCAACTCGAACGCCTGCCGCAAGCGTGCGGAAGTACTGCTCGCCCTCCGCGGTGAGCGCAACGCCGCGACCCTGTTTCGTGAACAGCGGCGCGCCGAGTCGCGCTTCGAGATCGCGCACGTGATGGCTGATCGTCGACGGCGTCACCGACAGTTCCTCCGCCGCGCCTTTGAGGCTGCCAAGCCGCGCCGCGGCCTCGAAAGCGCGCAACCAGGTGAGCGGCGGCGTGGTCGGCGGCTGGGTCATAGCGTCTGCGTGCCGGTGTAGACAGTGTGATAGTTTCCCTCGTCGGGGGCCGACGACGAAGGGGAGATTCGAAATGGACCTGCAAGACCTGGCAAAACGCATCGATCGTCTCGAGAGCATCGAGGCGATCAAACAGCTGAAAGCAACCTACTGCGCGATCTGCGACGACAACCACAATCCGGACCGCATCACCACGATCTTCGCCGAGGATGGCGAGTGGGAAGGCCGCGGCATCGGCCACGCGAAAGGACACGCCGCCATCCGCGAGCTGTTCGTCGGTTTCCAGCAGGCGATCAGTTTCTCGCAACACATGGTGATCAACCCGGTCGTCGAAGTGACCGGCGATCGCGCCACCGCTACGTGGTACTTCTTCGGACCGTTCACGATGCGCGACGGCAATCGGGCCTTGTGGCAGGCCGCGCGCTACAACGACGACTACGTGAGAGTGGACGGTGTCTGGAAGATCCAGCATCTGCGCGTGAAAGGTCCGCGCATGAGCGCCGACTACGCGACCGGCTGGGCGGCTGCGAAACGCTGATGGCGCGGTCCGAACATCACCCGAACGGACTCATCCACTACAACCCGCAGCTGAGCTATCACGGCTACACGCTGTTCACGGCGGATACCGACAAGGCCTGGCTCATCGACATGCAGGGCCGGTTCGTCCATCGCTGGCAGTGCTCGCTCGGCATCACGAATGCCGAACTGCTTCCCAACGGACATCTGATGGCGCTCGCGATGCCGTCGGAGAACGTCGCCGGCCAACGCGGGCTCAACGGCCAGGCGGCTGCGTGCTACGAACTGGACTGGGACGGCAACATCGTGTGGCGCTACGACGATCCGTGGATTCACCACGACTACCAGCGACTGGCGAACGGCAACACGCTGATCGTGAAGTGGGTGCCGCTGCCGAAGCGGTCTCATTCGCAAGATCAAGGGCGGCTATGCGGACAAGGAAGACGATCCGAATCTGATGCTCGGCGACGTCGTGCTCGAGGTGACGCCGGAGGGCGAGATCGTCAAAGAATGGAAATCGTGGGATCACTTCGACCCTGCCACCGAGATCATCTGTCCGCTCGATCATCGAATGGAGTGGAGCCACTGCAATTCGATCTCGCTGACACCGACAGGCGATTGGCTGCTCAGCTTCAGGCGCATCAGCATGGTCGGCGAAGTGAGCGCCAAATCGGGCAAGTTCAAATGGAAGTGGACCGCGGCACCACCGGCCATCAGCACGACGCCAAGTACTCGAGCCGCGACACCATCACCATCTTCGACAACGGCGTGCATCGCAGGGAGCATCGACTTCTCGCGCGCCATCGAGATCAACGCGAAGACGCGCGAAATCGTCTGGGAGTATGCGGACGACCCGCCGTTTTCGCTCTACACCTTCATGGGCGGCAGCGTGGATCGGCTGCCGAACGACAACATGCTGATCTGCGAATCGGCGAAGGGGCAGTTCTTCGAAGTGACGCGCAGCAAGAAGGTCGTGTGGGAGTACATCAATCCGATGTTCACCAACAACCCGCGTCTCGGCGGGCGCATGAACATCGTGTTCCGCGCACACCGCTATGGCGTCGATCATCAGGCGCTCGTCGGGCGCGATCTCGATCCGGGTCGCTACGCGAATCTGAATCGGTTGTACGGCACCGAATGACCGAGCGACCAACCGGCGCTCAGTGATTCCACCACGCGCGATCCGAAAACGAGCGCAGGTCGATCTCGTGCGTCCACACCGACCGATGCTGCTGCGCCAGATGAAGATAAGTGTCGGCGATTTTGGCCGGCAGCATGAGTCCGTCGTGCTCCATGCCGCGCGTTTCCCGCAATTGCTGGAACCGCTCGGGTCCCAACATTTTTCCGAGCGTGTCGGGCGCATCGACCGCACCATCGATGACGAATGTGCACGACGTGAATGCCCTTCGACGCGAACTCCGCGTTGAGCGTCTGACACAACATGCGGCGTCCGCCCATCGCGGCCGCGTGCGAATGTTGGCCACCGTTGCCGCGCACGCGGCGGTCGCGGACGTCACCAATATCGTCCCTTTGCCGCGCGCTTCCATCGCGGGCACAACCGCTGACGCGAGCGGAACAGTCCGAACGTGCCGAGCCGCCAACCCATCTCGAACGCTTTGTGACTGGTGGCTTTCAACGCCCGTCGCCGATCTGCGCGCCCAGGTTGTACACGACGACTTCGATCGGCCCGATGTCGGCTTCGATCGCCGCCACCCGCTCTTCGATGCTGCCATCCTCGGCCGCGTTCAGCAGGAATCCCGACGCGGACCCGCCGCTCTCCTGGATCTCCGCCACCATTCTGTTCAAGCCGTCCTCGTCGCTGCGCCGGCACAGCACCGCGTGATATCCCTCTTCGGCAAAGCGCCGCGCCACATTTCCGCCAATGCCGGCTCCGGCACCGATCACCAAACAAACCGGTTTCATCGTACGGCTCGCCTCAGCTATCGAGTTGTAGTCGGTTGCATCATAAAACCATTTACTTTCATCATGCAACCACTTCAAACTACGCCGCATGAAATACAAATCGTTCGACCACATGAATTGTTCGCTCGCGCAGACGCTCAACGTCATCGGCGAGCGTTGGACGCTGCTGATTCTTCGCGATGCATTCTTCGGCGCCAAACGCTTCGGCCAGTTCGAAAAGAGCCTCGGCGTTGCGAAGAACATCCTGACGTCGCGAATCAACCTGCTCGTCGACGAAGGCATTCTCGAGAAACGCGAATCGGCGGAAGGCGCTCACTCCGAGTACGTGCTCACCGAGAAAGGTTGGGATCTGCAGCCGGTTCTCTTGCGATGACGCACTGGGGCGACAAGTACAAGCCCGACAAACGCGGTAAGCGACTGGTCTTCGTCGAGCGCGCGACAGGCAAAGCCGATTCGAGAGATGAGCGCGGTCAGCCGCGACGGGCAAGCACTGCGCCCGCGCGACATTAAAGCAAAGCCGGTCCGGCGTTGGACAACAAACTATTACTGCGAGCACGCGAATGAGTGAATCAAACGATCGAAACGACGTGGCGCTGATCGTCGGCGGTGGTCCCGGCATCAGCGCGAGTTGCGCGCGACTGTTCGCCGACAAGGGATGCGAGTGGCCGTCGCGGCGAGGAATCCCGACAAGCCGGTGCTCCAGAAGCTCGAGCAGACGCACGGCATACGTCGATATGCCTGCGACGCGAGTGATCCCGCCGCCGTCGAGGCGCTGTTTCAAAAAGTGACCGCAGACCTCGGTGCGCCACGGCTCGTCGTGCACAACATCGACGGCCGCGTGCCGGGCATCTTCCGCAAAGGCATCGTCGAGGCGGATCCAGCGATGGTGCTCGACACGCTGAAGAACTCGTCGTTCAGCGCCTTTCTGGTGGCACAACAGGCCGTCAAGCTGATGCTGACGAATGCGCCCGACCGCAACGGCGCTAGAGGCACGGTCATCTTCACGAACGCGAGCGCCGCGATCAAAGGCTATGCAAAGAGCGGCGCGTTCGCGATGGCGTCGCACGCCAAGCTGGGACTCGCGGAAAGCATGGCGCGCGAACTGATGCCGGAAGGCATCCACGTCGTGCACGTACCGATCGACGCGGCGATCGGCTGGACGCAGGACGACGGCACGCGCGCGCACCGCCTGGCAGGTACGACGGTCGACGACAACATGGCCGACCCGGACCACATCGCGCAGACGTATCTGCAATTGCATCGCCAGCACCGATCGACGTGGGCGTTCGAGGTGGTGCTGCGGCCGTGGGTGGAGAAGTGGTGATCGCGCGGCGCGATTACGCCGTGGGTTGAACGTCGCGCCGCACCATCGTCGCGCGGCTGGTGTTCGCGGCCGGCCCGAGCCCCAGCCAGGCGACCATCTGCGGCGACAAAGACGCCTGCGTTGCTTGCGAAAGCACGACGTTCCAGTTCACCTGCGGTCGTATGAAATCCGCGCTGTAATAACCGAACAGCAGCGCGCGCTCGTCGCGCTGCGTGGTGTTCGCGCCCGACGTATGCCACATGCGGCCATCCATCGCGATGATCGAACCCGCCGGCGCTTCGAACGGCCGCGTGCGTGCAACGGCGTCGGGCGGCAATTCCGATTGACGCGTGACGCGATGGCTGTGCGGCACATAGCGCGTCGCCCCGTTCGCCTCGCGCACGTCGTCGAGACACCAGATGATGTTGATCGCCCACGCTTCGAGCCACGGCTCCGGTATCACGATCGCCTGATCGGAATGCAGATGCATCGAACGGCTGCCGGGCAGCGCGATGTTCGCGGTGAAATTCGAGATCAGGAATCCGTCGCCGAGCAGATCGCGAACCAACGCGATCCCCAGCGGGTGCTGGATGAGTTCGACGAACACCGGATCGATATCGAGCAGATTGAACACCCGCACGTTGCGGTCGTTCGGGTCGAGCACCGGCATGAACGTGTCCACGCCGCGCCGACGACTTTCCTCCGCCGCGGCCACCAGTCTTTCACGCACGTTGCGCACGGTTGCAGCGTCGAGCACGCCTTCGACAACGCAGAACCCTTCGTCGAGCAGTTGCTGCGTGCTCACGTCAGCGCTCCGAGTACTGCATGCCCTGACGATGCCGCTCGTCCGTGACCTCGGGCAGATGCCGCCACGCCAGCACGTCGGCTTCCAACGCCGCCACGCGCTCGTAGCGCGCGAGCGAACGCAGCGTCGTCAACGTCGGAAAGATCATCGTCCACTTACCCGCCACCTGATGCGCCAGCGCGTCGGCCGGACGCACCCACAAGCCGTCTTCGAGTTCGCCTTCGTGGTGCGCGGGCTCCTGGTTCTCGGGCATGTGCGCGAGGAAGAAGCGCGTGTCGTAACGGCGCGGCGGGCCAAGCGGCGTGATCCAGTGGCTGAAGTAATGCACGCGATCGGTGGCGAGCCGCAGGTCTTCCTGCCGGCATAGATCGACGATCGACAACTCGCCTTTGTGTACCGCGGCGCGATGGTCGGCGAACCGGTCGCGCATCGCGGCATCCGAAAGGTCGACGAGCCGCTCGCCGCGATAGCCGAGCAAAACCCCCGCCTCTTCGAACGCCTCACGGATCACCGCACTCCAGAACGCGATGCCGCCGCGCGCAATGCCGAGGCGCTGACTCGCCAACGAGTCGTTCAAGGCGACACAGCACGCCTCGGCCGACGAGTCGCCCGCGTCTACCTTGCCGCCCGGAAACACGTGCATACCGCCGAAGTCGGCGGCGCCGGGTCGCTCGACCATGAACACCTCGAGACCGGCGGGTGTGTCGCGGACGAGCAGCAACGTCGCCGCGTCGCGCATCGTGAACGTTGCAGACATCGGAACCATGACAGTTGGTGGATGGCCCGTCATTGGACCGTGTTTCGAGGCGCGTCGGCAATCACGGTGAGCGGTCAATCGTCGAGATAAACCCCGGCTTCGATGTTGTTGCCGTCGGCGTCGAGCAGGAAACAGCAGTAGTACGGCGCGCGGCGCACGCCGGGATCGCCGTTGTTGATGGCGCCTTCGCGCAAACCGGTCGCATGGAAGCGGTCGACCGACTGCTTCGATGGGGCGCAAAATGCGATGTGAATCGGACTGAGCCCCGGCTGCTGCAACGCGCTCCAGCGCGTCCGGCCGTCCTTTCGCCACCACGAAGAAGGCCGACTGCGGCAAGCCGCTGCCGAACACCAGCCAGCCGCTGCCGTCCGGTTGCGTGTGATCTTCGAGCAATCGGTACCCGAGCTCACCGAGCACCGCGGTGTAGAACGCGCGACGTTCGCGCAGATCGCCCGCCGTGTAGAAGCCGAGGTGATCGAACATACGCAGCTCCGTGGTTCTGCTAGAAGTGTGAATGGCTGGGCGCCGACCGCAACCTCTACACTGCGCTCGGCCACGCGGAGAAACTCATGCACCGACTGTTCATCGCATCGATCCTGCTCGCAGCCGGCTTCGGTCCGCCGTTGCATGCGCAGGACGCATCGGCGTCGATCACCACGCTCGCGCAGCAGATGCGCTGGAACGATCCCGCGGAACCGATGCGGGTCGCCGGGCCGATCCACTTCGTCGGCACGCAAGGACTCACGTCGTGGCTGATCACCAGCGACGCAGGACACATTCTGCTCAACACCGGCATGCCACCGTCGGGTGCGCTGATCGAAGCGTCGATCCGTAAGCTCGGTTACAAACCGGAAGACGTGAAGTTGCTGCTGACGTGCCATGCACACGTCGATCACGTCGGTGGGCTCGCCTACCTGCAGCGCGTCACCGGCGCGCAGGTGGTGGCGCTCGACGCCGAGGTCGAACTGATTCAGTCCGGCGGCAAGACCGACTTCAACTACGGATCGGTGCCGGAGTTCCAGTTCACGCCGGTGCATGTGGACCGGGTGATTCACGACGGCGACAAGGTGACGCTGGGCGATGTCACGTTGATGGCGCTGAAGACCGCGGGGCATACCCGCGGAACGACGACGTGGGTCATGGACGTGACCGAAGACAATCGGCGCTTCACGGTGGTGTTCGCCGACGGCACCAGCGTGAACCCGGGCTATCGGCTCGTGAAGAATCCGTCGTACCCCGGCATCGCCGACGACTATCGCAACACCTTCCGCACGCTCGCCGCGCTGACGCCGGACATCTGGCTGACGCCGCACACGGAGCCGTTCGCGTTCGATGCGAAGCGCGCGCGCGTCGCCACCGACGGCGTGAACGCGTGGGTCGATCCGGACGGATATCGCAAGTGGGTGGACGCGCAGCGGCAGAAATTCGAAGCCGCCGTGGCAAAGGAATCGGCTCCCAGAGTCAGCGCCGCAGCACAGAAAGCCGTCGCCGCCCGATGATGCGTTTGTTAGCCGTCGCATTGCTCGCGTTCTGCGCATGCGCGGCGGCCGAGCCGCAGCCGGAAGCGGCGCCGAATCCGTATCTCGCCACGGTGGTCGGCACCTCGCTCGAGCTGAAAGCGCCGGTGCCCGAGCACATTCCGCTCAAGATCCGTAGATTACCGCTGGAACAAGGTCGCGTGATTCCCGACGTGCTGCACTATGGCGCGCGCCTCGATTATTCGTACGCGAAGCAGAAAGGACCGGCGCCGCTGATCTTCGTCATCGCGGGCACCGGCGCCGCGCACGACAGCGAACTCACGCAATTTCTGATGCACGCGTTCTACGCCGCGGGCTTCCACGTAGTCGGCGTCACGTCGCCGACGTATCCGACGTTCATCATCGCCGCGTCGTCCACGCGGGTGCCGGGCGAACAACGGCACGACGCGCAGGACCTCTATGCCGTGATGGAGAAGATCTGGTCCGAGATCGGACCCGACGTGCCGGCGACGACGTTCTATCTCACCGGTTACAGCATCGGTGCTACGAACGCCGCATTCGTGTCGCTGCTCGACGAAGAGCGCAAGACATTCAATTTCGAAAAGGTGCTGCTGCTCGATCCGTCGGTGCAGATCTACAACTCGATCTCGAAGCTGGATCGCTTCATCGAGAACATTCCGGGCGGCGTCGAAAATTTCGACGTCGTGTTTCAAAAGCTCGTCGCCCGCATCGGCGCAAAGTATCGCCGTTCGACAACGGTGACGTTCTCGCCGGAACTCGTGTACGCCGCGGTGCGCGACGATCCGCCGACCAACGAAGAGCTGATCGCGTTGATCGGCGTGTCGTTTCGCCTTGCATCGTCGGCGCTGATTTTCACGTCGGACGTGATGACCAACTCCGGCTTCATCAAACCGGCGAACGAAATCCTCACGCCGAACACGAACCTCGACGAATACATGCAGGTTTCCCTGCGTGTCGGCCTCACCGACTACTTTCACGAATACATGTGGCCGTATTTCGAGGCCACGAAGATGACGACCGCGTTGACGCGCGACGCAGTTCGCCGAGCTGCAGAGCTTGACGTCGATCCGGAGTTACCTTGCGTCGGCGCAGAAGATCGGCGTAGTGAGCAACCGCGACGACGTCATCCTCGAACGCGGCGAAACCAAATTCCTGACCGACACGTTCGGTACTCGCGCGAAGATCTATCCCACCGGCGGCCACCTCGGCAATCTCGAGCAGCGCGAGGTGGTCGACTACATGGTGCAGTACTTCAAGCGCTGATCGGTTCGTCGCGCCGCGAGCAACGCGTGTGTTAGACATCTAACGCCCAAAATGGACCTGCGCTGAATGCGCGGAGCACCATGATCGGGCGTCGACGCCGGCGCGCACGGAGGCGACATTCATGGCAGACAGCAAACCACCCGGATCGACGCCGCAGAGCGGCGACAACGCGTACACGCAATGGTACGAAGTCAAAGCGGGCGACACGCTATGGAAGATCGCGAAGGAACACTACGGCGACGGCAACCTGTATCGCGACATCTTCAACGCCAACACAGACGTTCTCACCGATCCCGACAAGATCAAGGTCGGCCAGCGCTTGCGCATTCCATAGCGACGGCTCGGCTCGAACCACTCTGACGAGGAGGCATTCGTGTCACAGATCCACACACATCAAACGAAATCCGCGCGCGTTCTACCTGCTGCTGGCACTCGCTGTCGCACTGGCGGGCTGTTCCAACCAGATGGAGCCTGCGAAGAAGGCGATCACCGACATCGAGATGGCGGTTGCAGCAGCCGGTCCCGACGCGCAGCGCTACGTTCCCGACGAGGTGAAAGCAGTCAACGATCAACTCACGAACCTGCGGGAGAGATTCCAACAGAAGGACTACGCCGGCGTGATCAGCGGCGCTCCGGCCGTGCTCGCGAAAGCGCAGGCGCTCGTCGCCGCGAAAGATACTGCCGTCAAAGAGGCTGTCGCGAAGGAGGCGGCGGAAACCGCCGCCCGTCAGGCAGCCGACGCGCAGGCGCTGACCACCGACTGGGCGACGCTGTCCGACGCGCTTCCGCAACAGATCGCGGCCATCGAGAGTCGCGTCGCCATGCTCGGGAAGTCGAAGAAGCTGCCGGCCACCCTCACGGCGGATGCGCTGGCATCGGCGCAGACGGATCTGGCCGACGCGAAGTCATCGTGGACCGCCGCCACTACTGCACAATCCACCGGTGATACGCGTAACGCAGTGGCGGCAGCGCAGCAGGCCAAAGAAAAGGCCGACGCTGCGATGGCGAGTCTCGGGATGACCAGCGGCTGATCCCGCGGTCCATTGCCAACGGTCTGGCTCGGCCGCGAGCGGCGCGCGTCAGTCGGCGCGGTTCGCCGCGTGCATGACGTCGCCGAAGCCGCGCGAGAATTGCTCGGCGGTCAACGGAATGCGGCCGGGCTGCTGCATCAGCTTCGGCAACTCGAAGCGGCAGCCTTCGATGACGCCGGGGCGCGCGGCTACCGCCTCGAACCAGCGGTTCACGTTCGCAAAGTTCGCGCGCTCCAGACCGATCACGTTCATCTGATTGATCCACGGCCACGAGCACATGTCGGCGATCGAGTATGCGTCGCCGCCTAGATACGCGGTTTCGCCGAGCCGGCGATTCATCACGTACAACAACCGCTCCGCCTCACGCGTGAAGCGCTGCTGCGCGTACGCATCGACCGGTTCGGGCGCATAGCGCGCGAAGTGATGCGCCTGGCCGTGCATCGGACCGAGGCCGGCCATCTGCCAGATCACCCACTGCAGCTGCGCGGAACGCGCGCGCGGCTCGGTCGACAGAAAACGTCCGGTCTTCTCGGCCAGGTAGATCAGAATCGCGCCGGACTCGAACACCGGGAACGGCTCACCGCCGCCCGGCGGGTCGTGGTCGACGATCGCCGGCAGCCGCGCGTTCGGATTGATCTTGCGGAACTCTTTGCTCAGATGGTCGACCTCGCCGCGATCGCCGCGGATCAATCGATGCGGCAACGCGGTTTCGGCCAGCATGATCGACACCTTGCGGCCGTTCGGCGTGTTGACGAAATAGCTGTCGATCATCGCCGCGCGTCGCTAGTGACCGTTGGTCGCGGCCGCGTAACGTTCGCGATCGGCGTACGTCGCCGGCGTGTGCGCCACGTCGTCGGGACGAAACGCGCGCGTGTAGGCCGCGAGTTCCATCGCGATGCCGCTGGGATCTGCAAAGTACATCGAGCGAATCCACGTCTTGTCGGTAACGCCGACCGTGTAACCCTCGGGATTGTCGGCGTGATTGATCACGTGCACGCGGATGCCCTTCCCCTTCAGACGCGCCACGTACTCGTCGAACTTCTCGAGCGGAATCGAAATGGCCAGGTGATTCATCGACGCGTGCGCGCTGGTGAAGCTCGAGCCGGGCCGCTGATCCTGCGACGCGATACCCGGCGCCGCTTCGGGCGCATTCGGGAACCAGAAGAACGCGATCGTGGCGCCGTTGCCGGCGTCGAAGAAGAAGTGTTGCCCGCGATCGCCGAGCTGGATCGTCTTCACGAGCGGCATCTCGAGCACGTTCGTGTAGAAATCGACCGTCTCTTTCATGTCTTTGCAGACGAGCGCCACGTGATTGACGCCCAGATACTCGAACTTCTCAGTAGCCATTTCGCCTCCCACCATCTAACCGTTGCCTGGATTCTACGCTCAACCGCTTCGTGCCGGACCGAGGAATTTCTCGATCTGGCCCGTATCGAAGTACTCGTATGCGCGCGAGATCATGCTGTCGCGCACGAACGCCACGAAACACACGTCCATCTGCCCAACAAAATCGTTCGGGTGCGTTATGAATAGCGTGTGCTGCTGCACGAAACCGCCCTCGAACGTGTGTACGCGCCGGTTCTTGAAACGCATCTTCTTCAGCCGCGTCATGCCGTCTTTCAGCGTGGCGAGATTCGCGTCGCGCGGCTGATACAGGCAGTCATGGCTGTGCCACACGACCGCCTCGGGTGCGTAGCAGCGTTCGAGCGTTGCAAAGTCTTTCTGCTCGATCGCGTCGAAGAACCGATCGCACAGCGTCAGCAGATTCCAGTCCTGTCTCACGATGCTTTCTCCTCGACCGATCGCGCCGCACCGCGCCACGCCGGAAATTTGCCGGAGTCCATGTACTCGTCGATGCGCGTGATCCTGCCGTCGCTGCACAGACCGACGATGCAGATCCACAAGGCGCCGTTGTGTCCGCTGTGCTGCACCCCGTGCAACGTGTACTGAATGACGAAGCCGCCCGCGAACGTGTTGATGATGCGGTCGTTGTACGTGCGCCGGCGTTGCCCTTCGTAGCTCGCCGGCAGCGCCGCGAGGTTGTCCGCGCCGGACATTTCGCGCCCGCCGAACACGTTGTGCCACACCACGCAATCCGCCGCATAGATCTCGGCGAGCTCGTCGACGCGCCGATCCTGATACGCATCGAAGAAGCGGTTGCACAGTTCGCGAATCTCGCCTTCTGTCATGCTCCTGTCCTCTCTCTTCGCGACCCGGTGCGCTCGTTGGCGCTCCGCTCGAACTTACCCGAATCGAGATACTCGTCGATGCGCACGATCTGGCCGTTGTGGCACCGCGCGACCACGCACGCCGCGAGCGACGTGCGCGCGCCGGAATGTGTCACCACGTTCACCGAGTACTGCACGATGAAGCCGTTTGCGAACGTATTGACGATGCGATCGTCGTACGTCCGCCGGCGATGCAGCTTCGCGCCGTCGCGCAACACGGTGAGATTCTCTTCCGCGGTGCTCTCGGTGCCGGTGAGGTTCACCCACATGCGGAACTGCGGCGCATAGATCTGCGCGACCGCGGCGTGGTCGCCCCGTTCGATGGCATCGAAGAAGCGGTGGCAGAGCGCGCGCAATTCGGCGTCGGTCATGCGTGGGGTTCCGCGGCTAGAATGGCCTGACCATCCGTCATGAGAGTACGGCCGTGCCGGCCAAGCTGAAAGCCGCTCGTCAGAGTTCGAACGCGCGCGAGACGCTGATCGAAGCGGCGGTCGAAGAGTTCTCGCGCAACGGCTACGCCGCGACCACGCTGGCGGCGATCGCGCGTCGCGCCGGCGTGACCACGGGCGCCGTGTATGCACACTTCGAGGGCAAGCTCGACCTGCTGCTCGAAGCGCTGGGGCTGCGCACCGCAGACAAGTTCACGAACCTCGCGCTCGACGCGGCCAAGGTGCCGGCCACCCAACTCACGGACGCGCTCGCGCAGGGATTGGTAGATGCATCGCTCGGCCGCCGGGCGCTGATTCTGCTCGACGTCATCGCGTTCGCGCGCCGCGACGCGGACGCGGCGAAAGCACTGAAGAAGATGGTGGCGGTACGCCAGGAAGCGTTCGAACGGATGACGCGGGCCGGCGTCGACGCGGGCTTCATCGATCCCCACATGCCGCACGACGAACTGGCGCGCCTGATCAGCGCCCTCGCTTTCGGCATGCTGGTGCAACGCGCACTCGGCGAACCGACCGCGAGCACCGCAACGGTGTCGCAACTGGCCGAACAACTGCTGCATCCGACGCCGGAGCAGGCGCGCGGCACGAATGCCCACCTCGCTCGCGTGCGGGCTCGCGCCGCGGCTGCCAAACGCGCGCAGGCCGCGCTTCGCAACGCGGTGGCGACCGCCGCGGCCGCGGGTCTGAGCCTGCGCAAGCTCGGCGAGGCCGCCGGTCTTTCGCACGAACGCATCCGCGTGATGCTCGCAGAACACGAATCCCCCTAGCGCCCTTCGGCGCTCTCCCCTCACCCGCATTGACAGAAAATCTGACACTGTCGAAAAAGCCGCCGGCGTCGAACGGCCCGCCCATGGTAAGGAAATCCTGCGATTTTCCAAGACGCGACGCGGTTGGCAACGTGACGTCGTTGCGGGTAATGGTCGCGGATCGATTGCTTCTTGCGGCGCGACGCGTAACGCGAATATCCTCGACCGACATTCACCGGCGGCCGCGCAGCTCGCGCGAGGAGGACGCAATGACCGCACCCGCAGTCACCCCAACGATGAAGTGCCTCGGTTTGAACCACATCGATCTCGGCACCAAGAACATGGAAGCGACGCGCAAGTTCTACGAAGAGGTGCTCGGCTTTCCGCTGGTGCGCGCCGACCTCGTGGAGCTCGGCAAGCGCGGCGTGATGAAGCATTTCTTCTTCGACATCGGCAACGGCCAGCTGCTCGGCTTCATGAGCGGCGAAGACGTCGAAGGCTACCCGAAGGATTTCGATTCCGGCATCAACAAAGGTCTCGGCCTGATGCCGGGCGTGTATCACTTCGCGTTCAACTGCGATTCGCTCGAGTCGCTCGATGCGACGCAGAAACGGCTGCAGGAACACGGCGTCGAAGTGAAAGGTCCGGTCGATCACGAAGGGCTGGTCGAAGTCGATCTACTTCGAAGATCCGAACGGCCTGCAGCTCGAGTGCTGCCACCTGTTGCGTGCGTTCAACGCGGACGACGCGGTGCCGCAGATACGCTTCCGTCTGGAGCGCGGCCAGAAGCTGCCGCCGCGTGAAGAAGAGGGCGTTCGAGCCGCGGGTTGAGCGCATCCGCTAGAGATTCCGCTTCGGTGCGCGTCGAAGAGCTGCCGCTGGACGGCCTGCTCGATCGCGTTCGCGCGACCGTACCGCTGATTGCCGAACGCGCGCGCGAAGCGGAGCGCGATCGCAAACCCGCCGACGACGTGATCGAGGCGCTGAAGGCGACCGGTGTGTTCCGCTCGTTCGTCCCGCGACGTTTCGGCGGCTACGAGATCGGTCTCGATCTGTTCGTGGACATCGGCGTTGCAGTGAGCGAGGCGTGCCCGTCCACCGGCTGGATCACCACCTTCTATATGGAACACAACTGGCTGCTCGGCCTCTTCTCCGAAGAGCTGCAGCAGGACGTGTTCGGCACCGCGCCGTACATCCTCGCGCCGGGCAGCGTGAATCCGCGCAGCGGCGAAGCCACACCGAAAGGCGATGGCTACGAACTCACCGGCCACTGGAAGTTTGCGACCGGCATCGTGCACGCGGATTGGGTACTGCTCTCCGCCATGGTTCCGGCCGAGCCGACACCGATACAGCGGTTGTGCCTGGTGCGCCCGGCCGACGTCGAAGTGATCGACACGTGGCACGTCGACGGCATGATCGCTACCGGCAGCCGCGACATCGTCGCGAACAAGCTGTTCGTACCCGAACGCAACATGTCGCTGCTCACGCCGCCGGCGGTGACGGCAGGCGCGAACGCCACTTACCTGATGCGCTTGCCGGTGCCGCCGTTCCTGTCGCTGACCGCGGCGATTCCCGCGCTCGGCGCCGCGCGTCGCGCGGTACAACTGTATCGTTCGCTGATCGGTGAACGCGTGCGCTTCGGCACGCACAAAGTGCAGAGCCAGAGCGCGTCTGCGCAGATTCGACTCGCCACTGCGATCGCCGACGTGCGCGCCGCGGAAACGGTGCTGCGCGCTGCGGCGCGCGCGATCGAGCGCCACGCGCGTGGCGAAGCGCGCCTCAGCGGAGTCGATCAGATCGAGATGCGGCTGACGATCGCGCACGTGGTGCACGCGTGCCGCAGCATCGTTCGCAACGTGATGGACGGCAGCGGCGCCGGCGTGCACTACCTCGACAACGAACTGCAACGGCTCAACCGCGACGTGCAGATGATGAGCGCGCACACCGTGTTCGACTGCGACCTCGTCGCGGAACAGGCCGGACGCGCGCGACTCGAGTCTGAAGCACCGCTGTTTCCGCCGAACTAGCGCTCGTCAGCTGTCATAGACGCGCTATGCGTCGGGTTCGCATTACTCGTAGAACTCCGGCGCCTTCCTCAGCGTGTCGGCGAACGCTTTGTCGTGTTCGATCCATAGCGTTGCGTAGGTCCTGTCCAGCAGCACTTCGATGTCGTCGATGGATCGCAGCGACATCGCCGCGTCGTAGTTGAATTTCGGCACCCGTCGCAGCAGGCGGCTTTCGCGAAAGTGATAGAGGTCGCCGGACAGCATCACCGGACCGGTCTTTGCGAGTTTGATCAGTAACACCTGGTGCCCCGGCGTATGTCCCGGCGCAGAGACGATGGTGACGCTGCCGTCGCCGAACACGTCGTAGTCGCCTTCGATGATCTTCATTTTCGATTCCTTCAGCTTCGAGAAGACCTCCGAGGGTTCGAACTCCGGGTTGCCGGCTTGCGCCGAGTCCCACTCCGCCTTCTGCATCAGCACGTTCGATCCTGCGAACGCATTTGCGCCGCCGGCGTGGTCGGCGTGCAGATGCGAGAACGCGACGTACGTGATGTCGGCGGGCTTGATGCCCATTGCAGCGAGCTGATCGACGATCGAGCGCTCGTACAGGAAGGAATCGCCGCCATCCATCGTCACTTTTCCCTGACCGGCGACGTTGAGGGGCAAGCCGGTATCCCACAACAGCCGTTCGTTGCCGTGTTCTATCAGATAGCACGGCACGAACAGCTCGCGCACCGGCGTTTCGTCCGGCTGCAGACCGAACATCGTGACGTCGGCCAGCTGGATGGCGCCGCAATCGAAAACGTAGAGCTTCGGACCCGCGACTGCGAGACTCGACAGCAGCAGCATTGAGATTGCGGTGAGGGTCTTCATCTGCCGGCTGAGCTCCTGTTTGGGTTGGGTTGGGCGATTCTCCAAGTTTTACGCGCACTGGGCCGCAGCGCTAGCATCTCTGCTCGATGCTTTGTGCATACACGACTACAAGAGAGGGGAAGGACATGGCCGAGTCGCTCATCGATCCCGATGCGCTGAAGCGTTATTCGTTCAGCGTCTGGAGTTACAAGCAGGGCGAGATCGTCTCGCTGATGATTCACATCGGCGACCGCCTCGGGCTGTATCGCGCGCTGAACGGTGCAGGTCCGGTGACTGCGGCCGAACTGGCCGCGCGCACCGGTCTGAAGGAGCGCTGGCTGTTCGAATGGCTGCGCGGACAGGCCGCCGCGCGGTTGCTCGACTATCACGATCCCGACCGCTTCGAACTGACGCCGGTCGGCGCCGCCGTGCTCGCCGACGAATCCGGCAGCCTGTCGTTTGCGGCCGGTGCGTTCGCGACACCGACCGCGCCCGACATCGTCGACAAGCTGTGCGACGCGTTCCGCACCGGCATCGGTCTCAGCTACGAACAACTCGGCGCGAACGCGGCGCATCGCACCGAGCGGATGCTCGGACCGTGGGTGCGACAGGCGCTGGTGCCGCAGATCGTGCCCGCGCTGGACGGCGTGCAACAGAAACTCGAACGCGGCTGCACGGTAGCCGACGTCGGTTGTGGCAGCGGACTCGCGCTCGCGAGCATGGCCGCCGCATTTCCGAACTCGGAGTTTCACGGCTACGACCCGAGCAGCCACGCGATCGCCAACTGTCAGGTGAAGGTGCGCGACCTTGCGCTTTCGAACATGCAGACGTTCGCGGCGAGCGGCGAAGCGTTGCCATCGGTACCCACTTACGACTTCGTGATCACCTTCGATTGCCTGCACGACATGACGCGTCCGGCGTCCGTGATCGAAGCGATCCGCCGCGCGCTGAAGCCGGACGGAACCTGGCTGATCAAGGACATTCGCAGCAACGCCGACTTCAAGAAGAACATGCGCAATCCGATGCTGGCGATGTTCTACGGATTTTCCGTCTCGGCGTGCATGTCGTCGGCGCTCTCCGAACCGGGCGGCGCCGGGTTGGGCACGCTTGGTTTCAATCCGGACGTGGCGGAACGGATGGTGCGCGCCGCGGGCTTCACGCGGTTCACGCTGCACGACTTCGAAGACCCGAGCAATCTGTACTACGAAGTGCGGCCTTGAAGGATCTCGCGGAACGGCGACCCTAGAACGTGCGCGCTTCCGGCACGTCCGCAACGCCATCGGTGAACGCCCACTCCGGCGGCATCGTGCCGGGCGCGCCGGGCACGAACTCGGGCGGCGCGTAGTAGCCGAGTCCGTAGTTGGCCATCGTGTAGCCGAGCAGCGCGCGCAGTTCCGGATCGAAGTCCTTCGCCATCTCCGGCGGACACGACATGTACTGGTTTTCTTCCTGCCGCAGCCACGCGTTGCTGTACGTCAGGTTCAGCGCGATGCGATCGGTACTCGAACGATTCTCGCCGCCGCTGTGGATGACGCTGCCGGTATAGAACAGCACCGAGCCGCGCGGCATGACGGCCTGTGTGATCTCGTGGCTCTGTGCAACGCGTTCCCAATCCCATCGATGGCTGCCCGGCACCACGCGCGTGGCGCCGTTCTCTGCGGTGAACTCGGTGAGCGCCCAGATGGTGTTCAACTGCGGCTCCACCTCGCGCGACAGATATTTGCCCCAGATGAAGCGGTCGCGGTGCAGTTCCTGTGCGCCCTGGCCCGGCATCAGCCGGATGATCTGCGTGAGGTTGAGCTGAATCTTGTCGGTATGCGGTTTCAGAAATGCGTTAGCGGTGCCGAGAATCACCGGATCGATCAGCAGTTCGCGCACCTCTTTCGACCGACCCACGAGACCGCCCGTACGCGTGGTCTGATGACCGGAGAAATCGTCGGCGATCGGCGCCGTTTGCTGAATGTACGCGCCGAGTTCGGCAAGCATGCCGTCGACGCGATCGGTGGACAGGAAACGCTCGACGATGACGCCGCCGTCGCGATCGAGAACCTCGATGATCCGTTCGACGCCGGCATTTGCGGGCAATCGGGTCAGTTCTGCGGTCATCGTCGGTCGCTCCAGGGTTTGCGTTGGTGTACGATCGTACAATATTTGATGGACTTTTGAACAGATGAGGAAACGCGCCGCCAAGCGCGCAGCGAAAGCGCCCGAGGACCGCCGCACGACGATCCTCGACGCGACGTTGCGGCTGATCGCGACCGACGGCGTCGATTCGATCACGCATCGGCGGGTGGCCGCGGAAGCCGACGTGCCGCTCGGTTCGACGACGTACTACTTCGAATCCCGCGAGCAGCTGCTGCGCGAGGCGTTTCGACTGTATCTCACGCGGATCTGGGGCTTACAGACACAGCTGCTCAAGACGTTCCGCATCTCGAGCGCCGCGAGTCTCGTGGACTATCTCGTGGAGCTGACGAAGCGCGAGTTCGAAGACGAAGCGATGATGCTCGCCGAGTACGAACTGACGCTGTTCGCCGCGCGCGACAGCGAAGTGGCCGACGCGTTGCACGAGTGGGATGCCGCGATGATGGCGGAGCTCGCGCGAACGCTCGAGTCGCTGGGCTGCGCGCGGCCTTTCGATGCGGCGAAGACGCTATTGCACATGATGCGCGGACACGAACTCGACAGCCTGAGCCGGCACGATGCGGATCCCGAGGATCTGCGGCGGCGATTGACGGTGGTGATTGCGGCGCTGATCGGCGAATCAACGACCGTCGCATCGAAGCGCGAGCCGCGCGCGCGACGCGGCGCTGAGGCTCGTCAGATGAACAGATCGAGCAGGTTGTAGTCCTTGATCTCCGCCATCGCGTCCGGCGTCCAGCGATAGCGCGCCGCGTCATTTGCGAGCGGCGCGTAACGATACGGCGCTTCGTCCGGAAACCGCTGACGGCGCGCGTCGATCGCATACATGATCAGCCGCGACCGCTCGCGGATGCGCGCGTCGTCGAACACCACCGGGTTGTTCGCATCGCCCGCGTTGACGTCGAGAATCGATTTGCGCCGATGGAAGCCGAAGTTGACGGTGACGCGCACGTCGTCGCTGGTGTTCGCGAACGAACAATGCAGCGCCTGACGGTTGCACATCGCAACATCGCCGGGTGCGCAGATCAGCGGCACCGCATCGGGCAGTCGATCCGAACCCGCCGCCGCAACCATCGCTTTGATGTCGGCTTTCGCGCGATGCGAACCCGGCACCACCCACAGCCCGTTCGCCGCGTTGCAGCCGTACAACTGCATCATGAAGCTGAAGCCGTGGCTGTTCTCGTCGATGTCCGGTGCGTTCCAGTGCGTGTAACCGTCCTGGTGCCACGCGACCGAACCGCCGAGCCGCGCCTGCTTCACCCACAGCGCTTCGTGGAATGGCGTCATGTCTTCGCCGTTGACGGCCTCTGCGACCGCCAACAGTTCTGGATGGCCGCACAGACGCAGGCACGCCTCCGAGAATTGCAGCGGCCCGAGTATCTGTTGCACGACGTACTCCGGCGCGTCGGCCGGTGCATCCGGTTCGAACATCTTCACCGGATGTCGCCCGCGCGCTCGCGACGTGCCGCCGAGGGGATCGGCAAGCGGCTTCACCCAGACGATCTGCTGGCCGCGCCGATCCGTGGTCAACGCGGGGCGGCCGCGACGATCGACGGATGACTCGCGCGCTACCGGCAATCGTTCGAGCAGGTCGATCAGATCGCGTTCGATATCGTCGAGTTCCGGCTGAGCGATCGCGCCTTCGAAGACGTAGAAGCCGAAGCGCGAATAGGCATCGAGAATGTCGGCCGCGACGCAACCGGACGCGTCGAATCGCAGCGGGCCGCGATTGCCGAGCGCGAGCGCGCGGCGGGTGCCGTCTTCGCGATAGCGGACCATCGCGGGCTCCTCGGAGCCGTAGTCGGATCTGGGCGCGTCGATCAGCGGAAGTCTGGACACTCCAGTGTCTCGCGGGCTACGACGACGCCGCGAACGCCTCCGGCAAACCATACAGTTCGAGTTTCGCCTGTTGCGCAGCGACGTCGAGGCTGAGCACGACGAGGTCGAACTTGTCGCCGTTGGCGTCGCGCACGTGGTCGCGCAACAACGCTTCTACGCGGAACCCCAGATCCTCGAACACCGTGATCGCGGCGCGCTGATCCGCCGTCATCTGCGCGGTGATCTTCTCGAGACCCATCGACAGCGCGATCAGATAGCTCTCCTGCACCAGCGCACGACCCAGGCCGTGCGCTCGCGCCTTGGGCGACACCAACACGCGCAGATCGCCGACGTGCGGCGAGAACGAACGCGCGTCGCGCACCACCGCGGCACAACCGACGACGTCGCCGCCACGCCGCGCAAGTATGCTGACGATGTTCTCGGCGTTGATTTCGCGCACCCACGCGGAGAGTACTTTCGCGTTGGTGATGTCGCGCCGCATGAACAGCATGTCGTGCGGCGGCAGCGAACGTGCGAAACGCAGCACGTCGGGTTCGTCGGTGGCGTGCATCACCGTCAGTTCGAACGATGCACCGTTGCTCTGGATCGTACGTGGATAACGCGTCATGACGTTGCTCATATCGATCTCACCGCGAGCCAGCGCTCGAGGCGCGGCCACATTCGCCCGATCGCGTTCGGTCCGGCGATCAGGCTGACGTGTCCGCCTTTCAGCAGGATCTCCTGCTTGTCGTTCGAGCCGACGAGGTCGAGTAACGGCTTCGTCGAGTCGCGCGGCGCGAGGTGATCGTGTTCCGCGACCACCGACAGGATCGGTGCGCGGATGTTCGCGAGCTTCGCATCGCGACCGCCGACGACGAGTTCGCCGGTGAACAGCTTGTTGCCCCAGCTCAGTTCCTTCGTCGTCTGGCGCAGATATTCGCCGGCCAACGGCAGCGTCTCGTCGCCCCATCGCTGGAACGCGCGATACGAACGCACGAACTCGTCGTTCCACATCTGTTCGCTGGCGCGCAGTTGACCGGCCAAGCGCTGCGCCGGCTTCTGCATCTCGAACATCTGCCGGATGAAATCGGCCGGCACGACGCCGAGCGTATCCACCACCTGATCGATGTCGAAATAGCGCGGGTCGTTCCACACGGTCGTCAATCCCATCTGGCTCCAGTCGACCGGTGTCGTCAGGCAGACGAGATTCTTGAGGGGCCCGCCGACGTGCGTTGCCGCGTAGATCAACGACAGCACGCCGCCCATGCAGTAGCCGATCACCGAGACATCGGGCTGGCCGGTCTCCTGCTGGACTTTACGGATGCACGTTGGGATGAAGTCCTGCGTGTAGTCCTCGAGCGTGAGCCCGCGCTCTTCCGGCGTCGGCGCATTCCAGTCGACCACGAACACGTCGAAGCCGCGCTTCAACAGGAATTCGACCATGCTCTGCCCGGGCAACAGGTCGAATACGAACGCTTTGTTCGTGGTGGCCATCACCAGCAACACCGGTACGCGGTACAGCTCGTCGACCTGCGGCTTGTAGTGATACAGCTGCAACGTGCCGCGCCCGTACAGGGTCGTCTTCGGAGTGAGCCCGACCTTCGCGGGGCCGGACGTCGCGTACTCGAATCCCTTCACGCCGCGTTGGATCGCGCGCTGCACCATGCCGCGCACGCGCGCGCCGACGTCGTCGCTGACTGCTTCGGTATCTGTCATCGCGGTTTCTCCTGGTTCAGATAGTCCGCAGGCGGTTGCCGCGTGCGCGGCTTTGCAGCACGCGGCGCGTCGTCGACCACCACCGTGGCATCGCCGTCGAGCGACGCTTCGATGCGCGCCAGCCGACGGTCGACGTCGGTGAGCTTCTCGGCGAGGCGAATGATGTCTTCGCGCGTCGGCATGTTCAGCGCCGCCAGCCGGCGCCCCATCGCCTCGGATGTCGCCTGCTGCAACACGAGCTGCATCCGCTGCGCTTCCTGCATCAGGCGGCTGAAGGATTCGGTCCCCATCACCTGATTCGCGACCGAATTGATGTTGCGTTCCCAATTCGTGACGAAGTCCCGAAACATCGCCGCCGGATCGGGCGGATTCTCGTTCGCCATCGTCGTGCCTCTTCAGACCCCGGAGGTCGAACATACTACTTCCGGGGCGTTGGAGCATCGTGCCGATCCGGACGTTTTACGGCCGTGCAGACAAATCCCTACGCCGCGACTTGGGACCTGATCGCCGAAACCCTGCAGCGACGAATGTTGCGAAAACGGTTGACGGAACGTGACGACAGGATTGCGATTTCGAGTCACGCATACGAATCCACGCGACGAGTGATTGAGGAGAGACGACATGGCAAACCGATTGACGATTCTTGGCGTACACGGACTTGGCGATCACCGCAATTCCACATGGAAGGAGGACTGGGAAAAAGCGGTTCGGGCGGCCTTTCCCGGCCAATCCGACATCGCGCTCGACTTCAAATTCATCACGTACGATCCGATTTTCGAAAAGGAACAGATCTCGGCGTGGGACACCTTTCAAGCCGTGTGGAAGCTCACGTCGAGCGCCGTCACATCGACGTTCCGTCGCGAGAAAGGGCTCGTCAGCAAGGTCTCTGACCGCGTGCGCTGGACGGCCGGCTACGTGGTCGCGTGGGTCGAAGAGGACAGCTTCAAGCAGGCCACCCGCAAGCTCGTGCTCGACGCACTGCGCGAGTACCAGCCGGACATTTTGCTCGGCCACAGTCTCGGATCGCTCGTCACCTACAACGCGATCACCCACCAGCAGGCGTTGGACGACAAAGACGTCAGCGCCGTCATGGCCAAAATGCGCTACGTCACGTTGGGCTCACAGATCGCCAATCCGTTCGTCGTTCGCAACCTCACGACGGGGCGGGTGACGGTTCCGGCGGTGAAGTATTGGCATCACCTCTTCAACGAACACGACGATGTGTTCACCGCGCCGATTCGGATTCTCGATCAGAACAACTTCAGTCAGGTCGATACGCCGTTCGACAACCCCGGATGGGGCGATCACTCGGCCGAAAGCTATCTCGGCCATCGCGCCACCATCGACAACGTGTGGCGACCGATCGCCGAAGAGACGCTCGCGCCAGCGAATGCGAAAGCGTTTGCATCGATGGCGATGCCACGGACTGTTGCGCGGCCAGACGGCGATCGACGCAGACACAAGGCGTTGCTCGTCGGCATCAACAACTATCCGGATCCCGCCAACCGGCTCGAGGGGTGCGTGAACGACGTGTTCCGCATGAGCGAGGTGCTGCAGGAGTGCGGCTTTCCCGCCGACAGCATCCGCGTATGCCTCGACGAACGCGCGACGGCAGCGCGGCATCCTGGAGCGGCTGGAGTGGTTGCTCGACGACCCACGGCCCAATGACGAGATCGTTTTCTTCTACAGCGGCCACGGCGCGCAGATTCCCGAGTACGGCGAAGACAACGAGCCCGACCGCACGACGGAATCGCTCGTTCCCTACGACTTCGATTGGACGCCGGAGCATGCGATCACCGACGACCGCATCTACTCGCTCTACAGCCAGCTCCCCTACGACACGCGTCTCGCGATGATCTTCGACTGCTGCCATTCGGGCGGTATTCACCGCGCCGGAATGCCACGACCGAAAGGACTCAATCCTCCAGACGACATTCGACATCGCGAAATCAAATGGCTGCCGGACGTCGGCATGTGGGTAGACCGCGATTTCAAGCCTCTCAACAAAGACTTCGTGGCCGTCGGGAAAGGCAAGGACGCGGCGGAACGCGCGAAGAAGGAACGCGAATTGTTCTTCGGATCAGACGGCGCGACGTCGCGGCTCGGTCGCGCGTCGCCGGTGCGCGGCATGTCGGCAAAACGCTATAGCCAGATGAAGGAGGCGAAGGGGAACTCGCGTTTCGGTCCCTACCTGCCGCTGATTCTCGAAGCGTGCGGCGAAGACGAGTCGTCCTACGAATACAAACACGGCGTCACGAGCTTCGGCGCCTTCACGTTCGCACTGTCCAAGATTCTTCGCACCGAAAAGAACATCACGTTCGATGCGCTCGTCAAACGCACCGGAGCCGAACTGGGGGGTCTCAAATATGCACAGACGCCGCAGATCCTGGGACCCGCACGCGATCGTTCGCGCGCAGGTGCCGTGGATGACCGGAACGGCGCCTCAACTGGCGAAGCAACGACCCCGCCGCAAGGCCAGTCAATCGAAGCGAGAAAGCGCTCCGAAAAAACGCGCCAAGTCGAAATCGAGATGAGTTCGGGAGAAGACCATGGCCACAGCAAAAGCAAAGCAAAAGAAACCGAAGGCGAAACAACCCAGGAAGGCACGCAAGCCGGCGCGCAAAACGCGCGTCGCCAAACACTCGCCGAGCGCGATCGATCCGAAATCGAAGGCGCTCGTGCAGTCCGAGCCGCCGCGCGACAACGATCCGCAGAACCTCGATCCGATGTTCCGCCAACGTCTGACGGCTGCGCTCGACGATCTCGATAGCCGCGGCACGCCATTCAAGCTCGTCGAAGGCTTCCGGACCGTAGAACGACAGCAGTGGCTGTTCGGTTCGGGACGACCCAACGCGGAACCGTTCGGCCGAGACGGACCGATCGTCACGTATCGCGACGGCGTGAAGGCGCTCTCGAATCACCAGGGCACCGGTCAACCGGGAACCGGCTGCGGCGCCGACTGCTATCCGATGCGCAATGGCAAGGTGTTCGTTCCGCCGTCGACCGATCGCTTGTGGGACGAATACGCGACAGCGCTGGAACGTCAGGGACTCATCGCGGGTCACCGCTGGACGAAGCTCAAGGATTCTCCGCACGCCGAGATGCAGGTGGCGACGACAGAACGCTCGATCGAATTCGTACGATCGATTGCGCTTCCAAAAAAGGTTTCACGCGCAAAGAAACCGACGACGCGTCGTGCGAGAGGTCTGGCCGACGGCATTACGGTTCCCACTGGTCCGACCGCGTTCGAAGACAAAACCGCGCAAGCACTCGTCGCCGGCTCCAGCCTCGTCATCGCCGACGACGGCATTTCGGCGCAAACGAAGGAAGACATCGTCAACTCGAACCTGCTGGCGCAGTTCTCGGCGTCTGCCGCTGCGGATCACACCGATGTTATCGCCTGGTATTCCGCTTACTTCAGCGCACTGCAACGACTCGGTTGGGCGATGACCTCGCACGACTTCCGTCAGTTCAAACAAACGGGCACGTCGGTCGAGGTTCACGAGGCAATCATGTCGGTTCTCGCCCTGGTGCTCGGACCGGCCGCTTCTGCGCTGGTAATCGTGAAGTCGGTCTTCGACGGACTGGGGAAAGTCGGCAACAACAACGGCTGGTTGACGCTGTTCGACCGACAGACCGCCAAGGAGGAAGTGGCGCACTTTCAAGTTGCGACCGCGCAGTCAAAGGCGAACGGTCTCGTCGATCTTGGCCTGCTCGCCTTCAGCGTGGAGGCTGACCAGCAGATCACACAGGTGCTGTTCTTCAAGATGAAGAAGAGCAAGGCAAAGCTGCGTTACGCTGGTGGCACCGCAACCATCCAGGAACAGGTGCTGGGCAGTGTTCGGGATGCAATGCGCACGAAGCTGCAAAGCGTCGCACAACAATTCATCGAGTCGATCGTAATACCGCCTCCGGGTTGAAGCGCGTTGAGTGCGCGTCGAGTCTTCGGTGGGAAGGGCCAATCGAAATGCAGAGAGGCGAACACACATCCGAACTCGGCCAATGGCAGACGGTGCAACGCGTCGCCGATCCCCGCCTGCGCGACTACGTCCACGGCTACTTCGCGAGTTCGAGCAACCTTCGCTTGCCGGTTCTGGAGCGCCACCTCCCGTCCGCCGAAGTGCCTCTGATGTTGAATTTCGGCGAGCCGCATAGACGCTTGGATGCAATGAGTTCCGGCGAGTGGACCGCGCGCGACGGTGCGTGGATCGTTGGGCTGCACGCGCGACACCAACTCACGCAAGCGGTGGGCGAGCGGCATTTCATGGTGGTGCGATTCACGCCGATCGGCGCGCATCTGTTCCTGGGGCTGCCGATGCACTCGATTGCGAACGAGGCGATCGAACTCGAACAGATCGATGCGCCCCTTGCGCGCGCGCTCATGCGTCGCGTGGGGCTCGCGCGAAGTTGGACCGAGCGATTTGCTGCAATGGAATCGCTGATCGCAGAGCGCATCGCCGAAGCAGAAATACCCGGCTCCGTCGATGCCGTCTGGCGCAGGCTCGTCGCCACGGACGGCCGCGTTGCGCTCGGTTCACTCGACGGCGAGTTGGATTGCAGCCATCGCACGTTGATTGCGCGATTCCGGACGTGCGTGGGGTTTCCGCCGAAGACGATCGCGAGGCTGCTGCGCTTCAATCGCGTGATGCGCTCGCTCGATCGCGCGAGCCGAACGCGGGCCAACGAGTCTGTTGGCAAACCGTACATCGAATCCACGCAGGCGGAGGATCGATACGCGGGTGAGATCCGGTGGGCGGACATCGCGGCCGACTGCGGATACTTCGATCAGGCGCATCTCATCAAAGACTTCCGCGAGTTCGCCGGCAACACACCCGATGTGTTCTTGCGCGGTGTGTCCCACGTGGTCTGAGCGGACCGATGGGAGTAGAAGGTCAGCGGCATCGACGCAGTCAAATAATTCCAATACGCGGCCTGCGCCCCGGCCGTTTGATGATGGCCTCGCAACGAGGAGCCATGCACATGCAGTCCCCACCGATCAGCCAGGCCGAGATCGACGCGCGAATCCATCCCCACATCGACGAGCTGCTCGCGTTGTGGTGGGCGGAACAAGGCGTGTCGAAGCCGAACGACCTCGAACTCATCGCGTCCGCGATTCCGTTTCCGCCCGACCAACCGATTCGCGCGCTCGATCTGTGTTGCGGCCCCGGCGATGTGGGCAGAGCCATTCGCACGATCTATCCGAACGCGCACATCGACGGCATCGATCGAGACCCGTTCTTCATGTCGATCTGCAGAGCGGTCAATCAACGAGAAGGCATTCCGGGGAAACTAGTCGTGAGAGATCTGCAGCACGACGGCTGGCGCGACGAGCTGTCGGGCAACTACGACGTCGTCGCGACGGTCAACGCGCTGCACTGGTTCGACGAGGAGCGCGCGGGACAAATCGTCGAGGACGTGTACGCGGCGCTGCGGGACGGCGGGGTATTCCTACTTGCGGAACCGGTAGCTGCGGAGACACCGTTTTCAACCGGCTTCGAAGCGTGGAAGGCGAAGCAGCCGCCGCGTTACTCGCAGGAGAACTGGGAACGGTTCTGGTCGAGGGCCAACGCGCTGCTCGGGTATGACCACGTCGCGCTGTGGGGTCCGCGCGATGACGATCGCATCGGCGACGAGCTGTCGGTCGCGGGTTGGATCGGCCTGCTCGAACGAGCCGGCTTCGAGTTCATCGATGTGCTGTTGAGAGATGCCGATCAGGTCGTGATCGGCGCGGTGAAAGCGAGCCACTGAAACAGAACAGCGGCGGCTCACGGGATTCATTCGCGACGCCGGATGATCAGCATGATCCTACCACGTAGGTGAGAGCACATCACGAGGCACACGATCAACGCGGTCAGATACGCCGCGGGTCCCGGACGAAACACGCCGAACGCGCAGAGTGGAGCAGAAGAGCAGCCGCAGAAGCGGACGCCAACGTCAGACGGTTCACGCGCGGCGTCCGCTCGATGAACCCCGCATTCGACAGACGGCGATTGACCAGCGACGAACACGACGCCGCCGGCACCCAACGTCGCGGCAAATACGCCTGAACAGATCCGCCACACCGCCGCATCACCGATGTCGAGGTACTCGAGCGGCAACGGCAACAGCGAAAAGGCGAGCGCAATCGAGCCGCCGATGCCGATCACCGCGAGCCCCGACAGGTCGCGCGCTTCGAGGTCGGTCGGCACGCGCGCGCGGAACACGGAAACGAGTCCGGAGAGTCCGACGAGCGTTACCGATACCTGAGCGATGGCGAGCAGCTCTTCCGTGGCCTTCATCGGATCACCTGTGGTCGCAGAAATGGGAGCGCGAGTTTCACGTTCTCGTTCGGGGGCCGCAACTCCGCAGGTCACGTTGCTATGATTCGCCCGCCGGGCCGATGGCTCGTCACCATCACGTTCTGCATGCATCACGTCGTAGGCAAACGAATCACACAGGCGATCCTGTTCGCGCTCGCGGCGCTGTTGGCGCAGATGAGCGCCGCGAAATGCGATCCCCAACCCGGCCTCAGTCACTTTTATTCCGACGGCTGGGGCATCGATCTGAACAACCAGCGCCTGCAGCACGACACCGCGATCACTCGCGCCAACGTCGGCCGGCTCAAGCTCGCGTGGGCGTATGGCTTTTCCAACATGAAGCCGCGCTCGTGGCCGCTCGTTACCGAAGACACGATCTTCATCGGCGATTCCGGCCTGGGCGTGGTGGCGCTGGACCGCGCGACCGGGTGCACGCGTTGGGTTCACAAACAAGGTGGCGAGATCGGCAGCGCGATCCTGCACGCGAAGATCGGCGAGCGTGACGCGCTGCTGTATCTGCACCGCACCGAGGGTGTCTACGCCATCGACGCGGTGACCGGCGCCGAGATCTGGCACGCGCAAGCCGCCGAAACGGTAGTGCCGTTCTACTCCGGCACGCCGGTGGTGCACGACGGCGTGGTGTACGTGCCGCTGTCTTCGATCGAAGTGGGCCTTGCGATGATTCCGTTCTACGGCTGCTGCACGACGCGCGGCGGCATGTCCGCGTTCGACGTGCAGACCGGAAAAGAACTGTGGTATCGCCCGACCATCGAGGAGCCGGCACGGAAGACCGGTACCCGCTGGTTGTTCGTCGGCCAATACGCACCGAGCGGCGCGCCGGTGTGGGGCGCACCGATGCTCGACCCCGAGCGCGGCGTGGTGTTCTTCGGCACCGGTGAGAACTACAGCCGACCGACCACCGACACGAGCGACGCAATCTTCGCCGTGGACGCGAAGACCGGCGCGAGACGCTGGGTTCACCAGTTCACCGAAGGGGATGCGTACAACGTCGCTTGCGACATCCCCGGCATGCCGAATTGTCCGAACCCGCGCGGGCCGGATCTCGATTTCGGCGCACCGCCGGTATTGGTACACGACGTCAACGGTCGGGCGCTGCTGATCGTGGGACAGAAGTCCGGCGACATCTACGCGCTGAACCCCGATGACGGCGCCATCGTGTGGCACCAGGACATCGGCCGCGGCGGTGCGTTGGGCGGCGCGCATTGGGGATTGGCCGCGAACGAACAGAAAGGGCTGCTGTTCGTGCCGATCAGCGACATCGAGACGTGGAGCGACAAGACGATTGCTCCGGCAACCGGCATGCATGCGCTCGACATCGCGACCGGGGAGGCCCGTTGGGAACATCCGCGCGACAACCGCTGCACCGATCGCAACTGCTTCGGTGGGTTGTCTTCCGCGATCATCGCGACGCCGGAACTGGTTGTAGCAGGGAGCCTCGACGGGTTCCTCGAAATCTACGATGCCGACACCGGCGCCACGCTGTGGAGCGACGACAGCTGGAAGCCGTTCGAGACCGTCAACGGCATGAAGGCATCGGGCGGCGCGTACGATGCGCACGGCCCGATGGTGGCAGGCGATCAGGTGATCGTCTCGTCCGGCTACGGCAGCTTCGGTCAGAAGGAAGGCAACGTCCTGCTGGTGTATCAGCTCGAAGGGGAGACCGCGCCATGACGCAGCCGTTGGAAGAACGACTCGCCGGCCGCGGCCGACGCCTGGTTGCAACGCTGATCGACATGCTGCTGGTGCCGGCGCTGACGGTGCTGCTGGTCATGATCACCGGTGTGATGGAGCACGCGGAGGCGTATCGCAACTCCATGTGGATACTGAACGTGTTTCTGCTGGCGGTGGTGAGCTATCTGATTCTGAACGGGTATTGGTTGTTCACGCGCGGGCAGACCGTTGGGAAGCGGGTGATGGGCGTGGCGATTGTGGCGACGGCGTCGGGGGAGCGAGCGGCGTTCTGGAAGCTCGTTTGCATTCGGGCGCTGTTCTTTCCGCTGCTGTTTGTGGTGATCAGTCCGGTGTTGGCGTTGTTGCCGATCATCGATCAGGGGTTTGTGTTCAGGAAGAATCGGCGGTGTGTGCATGATCTGGCGGCGGGGACTTCGGTGGTGAAGGCCTGAACAACGCTTCCGCGGAAGCGTGCCCTTTCATTTACCTTATCCACCTTATCGGTGGGGAACGAGAACCGGGGGAGAGGCCGATGAGTGGGGACAGCAGGCGCTGGAGTTTGTCGCGGCGTGGCTTTGTGCTGAGCATGGGCGCAGCCGCTGCCGGCAGTTTCGTGCGCGCCCTTGCCGCGGACTCGGCCGCAATCGCGCCGCAACCTTACTTTGCAGCCGTCAATCGTGCAGTCGATTCGATGGCGAAGCTCGGCGCGCCGCTACTGTCCGCAGACGGCCAACGCATCGCCGCGCTGACGCAAACCAACGACGCCGCCGCAGTGGCCGAAGCGGAGACGCTTCTCGATAAGTACACGCTCGCGCGCCTCGAGGTCGATGCCACCGGCGTCGGCCGCGTACTTCCCGGCGGCGCGGAGCCCACGCTCATCGAGCAAGGGTGGCGCCTCTTTCTCGTACGCATCGCGAATCCGACCGGACGCGCAGACCGCATCAATTTCTCCAACGGATTGTTCGCGCGCACGCCCGGGCGAATGTCGATCGGTGGTTTCTCGGTAGCACAAAAGGCGTATCTGATGGACACGCTGAAGAAAGGGCCGCTGATCGAAAAGATGTGGCTGATGACGCAGATGTACGGCGCTACACCCGTGCCGCCGATCGGATTTCAGGCACTCGCGCTCTCCACCTTCGCGGTGGACTATCAAGTGATTCAGCTGTTCAGCCGCGATGCGGGCAAGCACGACGCGAAGCTGATGATGACGATGTTGTCTCAGGTCCAAGGCATCGGTGCGCCGTCGAGTTCCGCAACCTTCACCTTCGATTGTCGGCCGTCGCGCGACGTCGTTCTGAACGTGACCGATGTGGACGGCGCCGGCTGCGTGGCGTCGTTCATCGTCAAAGACGCGCACGATCACATCTATCCGCCGCAAGCGATGCGCCTGGCCCCGGACCTGTTCTTTCAGCCGCAGGTGTATCGCGCCGACGGCGAAACTCTGCGGCTGCCGGACGGCGAGTATTCGGTGACGAGTTGGCGCGGCCCGGAATATCTACGCGCCGTGCAGAACGTGACCATCGGCGATGGGCACGATCAGATCGACGTGAAGCTGCAGCGCTGGATCGACCCTGCCAAGTGGCACTGGTATTCCGGCGACACGCACATTCATGCCGCCGGGTGCGCTCATTACCACATCCCCACCGAGGGGGTTTCGCCCGAGACGATGATCCGCCAGGTGCGCGGCGAGGCATTGTCGATCGGCGACGTGCTGACGTGGGGACCGAGTTGGTACTACCAGAAGCAGTTCTTCACGGGCCACGCCGAGAGCCCTCGCCGCCGGCCTCGAACATCCCGAGTTGCAAGCCGCCAACGGCGTCACGCTGGATTCCCAAGCCGACGCCGAAAGACGCGGAAAGCCAGTTGCGGTACGACGTCGAGGTGTCCGGCTTTCCGTCGAGCCTGAATGGACACATGGTGCTGCTTCGCCTGAAGGAACAGGACTATCCGGGCACGAAGCTGATCGAGGACTGGCCGTCGTGGAACCTGCCGATCCTGAAATGGGCACGCGCGCAAGGCGGTTTCGGCGGCTATGCGCATTGCGGCACCGGCATGGTGGTCGACTCGACCGAACTGCCGAACTACGAAATTCCGCCGTTCGATTCCATCGGCACGCACGAAGCCATCGTCGACGTGACCCACGGCTATGCCGACTTCCTTTCCGGCTGCGACACGCCGGCGGTCGCCGAGCTGAACGCCTGGTACCACATGCTGAACTGCGGGTTTCGCCTGGCGCTGGTCGGCGAGACCGACTATCCGTGCATCACCGGCGAGCGGCCCGGCCGAGGACGCAGCTACGTTCGACTCGAGCAGCGCCCGGTGGACGATGCGGGCTACGACGCGTGGGTACACAACTTGATGAAGGGGCGTGCGTACTGCGGCGATGGGCGCAGCCACTTCCTTCAATTCGCGGTGAACGGACGTGCGAGTGGCGGCGACGACGTGGCGCTCGCGAAAGCGAGATGATCCGCAAGCACAGCGCTCAAGCACGGCATCCCCGAACACGGCTACGTCGCTCCACGCCATTACGTCCGAGGTATTTGAGGTCGTTCGGTATTCGGGGAGACGATCGCATCCATCAACCGGAGGATCCGTCATGAGCACCGTCATACGACAGCAGACCGCTTGGTCACCCCAATCCTGGAGCGCCTTCTGGGCGAACCCGAAGCCCGAGATCGCAATGCAGCGCGTACCTCAGATCGTCACGCCGGACATTGTGGGGATTTGGCCCCGCGCCTCGAAGCATGTCGTCGGCAGCGACGCGTATACGCGACGCATCGTCGAAGTATTGCGACTGCTGCCGGACTTCCACGCCACACTCGAGGAGACCGCGAGTCAAGGCGAGTTCACTTTCATCCGATGGAGCGCCACGGGTCGCGGACCGAACGGTCCATTTCACGCCATAGGGTGCGACCGCGTGCGCCTTCGCGACGGAAAGGTGTGCGAGAACCTGATCATGTCGGATCACGAGATTTTCGGGATGCTCGCGCGAGAGATCGGCGACGAGTAGCCGGGATACGCCGCGTTAGTCTGCGTACGAGACGAACGCGAAGCGGTCTGAACTCGGCGCCCAGCTGTTGACGTTGATGGTGCCCTGCCCGCCGAACACCGGGATTCGCCACAGCGGCTTAGTCCAGTCGTTGGCGACCAGGCACAGCTCGACGTGAAGCCCCGCGGGATGACCGCGAGTACCCGACGGGAAGCTGAGATACACGGCGTGCGCACCGTCGGGCGCGAGGTGCGGAAACCAGTTCACCCGCTCGTCGAACGTGAGCTGCTCCAGACCGGAGCCGTCACGGCGCATGCGTGCGATCTGCGCGTGGCCGGTGCTGAACGCTTCGGTGTTGAAGTAGATCCACTCGCCGTCGGGCGAGTATTCGCAGCCGTCGGCCGGATCGGTGCCGTGGGTGAGTCGGCGTTCCTCGCCGCCCGCAGACGGCACCGTGAATACGTTCGCGCGCGCCCACCAGTTTCCGTCCTTCGGCTCGAGACCGACGAACGCCAGCTCCGCACCGTCCGGGCTGACGCCGTGCAGGAAGTGCATCACTCCGGTATCGACGGTGATTCGCTTCGCGGTGCCGCCGACGAGCGGCGCGCGATAGATGTGCCAGTCGTTCGCCGACAGATAGATGTGCTCACCGTCGGGATCGAGCACGTGGTCGTTGTTGAGTTTCGGAACGCCGTCGATGCGTATCTGTTCCAGTTCGCCGCCTTCGACAGGCAGCCGCCACAGCACACCGTTGCCGTTCAAGATGAGCAGCCTGCCGTCGCGCGTCCAGTTCGGCGCCTCGAGGTGTATTGCCTCTGTCTCGTAACGCAGATGGATCGAGCCATCCAAGGCGGCGATCGACACTCGTGATCTCACGCGCGTTGCTCCTTTCGAACGCTCGCCCGCTCAGAGCTTCAGATGATCAGCAAGCTCTTCGAAGTCGTATTGCCAGAGACTGCCGCCGTGCTGGCGGAACTGATGGAACGAGCGGAATCCGGTGATCTGCTGCAGCGCCGGCGACATCGTTCGTGCAAGTTCCAACGGCACCGAGAAGGGGTGGGCGTCTTCGGGCATGAGGAAGCCGGGGTTGAAACCCGTGCTCAGTACGCGCCGCTTCACGCTCGTCGTGGTGTTCGCACCGCCACCGTGAATCGTCTTGCCGCTCATCAGCAGCGCCGAGCCCGCCTCGAGTTCTGCGGCAATCGTCATCTGCGGCTTGCCGCGTTCTTCGAACGGCCATTTGTTGCTGCCGGGAATCACGCGCGTGGCGCCGGCTGCTTCGGTGCTGTCCACCAACGCGAGCAGATAGTTCACCGTCACCTCGGGTGCTTTCTCGGCTCCATAGCGGCGGAACACCGGATAGTTGTCCATGTCGCGATGCAGCGGCTGCACCTTTTCGCCCGGATGGATTTCGATCGTCTGCGATGACTGCAACCAGAACGTGTCGCAGACGTCTTTGAACAGTTCGGTCACATAACCGAGCGTGACCGGATTGCCGATGAAGTCTTCGCGCGCGACGCGACTCCGCGAGATCGTGTTCGTCAGCCGTTTCGTGCGATAGCCGTGGAATGCCTGATAGTCGACGTTCTCTTTCGCCGAACCACAGCGAGTGGCTTCCATCGGCCCGTCCAGTTCCGCGTTGATCTGCGTCAGCTGTTCAGCGTTCAGCACATCGCGCAGGATCACCGCGCCGTCGCGGTGGACGAATTCGCACAACATCGGCAGCCGGCGCGCCGTATGGGAGCGATTCGAGGCTCATGCGCGATGCAGCCGCACGGGCAGATGCGAATAACCCTTGATGAAGTTCGAGCGCACGCGCGTCGGTTCCCCGACCACTTCGACTTTGTCGAAGCGTTTCATGATCTCTTCCCAGACCACTCGCAACTGCATCTCCGCGAGCCGGTTGCCCATGCAGCGGTGAATGCCGAAGCCGAACGACAAGTGCTGGCGCGCCTTCGGCCGATCGATGATGAACGCCTCGGGGTTATCGATGGCCGTGTCGTCGCGATTGCCCGAGACGTACCACATCACCACCTTGTCGCCCTTCTTGATCTTCTTGCCGCGCAGCTCGGTATCGACCAGCGCGCGCCGGCGCATGTGCGCGAGCGGCGTCTGCCAGCGGATGATCTCCGAGACCATGTTCGGAATCAGCGATAGATCGTTGCGCAGCTTCGCGTACTCGTTGGGGTTCTGATTGAGCGCGACCACGCCGCCGGAGATCGAGTTGCGGGTGGTGTCGTTGCCGCCGACGATCAGGAGAATCAAATTGCCGAGGTATTCCATCGGCGGCATGTTCTTCGTGGATTCGCCGTTGGCGAGCATCGTGATCAGGTCGTTGCCGGTCTTGTTCACGCGCTCGTTCCAGAGGCGCGTGAAATACTCGAGACACTCGAGCAGATCGGCCTGCTGCTTTTCGATCGTCGAATGACGCCGCTGTCGGGTCGGCCACTGCAACGTCGGACCAGTACGTCAGCTTGCGGCGATCCTCGAACGGGAAGTCGAACAAGGTGGCGAGCATCTGCGTGGTCAATTCGATGGACACCTTGTCCACCCAGTTGAACGTTTCGCCGACGCGGCAGCTCGTCGAGGATTCGGCCCGCGCGTTCGCGGATCGTGCCTTCGAGCTTGACCAGGTTCATCGGTGCGACGACGCCGCTCACCGTCTTGCGCTGCAGATCGTGTTTGGGCGGATCCATCGCGATGAACATCGGCATCTCGAAATCTTCCGGGTCGTCGTCGAGCGTGATGCCGCCCTCGGAGGAGAAAATGTCGTGATGCGTGTCGACGTACATGATGTCTTCGAACTTCGTGATCGACCAGAACGGTCCGTACGGGCTCTCCGCCGTGTAATGCACCGGATCGTCTTTGCGCAGGCGCTCGAAGTACGGCCAGAACGTGTAGTTCTCGAACCGGTGCGGTTGCCAGATCTCGATGCGATCGAGCGGCACCGTGGCCGGGTTGGAATCGAGAGGCTGGTCCGTCGTCTTCAACGCTTCGCTCATGTCGAACTCCTGGTA
>CAWBBR010000002.1:0-558865 GCA_963787045.1 uncultured Gammaproteobacteria bacterium | reverse complement strand
GGCGTTGTACCAATACCACCCGGCGCCAACGACGGCGGCCATCACGACCGCCCCAGCCGTAACTCTTCCTTTCGCACTCATCAGCTACGCCCCCCTATGAGCATCGCAGTGACATTCCGGCGAATGACCGACTGGATCGTCGTGATCTCTGCGGCGCCGATGTCTTGCCAATCCAATTGCCTCAGCACGGTCGCGCGCGCCGATCTGAACACCAGCGCCTGACCGATCACCGTTTGCGTCATCACGCGCGTCTCGACTCCGTTCGGATCGGTCGCGCACGCCTGCGCGATCAACCGTGAGATCAGCGACAACATGCCGCCGATCATGCCGCCGTAGAGGCGCTCGAACGCCTCGGACGGATCCTGTTGTTCGCGCAGGACCAGCCGCGCCCACGCCGACGACTCCGGCGCCGAGAACGTGGCGACCAGCGCGTCGGTCAATTGATGAATGAAGCCAACGCAACGCGCCGCCTGGCGGCCTTCACTCGCAACGATTTCGTCGAGCTGTTGCTCGATCGACTGTGCGACCGGGCCAAGGTATTGAGCGACGCGGCGCGTGATACGGTCGAAAACGGCGAGGTAGAGACCCGGTTTGCCGCCGAAGTGATAGCCGATCAGCGCTTGATTGACGCCGGCCAGATCGGCGATCGAACGCGTGCTGGCGGCACGGAATCCATCGCGTCCAAAGACCGTGACCGCCGCGTCGATCAGCGATTCGCGGGTCTGGTCGCCTCGCGGCGACACCGATGTCGGTCGCATGGCCATGCCGGCGATCCTACTTAGGCGCACGACTAAGTCAACTGATCAAGGGTCATGCCGGCTCGCCGCGCGGCATCACCGGTCGATCGCCGATGACGCCGGCTTGCTCCAGGCGCTCGAGATCCGCGTCGGTCAATCCGAGCAGGTCGGTCAGCACCTGGCGATTGTGCTGACCCAGCGTCGGCGCCGGCGCGTCGATCGGCAGCGGCGCCTGACCGATGCGATAAGGGGCGACCGGGTTCGGCTGCAGTCCCACGTACGCGCGCTCCAGCATCGTCCAGAACCGGCGCGACGCCAGCTGCGGATCGTCGATGACGTCGGCAGCGCTATACACCGCGGCGGCGGGGACGCCCACCGATTGCAACTGCGTCATGATTTCGCGTGCCGGACGCGCGCGCGACCATTCCGACAACTCGCGATCGAGTTCGTCGCGCCGGGCCAGACGGTCGTCGATTCCGCCGAACGACCGCAACGCTACGACCATTCCGGCGAGTGCGCGCCATTGTTCCTCCGTTAGCACCTGAATCACCACCCACTGATCGTCGCCGTTCGCCGGATACACGCCGTGCGGCGCGCACGTATTGGAACGATTGCCGGTTCGAACGGGTGCACGGCCGGTCACGGAGCGGTGCAGGATGCCGTGAATGCCCAGCGGAAACAGACCTTCGGACTGCGACAGATCGAGATACTGGCCCTCGCCAGTGCGTCGGCGATGGCGCAGCGCGGTCAACAACGCGGCGGCACCGTTCAGCCCGCCCACGGCATCGCCATACGCGACGTGCACCATGGTCGGCGGTCCGTCCGGCTCGCCGTTGAGGTGCGGCAGGCCGGATGCGTGCTCGACGGTCGAGCCGTACGCGCGATAGCGCGACCACGGACCGCTGCCGCCGAACGCCGGCATCGACAGCATCACGATCTGCGGATTCACTTCCTTCAATGCGGCATAGTCGAGGCCGAGCTTCGGTAGCACGCCGGACGAATAGTTCTCGACCACCACGTCGGCGATGGCGACGAGCCGCTTCAGCAGCGCGCTGCCGTCGGGCGAAGTCAGGTCGAGGGTCACATCCAGTTTGTTGCGGTTGACGGTGTTGAACGCCGCAGACTGTTCGGCTGCATTCAGTGCGATCCACTCTTCGGTCGCCTCCCAACCGCGCCACCAGTCGAAGCGCTCGCACGATTCCACCTTGATCACTTCCGCGCCCATGTCGACCAGATGTCGCGCGGCGAGCGGACCGGCCCAACCCATCGACAGATCGATGACGCGGACACCGTGCAACGGTTTCACGGTCACCCCCCTGCTACCACGTTGGCGCGGCGCAGTCGTTCGAATGCCGCGGCGTCGATTCCGACATCGGCCAGCCGTGCGCGCGTATCGGCGCCGAACTTCGGTGCAGCGCCGCCGGCCAGCGCCGGCGTTCTGTACAGCTTGAACGGCGTCATCGGCGCGGTAAGGTCGCCCTGCAGCGGATGCGTGATCGTGCCGAACGCACCGCGCGCGACGTACTGATCGACTTCGAACAGCTCTTCCATCGTCGGAACCAGCGCAAGCGGGATGCGCATTCCCTGGCCGCGATGAAACAGGTCGGCCGCCGATTGCTCCGCCACTTTGCGTTTGAAGATCGGTTCGAGCGTCTCGGCATCGGCGAGCCGTCCAAGCGTCGTCTGATACGCCGGCACGTTCGCCAGTTCGGGAAGGTCGAGCAGCGCGCAGAACGCAGCCCATTGGCTCGGCGTCAGCGCGGTGACACCGATCCAACCGTCGCGGCATGGGTAGATCCCCAACGGAAACGTCGGGGGGAAGCGATTGACGCCCATACGCGGCGCCACCACGCCGGTGTTGAACGCACCCACGGCACCGACGTCGGTGAAACAGAGGTTCGCTTCGTAAATGCTCGTGTCGAGCTGACAGGCGGCGGTGCGATTGCCGAGTTCTGCACCGATCACGTATCCGAGCGTGCCGATGTACGCGGTGAGCCCGCCGACGATCTGCGCCTGATAGCCCGACGGCAGCAGCGGCGGACCTTCTTCGGGACCGATGCCGCGCACCATGCCGATGAGCGCATGGCAGACGCTGTCGGTGCCGGCGAACTTCGCATATGGACCGGTCTGCCCGAACCAGGTGACACGCGAAAAGACGACGCGCGGCGCCACGGCCGCGAGATCCGACAGCGACAACGCCTCGTCGCCGATCGTCGCGTCGAGCACCACGTCTGCATCGCGCGCGAGCGCGAGGAACACCGCGCGACCGTCGGCGTTGCGGATATCCACCGATACGCTGCGCTTGTTGCTGCTCAAATACGTGTGCAGCGCGCTGTTGTCGGGCGCGCTGGCGCGATCGTTGAACGGGGCGAGCGCGCGCGTCGCGGCGCCTTGCGGCGGCTCGACGTCCACGACGTCCGCGCCGTGGTCGGCGAACAATTTGCCGCAGTATCCGGTCGCAACGTGCCGCCGATGTCGAGCACGCGAATGCCGGCGAGCGGTGCAGCCATGGAATCCTCCCCAGGATCGGTCGGCGGAATCTTAGCGTCCGGCGCGTCCAAGTTGCACAAAGTTCACACGATCGCCCCGAAAGCGTCTGAATACGTATTCAAATGCCGCTCGGACAGTGCTATACGAGGGGTCTGGGTTTCTGAAGGCTTGCGAGGGCATATGAGCGAAGCACCGGTCAAACAGCACGAATACGAGCTCGACACGAGCTGGATGCAGCACATGGGCGAGTGGGGCATGCGGGCGGAGCCGGGAAAACGCGGCCTGACGCTCAACGAAATTCAAATCGGCAGCTACGGCGACATCCCCGAGATCAGCAAGAACATGAGCGGTCGTCCGCGCGGCGCCGGCGAACGGCCCGATGCGTACCGCGTCGGCGCCTACGGCGTGCGCGCGAAGTCGGAGATCTGGCTGCAGAACGCGACGTTCCTCTACGAAGAAGCGCTGCAGCGGCAATGGAGTTCGGCGACCGACGTGCCGTGGCACACCATCGAAGCGTTGCCCGATGCCATGGAAGAAGCCGAGTGCCTGCTGTGCACGTTCTTCAACGAAGTGGAATTCGTGGCCGGTGACGTTCCGGCGCGCTGGGTCGCGAACACCACGCCCGATTTTCTCGAGCCGCGCCACGTGCTGCTCGCGCAGGTGATGGACGAGTCACGCCACATGGACGTGTTCCGCAAACGCGCGCTCGCCAACGGCGGCGGTCTCATGCGCATGTCCGGTGCGACCTCGGGCTTCGTCGGCAGCATCGACCTTGCCCGCGACTTCACCGAAATGTCCACGCGCCTGCACATCTCCGGCGAAGGCGCCGTGCTGACGATGTTCCGCATGGGCGAGCTGTTCGGCCAGAACGAAGCCGAGAAGGTCATGTATCGGCTGTGCGCACAGGACGAAGCGCGCCACGTGGCGTTCGGCGTCATGCACCTGCGATTTCTGTCCGAAACCGCCCCGGAACGCCGCGAAGAAATCGAGTTCTATCTCGACGAAGCGGAAGCGCAGATCCTGTCCGGCGTGCAGAATCCCGCCGGCACGCAGGCGGAAACCGCCGAAGCCCTGGCGATTCTGTTGGGGGGCGGCAAGGAACACTACGACGAAGGCCACAAGAAGCTGCTCGTCATCCGTCGCCGTCAGCTCAAGGAATACATGCAGCGCGTCAAGACCGCCGGCTTCGGCGCGCGTTTCGAAAACGGCCGGTCGACAGTGCCGCAACAGTACGAGTCGGCGATCTAACTCGCGCCAACGCGCTCGCTAAGGGGTATGTCGTATGGCGACTAAACCGTCTCAAGGCATGGCTGTACCGGCTGCGATGCCGGACAGCTCAGGTGCGAAAGCGGTCGAAGGCGTTCCGGTTCCATCGTTCGAATGGATGGGGCTTGTCCGCCGAATGGGGCGTGCGCATCAAGCCGGGCGAACACGGACTGCGGCTGAGCGACCTGAACGTCGGCATCTATGGTGAAGTACCGGAAGTCTGGGAAGACCAGACGCGCCGCCCCCGCGGTGCATTGCCGCGTCCGGGTGTACCGCCGCTGCCGTACAACCTGCGCAACAAGCACCAGATGTGGGCCGAAAGCGCGGCGAATCTCTACGAAGAAGCGATTCAGCGACGCTGGATTCCGGCCACCGACGTACCGTGGGCTTCACTCGAGCCGTTGCCGGACGACATCGAGCGCGCGGTCTGCCAGGTGTGCACCGAGTTGATGCAGTACGCGAACACCGAGATCGAGATCATCACGTTCTGGCAGGACCAGATGTCCTACGGCTACTACGAGGTGAAGCAGTTTCTCGCGACCGCGACGTTCGACTGCGCGCGGCTGATCGAAGCGCTGCGCAAACGCGCGTTGGCGAACGGCGGCGGCCTCGGACAGGAAAGTCGTGGGCTCGTGAATCGAATGATCCTCGAAAGCCGCGGCGGCTGGACCGAATCGGCGGTGTATCTGTATCTCGTGCGCGGCACGTACATGATGCAGGTGCTCAGAGGTCTGCTGAACGCCGCCCACAACGACGCCGAGCGGATGATCTACGGAAAGGCGATCGAGGATTGGTCGCGGCACCTCACGTACGGCTACGACCATCTCAAGTATTCGATCTCGCATCAGGCCGGCCAGGCCGACATCCTGCAAACGCTGCTCGGCCTCGGCGAGGTGATGATGGCGGCGGAGTTGCAGGAATCGACGATGCGTCCGGCGCTCGCAATCATCTTCGGTGGCGGCATCAAGGGCGGACGCACCATCGGGATGGAGACGTACCTGCATCTCGTCGGTGACTTCGTGCGCAACTACGTCGCGATCTGCGATTGGCTCGGCGTGCCGCGCGCGGAGATGCTGCATCCGATGCTGAAGAAGTATCTCGAGTACTGATCGTGGCGGTATTCCCTTCGCTCGAGTGGTTCCAGAAGGTTCGCGACGTCTACAACTCGGACGGCACCCTTCATAAAGGCGGTGGCGGCGCGTGCCACACCACCGCCGCGTTCAAAGTCGACGGCCACAGCTACCTGATCGTGTTCGAAGGCTTGAAGTGCGCGGATATCCGCAAGCCGACCGACAGCGAATTGAGCGCCGCCGACTTCGTCATCGAAATGCCGTTCAATCTGTGGAAAGCGATGATCGCGAACGTGCAATCGCACGGAAAGGCGGACCTGCAATACACGCTGAACAGCCTCGACCTGCAGCAGGATGAAGGCATCGCGTATTCGCCGGCGGACGATCAATACCGGCAGGACCTGTTCTACCGCTACAACCAGAACTTCCAGGATTTCTTCGATGCGTCGGCGCGCGTCGAAACCACCTTTGCCTGATACTTTCCCTGATACGAGGAGTCGTCGTGAGCGCGCATGAAACGTTGTCGGAGAAGTGGCTGAAGAACGCGCAGAACGCCGTGAACGCCGACCCGTCGTTTCGCAAGCGCGGTTCGATCGACGTGAAGATGGCGGTGAAGAGCGATCAGGCCACGTATCTCGTCACGTTCAGCGGCTTCAGCTGCCACGACGTGCGCACGATGACCGATGCGGGTTTGCGCGATGCCGACTTCGCGGTCGACATGAGCACCGATCAGTGGGAACGCTTCCTTCAAGGTCGCCGCAACGGCAGCGGTCGCACGCTGGTCGAGATCGACAACACTGACGACGTCGTAAAGGCGATCAACCCGCGCAAGAAGCTCGACTTCCTGCGCTATCACACGTCGCTGCAAGCGTTCTTCGACGCCGGCTTACGCGCCGACTCGCCGCAAGCCGCCTGAACCGATCACCATGCCGATCTACGCGTACCGTTGCCGGAACTGCAGCGGCGTAACGGACGCGTACGCGTCGGTCAAAAGCCCGCCGTCGAGCATCGAATGCGAGCATTGCGGCGGCGGCGACACGCACCGGATCATCGCGAGAGTCGCCTATCACGCGTCCGAAGCCACGAAGACCGCGAAGCTCGATCCGAAATACGAAAAAATGGCCGATGCGGCGATGCGCAAGAATCCGCTCGCAGATCCCGATCGGCTGCTGCGCAAGATGAAGCCGTACAGTTCCGGAACAGACTGACGCCGCAGGCACGCATGAACGACGACGAACGCATCGAGATCGAGACGCGCCTGGTCTTTCAGGAAGACACGATCGCGAAACTCAACGATGCCCTGGTCGACCAGCAGCACCAGCTCGACCAGATGCGCGAGACACTGGCGCGACTGATCGAACTGGTCGAACGACGCAACGAACCACCGGAGTTCACGGTCGAGCAGGAACGCCCGCCGCACTACTGAGGGTCAGTGTCGCAGTACGTTGATCACGCGGTGACCGGATTTCCACAGATCGTCCAGCATCTCTTCGACGCCCGCGCCGGTGATCCGCACGACGCAGACCGGCAGGTCGTTCTGCGACGACCTGATCAGGCTGACGACCTTCACGTTGCGCTCGTTCGCGACGCGCGCGATCAGACCGAAGGTGTCTTCGCCCTGCGACACGTCGAACGTAATGCGCGCACCGCTCGAGTCGGTGTTGAACACGCTGACGAACGCCCGAAAGATGTCCGATTCGGTGATCAAGCCGACGAGGCGGTCTTCCCGCAGCACCGGCAGTGAGCCGATTTTCTGTGCGCCCATCACCCGCGCGACCTCTTCCACCGGTTCGTCCGGTGCGGTCGTGAACGGATTGCGCCGCATGATGTCCTCGACGACGCGATGCTTGCCTTCGCCGTTGAGCGTCGTCGCGAGCGGATTCACGTCCGGCGGAAACGCCCGCAGGATGTCGGTTGCCGAAACAATGCCGGCCAGCGCGTGCCCATGCGGACTGGCCATTACCGGCAGCCGCCGGATCCGCCGCCGCGACATCAGCGCCGCCGCCTCCGCGATCGGCGTCTGCAGCGACACCGTCACCGGGTTCTTCGTCATCCACATGCTCACGATCATGGTCGGGCCACGCACTCGAATAGCGATGACTTAAAGAGTAGTACGAGGTCGCGAAATCGACACGGCGGGCGCCCGTCGGCACGGCGGGAACGACCTATAAGGAGCGGGAGCGGCGGGCCCGTTGTTGCGCCTCGAGCCGCCCGATGTCGCGGCAGGCGTCCGAACAGAACCGGGACGACGCGTACGGCACGAACCAGTCGTCGCAAGCCGGACATTGCGCCGGTTCGGCCACCGGCAGCGGCAGTGAACCGGTGCGGCGCTCTTCCATCAGCGCCGCGATCCGCTCGTTCTGCTTGACCATCTCGCGGAAGTCGCGGTCGCTGACGTCGAGCAGGTCGATGATCGTGCCGACCTCGAGCCGCGGCGAACGCAGCAACAGCGCGATGGCTTCTTCCTCTAGCGTCATCGATGCAGGGTTCCTGGTCGTGGAGATCCGGTCCGGCCCGAGAGTCTACCGGGCCGAGGCGCCGGCGATGCGGAATTGTGCCACGTTCCGAAACAGTGCTTGGTGCGTTACTCCACCGTCACGCTCTTTGCCAGATTGCGGGGCTGGTCGATGTCGCAGCCGCGCTCCATCGCGATCAGATACGCGAAGAACTGCAGCGGCACCAGCATCAGCAGCGGATCGAGCAGTTCGTGCAGCTGCGGCACCACGATCACGTCGTCGACCGCCACCGGCAGCGTGGCGGTGTTGCTGAGCGCCAGCACCGGCCCGCGTCGCGCGCGGATCTCCTGGATCGTCGACACGTTCTTCTCGAACAGATCGTCGGACGGAATCACCACGACGGTGAGCGTTTCGGGCGAAATCAGCGCCAGCGGACCGTGCTTCAACTCCGACGCCGGATAGGCTTCGGCGTGCAGATAGCTGACTTCCTTCAGTTTCAACGCCCCTTCCATCGCGAGCGCGTAGCCTTCGTTGCGGCCGACGAAGTACGCGTTCGAGAAGCGCGCATATTTCTTCGCGAGCGCGGCGAGCCGGCCTTGATCGGCGATCAATTCCTCGAGGCGCGCCGGCAACTGGTCGAGCGCGTCGATCAGCCGGCGGCCCGCGCCGGCCGAGACGTCCTTCATTCGTCCGAGGTGCAGCGCGAGCAGCACGAACGCGACCAGCGTCGACATGAACGTCTTGGTCGATACCACGGCGACCTCGGGACCCGCGTGCAGATACACGCCGCGTCCGCAGGCGCGCGCAATGGTGCTGCCGACCACGTTGATGATGCCGACCACCGCCCCGCCTTTGCGTTTGATCTCGTCGACGGCGGCCAGCGTGTCGAACGTTTCGCCGGACTGGCTCACCGCCACGTACAGCGTGTCGTCCTCGATCACCGGGTTGCGGTAACGGAATTCGGCCGCCGATTCCGCGTCGCACGGAATGCGGCTCAGGCGTTCGATCATGCGTGCCCCGAGAAAGCCCGAAATGCAGGCGGAGCCGCAGCCGAGGATCTTGATGCGGCGGAATCGCAGCAATTCCCGCGGCGTCAGGTTCAGCCCGTCGAGCCGCGCCGTGGCGAAACGTCGATCGAGTCGCCCGCGCAACGTGCCGCGCACGGAATCGGGCTGCTCGTGGATTTCCTTCATCGTGAAGTGGCTGATACGAACCTTTCGACATGTGGTCGTCGACGATGGCGAGCGTCGTCGGTCTGCTTCGCGGCCGGCGCCGCGTCGAGCGTCGTCACGCGGTATGCGCGCGCCTCGACCACCGCGATTTCGCCGTCGTCGAGGTAGATCGCCTGTTGCGTGTGCCGCACCAGCGCGGATGCGTCCGACGCCACGAACATCTCCTTGTCGCCGATGCCGAGGATCACCGGACTGCCGTTGCGCGCGACGACGATCTGATCAGGATGGCGCGCGTCCATCACGGCGATTCCATAGGTGCCGGTGATCGACCGCAGCGCCGTGCGCACCGCGTCTTCGAGCGAATCGGTTTCGACCGCCGCAATCAGATGCGCCAGCACTTCGGTATCGGTTTCCGAAGCGAACACCACACCGCGCGCTTCGAGTTGCACGCGCAATTCGTGCGCATTTTCGATGATGCCGTTGTGGACCACCGCAATGCGGCCGGCCGTGTCCGTTTGCGGATGCGCGTTGCCGTCGCTCGGTGCGCCGTGCGTCGCCCAGCGCGTGTGGCCAATCCCGACGACGCCGGAGAAACGTTTCGGCAGCGTCGCCTCCATCTCGCGCACCTTGCCTTGTCGCTTGTGCACCTCGATGCCGTGCTTGCGGTGCAGCGCAAGGCCGGCCGAGTCGTAGCCGCGGTACTCGAGACGGTGCAACCCCTCGATGAGGATCGGCACCGCATTCTGATGTCCCACGTAACCGACGATTCCACACATGAAGGAAGCCTCCGGAAGGTAGAAAGAAGGTGATGAATCAGCCGTAGATGAGCCGGCGGATCTGCCGTTCGGTGTACGGCGGCGCGGCGAACGGCCGCGTCGACATCTCGCTCGCGATCTGCCGGAAGATCGCGTCGTTCTTCAGCGCGCCGTTGTCTTTGAGCTCCCGATGCCGCCGCACCACGAACGCATCGGGCGTCTCGGCGGACAGCAGGTCGAGCAGTTCGAGGACTGCTCGGCGCGCTTCGGTCAGGTCGAGGCGGGTCGTGCGTGCGAGGTGCGCGGAGAGTTCGTCGACGTCGTACATGGCGACGCATTGAGCTCGATCGACGGTCAGATGACAACTTTTTTGCCCGACTCCGGGCAGAAAATTGTCAATCTGCTTACACTTTTGCCTGGACCTCGTCGCCGGCGCTCCACCAGCGCCACAGCGCCATACACCGGCAGCCCGACGGCAACGATGCCGAGTCCGAGCCAGCTGTACTGCGGTTTTTCGATCAGCAGGTCGAGGCACAGCGCCGCCGTCAGTATCGCGTATGCGGCCGGCAACCACGGATATCCCGGAACGACCACCGGCCGATCCGCATCCGGGCGCCGGCGTCGCAGCGCGAACAGACCGATCGCGGTCAGCAGGTAGAACATCAGCGCCGCGAACACCACGTAGTCCAGCAACTGGCTGTACGTGCCCGACGCGCACAGCACGCTCGCCCAACCGGCCTGCACGAGCAGTCCGAATGCCGGCGTCTTGTGCCTGGGGTGCAGTTCTCCCGCCTTGCGGAAGAACAGACCGTCGCGCGCCATCGCGTAGTAGACCCGCGCGCCCGACAGAATCAGACCGTTGTTGCAGCCGATCGTCGAAATCACGATCGCGGCGGCCATCACGTACATGCCGGGACGCCCGAAGATGGCCTGCAGCACCGCGGTAGCGACGCGGTCTTCGGGCGCGTGTGCAATCGAGTCGATGCCGAGAACGTTCAGGTATGCGACGTTCGCCGACACGTACAACACCGTCACGATCAGCACGCCGGTGAGCATCGCGAACGGCAGGTCGCGGCTGGGTTTCTGCAACTCGTCGGCCGCAAAGCCGACGTTGTTCCAGGCGTCCATCGCGAACAACGCACCGACCATCGCCGCACCGAGCAGCGGCAACGCACCGAGTCCGACGCCGCCTTCCGGCCAGAACGCCGCACCGAAGTTGGCCGCGGCCGCGCCGCTCCGTCCGATCGTCAGGCCGAGCACGATCAATGCGAGCAGCGACAGCACCTTGATCGACGTCAGCAACGTCTGCACGAACGCGGCAACGCGCACGCCGCGGACGTTGATCCACGTCAGCACGAAGATCGACGCGATTGCCAGCACGCGCTGCGGCGACAGTCCGACCTCGACCGGCCCGCTGGGCAGCGCCACGGTGAAGCCGACTACCTGCTGCGCCGACAGCTGCGGCACCAGCACCGACGCGAAGCGCGCGAAGCCGACCGCAACCGCCGCGATCGTGCCGGTCTGAATGACCATGAACAGCGTCCAGCCGTACAGAAACCCGAACAACGGCGAGATCGCTTCGCGCAGATAGACGTACTGCCCACCGGCCTTGGGGAATTGCGCCGCGAGTTCGCCATAGGTCAGCGCGCCCATCAGCGTGACCACACCGGCGAGGATCCAGACGAGCAGCAGCAGCCCGGGCGATTCGACCTGGCGCGCGATGTCGGCAGAAACGATGAAGATGCCCGAGCCGATCATCGATCCGACGACCAGCGCGGTCGCGTCGAGACGCGTGATCGCTCTAACGAACTCGTTGGGGGGACTCGGGGGTGCGGTCATCTCAACATCGCGTTGCAGCCGCGATGGTACCCGTTTGGACGCAGCCTGCGGCAATTTGTCGCAGTGAGCGGCGACTCGGCCGGCTCTAGAATTCCGCGCTCGTCACGCCAGGAGTTCCGTGGATGCCCGCAATTCATCGCCTGGCGATGCTGCTTCCCATGCTTGCCTCGCCGCTCTGCGAAGCCTGCGACTATTGCCTGCTGGGACAGGGCATCTCGCCGTTGCAGACGCAAACGGGCGCCGGCATCCGCGCGAGTTCGCGCTACACGTTGCTCGACAGCGTTTACAACGGCGACAACGAAGTCTCGAACCCGGGCGTCAAAGAGAAATACTGGACCACCGACATCGCCGGCTTCTACAGCCTCAGCGATCGACTGCTGGTGCTCGTGAACGCGCCGTTGCGAAAAACCGATGGCGACGGCGAGTTGGTCGATGGACCGAACGGCGAACCGGAACGGGAAGATTCCACCGGCGGCGCATCGGGGCTGGGCGACGTCAGCGTGCTCGCCCGCTACCGCCTGTTCGGGCGTCACTCCGCGGCGGGCTCCACGCTGATCGCCGGCGTAGTCGGCATCAAGCTGCCCACCGGCAGCACCGACCAACACAACGACCAGGGCGAGTATCTCGATTCGCATCTGCAGTTGGGCACCGGTTCGACCGACGCATTGCTCGGTGTGTCGCTCGATCACGCGTTCGAGCGCGCGTCCTTTTCCGCGAACGTACTGCTCTCGTTGACCGGCGACGGCGAAACCGGCGATCAGAGCCACCAGTTCGGCAATTCGGTGAACTACGACGTCACCGCGAAATACCGCATTGCGCCGGCCACGAACGAACCGGAACGCAACGCGTGGTTCATTTCGCTCGGCATCAACGGCGAAGCGCGCGAACACGAGCATCTCGGCGGCGACCGCGTCGCCGATTCCGGCGGGCATACGGTGTACGTGACGCCGGGCCTGCAGTGGGTGGTGGCGAGTCGATGGATCGTCGAGGCGACGTATCAGTACGCCGTTTACCACGACCTCGACGAGACCCAGCTCGGCGAGGACCATCGCATCCTCGCCGGCGCGACGTATCTGTTCTGACTCGCCGGCATACGTTCTGACGGTAATATCGCCGTTCACCATTCAAGGTTGCGACGCGTGATCTCCTTCGTCGAATACCCCGCTTCGGTAAATCTCCGCCGTCTGCTGACCGCGCGCGCGATGTTGTTCGCGGCATTGACGAGCCTCACTGCCCTCGTCGGATATGCGGCGCAGGTCGCGCTGCCGTTCGGACCGATCGCCGCAATCATCGGTGCGCTCGCGATCGTCACCTTGCTCAGCTGGCTGCGCGTCGTCGGCAGCGCGCGGACCGTTCATCCTCTCGAACTGCCGCTGCAACTCGGCGTCGACGTGGCTGCGCTGACCGCACTGCTCTACTTCACCGGCGGGTGGACCAATCCACTGGTGTCGCTGTATCTGGTGCCGATCGCCGCGGCCGCGGCGATGCTGCCGGCGCGGCTGGCATGGAGCATCGCCGGTGCGGCGGTTGCGAGCTACGCGCTGATCGCCCGGTTCTATTTACCGCTCGAGCCGTCGCACGATGCGATGGCCGGCACGTTCGCGCTGCACGTGCTCGGCATGTGGGTGACGTTCGTGGTTGCAGCCGCACTGATCGCGTACTTCGGCACGTCGATGGCGGCCTCGCTGCGCACCCGAGCAAGGGCGTTAGCGGCGGCACGAGAAACGAACCTGCGCAACGAGCAGATCATCGGAGTCGCGACGCTGGCGGCCGGAACCGCACACGAACTGTCGACGCCGCTCAGCAGCATCGCGATCGCGGCCGGAGAATTGCGCGACGGTGCAACGCCCGCGCAGCGGGCCGATCTCGACCTGATCATCTCGCAGATCGAGGTTTGCAAAGACATTCTGCGGCGGCTCCGCGGCGCGGCCGCACCCGCTCACGCCGTCGCCGATACGCAACCGATTGGCGCCTTCATCGACGACGTGCGCGAGCGCTTCCATCTGTTGCGCCCCACCGTGCACGCACGGTTCGGCTGCGACTCGGCGGCCGAGGTCACCCCACATCGCGGCCGACCAGACGTTGCGGCAGGCGGTGCTCAATCTGTTGAACAACGCAGCCGACGCATCGCCGCGTTCCGTGGAATGCTCGGCGCGCTGCACCGACCACCACCTGATGCTCGACATCCGCGACCGCGGCAACGGCTTCGACGTTGGCAACGCAGCGTCGCTCGAATCGCAGTCGTCTAACGGCGCGACCGAGGGGATGGGCATCGGGTTGATGCTCGCGAATGCAACCATCGAACGGCTCGGCGGCTCCGTGCACATCGTCGATCGCGCCGGCGGCGGCGCGTGGGTGCGGGTGAAGTTGCCGTTGAGTACACACGCGGGTGCGCCGTCGTGACGTACGCGCCCGCGCAACCCGCGGTCGTCGACGGTCCGACGCTGCTTCTCGCGGACGACGACGCGGTATTCCGCGACGTGCTGTCGCGCGCGCTGCGCCGCCGCGGCTACGCGGTGGTGGCCGCCGGCGACGCCGACGCCGCATTCGACCTGGTGGCCGCGGATCCTCCGGAGTTCGCCGTCGTCGATCTCGAAAATGCCCGGCGCGTCCGGACTGCAACTGGTCGAGCGGCTGCACGAAGTCGAACCGGCGACGCGCATCGTCGTGTTGACCGGTTACGCGAGCATCGCGACCGCCGTCGAAGCGATCAAACTCGGTGCGATCGACTACTTGAGCAAACCGCGCGACCGCCGACGAAGTGGTGGCCGCGCTCGGTCGCCACGGTGGCAACAGCGCGATCGACGTCGAACGCGCGCCGGCATCGGTCGAACGCCTCGAATGGGAGCACATCCAGCGCGTGCTCGCGGAGCACGACGGCAACGTCTCGGCAACGGCGCGGGCACTGAAGATGCATCGCCGCACGCTGCAGCGGAAACTCGCCAAGCGCCCCGTGCGCGACTGAGGCGCAAATTGATGTTCTGCGCGCATTGCGAAACAATGCCGCGCCGCACGTAGCGCAACCATCCGAATCACGCATGCAATCTGACGGCGCCGCCGCCTCGGACCAAACGAGCGTCGCACCGTCGCGAATGGCGCCGCTGGTCGTCGGAGCAATCGGCGTCGTCTACGGCGACATCGGCACCAGCCCGCTCTACACGCTGCGGCAGTGTTTCACCGGCATGCACCGCCTCGACCTCTCGGTCGCGAACATCATGGGCATCCTGTCGATCATCTTCTGGTCGCTGGTGATCGTGGTGACGCTGAAGTACGTGATGCTGATCATGCGCGCCGACAACCGCGGCGAGGGCGGCATCCTCGCGCTGACCGCGCTGGTGTCGCGAGCGCTCGAATCGCAGCCGCGCCGACGCTGGTGGTTCGTCGGCATCGGCATCTTCGGCGCGGCGATGTTCTACGGCGACGGCATGATCACGCCGGCGATCTCGGTGCTGGGCGCGGTCGAGGGTCTCGACATCATCACCACGCATCTGCACCCGTTCATCGATCCGATCGCGATCGTCATCATCATCGCGCTCTTCTCCATCCAGCGCAGCGGCACCGCCCGCGTCGGCATGTTCTTCGGACCGGTGATGTGCGTGTGGTTCGTCACGCTCGCGGTCCTCGGCGTCGTGCACGTCGTCGACGAACCCGGCGTGCTGGCCGCGGTCAATCCCATGTACGCGGTTGCGTTCGTCATTGCAAATCCCGCCGCCGCCTTCCTCGCGCTCGGCGCGGTCGTGCTCGCGGTGACCGGCACCGAGGCGCTCTACGCCGACATGGGTCACTTCGGAAAGGCGCCGATCCGGCGCGCGTGGCTGCTGTTCGTGATGCCGGCGCTCGTCCTCAACTACTTCGGGCAGGGTGCCCTGCTGCTCGCCGATCCCGCTGCGATCAAGAATCCGTTCTATCTGCTCGCGCCGACCTGGGCGCTGATCCCGCTGGTGCTCCTCGCCACGACGGCCGCCGTGATCGCGTCGCAGGCGGTGATCTCCGGCGCGTTCTCGCTGACGCGCGCGGCGATTCAGATGGGTTACTGCCCGCGGCTCACGATCGACCACACCTCCGAGCGGGAGATCGGCCAGATCTACGTGCCGTTCGTGAACTGGGTGCTGTTCATCGCGGTGATTCTGCTGGTGGTCGGCTTCCGCCACTCCGACAACCTCGGCGGCGCGTACGGCATCGCGGTGACGCTGGCGATGCTGATCGACTCGATCCTGATCCTGTTCGTGATGCGGCGGATGTGGCACTGGCCGACGCCGGTGGCATTCGCGATCGCGATTCCGCTGATCAGCATCGATCTCGCGTTCCTCACATCCAACGCGTTGAAGATTCCGTCCGGCGGCTGGTTCCCGATCGTGATCGGAATCAGCGTGTTCACGCTGCTGACCACGTGGAAGAAGGGCCGCATCGTGCTGATGCGGCGCATGTCCGACGAATCGTTGCCGCTCGACGTGTTCATCGAGAGCATCGACCTCGACCCGCCGACGCGCGTCCCGGGCACGGCGGTGTTCCTGACATCGGGCGTCAACAGCGTGCCGCACTCGCTGCTGCACAACCTGAAGCACAACAAGGTGCTGCACGAGCGCGTGGTATTTCTCACCATCGTCGCGCGCGACATTCCGTACGTGCCGCTCGAGGAGCGGTACGAGATCAAGCCGCTCGGCGGCGCGTTCCATCACATCACCGCCTACTACGGTTTCTCGGAAGATGCGGACGTGCCGCGCCTGCTCGAGCAGTGCGGCCGCGGCGGCTTCGTGTTCGCGATGATGGAAACGTCGTTCTTCGTGTCGCGCGAATCGCTGATCGCGACCGGTGCGCCCGGCATGGCGAAATGGCGCGAGAAACTGTTCGTGTCGATGTCGAAGAACGCGACGAAAGCGTCTGATTTCTTCGGCATTCCAACCAACCGCGTCGTCGAACTCGGCACGCAAGTCGAGATCTGACACATGTCGGGCGATCGCGATCCGGTGGATTCGAGCACGCGCGGCATCAACCGGCGCGATGTATTGAAGCGCGCCGCGATCGGACTGGTCGCGGGCAGCACGTTGATCGACACGGTGCGCGCAGCTTCGTCCGACACCGACGCAACGTTCGATGTGGCGGTGATCGGCGCCGGCATCTCCGGTCTGACCGCCGCGCGCGATCTGCAGAAAGCCGGCCTCGACAATTTCGTGGTGATCGAAGCGCGCGACCGCGTCGGCGGTCGCACCGTGAACGCGCCGATCGGCAACGGCTACATCTCCGAAGTCGGCGGACAATGGATCGGCACGACGCAGACTGCCGTGATCGATCTGGCGCGCGAACTCGACGTCGGTCTGTTCCAGACCTACAACACCGGCAAGTCGGCATTCCTGGCGGGCGACGAAGTCACGTTGCTCGACGTCAACGAGCTGCTCGACTCCGGACTGGCGGCGCGCCTGGACGCGCTGGCGCGCGACGTACCGCTCGATGCGCCATGGCGGCATTCCCGCGCCCGTGAACTGGACGCGATGACGTTCGCCGACTGGCTCGCGACGCAGGACATTCCGACGGATCAGCTGTGGACCGTGCGCACCGGCACGATGCTGACGTTCGGTGCGCCCGCCGATCAGTTGTCGATGTTGTGGGTGCTGTTCTACATCCGGTCCGCAGGCAGCTATGCGGAACTCGAGGGTACTGCGGGACAAGGCGCGCAACGCTACCGAGTGGTCGGCGGGTCGCAGGCACTCAGCGAGACGATGGCGCACGCACTTGGTGCGAGGGTGCGATTGAGTACACCGGTAACGCATGTCCGGAATTGGAACGGCGACGGTCCGGTCGACATCACCACCGAGCACGGCAGCGTGCGCGCAAAGCGCGTCATCATGGCGCTGTCTCCGAGTCAAGCGCAGGTCATCGACTTCGAGCCGGCTTTGCCCGCCGAACGTGCGACGTTACAGAAGCGTTGGCCTGCCGCGACCGACATGATGAAGTCCGCGATGGTGTACGAGCGTCCGTTCTGGCGCGATGCCGGTCTGAGCGGCCAGAGTTTCATGGTCGACGACGGCGTGTACCTGTGGGCATGGGACAATTCGCCCCCCGACGGGGGCGTTGGGGTGATCGGATCGTTCATCGGGGCGCCGCGAGGAACCGCGCTGTCGCCCGAAGCGCGCAAAGCGGCGCTGATCGATTCATACGTGAAATACCTGGGTCCGGCGGCCGCCAGGCCGATTCAGTACGTCGATCGGTACTGGATGCACGAGCGCTACACGCGAGGTTGCGTGTCGCCGCTCGGCACCGGCCTGCTCGCGCAGTACGGCGCCGCGCTACGACCGCCGATCGGTCGCATCGAATGGGCCGGCGCCGAGACCGCGACGCTCTGGAACGGCTACATGGACGGCGCCGTTCGCGCCGGACACGATGCTGCACTGCGGGTCTTACGCTCGTTGTAGTCGCACACGCGTCACGCTGAAAACGCGTCGCTAAATTCGGCTCGCGACATCGCGATGCATCGCGCGCTCCGATTGAATCAAACCTTTGCGTTCCGCCCCAAGATAGTGTTGAAATCAGCACCGGGATCGCGTCTCCGAGGGAAATCACGGAACCTGCAACGTAACGACATAATCATGTCGACGTTGAAGGTCGCGTTCGCGGTCGAGTAGCGTGACAGGGGACACGCTGTAAATAAGGGAGGGCCGATCTCGCACGAGATCGCTTACATCAACAATATGGTCGCGCTATCACTCGGCCGGCCTAAGGAACGAAGCAAGACACCATGACACCAGACAGAATTCAGCGATCCCGCGCGGTCGTTCTGATGGCGCTGATGCTGACAGTGCCCGTGTATGCAGCCGACACCAAGCCTCTCGACAACCTGCTCGCGCAACAGACGGCCGGCGACAAAGCCGCCAAGGCGGCGCAAGAGCAGATCGACAAGACGGACGACGGCACGCAGGAGATGCTGAACAAGTATCGGCGCACCCTCGAAGATACGCAGAGCATCACCAAGTACAACGCGCACCTGACCGAGCAGGTCGTGGCCCAGCGTACCGAGATCGCGTCGATGCAGACGCAGCTCGCGTCGATCGAAACCACCAGTCGCGACGTCTATCCGCTGATGGAAAAAATGGTGTCCACCCTCGAACAATTCGTGTCGCTCGACATTCCGTTCAGGATCGAAGAGCGCAACAAGCGCGTCGCGACGCTGAAAGGTCTGATGGACCGCGCCGACGTCACCGTTTCCGAGAAGTACCGCCGCATCCTCGAGGCCTATCAGATCGAGATGGAATACGGCCGCACCCTCGACAACTACGAGACGAAACTGGGTGAAGGCGACTCCGCGTCGCTGGTCGACGTCGTCCGCCTCGGCAGAGTCGCGCTGTTGTACCGACGCCCCGACGGCAAAGACGCGGGCTACTGGGACAAGGCCGAGAAGAAGTGGGTGTCCGATCCCGGCATCCAGAAAGACGTAGACCACGCTTTGCGCGTTGCGAAGAAGCAAGGCGCGCCTGACCTCTTGTGGGTCCCCTTGCCAGCCCCGACGGAGGTGCAACCGTGATTCGTGCAGCCAACATGTTCACCTCGACGCGCCGTGCGGCGCTGATCGCTGCAGCGCTGCTCGGTATGCAGCTCGCGGTTCCGATGAATGCGTCTGCCGCGGCTGCCGCCGTGACGCTGGACCAGCTGTTGCAGCAAGTGAAGAACACCCGCGCGACCGAACAGGAACAGAACGCGGCGCGGCTGAAAGATTTCACCGCGAACCGGGCCCAACAAGCGGCGGCACTGGCCGAAGCAGAGAAGGCGCAACAAGCCGCCGAAGCGCGCAGCAAGGCGTTGTCGACCGAGTTCGACAACAACGAGAAAGAAATCAACGAGGTCGGCACGTTGCTGAAGCAGCGCGAAGGCAACCTCGGCGAACTGTTCGGCGTGACGCGTCAGGTAGCCGGCGACACGGCCAACGTGATGGAGCAGTCCATCATCAGCGCGCAGTACCCCGACCGTGAAGAGTTCCTGCGTTCGTTGGCCAGCGCAAAGACACTACCTTCTATTAGCGAGCTGGAGCGTCTGTGGTTCGAGATGCAGCGCGAGATGACCGCGACGGGCGACGTTCAGAAGTACGAGCACCCCGTTGTGCAACCGGACGGCCAGACGGTAACCGCACCGGTCGTACGGATCGGTCCGTTCACGATCATGTCGAACGGAAAATACCTGTCGTACCTGCCGTCGCTGAAGAGCCTCGCAGTGCTGACGCGTCAGCCCCCGGGCCAGTTCCTCAGCGCAGCCGTCGAAGCTCCAGGAAGCGACCAGCGGCTACGTGCGGTCTGTCGTCGACCCGGGTCGCGGTGTGCTGATCGCCCTGTACGGCGAGCGTCCCGACGTGGCCGAGCGAATCGAGCAAGGCCAGGAAGTCGGCTACGTGATCATCGCGGTCGGTCTGATCGGTGCCGCGTGCTGGTTGTATCAGTTCATCTACCTGATCCGCACCCGCATCAAGGTCGCCGCGCAGCAGAAAGATCTCGAACACCCGAGAGAAGACAACCCGCTCGGTCGCGTCATCCTGGCGTTCAAAGGCGATGCGTCGCGGATCGAAGAAGACTACGAAATCGCCGAGCTGCGGATCTCCGAAGCGATCGTCAACGAAATTCCGCAGATCGAGCGCTTCCAGGCGTTCCTGCGCCTCGCCGTCGCCGCCGGTCCGTTGCTGGGACTGATCGGTACGGTCATCGGGATGATCCTGACGTTCCAGAGCATCACCGAGTCCGGCTCGAGCGACCCGAAACTGATGGCCCACGGTATCAGCCAGGCGATGATCGCGACGGTACTCGGCCTCGGTATCGCCATTCCGCTGCTGTTCGGCAACGCGAGGCTCAGCTCGATGTCGCGGCACACTCGAGGCGGTGCTCGACGGTCAAAGTTCCGGCCTGTTGGCCGAAATGATCGAGAAGCGCAATGCTCGATAGTCTGCTGGCGCCCTACACCGCGCTTGGCAACCTCGTCGACGGGGGCGGCCCCTTCGTGTTCTTCATCTTCCTGTCCGGCGTGATCATGTGGACGCTGGTGATCGAGCGGATCTGGTTCTTCTGGCGGGTGCTGCCCGTCAGAACCCAGGAGGCCATCGACAAGTGGAACGCGCGCAGCGACCACTTGTCGTGGTGCGCGCGGCAGATCCGCGACGCGATGATCTCGCGGCTCTCCACCGAGATGACGACCAATCTGCTGGTGATGCGCGTGCTGGTGCCGATGGCGCCGTTGCTCGGGCTGATCGGCACGGTGAGCGGCATGCTCGAGGTGTTCGACTCGATGGCGCTGCGCGGCTCGGCCGATGCGCGCACGATGGCCACCGGCGTCTCGCACGCGATGCTGTGCACGATGTCGGGCCTCGCGGTCAGCATCACCGGGTTGTACCCGGTCTACCGTTTCACCGACCTCGCCCGACGCAAGTCCGAACTCGTTGCCGAGCAGTTGAGCTTCTAACCATGCGTACACGCCGACACAGTGCACACGAGGCATCAGAACAGCACGGCATCGACCTCGCGCCGATGCTCGATTTCGTTCTGAACCTGCTGATCTTCTTCATCATCATCGCCGTGTTCGTCAAGGAATCCGGTCTGATCGTGCAACGACCGACCGGGGAACCTCCGCCGCCGAACGCGGACAAAAGTATTGCGATCCAGATTCTTCAGAATGGCGAAGTCTGGGTCGATGGACGCGTGATCGACGTCGAGGCCGTGCGCGCCAACGTCGAGCGGATGCATGCCGTGAACCCGAAGGCCGGTGTGCTGATCATCGCCGACGACAAAGCGCCGACAGGGCTGCTGGTACAGGTGATCGACCAGACCCACCTGGCCGGTGTGTACAACGTGACCTTTGCAACCGGAGATCAATAGAAAGTGGCCATTCGCAGTCATGCGCCAGACCAGGAAGACCACGGCATCGACCTCGCGCCGATGCTCGATTTCGTACTCAACCTGCTGATCTTCTTCATCATCACGACGTCGTTCGTGCAAGCAGACCGGGGCTCAGATCGACAAGCCCTTCGCAGACACCGCGGAGCACCGCGAGTCCGGCAACCTGCTGATCGCCGTCAAGCCGAACGGCGAGGTCTGGATGGACCGCAAACAGATCGACATGCGCGAACTGCGGCCCGCGATAGAGAGGCTGCACATCGAACGACCCGACGACACGATCGTGATCATCGCCGACAAGCTCGCGCCCGCGGGTCAGGTCGCGAAGGTCATGGACGAAGCCCGTAAGGCGGGCATCAAAGACATCGCGATCTCGGCGCAACTGAATCCCTGAGAGAGAGGGGCCCAAGATGAACTACGCAATTCGACTACCGGTCGCCTTCCTACTCGGCTTGGCGTTCGCCACGTGCCTGTTCTGGGGTTTGTGGATCATGGTGAACGGCCACGGCCACTTCGGTGAACTCAAGCCTGCCGTGAAAATCGACTTCACCGCGCTGCGCCACGATACGGAGACCGAGACGAAGCGCGAAAAAGTGATCCAGCCGAAACCCGAGAAGATGCCCGAGATTCCGCAGATCAGCAGCGTAACGAATGGTATGGACACCAGCGGCGTCAGCTCCGTCAGCGTGTCGTTCGATACGTCGAACCTCGGTCACGGCATCTCGGTGGGCTCGGACCGCGACGTCATTCCGCTCGTCCGGATCAATCCTGAATACCCGAACCGCGCGCGCGAGCGCGGCATCGAAGGGTGGGTGCAGGTGCAGTTCACCATCACGCCTGCGGGAACGGTCGCGGATCAGAAGGTCGTCGATGCCGACCCTAAAGGACTCTTCGAGCGGGCCGCGCTGGATGCGATCGGTCGATGGAAATACAACCCGAAGGTCGTCGACGGGCGCGCGATGGAACGCCGCGGCGTGATGGTCGTATTGACGTTCAAGTTGGAGAAGTAACGTGCGTCCTTCTATTGCACTTGCGGTCGGATTGGTAGCGCTGGGCTCGTTCAGCCTCGTTGCGATGCAGGACACTGCATCGGCGGCCGAGGAAAAAAGCAGCGGCGGCAAGCGTGAGGCGCCGCCGATCGACGTCAGCACCGGAAAGAAACTCAACGAAGCCATTGAAGCGCTCAACGCTCAGAAGTACGCCGACGCGAAGGCGATTCTCGAGCACATGAACATGGAGAAGCTGAGCCCGTACGAACAGAGTCGGGTCTATCAGATCAAGGCCTCGATCGCCGGCGCGCAGAACGACTACGACGGCGTTCGCAAGAACATGCAGTCCGCCATCGCCTCCGGCGGCCTGAACGACGAAGAGCAGCAGGAAGCCCGCTATCAGATCGCGCAGATGTTCATCGCGCAGGAGAAATGGCAGGAAGGCATCAACGCGCTGAACGAATGGTTCGCCACCGCGCAGAACCCGAACTCGACGGCCTACTATCTGCTCGCCGTCGCGTACTACCAGTTGAAGAAGCCCGACCAGGCGCTGGCCCCTGCGCAGAAAGCGGTCGATCTGTCGGAGACGCCGCGTGAAAGCTGGGTTCAGCTGCTGCTGGCGCTGCGCATCGAGAAAGAGCAATACGCGGAAGCGATCCCGCTGCTGAAGCAGCTGGTCATGTCGGATCCATCGAAGAAGAACTATTGGGTTCAGCTGTCGGCCGTGAATCGCCAACTCGAGCGTTACGACGACTCGCTGGCGGTGCTCGAGATCGCCAACATGGCCGGCTTGCTGACCACCGATTCCGACCTTCGCCCGCTGACCGACCTCGAAGCCTTCGTCGGAATCCCGTATCGGCGCCGCCAACAACCTCGACAAGTTCATCGCCAAGGGCACCGATCAAGCCCGACGAGAAAGCGTATGAGCGCCTCGCCTTCTCGTGGATCGAAGCGCGCGACTACAAGAAGGCGGTCGCGCCGCTGCAGAAAGCCGGCGAAATGCACGAAAACGGCGATACGTACGTTCGTCTCGCCGAAGTTCAGCTGCAACGTCAGGATTGGGCCGGTGCGTCCGATGCGCTGCAGAAGGCGCTCTCCAAAGGTGGTCTGAAAGATACCGGCAACACCCAGCTGTTGATGGGCATCGCGCTCTACAGCAACAAACAACCAAAAGAAGCTCGCAACTGGTTCGAGAAAGCGGCAGCGCACGATAAGCAGAAGACCCAGGCTCAAGCCTGGATCAAGCACATCGACGCCGACACCTCGTCCTCCTAGTCAGAGCCCGGCACACAGGGGAGCACATGCCACTAACGATCACATTCCAGCTGACCGATCGCGATCTCGCCCATCTCGGCGATGTCGTGAACAAGTCGAAAGCGAATGCCTCGGCGCTGGGCGAAGCCGACATCATCCGCGCGGCCCGGGAGTCGCTGAAGGATGCGGGCAAAGTCGAGGTCGCCGACTTCATTCGCGAACGGCTCGATAAGCTGGATCTGCTCGTGCAGATGCTGGAAGACAAGGTCTGGGAATTGTCCGGTGAGGATCGGGCGCGCATCACCAACGCCCTCGCCTATTTCGCCGACCCCGACGACATCATCCCGGACAACGTTCCGGGCTTTGGTTTTCTCGACGACGCGGTCGTGATCGACCTCGCCTGCCAGGAATTGCGCCACGACATCGAGGCCTACCAGGACTTCTGCAAGTTCCGCGAGGCCGAAGAGAAACGCCGCGGAACGTCGGTCGACCCGCTGTCGCCCGATCAGTGGCTGCGCACGCGTCGTGCCCAACTGCACGATCGGATGCGTCGCCGGCGTACCACATTGTGGGAATCGCGTCTCGGTCGCTCGTTCTTCTGATCCCGTCTTTTTTGACGCGGCGCTTTTTTAGCGTGGCATTGGTGTAGGACCAATGCCGCTCCGCCGTTCAACTCTGTACAATGCGCTCCGCACGGGTGCGTAGCCGCGGTCCGTTCCGTCACCGGAGCGGATCCTCACAAGTCCAAAGCGCCACCCCTGTAAAGCTCCAACAAATAAGGAGAGGGGACGCAGATGACGACGTCACCCGAATTCTGGTCAATTGCCTTATACGTAGTCGCGACGTTCATTCTGTGCGGCATCATGATCGGCCTGTCGGCGATGCTCGGCGGAAAGAGCGGTGCGCGCGCACGCAATGAACCGTTCGAATCCGGCGTGGTCTCGGCGTCGCCCGAGCGCCTGAGACTGTCCGCGAAGTTCTATCTCGTTGCGGTGTTCTTCGTGATTTTCGACGTGGAAGCGTTGTTCCTCTATGCGTGGGCGATCTCGGTCCGCGAGTCCGGATGGGCCGGATTTGCCGAGGCGTTCACGTTCATCGCAATCCTCGTCGTCAGCCTGTTTTATCTGGCGCGCATCGGCGCGCTCGACTGGGCGCCGGAAGCGCGCCGTCGCAGATCTGCCCTGAAACGTTCAGAAGATCCGTCCGCCCCACTCACGCAGCGAGCTTCATGAAATACACGTTCACGCGCATCGACCCGAATCGTCCGACCGGCGTGTCGCCGCTGACGGAGGACTACACGCAGCCGGCCGCCGAAGTATTCACCGAGGAGCAGGTTCGACGCAGCGTGTTCACGGCGAAGCTGCAGGATCTCGTGAACTGGGGCCGCAAGAACTCGATCTACCCGTTCAACTTCGGCCTTTCGTGCTGCTACGTGGAAATGGCAACGGCGTTCACGTCGGCGCACGACATCGCGCGCTTCGGCTCCGAGATCATCCGTGCATCGCCGCGTCAGGCCGATCTGATGGTCATCGCCGGTACGTGCTTCACCAAGATGGCGCCGGTGGTGCAACGGCTCTATGAGCAATTGCTCGAACCGAAGTGGGTGATATCCATGGGCGCGTGCGCCAATTCCGGCGGCATGTACGACATCTATTCAGTGGTTCAGGGCGTCGACAAATTCCTCCCGGTCGATGTGTACATCCCGGGTTGTCCACCGCGGCCCGAGGCGTTCCTGCAGGGACTGATGCTGTTGCAGGATTCGATCGGCCACGAGCAACGGCCGCTGTCGTGGATGGTGGGCGATCAGGGCATCTATCGGCCCAACATGCCGGCCCAACGCGACATCAAACTGGTTGAACGCCAGGCGCAGACCACGCTTCGCAGCCCGGATGCCGTGTGAGCGCGGTCGCAGCACCAGTTCTGCCGACGCAGCCGGTCCTCCGCGATCTGTTCGCGCGCTTTACTGACGCGGACTTCACGGCGCAAGCCACGGCCGACGGCGTGCCGACGCTGTGGGTACCCGCGGCCCGGGTTCACGAGGTGTTGCGCTTTCTGAAGAACGACATCTCGCGACCTTACCGGATGCTGTTCGATCTAACGGCCGTGGACGAGCGCGTTCGCAGACACCGCGAAGGGTTGCCGGCCGCCGACTTCACGGTGATCTATCACCTGCTGTCGATCGAACGCAACGAAGACATCCGCGTGAAGGTCGCGCTGCGCGGCGAGTTCCCGTCGATCAAGTCGATCGTGCCGATTTTCGTCAATGCGAACTGGTACGAGCGCGAGGTGTGGGATCTGTTCGGCATCACCTTCGACGGACACCCGCACATGCGGCGCATCCTGTTGCCGCCGACGTGGAAGGGTCATCCGCTGCGCAAGGAATATCCGGCGCGCGCCACCGAATTCGATCCGTTCCAGCTCGACGCGCTGCGGCAGGATCAGGAACAGGAAGCGCTGCGCTTCCAGCCCGAAGAATGGGGCATGCGCCGCGCCGCCGACGATCACGACTACATGTTCCTGAACCTCGGGCCGAACCACCCTTCTGCGCACGGCGCGTTCCGCATCGTGCTGCAGCTCGACGGCGAAGAGATCGTCGACTGCGTGCCGGACATCGGCTACCACCACCGCGGCGCCGAGAAGATGGGTGAGCGGCAGTCGTGGCACAGCTACATCCCGTATACCGATCGCGTCGACTATCTCGGCGGCGTGATGAACAACCTGCCGTATGTGCTCGCGCTCGAAAAGCTCGCCGGCATCGAAGTGCCCGATCGCGTGAAGACCATCCGCGTGATGTTGTGCGAGATCTTCCGGATCCTCTCGCACCTGCTCTACTACGGCACCTTCTTTCAGGACGTCGGCGCAATGACGCCGGTATTCATCACGTTCGTCGACCGGCAGAAAGGCTACGACGTCATCGAGGCGATCACCGGCTTCCGCATGCACCCGGCGTGGTTCCGCATCGGCGGCGTTGCGCACGACTTGCCGACGGGTTGGGAAAAGCTGGTGCGCGACTTCATCGAGTGGATGCCGAAGCGGCTGCGCGATTACCGCAAATCGATCCTGAAGAACTCGATCGTGATTGCGCGATCGCGTGACGTCGCCGCCTACAACACCGCCGAGGCGCTGGAGTGGGGAATCACCGGCGCCGGATTGCGCGCTACGGGTCTCGGCTACGATCTGCGCAAAGCGCGTCCCTATTCCGGCTACGAGAATTTCGAGTTCGACATTCCCACCGGCAGCCGCGGCGACGTGTACGACCGCACGCTGGTGCGCGAAGAGGAAATGCACCAGTCGCTGCGCATCATCGAGCAGTGTCTCAACAACATGCCGTCCGGCCCGTACAAGGCCGACCATCCGCTCACCTGTCCGCCGCCGAAAGATCGCACGCTGAACGACATCGACACGCTGATCCCACACTTTCTCGCCGTGTCGTGGGGTCCGGTGATGCCCGCCGGCGAAACGTCGCAGCTGATCGAGGCCACTAAGGGGATTGCCGGATATTCCATGATCAGCGACGGCAGCACGATGAGCTACCGGACCCGTCTGCGCACGCCGAGCTTCGCGCACCTGCAGCAGATTCCCAGCGTGATTCGCGGCCAGATGGTGCCGGACCTGATCGCGTACATCGCCTCCATCGACTTTGTAATGTCGGACGTCGACCGATGACCGAGACCGTTCTGAAAATCGTCGATCCCCGTTCGCCGCCGTTCGCGTTGAGCGACACGGAGCGTCACGAGATCGAACACGAAATCAGCCACTACCCCGATGCGCGCGCCGCCAGCATCGAGGCATTGAAGGTGGTGCAGAAACACCGCGGCTGGGTGCCCGACGGCGCGATCGCTCCGATCGCCGCATTGCTCGGCATCAGCGCGGCGGATCTCGAAGGTGTCGCCACCTTCTATAGCCTGATATTCCGCCACCCGGTCGGCCGCCACGTGATCAAGGTGTGCGACAGCATCGCCTGTCACTTGACCGGCTACGACGAACTGCGCGACGCGCTGACCGGCGCGCTCGGTATCCGCTACGGCGAGACGACGCGCGACGGCCGCTTCACGCTATTGCCGATCTGCTGTCTCGGTGCGTGCGATCGCGGCGCGTGTCTGATGATCGACGACGATCTGCACGGACCCGTCGAGCCGGCACAGGTCGCCAACCCTTCTGGAGCCGTACGCATGACGTTGCGCAGTGCATCCGACCCGAACTACCGCCGTCCGCTCACGCGCCTGATCGACCTCGCGGGCGGGCCGCTCGATTTCGACGGATATCAGGCCGAAGGCGGCTACGCCGCGTTCCGTAAAGTGGTCACGCAGACGCCGGCGGACGTGCAGGCGGTCGTAAAGGCCTCGAACCTGCGCGGCCGCGGCGGCGCGGGATTTCCGACCGGCGTGAAGTGGAGCCTGATCCCGATGGGACCGGACGCCGGGGCGAAGTACATGGTGTGCAACGCCGACGAAATGGAACCCGGCACGTTCAAGGATCGCCTGTTGATGGAACAGGTGCCGCATCAACTCATCGAAGCGATGTTGATCGCCGCATACGCCATCCAGGCAACGACCGGCTACATCTTCCTGCGCGGCGAATACGTCACCGCGGAGAAACGCCTCAACGAAGCGCTCGACGCAGCGCGCGCGGCCGGGCTCGTCGGCGCGAACATCCTCGGCGGTTCGTGGAGCTTCGAGCTGTACGTTCACACCGGCGCCGGCCGCTACATCTGCGGCGAAGAAACCGCCCTGATCAACTCGCTCGAGGGGCGGCGCGCGACGCCGCGCGCCAAACCGCCGTTTCCGCAGGTTGCCGGCTTGTGGGGCCGGCCGACCATCGTCAACAACGTCGAAACGCTGTCGAACCTGCCGCACATCCTCTCCAACGGCGCTGACTGGTTCAAAAACCTCTCGGAAGGCAAGAGCCAGGACAGCGGCACGAAGATCTATGGCTGTTCGGGCCGCGCGGCCAAGCCAGGCTGTTGGGAACTGCCGATCGGAACCACCGCGCGGGAGATCCTCGAGGTGCATGCGGGCGGCATGAAAGACGGACGCAAACTGAAAGCGTGGTTGCCGGGCGGCGGCTCTACCGACTTCCTGCTGCCGGAACACCTCGACCTCGCGATGGATTACGAAACGATCCAGAAAGCCGGTTCGCGGATGGGCACCGGGTTGATCACGGTCGTTGCGGACAATCAGAGCATGGTCTCGGCGGTGCGCAACCTCGAAGAGTTCTTCGCGCGCGAATCGTGCGGCTGGTGCACGCCGTGCCGCGACGGGTTGCCGTGGAGCGTGAAGATCCTGCAGTCGATCGAAGAAGGCCGCGGGCAGGCCGAAGACATCGAAGTATTGAGCAAACTGACGCGGTGGCTCGGTCCGGGAAAAACGTTCTGTCCGCACGCGCCCGGCGCGATGGAGCCGTTGCAGTCCGCGCTGAAGTTCTTCCGCGCGGAATTCGAAGCGGGTCTCGCACCCGTCGGCGCCACGGCGGCAAAAACGGCTTGAAACACAGACGGCCCGGTTAGATCCGGCCCGAGAGAACTTATGGCGATCATTCACGTAGACGGCAAGCAGTTCGAAGTCGATCCGGCAGACAATCTGCTGCAGGCGTGCTTGAGCCGCGGCGTCGACCTGCCCTACTTCTGCTGGCACCCGGCGCTCGGTAGCGTCGGTGCGTGCCGGCAATGCGCAGTGAAGATCTATCGCGACGAGAACGACAAAGTCGGCCGCCTGGTGATGGCTTGCATGACGCCGGCGGCGGACAACACCCGCATCACCGTGGCCGATCCGGAGTCGAAGGAGTTTCGCGAGGGCATCATCAGCCTGATGATGACGAATCATCCGCACGACTGTCCCGTCTGCGAGGAAGGCGGCCACTGCCATCTTCAGGACATGACGGTGATGACCGGCCACTATCGCCGGCAGTACCACTTCACGAAGCGCACGCACCTCAATCAGGATCTCGGCCCGTTCATCGCGCACGAGATGAACCGCTGCATCGCATGCTATCGCTGCACGCGTTTCTACAACGACTACGCCGGCGGCACCGACTTCGGCGTGTTCGGATCCGCCGCGCACGTGTACTTCGGCCGCGAACGGTCGGGCACGTTGCAGAACGAATTCTCCGGCAACCTCACCGAGATCTGCCCGACCGGCGTGTTCACCGACAAGACGCACTCGGAACACTACGCGCGCAAGTGGGACATGCAGTTCGCGCCGAGCATCTGTGCCGGCTGCGCGGTCGGTTGCAACATCTCGCCCGGCGAACGCTATGGCGAAGTACGGCGCATCGAAAACCGCTATCACGGCGAGCTGAACGGCTACTTCCTCTGCGATCGCGGCCGCTTCGGTTACGGCTACGTGAATCGCAAAGACCGGCCGCGCAAACCGCTCGTGAAGCGCGACGGCGCGCTGGCGGCCGTCGAAGTCGCTGACGCCATCGCTCGGGTGCGACAGCTGTTGTCCGCCGGAAAGCCGATCCTCGGCATCGGCTCGCCGCGCGCGAGTCTCGAAGCGAACTTCCGTTTGCGCGGATTGGTCGGCGCCGCGGCATTCTCGAGCGGCATGACCCGCCACGACGCAGAACTGACGGGCACGGTGCTGAAAGTGCTCCGCGAAGGACCGGTTTCCGCGGCGACGATTCGCGCGATCGACGACGCCGATGCGGTGCTCGTGCTCGGCGAAGACGTATTGGCCACCGCGCCGCGCGTCGCGCTGGCGCTGCGTCAGGCGGCGCGCGGCAAGTCGTTGGAAATGACGCGCGAGAAGAAGGTTCCGGACTGGCAGGCCGAGTCGGCCGCCGACATCGCGCAACACGAACGCAATCCGATTTTCGTCGCAACGCCGGCGGCAACCGGTTTCGACGACATCGCCCAGCTCGCACTGCGGCTCGCACCCGAGGCTATCGCGCAGCTCGGTTTCGCGGTGGCGAACGCAATCGACGGTGGCGCCACGCCACTGCACGCGGCGAGCAACGCGGACGTCGCCGCGATCGCCGACGCGTTGAAAGCCGCGAAGCGACCGCTGATCGTCTCCGGCACCGGCATCGGTTCCACCGACGTCATCCGCGCCGCCGCGAACATCGCGTGGGCTTTGCACAAACACAACCCGGCGGTGTTGCTCAGTCTCGCCGTGCCGGAAGCCAACAGTCTCGGTGTGGCGCTGTTCGGCGCGACGCCGTTGGAAGATTCGCTGGCACGCATCGGCGGCGACGAAGCGGTGATCGTCGTGCTCGAGAACGACCTCGAGCGCCGCCTGCCGCAAAAGCTGTTCGAGCCGCTCGCGCGCTCGCGACTCATCGTGCTGGATCACCAGATGACGGAAACCGCGCGCCGCGCCGACGTCGTGCTTCCTTCTGCGAGCTTCGCCGAAGCGACGGGCACGCTCGTCAACATGGAAGGCCGCGCGCAACGCTATTTCCAGAACTTCGACCCCGCCTATTACGACCGCTCGATCGAAACGCTGGAAGCGTGGCGTTGGCTCGGCCGCATTACCGGCGGCGACGACGAATCCGAGAATCTCGACGGCGTGATCGAAGAACTCGAAGCCGAACTGCCCCAATTCAAGGGCGTGGCGGAAGCGGCGCCCGGCGCCAAATTCCGCATGCACGGCATGGGTCTGGCGCGCGCACCGCACCGTCAATCCGGCCGCACCGCGGCGCGCGCCATCGTGTTCGTGCACGAGCCGCGGTCGACCAAAGACGCCGACACGGCGCTGAATTTCTCGATGGAAGGCTACAACGGCACCGGACCCGACGACCGTCCTCCGGAACTGCTGCCGTTCGCGTGGGCGCCGGGCTGGAACTCGCCCCAGGCGTGGAACAAATTTCAGACCGAAGTGGGTGGCGCATTGAAGGGTGGTGATCCGGGAGTCCACCTGTTCGTGGCAAAGACCCAGGGCGTGCCTCGGTACTTCTCGCCGACGAACGCACAGAGGGGAAGCGGACTCGTTCTGATCCCTCTACACGAACACTTCGGGTCCGAGGAACTATCGAGTCTTGCCGAGCCGATCCAGGCCCGCATCGCGAAGAGCTACGTCGTATTCAACGCGCTCGACGCGCAGCGGTTGAGCTTCGACGAACACAGCCTCGCTCGCATCACGATCGGCGGCGTCACGGCGAACCTCGTCGTCAGAACGCGCGACGATTTTCCGAGTGGCACGATCGGCGTGCCGGTCGGCCTGCCGGGAATCCCGCCGTTCGAACCGACGACGACGTGCAGCGTCGCGAAGGGAGGTTGATCGGTGTTCGACTGGATCACACCCGAGCTCGGCGCGATCTTCTGGGGCATGTTCAAGGCCGTCGTGATTCTCATCGGCGCAATCGTCGCGGGCGCGCAGATGATCTGGGCCGAACGGCGGCTGCTCGCCCTGTGGCAAGACCGCTACGGCCCGAATCGGGTCGGCTGGTTCGGTCTGCTGCAGGTGCCGGCCGACATGGTGAAGATCTTCTTCAAGGAAGACTGGATTCCGCCGTTCGTCGACAAAGCCACGTTCCTGCTCGCACCGGCGCTCGCGATCGGCCTGATGCTGCTCGCCTTCGTGCTGGTGCCGTTCACGCCGACCTGGGTAGTGGCGTCTCCGCAGGCCGGCATCCTGTTCTTCTTCGCGATCGCCGGACTCGCGGTCTACGCGGTGATGCTCGGCGGCTGGTCGTCGAACAGCAAATACGCGCTGCTCGGCGGGCTGCGCTCCACCGCGCAGATGATCTCGTACGAAGTGTTCATGGGTCTGTCGCTGATGGGCATCGTGATGCAGGCCGGCAGCTTCGACCTGAACGAGATCGTAGAGGCGCAGCGCGACCTCTGGTTCATCGTGCCGCAGTTCTTCGGCTTCTGCGTGTGGGCGCTCGCCGGCATCGCCGTCATCCACCGCACGCCGTTCGATCTGCCGGAAGCGGAAGCCGAACTCGCGGCCGGTTATCACACCGAATACTCCGGCATGAAGTTCGGCATGTTCCTCGTGGCCGAATACGTCGGCATCGTGTTGATCTCGTCGCTTACCGTCACGCTGTTCTTCGGCGGCTGGCAGGCGCCGTTCCACATCGACGACTACATACCGCTGCTCGGCGCGATTCCGTTCATCTGGTTTGCGATCAAGGCCGGTGTGTTCATGGCCACGTTCATTCTGCTGCGCGCGTCGCTGCCGCGGCCGCGGTACGACCAGATGATGGCCGCGGCCTGGAAGGTCTGCCTGCCGCTCGCCCTCATCAACCTGTTAGTGACCGCCGCGATCGTGCTGTGGCGCACTCCCGGAGCCTGATCGAATGAACCGCCTTCTGTCAGTACTGCGCGGCATCGGCTCACAGTTCCGGTCGATCGGGATGGTGTTCATGCACACGTTCCGGCCGCGCGACACGCAGATGTATCCCGAAGTGAAGGTACCGGTGCCGCCGCGTTATCGCGGCCGCATCGTGCTGACGCGCGATCCCGACGGCGACGAACGATGCGTCGCGTGCAATCTGTGCGCGGTCGCGTGTCCGGTGGGCTGCATCTCGCTGCAGAAAGCCGAACGCCCCGAAGACGGTCGCTGGTATCCGGAGTTCTTCCGCATCAACTTCTCGCGCTGCATTTTCTGCGGTCTGTGCGAAGAGGCGTGCCCGACGACGGCGATCCAGCTGACGCCGGATTTCGAGATGGGCGAATACAACCGGCAGAACCTCGTCTACGAAAAAGAACACCTGTTGATCTCGGGGCCGGGCAAATACCCGGACTACAACTTCTATCGCGTCGCGGGCATGTCGATCACCGGCAAAGCCAAAGGCGAGGCGTTGAACGAGGAGCCCCCGGTCGACTACAAGAGTCTGCTGCCATGATCGAAATCGCCTTCTATGTCGCCTCTGCGGTCGCGCTGTTCGCGACCACGATGGTGATCTCCAATACCAATCCGGTGCACGCGCTGTTGTACCTCGTCGTGTCGCTGCTCGCGATCGCGATGGTGTTCTTCACGCTCGGCGCGCCGTTCGCCGGCGTGCTCGAAGTGATCATCTATGCCGGCGCCATCATGGTGCTGTTCGTGTTCGTGGTGATGATGCTGAACCTCGGCCACCGCACGGTGGAGCAGGAGCGGCAGTGGCTGCGCGGCGGCATGTGGATCGGGCCGGTGCGTATTGGCGGCGATTCTGCTCGCCGAACTCGTGGTGATGCTGTGGCCGCGCGACGCGCTGACCGCGGCCGGTCTCACGGTGGTCGGCCCCAAAGCGGTAGGCGTCGCGCTGTATGGACCGTATCTGCTCGCGGTCGAACTCGCGTCGATGCTGCTGCTCGGCGGACTCGTCGCTGCTTACCACCTCGGCCGGCATGAGGACGTTTGAGCGATGAGCCCGATTCCGATGGAACACGGTCTGCTGCTCGCCGCCGCGCTGTTCGCGCTCGGCATGGTCGGCCTGGTGATGCGGCGCAACGTGCTGTTCATGCTGATGGCGACCGAGATCATGATGAACGCAACCGCACTCGCGTTCGTCGTCGGTGGCGCGCGCTGGGCAGAGCCCGACGGCCAGGTGATGTTCGTTCTGGTGCTGACGCTGCAAGCCGCCGAGGCCTGCGTGGGTCTCGCCCTGGTGATTCAACTGTACCGCCGCTTCCGCACGCTCGACGTCGACGCGGCCACGACGATGAAAGGATGACGCCGCGTGAATCTCGTCTCGCTGATCTTCGTCTTTCCGCTCGTCGGCTTCGCGCTGCTCACGTATCACGCGCGAACGCATGTCGGAGAACGTCGCCGCGATCATCGGCGTGGGCAGCATCGGTTTGTCGGCGCTCGTCACGTTGCACGTCGGCTACGATTTCCTTCGCATCCTCCCGGTGGCGGCACGTATACCGAAACGCTGTGGACCTGGATGCAGATCGGCGCGTTTGCACCGACGTTCGCGGTGAAGCTCGACGCGTTGTCGCTGACGATGCTCGGCGTGATCACCGGCGTCGGCTTCTTCATCCATCTGTTCGCCGCGTGGTACATGCGCGGCGACGACGGTTTCGCGCGTTTCTTCTCGTACATGAATCTGTTCATCGCGAGCATGTTGTTTCTCGTGCTGGCGGACGACCTGCTGTTCCTGTACTTCGGTTGGGAAGGCGTCGGTCTGTGCAGCTATCTGCTGATCGGCTTCTGGTACAAGGACCCGGCGAACTGCGACGCCGCGCGCAAGGCGTTCCTCGTCACGCGCATCGGCGACACGTCGATGATCATCGGCCTGTTCGTTCTGTATCGCGCGTTCGGCACGCTGAACATCGACGCGATCCTCAGCGCGGCGCCGCACGCGTGGTCCACGGGCGCCCCGCTCGCGACGCTCGCATGTCTGTTGCTGCTCGGCGGCGCCGTCGGCAAGTCGGCGCAGTTGCCGCTGCAGACGTGGTTGCCCGATGCAATGGCCGGCCCCACGCCGGTCTCGGCGCTGATCCATGCCGCAACGATGGTCACCGCCGGGGTCTATCTGATCGCGCGCATGGAACCGCTGTTCGCACTGTCGCCGTTCGCGCTCGAATGCGTCGGCGCGATCGGCGCCATCACGCTGTTGTTGGCCGGCTTCACTGCGCTGATGCAGACCGACATCAAGAAGATCCTCGCGTACTCGACGATGAGCCAGATCGGCTACATGTTCCTGGCGGAAGGCGCCGGCGCCTTCGACAGCGCGATGTTCCACCTGATGACGCACGCCTTCTTCAAGGCGCTGCTGTTCCTCTCCGCGGGTTCCGTGATTCTCGCGATGCATCACGAACAGGACATTTTCAAGATGGGCGGCCTGCGCACCCGGTTGCCGTTCGCGTTCGCCAGCATGCTGATCGGTACGCTCGCGCTGACCGCGTTCCCGTTCACCTCGGGCTACTACTCGAAAGACGAAATCCTGCATCAGGCGTATCTGACGGGACATCACGACCTGTGGCTGGCCGGTCTGCTCGGTGCGTTTCTGACCGGGCTGTACAGCTTCCGGCTGATCTTCGTCGTGTTCTTCGGACCCGAGCGCTGGCGCTCGGGATCTGCCGAAGAGCCGCATCCCGGCCATGGTCTCAGCCACCACATTCCATTGGCGGTGCTCGGCGCGTTCGCGCTCGCCGGCGGTTTGATTCATCTGCCGTTGGGCGCGGTGCTGCCGGAAGCACGCGCCGTCGACGAAGCGAGCGGCTTCATCGTGCACCTGCCGCTCGTCGCATCGCTCGCGGGTATCGCGATGTCGTGGCTGTTGTTCATGCAGGCGCCGCAGGTGCCCGCCGCGCTCGCAGACGAACCCGGCGACCGCGTGGCTCGGCGCGCTGTGGAAGCACGCATGGGGATTCGACTGGATCTACGATCGACTGTTCGTGCGCCCCTTCGTCTTCTTGTCGCGGATCATGCGCAACGATCCGGTCGACAACGCGATGAACCTGGTGCCCGCGACATTGAGCGGCCTCAATACCCTCGCCACCGCCACGCAGAACGGCAACCTGCGTTGGTATGCGGCCGTTGCAGGCGCCGGGTTGTGCCTGCTGATCGGCATGGTCGCGTTTACATGAGTCGCTCGATATGACACTCGTCTGGCTGATTCTGATTCCCGCTGATCGGCGGGGTGCTGAGCTGGCGCAGCGACCGCTTCGCGCCGGCGGCGCCGCGGTGGATCGCGCTCGTCAGCATGCTGATCGCGCTCGCGCTGTCGCTGTGGGTGTGGGCGACGAAAGACTTCTCGTTCACCGGCGCCGGCTTCTCGTCGGCGGCCGGCGCGCCGACCTGGACGATCGAATACCGCGCCGAGTGGATTCCGGCGCTCGGTGCGAGTTTCCACCTCGGCCTCGACGGACTGTCGATGCTGCTGATCGTGCTGACCAACCTGCTCGGCGTGATGGCCGTGCTCGCGTCGTGGCGCGACATCGACCGCGACGCCGGCTTCTTCCACCTCAATCTGCTGTGGAATCTCGGCGGCGTGATCGGCGTGTTCCTCGCGCTCGACCTGCTGCTGTTCTTCTTCCTGTGGGAAGTGATGCTGGTGCCGATGTACATGCTGATCGCGCTGTGGGGCAGCGACGCGCCCAACGGCAAGACCCGCTCGTACGCCGCCACCAAGTTCTTCGTCTACACGCAGGCGTCCGGTCTGCTGATGCTGGTGTCGATCCTCGCCCTCGCCTACGTGCACTACGACGCGACCGGCATCGTCACGTTCGACTACCACGATCTGCTCGGCACGCCGATGGCGGCGTCGGTCGAGTGGCTGCTGATGCTCGGTTTCTTCCTGGCGTTTGCGGTGAAGATGCCGCTGGTGCCGCTACACGGCTGGCTGCCGGACGCGCACACCAACGCGCCCGTTGGCGGTTCGGTGGACCTCGCCGGCATCCTGCTCAAGACCGCCGCTTACGGACTGCTGCGCTTCGGCATTCCGCTGTTTCCGCACGCGTCGCTCGAGATCGCCCCCATCGCGATGTGGCTCGGCGTCGCCGGAGTGGTTTACGGCGCGGTGATCGCGTTCTCGCAGACCGACATCAAGCGTCTCGTCGCGTACACCAGCATCAGCCACATGGGCTTCGTCATCATCGGCATCTACGCCGGCACCGAAGCGGCGTTGATCGGCGTCGTCATACAGATGATCGCGCACGGTCTGTCGGCCGGCGCGCTGTTCATCCTGTGCGGTGAAATTCACGAACGCCTGCAGACGCGCGATCTGCGCGAGATGGGCGGCCTTTGGACCCGCCTGCCGTATCTGCCGCCGTTCCTGCTGTTCTTCGCGCTGGCGTCGCTCGGCTTGCCGGGGCTCGGCAACTTCGTCGGCGAGTTCCTGATCCTCACCGGCACGTTCGTGGTTGCGCCGTGGGTTTCGGTGGTCGCGTCCACCGGTCTGATCTTCGCTGTGGTGTATGCGTTGATCATGGTGCAGCGCGCGTTGCAGGGGCCGATGCACGGCGCCGTCGCCAACGCCGCACTCGCGTTCGTCGATCTGACGAAGCGCGAGCTCGTGATGATGTTTGCGCTGATCGCGCTGCTGGTCGGCCTCGGCCTCTATCCGCAACCGGTGATCGATGCCGCAAGAGCGCCGGTGCAGGCCTTCGACGCGATGTATTCATTCCAGGCCGCCGCGCCTGCCGCTGCGGGAGTCGCGCCGTGAACGAACAGATCATGGCGCTGATGCCGCTGCTCGTTACGACGGCCACGATCGTCGTCTCGATGTTCGTCATTGCGGTGCGACGCAGCCACCGCTTGACCGGCGGCGTCACCATCGTCGGCACCGCACTCGCGCTGCTGAGCATCCTGCTCGGCTGGAACGCAACCGAGGCGCACGCGGTCGCCGTAACGAGTCTGATGCTGGTCGACGGCACCGCGCAGTTTGCGATGGCGCTGATCCTGGTCACCACGCTCGGCGTGCTGACGCTGTGCCCCGCTTACTTCACCGGTTACCGCGGACATCGCGAGGAACTGTATCTGCTGCTCGGCGTCGGCACGCTCGGCGCGCTGACGCTCGCGTGCGCGAATCACGCCGCGACGCTGCTGCTGGGCCTCGAGTTGCTGAGCCTGCCGATGGTCGGCGCCGTCGCGTACGCCATCGACCGGCCGCGTTCGATCGAAGGCGGCATCAAGTACCTGATCCTGTCGGCGGGCGCATCGTCCACGCTGCTGTTCGGGCTCGCGCTGATCTATGCCGAGACCGGCGCACTCGACATCGCCTCGCTGTCCGGCGCCATCGCCGGCGCGGGTCTGGGTTCGCCGCTCGTGACCGTCGGCGCTGCCATGTTGTTGGCGGGGCTCGCGTTCAAACTGTCGTTCGTGCCGTTCCACCAATGGACGCCGGATGTGTACGAAGCGGCGCCGCTGCCGGTCACTGCTTATCTGTCCACCGTGGTGAAAGTCGGTGCGTTCATCGTTGCGCTGCGCCTGCTGCACGCCGGCGTCAGCAACGCGTCGCCGCTCATCGTCACCGCGATCATCGGTCTCGCGCTCGCGTCGATGCTCGTCGGCAGCGTGCTGGCGCTGCGGCAGACGAACCTGAAGCGCCTGCTCGCGTACTCGTCGATCGCGAACTTCGGCTATCTGGCGGTGGTGCTGGCATTGCCCGGCGTCGAAGCGGTGCGCGCGGCCGGCGTGTTTCTGGTTTCGTATCTCGTTACGTCACTCGGCGTGTTCGGCGTGATGACGCTGGTATCGAGCCCGATGAGTCGGCGCGATCACGAAGACATCGACGAGTATCGCTCGCTGTTGTGGCATCGGCCGTATCTCGCGGCGATCCTGATCGCGATGTTGCTGTCGTTGGCGGGCATTCCGCTGACGGCCGGCTTCATCGGCAAGCTCGCCGTCATCGGCGTCGGCGTTCAGGCCGCGCAGTGGTGGCTCGTCGCCGGTGTGGTCGTTGCGAGCGCCATCGGCATCTACTACTACCTGCGCGTGATCAATGCGGTGATCACCAACGTCGATCCGGGTTCCGAACGCGTCGCCGTCGCAATGACGTGGGTGTACAAAGCGAGCGCCGCAATGTTGCTGCTCGCAACGCTCGCGACGGTCTGGCTCGGCGTGTATCCGCAACCGTTGTTCGAATTCGGCCGTTATCTCGCGTTCCCCTGACGGGTTGCGCCATCAAATGTGACGTCACGATCACGCCCCCGAGCGCGGTCGTGCTACCGTTCATGAGCAACGATCTACGGAGAGCATCGACGTGGCCCGAGGCCGACTGTTAGCAAAGAAATCCGTCGCACAGATTCAACAGGAGTTCACCGACTCCGATCTGAGGCGCTCGCTCGGACCGTTCAACCTGATCAGCCTCGGCATCGGTGCCATCATCGGCGCCGGCATTTTCGTGATGACCGGCAATGCGGCGGCGAACTTCGCGGGTCCGGCGGTCGTGCTGTCGTTCGTGATCGCGGGTCTCGCGTGCACCTTTGCGGGGCTGTGCTATGCCGAACTCGCGTCGACCATGCCGGTGTCCGGCTCGGCGTACTCGTACGCCTACGTCACGCTCGGCGAAGTGTTCGCCTGGGTGATGGGCTGGTTGCTGCTGCTCGAGTACGGCGTGGCCGCATCCACCGTCGCGGCCGGGTGGACCGGTTACGTCGTGAGCCTGTTGCACGACTTCGGCGTAATCGTTCCCGAGGGACTATCGAGATCCACCTGGCAGTACCAGAGCGGCGTGCTGCAGAGCACCGACGGATTCAATCTGATCGGAGCGCTCGGCATTCTCGCGGTGACGAGCCTGCTGGTGCTCGGCGTGCGCGAATCGGCGCAGGTCAACAACGTCATCGTCGCGATCAAGGTGACCGTGCTGATCGCGTTCATCATCATCGGCGCGACGTACATGAATCCCGAAAACTGGTCGCCGTTCGTGCCGGCAAACGAAGGCGGCTTCCGCTACGGCTGGCAGGGCGTGTTCCGCGCCGCGTCGATCATCTTCTTCGCGTACGTCGGATTCGAGGCGGTCTCCACTGCGGCCGGTGAGTCGCACAACCCGCAGAAGGACGTACCGATCGGCATCCTCGGGTCGCTCGCTTTCTGCACGCTGATCTACATGCTGGTGTCGATCGTGATGACCGGCGTGGTGCCGTTCGGCAAGCTCGGCGTGCCCGATCCGATCGCGGTCGCCGTCGACCGCATGAACCCGTCGTGGGCCTTGATACCGTGGTCCGGCAGCGACACCGGCACGCTGAATCTGTTCTCGCTGATCATCAAGATCGGCGCTTTCACCGGACTGTCGTCGGTCATGCTGGTGCTGTGTTACGCACAGACGCGCGTGTTCTATCAGATGGCGAAAGACGGACTGATCTGGCGCGTGTTCGGCGAGGTGAACCCGCGCTTCAAAACGCCGGCGACCGGCACCGTCGTGCTCGGCTTGATCATCGCGGTGGCCGCGTCGCTGCTGCCGCTCGGCGTACTCGGCGACCTGGTCAGCCTCGGCACCGCGCTCGCGTTCGCGATCGTCTGCGGCAGCGTCATCTATCTGCGCCGCAACAACCCGACCATGAAGCGGCCATTCCAGGTGCCGTTCTACCCGTACACGCCGATCCTCGGGATCTTCTTCTGCGTGGTGCTGATGATGGGTCCGATCCTGCTCGACATCTTCAGCAAGGCGCTCGGCTACGACCTGCTCGGCGCGATGATCGGCAACCCCGGCAAAGTCGAACACGATCCGATCGCGCTCGGCATCCTCAGCACCTACGCCCTGATCGGCGTATTGATCTACCTCTTCTACGGCTACCGCCACTCCAAGCTCGGCATCGCGTCTAGCGCTTCGTCGTAGCGCTCGGCTTCGCCTTCGATAAGGGCGAGCGGTGGGTGTTCGGTGCGCCGGACACGCAAGCAGCCATCCCTGGCGTCGCTTGGCCATCCCTGGCCAAACACGGTCCGGCGCACCGAACACCCACCACTCGCATCGATCGCGCGACTTCGTTGGTGGGTGGCCATCGAGACGATGACGCCGGCCGAGACACGCAAAGATCGCTATGAGCAACGCTCTATCCGGTACCCACGGCCGCCGTGAGCCGAAGCTTCCGTCAGCGCCATCACAAAACAACCATCAAGCGCTTGCTTGATTCAAGCGCCTGCTTTATCTTGCCCGTCCCTGCTGTTACCAAACTACTCAAGTGAACGGTTCTTCGGATCTCCAACAGACCGACGCCAAGCGGCGTCTGGTTCGCGCGGCCCTTCAGGTTTTCGCTTCGAAAGGCTATGAGGGTGCGTCCACCCGCGAAATCTGCCGGCTCGCCGACGTCAACGTCGCCGGCATCCACTACTACTTCGGCGACAAGGCTTCGCTGTACCGCGAAGTGTTCCGGATTCCGGAGCAGATGGGGCCGTTTCCGCTCGAGATGGCCGATCCGAACGTGTCCGTGCGCAGTGCACTGGTCGCGTTTTATGGCCACATCATGGCGTATATCGCCGCACCCGAACTGCAACAGCTGCGGCTCGTCGTGCTGCGTGAAGAACTGCAGCCGAGCGGCGCACTCGACGGTCAGCCCGACGGACCGCGCCGGATGCACGACGATCTAACGCGTTTCCTATGTCGCACGATCGGCATCCAGGAGCCCGACACCGCGCTGCATCACCTGGCCTTCAGCATCGGCGGGCTCGCGCTCGTGCTGTTCGTGCATCGCACCGCCGTCAATCAGATCGCGCCTGCGCTGCTCAGCGATGACGCGGCGCTCACTTCGACGATCGAGCGCATGGCCGATCACGGTGTTGCGCTCATCGAAGGCGAGATCGCGCGCCGCCAGATCGCGGCCGGCACGAGTCCTGCACCGCAATCGAGATTGCACGGCGCTGCAAACCTGCGGCGTGGGGAGCGTTCATGAAAATCGGTCGCACAGTACGAGCCTGGTTGATCGGCATCGCGGTAGCGGTGGTCGTTGCCGTAGGCGCTACCGAGTTGCGACCGAAAGGCGCCGACCCGACGCTGCCCGCCTCGGCTACCGTCCCTCCGCCGGCGATGGCATTGACCGTGAGCGTCGTTCACCCGGAGCGCGTCGAGTGGCCGGAAGTCATTCAAGCCTCCGGTACGATCACGGCGTGGCAGGAAGCGATCGTCGGTGCAGAAGTCGCGGGGTTGCGCCTCGCCGAGCTGATGGTCGACGTCGGTGACGAGGTCACTAAGGGGCAAGTGCTCGCGCGGTTCGACGACGCGACGACACTCGCGATGGTGCGGCAGTCCGAAGCCGCGGTGGCGGAAGCCGGAAGCAAACGTCGCCGAAGCAGAGGCCAACGCGCAACGCGCCGAGCGGCTCGGCAAAACCGGTGCACTCAGCCAGCAGGACGCCACGCAGTATCTGACGCGCGGCCGCACGGCGAAGGCGCAACTCGAGTCGGCGAATGCACGGCTGCACAGCCAGAAACTCGCGCTCGAGTACACGCGCGTCGTCGCGCCGGACGACGGCGTGATCTCTTCGCGTAAGGCGATGCTCGGGATGGTCGCAGCGCCCGGCACCGAGCTGTTCCGGCTGGTTCGCCAGAACCGCCTCGAATGGCGCGCCGAACTGACCGGCGCGCAGCTCGCGCAGGTTCAGGTCGGCGACGAAGCGAGCGTGCAACTGGTCGATCGGACGATCGCACACGGCAAAGTCCGTCAGGTCGCGCCGGTGCTCGAGGAAAGCACGCGCATCGGCGTCGCTTATGTCGAACTCGATCGCAGCGCCGACGCCAACACCGGCGCGCGCGCCGGTATGTACGGCACCGGCACCATCACGCTGGGCCACCGCGTCGCGCTGACGCTGCCGTCCGATGCAATCGTGCTGCGCGACGGTCACGAATACGTCTTCGTGCTCGGCGCCGATGGTCGCGTTGCGTTGACGAAGGTCGACGTCGGCCGCCGCTTCGGGAACGGCGTCGAGATCAGCGCCGGTCTTACCGACGAGCAACAGGTCGTCGCTGCCGGCGCCGCATTCCTGAACGACGCGGACGCGGTGCGCGTAGTGCCGGCGGTCGGACATCAATCATGAGCAGCGGCGGCAATTTCGCCACCTGGTCGATCCGTCAGCCGATTCCGCCGATCGTCGCGTTCATTCTGTTGACGCTGGCCGGTGTCTACGGCTTCAAACACCTGAACATCACCGACCTGCCCGACATGGATTTTCCTGCCGTCACGGTGACGGCGCGTCATGCAAGGCGCATCGGCGTCGCAGCTCGAAACCGAGGTAACCCGCAAGATCGAGAACGCGATGGCGACCGTCGGCGACATCGAACACATCACGTCGACCGTCACCGAAGGCACGTCGACGACGGTGATCATGTTTCGCCTCGAGAAAAACCTGTTCGAGGCGGTGAACGACGTGCGCGCCGCGGTATCGAACATCCGCTCCGATCTGCCGAGCGATCTGCGAGAACCGATCGTCGGCAAAGTGGACACCGCGGGACAACCGATCCTGACCTTCACGGTCGCGTCCGACCGGATGGACGACGAGGCGCTGTCGTGGTTCGTCGACAACACGGTGTCGCGCAACCTGCTCGCGGTGCGCGGCGTCGGCGCGGTCGACGCGCGTCGGCGGCGTCGACCGCGAGGTGCGCGTCGAGCTCGACCCGGCGCGCCTGCAGGCGCTGAACGCCACCGCGGCCGACATCTCGCGCAGCTGCGCCAGGATCGCAGCGACGAGCGTCGGGCGGGCGCACCGACGTCGGCGGCGCCGAGCAGTCGGTGCGCACGATCGCCACGTGCAGTCGGCCGGCGAGCTGGCGCAGCTGGAGATCGCGCTCCGCGACGGCCGCCGCATCCGGCTCGATCAGGTCGCGACGATCAGCGACACCGTCGCCGAGCCGCGCTCGCGCTCGCGCTGCTCGACGGCAAGCCGGTGGTCGGCTTCGAGGTCGCGCGCACGCGCGGCGCCAGCGAGGTCGACGTCGCCGCACGGCGTCGCGCAGGCGCTCGAGACGCTTGAGGCGAGCGCACATCCCGGCATCACGATCACCGAGGCGTTCAACTTCGTCGACCCGGTCGCGCAAGGAACTACGACGGCTCGATGACGCTGCTGTACGAAGGCGCGATCCTCGCGGTGCTGGTGGTGTGGCTGTTCCTGCGCGACTGGCGCGCGACGCTCGTCTCCGCCGACCGCGCTGCCGATGTCGATCATCCCGGCGTTCTGGGCATGTACCTGCTCGGCTTCTCGCTCAACGTCGTGACGCTGCTCGCGCTGTCGCTCGTGGTCGGCATCCTGGTCGACGACGCGATCGTCGAGGTCGAGAACATCGTGCGCCACCTGCGCATGGGCAAGACGCCGTACCAGGCCGCGATGGAAGCGGCCGACGAGATCGGCCTGGCGGTGATCGCCACCACCTTCACGCTGATCGCGGTGTTCCTGCCGACCGCGTTCATGAGCGGCGTTCCGGGCAAGTTCTTCAAGCAGTTCGGCTGGACCGCGGCGATCGCGGTGTTCGCTCGCTGGTCGTCGCGCGGATGCTCACGCCGATGATGGCCGGCGTACATCCTGAAGCCGCCGACAGAAGGCGCGCCGGAGAAGGGCCGCTGGATCCTCGATCTACGTCGGCGTCGCCGCGTGGTGCCTGCAGCACCGCCGGTTCGTGACGATGATCGGCGCGACCGGTGTTCTTCTTCGGCTCGCTGGCGCTGGTGCCGCTGCTGCCGACCGGCTTCATCCCGCCCGACGACCTCTCGCAGACCAGGTCAGATCGACGCTGCCGCCGGGCGCGACCTTCGACGCAGACCACGCGCACCGCCGAAGCAGGCGCGCGCGATCGTCGCGAAGAATCCCGGAATACGTCAAGCTGTTCTACACCGATCGGCGCGGCGGCAGCGCGACCGGCGCCGATCCGTTCGCGGCAGCGGCGGCTCGGCCGGCCGACTGCGCAAGGCGACGCTCACGCATCCACCTGACGCCGCGCGGAACGCGAGCGGCCTCGCAAGCAGGTCGATCGAGAACGAGCTGCGCGACGCGCTCGACGCTGTCCCGGGCGTGCGCAGCAACGTCGGCCTCGGCGGCTCGGGCGAGAAGTACATGCTGGTGCTGCGGCGACGACGCGCGCAGGCTCGCGAGCGCGCGCGCGCGCGTCGAGCGCGACCTGCGCACGCATCCCCGGGCTCGGCAACGTCACGTCGACCGCGAGCCTGATCCGGCCCGAGATCGATCGTGCGGCCCGACTTCGCGCGCGCCGCCGACCTCGGCGTCACCGCGCGGCGATCGCCGAGACGCTGCGCATCGCGACCGCCGGCGACTACGACCAGAGCGCTGCCCAAGCTCAACCTGCGCGCAGCGGCAGGTGCCGATCGTCGTCAAGCTGCCGCCCGAGGCGCGCACGCGACCTCGCGCCTGCTCGAACGCCTCGCGCGTGCCCGGCGCGCGCGGCCCGGTGATGCTCGGCAGGTCGCGACGCTGGCGATCGACGGCGGCCCGGCCGTAGATCGACCGCTACGACCGCTTGCGCAACATCAACTTCGAGATCGAGCTGTCCGGCATGCCGCTCGGCGACGTGCAGGACGCCAGGTCGACTGGAGCTGCCGATCGTGCAGCACCTGCCGCCCGGCGTCGTCGCAGACGACGGTCGGCGACGCCGAAGTGATGACCGAGCTGTTCGACAGCTTCGGCCTGGCGATGCTCACCGGCGTGCTGTGCATCTACATCGTGCTGGTGCTGCTGTTCAAGGACTTCCTGCAGCCGGTCACGATCCTGGTCGCGCTGCCGCTGTCGATCCGGCGGCGCGTTCCTCGCGCTCTGTCTCATCCGCACAGCGCTGTCGATGCCGTCGCTGATCGGGCTGATCATGCTGATGGGCATCGCGACCAAGAACTCGATCCTGCTGGTCGAATACGCGATCGTCGCGCGGCGCGACCACGGCATGGCGCGCTTGGACGCGCTGCTCGACGCCTGCCACAAGCGCGCGCGGCCGATCATCATGACGACGATCGCGATGGGCGCCGGCATGATGCCGATCGCGCTCGGCCTCGGCGCCGACGCCGAGCTTCCGCTCGCCGATGGCGATCGCCGTGATCGGCGGCCTGATCACCTCGACGGTGCTGAGCCTGCTGGTGGTGCCGGTCGTCTTCACCTACGTCTATCGGGTGCAGGTATGGCTGAAGCGGATCATCGCGCCGAAGCCGCTGCCGCCGGTACAACCTCTGCCGACCGGACACGCACCGGAACCCGCCCCCAATACGAGCCTTCACCAATCCGTCAGCGCGCCTCCGGCTGAATTCGCTGACGGTTCCCGGTGGAGGTGGGGGCTTGTTCGCGCCCGCCACTCGCCCTCGTCGAAGTGACTTACCGACCCCGATCGCGAGCGCTCGCCAGCCACGATGCGACGATGCCGATCGTCAGAATCGAGAAGATCAAAACGAGCAGATACAGGTTCGCGCGTGAGCCGAACGTGGCCTTGATCCACGACGACGCGAGCATTTTCGTTCCGACGATCACCAGCACGAACGCAATCGACGCGCTCAGGTAGCGGAACCGATCGAGCAGACCTGCCAGCGCGAAGTACAGCGAGCGCAAGCCGAGGATCGCGAAGACGTTGCTGGTGAACACCAGGAACGGGTCAGTGGTAATCGCGAACACCGCCGGTATCGAGTCGACTGCAAACACGAGGTCGCTCAGTTCGACCACGACGAGTGCGAGGCCGAGCGGCGTCAACATCAACGCGCCCTTCTTCGCTTTCTCCGCCACCGAATCGGATTTGCACTGCGCGCCGGGGGTCGGCGGTTCCAGCGCTTCGTCGCTGCCGGCGCGCACCACGAAATGGCCTCCGTGAAACTGCGCGGTCACCGGAATGACGCGGCGCACCAGGCGCATCACCGGATTCCGCTCCAGATCGCCGTGTTCCATCTTGACGAAGAACATGCGGATACCCGTGAAGATCAGGAACCCGCCGAACACATACAGAATCCAGTGGAAACGGGCTATCAGCGCCGCGCCGATGGTGATCATCACGCCGCGCAGCACGATCGCGCCGATGATTCCCCAGAACAGCACCCGATGCTGGTACTGCGGTGCAACGCCGAAGAACGCGAACACCGACACCATCACCACGACGTTGTCCGCGCTCAACGACTGCTCGACGAGGTAGCCGGTCAGATACTTCGCGAGCGCCATGTCGCCGTCGTTGACCATGCCGTCCACAGAATCGACGTCGACGCCGAGGCCGAACAATTGCAGGTCGTAGGCGAAATGGACGAAGAGGCCGAAGCCGAGGCCTAACGAGATCCAGCAGGCGCACCGGACCAGTGCCTCGCGCACGGTAACCGCGTGCGGATTCCGCTGAAATATCCCGAGATCGAGCGCGAGCATGGCGAGAATGAACGCGACGAATCCGACCCACAGCAACAACAAACCGGCACCTCGTTCGTACTACACGCTTCTGCCCGACCGCGATGACCGCGGTTGATCCGTCCTCTCATTGAGTTCGTGCGCGTCAGTCGGGTAAGCCCAATACCCGCTTCGCAATGATATTCAACTGCACTTCTGCCGTTCCGCCCGCGATTGTGGCCGACTTCTGGCGCAACCACGTACGAGTCGCGGAGATTTCCTCGTCGGTGAACGGCTCGCCTTCCCAGCCCACGCCTTTGAATCCCATCGCGGCGATCTGCAACTCGGTGCGCTCCTTCGCGAGGATGGCGCCGGACAGCTTCACTGCCGATGAAGCGAACCCTGGCGCCCGTGCCTGCGTTTCTTCGATGACGCGCCGCTGCGTCAATCGATAGGCGTGCTGGTTCATTTCGTGCCGCGTCAACGCGGCGCGATGGTCGTCGTCGGCGATGCGACCGTTGCGTTCGCCAACGTAGGATCTGACGATATCGAAAAGGGGTGTCTCGGCCACGCGTCCCTGAGTTCCCGAGATGTTGATGCCGGCGTGCGTCGAGCGTTCGTACTGCAACAGGCGCTTGCCGACGGTCCAACCCTGATTCAGCGGCCCAACGACGTCGTCGCGTCGCGCAATCGCGTTTTCGAACAGCGTCTCGTTGAACGGCGAGCTGCCGCTGATCAAGCGGATCGGACGCACCTGTACGCCGCTCTGGTGCATGTCGATCAGCATCAGGCTGATGCCGTCGTGCTTCGGCGCAACCGGATCGGTGCGGACGAGCGCGAAGATGTAGTCCGATTCCATCGCGTCGGACGTCCATGTCTTGCGGCCGTTGATGACGTAGCGGTCGCCGTCGAGCACCGCGCGGGTACTCAGATTGGCGAGGTCCGAACCGGCGCCGGGTTCGGAGTAGCCCATGCACCAGCCGCCTTCGCCGCGCGCGATGCCGGGCAACCAGCGCGCCTTCTGCTCCGGCGTGCCGTAATCGAGCAGCGTCGGACCGATGTAGTTGACGCCGCGCCCGGTGAGCGGCGAACGCGCGTCGATGCGCCGCAACTCCTCGAGCAGCACCAGATACTGCGCCGGCGTGAGTTCGGCGCCGCCGTATTGGCGCGGCCACGTCGGCACGGTCCAACCGCGTCCGGCCATCCGTTCGAGCCATGTTCGCGCGTCGTCCTCGAGGTGCATGCGGGTGGAGCCCCACGGGATCTGACCGGGACCGCGCGCGCCGGCCGGACAGTTCTCCGCCAGCCATTCGCGCGTTTCCTGACGGAACGATTCGATCGCGCTCATCGATGCTTCCTGGTGTCGTGCGTCGATCATCTGGCAACGCGTCCGCCAGCGCAAACCGTCACAGATATTTCTCGAGCGGCAGCATCGCGATGAATCCCGACTGCGTTCTACGCCACCACGGCGTATCGGGTTCCCGATGCATCGTTATCACCGTGCCGTCCCGATCGGTGGTCCACGTCAGTTGGCCGTTCTGGAGCGTCACGCGCCAGCTGTTCTGCGGCTGCATGTTCAGCGTGATCGCGCCGGCGACCGCTCGCGCGAGTTCCGGACTCTCGATGATCAGCGCCGACTCGGCGTTCAGGTACGCCGAACGCATGTTCAGATTCATCGAGCCGACGTACAACGTCGTTTCGTCGAAGACGAACGACTTGGCGTGCAACCCGAAGATCCGCTGCAACGAGCATTCGCCGACGCTGACGAGCGCGCCGCACGACGCGGCGTCGGGCCGCAATTCGTACACGTCGATGCCGCTCGCCACGATCGGTTCGCGGCGTCGCGCGTAGGCAGCGTGGTTCGCGGTGACGTCGTTGGACGACAACGAGTTCGTCAAGGCGCGAATCGATACACCGCGCGCCCTGATGTCCTGAATCACGGCCAGGCTCGGATCGTCGAGCACCAGATACGCGGATTCGATCAGCACTTCGTGCTGCGCTGCCCGCGCCAGCTGGCCGAACGCCATCGCGGTGGCTTGAACGTGCGACGTCTCGGCCATGGCGTCGGCGTGCGGCGGCGAGTCGTAAACCAGGCGCGCCGGCGCCCACACCATTCGCGCCTGCGAGCGTTCGACCGCGCCAAGCGCACCCGGCGTGCTCTCCGGCAGGTCGATCTTCATCTCGCGCAACGTGGCGCCGGTTCTGCGCGCGCCGTCGAGCCGCTTGGCGGCGTCAGCGTCGGTCAGCCGATTCGACGACAACGCCGCGATCGAATACGTCAGCTCGCTGTTCCAGAACGCATCGAACATCGTGCCGACCTGATCGACGATCGGTCCGATCACTTCCACGTCGCGGTCGCGGAAGACCAGATCGGGATTCACGTCGAAATACTCGTCACCGATGTTGCGTCCGCCGACGATCGTCACGGCGGCGTCGACGGTGAACGACTTGTTGTGCATGCGCCGGTTGAGGCGCGAGAAATCGGTGACGAGATCCAGCATCTTGCGCGCGCCGTTGCGCTGCGGGAACGGGTTGTAGATGCGGATCTCGATGTTGTGGTGCGCATCGAGCGCGGCAATCGTCGCATCGCGACCGGCCACGTTGATGTCGTCGAGCAGCAAGCGCACGCGTACGCCGCGCTCGGCCGCGGCGTAGATCGCCTGCGCCATGTACTTGCCGCGTGAGGTCGCTGTTCCAGATGTAGTACTGCGCGTCGATCGAACGCTGCGCTGCGTCGATCAGTGCGATCCGTTCGGTGAATGCGTCCTTACCGCCGTCGAGAATGCGCACGCCGCTGAGATCGCCATGCGCAGCGGCCGCGCGCTCGCTCAGCCGACCGAGTTCTGTCGCGGTGGATTCGGTGAAATGCTGCGAAGGGACCTGATCTGCCGGCGGCGACAGCGATCCACATGCGACGACACACGCGCACAGCGTCGCGACGACGATCCACACGGTGCGGCCAGGAGAGCGAAGGCGCGAAACGATCGTTACTCCTGCGCTGCGACTAAAGCCGGCCGGCCGCATGCAGAACCGACAGCGCGTCTGCGGTGATCCACTCGTTCATCGTCTTCCTGCCGGCGCCCCAGTTCACATAGTCGCCGCCGAGCGTCGGCTTCGACGTGGCTTTGAAGTAGCGATCGTCGGCCGACCAGCCGCCCGTCGCGAGTTCTTTTGCCTCGAGCAGGTCGAGTGCTTCCGCGCAGCGCGGCGTGCGGATCAGATCCAGCTCCGCCATCGCCTTGAGGCCCGCGAGAATGTCGTAGTGCCAGTACACCGGATAGTGCAAGGCAGTGAAGCCTTGTGCGATGACCGAGCCGTCGGCGCGACGCTTGAACAGACGCCGCGTCAGAAACACGTCGGCGGCCTTGCGCGCAGCACGCTGTGCCTTCGCAGCCAGAGCCTTCGCAGACAGTGCCTTCCCAGACAGCGCATCCGCATCGTCGGCGTACTGTGCGTACGACGCCAGGCCGCGCATCGGCAGCAGCGTCTCCATGAACGACGACGTATCGGCGCCGGGATTCTTGTCGCAGTTCCATCCGCCGTCGGGCCATTGCCAATGCAGCAACCGTTCGACGAGCCGTTCTGCCTTGTCGTCGAGCAAACCGAGCCGGGTAGCGGCGAGCAACGCATTACCCTGTTGCGACGCGCAACGCCGATGGCGCCCTTCCATCACCGGAACACCGGCGTGCTTGTATGCCTGCGCACGGCTGGCGGCGTCGAATTCGCGATAGAACTGATCCTTCAGCCAGTGCGACAGCACCTGATCGCGCAGCGGCAGCAGCGATTCGTCGTGCGGTGGATAGCCGAGGTCGGCGAGCGCGGCGAGAACCCAATGCGCGCCGTGCCATTTGTCGTAGACGTGACGCGTGTGGATCTGTCCGGCGTCGTCGCGACGCGCGAGCAACGCAGCTACCACCGGACCTTCGCGAATCTCTTGCTGCAGACGTTTGATGCCGCGCGACGTCGGATCTTCGTCGTGCACGCCGACGCGGATCTTCCAACGGATCGACGGATCCTCGGAATGGGTCAGGCGTTCGACGATCGCTTCGCGGCGCATCGCACGATTGTTCTGCTGCGACGCGCGACGGTCAACGGTGTGGCGGCAAAACCTGTTGCACGCCAACTGCCCCTGCTACCCTGCCGGAGGAGGGGAATCCACATGTCCGAGGCGGCTGCCGTACCAGCGAAACGCGTGCGCCATTTCCGGCAGATTCTGCTGTGGCCGCTGCAACTGATTCCGCTGAAGGAAGGCAATCAGGTGCAACGGCATTGGGAAGTGCTGCACTCCGCGGGGGCCGGCAATCCGTGGCGCGAGGTGATCGACGAATTCAGCGGCGCGCCGGGCGAGTTCCACGAACGCCACTACAACGAGTTCGTCACGCTTTCTGCCCGTACGTGCAGCGCTTCCTCTACGGCGACGGCGCATTCGCGATGCCGCGAAGGGCACGGCAACTCGCCGATGCGCGTGTTCCGCCGCCACGACATCGCGCGCGGTGCGCGTCGTGGCGCAGCCGGGCGACGCGCCGGTCACGCTGTCAGATCGTGCACGTCGACCTGTACTTCTTCTTCGATATCGACGTCGTGCTGCTGAACGTCGAGGTCGACGCCGAGCGACCTGTCGCTCGCGCTGGCGCAGGAGCATCCTGCTACCGCTTCGGCCGCGCCTATCCGGCGGGCTGGGACGCGAACGGCCAAGGCGTTGCACTGCGATGGATCAGCGTCGAATGGCTCGCGCGCCGACGGCACCGTGCTGGCGCACTCCGATGCGCAGCGAGCGCGAGACGTTCCTGACGCACGTCGGCCGAGCACCGCGTGCCGCGGATCGCGTCGCACTGGGCGTACCTGATGCATCCGCTGGTGCAGCGATCATTCCGGCGCAGCCCGGCGCGATGCGCTACCGGCAGATCGAGTACTACCGCATGCCGGTGATGGCGTACCTCGCGATCGACGAGCCCCGCGCGCTGTCGCGCAACGACTTCGTCCGGCTCGGTCTCGTTACCGGCGCCGGCGACGACGACCTGCCCTACGTCGGCGCACTACGTCGCCGACTTCGAACAGCGCTACTGCTACGACCGCTTCTGGGCCGAAGGCGGCGACGGCGCGACGGCCGCAACACCCGCTACCTGTGCTGCGGCCACGCGCTGGTCGTGGTCGGCGACGCGCACTGGCCGAGTTCTTCGCCTGCCGCGACCGCGGCGTGCTGGCGCAGTTTCGCCACCAGCATTTCCTGCTGTTCCTGATCGCGCACTTCCAGAAGGCGGCGCTGCTGATGGTGTCGGACCAGCTCGTCGAGGCACTCGAACGTCTCGACGTCGGCAATCCCGAGTCGGTGAAGCGTTTCAAGCGCGCGATCCGGCAACGCTTCGAGATCTTCCTGCGCTTCACGCACCGCTACTGGTTCCACGAGATCTCGGAGCAGGCGCAGCCGAAAGCGCTGTTCAAGATGTGCGCGGAACATCTCGGCCTCGATCCGCTGTACGAGGAAGTGAAGGAGCGCATCCACGACATGAACGACTACCTCGACAGCGACAGCCTGCGGCGCCAGGCCAACACCGTCGTGCGGCTGACCGTGGTCACCATCTTCGGCCTGATCGGCACCATCACCACCGGCTTCCTCGGCATGAACCTGCATCGCCGACGCCGACGCCCGCTGTTGGAGCGAAGGCGTGTTCTTCGCGGTCGTTCTGCTCGACGACGCTGGCTCACGTTCTACACGATCGTCAAGTCGAAGCGGCTGTCCGACGTCCTCGACGCGCTATCGGACGATCGACTATCGACCAAGGAAACGTTCGGCGCGATCTGGGAGGCGTGGCGCGATCGACCGCGCTAGTCGAACAACTCGCCGAGCACATCGATCGCTCGATCCTCCGTTTTGACCGTTCGTTAGCAGACAGACGCACCTCCGCACCACGCCGAAGCTGACCCGTCGCCTGCACGCTGCACGGCGTTTGCCGAGGTTCGATCATGAATACTTCTCGCACGATGCGCGTCGCACCTACCGCGATGGCGCTGACCTTCGTCGCCGCGCTCGGAGGCTGCGTGACCACGCCGGCACCGACCACGCAGTTGGCCGTCGCCGATGCCGCCGTTCAACACGCCAACACGAGCAGCACGAGCCAGGACGCGCCGGCCGAGCTGCAGATCGCGATCGCCAAACTGGCAAGCGCACAACAAGCCGAGACAAACCGCGACTACGAACGGGCCATTCAGCTTGCACAGGAAGCCCAGGTCGACGCCCAGGTCGCCGAATTGACCGCTCAGTCTGCACGCTCGCGACGCGCGGCGGTCGAGTCACAGGATGCGGCGCACGTGCTGGTCGAAGAAATCGACCGCCAGAACCACCGTCGAGCAGATCAGGAATCCCAATGAAAAACCGAATGATCCTCCTTGTCCCCCTCGCTGTGTTGTTTGCGGCCTGCACCTCTATTCCCGAGCACAACGTTGCACTGGACCAGGCGCGCAGCGCCGTCTATGAAGCCCGGCACGATCCGCAGGTTGCAGCGCTTGCGCCCCAGGAACTTGCTGAAGCGGCCGACTCCTTGAGCGTCGCAGAAGGCGCCGCGACGGACCATGCCGCCACGGCAACCGTGAATCACCTCGCGTACATGGCGCTGCAGCGTGCGCGCATCGCCACTGACACGGCATCGAGCAAAGCCTCGCAAGCGGTGGTTGCCGGCGCCGCGGCGGAGCGCGACAAGCTGCTGCTGGAAGCGCGTACCACCGAAGCCGAAGCCGCCGAGTACGCAGCCGATAATGCCGAGAAACAGCTCGCGCTTTCCGAACAAAGCAACGAGCGAAAAACCACTGAGCTCGCCAGCTGCCGACGCCGCGGCGATACGCAACGACGCGCGCGTGAGCGATCTGGAAGCGCAGTTGAAGGATCTCAATGCGAAGCAGACGGATCGCGGCATGGTCGTGACGTTGGGCGACGTATTATTCGACACCGGCAAGTCGCAGATTCTCGCCAGCGGCAGCAGCAACATCGCCAAGCTCGCCGACTTCTTCAAACGCAACCCCGAGCGCACGGCACTGATCGAAGGCTTTACCGACGACGTCGGCGTCCCCAGCGCGAACTTCGAGTTGTCGCAGCAACGCGCAACTGCAGTGATGACCGCGCTGATCGGCCTCGGCGTTGCCGCCGATCGCCTGACGACTCTGGCGCACGGCGAAGACATGCCGACCGCCGACAACGCCACGGCGGCCGGACGCCAGATGAATCGCCGCGTGGAAATCGTCATCGCACCAGACAGTAAGGTTGTCGTCTCGATGAACGACGATCCGGCTTCATAAAAAGGGTTGACGTTAGTTTCCATTTTGGTAAACTATTTCTTAATTTGGAAACTAAGATGCTTCGATGCCCGCGACCGCTGCCACTGCCGATATCGATGACACGCTGATTGCACTGGCCGATCCGGTGCGCCGCGGCATCGTGGAACTGCTGAAGATTCAACCGCGCCGCGCCGGCGAGCTCGCGACCCTGCTCGAGCTCAACGGACCCGCCATGAGCAAGCACCTGAAGGTGCTGCGCGACAGACACCTGATCGAAGAAGAGCGTCCCGCCGAAGACGCGCGCGTGCGCGTGTACCGATTGCGACCCGAACGCCTCGAAGAACTCAAGGATTGGCTCAGCGACGTCGGCGCTTTCTGGAACGATCAGCTCGCATCGTTCAAGGCCGCCGCCGATGCCGCGGCGAAACGTTCGACCCCGAACGATCCGCCGAAGGGGCGGCGGCCGCGCAAATCGCGATCGGGTAAACGCCGATGACGAACCAGACCGTCGTGGTGTCGATCGAAGTCGCGGCGCCTCCGCAACTCGCGTTCGAGGTGTTCACGTCGCAGATCGATACGTGGTGGCTGCGCGGACCAAAACACCGCTTTCGCGCGCCGTGGAACGGCACGCTGGTGTTCGAGCCGGGTCCCGCCGGACGACTGCTCGAGCAATACGCCGACGGCACGACGTTCGTCATCGGCCGCGTCGCGCAGTGGCTACCCGGCGAACGGCTCGTGCTGAGCTGGCATTTGCCGAACTTCGCCGACGCCGAATCGACCGAGGTAGACGTGCGTTTCGACGCGATCGACGGCGGCACGCGCGTATCGGTGGAGCACCGCGGCTGGTCCGCGCTGCGCGCCGACCATCCGGCTCGTCACGGCAACCACGGCCGCGACTTCGAATACATGAAAGCAAGTTTATGGGCCGAGAACCTCGGCTCGTTACGCCGCTACATCGCAGGAACCTGAACCCGCCGGCCCACTCCGGCACCATCGAGAGGAACGAACCATGAACCAGACGATTACGCCGTACATCACCGTGAAAGGCGCCGCGAAGGCAATCGAGTTCTACAAGAAAGCGTTCGGCGCGGTCGAAACCGCCGCACGCTACACCGAAGCGAACGGCCGCGTCGGGCACGCGGAAATCGCGATCGGCGGCGCGCGTCTCATGCTGTCCGACGAACACCCCGAGATCGAAGTGGTCAGCCCGCAAACACTCGGCGGCACACCGGCGATGTTCCACCTCAGCGTGCCCGACGCCGCCGCAACCGTGGCGCGCGCCGCGGCCGAAGGCGCCACCGTGCAACGCGCGGTGCAGGACCAACCCTACGGCGAACGCTCCGGCACCATCAAAGATCCGTTCGGCCACCGCTGGATGATCGCGACGCACGTCGAAGACGTATCGAAGTCGGAGCTGCAGAAGCGCGTTGGGGACGCATACAAGATCACTTGAGCGCGCTTGGAGCTGTTGAGCTTCGGTTCGCGGCGGAGGTGCGTGTGTGCTGCGTCGGACTCGCTCGAGCCATCCCTGGGCGCTCAGTCCGGCGCCATCCATGGCGCCGAGGTCCTCCGCAACACACACGCACCTCCGCCTCCGGTCGCGTCTCCACCGCTCAATCGTGTGTCGTGCCTGAACGCGCGCGAACGCGCGCGTTCATCTCTCTAAGAACGAAGGCGCGACTTCGATGATGGAAGGTGGCGGGTGATCGGTGTGCGCCCGTACGGAACCCTTGAGCGACAGGGATGTCGCGAAAGGAGCGCCCAGGGATGGCTCGAGCGCGTCCGGAACACCGATCACCCGCCACCGCCCCACCAACCGACGTCAGTGGTTCCTATCTGCCTTACAGATGTGGAACTTCCCACCGTCGAGCCGGTGGAAGTACAGGATGGTCCCGTCAGGGTTGAGCGCTGGCGCCTCGACGAAACCGTCAGCGGCGGCGACGCGTTCGGCGGGGCCGAACGGTTGGCCGGCGCCGATGCGTTTCACGCGGTAGATCGCGATCGTGCGCGCGTGCGGATCGAGGCGCGTGAAGAAGAGTTCGCGGCGATCGGCCGAGATTGCCGGTGCGTATTCGAGCGCCGGCGTGTTGACCGAACCGAGCAGCACGTCGCTGAACGTGTCGCGCACGAAGCGGTCGTCCATTCGATGCGCCAACGCGATGTCGGCGGAGTCAGGTACGGCGGCGCCGCTGAAGCGCCCTTCGACATAGAACAGCGAATCGCCGTCGCGGCTGATTTCGGCGTCGAAATCTACTACGCCGCGTTGCTCCGGCGAGATGCCGCGCACGAGTTCGACGTCGGTGACGACGCCGTTTGCCCAGTGGCCCGTGTAAATCGACGACAGCGTTTCGTCGTACGAACGCGTCGACACGAAGTAGATGTTGCCGGACTCGTCGACGCTCGGTACGCCGTCGAGCGCAGTCGAGTTGGCGCCCTCGACTCGGCCTACGTACTCGAAGTGCGCATCGTCGATGCGCCGCGCCCAATGCAGATCGGTCAGTTCGGGCGGCGAGTTGCGATTGTTGAACAGCAGATCGCCGGTTTTCGGCACGATGAACGGCTCCATCGCGTCGCCGTCGTAACCGACGATCTCGACGCAACCCGCTGCGGTGAAGTCGTTGGTAACGGGGAGATCGGTCGCGCCGTGGATCGCGCAGCCCGCCAGCAGCGCGCTGAGCAGCGCCACCGGCACGCGACGCACGCCGCCGTCACACAAGATCGACCTGACCGGTTGCCAGGTTGTAGATACCGCCGACCACGCGCAGCCTCTTGTCGTCGACCGCTTTGCTCAGGATCGGCGTCGCAGTGGTCAGCGTCCGCACGTTCAGCAATACGTTTTCGCGGATGGCGTTGTCGAGCAGACCGCCCGCCTCGGGAATCGCGGCCTTCACCGCCGGTGTGATCGCCTTGACGAGCGACGGCAGATGCCCCGGCAGTTCGGTGTGCCCCTCTACCGAACTGATCGTGGCCTCCACGGCGCCGCAGGAGCCGTGGCCGAGCACCATGATCAGAGGCACGTTCAGCATCGCCACACCGTATTCGAGGCTCGCCACGATGTCGTCGTTGGCGAAATTACCGGCAACGCGCACCACGAACAGGTCGCCGCGCGCGGCATCGAACGCATACTCCGGTGCGATTCTCGAGTCGGCGCAGCTGAGAATGGCCGCATACGGGTTCTGTCCGCCGACCAGGGCTTCGCGCTGCGCCTTGAAATCGTGGCGCTTCGACGCGCCTTTCACGTAACGCGCGTTGCCGTGCATCAATCGGTCGAGCGCTTCGTCCGGCGAGATCACGTTTTCCGGCTTCGGCGGCGGCTTCCCCGGATCCGCTGCGAACGCAACGCGCGCCAGCGCGATTCCCAACGCAGCCACACCGGCGCGCTTCAGGAATCTGCGCCGATCACCGCGATCGGCAAGAGTGAAATCGGTTTCCATCCCCGCATCCTGAGTTGTCGACGAAGCGAAGAAGGATAACCGCAAAAGGATTCAACGGATCAGCGGCTGCACCGTAGACTAGGCAACCACTCATTGCCCCTCTGGAGACCGACGTGAGCGAAGTACTGTGGCGAAAATCGGCCGGCGAACTCGCGGCGCTCATTGCAGATCGCACGCGTCAGCTCGCGCGCCGTCATCCAGGCACACCTCGACCGCATCGCCGCGGTGAACCCACAGATCAACGCAATGCCCGTGGTGCTCGAACGCGAAGCATTGGCCGCTGCCGACGCGGCGGATCGCGCGATTGCAAAAGGCGAACGCGGCGGTCCGCTGCACGGCGTACCGCTCAGCGTGAAAGCGAACATCGACCTGCTCGGCTCACCGACCACCAACGCGGTACCGATGATGGCGCAGGCGATGCCGACGCTCGATCATCCGATCATCGAGCGGATGAAAGCCGCCGGCGCGATTCCGATCGGCCGTACCAACATGCCCGACATGGGGCTGCGCCTGCACACCGACAGCGCGCTGTATGGCCTCACTCGCAATCCGTGGAACCTGGGCCGCACCGTCGGCGGATCGAGCGGCGGCGAAGCGGCCGCGCTCGCCACCGGCATGAGTCCGATCGGGCTCGGCAACGACATCGGCGGTTCGCTGCGCAACCCCGCGTTCTGCTGCGGCATCGCGTCGCTGAAACCGTCGTTCGGCCGCATTCCGCACGCGTCGAGCATCGAACCGGCCAGCGGTCCGATGGTGGCGCAGATGATGATGGTGCAGGGGCCGATGGCGCGCACGGTGGCGGACCTGCGGATCGGCCTCAACGTGCTCGCCGGGGCGCATCCGCGGGACCCGATGTCGTATCCCGCGCCGCTGACGGGGCCGGCTCCGAAAAAGCCCGTTCGCGTCGCGCTGGTGCCGCATCCGGCAGGCGGCACCACCGCTGCATCGATCCGCGACGGCGTGCGATCGGCCGGTGCCGCGCTCGAAGCGTCCGGCTACCAGGTCGAGGAAGTCAGCCCGCCGATGATCGAAGCCGCCATCGAAACCTGGGGCCGCTGGATCGCATGGGAATTCGGTTCGATGCGCGCGGTGCTCAACACGGTCATGTCGGCCGACGCGAACCGGTTCTTCAGCGCCTTCAGCGAATTGTTCGGAACGCCGACGTACGACGACAGCGTGCTGCTGATGCAGACGCGACACCAGATCGCGCGCGCGTGGTCGGAGTTCTTCGCGGAGTATCCGATCGTCGTGGGCCCCACCTGGTGCGAGCCGCAGTTCGCGCACGGCTACGACATCGCCGGGCCAAAAAGCGCGGCCGACATCGTCAATCTGATGCGCTTCGTCACCCCGATGAATCTGTTGGGGCTCCCGGTGGTGTGCGTGCCGACCGGCGTTGCCGCCGGATTGCCAACGGGCGTACAGGTGATCGGCGATCGCTTCCGCGAAGATCTGTGTCTCGATGCCGCGGCCGCGATCGAACGGCGTCTCGGAACGCTCACACCCATCGACGTCGTCGCATAACCGGATCTCGCAGCGACTTATACTGTGACCGACCAACCTGCGGAGATTGCAGTGGCCGAACCGACACCCACCGGCGTTGCGCTGACGCCGTTCGATCCCACTTTCCAGCGCGACCCGTACCCCGTGTTGCACAAAGTGCGCGCGGCGGCACCGGCGCAATGGGACGAGATGACGCACGGCTGGCTCGTTACCACACACGACGAAGTGCGCGAGATCCTGCGCGACAAGGAGTTCTGGTCCGATCCGCGCAAGGCCGATCCCGATTCGTTGATCGCCCGTTTTCAGCTCGCCGGCGATCAGGCGCCGTCGATGCTGTTTCTCGACGACCCGGACCACCGCCGCTTGCGCAGTCTAGTCAACAAGGCTTTCACGCCAAAAGCGGTGGAAGCCATGCGACCGCGCATCGCGGCGATTGCCAACGAACTGCTCGACGCCATCAGCGGCGACGAGTTCGACCTGATGGATCGCATTGCGGCGCCGCTGCCGGTAATCGTCATCGCCGAAATGCTCGGCATCGATACGCGTCAACAGGACGATTTCAAAGCGTGGTCGAACGCGGTGGTCTCGGCGTTCTTCAACGTGATGCGCAGCGCCGAGGAAGCGGAGATCGCAGCGAACGCACAAGCGGCGCTGGATGCGTGTTTCCGCACGGCCATCGCGAAGTGTCGCGCTGCACCGGGGCGGGATCTGATCGGCGCGATGGTACAGGCGACCGATGGTGGCGATTCGATGAACGACGACGAGATCGTCATGCAATGCAATCTGCTGCTGATCGCCGGTAACGTCACCACGACCGACCTGATCGGCAACGGCGTGCGCGCGTTGCTCGAAAATCCCAACGAGCTTGCAAAGCTGCGCGTCCGGCCCGATCTGCTGGAGAATGCCGTCGAAGAGATGTTGCGCTTCGATTCGCCAGTGATCAGTTCGGGACGCATCGCGAATCGCAACGTCGAAGTCCACGGCTGCCCGATGCACCCCAAGCAATCGATTGGCGTCTCGCTTGCCGCCGCCAACCGCGATCCATCGGTGTATCCGGAGCCGGATCGTTTCGATATCGAACGCGCCGACACGCACCATCAGTCGTTCGGCGGCGGGCGCCACTTCTGCCTCGGCGCACCGTTGGCCCGCGCCGAAGCTCAGGAAACGATCCGCGCGCTATTGAACCGGTTTCCGGTCTTGAAGCCGGTGCCCGGTGAAGTGCGCTATCGCGCCATTCCCGGATTCCGCGGTCTCGCCGAATACCGGATTCGAACGCGCGCGTAGAACCGCGCCACACTGGAGAGAAACCGATGCAACTCGGCCGCGTGCTCACCTTGACGGTGTTTCTGATCGGCGCTCAACACGCGCTCGCGGCGCAACCGTCGGCAGATGCGCCGGCCGCCGATACGACGCCGATCGAGGAGTATCGGCTGCCCAGCGACAAGCTCGAGAAATCGCAGGCGTTGTATCGCACGGGCGTGACGATGAACCTGTTCGGCACCGTCTACGGCATCGCCATTCTCGTGGTGCTGCTGTCGCTACGGATCAGCGCGCGTTTTCGCGATTTTGCAGAACGCGTCAGCGGACGGCGCTTCGTGCAGGTGATCATCTTCGCCCCGCTGCTGCTGATCCTGATCGACCTCCTGACGCTGCCGTTGAGCCTCTACGGCCACGAGCTGCAGATGAGTTACGGGTTGTCGGTGCAGAGCTGGGGATCGTGGTTCTGGGACTGGATCAAGAGCGAGCTCATTGGCACGGTCATCGCCACGCTGTTCGTCTGGGGTCTGTACGCGTTCCTGCGCCGCAGCCCTCGGCGCTGGTGGTTCTACGGCTGGCTCGCGTCGGTTCCCGTAGTGTTGCTGCTCGTGCTGATCCAGCCGGTGTTCATCGCACCGCTCTTCAATCACTTCGAGCCGCTCGAAGCCAAGCAGCCGCAACTTCTGCCGGAGCTCGAAAAGGTCATGCATCGCGGTGGCCTTCAGATCGATCGCTCGCGCATGTTCGAGATGCAGGCGAGCGACAAAGTGACCACGTACAACGCCTACGTCACCGGCATCGGCGCGAGCAAACGCGTGGTGGTATGGGACAACACGTCGCGCGACCTGACGATTCCGGAGACGCTGTTCGTGTTCGGCCACGAACAAGGGCATTACGTGCTGAACCACATCTGGATGTCGCTCGCGTTCGTCACCTTCGGGCTGCTGCTGTCGCTGTATCTCGCGCATCGATTCGCCGCCGGCGTGATCGCGCGATGGGGCGGACGCTGGGGCGTGCGCGACCTCGCCGACTGGGCGTCGCTGCCGGTCATTCTGCTGCTGCTCAATGTCTTCTCGCTGGTAGGTCAGCCGGTGAGCGCCGCGTTCTCGCGGCATCTCGAACATCAGGCGGACATCTACGGACTCGAAGTCATTCACGGCCTCGTGCCGGATTCGTCGCAGGTTGCGGCACATGCCTTCCAGAAGCTCGGCGAGAAAGCACTGTCGTACCCCGATCCGAATCCGTTGTACGTGATGTGGGCGTTCGACCACCCGCCGATCGCGGACCGCATCAGGTTCGCAGCGCACTATCAGCCGTGGAACGACAATCAGCCGACGCGGTACATCGCGCAGTAGCGGCGTCTACGTATCGCTAGATCCAGCGCCGCACCCGTTGCTTGTATTGCAGATAGGCGTCGCCGAACGTCTGCGCCATCAGCGCTTCTTCATGGCGTATGAAGCGGTAGTACAGCAACGCCGCAAAGCCGCAGGGAACCAGCCATGGCCATGGCGCGTTCAACAACAGCGCAGCGCCGACCAACGCCAGCACCATGCCGAGGTACATCGGATTGCGCGTCAGCGCGAATGCGCCGTTCGTCACCAGCGACGACGAACGCGTCAACGGCACGATGTTGGTGCCAACGACCGTGAACTGCCGCGACGCGACAACCGCAATGAGAACGCCGCAGCCAAGAACGATCGCTCCGGCGTAGTACCACGGCGCCGTCAGGACGGCGCCGCCTGGTAGCCGCGCCAGCGCGAGCATCGTCAGGACCGCCATCAGGAAATAATGCGGCGGGTTGATGCGACGTGGACTCGAAGCAACGATCGTCTCTTTCATGGCGTCACGGCCTCCACTCGGTGAGATACGAACTGGGCCACGCGAACGGTCCCTCTACAGGGCCCCACTGGGCCATCTATAGTCCCAAGCACGTCGGGCTCGCAACGGAATCTCATCGGGAATGCGGTGCGCTGGGCGTCGGCCTCGGCCTGCGCGTGACGCCGGACCGCATTCGGGCATGACGATGGCATACTGCGCGAGAACCCAGGAGGACCGCCCATGAACGACATCCGCGGCATGCCCGTCTCCTGTTCCGATGCGACGCTGCTCGACGGGTTCGAACGCGCGTTGCGCAGCTACCAGAACTACGTCGGCGACCCGGTCGCTACGATCGACGCGGTGCTGTCCGAACACGACGATTTCGTACTCGGCCATGTGTTCCGCGCCGCCGTCCTGATGACCGCCGGCGAACGGCGGGTTCTTTCGGAAGCCGATCGCAGTCTGCGCTCCGCCGAATCTCTGGCGGGTTCCGCCAACGACCGAGAGAAGGGGTTGATGCGCGCTACCCGTCTGCTCGTGAACGGCGAGTGGCATGCCGCGTGCGCCGCATACGACGCGGTGCTGGCGGAATATCCGCTCGACGTCTTCGCGTTGCAGACCGCGCATCTGTTCGATTTCTATCGCGGCGACGCGTTGAACCTGCGCAATCGCGTGGCGCGTGTGCTCCCCAGCTGGGACGCGAGCATTCCCGCTTACTCGTACGTACTCGGCATGCACGCATTCGGACTCGAGGAATGCAATCAATACGCCGACGCCGAATCGGCCGGTCGCCGCGCACTCGAACTGGAACCCCGCGACGGCTGGGCGGTACATGCCGTCACGCACGTGATGGAAATGACCGGCCGCATCGACGACGGCATCGCGTGGCTGGAAGGGCGCTGCGACGACTGGGCGCCGGAGAACGGCTTCGCGTTTCACAACTTCTGGCATCTGGCGTTGTATCGGCTCGACCGCCAGCAATACGACGCAGCGCTCGCGCTCTACGATGCCAACATTTACGCCAAGCCGCTCGATATCTGCGTCGTTCTGGTGGATGCCACTTCGCTGCTGTGGCGGCTGAACCTCGAAGGCGTCCCGCTCGGCGCGCGTCCGGCCGCGTTGGCCGACGTGTGGCGCAGGCGTTCGAGCCGTAGAGCGCGGTTACTACGCGTTCAACGACGTTCACGCCGCGATGGCTTTCTGTCTCGCCAACGAACGTGACGAGGCGCGCGACCTGATCGCGCACCTCGAACGCGTCGCGCCGGAGATCCGCAGCAGCAACGGCGAAATGACCCGCCAGGTCGGACTGCCGTTGGCAAGAGCGATGCTGGCATTCGCCGACGGCGACTACGCAGGCGCGATCGATCTCGCGTTACCGGTCCGCGATCGCGCTCATACGTTCGGCGGCAGCCATGCGCAGCGCGACGTGATCACGCTGACGCTGATCGAAGCGGCTTTACGGTCGAACCGGCACAGTCTCGCGCGGCATCTCATTGCCGAACGCACGACGCAGAAGCCGGCCAGCGCGTGGGGATGGCGCTTGCTGGCGCGCGCGAACTGAACGCACCGTCAGGCGACGGTGTGGAACACCCGTTGAACGTCGTCGTCCTGCTCGAGCTTGTCGATCAGTTCGAGCGCTTCGGTGGCGTGCTCTTCCGATAGCGTCATCGGCGCGATGCAGACGTATTCGTGCTCGGCCGAAATCGGCGTGATGCCGCGCTCCTCGAGGGCCTTCTGCACGTGCCCGAACTCCTCGAACGCGCACCGCACGACCAATTGCGGCTCGCCTTTCTCGCCGGTGCTTTCGCCCATTTCTTCGAGACCATGGTCGATCAGATACAGCTCGAGGTCGTCCTGATCGATGCCCTCCGGGTTCAATCTGAACACGCCCATGCGATTGAACATGAACTCGACCGCGCCGGTGGTGCCGAGATTGCCGCCGAACTTGCTGAAGATGCTGCGCACGCTCGCAACGGTTCGCTTCGTGTTGTCCGTCGCCGTTTCCACGATCACCGCAACCCCGTGCGGCGCGTAGCCTTCGTAGATCACCACTTCATAGTCTTTCGCATCGGCGCCGGATGCGCGCTTGATCGCGGCCTCTACCTTGTCTTTCGGCATGTTCACCGCGCGCGCGTTCTGCATCACGCGGCGCAGCGCTGGGTTGCTGTTCGGATCGGAACCGCCGGATTTGACCGCGATGGTGACGTCTTTGTTGATCTTCGCGAACTGTTTCGCCATGCGATTCCAGCGCGCGAACATCGTGTGCTTTCGGACTTCGAAAATGCGGCCCATGTTGGCCTCGCAGAGTTGATGGACTGTCGAACGCCAACGTTACGGCGCCCGACGCGGCGCGAATCTACTCGACTGGCCGAGTCCACGCCAGTGCCGGCAATCTAGGTCGCGCATGTCGTCTCATTCAGGGCGTGAGCGACTCGCGAACCGGTGGGAACGACGCGCCGACGTCGTTGATGGAGACATGGTGCGGCTGACTGCGTACGAGGTTCAGCCAGCGCGTCACGTTCGTATGCCGCCGAAGATCGAAGCCGCCCTCGATCCGCGCAATGCACATAGCCGTAGAGGCAGATGTCGGCGGCCGAGTATCTGTCGCCCACGATGAAGTCGGCGTCCCGAAGCGCCGCGTCCAACACGTCGAGCGCGCGATATCCGGTCGCGTACCAGCCGTCCCAATCGGCTTTCGTGGTGGCCATGAAATCCGGATAGCACCGAAGGAAGCGCGTGCGGCCCAGGACTTTGTCGATGTTGCTCTGCTCGAAACACATCCACTGGATCACGCGCGCCCTGGAGAGACGATCCTCCGGCATCAGTGACGAGCCGTCGCACAGCCAGTAAAGGATCGAATTCGATTCCCGAAGGTACGTGCCGTCATCCAGCTCCAGCACCGGAATCTGCCCCATCGGGTTCCGCGCAAGAAACGCCGGACGAGCTGCGTCGCCCGCCAACAGATCGATCGTCTCGTACTCGACGCGCCATCCGAGATGGGCCAGCGCGAGCCTGACCTTGTAGCCGTTGCCGGAGAACGGAAAGTCGAAGAGGCGTTTCGGCGTTGCGGTCATCGCGTGTACTCGTGCGCGGTCGCGGCAAGATCAGCGCCGCTCTCCGAGGTGTCAAGGCGCATGCCAGAAGATCACGGCGCATGCCTGCGGCAAACACGACACACAGCCCCAGCACCATCTGCTTCTTGCTCGATCGGACTCTCACGGGAGTCTCCTTTCGATCCGGTTTTTCGACCTGGCCAATCAACGGCACAGGTCCGGATCGGTTGACGCAGATTTCTACCTGCGGCCGGCGCGCACACGCCCTGAATTGCTCGTGGTGTGACACACTGCACGTCGGTCGGCGATTGATAGCCGCGAGGTAGGACCATGTTCGATCTGACCAACGATTCACTCGAGGTGCAGCTCCTCGATCCGGCCACCGACCGCGCGCGCTTCGGAGTGCGTTACTGCACCGGCGGGTACATCTTTCAGGTGCGCGACCGCACGCACGGCGACCTGCTCAGCGGTCCGACATTTCCCGATAGCTTCAACTGGTTCGACGGCCAGGGCATTCCCGACGCCTTCAACCTCGGCCCGCTGAACTCGAACGAGACGTTGGGCGAAGCGCTGATCATCGGCATCGGCGTCTGCGACATGCGCGGTCGAACGGTAACGACCTTCAGCGACTGGACCGTCAGCGCGCAACCCGGCTTCCGTCGAGTTCGACACGGAGCAGACTTACGAAGACTTCTCGTTGACGTTGAAGCGAACCGTCTCACTGTGCGAACGCACGATTCGCTCGCATACGCTGATCGAAAACATCGGCAAAGCGCCGATACCGATGCGCTGGTTCCCGCACCCGTTCTATCCGCAGACTGCAACGGACGAACTGCTGTGGATCAATGCGCCGCTGAACTGGCGCGATGCTAACGGCTATACCCGGCTGCAGAACGGTTTCATCGCACGCACCGGCTGGCCCTGGAAAGACGGCCACTACCAGCCGCTCGATCACGACGCGACGGCGCCGCTCGTTCTGCTGCAGCGACACCCTGCGCTCGGTCTGGTCACGGCCACCTGCAGTTACGTTCCGGACTATTTCCCGATCTGGGGCAATGCCGCGACGTTCTCCTGGGAGCCGTTCCTCGAACGCACCGTGTTCTCCGGCCAGTCGTATAGCTGGTGGATCGACTATTCGTTCTGACGCCGAGTCGTTCGCAACACAGCTGGCTCGTTTCGTAGCGTGATCAGTCGCCCGACACCGAGTCCACGTTTCCGAAAATCCGTTCCAACTTCGTGCTGAGTTCCGCCGGCAGCGGTGGCGCGAGGATCGCCTCGACGTTCTCGCGCAGGTGCTCAACGCTTCCTGTGCCGGTGAGAATCACGTGCGCACCGGGTTCGTGGCGACAGAAGCGGTAAGCCGCCTCGACCAACGATTTGACCTCGCGATGCGACTCGACGAACCCGAGCGGATCGTCGCGATCGACCGCGCGCGCATCGATCGCACCGGCGTCGATCAACTGCGCAACGACCGCGCCGACGCGTTCGCGATTCGTCAGCGCGCGGCGCACCGCGAACATGATCAACGTGCCGACGTCGTTAGCGCGCGTCAGCGGAAACACCGAGCGGCGCGCCGACGGATTCAGCAGGTTGTGGCCGACCATGATCACGTCGAAGTGATCGTCGGGCAGCGCGCGCTCGAGCATCGCGTGATTCGTGTCGGTACCGAAGCGCTCGGTGATGCCGACGAAGCGCACCTTGCCGGCTTCCTTCGCCCGCACGAGTTCCGGCAGCAGCACGTCCGTGCAGTGCGCGTATTGATCGGCGAGCACGCCGTGCAGATGGAAGACGTCGACGTAGTCCGTGCCGAGTCGCGACAGACTGAGTTCCAGGCTCTCGCGCATTTCAGACGCACTCATGAGGCCGGTCGCACCGGCCGGCAGCGCTTTCGTCGACAACACCACCGAATCACGGCGACCGCGGATCGCACGCGCGACCGCGCCTTCGGTGCCGTACGCGCGCGCGGTGTCGATGAAGTCGATGCCGAGGTCGATCGCCGCTGCAACGACGCGACTCGCCTGCACCTCGTCCGCGCCGTTTGTCATACCGAGCCGGCTGTGGCCGCCGCAGCCGAGACCGACGACGCTGACCGGGAGTCCTGTGCGACCGAGCATCACCGTTTGCATTCGAACCTCCTGACTGCCGAGGCTGTTATCCTCGCACGCATCGTCGCGCAGCGGAGCACCACCATGAAATACGGCCTCTATCTCGTTCCCACCGATGCATACCCGCCGATCACCGACCTCGCGCGCGCCATCGAAGAGCGCGGCTTCGACTCGATCTGGGTGCCGGAGCATTCGCACATTCCCACCACCGGTTCCACGCCGTATCCCGGTCGCGGGCCGGTCACGCGCGACTTCGCGCGCACGCTCGACCCGTTCGTTGCGCTCACCGCCGCGGCTACGGTCACTACGAAACTCAAGCTCGGCACCGGCATCTGTCTGCTGATCCAGCGCGACACGATCCACACCGCAAAGACCGTCGCAACGCTCGATCATCTGTCGGGCGGCCGCGTTCTGTTCGGGGTGGGCGGCGGTTGGAACAAGCCGGAGATGGAGAACCACGGCACCGTTTATGCGACGCGTTTCCAACGCCTGGAGGAACAACTCCAGGCGTTGAAGAAGATCTGGACCGAGGAAGAGCCGGAATATCACGGCGACCACGTCGACTTCGCACCGATGTGGTTGTGGCCGAAGCCGGCCTCCAAACCGCATCCGCCGATCTTCATCGGCGGCGAGACCGATCACACGCTGAAGCGCATCGCGAAGTACGCCGACGGCTGGCTGCCGCGCGTTCGCGATCCGGAACTCGTGCTTGCGGGCATCGGCCGCTTGCGCGCGTTCGCTCGCGCAGAGGGGCGCGATCCGGACAGCATCGCAATCAGTGCGTTCGGTCTGGCGGCGAAACCCGAAGCGATCGCACCGTTCAGAGACGCCGGCGTGGGTCGCGCGATACTGGCGATCGCGCCCGGCACGCTCGACGACATGCTGCGGCGGCTCGATCGCTACGCGGAACTCGTCGCCGCCGCGTAAAAAAACTACAAGCCCTGGCGCGCGCCAGGGTGGAACCTTGTCGCCACTGCGTGGATCATTGCGCGGGGCGGGAGGTGACGATGGTGCTGGACTGGCTACGCGCTCGCGACGAGTGGAAGTTCTTCGGCGTGCTGCCGAAAGCGGACAGCACGATGGCCTTCGTCTGGTGGGCGTTGCTACTGCTGCGCGGCGTATTGCCGGCGCTGTTCGCCATCGCGATGGGCGTGCTGATCGGCGCCGTTCAACGCGGCGAAAGCCTGACCACGCCGCTGTCGATCGTCGGCGTCGTGTTCGTGCTGCTGCAGACCACTTCGCCGCTGCACCAGTCCATCGGCAAGAACCTCGGCAGTCGCACTGCATCGTGGCTCTACGACGAGCTGACGCGCACCTGCGTGCGCCCTCCCGGCATGGGTCACCTCGAAGATCCGCGCCTCACCACCGACCTCACCATTGCGCGCGATTTCGACCTCGGCATCAGCGGTCCGCCGCTGTCGATCTCGATGGACTTCATCGGCTCCGGTCTCGTCGAATTGATCGCGGGACTGCACCGCCGCGCTGGTGCTCGCCGCGTACGCATGGTGGGCGCCGCTTGCTCCTGGGCGGCGCGTGGTTCGCCACGCAATGGCTGCTGCGCGAAAGCGCGGTCTGGCGCGACCGCAACACTGACGAGGTACGTGAGGCGCAGCGCCACGCCGACTACGCGTACCGGCTCGCGGTAGATCCGCCGGCGGCGAAAGAGCTGCGTTTGTTCGGCTTGTCGACGTGGACCGTGGAGCGATTCACGAAACAGCGGCGCCGACTGTTCGACCTGCGCTGGGAAGCCACGCGGCTGCGCGAGCGACCGGTGGTGTGGAGCCTGTTGATCGTGCTGTCCGCGAACGTCGCGGTGTTCTGCGTCGATCGCGTTCGGCGGTGAATGCCGGGCGCATCGATCTCGGCCAGGCGGTGACGTTCGCGAGCGCCGCGGTGACCACCAGCATGATCGCGTTCGGTGGATTGTCGTGGGCGCTCGACGGCGCGGCGGCACCGGCCGCCGCGGTGTTGCGTCTGAAGCAGGCGATGGATCCGGAGGGCGCGCTCGCGCAAGGCACCCGCTCCGCGCAAAGACCTGCCGGCACGCGAGATCCGTTTCCGCAACGTGACGTTCGCCTATCCGGCCGGCGGCGGCACCGTGCTCGACGGCTTCGATCTCACGATTCCCGCCGGCACGTCGATCGCGATCGTCGGCCAGAACGGCGCCGGCAAGACGACGCTCGCGAAACTGTTATGCCGCCTCTACGACCCGCAAGCCGGTGCAATCGAAGTGGACGGCGTCGACATCCGCACCTTCGATCTGGATTCGTGGCGTTCGCGCGTAACCGCGGTGTTCCAGGATTTCATACGCTTCGAATTGCCGTTGCGCGACAACGTCGCGCCGGGCGGCGCGCCTGACGACGTCATCAAGGCGGCGCTCGCCGACGCCGGCGCATCGAACCTCGCCGAACTCGATACGGTGCTCGCGCGCGGCTACGAAGGCGGCACCGATCTTTCGGGCGGCCAATGGCAGCGCATCGCGCTGGCCCGCACGTTGTGCGCGGTTCGACTCGGCGCCGGCGTTGGTGCTGCTCGACGAGCCGACCGCACAACTCGACGTGCGCGGCGAAGCGGAAATTTTCGAGCGCGTACTTTCGTCTACGCGTCACGCGACGACGATCCTGATCTCGCACCGGTTCTCCACCGTGCGCCAGGCCGACCGGATCTGCGTGCTCGAACGCGGCAAAGTCGTCGAACTCGGAACGCACGACGAACTGATCGCGGCGAACGGTCGCTACCGCACGATGTTCGACCTGCAGGCGTCGCGCTTCGGCACCGACGGCGGCGAGGAAGAAGGAGAGCAGCTCGATGTCCTCGGTTGACGATCTGCCGCCTGCCCTGCCGGCGATGTGGCGCGCGCTGAAGCGCGGCTATCAGGCCGAGCCGCGGCTGCTGACGATTTCGTTTTCGCTGTCGCTGCTCGCGGCGCTGCCCGATGCGCTGATCGCGCTGCTGTTCATGTTTCTCGCCGACGGCGTAACGGCGCATAACGACAAACTCGTGATCGGCGCGTGCTGGGCCTTGCGACGTGCGCGGTGGCCACCTGGTTCCTGCGCGTGATCAGCGACCGCACGCAGCGGCGCTTCCGCGATCGCGTGACGATCGCGCTCGAGTCGCACGTGGCGAAGCTGCAGGCGTCGGTGCGATCGATCGCGCACCACGAACGCCCGGACTATCCTCGACCGGCTCGCGGTGCTGCGCGACCAGGTGTTCGTGCTCGACCACATGTACATGTCGCTGTTCTCGACGTGCGGCTGGATCCTGCGGCTCGGCGTCACCATCGTGCTGCTGATGTCGATCCACCCGGCGCTGGCGCTGCTGGTGGTGTTCGCGCTGCCGACGGTGTTCACGTCCACCTGGCGTCCGGCGGTCGAACGGGCCGCGGAGGAACGAGGCGCCTCTGCGAATCGGTTAGCACGCCACCTGTTCAATACCGCCACGACGGCCGCCGCCCGGCAAAGAAGTGCGCGTCACCCGCATCGGCGAACGGCTGGTCGAGCAGCGACGCGACGCGTGGGTGCGGTGGTACGGGCCGGTCGCCTCCGCACGGACCGGCAGCGCGCTGTGGCACTCGCTCGGCTGGGCGGTCTTCGGCGCCGGCTACATCGGCGCGGTGGTATTCGTGTCGTCGGGTGCTCGGCGGCACGGCGGGTCAGGTGTTGCTGGTGCTGGCGGCGGGCTCGCGGCTGTCGGCCTACATCGGGGCGACCGTCGGCGAGATCGGATTCCTGCGCGGCATCTGGCTGGACGGTTCGCGCCGGCTCGCGTGGCTCGAAGACTACGCCGCGTCGCTCGCGCGAGAACGCCGACGCGCGCGGTGCCGGAACGGCTGAGCAGCGGCATTCGTTTCGACCACGTGTCGTTCGCGTATCCGGGCACCACTCGCAAAGTGCTCGACGACGTCAACTTCGAGCTGCACCCCGGCACCGTCGTTGCGATCGTCGGCGAGAACGGCGCCGGCAAGAGCACGCTGGTGAAACTGCTGTGTCGCCTGTATCAGCCGACGCAAGGCCGCATCCTGATCGACGGCGTGGATCTGGCGCGCATTCCCGCCGACGACTGGCGCGAGCGCCTCGCCGGCGCGTTCCAGGATTTCTTCCGCTTCGAGTTTCAGGCGCGCCATACCGTCGGCGTCGGCGATGTGCCGCGGCTCGACGATCAGCCGGCCGTAGTCGGTGGCGGTCGATCGGGCCGGCGCGGCCGACGTGGTCGAACGGCTGATCGAAGGGCTCGAGACGCAGCTCGGCCCGACGTGGCCGGGCGGCGTCGAGGTCAGCTTCGGGCAATGGCAGAAGCTCGCGCTCGCGCGCGGCTTCATGCGCGACCGGCCGCTGTTGTTGGTGCTCGACGAACCGACCGCGGCGCTCGACGCCGAGACGGAGCATGCGCTGTTCGAACGCTACGCCGAAGCGGCGCGCGGCGGCTCGGCCGCCGGGCGCGCCAGCACGCCGGACGGCCGCATCACCATTCTCGTGTCGCATCGCTTCAGCACGGTGCGGATGGCCGACCTGATCGTCGTGCTCGACGGCTCGCAAGCTGGTCGAGATCGGTACGCACGAGGCGCTGATGGCGAAGGGCGGCCAGTACGCCGAGCTGTACGGCATCCAGGCGGCGGCGTATCGCTGAGATCCGCAAACTCGTGGCCACCGACGCCGCCGCGTTGGCAGCGTGTTTTCGGCGCTGCTACGGCGAAACCTATCCGAACGACGACTTCTACGACGTGCCTCGCCTGACGCAGCGCATCGAGATGGGTTCGTTGCGTTCGGCCGTCGCCATCGCCGACGACGGCACGCTGGTCGGGCATACCGGGCTAACCGTCCGGCACGCGAGCGCTAACGCGATCGAAGCCGGTAACACCGTCGTCGATCCGGCGTGTCGCGGCCAGGGTCTGTTAGGGCAGCTCGCCGCGCTGCTGAACCGACTGTGCGTGGAAGCCGGCTACGTCGCGTACGTGCACTATCCGACCGCCGCGCACGAGATCATGCAGAAAGCGTCGGTTCGCGGCGGCTTCGAAACCGGCGTGATGCTCGACTACATTCCGGCGGAGACCGACTACCGCGAGATCGATCAGGGCGAGGGCCGCATCGCCGCGACCGTGGTGTACCAACCGTTCGCGGCGGCGCCGCAGCGCACGCTGTGGATCGCACCGCGGTATCTCGACATCGCCCAGCAGCTCTACGGCGCGGCATCGCTCGACCGGTCGCTTGCAGATTGCCAACGACTCCACTGTGTCGCGAACCACGATCGCGACCGCGTCCTTCAACAAACGGCGCGGCTTGCAGCACGTGCACGTTGCCGTCATCGGCACCGACTTCGCGCGCGCCATCGCCGCTGCGTCGAACGCACGGTGCCGCCGTGAGCCACGTCGATCTGTGCCTCGACGATCCGGGATAGCTCTTGCGGTAGAGGAACTGCGGAAGCAGGGATACTTCTTCTGCGCGCTGCTGCCGGAGTTCGCGCACACCGACGTGCTGCGCATGCAGCGGCTCGCCTCTCCCACCGCAGGTTCATTCGCGCCGAAGCTCGCGAACGCCGGCGCAGTGGAGCTGTTGGCGCGCATGCGACGCGAGTACGAAGCCGCATTCTGAGTCGCGACGTCTCGCCGTCAGCGCTACAACTTCTCCGCCATGGCGCGAAACGCCGGGTCTTTCTTCCGCATCATGATCTCGGCGGCCGTTACGCCGTCTTTGTTCCGGATGTCGCCGCGCGCACCGTACGAAATCACCATCGCGACGTGCTTCTTGTCGCTGCCCTTCTTCAGCATGTAGTGCAGCGCGGTCATCTTCTTCGCGTCCTGCCAGTTCGCGTCGGCACCGTGTTTCAGCAGTTCTTCCGCGGCGTCGAACAGGCTCCATTTGACCGCGCCGAGGAACGGCGTTTCCGGGCCGTCCTGATCGACGACGGCGCCGCCGCGTATCAACAGGCGAATCGCCTCGAGGTCGTGGTTGAACGACGCCGCCCACAGACAGTTGTTCGGATTGGAACCGCGCTTCAGCAGAAATCGCGCAAGTTCGTGGTTGCGACCGCGGCCGATCGCATACCAGAGCGGCGTGGCTTCGAAGAACCCGCCTTCGGTAAACGCCGGTTTGCTGACGTCGAAACCGAGCTTCAGCAACACCTCCGCGGTCTTCACGCTGTCCGCAATCTTCGGTTTGCGCTTCGTGACGTCCACGCCGCAGCAGACGTGCAACCAGTTGCGGCCCCGCTCGTCGCGAAACCCGATCAGATCCGGGCTCTCCGCCAATCCCGCCTGAACGGCCTTCCACTCGAACGCCTTTACCAGGTCGAGCATCCGCGTTTTGGAGACCATCGATTCGTTCTCACCTTGCCACCCCGCGCTGATGGTTCCATAGGGCCTGGCCGGCTTCCATCGGTTCGGGCGTCCGGCTACATTGGTTCGGCGAGGGAATCCGGAGGGGTAACAGCGTGATCAATCCTGCAAGAGACGGCGTTGCGAGCGGCCGCCTGACGGCCGACGAGTTGGCGTGCCTCGAACAGAACGGCTACGTGGTGCGCGAGAACGTGTTCTCGCCAAAGGAAGTCGCCGACATCACGGCCGCGTGCGAAGCCCTGGTGGCCCGCTTCGTTCAGGAACGCCGTCGCCGCCGCTATCACATCGGCAGCTACACGTTCGAACCGAACAACGAGCACCAGATCATGATCAAGTGGGAGGGCGACACCGACATCGTCCACGGCCTCGAACCGTTCGCCCACCTCGATCCCGTATTGAAAGCGTGGGCGCTCGACGCCCGCTTCGTCGAACCGATGTGCGATTTCGTCGGCGACGCGCACCCGAGCCTGTTCACCGAAAAACTCAACCTGAAGCGCCCCGGTATCGGCGGCGTCAATCCGATGCACCAGGACTATCCGTACTGGATCGGCGAGGCGAAAGATCCGGACGCGTGGCAACGGCGATGCTGTTCCTCGACGACGCCACGGTCGAAAACGGCTGTCTGCGCGTTGCCCCGGGCAGTCACCATCTGGGACGGTGGCGCAATCGGACCGATTCCGACGAGTTCGGCGCCAACGAAATCGACCAATCGGCCTATGCCGACGTCGTGATGCAACCGCTGCCGCTGAAAGCGGGTTCCATGGTGATGTTCGGGTCTTTGCTCGTGCACAGCTCGGAACAGAATCGATCCCAGCTCGAGCGGCGCGCGCTGCTGTTCAGCTATCAGCCGCCGGATGTCCCGCGATGGTCGAAAAGATGATCGCCGATGCAGAAGCCCGCCGGCGCGAGAAGGCGGCAGCGCGAGGCAAAAGCCGGTTCCCAATAGGAGGAGTCGTCGATGAGCGCTCTGATGAACGAGCCGTTCGCGCCGCCGCCGAAGACCGACTTCGAGGTCGACATCGACGCGACACAGGCGCAGTTCTTCGCCGACAACGGTTATCTCGCACTCGGCCGCGTCACCACCGACGAAGAGCTCGAGTGGTTCAGCGACGTGTACGACGAGCTGCTGGCGCGGCCGATGTCGGGCTTTCCCGATACCTATTACGACGCGGTGCGACCGTACGGCGTGCGCGACGCACCGATCCTCGGTCAACTGCTGTTTCCGGAACAGCGCGTGCCGGCGATTCAGCAGACCGCGCTGTGGCGCAACGCGCAGCGCATCGCGCAACGGTTGCTGCAGCTGCCGGCGAGCAAGATCGAGAGCTGGGGCCACATCGTCCACAAGCCGGCGAAGCACGGCGCCGCGACGCCGTGGCATCAGGACGAAGCGTACTGGGGACCGGAGCTGTCGTACTACGCGGTCGGTTCATGGCTGCCGCTCGACGACGTGTATCCGGAGAACGGTTGCATGTGGTTCCTGCCCGGTTCGCACCTGAAGCCGATCCTGCGCCATCGCCACATGAACGACGATCCCGCGATTGCCGTGCTGGAACTGGTCGACGACCTCGACACGTCGAGCGCGGTGCCGGTGCCGTTGCCCGCGGGCGGCATGAGCTTCCATCATCCGCGCACGCTGCACTACGCCGGCCCCAACACGACCGGTAAGGCGCGACGCGCGTGGGCGAACGAGTACCAGTCGGCGCCGATCATGCTGGAGGTTCCGGCAGATCGACCGTGGGTCATCGAAGGCCGCAAGGCGATGGCGAAGGGCCTTCCAGCCGCGTCGAGCTGAGAACCGCCACACAACGGAAGAACAGCCATGGATCTCGCAAATCGAGTCGCCGTCATCACCGGCGCAGCGAGCGGCATCGGCGCCGCATGCGCGCGCGCGTTCGCCGCGAAAGGCGCGAAAGTCGTAGTCGTCGACGTGAACGCGAGCGGCGCCCGCGCCGTGGCGAAGGAAGTCGGCGGGCTTGCCATTCCGTGCAACATCGCCCACGAAGCGGACGTGAACGCACTGGTGGCGCAGGCGCAACGGGAGCTCGGCCCGATCGACGTGTTCTTCAACAACGCGGGCGTTGCAACGGGCGGTCCGCCGCTGACCACGCCGATCGACGTGTGGAACGATCAGTGGCAGATCAATCTGATGAGCCACGTCTACGCCATTCGCGCGGTGCTGCCCGGCATGCTCGAGCGCGGCGAAGGCTATCTGCTGCATACCGCGTCGATGGCCGGCATTCTCACCACGCACGGCAACCTGACGTATGCGGTGACGAAGCACGCGGTGGTCGGCCTCGCCGAGTGGCTGTCGATCACGTATCACGACAAGGGCATTCGCGTGTCGCTGCTGGCCCCGCTCGGCGTTCGCACGCCGATGCTCGGCAACGCCGAAGGCGGCATCGCACGCGACGCGCTGGGTCCGATCAAGGAGCCGGCCGACGTCGCGAACATGGTCGTCGACGCGATCCACGCCGAGCGCTTTCTGATCCTCACCGATCCGATTGCGCAGAAGTGGATGAACAACAAGAACGCGGACCTCGAGCGCTGGTTGAACGGCATGCGGCGCCTGCAACGCGTCATGGACGCCGCCAAGCCGCAGTCCTAGTCTCGAATCCAGCCGCATCTGCCGTACGTCGCGTACCAGCAACGTCAGAGACGTCGGGATCACCACCATCGCGACGGCGATCCACGCGGTGATCTGGGTGCCGAACGCTTCCACCGCTACGCCGGCCGCGACGATCCCGAGCGGAGCGAGCGCGAACGAACCGAGCGCGTCATAGGCGCTGACGCGCGACAGCATGTTCGGCGGGATCTTCCGCTGCAGCGTCGTCATCCACAGCACGCCGAAGTTCTGACCGCACACGCCGTGCGCGAAGGTGCCGAGCGCGACCAACCACACCTTCGTCGTGGTCGCGAGCAGCAACGCAGGCGCCGCGAACGCGAACACGCACAGGGTTGCCGCGCGCATCGGTCGTACGATATTCAACCGCATCGCGACGAAGCCGCCGCACAACGTGCCGATGCCGAATGCCGCGCTGATGAAACCCCAGTCCGCCGGTCCGCCCATCGACTGTTTCGCCACCATCGGTCCGATCAGTCCGTAGATGCTCTGCCCGGCCGCGACCACGAGCGAAAACTGCAGCACGATCACCCATAACCAGCGATGCGAGACGAATTCGCTCCAGCCCGATTTCAGGTCGTGAAGCACCGTTGTACCGCGCGCGGGCGATGCGGGCATTGCCAGGATTCGCGACACCAACACCGCCGCGATACCGAAACCCGCGGCGTCGATCGCGATCGTCGGCCCGCTGCCGACCAAGGCCACCAACACACCGGCGCACGCCGCGCCGAGCGCATAGGCGCCGCTGCGCGCGGTGCCGAGCAGCGCATTCGCGGATTGCAGTTTCTCGGGTTTGACGACCTGCGGGATGAAACCCATCAGCGCGGGCTGGTGAAACGCCAGCGCCACGCCGTTGCACGCCATCAGCACCATCATCAGCGGCACGTGCGCGTGCTCGGTCACGAATGCGATCGCCATCGTCGCCTGACTGCTCATCGCGAGCAGATCGGCCGACACCATCACGCGGCGCCGCGACATGCGGTCGGCCACGACGCCACCGAACAGCAGCACGACGAGCTGCGCCGCCGTCTGGCACGCAACCACCACGCCCGTGTCGCGCGCCGAACCGGTCACGTGCAGCACGCCGAACGCCATCGCGATCGGCGCCATCGACGTGCCGAACCACGCGACCAGGTGTGCGCTGAACAACTTCGCGAAGTCGCGGTCACGCAACAGTTCCGCGGCGTCGCGGAATTGCGGGCGGCTCACCGTGTTCTCCCGCGGCCCGTTGTACGGCCGCGGGGGATCGTCGACAGCGTTACTTCATCAACCCTTCGGCGCGAAGTGCTTCCTGTACCTTCGGACGCGCTGCGATGCGCGCGGAATACGCGGCCACGTTCGGATACGCCTTCAGATCCATACCGACGAAATTCGTCCAGTTGAGGATCGTGAATGCGTAGGCATCGGCCGCAGTGAACGTGTCTCCCAACAGAAACTGTTTCTTCGCGAGCTGGCCGTCGAGATACGCGAGCCGCTTCGTGATGTTGGTCTTGGCCGCATCCTTCACCGCATCCGGCGTTGCCTTGTTGAACAACGGACCGAAATTCTTGTGCAGTTCAGTGCCGATGAAGGTCAGCCACTCCTGCAGGCGGTAGCGGTCGATCGTCCCCGCGGCCGGCGCGAGTTTGGTCGCCGGTTTCTGGTCGGCAAGGTATTGAACGATCGCGGGACCCTCCGTGAGCACGCTGCCGTCGTCGAGCCGCAATGCCGGCACATAGCCTTTCGGGTTGACCGTCATGAAGTCTTCACCGGACGCAGTTTTGTGTTGCCCGAGATCAACTTTTTCCAGCTCGATCGCGATGCCGGCTTCCCGCGCGACGATGTGCGGCGACAGCGAACAGGCACCGGGGGCGTAATACAGTTTCATGGTTTGAGTTCCGAGTTGACTGGGAGGGACGGAACCGTACGACTTTCGGCCGGCGCAGTCCATGTCTGCACCGGCCTCGGAACGGGAACGATCAGCGTCGCAACGGCAGGAACGCGTGCGTGATCACGTAGTCCGCTACCCGGCGCCCTTGCGCAATCCCTTCCGTCTTGTCGAACGTCCAGTGGATTCCCAGATAGATGCGACTCTGGCCGTTCTCCTCCTCCGCCTCCGACAACGTCGTAAAGGTGCGCGGCAGCAACGGGCGCGTATTGCCGGCATTGTCCTTCGTCACGCCGTTGAATTCGTCCGAGACGAACGTGAACGCGATGGCGTCGGTGCCGTAGAACTTGCGAAGGGTCTCGAACAGTGCTCCACCGAAGCCGGCGTGGCCGGAGGGATACGACGGAAACGGCGGTGTGAAGTTCGGTCCTTGCAGATTGCTCGCCGGTGCGCCGAGCGGCGTGAACGTCGGATCGCCAACCGTGCCGGGATTGCCGTCGCCGGTGAGACTCGGTCCGGTGCCCTCGTCCGACTCGCGGATGCCGGTGACCGGTCGCCAGAAGTCGTAGAAGAACTTCGACTCCCAGATCGCGATGCCCGAGTCCGCCATCGCCATATTGACCAGCGCGAGCAACCGCGCGAGTTCGACGACCCGGTCTGTCGTGCCCATCTGTTCCGCGATGAGCACCGCGATCTGGTTGTAGAGTCGCGGCGGCGCGCACAGCGACGGCGTGCCGTCATAAGCCCAGAAGATGCCCGCTTCCGTCTGGTCCGGCGTGCGTACGGTCGGCGTGGCGCGATCGTCGCCGCCCAACGCTTTCACTTCGTTGTACGCCTTCGTGTATGCGGCGCTCGTCATCTTCGGCGGCGGCGGCGCGCGAAACTGCTTTCCGGAAAGCAGCACGAACGGCTTCACCTGACCCCACGTTGCACCCATCGCGATTGGCGACTTGCCGATGGGGTCCTGACGCCACACGCCGGCCGCATCGCCTGGGATGTACTCGCTGCCCATCGTCGGATCGACGTCCGACCAGCCGTCGCCGGCCCGATGCGCGACCATCGCCGCGGCGCTCTGCCGTCCCAATGCGACGCCGTTCGCCTTAGCACGTCCGTCAGCAATGTCGGCGAGATCTTCGTCGAGCAGGTCGTCGAAGCGTGCCGTCTGCGAGGGATATACCGCCGCCAGCGAATCGTGAGCCGCTTGAGCGATGGCCGCCTGCATCGACGTGAGCAGCGGCGGTGCCTTCATGCGCGAGTAGGGCTGGTACCGCGGAACGATTGCATTGACCGCGTCGAACATCGCGATGTGCACCATCGCCATCGCCCGGCTCGAGCGCCCCGGTCCGAGCTGCTCGCCGAATTTCCGGCTCTCACCGGGCGCAACCGGCGTGTGATCGAGGCCGCTCGCATCCACCGCGATCTTGTTCCAGCGCAGCAACGCCTCCGCAGCATCGTGAGCGCGCTGCGGCCGCTCGGGTAACGTCTGCGTCCCGAGCGCAGGTTTGTAGCGCGGCCCGAACACGTCGTTGAACGACCGGGCAGCGTCGGCCGACGCCGCCCAGCACATCGTGACGATCAGCAACAGCGAGACTCGCGTGGCGCTAGTGGTGAACATCAGTTGCTCTCCCTCGAAACGACTGCATTGTTCTCCTCGGCAGGGCCGCCGTTCTGCAACGACGCCTCGATGGCTCATAGAGAATCAAGGAATTTGAGTACCTGTGTCTTCTGCACCTCAGTCAAACTGTTGTAACGCTTGGTAACGGACGCCGCCTGCCCCGCGTGCCGCGCGATCGCTTCCTGGAACGTGAACGACAAGCCGTCGTGCATCAGCCGGTTGCGCGTGCGCAGCGCCCACAACGGCGCGGTGCGGATCTGATTCGCGGTTGCCGCATATTGCGCAGTCGGAAGGAACGGGATGCCGTCGCCGGTTCCGATGTCGTGCAGCAGGAAATCGCTGTAAGGGTGAATGACCTTGTTTCCGAGCGCGGCAGGGACTTTGAACGCACCGCCGTTGATCGACGTTCCAGCGCGTGCCGTCACGATCGTGGCGACATGACACGCCGCGCATCCGACTTGCGTGAACAATCGATCGCCGGCTTGAACATCGGCTGTAATGGGACCTCGCGACGGCGCTTTCGTGGAGCGCATGAAGTCGGCGAACGCAACGACGTCCACACCGTCGTCTTCGGGATCGGGCACCGGGTCGTACTTCTTCGGGTAGCTCACGTCTTCGCCGCTCGAGGTGTTCTCTTCGGGAAACAACGGACTCGTCACGCCCATCTCATTGACATACGCATCCGCCGCGAACGACTGGAGGCTGGCGTGCTGGTTCTTCCAGCCGAAGCGCCCGATACGAGAGACGCTGTTCGCTTCGAGCACCGGCACTTCGAGAATCGAACCGCGCAATGCCAGCGGTTGCGCGTTGCGGATTGCGATGATCGTGTCGTTCGATATCGCTTCGACGTAGCCGTCGCCCAACGTATTCGTCGACAACCTGAACGTGCGAACGTCGTCTTCGAAATTCACGCGCTCGACGATGTCCGGATATGTCGCGCGCGATTGGATCAGCGAACCGCCGAGCGATTCGAAGAACTGGTCGCCGTTCAGATGTCCGGTGCGGTGTTCGGCGATCTGGCTCGCGCCGCCGGTTGCCACGTTCTGGTGACACTCGGAGCAACTCTGCGCGTTGTACGTCGGTCCGAGACCGTCCGCGACGGTCTCGACTTCCTCGAAGATGAAGCGGTTGTCGTTGAACGACCGGCCCGGCACCACGTCGGCTTCCTCGAGGTCTTCGAATGCAGGACCTTGCTGAAGGTAGCCGTTGGTCAGGTTGTCGAACCCGGTGGGCGCCGGAGTGGGGAGCGTCGTCGTCAGAGTCGGTGCGGTCGGACTCGGTGTGCGTCCCGCGACGTTGGGCGTCGTTACGCTCGGCGTGCCGTCCGGGTTCGTCGCAGGATCTTCGGCCTGCGCCGAACCCACTACCCGGAAACGGTCGCCCCGATCCGCGGCGGCGTCGGAGATACAGAATGCGATGACGAGCAGGCCGGCAAAAGCGGCGCGATACGTAGGACGTTTCATCTGTCTGGCTCCCTTGGCGAGAGCCACGATTTAAGGGGGCTGCTGCGGATGAGTCTGCCCGGTTCGTGCCGGACCTATCTCATTCCTGCCATTAATTTCGCAGCGATTGAACCCTCGGCGAGATCATCGAAACAGCGCGCGGTAGCGCGTCGGTGTCATTCCCGTTTCACGTCGGAACAGGAATGCGAAGCGACTCGGACTGCCGAATCCGAGTTCATACGTGAGCTTCGCAACCGTATTGTCGGTGTCGCGCAACAACGGCTTCGCGCACTCGACGCGGCGGCGGATGACGTACTGAAGCGGCGGTAGCCCGGTCGTGTGTTTGAAGTTGTGCGCGAATCGGTGATGGCTGAGGCCGGCCACCCGCGCGAGATCCTCGATGCGAATCTCGTCCGTGAGATGGTCGTCGATGTATCTCACGACGCGCCTCAACGCACACGGCGATATTCCACCGGTGTGTTTCGACCCGTTCGGCGCCGAATATTGCGCGATGAGATGCGCCGCCAGCGCCGCGCCGAGCGCCTCGCCATACACGTGGCCCGACGGATAGCCCGCTTGCGCTTCTGTCTCCAGCGCTTTGGCGATGCGCACGATCTGTCGGTCGTCCAGTGCGAGCTGCTCCTCGAACAGCGGTTCGCGCGCGTTCGGCGCATCGACCACTCGCGAAACGAACTCGGGCGTCAACGCCATCACGAGTTGTTCCTTCGGGCCGTGGCGAATCTGCAGCGGCACGCCGGCGGAGATCAACGACACTTCGCCGGGCGCCACCGTCTGACGGCGATACTCGCCCGCACGTTTCAGTTCGATGACAACCGATGGCGACCGATGCAGGATCACCGTGTGCTCGCGAAGGTAGAACTCGGGTGTGTCGACGCGTTCGACCCGATGCAGTTCTACGACCACACCTCGCCACCGATCGCCGCTCGACCAAACCGTCGTGGCGCCATCTACGATTCGCACAGGATTGCCGCTGTGAGGATCGCGCGTTGCGATATGACTGCGTTGCATCGTGTCGTCCCCTACTACGTCGCCGGCGTTGTGGCCTGCGACCTGGTCCGACGCGATGGTGCTGAGCGACCGTCGCCGGGACTGTGACCTGGGTCACGCTTTTCTGTAGGCCATCGCCGCATCACGCGGCGTGGCCCTCTCAGCATCCGAACGGGTCAGATGACCGGAGACGCGGCCGGCATTCCGAGATACACGCGCCCGACCACCTCGAAACGGGTGTTCGCGAGCGTGATGTGCTGGCGCGCCACGTGAACGTCGCGCCAACAGCGCTCGATCGCGCAGTCCACGGACGCCGCCGTGAGCCCGGCCGCGTCATAGATCAGATCGACCGCCTGCGCCGAGAGTTGCGCGGCCATCACCGAACCCAGCCGCATCCTCGCGCGCTCCTGGTCGGTGGGCGCGCGCCGTGCAGTGCGCCGCGCCTCCGCTTCGGCCGCCGTTTCGTAGAACAGACTGCGTCCCGCTTGCAGCAGTCCTTCGGCTTGTCCCAATTGGGCCTGCGCGGTGACGCGGTCGCGCAGCAGCGCGCGCGTTCCGAGCGGCACTTTCGCGCCGGCGAGTTCGATGAACGCATCGATGGCGTGTTGCGCGATGCCGAGCGATACCGGGGCGAGCGACGCGCCGAGGTTCGCGAGCGCGTCGGCTTGCGTGAAGGTGAGGTCGTCCGGCACGAACACGTCGTCGAATTCGACGTCGTGACTGCCGGTGCCGCGCATGCCGCTCATGCGCCAGGTCTCCTTGATGCGGCAGACCTGCATCGGCAGAACACCGACCTTGACCACCGGTGCGCCATCGACGAATTGCGGCGCGCCGTTTTCGACGACCAGGCCCGCCGCCACCATCCAGGCCGCGTGCGTGCAGCCACTGACGTATGTGCCTTTGCCGCTGTATTTGTACCCGCCGTCGACGCGTACGGCGCGGACGCTGGTCGGATTCAGCGAGCCGGCCATCGTCAGTCGCGGATTGCCGAACAGCTCCGTGAACAGGTCGGGTTTGACGAGTTGCCCGAGCAATCCCTGGCCGAGCGCCATCGTCCAGCCCGCCGACCCGTCGACCCGCGCCAACGCCTCGATGACCGGACCCAGTTCCCAAGGGCTGAGCCCGGCCCCACCCATGTCTTTCGGCACGAGCAGGCGAAACAAATCCGCGTCGCGTAGCGCCTCGACCAACTCGTTGGCAGGCCGCGCGTTGTGCTCGGACCAGTCTGCGTACTGGCGCGCCACCGGCGCGATTGAAGCGACGCGTTCGACATAAGGCGCAACGCGCTCGAGGAGTGCAGTGGACATCGATGGGAAGCTCTGACGAAGGCGGGTCGAGCCTAGCAGGTCGAACGCAATCGCGCCCGGTTGTGGACACCGGCGACGCCGGATTGAGGCGGTCAGCCATGCGGGTTCGCGCGCGGGCATTCCTGGCGGCGATCGCGTATGCGGACTACGATGCCGACCTGTACTCGAGGTGACCGAACATGCAGGTATCGTTGCCGTGAAGTTGCGCATCGTTGACGACTCCTTAAGGCTTCGGCTGACCCGCTCCGAAGTGGCGTCGATCGAACGCGGCACCGCGGTGGAAGCGCACACCCACTTTCCCGGCGGCGCCGCGTTGACGTACGTGCTGGAAATTGCGCGCGTCGAGCGCATCTCGGCAACGTTCGATGCCGCGCGCATCCGGGTGCAGCTGCCGCGCGAGGTCGCGGTCCCGTGGGCGGCCGGCAACGACGTTTCGCTTCACGCCGAACAGCCGCTCGAGCACGGCGTGTTCAGCATTCTCGTCGAGAAAGACTTCACGTGCGTCGAACCGCGCGACGGCGAAGACCAGACCGACCTGTATCCGAATCCGAAGGCGGCCTCGGTCAGCGCCCCCGAAAAATAGGCGCCCGCTTCTCCGCGAACGCCCGCCGCCCTTCCTTGTAGTCCTCGCTGTTGAAGCACGCGTCGACCAGCGGCGCAACGTCGCGCGCGGCCTCGATGTTCGAATAGCGCTCGTACGCGTTGATCGACGCTTTCGACGCGCGGATCGTCAGCGGCGCGTTCGCCGCGATCGTCGCCGCGTACGCGCGCACGCGCGCCTCGAGCTGCTCGTCGGGCACGATGAAGTTGATGAGACCGATGCGCAGCGCCTCGTCCGCTTCGAGAAAGCGCGCGCTGAACAGAATGTCGCGCGCCGACGACGGACCGACGAGACGCGCCAGCGCCGCCGTGCCCGCATATTCGTAACCGAGCCCGAGCTTCGCGGCCGGAATGCCGAATCGCGAACCCGGCGTTGCGAATCTCACGTCGGCGTTCAACGCAATCGCGAGGCCGCCGCCGATGCAGAAGCCCTGAATCATCGCGATGAACGGCTTCTCCAGATGCGACAACCAGTGATGGCCCCGTCCCGAGATCTCGCCGTACTCCCTGCGCTGTTCCGCATTCGCGCGGTGCTGGTCGAACTCCGAAATATCGGCACCGGCCGCGAATGCTTTTCCGCCCGCGCCTTTCATGACGACCACGCGCACGCGCTCATCCTGCTGGAACGCTTCGAGTGCATCGCCGATGCCTTGCCACATCTCGAGCGACACCGCATTGCGGCGCTGCGGATGGTTGAACGTCAGCCAGCCGATGCCGCCTTCGACGTCGGCCAGAATCTTTTCGGTCTTCAGCTTGATCATGAAATGGCTCCTGATTGCGCGAGGCGTTCGATGTCCGCTGCGGCGATGCCGAACTCGCGCAGTACTTCGTGCGTATGTTCGCCGGGATCGGGCCCGGCGTGGTGGAATCTCTCGGCTGCCGGAAAGCGCGACAGGTTGATCGGCGAGCGCACCAGATCGATGTCGCCGAGATCCTTGTGCGGCGCCGGACGGGTCATCCTCAGATGTTTCACCTGTGGGTCTTCGAACGCTTCACCGATGCTGTATATCGGTCCGCACGGAACGCCCACCGGATTCAACCGCTCCACCAGCTGCGCCGTCGTGAACCGCCGCGTGACCTCGCCAACAGATTCGTTCAGGCGCTGTCGATTGCGCGCGCGGGCGCGTCCGTCGGCATACGCCGGATCGCGCAACAGCTCCGGCGCGTCCAGCGCTTCGCAGAAACTCTTCCACATCTTCCCGGTGCTCGCGGCGAGATTGACCAGTCCGTCTTTGGATTCGTAAGTGCCCATCGGTACCTGCACCGGATGGAAGTTGCCCTGTTTGCCCGGGATTTCCTTGTTCATCGTGTAGCGCGCGCCCTGGAAATCGAGCTTGCTCAACATGCCCTCGAGCAGCGAGGTGTGCACCCACTGGCCTTCACCGGTGCGTTCCCGATGCAGCAGCGCGAGCAGTATTCCCTGCCCCAGAAACATCCCGGCGGTGGTGTCCGAAATCGCGATGCCGACGCGCATCGGCGGCCCGTCCGGCTCGCCGGTGATCGACATCAACCCGCTCATGCCCTGCACGATCTGATCGACACCCGGGCGATCGCCGTACGGTCCGTCCTGTCCGAAGCCGGAGATGCTCGCGAGGATGATGCGCGGATTGATCTCGCGCAGCTGCGCGTAATCGATGCCGAGACGCGTCTTCACGTCGGCGCGAAAGTTCTCGACCACGATGTCGGCGCGCGCGACCAGCCGACGAAACAACGCGGCGCCGTCAGCGTGTTTGAGATCGATGCAGATGCCGCGCTTGTTGCGGTGCAGATTCTGGTCGTCCGGTCCGTGACGCACACCGGTGACCGACCCGCCGGATCCGTCCCGCCCCGCGGGCGGCTCGATCTTGATGACGTCCGCACCCCAGTCCGCCAGCAACCGCACCGCGGTCGGACCGGCGCGAGCGATCGTCAGATCGAGCACGATGCAGCCCGACAACGGCAGCGCAGAGTCGCGCGGCGTTTCACTCGTCATGTTGGTGGCCCTCTTCTGCTGCGTGTGCCGCCGCCGCGTTGGCCGTCATCTGCGCGTACTCGTCCGGTTTCAGCGCCGGCAGCTTGCGCAGGAATGCGACGATGCTCCAGATCGTATCGTCGTCGTGCGTCATACCCAGGCCGGCATCGCCGACATCTTGATGCCGTGCTTGACGATCCAGAAGCGGCGCGCCGACGCGGCCTCGCTGTCGTCGCGGCGAACTCCACGCCCGCGAGCGGCGGCGCGATCGGATACATCCCCTTTCGGAACTCGTTGTCCGGCACTCCCGGCGCGAGGTGGCATCCCACGCACATTTCCGCGTACTCGTTGGCGCCGGCGGCGATCAGTGCCGGCGAATCGAGCTCCGGCACCTTGACGCGCGATCGAACGCACCGCGATCGACCGTTCGCGCGTCGTCTGCGCGAGCCAGCGCAGCACGGGGCCATGCGGCGAATCCGCAGCCACGTCGGAGAAGCCGATATAGACGTAGGCCAACGCTGCCAACACGACGATCAGCAACGTCACCAGAACCGTTCTCAAGGTGGCCATCGCGTCTCCTCCGAGACCACCGACGCGCGTGCGGCGGTGTCATGTCGACCCCATGGAGACGAGCGTCGCCTCGAAGACTCAGATTTTCAACAGCGCGTCGAGTTCCTCGAGGAATACTTCGACCTTTCCGAGCTGATCCGGCGTCGTCAGATACCGCGATTCGTTGGTTGCCGGCGACCCGGGCCGAAAGCCGAGGTTGAGCTGCAACGGATAACGCGGGAAGTCGGTGATCAACGTGCGCAGACACTGGCAGGCGCGCGGATCGAGCACGAGGCCGAGCAATACCAGATCGTCGCCGACATCCTCGAAGTCGCCGTCGTCGATCAGGTCCAGCAGATCCGGCTCGCTCACGGCCGATTCGATCTCGTCGAGGATCCAGCGCTTGCGCTTCAGTTGTTCGCGGACGTGTTCGGAGCGCAGCACGTCGAGCAGCGTCCGCGCGACGTGCATCGGCAACGCCTGGATCAGCTGCCGAGCCGATCTGGAACAGTCGCACGATGCCAGGCGGGCCTTCGAGTACCTGCTCGATCAGATCGGCGCGCTCCGACGCGCTCGTTGGGCGGCCGCGCGACTCTGCCTCGAGCAGGTGATGCAGCCCTAGATTCGCGCAGGCGAGCGCCGCTGTGGCCGCTTCGGCTTCGGTGAATCGCGCGCCCTGGTACCAGCTGCCCGACATCAGCACGTTGGCGAGGAACATCAGTTCGCCGAGCCGGGCGGCGAACAGGTCCGGCACGCGTCAGTTGCAGGCGGTCGAGCCGCACCTGGAGTTCGAGCGTCGCCTCGCGCGCGTCCTTGGGTCCCTCCAGCAACTGGGTCTGCCGATCGCTGGTGATCTCCGCATCCGCCAACGCCGATTCCAGGGCGCGCAGCTCCACCGGAGCGATCGGTGCCTCATCCGACTCTTCGTCGGCCGCCTGCGCCTCCTCGCCGTTGCTGATCGACGGCCGCGGCGGCGGCCGCCGCCAGTTGATCGAAGTAGCGTTGGGCGATTGCGTCGTAGTCGGTTTGCGCGACGAGGTCGTCGCGCGCGGCCTGCCGCGAGGTCTTGAGAAATACGGCGGCCATCTGCGGCGTAACGAAGCCGCTGCGTTCGCGGCGCTCTTCGCGTTCGTCGGTTTCGTCGTCGAGCAGCAGATGCGCGTCGGCGTCGAAGTCGCGCATCGTCGGCGCCGACGAACAGCGCGCCAGCACGCGGTACAGAAACTCGCTGTCCTCGGCTTCGAGTTCGACGAGCGCCGGTCTTGACGATGTCCCACTCGTCCTCGTGGATGCCGGCCACGATGTATTCGCCGATCACCTCGAACGCGACGCTGCTTCTTCCGAGCTCGACACAGCACGCGCATGCAACCGTCTTCCATGTGCTCGGCGCCGACGCCGCGGTCGGTGACGGAGATCAACGGCGCGAAGTTGAGCACCACGAACGTGTCGCCCAGCTCGATCAGGCGTTGCGTCGCAAACGCCGAACCTCGCCTCGAACATGACGTCGAGCCATTCGAGGAAGCGCTCGGGCCGCAATCGGTCCGCGCGGCCGGGCGTCAGCGACTCCCACAACGACTCTTCCAGCACGTCGCGCATCTGTTCGGTGGTGGTCAGCGCGATCAGATCGCCGGCGTCGTGCAAGCCGACGTGCTCGATCAGTCGCTTCAGCACCGGCGGCTTGAGCGTGCGTACGAACGCCAGGCAGGGCCGGATTGTCGGTGAGCGTTTCAGCAGTCGCTTCGACGACTGGGCCTTCGTCAGCTGGCGTTTCGGCATGCACGGAACCTCCTGCTCGAGCGAACGCGGCGTTGTACGCCTCTTGTTCCCGTTCGAACAGACTAGGCAGATCGACGAACGACTGGTAACGTATGACCACAGTGAAAAAACGGCGACTCGAAGTCGCCGTTTTCATTTCCCGATCCCGAAATCGCTTCTTCAGCCGCGAATGCGCACCGGCAGTTCGCGGATGCCGTGGATGAAGCTCGACTTCAGATACACCGGATCGCCGACGCACCTCGATGTTCTTGAAGCGCTTGTGCATCTCTTCCCAGATCACGCGCAACTGCATCTCCCCCAGACGGTTGCCGAGGCAGCGGTGAATGCCGAAGCCGAACGACAGATGATGCCGCGCGTTCGCGCGATCGATCAGGAACTGGTTCGGGTTCTCGATCGCGTCCGGATCGCGGTTACCCGAGATGTACCACATCACCACTTTCTCGCCCTGCTTGATCTTTTGGCCGCCGACCTCAGTGTCTTCGAGCGCGGTGCGTGCCATGTGCGCGACCGGCGACTGCCAACGGATGATCTCCGGCACCATGTTCGTGATCAGCCCCGGGTTGTCGCGCAGCTTCTTGTACTCGTTGGGGAACTGGTTCAACGCCAGCACGCCGCCGGTGATGGAATTGCGCGTGGTGTCGTTGCCGCCGACGATGAGCAGCAGAATGTTGCCGAGGTATTCGTTCGGCGCATGTTCTTCGTCGATTCGCCGTGTGCGAGCATCGAATCAGGTCGAGCTTGTGCCGGAGTCTCGACGCGCTCCTTCCAGACCTCGTCGAAGTAGCCAGTAACACTCCACAGCACTTTGAAGCCCTGTTCCACCGTTTCGAAATCTCGGGATGCCGAGGTTCGACACGCTGTCGGACGAATAGATCAGCTTGTGGCGAGTCTTCCTGCGGAATGTCGAACAGCGTCCGCGAGCATCTGCCGGGTGAGTCCGCCGAGACGTGGCGCACCCAGTTGAAGTCTTCGTTGCGCGGCAGGTTGTCGAGAATCGTCCCGGCGCGTTCGCGAATGATCGGTTCGAGATCCATCAGGTTGCGCGGCGTGAACATCGTGCGCGACGACTTTGCGCTGCGCTTCGTGCTTCGGCGGATCTTCCTGAATGAACATCGGCAGGTCGAATTGCGGATCGGGATCGGCGCCGCCGCCGAGGCTGATGCCGCCGATCTTCGAATCGGACGAGAAGACCTGGTGATTCGTGTCCGTATGCATGATGTCGGCGAACTTCGTCAGCGACCAATACGGTCCGAACTGACTCTTCGCGCAGTAGTGCACCGGGGCTTCCTTGCGCATCCGCTCGAAATACGGCCACATCGCGTCCGCCTCGAACAGCGCCGGGTGACCGACGTCGATCGATTCGAGCGGAATCGAGTACGGATCCTGCTTGCACGTCGATCGGCCACATCGCCGCGAATTCGGCGTTCGTCATCGTCGGATCGAATGCAGGCATGGTCGCGCGCAGGTGCGCCTTGATCTTTTCCTTGTTCGCATCGATTTCGATCTGCTTGTTCGCAACGGCTTCGCTCATGATCGCTTCCAGAGGTCCGGGACGACGAGTATCCCATAGCGGACCGCTGCGCCACACCACCGGTGGCTGTATCGTGACCACCGTTCAGACAACAGGATCCTCGCTATGCGACGTCTGCTACCGCTGGCCGAACGTGCGGCCGAATTGCTCAAGGCGCGCGGCGAAACCGTCGCCGTCGCCGAATCGTCCACCGGCGGACTGATCAGCGCGGCGTTGGTCGCGGTGCCCGGCGCATCCGCGTACTTCGTCGGCGGCGGCGTCATCTATACCGCCGCCGCGCAACGCGGCCTGCTCGACATTCCGCGCGAACAGCTGCGCGGCATTCGCGCGTCCACCGAACCGTATGCACGCCTCGGCGCGCAGACCATCCGCACCAGGCTCGCGACCAGTTGGGGGATCGCCGAAACCGGCGCCACCGGACCGACCGGCAATCCATACGGCGACGCGGCCGGTCACAGCTGCATCGCGATCAGCGGTCCGGTGGAACGCTCGATCACGCTCGAAACGGGACGCAAGTGACCGCGTCGACAACATGTGGGCCTTCTCGAAGGCCGCGCTGCAGTTGCTCGTCGACTGCCTGTCCGCCGCACGCGGGTGACCACAATCGAACATCGCCCTAATCAATGTGCTGCGGCGTGTGGTTGAGAGGAATCTCGCGAGGCGACCCGGCACGGTCGATTTGTTCGAGCGGGCTTGGTTTATTAATGATGGGGGCGTGGCGCAATTGGCGCTTGCGTTGATGGGGAAGGTCGTGCGGGTTGGGCCGTTGCCGGCGATCGCTGCGGTTGGACCATCGCCCTAATCAATGCGTCAGCCGACAACGACGCTCGGTTCTGTAAGTGCACCACGCGATCTGGTCGCTCACGGCTCCATCAACCCGATCTCATCAACCCGACAACCGCATTGATTAGGGCGATGGTCCAAGCCGCAGCGATCGCCGGCAACAGCCCAACCGACGCAACATCTCATGCGACCCCAACGCTCATCGCACCACCACCCCATCACTAATAAACCAAGCCCGCTCGAACCCATCGACGAGGCCCGATCCACGAGATGTCGTTGAAGACCAAGCCATCAACCACCCGTGCGAGATCTCGCACCCCACACAGCGTCGTTACCCGGCATCGCCGTTTGCACCATGGCCCTAATCTTCCCTCCATGGCGCGATCGACACACAAGAAGAGACCCGAACAGCTCACGCTCGATGCGATGCGCTACAAGACGGGACGTGGCGGACCACGTTTCGGCGCCGGTCGACCGCGGGGCGTGCGACCCAGAGTCATGCACCGACCACGCGAGTGCATCGTTGCCCGCCTACCGGTCCATGTCACGATCCGGTTGAGACGCGGCATACCGAGCCTGCGCCAGCCGCGGTTCGTGCGAAGGTTCCGTTCATCCTTGAGCGAGGCCTGCGTCCGGCACGGCTTCCGGGTGGTGCACTACTCGATCCAACGCGATCACGTGCACCTGCTGATCGAGGCGCACAGCAACCATTCGATTGCCTGCGGGATGAAGAGCGTCGGTGCGCGGATCGGCAAGCTCGCGAACCGTCTGTTTCAGCGCAGCGGCAAGGTGCTCGACGGTCGCTATCACCTGCGCCCGTTGCGCACGCCGCTCGAGGTCCATCGTGCATTGCGTTACGTGCTGCTCAATCACCGCCACCACGCCGCGCGACGGCGCAAATCCAAACACTCGATCGATCACCGTCAGAGCGCAACCGGATCCGGCGAGTTCAGGCCGCTGGTTCGACGGCTGGCGCACCACCACCGCTCCCCCAAACCCTGCCGACGTACGCGAAGTCGCCACCGCACGGACCTGGCTACTGCGAACCGGCTGGCGTCGCCACGGGCTCATCGATCCCGCAGAGGTTCCCTGACCGCACGCAGGTGACGTGCGGCGGCGGAATCCGGCATATTGACCGATCGAATCCGCACGCACGTTCATGCTCCAGACGTTTCTCGCCGAACTGAAGCGCCGCAAGGTACTGCGCGTCGTGGGCGCCTATGCGGTGGTCGCGTGGGGCGTGCTGCAGGTCATCGACAAACTGTTCCCGGCGCTGATGCTGCCGCCGTGGACGATTACGTTCGTCGCCGTGCTGCTGCTGATCGGCCTGCCGATCACCGCGATCATCACGTGGGCGTTCGAAATCACCCCGGACGGCATCCGCCGCACCACGTCCGACCCGGACTCGGGCACCGTGCGCGGCGGCTGGATCGAGACGGCGCTGCTGATCGCCATCGTGGTCGCAGTCGGCGTCTCGTTTGCCCAGCTGCGTGAACGGGTCGCGACGCCGACATCCGCACCGGCCACTGCAACCGCTGCCGCCACCGATAAGTCCGTTGCGACGACCACCGCGAACTCGATCGCGGTACTGCCCTTCACGAGTTTCAGCGACGACGCCGACAGCAACTATTTCGCTGACGGGCTCACTGAGGAGCTGATCAACGACCTCGCGCACATTCCGGGCATGAAGGTCTCGGGGCGCACTTCGTCGTTCTATTTCAAGAACCGCAACGAAGACCTGCGCGAGATCGGCCGCACGCTCGGCGTCGCGCAAGTGCTGGAAGGCAGCGTGCGCCGCGCCGGCGACAAGCTGCGCATCACCGTGCAGCTGATCTCCACGTCCGACGGCTTTCACCTGTGGTCGCAGACCTATGACCGCCACATGGACGACATCTTCGCGATTCAGGACGACGTGGCGATGAACGTCGCATCCGTGCTCGAGATGAAAATCGCGTCGTCGCAGCGCCAGGACAGTCCCGACGCGATGCACGACATGGAGGACTATCGGCTGTATCTCATCGCAACCGCGCTGCTGCGCGAGCGATCGCGCGAATCGCTGACGCAAGCGCGCGAGCTGTTCACGCAACTGAAGAATCGCAACCCCGACAACGTCGATGCGCTGGCCGGTTACACCCGCGCAACGCTGCTGCTTGCCGGCGCCTATATGACGATCGACTTCGAATCGGCCGCGAAAGACGCCCTTGCGTCGGTCGAGCACGCGCTCGACGTCGATCCGAACTCGGCCAACGCGAACGTGGCGGCCGGTTCTGCATACACCATGCTGCTGCACCGAACGGATGACGATCGTTATCGCGAAGAGGCCGAGCGCACACTGGCGCGCGCGGTCGAACTGGCTCCCGAAGATCCCGACGCGCTCGCCGCCTACGGCATGCTGCTGAACGAACTCGGTCGATACGAGGCCGCCTACGACCAGCTGCGTCGCGCGGCGAGCCGCGATCCGCTTTCGCGCGTGGCGCAGTCGCAACTGATCACGGCGCTCGAAGGGCTCGGACGTCTCTCCGAAGCGCGCGAGAAACTGGTCACGCTGGGACAGATGTATCCCGACTACATCTTCCCGCAGTTGGAATTGGGCGAACTGCTGCTGACGCAGGGCCAGATCGACGCATCGCTGCCGTATCTGCGCAAAGCGCATGCGGCGAAGTCGAGCCCGCGCGCGACCTTCGCACTCGCGCTCGCCTATCTGAATCTCGGCCTCGACGACGACGTGCGGTCGACGCTCGCGGAACTCGACTACGCGCCGCTCTCGATGCCGTTCGGCGACGTCATCCTGCTGAACATGCGCCACGACGATGCCGCGGCATTTCGCCTTGCCCGGACCCAGCTCGACAAGACGAACGATCCGATCTGGCAGTCGCTGTTGATCAATGCCGCGCTGGTTGTGGGCGACCTCGAGACCGCGCGCCGCGAACTGACGAAGCTCGCGCCGTCGCTGCTCACGTCGCTCGACGCGACGCCACGCGCAGCCTGAAGCGGCGCTGTTCGCCGGCGACCTGCTCGTCCGCGAGGGCCGCACCGACGATGCAGCGCGCCTGTTCGAAACCCTGCTCGCTGCGCATGCCCCGCCGGAACACGGCTACGACCCGGCCGCGCGCAAGGTGATCCGCGCGAAGGTACTCGCGCGCCTCGGTCGACGCGACGCCGCGATCGACGAGTTGCGCGCGGCGTATCTGCAGGGAAATCGCCTGTTGTGGGATTTCGATATGTTCCAGCGGCTCGACCGTGTGCCGGCATTCGAGTCGATCAAGGACGATCCGCGTTTTCGCGCCGTCATCGCCGACATGGAGACCGACAATCGGATGATGCGCGACCGTGTTCTGCAACAGACCCCGAAACCGCCGAAACCGTGTCATCGGCAACACCGAAGGAACGATCGTGACTGGCATCGCATCCGCCATTCGGCGCTGGGTCCTACTGGTATTCGTCGCCAGCGCGATTCCGTTGGGGGTTTTGGCGGACGATGCGCCGAACAGTGAGTGGCCGACCTACGGCAACGATCCGGGCGGCAGCCGCTATGCGCCGCTGACGCAAGTGACGCGCGCCAACGTCGCGAAGCTGACGCAAGCATGGAGCTACCAGACCGGCGATCTCGGCGAGGGATTTCCAAGCGCGAAACGCATGGCGTTCGAAGCAGACGCCGATCCTGATCGACGGTGTTCTCTACGTCAGCACACCGTACGGCCACGTGCACGCGATCAAGGCCGCGACCGGCGAAGCGGTGTGGCAATTCGACGCGCACCTTCCGAACGACCATGCATTCTCCGAGAACACGTCGCGCGGCGTGAGCGCCTGGCGCGATCCCGACGCCGCGGCCGGCGCGCACGTGCGCGCTGCGCATCCTGTTCGGCACGCTCGATGCGCGCCTCATCGCGCTCGATGCGAAAACCGGACTGCGCGTGCGCCGACTTCGGCAATAAGGCTTCGTCGATCTGAACGAGGGCAGCCGGCCGCGCGACCCCGGCGACTATCTGGTCACGTCGCCGCCAGCGGTGTGGCACAACCTCGTCATCACCGGCTCCGCCGTGGGCGACAACCGCGCCGTCGACAACGAACTCGGCATCGTCCGCGCATTCGACGCACGCACCGGTGCGCTGGTGTGGACGTGGGATCCGATTCCGCGCACGCCGGACAACCCGGTGTACTCGGAGTGGACCGACGAAGCCGCGAAAATCACCGGCGCCGCGACGCGTGGTCGGTGCTGTCGCTCGACGTGGAGCGCGGTCTGCTGTTCGTGCCGGTGGGCTCTGCCAGCCCGGATTTCTTCGGCGGTGAACGCACCGGCGACAACCGTCACGCGAACTCGATCGTTGCGTTGAACGTCGCGACCGGCGCCGTCGTGTGGGCGCGTCAGCTCGTGCATCACGATGTGTGGGACTACGACATGCCGGCGCAACCGGTATTGATCGACCTGCGACGCGACGGTCAGACGGTCCCCGCGGTGGTGCAGGCAACCAAGATGGGCATGCTGTTCGTGCTTCGACCGCGCGCACCGGCGAGCCGCTGTTCGGCATCGAGGAACGCGCCGTGCCGCAGAACGGTGTCGACGGCGAGGCGTTGTCGCCGACGCAACCGTTCTCCGCATTGCCGTCGCTGGTACCGAACGGACCGCTGACCGCAGCCGACGCGTGGGGATTCACGCCGTGGGATCGCGGCAAGTGCGCTGACCAGATCACTAAGCTGCGCTCGGAAGGCATCTACACGCCGCCGAGTCTGCAAGGCACCGTCGAGTGGCCCGGCTACTCCGGCGGTTCGAACTGGGGCAGCGTGTCGTTCGACCCGGCGCATCAGCTCGTCATCGCGAACACGAATCGCCTGCCGTTCGTCGTGCAGCTGATCAAGCGCGACGAACTGAAAGCGACGTACGAATCGAAGGTGTACCCGGACTCCGAATTCGCGCGCCAGACCGGTACGCCGTACGGCATGCGCCGCGAAGTGATCAAGTCGCCGATCGGCGTGCCGTGCACGGCGCCGCCATGGGGCACCCTTACCGCGATGAATCTGGCAACCGGTTCGATCGCGTGGCAGGTTCCGCTCGGAACGTCGCGCGATCTGGCGCCATGGCCGGTGTGGTTCATCGACGGCGTGCCGAACATGGGTGGGTCGATCGTGACCGCGGGCGGCGTGATCTTCATCGCCGCCGCCACCGACAATTTCCTGCGCGCCTTCGACGTCGAGACCGGCGCCGAGTTATGGCGCGGCCGCTTGCCGGCCGGCGGTCAGGCGACGCCGATGACGTATACGCAGAACGGCCGCCAATACATCGTCATTTCGGCCGGTGGCCACGGCGGCATGGGCAGCACCCGCGGCGACTATGTCGTCGCGTTCGCGCTGCCGGCTTCGTAAAGGGGGACATCCGGCCCGCATGAACCTGTTCGCCACACACCCGTTGGGGTTTTCCGACCTGATCGAACAGGAAGTGATCGCCTGTGGTGGCAGATCACGGCGCGCACGACGGCCGGCATCGGCTTCAGCGGCAATCTCGAATGCGCATACCGGATGTGCCTGTGGAGCCGCATCGCAAACCGCGATTCTGCTGCAGATCGACGCGTTCGACGCACCGGAACCCGACGCGCTGTACTACGGCGTTCGAAGCATCGACTGGCAGGCACGCCTGCATCCCGGTGGTTCGATCGCGGTCGACTTCGTCACCACGCGTTCGCAGATCAACCACAGCCTCTACGGTGCGCAGCGGGTGAAAGACGCGATCGTCGATCAATTGCGCGAAGCGACCGGCGCACGCCCCAACGTCGATCTCGAGGCGCCCGACGTTCGCATCAACGTGTTCCTCGATCGCGATCGCGCGTCGGTGGCGATCGACCTGTCCGGCGAGAGTCTGCACCGGCGCGGCTATCGCCGGGCGCAAGGCGCGGCGCCATTGAAAGAGAATCTGGCGGCCGCGCTGTTGCTGCGCGCCGGGTGGCCGCAGAGATCGCCCGCGACGGCGGCGCCCTGCTCGACCCGATGTGCGGATCGGTACGTTCGCGATCGAGGCGCTGTTGATGGCCGCCGACATCGCGCCCAACCTGGGTCGCTCTGCATTCGGTTTCGAACGCTGGAAGCAACACGATCCATCGGTGTGGGAGCCGCTGCTCGTCGACGCGCGCGCGCGGCGCGAACGTGGACTCGCTTCCGTACCCATCATCCGTGCCAGCGACCACGATGCGCGCGCCGTCGATGCCGCGTTGAGCAACTGCGACGCTGCGGGGCTCGCGGGGTACGATCTCGGTCGAGCAACGCGAGTTGCACGTACGTCGTGCCACCTGCGCCGCACGGGCTGCTGATCTGCAACCCGCCTTACGGCGAGCGACTATCCGACGTCGAGTCGCTGCCGCCGCTGTTCACCGAACTCGGCGAAGTGCTGCGCGCACGCTTCGACGGATCGGCGCGCCTGGTACTCGCAACCGACCAGGAGCTCGGCTTCCGCACCGGTCTGCGACTCGAAGAAGAATGCCGCGCGCAACGGCGCAATCGACGTGCTGCTGCTGACGTTCGACGTGGCGGCCGATCGAACGCTGGCGGCGCGCGCCGAGGGCGCGTCAAGCGCCCCCTTGCCCTCGACCCCGGCATCGGCGATTTCAGCAACCGCATTCGCAAGAATCAGAAGCACGTCGCGCGCTGGGCACACCGCCACGCGGTAACGTGCTATCGCGTGTACGACGCCGATCTCCCCGACTACGCGTTCGCGGTGGACGTGTATCGCAGCGACGCAACCTGGCTGCACGTGCAGGAATACGCACCGCCCTCCGGTATCGACGCCGACAAGGCGCAGCTGCGGCGGACGTCGGTGGAAGCCGTGCTGCCGGAGCTGTTCGGCGTCGATGCCGCACACGTGGTCATGAAGACGCGCGAGCGCAAACGCGGCAGCGCGCAGTACGACCGGCAGGATTCGGCCGAAGAGTTTCACGCAGTGATCGAAGGCGGTTGCACGCTGCTCGTGAACCTGCGCGACTACCTCGACACGGGCCTGTTTCTCGATCACCGCCCGTTGCGCATGCGCATTCAGCGCGAAAGCGCCGGCAAGCGCTTCCTGAATCTCTATTCGTACACCGGCGCCGCCACGGTGCACGCGCTCCGCGGCGGTGCATCCAGTAGCGTGTCCGTGGACCTGTCGAATACCTATCTCAACTGGGCGCTGCGCAATCTCGAACTGAACGCGCGCGATGTGCGTCATCACCGGCTGATCCGCGCCGACTGCAAAGAGTGGCTGGCCTACGCCGCGACGCAAACCGATCGGTACGACCTGATCCTGCTCGACCCACCGTCATTCTCGAATTCGAAGGCCACCGAAGGCGTGCTCGACATTCAACGCGACCACGCCGATCTGATTCGCGCCTGCGTCGATCTGTTGGCTGTGGACGGTACCCTGTACTTCTCTACGAATCTGCGCGGCTTCAAGCTGAATGAGGGCGCGCTCGCGGGCCTCGACTGCGTTAACATCACCGCCGACACCATCGACGAGGACTTTCGACGCAGTCCGCGCATCCATCACTGTTGGCGGATCCGCGCATCGAAGTAGCCCACGGAGCGGCCGGTCAAGGAGAGACGAGCCCATGAAAATCGGCATACCCAAGGAGATCCACGTCGGCGAACGCCGCGTCGCGGCCACGCCGGAGACGGTGGAACAACTCGCCAAACTCGGTCATCGCGTGGCCATCGAGCGTGGCGCCGGCGCGAACGCCGCCTTCACCGACGATGCATATCGCCAGGCCGGCGCCGAAATCGTGCCGAATGCGCGCGCGCTCTGGTCCGGATCGGACATCGTCTTGAAAGTGCGGGCGCCCGAACCGGACGTGCGGTTGGGCGTTCACGAGGCCGAGCTGCTGCGCGAAGGCGGCACGCTGATCTGCTTCATCTGGCCCGCCCAGAACCCCGAGCTCATGAATCGGCTCAAGGCGCGCAAGGCGACCGTGCTCGCGATGGACTGCGTGCCGCGCATCTCGCGCGCGCAAAAGATGGACGCGCTGAGCTCGATGGCGAACATCGCCGGCTATCGCGCGGTCATCGAGGCGGCGCAACACTTCGGCCGTTTCTTCACCGGCCAGATCACCGCCGCCGGCAAGGTCCCGCCCGCCAAGGTGATGGTGATCGGCGCCGGCGTCGCCGGCCTCGCGGCGATCGGTGCGGCGCGCAGCCTCGGCGCAATCGTGCGCGCGTTCGACACGCGCCCGGAAGTGCGCGAGCAGGTCCAGAGCATGGGCGCCGAATTCCTCGAGCTCGACATCGAAGGAGGACGGCACCGGCGCCGGCGGCTACGCGAAAGAGATGAGCCCGGCGTTCATCAAGGCCGAGATGGAGCTGTTCGCGCGCCAGGCGAAGGAAGTCGACATCATCATCACCACCGCGCTGATTCCGGGCAAGCCCGCGCCGAAGCTGATCACCGCAGGACATGGTCGAGTCGATGAGCCGACGGCTCCGTCATCGTCGATCTGGCGGCCGAGCAGGGCGGCAACTGCGCGCTCACCGAGCCGGGCGAAGTGGTCGAGCACGCCACGGCGTCACGATCATCGGCTACATCGATCTGCCGAGCCGCCTGGCCGACGCAGTCGAGCCAGCTCTACGGCAACAATCTGCAGCATTTGCTCACCGACATCGCGCCGAGCAAGGACGGTCGCGATCGCATCGACCTGGACGACGACGTGGTGCGCGGCGCGACCGTGCTGCACGACGGCGCATCACCTGGCCGCTGGCCGCCGCCGAAGCGCCGGTGCCGCACCGCACCGTGCCGGCTCGCTCGGAGGCACCGCCGAACGCGCCCGGCCAAGCCGGCGGCTGTAACGGTCAGCGACGCGCAACGCCGACGATCAGGCCCGATCGGCGCGATCGGCGCTGCTGTGGTGCTCCGCTCGCTGCCATCGGCTCGCGATTCGGCAGCGTCGCGCCGCCGCAGTTCGTGCCGCACCTGACGGTCTTCGTGCTCGCGTGCTTCGTCGGCTGGCAGGTGGTCTGGAACGTCACGCCGGCGCTGCACACGCCGCTGATGAGCGTCACCAACGCCATCAGCGGCATCATCGTGATCGGCGGCTGCTGCAGATCGGCAGCCGGATCGTGGCTCGGTGACGATCCTTGCCGGCGTTGCGGTGCTGCTCGCGACGATCAACATCGCCGGCGGCTTCTGGGTCACGCAGCGCATGCTGAACATGTTCCGACGAGACTAACGAGACGCTCATGGCGAATCGGCTATCATCATCGTTTCGTATCTCGGTGCCGCGATACTCTTCATCCTGAGCCTCGGCGGCCTGAGCAAGCAGGAGACGGCGCGCCGCGGCAATATCTTCGGCATCGCTCGGCATGGTGATCGCGATCGTCGCCACCGTCGTTCGGCGTGCACGTCGGCGGCTCTTCGTCGTGTTGATCCCGGCGTGCTGTCGGCGCCGCGATCGGCGCGTTCGTCGCCGCGCGCGTCGAGATGACGCAGATGCCGCAGCTGGTCGCGATGCTGCACAGCTTCGTCGGTCTGGCCGCGGTGCTGGTCGGCATCGCGAGCTACCTCGACCCCGAGCACGCATTCGATCGGCGCCGAAGGACCATTCACGAGGTCGAAATCTTCCTCGGCGTATTCATCGGCGCGATCACGTTCACCGGCTCGATCGTCGCGTTCGGCAAACTGCAGGGCACGATCGCGCGGCAAACCGCTGCTGCTGCCGGGGCGGCACTGTGCTGAACGTCGATCGCGTTGGTCGCCGCGCTGTGGCTCGGCTACGGCTTCGTCGGCGGGTCGTCGGATCGGGCGGACTGATGCCGTTGCTCGTCATGACTGCTCATCGCGTGGCGCTCGGCGTGCACCTGGTGCTGGCCATCGGCGGCGCCGACATGCCGGTCGTCGTCTCGATGCTGAACAGCTATTCGGGTTGGGCCGCGGCGGCGACCGGCTTCATGCTGTCGAACGATCTGCTGATCGTCACCGGCGCGCTGGTCGGCTCGAGCGGCGCGATTCTGAGCTACATCATGTGCCGCGCCATGAACCGCAGTTTCGTCTCGGTGATCCTCGGCGGCTTCGGCACGTCGCGGCGAAGCGCCCGGTAGCGGCGCCGCAGGGCGAAGTCGTGGCGACCACCGCGGCGGATGTCGCGCAACTCGCTGCGCGACGCCAAAGCGGTGATCATCGTGCCCGGCTACGGCATGGCGGTGGCGCAGGCGCAGGGCGAGGTCTGCGAGATCGACGAGCCGGCTGCGCAGCGAAGGCGTCAACGTGCGCTTCGCCATTCATCCGGTGGCCGGACGCCTGCCGGGGCACATGAACGTGCTGCTCGCCGAAGCGAAGGTGCCCTACGACATCGTGCTCGAGATGGACGAGATCAACGACGACTTCCCGCACACCGACGTCGTGCTGGTGATCGGCGCCAACGACATCGTGAACCCCGGCGCGCTCGAAGATCCGAAGAGCCCGATTGCGGGCATGCCGGTGCTCGAGGTGTGGAAGGCGAAGACCGTCGTGGTGTTCAAGCGCAGCATGGCGACCGGCTATGCCGGCGTCGACAATCCGCTCTTCTACAAGGAGAACACCCGCATGCTGTTCGGCGACGCGAAGGCGATGCTCGAAGGCATTCTGTCGCACGTGCCGGCAGAGGTTCCCGTCAGCGCAGTGCGTTAGACTCAGCCGACTCAATCAGGAGGCGAGCCGTCATGTTGCTGCGTTCTCTGCGCGTTCCGAAACGCGAATTCGAAGCCGGTACCGGCTGGACGTTGAAACCCGAAGGCGCCTGCCAAGGCGACATCTGCATTCCGCTGTCGAAACCCGCCGGCGATCCGGTGGACGTGCGACAAGTTGCCAACGACATCGGTATGCCGCTGGTCGAGTCGCCCGAACACAGCCTGTGGGCGCTCGGTCCCGCATCGATCGGCTCACGCGCGCTGGCCACGGCCGAAGCCCCGGAGCTGACGCTGCCCGATCTCGACGGTAAGCCGTTCAAACTGTCGAGCCTGCGCGGCCAGAAGGTGCTGCTCTTTGCCTGGGCCCCTTACTGAGGCTGTTCAGGAGACCTGCCCGTGTGGCAGGCATTGCGGAACGAATACCACCCGAAGGGCTTCGAACTCGTAGCAGTCGGGCTCGATACGCTCGGCGGCGCCGGCTGCCGCGCATTCATCGAAGCGGCCAAGCCGCAACATCCGTCGCTGATCGATCAGCACCACGTGCTGGCCGATCTGTTCGGCGTAATCAACATCCCGAGCAGCGTCTGGATCGACGAAGGCGGCATGATCGTGCGGCCGGCCGAAGCGGCGCCTGCTCCGCCGCAACCCGACGGGCCCACCGGTCCGCGCGTGAATCTGCCGAGCGAACTGCCGCAACGTTTCATCGAAATCATGGGCGAGGCCGTGAAGATCAAGAGCGACGCGCAGTCCTATCACGACGCGCTGCGCGATTGGGTGAACAACGGCGCGGCGAGTCGATTCGCGCTGTCTCCCGAAGAAGTGGTCGGAACGTTCGCGCCCGCGCGATAACGCGAAGGCGTTGGGACACGCGCACTTCGCGCTGGCGACACAGCTGGAAATGGACGGCCATCACGAGGCGGCGGTTCCGCATTTCCGCGAAGCGCATCGACTGGTGCCTGAAAGCTGGACCTTCCGCCGCCAGGCGTGGTCGTTGGAGAAGGTGATCGACGGTCCGCTCGCGCGCTTCTGGCAAGGTCCCGATCCTGCCAAACCCGAAGCATGGCCTTACGACGGCGACTGGCTCGCCGACGTGCGACGCGAAGGAGCGGAGAACTACAGCGAGCCGTGGCGGCCTTGAAGAACGGTTGAGCTTCGATACTCGGCGGAGGTGCGTTAGATCGCACGATCCAACAAGGCGTATGTTCGCGAGCGCACGGAACTGTGCGTGGTAAGCGTCCAGGTTGGAAGTTACGACACTGACCGGAGACGTCGCCATGAATCGTTTCCTGCTAATAGGCGCGTTGTTAGCCGCACTGAGCGTGACCGCATGCGAAAGGAAGCAGCCGCCCGACGTCAAACCACCGGGGTCGATGCCGGGCCCTGCAAGTCCGCCTGGTGCCTCGGGGAGTCTGGGCCAACAGATTCCACAGGGCGCGCTCGAGGACGGGAAATCCGCCAAAGTCGCGCCGCCACCTGAACCGGCACCGGCAACCTGATCGGGAGCCGCGGTTCGCTATTCGGTATCGACCGGAGTCGCCGCGTTCGAACAGCACGACGATCGCCAGGAACCCGTCGTGCAGTATCGGCGGTTCAGTGTTCTTGCGCTCCGGTGGCGAACTCCATCAACGTTTCGAGCGGGACGAATTCCAGCGTCTTGGCGTGCGTCGCCTCCAGCACGACACGCGGCGCGGCACCGGCCTGGTATGCCTCGACCCAGCGCGCTGCGCATAAGCACCATTGATCTCCCGGAACGAGACCCGCGAAGCCGTATTCGGGACGCGGCGTCGACAGATCGTTGCCGACGCGGCGCGAGAATTCGAGGAACTCGCGCGTCGTCTCCACACAAACGCTGTGCACGCCGAGATCGGTGTCGTCGGTGCGGCAGCAGCCATCGCGGAAGAATCCGGTCAGCGGCTTCGCGCTGCACGTCCGCAACGGTCCGCCGAGGACGTTGATGCCGCGTGGTGCAAACGCTCTTTGCTCGCTCATAGTGCTATCTCGGTGTCAGGCAATGCATTATTGCACCTTCAATCCCACCGATTCGACGGAGACCCACGATGACCATCAAACGACTTCACGTCGGACCGCGCCTGTCACAGGTCGCGATCCACGGTAATACGGTCTACACGGCCGGCATCGTCGCGAGCGACCCCACGGCGGACGCGGCCGGACAAACTCGTCAGATACTCGGCCTGATCGACGGCTACCTTGCCGAAGCGGGCAGCGACAAGACGAAGTTGCTGAACGTGACGATCTGGCTCGCCGACATCAAAGACTACGCCGCGATGAACTCGGTGTGGGACGCGTGGGTACCGAAAGGCAATACGCCGCCGCGCGCGTGCGTCGAGGCCAAGCTGGCGGCGCCGCAATACAAAGTGGAAATCCGCGTTCTGGCGGCGATTTAGGAGACTGCGATGAAAGCGGCGATCGGATTGATGGTGGAAGGCCAGTTCGGATTGAACTGGGACCGTTGGACGCGCGTACTCGACATGGCTGAGCGGGCCGGATACCAGTGCGTGTTCCGTTCGGACCATTTCACGAATCCGGCGGAACCGGACCTCGACTCGCTCGAATTGTTCACGTCGCTCACGTACGCGGCGACGCGCACGAAACGCATCGAGTTCGGTTCGCTCGTCGCACCGGTCACGTTCCGTCACCCGACGATGACGGTGCGGCAAGCTGCTGCGATCGACGATCTTTCGAACGGTCGCCTCGTACTCGGCCTCGGCGCAGGATGGCAGCGGCGCGAGCACGAAAACTACGGCATTCCGTTCGACGACTTCCCGACCCGCTTCAACAAGCTCACCGACGCGCTGGAAATCACCCGCCGCCTGCTGCACGACGCAAAGCCGGTTACCCACGCGGGCAAGACGATCAGCGTGCGCGACGCGGTGCTACTGCCGCGGCCAAAGCGCAAAACGCCGATCCTGATCGGCGGTAACGGACCGAAGCGAAGTCTGCCGCTCGCCGCGAAATACGCCGACGAATGGAACGGCGTGTTCCTCGACGCCGATACCTATCGCGCGCGCAACCAACAACTCAACGAGCTACTCGAGAAGAACGGACGCGATCCGAAGTCGGTGAAGCGTTCGCTGATGGGGCCGTTCGCGTGGGCGCAAGGCGACGGCGGCATCGAACGCCTCGAAGCGTACATCGACGCCGGCTGCGAGCGCTTCATGCTGCAGTTCACCGACTACGACAATCTCGAACCGATCGAAGCGTGGGCCGCCGACAACCTAAAGCGATTTGAGCGCTAGCTCGTCATGCGCCAGATCGCCCTTGAGCCACAACCTAACCGTTGGCGAAAGGCGTTGACCAGCGCTGAAATCAGGCGTTAGATTCTCGATCCGCTAGAAAACAGGCCATTTCAATGGCCGACGTCTTTCTGAGTTACGCCAGCGACGACCGTGACAGGGTCCTACCGTTGGTGCGATTCCTCGAAGGTCGAGGTTGGACGGTCTGGTGGGATCGATCACTACGACCCGGCGAAACCTGGCCCCAGGTCATAGAGCGCGAACTCAACTCAGCGCGATGCGTCGTGGTGGCCTGGTCCATGCAATCGGTCAACTCGCCGTGGGTGCGACTCGAAGCGAATCGCGCGCGAGAGCGGCACAACATCATTCCGATACGCCTCGATGACGCGTCCGTTCCACCCGAGTTCGGCTCTTATCAGTCGTTCGATATGCGGGGAAACCTTGATGATCAGGCATTGTCGCCGCTCGGCGACGGAGTTTCGGCGCAACTGCGGCGACACTGGTTGCGGCGCATCGCAGTCATCTCCGCCTCATTGGTGGTCGGACTTTTGCTCATCGCTACGACCACATGCGTTCTTTCCAACCGTTGCGGCTGGTCAATAGGACCGGAAATCCCGAAGACCAGCTTCGCCGTCGTCACCGCGCCCATCAACCTCGCCGATGCGGCGACCAACGAATTACTGGAAGCGTTCGTAGACGATGTTCGCAGGAACCTACGGCGTACTGCTCTCGGCAAGGTCTCTTCGCGTGCAGAGACAACCGCGCTTCCGGCAGGCGTCTCACCGATCGATTTGGGAAAGCGCCTCCGGGTGCGTTGGCTGTTGGCCGTGAACATCTCGGGTAACGCCGACCACCTGCGCGTGCTCGTGGAGTTGGTAGACACCTCCACCGGTTATCTCAGCGATGACTGGAACCTCCAGAGTTCGATCACCGGCCTGAACGAGCTGAACGCCACACTGGTGCGGGACGTTCTCGGCAAATTCGTGGACGACGTGACCAACGCGCGCGTTGCCACAAACGAACCGGGCGATGCATACACGCGCTATCTGGAAGGTCGTGCTGCGCTGCGCGAAGGATCGAGCCAGGAACAACTGGCGCGGGCGCAATCGATCTTCGAATCGGTTCTGGCGCGCTGGCCACGCTACGCGCCGGCCGAAGCCGCGCTGTGTGAACTGCATCTGCTTCGTTTCGAAACGACGCGCGCGCCTGAAGAGTTCGCTGCCGGCGAACGGCATTGCACCGAGGCGCTCGCAATCGATCCGATTACTGCGGAGTCCTCGGTGGCGCTCGGACAGCTCTACCTGCTGCAGGGACGCAACGACCTCGCCCGGAAGAGTTTCGAACGCGCGATTGCCGAGACGGATACGCTCGCGGCGGCTCGCATTGGCCTCGGCGACGTCGCCCAGGCCGAGGGCCGCAACAAGGATGCGGAACGAGAGTTGCGCCTCGCGGTGGACGCCGAGCCGGGCTACTGGCGCACGTACACTGCGCTTGGCAACTTTCTGTTCCACCAAGGGCGCGGGCGAGAAGCGCTGGCAGAGCACCGACACGCCGCCGAGCTTGCGCAGAACGACGGCGTGGCACTCAACAACATCGGGGCGGCGCTTTACCTTTCAGGCCAAATGGAAGCCGCCATCAGCGCGTGGAAGTCTGCGCTCGAAGTCGCTGCGCAAGCGCCCACCTATTCGAATCTGGGCGCGGCCTACTACCTGCTTGGCGACTACCCCAAGGCGGTCGCGATGTATGAACGCAGCATCGCGCTCGTCGCCGACGACTACCGGACCTGGATCAATCTGGCGGACGCGCGCGCCTTCGGCGCGATCGGCGACGCCGCGCAGGCATACGCCAAAGCCGAACAGCTCATCCAGCGAGAGCTCGAGATGAACCAGGACGATGACCTGACCCGGGCCAGCCTCGCGCTGGTGAAGGCGGCCCTCGGCGACGCTTCCGCTGCTGAAGACCAACTCGCGCGCGCGTTGAACAATGGACGCACCGACGACTGGCAACTTTGCCTCTTGGCCGCGATGACGGAGTTTCGCCTCAGCAGGCCGGCGGATGCCCAATCACATGTCGAAGCGGCCATTCGCGCCGGTTATCCGAAAATTCTGATCGATCTGGATCCCCAATTGCGTTCGCCCGGGAGCGCATGATCACAGCAACGGAGAAGACACGATGAAGACCTACATTGCCTCGTTGATTGCCGGATCTTTCCTGGTAGTACTGGCGTCGTGCGTCAACAACACACCCCCTGTCCACGCTCTCAACACCGTGACCGTGGCGGTGAACTTCAGCAACGATTGCCCGACCTCAGTAACACCGCCTCTCACAGTCGCTTGTCCCCCAGGGTCCGGATACGACGCCACAGCAGTGTGTATTACTCCAGCACCGAGCGGGCACAGAATTGCCGTCGACTGGATCCTCGGGAGCGGCGTCCAGCCTGGCGACGACTTCAAGGTCAAATTTGCCAACAAGAAGAAGGCTTGTGGAACCGAGAACGATCCCAATCCCGACAAGGAATGCAAAATCAAAGAACACGGAAAATACAACTACGGTGACGACGACAGCCTTGCGTTCAAGTACGCCGTGATCGGTAATGGCCCCGGGACATGCACTCTCGATCCCTTCATCATCATCATGAAGTGATGGCGCCCGAATAGCGGTTCACACAGATCAGGCAGACCCGCGGCGCCGAGTCACGCCGCGGTTCGTTGAACGACAGCCTCGGTTGTCGGGTTTGCCTGCGACCGGCGCAGATTCAACGCGGCGACGATCTCGGCATGTCGTTTGCGATCGAGCCGATAGCCCGAGTACAAAATGACCGCGATGAACACGAAGATCGACGGCAGCGGCGCCTGATACAGGCCCAAGTCCCAAAGCACGTCCTCGGGCACGGTACCGGCGCGCGCGCCGCGCGGAAAGTCGATCCAGTCGATGACCCAACCGCCGACCACGACGCCCACGGACGAGATCGCTTTTATCAGAAACGAACGCGCGGCGAAGATGACGCCTTCGCGCCGATGGCCGGTCTCGAGTTCGTGTTCGTCGACGATGTCCGCGAACATCGCGTTCAACGAACCGAAGATCGGCGGCGCAAGCATCGCGCCGACGAAGTTCACGACCATGACCAGCGGCAGCACCAGAGCGGAGCCGTTGGCGGGCAACCACGGTGCATCGAGCAACCGCAATCCGACCAACACCACCGGACAGACGATCGCGAGCATCGCGCAATAGATCAGCGTCTTCTTCTTATCGAGCCAGCGCGTCAGCAGCGGCGTGACCATGAACCCGATGATCAACCCGAACATACTGACCGCCGGAATTGTCGAGATCTGTTCGGTGGTCAGGCCCCAGAAATGCACGTTCATGTACGGCGTCAGCACGCCTTCCGCGGAGAGCATGATGGTGGACAGGCACATACCGAAGAAGAGCGCGCGGAACGACCGGTTGCGGAACGCTTCCGCCGTTTCGCGAAAGACGTTCAGCAGCGAGAACCGCTCGTGTGTGCGGCCGCTGTTCGGCAAATGCGGGATCTCGCGCCACGTGCCGAGCACGCACACCAGAATCGCGACGATCACACAGAAGCCGAACACCGCGGAGAACTGGACGTATCCGAACGGATTCAGCAGCCCCGGGTTGTACTGCTCCGTCGTCGGAAAGAACGTCGCATAAGCGAACGCAACACCCAGCGCCTGACCGACGATCGAGAAGAGCGTGTTGTACGAGAACATCGTCGAGCGCTGGTTGTAGTCGTGCGCCATCTCGGCGCCTAGCGCGAGATGCGGGACGTGGAAGAACGTCAGCGCAATGCGCGTTGCCAACGTCCAACAGACCAACCATGCCGCGAGTTCGAATTCGCCGAGACCCGTCGGCGGATTGAAAATCAGAAAGAAGCAGCCGCCCAGCGGAATCGCAGACAGCAATATGAACGGATGTCGCCTGCCCCACCGCGATCGCAGTCGATCCGACAATGATCCGGCGATCGGATCGACCGCCGCGTCGACGAACAGCGAGATCGCGAGTGCGATGCCGGTGATCGTGCCCGACACACCGAGCACCTGGTTGTAGTAGTACAACAGGAAGGTCGTGAACCCGATGGTGACGAGCGCTTCGCCCAACTGCCCGAATCCGAAAGCAGCCATCACCGGTATCGCCAGCCGGCGCGGCTCGCTCGAAGACGACGTCATCCGCAACTCTCCCGTTATCGTTCCCCCGTCAGACCATGCCATTGCGCGCGCTCAAAAACCAGAACGCGTTGAGTTGCGTATCGAATGTGCCTCATGATCGAGCCGCATTCGGCAACGAGGACCACGCGATGCGTCTCGAGGGCATCAGCGCAATGATCACCGGCGGCGCATCCGGTTTGGGCCGCGCCGTCGCGGAGCGCTTCCTTGCCGAAGGCGCGCGCATCGTGGTGCTCGATCGATCGGAAGCGCGCCTCGCCGAACTTACTGCGCAGTATCCGGAGCGGCTACGCGGCGTCGCCGGTGACGTGCGCGATCTCGCCGCAAACAAACGCGCCGTTGCCGCCGCGGTCGCAACATTCGGTCGCCTGGACGTGCTCGTAGCGAACGCCGGTATCTGGGACTACGGCCGTGCGCTGGTCGATCTGCCTGAAGACCGCATCGACGAAGCGTTCGACGAACTGATCGGCATCAACGTAAAGGGCTATCTGTTCGCCGCGAAGGCAGCGCAGGGCGCGCTGGTAGCGTCGCGAGGGTCGATGATCTTCACGGTATCGAATGCCGGCTTCTTTCCCGACGGCGGCGGCCCGCTGTACACCGCATCGAAGCACGCCGCCGTGGGCCTGATTCGGCAACTCGCGTTCGAATGCGCACCGCACGTGCGCGTCAACGGCGTCGCGCCAGGCGCGATCGCGACCGACCTGCGCGGACCGCGCGCACTCGACATGGCGGACCGTTCGATCGGCAGCGTGCTGAAGCCGGAAATGATGAAAGGCGGATTGCCGATCGACCGACTGCCGGTACCGGAAGACTACGCGGCGGCGTTCGTGTTTCTTGCGGCACGCGGCGAGTCCGGTCACGCGACCGGCAGCATCATCAACATCGACGGCGGTTTCGCGGCGCGCGGTGTCAGCCGCGTGCGTGGCGGAGATGCGTTGCCGGACGTGTTCGAGGAAAGGAACCAATAGAGATGCGGCTTAGTTGGGCTGTCAGTGACGCGCTCGCGACCTGGCTTACGACGAATCGCGTTTGCCACGAAGCGCTGCCAGCAGCGCCAGAGTCAGCGCACTGACTCCAGCCACGGTGCGTAGAATATGCCAGTGCCACCAGGTGTCTCGCAGCTCCATCCAGTTTGCGGCAGGTGATGCGGGGCTCCAGGTCATGACCAACGCATTGATTGGTTGATTGCCAAAGCGCGTCACTACGCCAGCTGTTACGAGGCATATGGCCGCCGCCACGAGCAGGTAGCGGCCGAGCTTGTCGCTTTTGGTTAGTGCAGCAAGCGCAGCGGTCAGCAAACCGCAGACCAGACCGAGAACCGGAAACGAAATGTTGAGCGCGCGGATCGCATTCTGCTGCATCTCAACGTACGCCGTTGCCGTGAGCGCGGAAGGATTGAAGCCGAGCCAAATGCCGAACATGGCTCCCACCAGCAGGGACGTCAGCAACAGGCTGACAAAACGAATAGAGCTAATCAGCACATCGCCTCCGATTTGACGCCACGATGGAACTCCAAGTCATACGTACCCCAACTCAGTTCGAATACCTTGCAGCATTTCATGCTTGATCGGGTCCGAAACGACCTCTTCGGATTGTCGTATGCGGTTAGGTTGTTACCCGCATACATTCGACAATCGCATTCCAGGCGGCCTTTCCCAGTTCCGCGTCCGCGTGATCGCTTCCACCGTGAGCGTGCAATTGCGATCTCGGCGTTGTTTCACCCGGAAGCAGAACGCGATGTCCGGCCTCAGGGTGACACAAGAGTTGACACGTCCGTCCATGGTCGCGCAGGCGCTGCGCGATCGAACGCGCAAATGCATCAGACGGCCACAGCGCGTCTGCTCCTCCCGCGACGAGAATGAGCTCGGCCCGCATGCGCTCGACTTGAATGTGCGCTCGCGCCGTAGCCTGCGGATCCATTTGCAAACTTCTCTCGTGATATTCGCGATACTCGATCAGGCCCTGGCGCGGTTGCTCCCACCAGGAGAGATCGTATGGCACAAACGGAATCACCTCGCCGCGGAGCGTCCACGACGGTCGACCATCCAGCCCAGCGCCGGCCCAAGCAACAGAAGACGGTGATATCGCGAAGACCGCTCGCACACGGTTGTCGTTCACCGCAACCAATAGCGCAGCCTCGGCTCCCCTCGATCGGCCGAGCACAGCAACCCGCGAACAGCCTCTTGATTCGAGTAAGTCGATGCCCTCCATGAACAGCTCGAGGGGAACGTCACGAATCTCGCCGGGCAGACCGGGTTGTCCGAACCAATGCTGTGCCAGGGCGATCGCACCCGCGCGGGCGAGAAGCCGAGCCGCATGTACATCCAGCCGTCCGCTGGATCCGCCAAGCACGAGCACACCCCATCCGCTTGGATGCGACGGCACGAACAAGTCTCCCTGAACCCGGGGATTCAGACCGCCGCTGGCCGATTCGACCGAGAATCCATCATCGCTCATGGCACGGGACCGTGATTCAGCCGACTGACGGGCGCCGGATGCCGCCTAACGTTTGAGCTAAGCCGCGCGGTTCGGGGGTGTGGGTGCGGCGCGATGATAAGCAGACGGCGCCGTGCGGCCAAGGCCGCCTGCCGTAACGCGTCGGCCTTTGAACGAGGGTTAGGCCTCACTGGCGCGAGAGTTACCGCGACTAGCCACCTCGGCGGCCCATGCCCTCGTGGCACGACATGTCTCCATGGCCCGCTTGTAGGCTTCGCGTCCGCTGGTGCGAGCCACATAAGCCTGCTCTGCATCGCCGAGGACGAAGCCACCAGCTCTTTGGGCAAACTCCAGCGCGTAAGTCACCGAAATATCGGCTGCCGTAAATGCATCACCCGCAAGATAGGGCGACCGCGCCAGTTGCCGGGTCACCAACCGCAGCCGGCTCTCGAATACTTCCAGCGCCTTGCGGGCGCCCCAGTTGTCGCGCTCGGCCTCGGGCGCGAGATTGCGGCTGACGACAACGAAGTACATGGAGGCGGCGAGGCCGGCTTCGCCGAGGTGAAGGAACTGTTGGTACGCGGGGAAAGTGGGATCGTGCGGGTTCGGCGCAAGCGGCGTCGGTCCGTAGCGAGCCATCAGGTATTCCATGATCGCAATCGACTCGACCATCGTGGCGTCGCCGTCCTGGATCGCCGGGATGAACCCGGCGGGGTTGATGGCCAGAAACTCCGTGTCGTGCTCGACGCCGACCAGCAGGTCCACCGGCCTCAGCTTGTACGCGAGTCCCATCTCCTCCAGCAACCAGACGACCCGGAACCCTCTCCCTTCGCCGAAAACAGTGATCATGTCCGCGACTCCGTTGTGTGCGTCTCAATGGCGTTGAGCATGCTGATGTGAGGACTGGTTGTGACGCCTCGTTCTACCATCGTGCGCATCGTCTTTCTTCTGGTTTAGCCGCCTTGATCGGCCGACATAGGAGCGACGAACCAAGCCCTCGGAAATCGACATCGTGCTGCAAATTCTCTCGACGTGCGCCACGTTCCGGCCCCTCGCCGCGGTCAGTAACGATTGAGTTAGGCTGGCCGTCGGCTGCATGCGACTGTGTTCGCGACTTTTCATCGGATGGGTATTTCGAACTCGAGTCCGTGGCCAGCTGGATCCTTCAGACTCGCAGTGCGCAGACCCCACGGCTTGTCATTCGGAGCCTCGTCAAAACTCACTCCCTTGTCCAGGAGGGCGCGGTACGTCGCATCTAGATCGTCAACGCGAATGTGCAATTGCACTCGGTCGGGGTTCTGTATCGGACTTCCAACATGAAAAGCCAGTAGGCAGTCTCGCTCGTTCCATCCCAGCTGGACGAATCGCGGCGTTTCTTGAATGACGTGCATGCCCAGCTTCGCTGTGTACCAATCCCTGAGCAAACGAGGGTCTTCGACCCAGATCGTCGCCATGGAAATACGCATAGCCTTCTCCTGTTCGCGAATGAGCCTCGAAACAAACCAGCTACTGCTTCTAATCTACGACTCCGCTGTTCCAAAGAACGCGAGCGCCAACAGCGGCCGCTCAACCATCCCTGGCGCTTCCTTGCATGAAACGCAGGAAGATGACGAACGAGACGGTCACCCACCAGACGAGAGCCACCAAGTGCGGCCAGGCAGCAGCAAACCAGAAGACATTTGCGAGTTGCAGCGCGAGAACACACAGGCCACCGACGGCAAGAGGCACGACAACGGCAAAGCTCGGAGCGTTTTCTGGAGAGGTGCGGATTTGGTACGCCCGCTGAGCCAACGCGAAAGCTTGCTGAACGCTCCAGCCGGCACTCGAAACGATCCATGTAGTTTGCTCTGACACTTGAGCCGAAAGCATGACCAGTGGAGTCAACGCCCAGATCACGACGCCCGCACTCGCCATGAGGAGCACAGTCAAGAGGGAGCGATTTGCCGACGAGGCGCCTGACGCTGGCTTCGCGAGCGCCACGACAATGCCCGAGAAGCCAGCGATGGCAACGCCGAGCTGCGCAAGCGTCGTTAGGAGGTCTTCGGGCTGCATCAGCGCCGCCTAACGTCTGAGCTGAGCGGCGCGCCCCGGCGAGGCGCGCTGGTCGCTGGCGGCATGATAGGCCACTGTCGGAAGCGGCCAGCGGCACTAGCAGCTGCGTGTCCGCTCGAGCGAAGGGTAGGCCTCACTCGCAGTGAACCACGCTCAGGAACACATTGAAATCCGGCAACTCATCGTGCTGCATGCCAGCTGGCTGTGTTGGGTCCCAGTCTGCCTTTGAGCCAAGGTAGATATCTGCAGCCACACTCAGGTTGGCATGCGGGTCAAGTAGTCCGGCGGGCACCCACGTTTTGTTCGTGGTCCGAAGTGGATTGGGAACCGGTGAACCGCAGGCGGAACAGAAGTCAGAGCGAAACCCGCTTTCCATTTGCCAGGAAGTGATCTTGTCCTGGCCGGCCAGCCACTGGAACCGCGAGTTCGGCACGATCGCGGCGAGACTCGACGCGGTTCCGCTCTGACGCCGGCAGAGCGAGCAGTGACAGCGGTAGAGCTTGAGTGCAGGTGCATTGACCTCGAATGCAACCGCTCCGCAAAGGCATTGACCACGCATCGGCTCTCCTAGTTGCCATTCGAGTAGTACCGCGTGTGCATCCGCTGACAGTACGCCTCGAGATTCGGCAGCGTCCAAGCGTGCGTTTTCAGCGGAGACTCATACGGGCACCACAAAACACGGGCGAGGAAGGCGTACACCGTCGCATCGAGTTCAGTTGGTCGTTCCCCAAGTGCGTAGGGCTTGTCCCCGAGGTAGACCGACAGCGCCGAAAGATCTGCATTCCCCAGTTCGTACACTTCCGATCTGGTGTGGCGTCCCAGCCCCTGCGCGTGCAGGTCCTTCCGAACATCTTCCCGAATCGCCCCGAATTGAGCAGACGCCAATGGACCGAAAGCCAACCGGCCGTAATCTTCCCAGACTGCGTCCTCCATCCAACAGGAATACACGATCACCCAGTACAGATGTTCCTCAATCATGCGCCGTACGCTGAGAGCGATGGCGCGTTCTTCCGGTTTCAGCGTGTTCTCACCCAGCCTGTCCCCATATGTCGCTCTGAGGTACTTGATGATGAAGCTCGAATCACCGATCACGGTTCCGCCGTCTTCCAGGTAGGGGAACTTTCCCTTCGGGCGCGCCGGCAGATCGCCTGATGACCATCTGGCTAAGGTCTGCGTGAAGTTCTCTCCGAGCAACGAGACGAGCGCATACGGCAATTTCGCCATGTGAAGGTAGCAATCCACCTTTGTCACGAACGTACTAACGTCGGGAAGGCCCCACGCGGGGCAAATGCCGTAGAGTCTGATTGTCATGACTCCCCCTACAACGCTACATCGTGCAGTCGATGCCTAACAACCGAGTTGAGCCGCCCGCCAGACGGGCGGCAAATTTGCGTACGCAGATTTGACGACTGGCTGGGGCGTCAGCTGCATGCTGTGGTTAGCCGGCGACACGCCTTGGACCGAACGCCACCATAAAGTTGGGCTCGATAAATGCCGTAAGCCCAACCTTGGATGAAGCCTTGAGTGCCGCTGCCCCATAAACCTCCTCAAAGAATGCAGTCACCTCGGCGTTGCTCGCGGGGACTTCGACCGCGCGACCATGCACGATGATGCACACCGCTTCGCCTTGCGTATACGTGGCACTGACATGCGGCCGACGTCGGAGATGCTGAACACGTACCGACTGTTCCGGAGCGCTGAAAAGGAATCGTCCGCGATAGAACAAGCCATCGATCGGCGCCACTACAGGGTGATTCGATCCCGACACGGTCGCGAGATGCAAGATAAAGACGCCCTGCAAAGTCGCTACCGCGTCGACAGCGGACATCGCTCGCTGTTGTGGAAACACAGAACGGAGATGATTCCCCGCTCGAACGAAGCTTCGATCAAGGAGGTGTTGCAACGCTTCCAGGTCTTGCGTTGATTCGTGCACAACGTCTCCGAGCCGCCTAACAGCCTGCATCAGCCGCGCCGCATGCAGTGGTTAGGCGGTACCCACAAGCCATTCGTGGATGTTGTCTGCAACACGGTCGGCCGCCAACGCTGCGGAAACGTTCGACGTATCGATCTTAGGAAACGGCAGTCGCTCAATGAGTTCAAGGCGCGTCTTTGCATAGGCCAATTTCTCTGGATCTCCGCGCTCCATCAGGCGCCGTTCTAGCGACTCTGGATCCGCCACCAGGTAAACCATGTGCGAATGGTCTACAACGTCTGCTAAGCCGTCGAGCACTGGCTGGAAAAGCTCCGCTCTGGCGAACACCCAGGAGACGATACCCAACTGGCATCCGGCCCCAAAGTAACCCCGCATCGCCGACACTACGGTGGTGAGCCAAAAATTCCCTGGGTTCGTGATGTCTTGCGAAACCCGCCAGACATCGTCGGCATCGAGTATCGCCGACTTCGGGAATTTCCGAGGAAGCAGCCTGAGCACGGTCGACTTGCCAACGCCCGGAGGGCCACCAAGCAAGACTAACCGTGCCATGGATTTGGCAGCCGCTTCACGCGCTTCACCGCAACTGCTTCCTGAAAAACACGACGCGCTCGGTCTCGTCGAAGCCCAACGCACGATGCATTGCGTGACTTTGGATGTTCCCGATGAGCGCGTCCGAGGCAAGTTCAACGCAGCCAGCGTCAACCGCCCATCGCTCCGCCTCGGCGAATAGTTTGCGCGCTACGCCTTGCGTTCTCGCCTCGGGCGCCACGTAGATGCCTTCGAGAAATGCGACCGGCGAGGTCGTTGTTCCGTTGACATAGTCGCGGCGAAGCGCGACCTCAACGAATCCAAGCGCCTTGTTTGCCGCATCGTATTCCACGAACTGAGCGAAGCGATCGGGCGAAGCCAAGAGCGCAGACATTTGCGAGAGGTGCCTTTCTCTAGGACAGTCGGGCCAAAGTTGTTCGCGAAGCCCGAGCCACCCTGCTTGATCGATTGATTTACACGCAATCGCCATCGCGACCGCCTAACAACAGCGTTGAGACGCTCGCCAGACTGGCGGCGACTTTGCGTATGCAGATTTGATGACTGCCTGGGGCGTCGGCTTGCGTGCAGTGGTTGGGCGGCGCGCCGCTAGCCGGCATGACGCCGCTCCGCCAACTGAAATACGTTTTGGAACGGATCCAAGATGTGCACGACCTTGACCTGCGCGGCTACATTGTCGGAGACGTGGACCACCTTGCCTCCGAGTCTCTCGATGTGCGGGACGAGCTCATCGAGACCGGTGACTTCGAAGATGATCTTCGTGCGCTCGACCCCAGCACGCCCCTCTGGTCGCTCGCCGTTGTTCGGCGATAGCGCCAAAGAGCCATTCCCACAACTGAGATCAATCCAGAACGCCGATTCGGATGTGACTTCAAGGCCCAAAGCCGCAACGTAGAATTCCTTGGCCGCGGTCATGTCGCTGACCCCAACGACTCCCGAAAGCTTCTTGATCTCAGGCACAACGCCCTCCCGTGCCGCCTAACGCCACGCACCAGCGCAGGCAGGCGACAAATTCGAGTCGCCAAAATCATCCCCTCGACCGAGGTGTTAGGCCAGCGCCGGTTGCACCGGCCACCGCTCTACGAACAGCCAAGGCGATTGGAACGCCAAAAAGTAATGTGTGCGACAGCAGATCGAGGACTGTGCCAATGGGTTTAAAGGTAACCGGGTACGGGAACGCCGAAAGCGGCAAGACCACGAGACGCATTGCAAGAAAGACGATGATGCCAAACGCGATGCCGCAGACGTAGGGATGGAGCGCGAGTGACGGCCTCAGCAAGGCAAGCGCCAGAAAGACGCCTGCCCACAAGAAGGACATGACGAAGTGCAGTGCCAACCCGGCCGCTGCCATTGGAATGCCACCGGCAAACGCCGCATTGCCAAACAGCCCACTTGCGACGATTTGCAGTAGACGCTCCGGTGGGGTGCCGCCGTATGCAGCAAACGAGATGGCAAAGGCGATATCGAGCGCACCTGCGACAAGACCACCCAACAGCACTGCAGAGACGAACGCGGTTTTCATGGTTTCGGGCCCTAACGATGAAGCTCCGCCGCCAACTGCGCTCATGGCGCATGAAAGCAAACTAGCTCCCACGGCCGCTACAACCAGCGACGGTGACTGTGCCAGTGCTTCGAAGTATGCCGCGCGGCGAGACCCTCTGACACAGGTACGCCGTTCTTTCTACGGCAGATTTCCACCGGAAACGCAGCGGGCGCTCGGCCTCCCCTTGAATGCCGCAAACCGGTGTGTTAAATACTGAACCATATGGTTCAGTATATTCAGACCCACTTCGATGCCTCGTTCGCCGCGCTCTCGGACGTCACCCGACGCGGCGTTCTGGAGCAGCTCGGTCGTGCAGACGCTTCAATCACGGAGCTTGCCGAGAAGTTCCACATGACCCTCACGGGCATGAAGAAGCATGTCGGCATCTTGGAGCAGGCGGGTCTCGTCACCACGGAGAAGGTCGGGCGCGTGCGGACCTGCAAGCTCGGTCTGTGCCGACTGGAGGAAGAGGCGGCATGGATCGAGAGATACCACCAGCTCTGGGCCGCACGCTTCGACGAGCTGGACAGGGTTGTCGAGGAATTGAAACGGAAGGAGAAGGTCGATGGACGCAAGAAGAGAAAGTGAGGCTACCCCCACGAAGAACCACACGACGGTGGAGCGGAAGTCCGAGCGTGAGCTAGTCGTTACGCGAACCTTCAACGGCCCGGCGCGCATCGTGTTCGAGGCGTGGACCAAGCCCGAGCTGTTCAGGCGTTGGTGGGTACCGAAGTCGAGTGGCGCGTCCCTGCTTTCCTGTGAAATGGATGTTCGTGTCGGCGGCAAATACCGCCTCGAGTTCGGCCACGAGGCCTCAAACCAGCCCATGGCGTTCTTCGGTAGGTACATCGAGGTGACACCGTTCTCGCGCCTCGTCTGGACTAATGAGGAAAGTGACGACGCTGCCGTCACCACGGTGACCTTCGAGGAAAAAGGTGGCAAGACGCTGCTGGTCCTGCACGAACTCTATCCCTCGAAGGAAGCTCTCGACGGTGCCATCGAGGGGATGGATGGTGGGATGCCCGAGCAGTTCGAGCAGTTGGACGAGCTTCTGGTCACCCTGGGCGCTAGCGTGGGCACCTACCGCTGAGGGGGCTGCGACACGATAGGCGGTGTCGCCTAACAGCCGGCATCAGCCGCACACCAGACAGGCGGCAAATTTGCGTACGTAAATTTGATGACTGTCTGGGGCGTCGGCTGCATGCAGTGATTAGGGGCCATACCGTTTGAAGCACTCGACCGGGCGGAACTCCTCTGGCTTTGACTTGGGCGGATGTGGCGCCTCTATACAGAACCCAGCCTCCGTTCTCGATAAGCGATAGCCAGGTCCCATCCCCTCGATGAGCAGCTCGGTTTCCCCGCTCTCCCATTCACGCACTGAGTACGAAGATGGATGCGAAGCCTGATACTCCGGGTAGATCACCTGGAGGGTTCCGTTGTCAAAACGCCAACGAAGCCGGCCATACATGTCCCGAAATGTGGAATACGTAGCCGCATCCAAGGTTTCAAGCTCTGGATGCGCAGCCATGGTCGCATCGGTGTCGGATATCCACTCGCCTTCCAGCCAGCGGAAATCGTCCGCCAGCGCCGTAGAGGCTATGAACGTCAGAAAAAAGATCGGTATGTGTCGCATGGCGGATTCATTTTTTTGGAACCTCACGCTTCCGCTAATGCCGCTCAAGGTAGCAAGTTGCGGCGAATACGTGCAGTGGTCAGGCGGCGCCTCACTTACCTCGGTCCGAGAACCACTTGTGGGCGCGAGGTGTAAAGAGCAAAGCGACTGCCAGCACAGAGACCACCTTGGAAATAGGCTGATAGCCATTTAGATAAAACGCCTCTAGTGAATCAACAGGCGCCATGACGGGATCGTCTGTCGTGAGCCGGAGAATCGCATCTGGCAAGCCCCACAGCGCCAGTGGAACAAGAAGCCATCGGATGTAACGCTGTCCATTCCAGATCAACGCAACGATTGCGAGTCCAACCAACGTCGACACCAAACTCACCGCGCCGGGAATCCAGAAACGATGCCATCCCTGAGAAAGCGAGAACGCGAGAATGACTAGCGATTGGAATGTCAGGATGAAGGCACTCGCGACCACAGCGACGGGACGATTCATAATCGGCCACATGGCTCGCAGTGCCGCCTAACAACGGAGTTGAGCGGCCCGCCAGACAGCCGGCAAAGTCGCGTATGCAAATTCTTCGACTTGTGCTCAGAGGTTTCGATTAGACCGCGCTCCATCAGCCGACAAGCGGCAGCCGGACCTCTCGACGGATGTCGTTGATCATCTGCAGCACGCGCTCCCGGAACGGGGGGTACTGGATGGTGAACTCGGAGAGCAGGCGGCTGTTATCCAGGAGGTAAGTGGAATTCCACACCTTCGCTCCGCGCTCATGCTGAAAACTGATCTTGGCGTCGGACAAGTAGGAACGGACTATGTCGGCGATCTCTCCGAGGCTGATGGACGTGCCACCCGAGTTGTATACGCGATGGGCCGGCTTGTCGCTCATGAGCACGCGGGCAAAGACCTCGGCCATGTCGTCGACGTGGATCGCGCAGACCATCGCGTCCTTACAAGGCAGCGTGACGGACCTGCCGCGCGCGGGCTCGGTGATGCACCGCACGTGATCGACGGAGCCGCGTACCTTGTCCGGACCGGTGACATAGGCGCAGCGGATGCCGGTGATGCACATGCCATACTTTTCGCTGTAGTCCAGCGCCTGCCATTCATTCATGATCTTGTGCCTGGCGTACTGATATTCGCCGTGCACGGGATCGTCTTCCGTCACGGCGCGCTCACCGTAGTTGGCCTGTCTGCCGTTCGGCGCGAACGAGCCTGCATACACGGTGTGCGTGACCCCGAGCAGGCGCGCCGCCTCGAAGCAATTGTCCATGCCGACGATGTTGACCTTCATGGCCGCATGCGGCGCATTGTCGCCGATGAGGTAGGCAAGATTGACGACGCGTTCCGGCCTGGCTGCGCTCATCGCGGCCATGACTTCGTCGAATTGAGTGACATCTCCGCGCACGGAGGTCACCTTTCCGCCGAGATCGGCGAAAGAGTGCGCGCCGGGATTCGTATCCATGCAGGTCACTGTCGACCCTTGCGCGACCAGCAGGCGCACAAGTCGATATCCGATAAAACCGGTACCACCGATGACGAAGGTTCTCATAGGCCGCCTCCACAGATAAATGAATGCCGCTGGCATCAGGGTGCCAGCACGATCATCGTTCTGATTGCACGCGGCGACAACAAGTGACGCCTAACAGCCGGCATCAGCCGCACACCAGACAGGCGGCAAACTCGAACCCTACAACAGGGAATCCAGAATGAGGTTCGTAGACTCGATGATGCGCTGGTCACGTGGGCGCAGATCCGGTTCGAAGGCCTTGCCGGTGAGGCGCTGTAGCCCCTGGATGTAGCGAACCGCGATCTCGTTCGCTTGCTCATCGGAGAACTGCTGCCCTTTCTCCTTGACCATACCGCGGGCGAACTCCTTCGAGAACGACACCGGCTTACCATCCCGGGTTAGCAGAGTGCCATCCTCGTTCACCGCCCAGAAGCGAGACGAATCCATCGTGTAGAGTTCATCTGCAGACACGATTTGACCGTCTGCGTTGATCCCGTGTTCCGTCTTGGTATCGACCAGCACCATCCCCTTTTGTGCGAGGTACTGCGTCACGATGCCGAAGGCCATCAGGGACGCGTTGCGGATTTGGATATATTGACCCTCCGTGCAGACCCCGCACTGGATCAGGTAGTCCACATCAGTCGTACGGTCAACCTTAGCCTTGGTGCTCGGGGTGTCCATCACATAGGGAAGCTGTCCATTTGGTTGAAGGGCGGCAACGTCGAGCTGGTGCCCGGCATAATTCATCGTGCTCTGACCCGCGTCCTTCGCAGCCAACCAATGCTGGTACAGTGAGGTCGAGGTCGAACTCTCTGCCATATAGAGGCGCAGGACGTTCTCCACCATCAAGAGTTTGAGGTTTTCGGCAGGGATCACGGTCGAAGCGGGAGAAAGCCCATCGACTTCGAACTGCGAAGATCCCAGCACATGTTTCACCAGTCGGTGCATGTGGTCGTGGTTGAACGCCAAGACCTGATCCTTAAAAGGAATCTCCCCCCGATTCACGTCGTGGGTGGAGATTCGATTGTTTCGGAACATCAAGCGAATCGCTTTCCCAGATGAGGTTTTCAAGTCGCCGCCAAACACAGAATCGGAAACCTTGCCCTCGAGAACGGTGCAGCCGCGCAGCCGCGGAAGCTCGTTGTCTTCGATCAACTGTTTGACGGAACGACCTTCGTTCACTGCGGCCCCATGAGTCGCTACGAGTTCGAGGATCTGTTCTTCGTTTAGCATCGGTGAAAAGTCTCTTGTCAAAAAAATGAACGAGTGTCGAGTGGTAGTAGCGGCCCGCGGATGTAGTCCGCTCGGGGTCCCTGCACGTGCCGCAACGTCCGAAGTTGCTGGTGCGCCACGGCTGGATGGACAAGCAATGCGTTGCGCGCTACGCAAGCGAGACGCAGTGTCGAATTTCGTAAGGCTTCTGCGAGCGCCATTCGACGACGCCTAACAGCCAGCATCAGCCGCGCGCCAGACAGGCGGCATATTTGCGCATGCAAATTTGATGACTGGCTGGAGCCTCGGCTGCATGCAGTGGTTAGACGCGGCGCCGTCACGGCTCATGTTTGCCCTACCACTCGCTATAGATTTCTTCGATTCGGGCATGATTGCTTCATCGTCATCCAGCTGACTTCAGAAGCTCCTGGCAATAGTGATCGTCGTAAGCTGAGAACGCCTTTTCGAGCTTTGGCATCCAGTCCAGCGGCGGGATCTTCCAGGAGAACTCCATGATCGGCATGAGTAATCCGACGACGATACCAATGCGGTAATCCAAATAAACATCCGCTCGACTGTAAGAGACATCCGATTCCTGCAGTGCCTGCCAGTAGTGATCCAGTAGCACTGGTTCAAAGCGACGACGGTGCTCTGGATAAAGATGCAGCGCAATCGTGTACGCGAGATCGCATCCGGCTAGACCGGTTCTCCAAAGGACCCAGTCGAAGATGACGCACCGATTCTGTTCTCTGTCCTTGGGGTAGAAGAAATTCCAAAAGTGCGAATCCGTATGGAGAAGCGTCGCATTTTCGACGTTGAGTCTATCGGCGAGTAGGGAGTCGAGGTCCCCGAGGACGCGCTCGTACTGTGCGCGGCGAGTGGGTGAGAGGTACTCTCCTACGAAATCCACGAAGCGTGAAAAGTGGCTCGCCAAATTGGCTGTGTCTTGGTGACGCACAACTATCGGAGTCCCGGCTTCAATAGAGTCGGCTCTACCCCACCAATGCGCGTGGATGTCTGCGAGAGTCGCTACAGCTCGCTTGCAGTTCGATAAGGTCGGGATGATCGGCCAGGCCGTTTGCTCGTGAGAATCCGATAGATCTTCAAATAGTAGCGACAGCGGCTTATCTGGGGATTCATCGACCACGCCAAAGCAACGCATGGTCGGCAGACTTGATGCCTGTCGAAGTACGAGTTCATAGACGTTGGCCTCTCCTCGTCCTCGATCACCTTGTAGCGGCCTCTTGATGACCATTCTATTCGGCAAGCGATGACGATCGGACGAGTAGCGAACCTTGGCCGCGTAGAACTCCGATCCGATCCCGTTGGTCACCAGTCTGGTCAGCTCGACAGCCACCACGGTTGCGTCCCCGAGATGGCCGTTATTGCGTAGAACTGATGTCAACAGCTCAGTATCCATGAACCGCCAGAACCTGGGGAAAAGCTGCCGGGATCTTCATTGCCATCCGGTCCTGTGGTCGACGGTCGGTTGGCAAGGTGCACTGCAGATAACCACCCGACGTACCGCCATTGTTTGTGCCTGGCTACGCACCCCTGGCATACCCCAACTGATTGCAATCGATGATTGAGCGCGATGCGACGATCGCGTGTTGCTGCAACACGTTGAGGCGCTCCATCGCGGGGGTCACCGCGCAAGCGCCCGCACGGCACGAACATCCGCGACATCCGCAGTCAGTGCGTTCTTCGGATCGGTGGCGCGTCGCGACGTTTCGCGGCCCCATTCATCGGTGCCACTGCTCGGTAGACGCCGCTCGCATCCGACGTTCATGAGCGTGTGCCCACCGCGAGTATCGCGACAGCCGGGATGTTAAACACCTTGCCGTCCTTATACGTCTGCAGAGACGCGTCAAGCGCGGCGATGACGGAAGGCAAGACATCCGGTGGCTGGGCGCGGATCATTGCGGATGATCGAGCCGTGCCCTTGAGCATCAGTTCGATCAGCCTTGCTGCTGACTCAACTACGACAAACCTCTCCAACCTCTGAGCTGACGCGTTTCCGAGCCCGAAGCCGGCCCCTCGCAGGAGGCTGACGCAAGATTGGATTTCATTGATATCGCCCTGCGGCGGGACGGGCAGTAACGATCCGGCTACGCCACCTTGACGAATGGCATCAGTCAGGCGCTGTTGTAGCGCGTGATCGGTGCCGGACCACACCGTAAACGCAAGACGACCCCCAGTACGAAGAACGCGATGTGCTTCCGCGATGGCGAGTTGTGGGTTGGAGAAGTGATGTACGCCAAAACCGATGACGACACGATCAAACGAACCGTCAGGGAACGGAAGGTTTTCAGCGTCCGCTTCCGTGAACGAAATGAGAGGGTATTGCTCCCTTGACTGGGCCACCATGCCGGCACTGAAATCGACACCCGTTGGCGTCGCACCCATGGCGGCAGCTAACGACGAAATAAAGCCGCTGCCACACGCCACATCGAGAACCTGTAAGCGAGCGTCACACCCAACCGCATCCAGCAGCGGGCGAGCAAACAGCGCCGTCACGGTTTCAAACGAGTCGGCATAGTTTGCGGCGGCGCGTTCCCATGCCGCGTGCTCGAACTCGCGATACCGTAAATGTGCCGGGTCAAGACTCATCGGGGCTCCCACTGCGTTTGATGCAGTGCGTTAGGCCGCACTTCGGTGCCTTACAAGAAGCAGTTCGTCATAGGCGAGACCGTCAAGCAGCAGCGCTCTAGGCGCACGCCCGTACTCAATGAAGCCCGCTCTACGATACAGGGCCACCGCGGACGCGGCGCTGGCTGTGACGGCGAGCGTGACCTGCTCCAAGCCTGGCCATGCTTCCGCGTGGTTGAGCGCTGCAGAGAGAAGCGCGCGACCAATACCGTCGCCTCGGTTCGCCGGATCGACATACATACCGCGCAGGAAAGCCTTGTGCTGCTCCTTGCGTCCAGCTTCGCGCTCGATACCTACGCAGCCAACCAGATGGTTGTCGACGAACGCGCCAAAGAAGACCCGCTCTCTCGAGCCCTCTAGGGAATCACGGAAATGCTCAATCGGTTTGAGCTCCTCATCCTCGTGGGCCGAGCCAAAGGATGAAGGGCTCTCCCGCAAAGCCTTGAGGCGCAGCAGGCGGTAAGTGCTGGCGTCTTCGGCGGTGAGGCGGCGGACTGGCATAGCGTGCGGCCTAACAGCCAGCATCAGCCGCGCACCAGACAGGCGACAAATTTGCGTATGCAAATTTGATGACTGGCTGGGGCGTCGGCTGCATGCAGTGGTTAGGCGGCGACTTGGACAGAAACAACCTGAAGCCCCCAAAACAGTAACGACTACGCCTACCGACTGAAACTACGCCGGACCGAAGGCTCCGCGCAACGGATGGCGCGGCAAGCCGGGGCGAACAGCTCGATGGACACAACAATGAGACGGCTTGCCACGGTGCAAGGCCACTGACGCAGAAGAACAGTCAACTGCAACCTTGCCGATGGCAGATCTCTCCCCGGACAACATCGAGCGCGGAGCGTGACTCGAACGTTTCTCGACAGCCGAGCCATGCGTGGGGATGAATCGAGCCGTGGGCCTAAGGCTTTGATGTGAGCCGCGCTGCGCTTTCACTCTCGCTCCGCACGAAGCGAGCAAACTCGGGCTGCGTCATGTTCATTGGCTCGCCCCCGTGTTTAGCGATCCAGTCGCGCAGATCCGGCCCGGCGAGCACGCGCCCGATGTCATTCGCAAGCTTGTCAACCACGCCGGTCGGAGTGCCAGCCGGGACCCATATTCCATACCAGATCGGGAAATCGAATCCGGCGACGCCCGCCTCTGCGATTGTCGGCACCTCCGCGAGCAAGGTTGAGCGCCGCGCGGTACTCACGCCCAGCGCAACGAGTGTGCCGTCGCAAATATGGGGCAGGGCGAGAGAGATGGGCACCAAACAGTAAGTGAAGCGTCCGCTTATCGCGTTGGCGATCGTATCGGCGTTCGAATCGCTCGGCAAGGGAGGCACGTGCAGCGCCTTGATGCCCGCCGCTTGATTGAATTTCTCGACTCCAATGTGCGTGCCGGTGCCTACACCGGTCGAGCCAAAATTCAGCTCACCCGGGTTTTGCCTTCGCCGCCGCAATGAGTTCTCCAACAGTAGCAACACCCGCCGCCTTGCCTGCGACGAGCACGTAGGGCTGCTTCGTGAGTGGAATGATCGGGATGAAATCCTTCAACGGGTCATACGGGAGGTCCTTCAAGAGCGCCGCACCGTATGCCTGAGCGTTGGTGTTTATCAGCAGCGTGTAACCGTCGGCTGGTGACTTCGCGACCTGCGCGGGGCCCGCCGTGGCTCCCGCACCTGGGATGTTCTCCACTGTCACGGGTTGGCTCCACAGCTCAGAAAGCTTCGGGGCCAGGGCACGGGCCAACAGATCGGGCCCACCGCCCGCCCCGAACGGCTCAATGATGCGCACTGGCTTGGCTGGATAGTCTTGTGCTAACGCGACCGGATTTGCTGCGGCTGTCATGGCGTTCTCTGTGTTCATCGAGACCTTTGCAGCGCCGCCTAACAGCCAGCATCAGCCGCGCACCAGACAGGCGACAAATTTGCGTATGCAAATTTGATGACTGTCTGGGGCAGCTTCTGCAAAGTGGACACCCGTTATTCGCAACATTGGCTCTCGAACTCGTGGTGAACGGTATCCCAAGGCGGAATGTAGTCGTTGGTGATTGTAGAAGTCCACGTAGACTGATCGACAGCGATCAGTTCGATCGGCCAGATACTCGACGCCACGATCCTGTGGAAGATCGTCTGCGGTGACGGCTGCGCTCACGCGGTGAGTGCTCGAGCGTCAACGCGCGTCTTCTCCTTGCCATAGGCCCAACCCAGAATGCGGCGGTGCCGCCTAACAACGGAGTTAAGCGGCCCGCCAGACAGGCGGCAAATTTGCGCATGCAAATTTGATGACTGTCTGGTGGGTCCGCTCCAACGATTGTTAGCGACATAGGATTGCCCAGACAGTCGCTTGGAGATGCGCCTCGCGCTCGACGCTGACGTGGGCGAAATCTTATTGACGATGGCCGCTCGCAACAACTCTCCGGCTCGACGCTGGCCTCTGGAGCGCGATGTCCCTGCCGTGACCTGTGGCAGAGTTCAGCATTGCAGCGAGCGGCCATTCGCAGAGTCTCAGACGCAGTACCCGTACCCCAGGAGCAACCCGACGACATTCGTATCCGCACGGTCGCCCCGTCATGCGCGACGAGCGTCGCGCAAGGTCGTGAGGCAGACTGCGTCGCTCGCACCGAGTCGCGTGACGACCGGCGTGGTGATTCACGCCTATCCGAGCGTAGGGTGTCCCGCCGATCAGGATATGCAGCGCATTCGTCTTGCCGCGATTGACGCAACGCGTGCCAGTACGGCTCTCGGATGTCAATGCGCGACACATCGGACTGCGGCCTAACAACAATTAGCCGTCAAAGTGTCGCAATGAAAGACGACAGGCTCTACTTCCCGCAAATCGCCAAAGCCGGACCTTCCGCGACGCGCGACCTCACGATTCCCCACCATGTTTGCGCGACCTCACCAACTATTCGTCGTTGAAGCCTGCCTCACCCACTTCGCAAAGTCACACGGGACGCAAGTCCGTATTTCTACGTCACGTCCACCGAATGCAATGCGACAAAACCCCGTGAGAAAACCGACGACGTGTCGTCTATCTTCCCTCGAGGCGATCTACGAACTCAGCCGTTCTGCGCCAACGCCGTTGCAACGCGCGCACGAACGTCGGGTTCCATCAACCGTTCGAACGGCACCAGCAGGTGGCCGACCTCGTTCGAGAGTTTGCGCAAGTCGTCATCGCGCGACGCGGCGATCTGAATTTCCATCCGGTACTGCATCTCTTCCGGACTGAACATGTCGCGGTTGCCCTGCGTGGTCGGATACAGGAAGTCGTTGTAGTTCGCTTGCCGCCACGGCATCCGCACCACCTCCGCGGCGCGCGACAGGTACGCGCGCGCGAGGTCGTCGAGCGAATCCTGCGGCGTGCGCTTCGCGAGCGTGTCGAACAGCGCTTCCGCCTGCAGCGCCGCGGACGTCATGCCCTGACCGTACGTCGGGTTGAAGCTGCACAGCGCGTCGCCGAGCGGGATCAGGCCTTGCGGCAGCGTTTGCGATCGTTCGTAGTGCCGGAACCGGTTCGCCGGATAGATCATCCGGGCCACCGGGGATACGAACTTGGCGCCGCGCAACGCGTCGTACATCGTCGGATGCGGCAGGCTCTTTGCGAACTCGAGGAAGCCGGCTTCGTCGTCCGGCGGATAGTCGCCGGCGCGGCCGCCTAACGAGCAGATGAAGCGGCCGCCTTCGATCGGCAGCAGCACGGCGCCACGTGCGCCGACGCGCGGCAGGTTGCCCATCGCCAGCGCTTTCCAGTCGCGCGCGGGATCGTCCGGCAACTCGACGATGGCGCTCGAATAGCCGAAGTCGACCGACACCTCTTCCACTTCCGGAAGCGGTAGGCCGAGCGCAGACAACCATCGCAACCCGCCTTCGCCGCGACCGGTCGCGTCGATGACGAGATCGGCGTCGAGGTCCGACGTGCCGGCCTGGGTCTCGATCTTCACCCCGGTGATCCGGTTGGATGCTGCGTCGAAATTCAATCCGCGTACGGTGCAGCCGGTCCGCAGTTCGACGACCGGCGTCGACGCGAGCACGCGTTGCCGGATGCAATGCTCGAGCATCCAACGGCTCTGACCGTGCAGTTCCATGCCGGCGTCCCACCGCGGCGCGAAGCCGAGTTCGGACCCTGCGAGAAAATCGAGCCCCGCACGGATCGTCACCGAGCCGCCGTCTTCGATGGCGCTGCGGAAACCGGGCAGGATGCGATCGATGGCGTTCTCGCCGCCCTTCAACAACATGTGCACGTGATGCGACTGCGGCGTGGTGCGACGCGGTGCCGGCGATTCGGTGAACACGTCGCGTTCGAGCACGACCACTTCGACGAAGTGGAGCGCGGCGGCGCGCGCCGCGAGCATGCCGCCGAGGCTACCGCCGGCGATGACGACGCGGCGGCCGAGTGATTTCTGAGATGTATTCGTCACGACTTCTTCCTGTGATTCGTCGATCGAGCGTCAACTTGCAACGCGTTATAAATTCGAAGCGCCCGGCGTTATAGACCGGCCGCCACGCGGGAGTCAACCCTGATGGGCGGCGACCGCGACGCGGTTCACGACGATCGGATTGGCAACGATCAGCGAACTCTTGCGTGGGCCAACGAGTCAAACGAGGGGACCAGTGAAAGTGATCCCGCATCGAGCCGCCTGTTTCCCTACCGTCGGACGTGCGTGACTCGCTAGAATCCACACACACAAGATCGGAGTCGCGCACATGCTGCTTGCGCACCGACTGACCAGCGAAGGTCTCGAGATAGTCGACGATCCCACCGCGCTCGAAGGCGCGCTGTGGGTAGACGTCGTCGACCCGACGGACGAAGAACGCACGATGCTCGAAAGCGTGCTGCGCCGTCCGTTCGACGACACGCCCGATGCCGACGAGATCGAGTCCAGCGCCCGCTCGTTCGTCGACGAGTCGGGTGCGCACGTGTCGACGCTGTTCCTGCACCGCGTCGAGGGCCGCCCCGAGAACACCAACGTGACGATCGTGGTGCGTCCCGATCGCCTGCTCACGGTGCACGATCGGGACGTTCCGGCGCTGCGTCTGCTGCGCCTCACCGTGCGGCGCGACCCGCGCATGCTCGCCGACCCGTTCGGGCTGCTGATCTCGCTGTTCGAAACCGCAGTAGACGATCTGGGCGACACGCTGCAGGAACTCTATTTCGGCCTCGAAACCACCGGGCGACGCGTCTTCGAAGAATCGAATACCGACAAGGAAGTGCTCGACGCGCTGGCGCTGCACGAAGACCTGAACGGCAAAGTCCGGCTGTGTCTGATGGACGCACGGCGCGACCTGACCTACCTGTTGCGCAACGCGGTGGTGGAGGACGCGCGCCAATCGAAGACGCACGCAAAACGGCTACGCAACCTGATCGGCGACATCGATGCGCTGCTGCCGCACAACAACTTCCTGTTCGAGAAAGTGAACTTCCTGCTTCAAGCCGCGCAGGGGTTCATCAACATCGAACAGAACCAGATCATCAAGATCTTCTCGGTCGCCGCGGTCGGAATGATGCCGCCCACGCTGATTGCGAGCATCTACGGCATGAACTTCCACGTGATGCCGGAACTCAGCTGGACGTTCGGCTATCCGATCGCCATCGGCTCGATGATCGTTTCAGCGGTGCTTCCGTATCTCTACTTCAAGCGGCGCGGCTGGTTGTAAGCCGCTGTTCAAGCCTGCTTTCGCCCGAACTCGATCCACTGCAGCGCATCCGGCGGCAGCCTTTCGGCAGCAAGCGCGCGATACGCCGCCACTTCGTCGTCGGTGAGGATGTCGCGCCAGCGGCCGTTCGTGCCTTTGAAGATGAAGCCTTTGCTGCCGCCTTCGAACGCCATCTGCATCGGGTCCGATTCGGGGTCGACGTTGCGCATCGACTCGAACGTGCAGCGGTCGATGACGGAAGGCCACTTCGACTCGGGAATGTCGATGTCGAGAAATTCGGCGACGCGACGCATCTCGCCGCCGAGGTCGGTCTTCATGTCGTTGTAGTGGACGAACAGCAGGTTCGGTTGGTCGCGCAGCGCCCAGTAGCTGCCGACCACGTCGAAGAAGTTGTTCTCCTCGAGCCAGGTCTTGAAGAACGCGTGATAGTCGCCGTCGAACTTCTTCATCGGCGGCAAGCCTTCCTGAGCGGCCTGTGCGTTCAGCATGTCGATCATCTTCATGCGCTGCACGTGGTTGCACCACGACATGAACGCGTCGCGGCCGTCGCGAGCAACGGTGATGTACTTCGCCTGCGGGAACCACGGGATCGCATCGGCCGGCGAATGGCTCTTCATCGCGCGGCGGTGCGTCTGCGCTTTCAGCATCGCGTGCATTGCTTCTGCCGGCATGAACTTCGCTTCGATCCACGGTGAGATGCCGTTCACGACGTGGCCCGGAACGTTGCCGTCGGGCCACAGCAGATTCGCGACGATGGTCTGCATCCAGGTAGTGCCGCACTTCGACGGTGTGCAGACGAAGATGTCGTCCGGTCGCGGCTCGAAGCCCGTCCAGCGGGCGTTGTCCATCACGGCGTTACGATAAACACGCATGGCCTGCTCTCTCCCCAGATCGCATTACAGGTTGCGGATCGCCGGCATCACCCGGTCACCGATCAGCTCGAACGAGCGTAGCATCAATGCGTGATCGCCGGTGATGTGGCGCACCATCACTTCGTCGAAACCGAGCGCTCGATACTTCGCCAATCGATCGATGACCGCCGCCGCGCTGCCGACTAACAGTTCCGCTTTGCCGGTGCCGCGGTAGCCTTCCGCCAGCACCTTGTCGACTTCGGCATGTGCGGCGGCGTCGCTGTCGGCGACGAAGATGTCGCGTCGCAACACCGCGCGGATCGGCCGTCCCGCTTTGGTGGCCGCCTCGCGATAGACGTCGAGTTGTTGCGCAACGTCGGCGTCGGAGCTGTTCTGGCCCGACAACCAGCCGTCGCCCATCGATCCGGCACGCGCGGCCGCTGCGGCAACGGTGCCGGCGATCCAGAACTCGACCGGCAGCGGGGGCAGCGGGCTGATCTGCACGCCGTCGAGTTGAATGAAGCGTCCGCGATGGCTCACGCGCTCGCCGGCCAACAGCGCACGCAGTACGACGACCAATTCCTCCAGCCGTGCGGCCCGGCTCTGCATTTTCATTCCGAATGCATCGAACGCCTGCGCGCGGCCGCCGTTCGCGAGCACCACGATCAGCGGTGCCTGCGCGAACGCGGCGAGCGTGCCGAGCTGTTCCGCCAGCACGATCGGTTCGTAGAACGGCGCGAGCAACACCATGCCCACCTGCATCGCGCCGGTCACCGACAACAGCCGCGCAACCGTCGGCACCGGCGAAAACGAATTGGCAAACGCCGCCGGCACCGCGTGGTTGTCGCCGAACAACAGCGTATCGAGACCGGCCGCGCGCGCGGCCGCCGCGATCTCGAGCACGTTGCGCGCCTGTTGTGCCGTATCGAACGCACCCATCGGCCGTTCGATGAAGCCGCCGGGCGGCAGCGCGTCGAGCGCGCGCTTGAACAATTCATAGGTGTGCGGGCCGGTCGGATACAGGAATCGCAGCGAGGTACCCAGCTTCATCGCGGCTTGACCGAACGCGTTGCCATCGGAGACTCTCCGCTACCCGAATCACGAGCCCGTCGATTGTCGCAGCCCGCTCCACATCAATCGACGTGGCAGCCGCAGTATGCGCTGGCGCTGCTGTTCATCGTCTACGTTCTGAACTTCATCGACCGCTCGATCCTCAACATCCTCGCTCAGCCCATCAAGGAAGACCTCGGCTTGATGGACTGGCACATCGGCCTGATGGGCGGCATCGCGTTCGCGTTGTTCTATACCGCGTTCGGTATTCCGATCGCGCGGCTCGCCGATACGCATAACCGTCGCAACATCATTGCCGTTTGCCTGGCCGTGTGGAGCGCGATGACCGCCGTCTGCGGTCTCGCGCAGAACTTCTGGCAGTTGCTGCTGGCCCGTGTCGGCGTCGCGGTGGGCGAAGCCGGCGGCAGTCCGCCGGCGCACTCGATGATCTCGGATCTGTTCGCGTCGGACCGGCGCGCCACCGCGTTGGGTCTATACGCGCTCGGCATTCCGGTCGGCACCATGCTCGGCAATCTGCTCGGCGGCTGGATCAACGAAGCGATGGACTGGCGCACCGCGTTCGTCATGGTCGGCCTCCCCGGCCTGTTGATGGCATTGGTGTTGCGCTTCACGCTGAAAGAGCCGCCGCGCGGCGTCTCCGATCAGGTCGCGCGGGCGCGCGCCGAAGCGCCGCCGGTCAGCTTCGTATTCAAGGCGTTGTGGTCGCGCAAGAGCTTTCGCTACATGACGCTGGGCGGTGCGCTGCACGCGCTGGTCGGCTATGGCGTGGGTCCGTTCATGGCGCCGCTGTTCATGCGCGTTCACGACATGGGTACGCGCGACATCGGCACCGCGCTGTTCTATCTGGGGTTTGCCGGCATTCTCGGCACCGCCAGCGGCGGCTACTTCGCCGATCGGTTGGCGAAGCGCGACGTCCGCTGGTACGTCTGGCTGCCCGCGCTCGCGACGCTGGCTTCGGTGCCCTTCTCGACCATGGTCTATACCTGGCCCGACCCGATCACGGCATTCTGGATCGCTGCGATTCCCGCGTTCCTCGGTTCCTACTATCTCGGGCCGACGTTCGCGCTCGCACAAGGCCTCGTCGGATTGCGGATGCGCGCGCTCGCCGCCTCGATCCTGTTGTTCATCCTGAACCTGATCGGCATGGGCCTCGGCCCGGTGATCGTCGGCGCCACGTCGGATCTCCTGAATGCCTACACCGGTCTCGGCGTGTATTCGTTACGCTGGGCGCTCGTCAGCGTGCTGCTGTTCAACGTCATGTCGACCGTTTTCTATCTGATGGCGGCCAAGGATCTGCGTTCGGACCTCGCGCGCAGTCACGAATTGAGCTGAATGTACGATCGCCTGACGACGGGTTACGCTTGGCATTGGGTCGGAGGTTAATCGATGGATTTTGCGAACAAGGTGGCGGTTGTCACCGGTGGCGCCAGCGGTATCGGGCTGGCTACCGCCAAACAACTCGCCGCCCGCGGCGCTCACCTGGTGCTGGTCGACATGCAAGCCTCGGCCTTGGGGCCGGCGGCGCGCGCGGTCGAAGCCGTCGGTAAAGGCCGTGTCGAAACGCGCATCTGCGACGTGTCGAATCACGCCGCGATGCTGGCGTTGGCCGACGACGTGGTCAAAACCCTCGGCGGCGTGCACATCGTGTTCAACAATGCCGGCGTCGCAGTCGGCGGTCCGATCAGCGCGATGAGCCACGACGACTGGCGCTGGATCATCGACGTCGACCTGTGGGGACCGATCCACGGCGTGGAAGCGTTCCTGCCGCACATGAAAGCCGCCAAAGCCGGCGGACACATCCTGTTCACGGCGTCGTTCGCGGGGCTGGTGCCGAACGTCGGGCTCGGCCCGTATTGCGTCGCGAAATACGGCGTGGTGGCGCTGGCGGAAGTACTGCACCGCGAACTGCGCGACGACGACATCGGCGTTTCGGTGCTGTGCCCGATGCGCGTCGGCACCAACATCGGCAGCTCGGAACGCAATCGCGAGGCCCGCTACGGCGGCGGCGAAGCATCGCCGCGAGTACCGGATCAGGACGACGCGAACAGCGATCTCGCCGGCGCCGTCCTGAACGTGGACGACGTGGCGGCGATGGTCGTGCGCGCGATCGACGAGAAGCAGCTCTACATCCTCCCGCACGAAGAGAGCCGGCCGTTCATCCGCCGCCGCTTCGAGCGGATCGATCGGACCTTCGAACGATGAACCTAAGCCGTGCCAAACGGTCAAAAGCCTGACATGAGTTCCGACCGCACAGACCCAGTCGTCGATTTCTGGCTCGATCCGGACCTGACGCTGTGGTTCTCGATCCGCTGCCCGAAATGCGGCACGGTGCACGAGCACACCGCAGACAACCTGCCGAAGGGGCGCGAAATCAAGTGCAGTTGCGGCAGCACGCTCGAAATCGGCGACACCGATTTCGAGCAGACGCAGCGCGACCTCCGCAGCGGCAAGCTGGGCTGATCTCCGCGCAGCAACTCCCGCGTTACGCCTCGAACATCTTCTCGCCGCGGTGCAGCCGCTCCGCGATGATCGCGGTCTGCTGGCCGGCGCGGCGCGTCGGGCAATGCGCAGCGAGGTTGCGCGCCACACCGACGAAGATGTTCTCGCGTTCCACTGCCGTTGCCGTCGCCCCACGCATGGCTCTGGTTCACGCCCGCCTCGAGCACCTGCAGCGAGTGGAAATCGAGATCTTCGCGCACCGTCGCGAATGCCAGCATGTCGATCAGTCCGGGCAACGGCAGATCGAGCGACACGTAACGCGACACGATGTCGGCGGCGCGCTCGACGTTGGCGCGCTGGTCGAGCTCGCGCAGCAGTTCGCGGCGCAATCCGTCGGCCGTGGTCGGCAGGTCGTTGCGCGTGTTGCGCTCGCTCGGCAGGCGCGCCGGCGGCACGTTGAGATAACGGTCCATGTACACCGACATTGCGCCGTGGAAGACGCCGCGCACCACGTCCGGCGTCGGCGAGCGCTGCACCGCCTGATACGCGCCGTTGCAGTACACGAACGTGTGCTGCGGATTGAACCAGTCGGTTACCTCGTTCGAGGTCGCAAAGCGCGCGAGCCGCAACGCGGCCGCGTAAGCGACCTGACGCGCCACCAGATGCGCCGGTGCGCCCGCTCGCAACGCCTGTTCGAGCGCGTCGATGGTCGCCAGCGGATCCTCGCCGAGAATCAGTTGCGTGAGCGCCGCGTCGGGCCGCCACTTTGCGTCGTCGGTGCGGTCGAGCACTTCGGGTAGACGCGCTTCGAGTTCTCGCAACGGTGCAACGAGCTCCACCGGGTGGTGCCAGTTCGTGCTCTCTTCGCGCCCGCGCGCTTCCGTCAGCCCCGGCATCAGCAACGGCACCAGCTTCGGCGCGTCGTCGGCGCCCAGCATTTCGATGAGTTCGAACACCTTGTTGCAGCTTTCGAGTTCGTGCCCGCCGTTCGCGTACAGACGCTCCGTGGCGCCGGTGAAGATCAGTTCGGCGTTGTCGCGCGGCGACAATTCGCGCAAACCCGTCAACGCGGTCCGCTCGGCCCCGTCGCGATGGCGCGTCTGCACCCATTGCCGCAACCAGGATTTCAGCGTGGTCAGATCGTGATGCTCCAACAACGGCTCTCTGGCGCGTCGCGGCGGCGAGCTGCTCGCTTCGTTCGCAATCGCGCGCACCGCGTAGTACAGACCCTGATATGCGGTCTCTTTCGACAGATTCGGATACAGCCGCGCCACGCACGCGAGGCGGATCAGACCCTCGGTGACCTCGGTGAGGTTCGTCGAGGCAAAGTCGATCGCGCTGCGCACGATCCGCGCCACCGACGCGTCGTCAGAGAGCAGCGCCAGAATGCTCTTTGCCTGCACCAGGCCGATGTTCTGTTCCATGCCGCGCTGCAGGCGTGCGCGGTGATGCGCGGTATCGAATACCACGCTCGGTTCGCCGGCGACGTAGACGATGCCGTCTTCGATCCACGACTCGTACCGCGGCACGTCGTCGGCCCACAGATCGAACGTGCAACCCGAGCGCAGATCGAAGCGCGCCTGATGCCAATGGCACGTCAGCATGCCGTCGCGCACGCTGCCGCGATCGAGCGGAAAACCCATGTGCGGACAGTTGTTCTCGACGGCGTAAACGGCGTCGCCGTCGGCGAATACCGCGATGCGGCGATAGGCGCCGGGCACCACGACGACGCCTTTCTGCTTGAGCTCGGCGTGGCTGGCGACCCGGATCGACGAGGACGAACGAGCGGTCATCGAAATTTCTCCCTGCCTAATTAAACAAGAAGATACTTTCTTTATTATCCGGGCGCTAATACCTTCTATATATAGGTACGGCCACGGTCATGCCCGAACCGCTCAGCGGGCCAGCGGATCGGGTCTGAGCTGCACGTGCCCCACGTACGACTGCTGCACCTCCGAATGCACGATCGGATCGAGGCCGTTCGTGTACCACAGACCGCGCCCCTTCCATCCGCCGTTAGGGTCGTCGATGCGTCCGTCGAGTCCGCGCGTGTAGCTGTTCAGCGGATACGGAATGCGGATGACCGTGAACGTTTCCGTTTTCTGATCGAACGCGAGCAGCGAATCCGAGCCGGTGCCGTTCATCACCACCACGTCGCGGCCCAGACCGAGCGTGTCGAACTGATCCACGAACAGGTAGTAGTGAAAGTCGGCGCCTTTCTCGTTCGTCGCTTCGTCGCCCGTGTGCATCTTCGGACCGGGGCTGCGATACAACGTCCAGCCTTCCGGACATTGATCGCCGGTGCCCCACGTCTGCTTGCACTTCGAACGGTCGAAGCGCGCGAGATGGCCGCTGCCGCCCAGCGCCGCCCAGATGATGCCGTTCGAATCGACGTCGACGCCGCGCGGACCCGACCCGGGTTTTGGCGGCGTGATACGTTTCGAATGCGTCGTGCGCCGGGTCGTAGCGCACGAGCCGGCCGCGATAGTCGAGCGCCCCGCCCGGGTCGCCGCCCGGTTGCGCGGTCCACACGCTGTGGTCTTTCGGATTCGGAATGACGCCGTAGTTGAAACCGACCAGCGGCGTGTCTTTCTTGCCGTCACCGTCGGAATCGACCACCAGTTCGGACCAGCCCTGCGCCGCCTTCAACGTCTCCGGTTTCGACGGGTCGTACTTGCTCGGATCGAACCAGCCGAGCACATACGAATCGCCGCTGGTCCACAGCACGCCCGCCGCGTCGAACTGCAGATGATGCGTGCCGTAGCAGGTGTCGATCAGCGTGTAGCGCTGCGTCTTCGTATCGAACCAGCCGAGCTGACGATGGTGATAGTTCTTCGCAATCGCCGGTGAGCTTTTACAGAACGACGGCAGATCGTCGCCCCATTCGCGACGGATCTGCGTGGTGATCCAGACGCGCCCTTGTTCGTCGAACATCGGGTTGTGCGGATTCGCCGGGTTGGGGTACTGGCCTTCGAAACCGGTAATGCCTTTCTCCACCGGACAACCGAATGAGCCGAAGCCGGACGGCACCGGCGACGAGCGCGCCGAGCGGTTCATACGTGAGATTGCACCACGGCGTGTCGTAGCCGCCCACCGTCGGCACTTTCGATTCGGCTCGCGGTGTGTTTCACCGGATCGACCGCGAGCACGCGATCGTTGCCGAGATCGACGCCGTAGATCGGACCGTTCGGATACAGCGACGGGCGTCGTTTGTCGGTCGCGATTTCGTCGTGCGCGTACGTGAACGTATCGCCCCACGCCCACTGCGTGATCACGACGTTGCGTTCGATACCGTGTGGACGCGGCGGCGCCTCGGGCACCTCGCCCGCCGCGATGCGTTTCGACCAGTCGTCGAGCGCGTCGAGCAGGTGCGCCCGATTCAATCCGTCGGCGGTCGCATTCATGTACGTCGCTTTCTTGAAGCCGAGGTCGTACGTGGCGCGGTTCTTCGTACGCGTGATCACCGAACCCACCTGATGACACAACTGGCAACCGAGCTTGAACTGGTTGACCCAGCCGGGATCGTGGTCCGGCGGTTCCAGCATCGACAGCCAATAGCTCGCCGGATAAATCAGCGCCGCATCCTGTGCGTTGGCCGCGGCCGCCGCTTGCAACGTGAGCGACGCGCCCGGCTTTGCGTCGGTTTTCGGCGAGTCGGACAAACCGTAACCGCGCACCCACACCTGATACTCGGCCGGCGGCAGATCCGGAATCACGAACCGCCCGTCGTCGTTGGTGACCACGATCTTGCGATAAGGCGTGGGCAACGATGCCGTTTCGGCAATCACCCACACGCCCGCCTCCGGACCTGCGCCGGAAACCACGCGACCTTCGATGAAATCCGCCGCTGCAAGCGCCTGCGTAGCGCCCATGCACAGCAACAGCAGCGCGCACCGCACCGCGGCTTCTCCCCGTTCGCCCGTGCATGCCATGATCTCCCCCCTCTCAAAAAGAGTCGCAGCAATGAGCAATCAGATCATGGTCACGCGTCGCTTCGAAGGCAAGGTTGGACTGGTGACGGGCGGTGCGTCCGGCATCGGCCTCGCGATCAGCCGCCGCCTCGTCGCTGAAGGCGCAAACGTGGTGATCGGCGACGTGAACGAGGCCTCGCTGAAGCAGGTGAAGAAGGAACTCGGCAGCGCGATCGAATGTACCTCTGCTGACGTGCGCGTAGAGGCGCAAGTGGAAGCGATGGTGCGCACGGCAACGCAACGTTTCGGCCGGCTGGACGTGGCGTTCAACGTCGCCGGTCTCGGCGGCTTCGGCGAAATCACCGAACTGGCGGAAGCGGACTGGGACCTGGTCGTCGACGTGTGTCTGAAGGGCGTATTTCTGTCGGTGAAGCACGAAGCGCGCAGCATGATCGCGCATGGCAGCGGCGGCGCCATCGTCAACGTCGCGTCGCTGAATTCGCACGTGCCGATGTTCGGCGGCGTCGCGTACTGCTGTGCGAAAGCGGGCGTCGAGATGCTGTCGCGCAACGCGGCGCTCGAACTCGCCGCCAAACGCATCCGCGTGAACACCATATCGCCCGGGCTGACCGACACGCCGTTGACCGCGGTGATGCACAACGTCGCCGGCGTCGAAGGCGCCTACATGGATCGCATCCCGATGAAGCGTTGGGGGACGCCGGAAGACATGGCCGCGGCGGCGTTGTTTCTGGCCAGTGACGACGCGGGCTACATCTCGGGCTCGAACCTGTTCGTAGACGGCGGCTGGGAGACGACCGGTTATCCGAACCTGCAGCCGTTCACGTCGCAGCTGACGCAGTAGCGCGGCGGCCGACCCGCCAGCCGACGAACACGCCGATCAGCAGAATGACCGCCGCGCCGGCCGCGATCGCCTTCAGCATGGCGTTCGCGCGCATCGTCAGCATGATGAAATCCAGATAACCGGTCTGCCAGAACACCCACTCGCCGGCGAGCGTGCTGGCGAGCGTCGAGTCGCCGGTCTCGAGCACCACGATCGCGTCGCCCGTCTTCGGGTTCAGCCGCACCGCGGTATTGATCGCGGGATCGTTGTTGCCGTCGTGGCCGAACACGAAGTCGTCGTCGACCGGCGCGAAGAGCATGACACCGAGACCCCATATATCGGCACCGAACTTCTTTGCTTCTGGCCGTCGCATCAGCCGCAGCGTCTCCGGCTTCAGTACACCGCGCCCAACCGGCTCGCCGGACAGCGTTGCGATGTGCGCCTGAACGAAGCGCGTCATGTCGGCGACGTTGGTATACAAGGACGCGGCGGCTTTGGCTCTGAAACGGTAGTGGATCGCCTCGGCACCGTTCGCGTCGTAGAACCCCGCAACGTCGGGTGTGGACGCGTCGACCGTGAACGTCGAGCGCTCCATCCCCAACGGGTGAAACAGGGCGCGCTGCAGATAGGCCTCGAACGATTCGCCGGTCACTTCTTCGATCAGCAGCTGCAGTATCAGATAGCCGCCGCCCGAGTATTGCCACCGCGATCCGGGTGGCGTGCCCACACGAATCACGCCGGAGTGCCCCGGCGACGCATCGGGATGTTTCAGATTCTCTTCGAGGCTCGGCAGTTCGACTCCCGGTGGAAATCCGGCAAAACCCAATCCGTCGGTGAGACCCGCGGTATGGCTCAGCAAACGCCGCACCGTCACGCCGTCGTTGTCGAACTCGCTGGGCGGCAGCTGCCAACGGGTGAGATAGCGCGACACCGGCGCATCCAGATCGATCTTGCCCGCGTCGACCAGCGTCATCACAGCGCACGCGGTGATCCACTTGCTGAGCGAGGCTACTTGAAACAGTGTTTCGGGGCCGATCGGCCCATGGAGTGAAACGAAGTACGCATCGGATAGCACCCCGTCCTGGATCAGCGCGAACCCGATGTTTCCCCGGTTGCGTGAATCGATCAGCTGCTTCTCTGCGTTGAGGAACGCCACGCTGTCGCCGGGCGGGCGCGAGCGGCCGGTGCCACCACGCATTGATCGTACCGACGACCACCAACACCGCCCACGCCACGACGAACAGCAGCGTCGCCAGCGCAACGGCGACGCGCGGGTGGCGACGCAATACGTTCAAGCCGAGCCGAGCACGTGCACGACGCACACCGCACCGACACCCACCATGTGCGCGAGTCCGAGCCGCGCGTTCGCGTGCTGCCGCACGCCTGCTTCGCCACGCAACTGTCGGGTGATCTCGGCGATCTGCCCGACACCGGTCGGACCGATCGGATGTCCCATCGCCAACAACCCGCCCGAGGGGCTTACCGCGACGTCGCCGCCGATGTCGAATGCGCCGCTGCGCAACATTGCCGGCGCTTCGCCGTCGCCGGCCACGCCCATGGCTTCGAGATAGAAGATCTCCTCCACCGAAAACGCATCGTGCAGCTCGATCACGTCGAGGTCGGTCGGCTTGATCCCTGCTTCGGCAATTGCCTGCGCCGTGGTCTGCCGCGTCAGCTCGGCGTCGAAGTTCGACGATTCGGCATACACCACTTCGGTCCGCTGCGCGGTAGACAGCACGCGAATGCATCGTTTGCGATCGATGCCGAGGCGCCCGATCGCGTCTTCCGATGCCACGATCACCGCCGCGGCGCCTTCGCCGACCGGGCAGCATTGCAGTCGCGTCAGCGGTCCCGAGATGGCCGGATCGTTCAACACGTCGATCAGCGAGCGAGCCTGTTGGCGCTGCGCATACGGGTTGTGCGAGCCGTTGCCGTGATTCTTCACCGCGACGCGCGCGAAGTCTTCGGGCGAGACGTCGTGTCGCTCCATGTATCGCTGCGCGAGCAGCGCGAAGTGCGTGAACGGCACGATGCGGCCGCCCTCGATGCCGCGAATGCCGGTCTGTGAACCTGCCAACGGACGGCCGCTCGGTTTGTCGACGCCGACGGCGAGCGCCACCTCCGATACGCCGGTCGCCACTTCGAGCGCCGCCAACCGGAATGCCGTCGATCCCGACGCCGATGCGTTTTCGACCTGCTGCATCGGGATGCCGGTGCCGCCGAGGTGCCGCAGCATCGCGCGCGTCGACGCCATGCCGAGCAACGCGGTGCCGTGATACACCGATTCGACCGCCGGCCAGTCGATTCGCGCATCGCGCAGCGCTTCGCGAACCGCCGCGAGACCCAGCGCCGGATACGGCGTTTCGGTCAGCCGTTGATACCGATGCAGCCCGATGCCGACGACGTACGCAGGCCGAAACGCGGATAGCGGTTTGGTCATGCCTGCGCTCCCGTCAAGCGCGAAGCGCAGTTCGAGCTTCGGCGCGCCGCTCTCCGCCGGAGCGGGTGCCGGATGCAGACGACCGTCCACACGCGCGCCGATCTGCATCGCCGCGTCGTCCGGTTCCACCATCGTCGCGCGCACCGTCGGACCCGCATCGAGTGCGATCTCGCCGATGACGAACGGTGCCGCGATCGTCTTCGCCTGATGCATGTGCACGGTCGCATACGACGCGAGCGTTCCACTCGAACTCAGCGCGGCGTCGCTCAACGCGTCGCCGGCCGCGCCGCACTTTTCGCAACCGTAGCTCTGGCGCGGAAACGCGACGTGTCCACAACGCGCGCATTTCATCCCCAACAACTCCACAGAGTCGCCGCGTCGCCGGTAGAGATCCGGATGGCTCAGGTCTTCGCTCGGCTGTTCGTTCAGCTTTTCATTCATTGCAGCGCTCCAACAGCCGTCAGAGAAATGTCCGTTGACTCGAATGCGGCCACGAGTCTAGAGTCCACATAGTGAATGATCAATTACTTTCTTCCCCACTGCTGTGTCAAATGGGATGAACCAATCCGTCCGAACCGCCGTCCGCCCCACCGAGCGACGCACGCAGGCGCAGCGCCGCGCGGAGTCGGAGCATCGCATTCTTCTCGCCGCCGCTGAACTGTTCAGCGAGCAGGGTTACGTGAACACCACGATGGAGGAGATCGGCTCGCGCGCCGGCTTCAGCGCCGCACTGGTGGCGCGCAAGTTCGGCTCGAAGCCCGGCGTCATCGAGGCGCTGCTGAAGGAAATCCGCCGCAATACCTCGATCGCCATCGAGCGCGACGGCGGCACGATCGTCGACATGATCGAACGCTACGTCGGCCTGATCGCCGAGGGCAACGTCTGGTCGCGCGCGCTCTACGTACTGATGGCGGAATCGCTGGGGCCGCTCCGCGACAAGGCGGAACTGTTCGCGCAACACAACCGCTCGTTCCAGGCCGCCATTGCGGCCGGCATCGCGAAAGCGCAGAAGAACGGACTTGGCAGATCCGAAGGTCAAACCGCGTGCGCTCGCCGTCGAAGTGCTCGCGCGCATCCGCGGCGCGACGTTGCTGTGGCTGATCGACCCGAGCGGCATCGACTTCGCCGCGCTGAACGACAAACTCATCGAGTCGCTGCGATTCGAACTGAAACTGGAGGAAGCCCGATGAACATCCTGGATCTGAAAGGCGAGAACGCGCTGATCACCGGCGCCGGACAAGGCGTGGGTCGGCAGGTTGCGCTGCACTTCGCCGCGCACAACGCCGGCACCGTGTACGTGAACGATTTCTCGGCCGACCGCGCGAACGGCGTGGTCGAAGAGATCAAGGCGGCCGGTGGACGCGCCGAAGCGATTGCGTGCGATGTCTCCGACTTCGCCGCCATGCAGGCAAAACTCGAACCGCTCGACATCCAGCTGCTCGTCAACAACGCGGGCAACGCCGGCGCCGATCCGTCGAAAGTCGGCCGCGGCGAATTCTGGGAACAGGCGCCGGAGCAATGGACGCCGTGGCTCGGCGTGAATCTGCTCGGCGTATTGAACGCGTCGCGGCTCGTGCTGCCGAAAATGATCGGCAACAAGCGCGGCAGCATCGTCACGATCATCTCGGACGCCGGACGGGTCGGCGAACCGCGCCTCGAGGTGTACAGCGCGGCGAAAGCCGGCGCCGCCGGATTCTCGCGTGCGCTCGCGAAGTCGGCCGGCCGCCATGCCGTTCGCGTCAACTGCGTTGCGATCTCCGCAACGCGCACGCCGGCCACGTCGCGCGCAATGGACAATCCGGATTTCGCCAAACGCGCGCTGTCGAACTACGTGATCCGCCGCTTCGGCGAACCGTCAGACGTCGCGAACATGGTGTTGTTCCTGTCGTCCGATGCGGCGAGCTGGGTCACCGGGCAGACGTATCCGGTGAACGGCGGCTACGACTTCGGCATGTAACCAACGAACGAATCAAGGGGAGAGAAAAATGACCGAGCAGCGCAACTACTTTCAGAGCGAAGTGATCGAGGGCCACATCTTCGTGATCACCATCGACCGGCCCGAAGCGCGCAACGCGTTCAACGGCGCCATGGCGGCGCAACTCGAAGCGCTGATCGACCGCTACGAAGACGACGCCGCGTTGTGGGTCGCCATCATCAAAGGCAACGGTCCCACGTTCTCGGCCGGCCAGGACCTGAAAGCCGCGCGCACCGGCGACATGGGCGCGTCGAAGAAGCGCGGCGGGTTCGGGATCATGGGCACGCCGCCGAAGAAGCCGATCATCGCCGCCATCGACGGCCAGGCGCTCGCGGGCGGTATGGAAATGGTGCTGTCGTGCGACCTCGTCGTCGCCACCGAAACGTCGGTGTTCGGCCTCGCCGAAGCGAAGCGCGGCCTGCTCGCCGTCGGCGGCGGCTGCTTCCGCCTGCCCCGCCGCGTGCCGTATCACGTCGCGATGGAGATGATCCTCACCGGCGAAACGAAGACCGCCGCCGAAATGTATACGCACGGTCTCGTCAACAAAGTGGTGGCGCCCGGCAAGGCGCTCGACGGCGCACTGGAACTCGCGCGGCTCATCGCGCGCAACAGTCCGGTTGCGGTGAAAGCCGCGAAGGAAATCGCGTTCCGCTCGGCGGCCGAAGTGTGGACCGACGCGGACGGCTGGAAGAAACAACAGGAACCGTCGCGCGCGGTCATGCAATCCGAAGATCTGCAGGAAGGTCTGCGCGCCTTCGCCGAGAAACGCGAAGCGGTCTGGAAAGGCAGGTAAGGCGATGTCGTTACCTGCATCGATCAGCGACCGTCTGCGCCTGCCGCTCATCGCGGCGCCGATGCTGTTGGTTTCCGGTCCCGATCTCGTGATCGAAGCGTGTCGCGCCGGTGTGGTCGGTTCGTTTCCGACGAAGAACTGCCGCACCGTCGACGAACTCGACCGCTGGCTCGCGCGAATGCAGCAGGAAACGGACGGCGGTGCGCCGTATGCGCCGAACCTGATCGTCCACAAGACGAATACGCGCCTGCACGAAGACATGAAGCTGGTCGAGAAATACGCGCCAGCCCTCGTGATCACCAGCGTCGGCAGCCCCGCGCCGGTGATGGATACGATTCACGCCGCGGGCGGGCTCGTGTTCGCCGACGTCGCCTCGATGCGGCACGTCGAGCGCGCGTTGCAGGTTGGCGTCGACGGTCTGATCCTGCTGACGGCCGGCGCCGGCGGACAAACCGGCTGGGCCAATCCGTTGGCGTTCGTGCGCGCCGTGCGCTCGGTGTTCGACGGACCGGTGGTGCTCGCCGGCGGCGTGGCGGACGGCGTCGCGTTGCGCGCGGCGATCGTGCTGGGCTGCGATCTCGCCTATATGGGTACGCGTTTCATCGCAACGAAGCAGAGCCTCGCGGCGCCGGGCTACAAGGACATGCTGGTGTCGTCGTCGCTCGACGACATCGTACTGTCGCGCGCGCTCACCGGTCTCGAAACGAACCTGCTGCGCCCCTCCGTCGAATTGGCCGGAATGGACGCAACAGGCGTGGGGTCGCTGGACGCACTCGCCTCTGGCGTGTCCGCGAGCGCCCCCGGCGTATCGGCGAACGCGCCGAAGCGTTGGAAAGACGTCTGGTCGGCGGGCCACACCGTGGCGCAAATACACGATGTTCCGGACGTGGCCGATCTCGTCGATCGCGTCGCGGCCGAGTACGCGTCGGCAACCCGCTAGAGGAGGCGCACCATGTTGGCTGACTACAGGGTTCTCGATCTCACCGACGAACGCGGCGCGCTGTGCGGCCAGCTGTTGGCCGATCTCGGTGCGCAGGTCGTGCGCGTGGAGCCGCCCGGCGGTTCGCCGATGCGCCACGCGCTGCCGGGCGAACTGATGTGGCAGGTGTATGCACGCAACTGCGACAGCGTCGTGATCGATCTCGCGTCCGCTGCCGGCAGGGCGCAACTCGCCGGCCTCGCGGCGCAGGCCGATGTAGTCGTGGACAACGGTGGCGAAACGGGCGCGGCACTCGCGCAACTGCACGCCGCCCATCCGAGACTGGTGCGTGTATCGATCACGGCGTTCGGCAGCGACGGTCCGAAACGCGACTATGCCGCCACGGATCTGATCGTGCAGGCGGCCTCCGGCACGATGGCGATCACGGGATTCGCCGACAGCAAACCGCTGCGCACCGGCGCCATCACGGCGTGGTCGCACGCAGGCGTTGCGGCCGCCGGTGCGGCGCTGCTCGCACTGCGCAGCGCCGACCGAACGGGACGAGGTCAGCACGTCGACATTTCCGCTCAACAGGCGTGCAACCTCGCCGCGTCATATTCGCTGCTTACCGCTTACATCGGCGCATCGCGGTTCGGTCGCACCGCATTCGGCGGCCTCCCGCTGATCTGGCCGTCGAAAGACGGTTACGTCTCGCTGACGCTGGGTTTTGCCGGACCCATGATCGGGTTTGCACACAATCTGCTGAAGTGGATGCGCGAGTCCGGCGCCATTACGGAGACGTTGGCGACGCTCGGACTGGGCCACCTACGTCGGCACGCTGCGCACCGGCGGCGATCCCGCACCGATGCAGCAACTGGTTGGGAGCATCGGCCAGTTCATAGCCGCTCGCACCAAACAGGAACTGCTCAACGGCGCCCTGCAGTACGGCGCGCTGATCGTCCCCGTGTCCACCGTGCAGGATCTTCTACATGATCGGCAACTCGCCGATCGCGACTTCTGGTGGGAGACGAACGGGCTCAAACTTCCGGGTGCATTCGCGAAATTCAGCGCGCAGCCGCTGCGTCTGGCGCACACCGCGCCCGCGTTGAACGCGAACGCGCCCGCGCTGCGCGCCCGATCGTTGCCGTCAGCGACCGACGCGTCGTCATCGCGCCGGCCGCTGCCGCTGGAAGGCGTCAAAGTGCTCGACTTCACCTGGGTGATGGCCGGACCGTGGTCGTCGCGGGTGCTCGCGGACTACGGCGCGACCGTCGTCAAAGTGGAGTCGCGCACACGGCTCGATCTGGTGCGAATCCTCGGGCCGTTCTACGACGACAAGTTCTCGGCCGAAACGTCCGCTTCGTTTGCGAGCATCAATGCCGGCAAACGCAGTCTTGCGCTCGATCCCGGCACGCCGGAGGGCAAAGCAACGCATTCTCGAACTGGTCGACTGGGCCGACATCGTGATGGAGTCGTTCTCGCCAAAGGCAATGAAGAAGTGGGGCCTCGACTACGCGTCGCTGTCGGCGCGCAAACCGAGCCTCGTGATGCTGAGCACCTGTCTGTTCGGGCAGACCGGGCCGTACGCCATGATGGCCGGCTACGGCACGATGGGCGCTGCGCTCGGCGGCCTCGCCTTGCCAACGGGCGAACCAGGCCGCGCACCGTGCGGTCCGTTCGGCCCGTACACGGACTACGTGGCGCCGCGCTTCTCGGTAGTCGCCCTGCTCGCCGCGCTACACCACCGCGATCGAACCGGCGAAGGCCAGCACATCGATCAGTCGCAGGCCGAAAGTGCGATGCACTATCTGTCGGTGGCGGTGGCCGAGGCTTCGCGGTCCGAGCAGTACCCCGATCGCCTCGGCAACACCGACCGCACGATGTTTCCGCACGACGCATTCCGTTGCGCCGGCGACGACCAGTGGATCGCGATCGCCGTTCGCGACGACGCCGACTGGCGCGCACTCGTCGCCGAAATCGGCGCGGACGAACTGACGGCGTTGCGCAACGCCGGCGTTGGGGAACGTCGCGCCTCGGCGGCCGTCATCGAAGAGCGGATTTCGCTGTGGACCGCCACCCAGAACGCGGTCGAACTCGAGGCGCGCCTGCAACGCATCGGCGTTCCGGCGCACGCGGTGACAAATGCGGCGATCGTGAAAGACGACGCGCAGCTCGCGCAGCGCGAGCATTTCGTTCGCACCCAGCACGAGCAGTTGGGCGAGGTCTACGTCGAAGGCGTCGGCTTCCGCTTCTCCGACATGCAGCCGCGCGTCGGCAAGATCCCGAGCCTGGGCGGCGACAGCGAGTGGGTGATGCGCGAGATCCTCGGCAGGGGTTGAGCTAAACACGCCCTTTGTCGAAATGTTGGGACGCGACGCCGATGTCGGCCCAGCGGTGCTTCGAGCGCTCCCATACCGATCGCACCGGCGGCGGGAACGACGGATCGGCAAACGCGCCGACCGCAATGCCGACGAGCCCGGGGTTCTTGCCGGATACCCAATGCACCGACGTTCCGCAGTGCGGACAGAAGTGGGTGGTGAACTGATGGCCGGCGTCCGTCGGGCGCGCATAGGAGCGTGATTCGCCCGACGCACTGATCTGCTCGATCGGATAGTAAGCACCGACGCCGAACACGGACCCGGTGCGTCGCTGGCAGTCGATGCAGTGACACGCAACCACCGCCTGCGGTTCGCCGGCAGCGGTCACCCGCAGCGAACCGCACGAACACGCCGCAACGCGCGTCATCTCGCCTCCGTCAGTGTCTTGGTCAGAATGATCTCGAGCGCCTCATCGGGCAGCAGCAGCGAACCGGTGTCGCGATAGCCGAGCTTGCGGTAGAAGTGCTGCGCCGTCTCGTTCGACAGCGTCGACGTGAGCACGCGCTCGACTCCGTTCGACCGCATCAGCATCTCCCACTTCAGCACCAACGCCTTTCCGATGGAGCGTCCCACGCTCGTTCTCCACGACATAGAGCAGATTCATGAACGGAATCGCGTCCCAGAAATAGCTCCAGCGCAACCAGCCGACGCGGGCATCGCCGAGCCACGCAACGAGAATCTCGCCGCGCTCGATCTTGTCCTCGATGATCGCTCGCGACACATGGCGGTCGTTGGCGGCGAGCCAGGTCGCATCCGCGGCAACGGCTGCAACGACGGTCAACGGATCAGCCACGTCGCGCCTGCCATTCGACGGCGAGTAAGCCATACAGCGCCGAATCGGATACTTCTTCGCCGACGATCCACCGCTCTCGCAGCAGCCCTTCCTTCTGGAAGCCGAGCTTCTCCAGTGTTCTCGCGGACGCCACGTTGCGTGGATCGACGTCGGCCTCCACTCGATTCAAATAGAGCCGCGCGAAACCGAACTCGAGCAGAGTCACCAGCGCTTCGCTGATGTAACCGTTGCCCCAGGCCTCCTGCGCCAACGTGTAGCCGACTTCGGCGCGCCTGCACTGCGGCATCAGGTTGAACAGGGAGCACTCGCCGATCAGCTTGCCGTCGCTCGTTCGTTCGATGCCCAGGTAGACGTACTTGCCCGCGTCCACCGCCGCGACCGTCCTAGCGACGAGTTCGTGCGCACTCGCGATGTCGGTCCATGCAGGATGGCTCAGATAGCGACTGACTCGAGCGTCGGAGAAGATCGCGAACAGATCGCGGGCGTCCGATTCCCGCACGGGACGCAGCACCAGACGTTCCGTGTGCAGCCTGATGGGGCTGAGGGACTTGATGACCTCGAAGATCGCCGTTGACGAATGGCTAGGCGACACGCGCAATCGCCTCCCAACAGTCGGCCGTTGCATCGACGCGCGCATCGTAACAGCGCTGCAGATCGGCGGGCCACGCGGAGTAGCGTTCCACCCAGCACGTCTTGAACCCCACTCGCGCGAGCCCCGAGATGTCCGCCCGCGGATCGTCGCCGACGAACCACGATAGCGCCGGGTCGATGTGCAGCTGGTCGATGAGATGACGAAAGATCTCGGGTGCCGGCTTCTTCATGCCAAACGCCGCCGAAATCACCGATTCGTCGATCAACTCGGCGAGTCCGGAGTTTTCGATCTTGGCCGACTGCGCCGCCACGCCACCGTTGGTGACGATGCCGATCCGCCAATCACGCTCGCGAATGGATCGAGCAGATCGGGTACCCGATCGAACAGGAACGGTTGCATCCACGCCGTCGTCTCGAAATGCTCTTTGATCCGCGCCGCGGAGACATCCTTGAACAGAACAGCCGACAGGCGCTCGAAAAATTCGTCGCGCGGCACGCGACCGTTACCGTCCAGGCGATGAAATTCGCTTACGAACAAATCGCCGGCCGCGACGGTCGCATCGGCAAACGCTTCATTCAATCGGCGCGCATAAGCGCTGAGCGATCCGCGCCGATCGACGAGCGTCTCGTCCAGATCGAAAACTACGCCTTTCATCCGCCTAACGACTGCGCTGAGGCGATCGCTCCATCGACCCCAGCACTTCGGCGATCTGTACCGCGTTCAGAGCCGCGCCCTTGCGGAGATTGTCGCCGCTTACGAACAGCGCAAGCCCGTGTTCGACCGTGGGGTCGGACCGAACCCGGCCGACCAGTACCGGATCGCGGCCGGCGGCCGCCAACGGATTCGGTATGTCGGTTACGACGACGCCGGGCGCTGCACGCAGAATTCGCATCGCCGTTTCCACCGAGATTGGCCGCTCGAACGCGGCGTTGATCGACAACGAATGGCCGGTGAACACCGGTACGCGAACACACGTGCCGGATACGAGCAGATCGGGGATGTCTAGAATCTTCCGGCTTTCGTTGCGCAGCTTGATCTCTTCGTCCGTGTAGCCGTCTTCGACCACCTTATAGTTGAACGGCACCACGTTGAACGCGATCGGAACGGGCCATTTGCTGGTTTTCGGAAACTCGACGGCGTTACCGTCGTTCACCAGACGCGTCGACTCGGCGCCGACCTTCTGCACCTGCTCGTTCAGCTCCTGCACGCCGGCAACGCCCCCGCCGGAGACGCCCTATACGTGCTCACCACCAGTCGCTGCAGCCCGGCCGCATCGTGCAGCGGCTTCAGCACCGGCATGGCGGCCATCGTCGTGCAATTCGGATTCGCAACGATGCCCTTCGGAATCGAGCCGAGCGCGGACGGGTTCACCTCCGCCACCACCAACGGCACGTCGGGATGCGCCACGCGGACGAATTGTCGATGACCACAGCTCCCGCGGCTGCAACGACCGGCGCGAGTTCGCGCGACGTATCTGCACCTGCCGAAAAGAACACCACGTCGAGGCCGGCGTAATCGGCGGATGCGGCATCCTCCACCAGGATCCGCTGATCCTTCCACGGAATCGATTTGCCGGCCGAACGCGCCGACGCAAACAGCCGCAGCGAACGAACCGGAAAGTTCCGTTCAATGAGCGACGCGCGCATGAACTCACCGACCAGGCCCGTGGCGCCGACGATGCCGACATGCATGCCTTTACGGCTCGAAGGTGCATTCATCCGACTTTCATCCCATAGCGCGCGCCCACTTCCGTGAGCTTCGCGAGATCTGGATTCACCGGCGCTACTTCGCGCGCCATGTCGGTGAACATCTTCGATGCACCGAGCCGCGACGTCATCGACACCATTTCGCCGCCGCCGGCGCCGAAGCGGAACCAGTGCGTGGTGCCCGCGGGAAGATGCACCAGCGTTCCCGGCGACGCCGTCATCGAACGCTCGCCGATGCCGAAGTCGATGTTGCCTTTGACGACGTAGAACGATTCGTCCCAGGGATGGCTATGCGGCGGCGGGCCGCTGCCTTCAGGACCGCGTTGCAGGAACACTTCGTAGCTCTGCGTCGCTTCTCCGGACGCGAGCACCGTGACGTGCTCGCCGACGATGTTGAGTTCTGCCGCGTAATCCTTCGGGGTAACGACAAACGGTTGTATCGACACTTTCATCTCCTCGAGATCGACCGCCATGCGGTCTCGTTGGAAACGCCGAGCGCGGCGCATCTTCTCACGACAGCACAGCAAGCTCAGCCTTTTGCTTGCGCGTCAGACCCTCGCACACGAGTGCGTACGAATGCCCGATCAGTCGCTCCACCTCGTCCTCGGGCACGTCGGCGTCGAGACTGACGCTGATCCAGAAGCGCCGATCGAGATGCGAGCGATGGCCGACGCCCTCGTATTGTTCCCGCAGCGACTGCGCCAGGTTCGGATCGCATTTGAGAATGACGTTCTCGATACCGCGAACGGACAGAATCGCGAACATCTTTCCCATCACCTTGAAGATGATCGAGCTCGGAACAGACGCGCGCGGTGCGGACATCGGTTTCGCCTCGGTGCCGGGCTTCGCTTCAATAATCGCCTTCACGGCCGCGGCACGCCGGCCGATGTCGAGCTTCGGTGCTTTCGTTCGCGTAGTACGTGCGGTGCTGGGCCGTTTTGCCATGGTGCTCGTGCCTATTCGTGCCGCACCAGCGTGCAGTGTTCTCTTTGATACAGCCGCTGCAGGTACGCCGTCAGATTCGGAAACTCGCGCACCAATCCCTGCTCATCGCCGAAATTGAGCGTGTAACCCATGATGATGTCGGTGACCGTGAATCGGTCTTCGATCAGATACTCGGTCCTGCTCAACACCGCGTCGAGCGCCGCCGCGCTGCGTCTGAAGAGCAACGAGTTCTGCTCGATGATCGCCGACACGTGCTGATCTTTCGGAAACACGAAATCCAACGTGTTCAGTTCGCTGCTCCACGCCCAGCATTCCAGCTCCGCCAGCGCGAAGCACACCCACTGATCGTGCAGTGCACGGGACGATGAGCCCGGCTTCGCGACCAGATTCCTTTCCGGCAGAGATCCTGCGATCGCCGTTGCGATCGCCGCAGATTCGAACAACGGCTTACCGTCGATGATCGCGGCGGGCAACTTGCCGAGCGGGTGAACCTCTCTGAGTTGCTCGCTGCCGATGATGTCCGGACGGTTACCAATGGATTCGTACTCGAGCCCGGCCTCGAGCAGCGTCCAGCGGACGCGAGCGGAACGGGTGGGGCCGAGTTCGAACAGCTTGATCTCTGGCTTTCGATTCATTGCGCCTCCTCCACCACATGATGCGTATCCTCCTCAATCGGACCGCGCGGTTCCACTGCCTACCCAACTCGATTGCGAACGCCGTATCCTCTTTCCGCAAGGCGACAACGACATCCTGCGTCAGGAGACCTCCATGACCAACCTGAGCGATAGACCAAACACCGCGCTGCTCGTCATCGACGTGCAGAACAACGTGGTGGCGAAAGCCCATCGACGCGAAGAAGTGGTTGCGAACATTCGCGCACTGGTCGGAAAGGCCCGCGCGCAAGGAGTGCCGGTGATCTGGGTGCAGCACTCCGACGACAACCTGACCATGAACAGCGACGGATGGCGCTACGTACCGGAGCTGCAACGCAACGAGTCCGAGGCACTGGTGCACAAGCACTACGGAGATTCGTTCGAGGACACCACGCTGGAGAGCGAGCTCGGGCGCCTTCGCGTCGGCCGGTTGATCATCACCGGGGCACAAACCGACGCCTGCATTCGCTCGACGATCCACGGCGCCTTCGCCCGCGGCTACGACACGGTACTGGTCGGCGACGCGCACACCACCGACGACCTATCGGTCTACGGCTTGCCCAGCCCGGACAAGGTGATCGCCCATACCAACATGTATTGGACGTGGCAGGCGGCACCGGGACGAACAGCGGGCGTAGTGAAGACGGCCGAGGTGCAGTTCGGCGCGTCATAGAGCTCTGACGATCCAGTTGAGCCGCGTTACGTTTCGCTGGCGCGCAGCAGCACGACAGCCCCAACAGGCACGGCATGAGCCATGGACGCTCTCCTATTGCGCCCGCCGACCCTCGTTTGCGCCCAACGCCTTCAAACGTCGAGCGCGATCCTGCTGGTCTGATCCAGAAGATGCTACCCTTCGCCTTTGGATTCGGCACTGTCTCCGCGATCTCCAACGCCAGCTTCAGATGCACCCTCGCTTGGTCGAGGCGGCCGAGCAGCATGTGTGCTCGGGCAAGCGCTTCGTGCGCATAGCCAAAGAACGACGGCAGCAAACCCGAACCCTGCGGAACCTGCAGGGACTCCTGTGCGTAGCGCAACGCCTGAACACCCATGTCGTTGGCCGAGTAAGCGCGCGACAACAGCCACAGTGCGACGGCGCTGTTCTGCGTGGTTTTATCGACGCGTCGTTGCCAATGCCAGTGCGCCACGTGCGCGAGTTCGATGAGGCTCTCGATGTCGTCGCGAGAAGGCTGGGCGGCATACAGGATGTCGGTGGCTCGGTTGTGGGCCTGCACCGAGAATTCATGATGATGCCGTTGGCGCGCGTCGTCTTCGGTCATCACAGCAGAGCGGACAGTGGAAGCAGCAGTGTCGCGCTTCGGATCTACCAGCCTGCAACCGTCAGGCGGCGCCGTCTGCCAGCGCTTCGAGAACAAAAGCGCATCGCTCAGCAACGGAAACCTTGGGGACCTCGACGATCCGATATCGGTCGAGCCGACGGTACCACTCGATCGTGACACGGTGGACCCACTCCGCATGCTCGAACGTGTGATCGCGTTCTGTATCGTTTGCGTAGATCGCTTGCCACGGCGGCAAGACGAACACCTGGGGACAGTATGGGTACTTCGCGATCCACGTATGCAACTCGCTCTCGCTTCAACGGCGCAACCATGTCGAGCCCGCAAAGCGCATCGAGGATGCTTCGCTCGAAGAAGACATAACCTGAACTTTCGGCATGGCGAGCGAAGTTCTCGACGTCCATCCGAAGGATCTCCCGCGCGAACTCGTCGGCGTTCGGTCGCGGACTCAGACCCTGTCGTCGACGTTCCTGAATGATCGTGCGCGGGCTATCGCCAACGATGGTGTGGCCGCGAGTCTGCAGCGCATGCAAGAGTACGGTCTTCCCGGCACCGGGACCGCCCGTGACGATCACTCGCGACATGTCGGCGTTCCGCGTGTTGGCACCTGCGACAGGTCGATCACCGTTTGGTGCGAGAGGCGTTCAGCGCAACCGCCGCACGAATCAGCGCCTTCAAGGCGTCCTCGTCGATCGTCTCTCCCTCATGCACGTCGATGGCGCGCCTGGTGTTGCCTTCGAGGCTGGCGTTGAAGAGACCTGACGGATCCTCGAGTGCGGCGCCTTTTGCAAACGTCATCTTCACGACGGTCTTGTACGTCTCACCGGTGCAGATCAATCCGTCGTGGGACCACACCGGAACCCCTCTCCACTTCCACTCCTCGACCACGTCGGGATCGGCTTGCTTGATCAACTTGCGGAGCCGCGAAAGCGTCTTGCCCCGCCAGTCGCCCAGCTCCTTGATCCGCTCGTCGATCAGCTGAGACGCGGACGTTTCATTCTCAGATTCGCTCGTCCTCGCCACGCTTCTTTTTTTCGGTTGCGCTGGTTTCTTGCGGATATCTTTGGGCATCGCAGGCTCCGACAAACGGTTTGTTACGCGGAATAGGCCGGACCCGAAGTCCCCACCAGAACGAGTGATTTCGTGACTACGGCCTCTCGCTCGTGAGAGAGCGCCTTCAACTCTGCGTCCACCCGATACGCCTCGAACATTGCCCGACTTGGAAAGCTCACCAGATGCACTTCGAACGGCCGGTCCAATGCTGTCCCTTCTTCGACGCGAACCGCTCGCTCAATGATCCCGCCGTATCGTTTCATGATGCGGGATGCCTTCCGCTCGTATGCCTCAAATTCGGCTACTCGGCCTTCACGAATCCACAGGCTTGCCACTACAACAATTGAGTTCACGGTGAAAGGCTCTCATGCCGCACAGCGGCCAGCATCAGCCGCGCGCTCGCCAGCAACTCATTCATGGTCCTCATCGTTGATGTCCGTCAGTGCCTTCACGGCGACCGCTGCAACTAGCCCAGTCACCAAGATGCCGCATCCGCCGATACAGATTGCGAGCGCACGTCCGAGCAGCGTCTTGGGGGAGAAGTCGCCGTAGCCGATCGTCAACCCCGAGACAAAAGAGAAATAGACCGACTCCTGCAGGGACCAACCTTCGAACACGCCGGCGGCCACGCCGAGCGCGACGATCAGTGCAAGCAGGCCCGACAAGATCGGCCATACCACCCGCAACCCTTTGAAGAGCCCGGCCACGAACCTTCGTCGCAAAACGCGGTGATCCATGTGCGATTGATCCATGCTCGTTAGACTTGCTTGTCTGTGGTGGCCGCCAACCTCGTGACGCCTAACAAATGGTTAGGCGCTGCGAAGACAGCTGATGTCTGGCCAACCATAAATCACCTCGTGTGTCGCAAACCCCGCCCAGTCGTACGGCTGCGAACCAAGCTCCTGAGCGCCGAGCTTTGTGTAAAACGCACGATTCGGACTCGGCTCCAGCGCCCGAACCGCTAACGTCTTCGCCTGGCGCGCAATGAGCCAATCGGCAGCGGCTCCGACGAGGCTACGACCGATACCACGGTTCTGCCAGCCCGGGGCGACGTGCAGACTCAGGATCTCCCTGGGGTACGCGACTGAAATGTTTCGATCGCGGAATATGTCCGCGGTGTAACTCCCTGCGAGAACGAATGCGACAACACCATCGGGATCTACTTCCGCGACAAGCAGAACTTGGTCGCCGGAATCAAATGAACCGGAGTCAAAGTCACGCTTCCAGTTCCTGACACTCGTGGAGACCGTCAACTCCAACAGGCACTGTTCCGGAACCCGACCTTCGAATGCCGAGCGATTGGCGCCAACGATGATCTCTCCCAGGTTCTGGCAATCCGCGCGCTTGGCCAGACGTATGCGCACGGTGGCGAGGCCTAACAGTTAGTGCCAGCCGCGCACCAGACACGCGGCAAATTTGCGCATGCAAATTTGATAGACTGGCCGAAGCGTCGGCTGCATGTAGTGCTTAGGCGTCACTGGCTCTCATCCTCGGTTGCCTGTTTTTTTGCAGCCGCAATCAGGGCAACGATGTCTTGTTCCGTGAAGCGCGCCAATTCAGCGTACGCGGCATCCGTAACACTCTTCGGACCCGTGCCTTCCCCAACCAGTTCGTATTCACCGTCCTTCGGGAAGAGCATGAAGTAAAAAGGTGCAGCCGGGCTATTCGAGGGTGCACTGACAACGATCGACTTTCCATCCGAACACGCGTACACGAGCCAAGTTGCGGATCCATACGTTCGGGATACTGGTCCGACGTTGCAGTCGTCAAGCGCCGGCTGTTCGTCAGGTGCCTGTTGTGCAACTGCCCCGAAGCGGCGAGACAAGCAGTACAAGTAGGTAGCGCAGGAGCCTGGTCGTCACAGGCGCTTCCTAAGGTTGTACCTATACAACGTGAAGCCTGACTGCTCGTTGATCGACATCATCCTGTGGTTTTCAGCCTGGACGTTCGTGTTCATGAACATTGCGCCAACCGATCGCGCCCAATTCTCCCCATTCGCCTTCAGTACCCGCGCAATGCCGAGCCCTCGATACGAAGGATGAACCCAAAGACCCGCAATATGCACGCCGACCTGTTCCCACTCCTCGAATCGCCGCGCGACATGAACACCAACTATCTCTGCGCCGTGAAGGGCAATCCCGGGAAACGTATTGCTTGGGCTCTCGCTCTTGCGTGCGGATATCACCCAATCATCGACGAACGAATCCGAACGGCGCGTAAAGTACTCGTTGTGTTCGAGGGGAATGTCCCAGAACAAACGGATATAGGCGCGCACTTCCGAGTCGGCGACGTAGTCGAGCGTTCTGAACTCAATGTCGTCGAGATTCATAGCGCGACCCTTGGAGTGACGCCTAACAACTGAGCTGAGCGGCCCGACGGGGCGGCGCAGCGTTTGCGTATGCAAACGGTGTGACGCGGCTGGATGCCATGGTTAGGCGGCGCGCCACAACCGACCAGACAAACTCACGGTAGCGATGAGACCAATCAGTGACGACACAAACGCCAGGCCGATCAAGCCCGTGAGCAAATGAATTTCGATGTTGCTCGACGCCGGATCGGATAGATCGACCAACTTGCCGAAAAAGCTGCCGTAGAGCATGCCGGCAGCCGCCGCATAGGAGGCGGAGAACGCACACCAACGGGCCGGCGTGGGATTGGCCATGAGAATGGCTGTGACGACCAGCGGTATGCCGATGCAGAAATCGTCGAGGACAAAAAGCAGATTGCGGCCTTGGCCCCAGCTGCGGATGGTCTCGCCGGTCATGAGCGAAGAACCCAGGAGCGCACCCCGAAACTCTCCAGAACATCATGCAACGGGCTCCTCAAGAAGTGCATGCAAGCGTACCAGCCGCATGCGTTTGTTAGGCGACAACACGACCACCTGCATGTCTACCTCCAGCCGCAATGCTCACGCGTCGCGAATCTCTCGTCGCAGCAAGGATGATTCAAAACCAATAATCCGCAACACATCGCCCATCTCGTGGCAGATGTTTAAACGTGTCGTCGAGTCCAACGACGCGATCAATCGGAATCGGCGCCACAACCTCCGGTTCCGCGAGACGCAGGTTGACCGCGATGCGACGCTTACCCTTCGGCCCGAGTTCCAGTTCTCGCCAGTACGCCACGCAGCCACATGAGGAGCAGAAATGAAACCCGGTCCTGCGTGGTATGTAGGTCTGGGTTGGGCCGGAGACACTGATGCCCTCGCCTTCAAAACCATACGCCCAAAGCACGCCGTAGCGGGAACATATGGTGCAATTGCACGCCTCGGCGAACTCGGGCATCCCTTCAAAGCGCCATTGAACTGCACCGCAGTGGCAGGAACCTTGAATCATTTCCATCACCTTCCCTCGATTCTTATCCGACGGTTAGGCGGCACCACGAACATGCCTTGGTCGGGTCACCGCGATTCCTCCAACTAATAGCAGAGTTCCTGTACGTCTTGGTACCGCGACCCACCTGCGTCGTACCTTCGTTCGCACACATTTAGTTCTCTTCGTCCGGGTCAAATGCGGATGACGAAAGAAAATTCACCTTCGCTCGCCGCCTCCGTGCTCGAGTGATTCCGCCGCGTCGAGGATTGCAGCGACCTCTGCGGGCGAGTACTGCGTATCGAAGTAGTCGCGTGCCTCGCTCGCGTTGCATTCCTTGTGATGCAGGCATGCCAGGTAGCCCCAAGTCTCTCTGACGACGTCGCTCGAGTCCGAACCCTGAGGCGGGGTACTTGTAGAAGAACTTGTGTGCCGCGTCGTACAATCGAAAATCGGACGTCACCCGATCGTCGGAAGTCACCATCGCGTCGTTGAGCAGGACAGCCATCGATCTGCGATGTTCTTCGCTGGGCGGATTGACAGAACAGCATGCGTAACCGCGCCACCGGGATTGCCTGCTGCCGCCGCCTTCTCATACCAATACACCATCCCACTGCGCGAACCCGCCGTCAGTCGGTACGTGCTCGTTAATATAGCTGCATTCCGCGACTAGACGGTCGAACCACGCCTTCGATAACGTCCAATTCCATCAGGTGAGAATTGGTCCAATACCCCGGACCGAGCCAGGTCGTCCTGATTCGCGTATTGATCCCAATCTCTGTACGACCCTACCGGCGCGCAGGTCTCAAGTTGTTTCCGCGATGACCAGCATGCTTGCCGCATCACCGCTTTCAGCCCGGCGGATGTGAGCATCGAATTTCGCTTTTAGATCGGAGTGCGTGGCAAATCTGTCGGAACTCGATGATGCCTGCGGCAGTTCTGGAGGCGTCGCGGTCGAATCGACAGGTCGGGCGGACTTACCGGCTCTGAAATCTGAACCTGAGGCTGCCGCACGCTGACTTCGTACGAATCCTGGTCGTTTTGGATTCGAGTGATCTGATCGCGCACTCGCATGAGCGTGCCGCCGATCAACAGGAGTCCAGCTAGCCACTTGTATTGCATCGCCGGTTATTTGCACAAACAGATTCGATGACAGGCTTGGGCGTCGGCTGCATGCAGTGGTTACGCGGCGCCGCGATGAATTGCGTTGGGTCCGTAGAGTGCACGCCTAGTTCAGCCTTGCCTCGTGGAATGCCCGCGCCCAGACGGGAAGGTACTCGCGCGGCACATATCCAAGCGCTAGATCTTTCGACACACACCGTCGCTGACGAATCTCGAACCGCGGCTCCCAATCCAAAAGCCGAATCTGGGCCAACCAGATTGAACGGACGAGCACGAGGCCTTTCTCATCGCCCGCCACACAATGGCCTCGGCTGAATCCCAGCAAGCGCGCGTCTGTAACGACCGCGCACGCCTCCTCCATCATTTCGCGACGAAGCGTCTCCTCCCAGGATTCGTCGCCTTCCGGCCTGCCCGCCGGGAAATCCCAGGTCACTCCATCCGCCGTCACGAGCACCAAGTCATTTCCAGCAACACACAGCCCCGCCGATCCATGCGGCCGCCCCTCAGGAGCCTGAGGTGGCGAGTACCACGAGACCAACCAGCACTGTCCAGCAGTCTCGATTTCGATTTCCTGTCCGTCATCCAACATCGAAATGCACGCTCATACTTTCCCTGGTCGTGGCAACCGATTGGCGGCGCCGCCTAACAGCCAGCATCAGCCGCGCGCCAGACAGGCGGCAGATTTGCGTATGCAAATTTGATGACTGGGGCGTCGGCTGCATGCAGCGGTTGGGCGCGGCGTGCTTCATGGCTCATTCCGTTCCTCTATGACGAACTGTTTCTCATACAGAGGAATCCAGTACGGAGTCTCCTTACCACTTTGGCCTTGCTGTAATCGCACATCGTCAATGCCGGTTAGGGCGATTTTCAGCGTCCAGGCTCCCGGCACAAGCTCCCGAGGGGCTTCGAGAACAAAGCAAGTCGAAAGCTCTTCGCCATTGCTCACAAATGTCACGTATGTGTCGCGCGTCAATGGATCAGGCCGATCCTGCGGAGGAGGTTCCCATACGACAGCGAGCTGAAGCACGTCGCCATAACTCGCCTTGACTCGACCTTGAAATCCAAACACCGACCCTCGCCGCATCGGGACATGATCAGTGCGCTCGATGATCTTCTTCCCACAACGGTAAGTCTTTGTAATACGACTTCCGATCGGTGGTGACTCGAGCGTCGTCCGGAAGAGTCCGAATCGAACATCGCTGAGACGAAGCGTGACTTCCGATTCGTCGGCGGCGCAATGCATAGACGCCAAAACACCGAATAGGAATGCCGTCAATCTCGGTCGCGGATACATGGCCTAACAGCCGGCATCAGCCGCGCACCAGGCAGGCGGCAACTTTGCGTATGCAACTTTTATGACTGATGGGGCGTCGGCTGCATGCAGTGGTTAGGCGACTCTTTGGAGAACACAAGATGCCACAAGCAGAATCGCGGCGACAAACAAAATACCTACTCGGATGCCATGCAATCTGTCCCAGCGATGGCGCAACTCTCGCCAATTGGGTGGCAGAGAATCGGGGTCTAGGTGAGCGACCAGGTTGTTGATGGGAACGAGCGAGACCACGCTGAAAATACTCACCGCGGCAAAAAGAGTGGCTGAGTCAAGTGCCAGCCAGCGCGGTGTGTCCCACGTCGGATGCGCAAGAAAAGCCACTGCGAGGCTCAACAGTAACGAAAGTGCATACCAGAATGGCATCACGGCGCCGAGGCTGCTCGCTAAGGTTCTGGCGGCTCGAACATGCACTGCATCATCAAGTCGGCTGATGCGCGGATGGAAAAACACGGCGACAGCAAATTCGTTACCGGCCATCGCGACTGCGACAACGATAGCGACGATCTCGACGGTACTAGTAGCTGCAATGGGCATCATAGGCGTGTTGATAACCCCGCAAGGGTCGCCCAACAACCGAGTTGATCAGGCCCGCCAGGCAGGCGGCGAATTTGCGCATGCAAATTTGATGACTGGCTGGGGCGCGTCGGCTGCATGCAGTGGTTAGGCGGCGCCCGCACGGCTTCGCTTCCAGGAGATGGGATCCGTCGAATGAGGACGACGGCCCGTGATGTCTGCTTCCAGTACTTCGTTCGGCTTCGCCAAGGACACTTCCTTCCACGTGATGCCTGAGAGCGGAACCTTTACCCGCCAGTACCACGGCGAACTATTGACGCCCTTTCGCTTCCAACTGAGATATAGAAAGCGAGCTTCGGAAGTTCCTTGCACGAAGGGACCCCGGAACGTCGGCTTCCCGGTCGATTCATCACGACGTGCTTCGAGAGCGCACTCGAAGACCATCGATCCGTCTTTCTGCTTCACGCCCGCGTGGACGGCTTGGGCCTTGTCTTGTATTCCCACGTCAAGTCGGCCCTCGTCTGGCGGAATCGCCGGCATCGTCTTGCAGACCAACCGAACCTTGAGAATCTTGAAATCTGCCGCCGCCATTTCGCTTCTCCGAACTAGATCGACCTCTAGCATTTGCACATTCAAATTGATGACGGTCTGGTGGCTCTGCGCCAACGTTTTGTTAGGCCGCACCCACTACTTCTCCAGCAGATAAACGATATACACATGAGCCGTCGCCCAAATGAGTCCAGGTGTGAACGGCTCGGGTGACAAAGCCGACATCCCAGAAGTAACCGCACCAAAGCGATAAGGTTGCGCGGCGGCAACTGACCGGCTTGGGTACATCGCTGCTGCCTCCTCATTGCGCATACCAAACTCAGAGATTGAGTAGACCTTACCCAGTTTCGCGTTCGCAGCCGACGCGAGGCGTTCGGCTCGTGCACGTGCGTCCGCCAATGCGTCATTCTAGGCGCGTGCAATCAGTTCCTTGGCCTGGCTCGACTCCATCTCGGCATTGCTGATTGCCGAGACGTGTGAAGCCATGACGGCAGCGATGAAGTCAGAGTATTTGGCAAGGTCGCGCAGAGTCACGTTGATCGATCGACTGACCTGCGTGCCGGACGGCTTGCTATCCCCATCGACGTATTCATAGCCGGGGCCTACCTGTAGAACGGCGGAAGAGAGGTCTTCGTCTTGGATCTGCAGTTCATGGCACGCCGCAATAAAGGCGCGCGACCGTTCATCGACCTGGGCTTTTGCGACTTCTACGGACGCATCGTGTGCCTCGTAATAGATGGTCATCTTCAGTTGATCGGGGGGCGCCGAGATTGACGCTGATCCCTCTACGTACACATGAGGTCCATTGGGCAGTTGACCTTCTCCAAAGGAGGGAACCGCTATGCATGCGGAAAGAACCAGGACCGCGCTTCGAATCATACGGTTATCTCCATGGTGCGGCCTAACAGCCAGCATCAGCCGCGCACCAGACAGGCAGCAAATTTGCATATCTTCACATTTGATGACTGGCTGGGCGTCCGCTGCATGCAGTGGTTAAGCGGCGACTTGATGCGTACGCACTTCACTTTTTCGAGAACCTCTTCGACCGCCTACGATATTCGACGACTAGCAGGACAACTAGGAAAACGAACGATGCCGTGCCGAGATACGCGCCGGCCTTGGTAACATCAAGGTCAAACAGAATGCCGAGTCCCGCTACGGTGGCAGCGACAGCCGCTACGAGTATTCCGAGTACACCGAATTGCACTTAGAACCTCCGATCGCTGGGGATGCGATGATCGAAGACTACTGCGTGCAGCGGCGGTGAGATAGTTACCATTGTCTCCGCAACTGATCGTGGCACGCAGCATCGTGAGTCATTTCCGACGATCGATGCCGCGACATTCGCAGCGACGCCTAACAGCCAGCATCAGCCGCACCAAACAGGCGTCAAATTTGCGTATCCAAATTTGACGACTGGCTGGGCGTCGACTGCATGCAGTGGTTAGGCGACATGGCGCAACTTCGACCTGGAACATACCAGCTGATCACCTCGCTGGAGTCGCGTCGTTCATTGAGAGTCTGGCAGTCAATACCCAATTGCCCGGTTCCGCATAACCATATGCCGTCGTGAGGCGTATGCGTTCGGATCAGAGTGACCAGTCTTCCTACGTGCGGGAAGGTGTAGCCGCGACGTGAATCGCCACCAACGAGACCATGCACGTCGTCTGGATCGCACTCCATCTAGGCTGCACCTGGCAGCCAGTCGATAAACGCCAACCAGTAAGTAACAGCGATACGTAGATGAGGGGTAGCCGCAAGCATGGATTGGCTAAGTTCTGCGGCCGTGAGCGTGGAACATTAACCCGTAGCCAAGCCAGTGAGAATTAGCGTTGCGAAATTCCGCGAACGATAAGACCAACCTGGACGAAACGTCGGGACGTTGATGCTGTGGCGTTTCTGGAGAGTCGCTCATTCATTACGTCGTGAGTCGAAGCGTTGGACTGCGGATGGTCGGCGTTCGGCTGTCGTCTAATAACCGAGCTCAGCAGCTCGCCAGACAGGCGGCAAATATGCGCATGCAAATTTGATGACTGTCTGAGGCGTCGGCTGCATGCAGTGGTTGGGCGCGGCCTAACCCAACGGGCGTTGATATCCGGCGAGACCACTCGACATGAGGGCCGCAGCGCTGCCGGATCGCAGAGCGATTGGAACGAGAGGTAGATTCGTGGCGGCGCTTAAGACGACCGCTCAGGAATACGCGCCAGCTCCAACACAATCAAGCTAGACCCATGCCGCCATTCTCCCGCAGATTGCCACTCGGACTAAGATAGCCGAAGGTTCTACCGCCCTTGAATGGACTGCCGCCCCGACCAACCCATCTCCCACACCACCGAACCGGTCCCACCTCATAGAAACGATATCAGTCATCCGCGTCAGCGACTGCGCTGACAGCCTAGCGGCGAGATATGATTTGATGGCCATTTGATGATGGCTGCGCGGATGAGTGCGCATTAGATTATACGCCGAACTGGAATTGTCGGTGGTTTCGCATCCAACATCCAAGGCACTGACTCGGCGCGAAATTCGAGCTGTACCAACGGAAGACCCTTCAACGCTTCGAGTGAAGGCGCATAGGAGCGACACAGGTAGCCGGTAAAACCGTCACCAAAATCGACCGGCGCAAGGTCACCCGTCACCTCAAGCGAACCTACGAAGTGATACCAGCCACCGTAGGGTGCCACCCTGTGGATCGCCGTGCCTCGTGGTACACCTCGCCATCTTTCGTTGGATCGATGCCAAGAGACTCGAGACCACAAATCCTTCGGAAACACGCGGCTTCTCGCCACCACAAAGTTGCGACAACCATTGCACGAGCAGCTTGTCGAGCCACCTGCTTGAGTCGACCGATATGCTCTCGCGGTCGCGTCAGAGTCGCACACAAACCGCCAATCCCCAAACGCAGACATCGCAAAGCCGCCTAACAGCCAGCATCAGCCGCGCGCCAGACAGGCGGCAAATTTGCGTATGCAAATTTGATGACTGGCTGGTGGCGGAGAGTTCCTACGCAAAAGTGGACACCCGTTAGTTAGCAACATTGGCTCTCGAACTCAGTAGGTGAACGGTATCCCAAGGCGGAATGTAGTCGTTGGTGATTGTAGAAGTCCACGTAGGACTTGATCGCAGCGATCAATGTTCGATCGTTTGCAAATGTACGGCGGTGGTACATGTCGGACTTCATCGATTTGTTCCAAGACTCCATGTGCGCGTTATCAGTCATCCGGCGTGGTCGATTGACGCTCCGATCGATGTGGTCCAAATAGTGTTACCTATGTACCTGGACGATTTTGTTACCTATGTCCCCGACTGCTCACCCACCATTACCTCTCAGGGAATTTCCCCGTGGCCAACACCTGGCACAGCATACAAACACCAATCTAACGAATTGCACGGAAGAAGCACGTGAGCAACAAAAACCTAGAAACCACGAAGTTCCTCTTCAGGGCCTTCGACGACGGCGATATACCTGCCATTCTTGATCGACTGGCGAATGACGTACAGTGGGAATATGGGCATGTTTCGCACGATGTCCCGTGGTATCAGAAGCGTGTGGGAATTGAGAGCGTGAACGAGTTCTTCCTCGGCATGAGTGAAACGCCCATGACACGTTTCGAACCGACAGAGTTCATTGCCGAAGGCGACACAGTCGTTGTGCTACTGCAAGCCTCCTACACCGTTCGCTCAACCGGGAAGAACGTTGTGTACGACGACGCTGTGATGATTTGGAAGTTCAATGACGACGGGAAGGTCGCCAAATTTGCACACCGCGTAGACACGCACCAAGCTTGGCTCGCATTCCACGGGAAGAACGCCTGAACTTCAGCTGCCGCCTAACAGCCAGCATCAGCCGCGCACCAGACAGGCGGCAAATTTGCGCATGCAAATTTGATGACTGGCTGGGGCGTCGGCTGCATGCAGTGGTTAGGCGACCGCGGCGGTACTATTCGGGACGAACTGAGAACACACCATCATTGGCAAGATTCCAGATGAAGATCTCTGCAAACGGATGAATCGAATCAAACACGCGCTCATTCCGTCGAACAAGGGCTTCGAGGTCGTTCTGCCCTAGATAGATTGCGATGTATTCGTTGATGTAGATCGAAAGGACTAGAGATCGGCTCAAGTCGTAACCGGTACGCGCCTTCTCGACTTTTGCCTCAATCGCCGAGACTAAGCGCCTCTCGTACGCCTCAAGCTCGGCTGGGTCGAAATCAATAGGGACTAGGCCGTCGAAATCCTTTTTGTGCTTGTCGGGTACGCTTCTGTCATCGAGATACACCGACGTGAGTTCGACTCCAATCTGTTCGCCGCCGACTCGCCCGACAACAAAGTCCGGCTTCTCTCGCCTCTCCAGTACCTCAAACGGAGACGTTCCACTGACGCGCGTGTAGGTACGGACGAAACCAGAAATCTCAAACTCTTCTCTTTCTTCCTTGTCTGGCCACGCGATACACATCAGTGGCGCCTAACAGCCAGCATCAGCCGCGCACCAGACAGGCGACAAATTTGCGTATGCAAATTTGATGACTGGCTGGGGCGTCGGCTGCATGCAGTGGTTAGGCGCCACGCGCGACCGTAGTGACTTCGCGGCCTCGTTCGCAGCCAGAGTACTCGACTGCCGCTGGTCGTGTCTCCAGCCTGATTGCACGACAATCGTCTTGACGCGCTCAGACGGAATGACCTCTGGCCAGCTGTCTTGATACGCACTTGCGTCGGCAGGCCTGCTGAACGCCAAGCGATCAATCGTCGCTCTGACGGTCTCACTCGTTCCATAATGGCCAGCGGTGACCTCCGGCAAGGCAGGTCTCAAGCGCCTGGTGGCATATGCGACCGCGCTCATGAAGGCGTAGCGTAGGTCACCAAATAGCAGACGTCGTCATTCGTCGCGTCGACCAATCTCGGCATACGAGCATCGCACCGAAGCGGATCGCATTCACACGACAACTCGGCAGTCGGTGCGAATGCGACATGCGTGACTCTCGTATTCGTCAGGCGCACGTCAGCTGATAGCGGCGTCTACCGCTCGCGACGCAGTTCATGGAAGGAGGTGTCGTTATCTCCGTTGATTTATCCGCTGACGACTCGCGCGTGCCGCCTAACAACAATTAGCCGTCAAAACGTCGCAAAGAAAGACGACATCATGTCGTCTATCCACCCATCGGCCACAACGACGTAAGATCACGGCCATCTAACCCTTCGGCATCCGCTCCGCGCGCAGCGACTTTCGCCGCACCTTGCCTGCGTCGTCTCTCAGCGGCTCCGTCACGAACTCCACCGTCCTCGGCAGCTTGTACCGCACCAGCCGATCGGCGAGGTGCGCAAGCAGTGCGTCCTTCGACACGGCGCCCTCCGGTGCATCGACGATTGCGTGCACGTAGTTGCCCAGATCTTCGTGGGGCAATCCGATGACTGCCGATGAGCGCACGCCGGGATACGCATCGATCGCCGCTTCCACTTCCGCTGGGTAGATGTTCGCGCCGCCCGACAGGATCATGTCGGTCTGGCGATCGGAGAGGTACAGATAGCCGTCGGCGTCCATCGAACCCATGTCGCCGAGGCTCTCCCAACCACCGTCCATCGATTTCGCTTCGGCGCCGATGTAGCGATATGTCGTGCCGGGACCGGCCTTCGGCCGCATGAACACTTCGCCGATTTCGCCGGGCGGTAGCGTGTTGCCGCGCTCGTCGACGATCTTCATCTCGCACGCTTCGTTCGGCTTTCCGACCGAACCGCGATGCGCTACCCATTCAGGGCCGGTGATGACGGTGCCGCCCTGCCCCTCAGTGCCGCCGTACAGCTCCCAGATCACCTCCGCGCCCAGCCAGTCGATGTACGCGTCTTTCAACCACGCCGGGCAAGGCGCCGCGAGATGCCATAGCGTCTTCAACGACGAGACGTCGTACTTGAGGCGTACGTCCGCCGGCAAATTCCACACGCGCTGCATCATCGTCGGCACCATGTAGATCGTGTCGACGCGCTGCGTTTCGATCAGTTGCAGCGTTTGCTCCGCGTCGAAACGCGTGGTGATGCTCACGGTGTTGCCTTTGAACAGTCCGCCGGTAGCCCACATGAACGGCCCGTTGTGATACAGCGGGCCGGGAATCAGCACGCTGCCGCGCATCCCGAAGTTCAGGAACGGATCTTCTGGGTCGCGCGTCGCGGGTTGCTTCGTCACGATCAACTTCGGCCGGCCGGTGCTGCCGCCCGACGTCATTGCCTTCCATGATGCGGCCGTGCTCTCGGGCAGCGGCTCCGACGACAACGTCGGATCGGCTTCGAAGCCAACCGGCAGCGTCGTTACGCCGGGATGCGCGGCGGGATCGGCGCCAACGACCAGCTTGGGGTTGCCCACCTCGATGATCTGATCGAGTTCGAACTTCGGCAGCTTCGCCGAGACCGGTTGCGGCGTGGCGCCGAGTTTCCACGTGGCGAAGGTCGCCTCGAAGAAGGCGATGCTGTTCGGCAGCGCGATCGTGACGAAGTCGTCCGCCGCCACGCCGAGCTTCGCATACGCGCGCGCGAGCCGGTTCGAACTCGCCTCGAGCTGCGCGAACGTCACCTCGCGGCCTTCGTGGCCCACCGCCACACGATCGGGTTGTTGGTCTGCCCAATGAGCAAGAATGCGAGACAGCGACAGTGCCGCCATGAGCGAACTACCTATACGGAATCTGGGGAGCCGATGGTCACTCAGGTCGCGGTCGCAGGGAAGCCCGTTCGTGGATCAACGGTCTCCGATCGGTGCGGTGCGTGCGTCGACGGCCAGCGCCGCGACGTTCGACCCGGTCAGCGACTCGAGAAATGCGACGAGATCGGCGCGTTCCTCGTCGCTCGGCTCGAATCCCTTCAGCAGCGGATCGAGTCCGTCGTGCTCCACCCCGCCGGCTGCGTAATAGTCGACGACATCCCCGAGCGTCGCGCGGCTGCCGTCGTGCATGTACGGCGCCGTGAGGGCCACGTTGCGAAGCGTCGGTGTGCGATAGCGCCAGCGGTCATTCGGCTGCAGCGTGGCTTCGTAGCGCCCCAGGTCGTTCGCCACGGGCACCTCTATCGACGTCGTCAGCGTCACCACCTCACCGGGCGCGAGTTGAAGTTGTTTGGGCGCGCGCCGCATCGTTGCTGCGTAGCCGAGGCCGGTGTCGTGGTACAGATCGTCGCTGAACTGCGCCGAGTGTTCGGCGATCGTGTGGCACGCAACGCAACCGCGGTTGCGGAATGCTTCGAAACCGCGACGCTGCGGCGCCGTCAGCGCCGATTCGTCGCGCCCGAAATACCAGCGATCGAACGGAGAATCGCCGGAGATCAGCGTGCGCTCATACGCCGCCAGCGCACGCCCTACGTTGTCCACGTTGGGGCCTTCACCGTATGCGTCGACGAATGCGTTCGCGTATTCCGGCATCAGCACTATGCGTTCCAGCACACTGCCGATCGACGGGTTGGCCATCTCGTTGGCTGCAAGCAGCGGCGACCAGATCTGCAGTTCGAGCTTGCTCTCGCGACCGTCGTGAAACAGCCGCGGCCGGTACGCCACGTTGTACAACGCCGGTGCGTTGCGCTTCACCGAGAGGCCGCCGAATCCCACCGGCGTCGCCAGCTCGTTCTGCGTGAAGCCCTGTTCCGGCACGTGACACATGCCGCACGACAGCGTGCCGTTGAACGACAGGCGCCGGTCGAAGAACAGCTTGCGGCCGAGGTCTACTGCGGCCTTCTTCGGTTGCGGGTCGGGTAACGCCGGCAATCCCAGCGGCGGTTCCGCCGCACGCACATTGGTGCAGAACGCGAGCACCGCACAGACGACCCAGCTCAGGGTAGACCTGTCACTCATGGCGAGTAGTATGCAGGGCGGGAAGCAGGAGAAGACCCATGAAAAGAACCAGTTTCACTGCGTTGTGCCTCGCCGGCCTGTTGTGCCTCACCGCTCGCGCCGACGAAACCTGTATGTCGCCTTACATGGCGAAGATCGTCGGCCAGGAAGACTTCGTCTACGTCTGGACGCTCGGCATGGTCGGCGTCGGCGACGAGCAGGACAAGCTCGTCACCGTCGACGTCAATCCGAAATCCAAGAACTTCGGCAAGGTCGTGGATCAGGTGTCGGTGGGCGGGCGCAACGAAGCGCACCACACCGGGCTCACAGACGATCGTCGCTTCCTCTGGGCGACCACGCTCGATACCAGCCGCATGTTCATCTTCGACATCTCCACCGATCCCGCAAAACCGAAGCTCGTGCGCACCATCGAAGACTTCGTTCAAACGAGCGGTGGTGTCGTCGGCCCGCACACCAGCTATGCGCTGCCCGGTCGCATGCTGCTGACGGGGCTTTCGAACAACAAGGACCACGGCGGCCGTACCGCGATGGTGCAATACACCAACGACGGCGAGTACATCTCGACCACGTGGATGCCCAGTCGACGGCGCGCTGCAGGGCGCCGTGAAGACCGGCAAGTTCGCCGACGGTTACGGCTACGACGCGCGCGCGCTGCCGCGCCTCAACGTGCTCGTCACCTCGTCGTTCGCCGGCTGGAACAACTACATGATGAATCTCGGCAAGCTGATGGCCGATGCGGAAGCGATGAAGCACTTCGGCAACACGGCGGTGGTGTGGGATCTGCACACGCTGCAGCCGAAGAAGATCTTCGACGTACCCGGTGCACCGCTCGAGTTGCGCTGTGCGTGGGGCGCGAACCACAACTACTGCTTCACCGCGACGGCGCTCACCTCGAAGATCTGGCTGATCTATCTGGACGAAGCCGGCGAATGGCAGGCGAAGGCCGTGGCCGACATCGGCGACGCCAGCAAAATTCCGCTGCCGGTCGACATTTCGATCTCGGCCGAAGACGACCTGCTGTGGGTCGATACGTGGAACGACGGCAAAGTGCACCTGTACGACATTCGCAATCCGCAGGCGCCAAAACAGATCTTCGAGCAGCAGATCGGCGAGCAGCTGAACATGGTCTCCGAAAGCTGGGACGGTAAGCGCGTGTACTTCACGTCGTCACTGCTCGCGAACTGGGACAAAACCACGTCTACCGGCGGCGATCTGCAGTTCTTCAAACTGTACGCGTGGGACGGCAAGGCGCTGCAACCGCAGTTCAACATCGACTTCGTGAAGGAGAAGCTGGGCTCGCCGCACCAGATGCGTTTCGGTGCCTATTCGCTGTACGGTCAGAAGCCGCCGGCGGGTCAACTGGCCCAACAATAATGCGATGGCGCGTTTCGCTCGCCGCGGCAGTTCTCGCGGCGAGCGGCGCAAGTCACGCCGAACATCAGCATCCGGCGCCCACCGTACTGGCGCCGGGCTATTTCGCGCTCGAATTCCCTGCTCCGCTACCCGGTTCGTACCAATTGCCGCCGTTTGCGGTTGCGGCGGACGGGGCCGTGCTCGACGACGCGGGCAATTCAAAGCGCCTCTACGACTTCTACGGCGATCGCGTCGTGTTGCTGAGTTTCATCTACACCACCTGCAGCGACGTGAACGGCTGTCCGTTGGCGGCATACGTGCTGAAACGAGTACAGGACCGTGCTGTCGCCGACCCGAAACTGCGCGACCAGTTGCGTATCGTCAGCCTGTCGTTCGATCCGCAGCACGACACGCCGGCGGTGATGCAGGAATACGGCGCGCGCCTGCGCGCACCCGGTTTCGATTGGACGTTTCTGACCGGGTCGTCGGACGCGGCGTTGCAAAGCACGCTCGATGCCTACGACCAGTCGGTCTATCGCGACGAATCGGGCGCCATCTCGCACATCCTCCGCGTGCTGCTGATCGACAAACAGCGGCGTGTGCGCAACATCTACAGCGTATCGTTCCTGCACGCCGATACGGTTCTGAGCGACGTACAGACCCTGCTGCTCGAACCCGCGCCGCCCGCGCAATGACGGATCAGGCGCTGCGCGGGTCCATCCGCAACAGCACGATCTTCGGCTTTTCCGGGTCGCCGTTCTTCAGCATGTCGCGCCAACGGTCGTATTTGGCCGCGAAAGCGGCGAGGACGCGCGTGCGTTCGGCAGGGTCGGTGACCAACGCGGCCGTGCGCGGATAGATCTTGTCGCCGATCTTGAGCCGTACGTTCGGATCGCGCGCGATGTTCCGGTTCCAGAAACGCTCGTTCGGAAACTCGCCGCCTTCGTAGTAGAGCGACGGCACGTAGAGCGTGCCTTCGCTGGTCACCACGGTGGTCGTCACCGAGTGCGGCACCCGATACCACGTGGCGGTCTCGACGAAGATCTCATCGACGTCGTTGCTGAACGACCAGTCCGCCACCGGCTGCGTGACCACCTCGCCGTGCAGCCACTGTCCGGGCCGGCGATCGTGCGGCTCGCATGCCGCTACGCCGACCAGTGCGAGCGCAAACAATGCTTTCGTCCACCGGTTCCGCATGGTCTGCCTCCGTTTCAAGACCGCCGCACTGTAGCGCGGACCGTGGCGTCGCAACAAAGCCGCGTCTATGCTCGCCGCATCAGCATACTCAGGGGACACATGGACATGCTTGCACGATTGATCACGGCGACGGCATTGATGATGCTCGGTACGGCGGCGCACGCTGCATCGCTCACGCCGGAGCAGACGGAGTTTCGCGCCATCTATAAAGAGCTGGTCGAGATCAACACCACCCTCTCGGCGAACAACTGCATCGGTGCGGTCGACGCGATGGCGGCACGCCTGAAGGCCGCGGGATTCCCCGATGCCGACATCAACAAGATCGCGCCGCCCGATCGGCCGACGAAGAGCAACCTGGTGGCGGTACTGCACGGCACCGACAAGAAAGCGAAGGCGATTCTGCTGCTTGCTCACATCGACGTGGTCGAAGCCAAGCGCGAAGACTGGGTACGCGATCCGTTCACACTCGTGGAAGAGGACGGTTACTTCTACGGTCGCGGCACCGCCGACGACAAGGCGATGGCGGCGATCTTCGTCGACGCGATGACGCGCTACAAGAAAAGCGGCTACAAACCCGCGCGCGACATCAAGATCGCACTGACGTGCGGCGAAGAAACGCCGTACGATTTCGACGGCGCGGAGTACCTGGTCGAAAACAACCACGACCTGATCGACGCCGAACTCGCCATCAACGAAGGCGCCGGCGGACGCCTCAACGGCGAAGGCGAACGGATCTACAACGGCGTGCAGGCCGGCGAGAAGGTGTATCAGGACTATCGCCTGGAAGTGACGAACCCCGGCGGCCATTCGTCGCGACCGGTGAAAGACAACGCCATCTACCGTCTCGCGGCCGGCCTCACCCGCCTTTCCGCGTTCCAGTTCCCGATCCAGTTCAACGACGCAACGCGCGGTTTCTTCGAACGCATGTCGAAGATCGAGACCGGCCAGGTGTCGAGCGACATGCAGGCGATTCTGACAACGCCGCCCGACGCCGCGGCGTTGGCGCGCATCCAGGCCGATCCGAGCTACAACTCGATTCTGCACACCACCTGCGTTGCGACGATGCTCGACGGCGGACACGCTCCGAACGGATTGCCGCAACGCGCCGGCGCCAACGTGAACTGCCGGATTTTCCCCGGTGTGACGCAGGACGAAGTGCGCCTCACGCTCGAACGCGTGGTCGACGATCAAGGCATCAAGGTGACGTTCGTCAATCCACCCGAAAAAGTGTCGCCACCGCCGCCGCTGACGAAGGCGGTGCTCGGCCCGATCGATAAGTTGACCCAGAAGATGTGGCCCGGTGTGCCGGTGGTTCCAACCATGGCAGCCGGCGCAACCGACGGCCGTTTCCTCACGCCGAACGGCATTCCGACCTATGGCGTCAGCGGCATCTTCGCCGACCCGGAGACCACGAACGCGCACGGCTTGAACGAGCGCGTCCGAGTGCAGTCGTTATACGAGGGGCGCGAGTTCCTCGATCAGCTGATCAAGGCGTACGCGGGCGCACGCTGACCGCGCATTTCGACTGAGTTCGCTCGAGAGCGGGCTCAGTCGAAGTAGCCGGCCCACTTGCTCAACACGTCCTGCACGCGTCGCGCGTTTGCGCTGTAGATGCGCTCTCGTCCAACCACCTCGACGTCGAGCAGACCGCTCGACACGAGCGTGGCGAGATGCCGGCTCGTGGTGGGCCAGCTGCATTCGAACCGGTTCGCGATCTCGCCTGCGTTGCAGGCGCCGCGATAGTGCACCGAGAGCAGGATCTGTCGGCGCGCCGGATGCGCCAGCGCGGCAAAGACGCTGTCGGCGATCTCGACGTCCTTGATGCCCTTCGGCTTAGACACGCACCACGTCGACGTGCGGAAATTCCATGTTCGGTTTGTCGCCGCGCTTCTCGCACAGATGGTCCATCGGGTCCCAGATGGCCATCACTTCGGGGTGTTCGTGCGCGCGATCCACCGCGCCGTCCCGCCAATCGAAAATCTCGAAGTAGATCGGCTTGCCGTTGTCCTGTTCTTTACCTTTGAAATGCTGCGGCGGGTCGTCGGTTACGAGGCCCAGCTGATGCAGCGTCGGCCAGTGTCGTTTCAGCAGCGCCTCGAATTGCTTCTCGTTGCCGCGTGCGACCCGATAGTGGCAGATCACTTTGTTCGCCATGATGCCTCCCATACGTTTAGCAAACAGGCTAAATGTAGAGTTGGCGGTTTCTATTAGCAAGCACGCTAAGTAATTGGCGGCAGAGTTCTCACTCTAGTACCACGGCTGGTTCGGTCAGATTTCGAGTATTCGCAGACGCGGGACGCGTGCGAAATCGTCTCTATCGTGTGTGATGCGCTGCGGGGCACGTACGGATTCTGTTCGAAGCCATCGCCATGCTTTCACATGACACATTTGGCGCTGAGTGCCGCTCGAACCGTTTTCATATGACACGGGTCGAGATGCGACATGCAAATCTGTACGCTGTGTGAACTGTACACGCCGCCGGGATAGCCGCTCCGATGTCCGACTCCGATCCACCCAACACGCCAGCCTGGTCGCGGCGCCGGCTGCTCATGGGCGTCGGCGCGGCCGGCGGTTCCACTGCGATGTTCCGGCTCGGTACCGCGCTCGGTCTCATTCCGGGTTTTGCGAGCGCGGCGCGCCCTGCTATTGCACCGGCACGAGGCCGTCGCACCGTTTTGATCCTCGGTGGAGGCATCTCCGGATTGGTGGCGGCTTACGAACTCGGTCGCGCCGGCTATCAGTGCACGGTGCTCGAGGCTTCGCACCGCGCCGGCGGCCGCAACCTGACGTTGCGCCACGGCGACAAGGTGGACGAACTCGGCAATCCGCAAACGTGTCCGTTCGACGACGATCCGGACCTGTATCTCAACGCCGGACCCGCGCGCATTCCGAGCACGCACGAACGGTTGCTCGAGTACTGCCGCGAGTTCGACGTTGCGTTGATGCCGTTCGTGAACGACAACCACAACGCGTGGGTGCAGGACGATGCGATGTTCGGCGGCAAGCCGGTGCGCAACCGCGAGTACGTGACCGACGCGCGCGGTTTCATGTCGGAGTTGCTCGCGAAGGGCCTCGCCGCGCACAGGATCGACGCGCCGCTCGACGCGGCCGACACCGATCGTTTGATCGCGTTCCTGCGAGCGTACGGCGATCTCGACGAGAACCACATCTACCACGGTTCGTCGCGCGCCGGTTATCTGAACGCCGGCATGGTGGAGCCGCCGCAACACAAAGGCGTGCTCGATTTCAGCGAACTGCTGAAGTCGAGTTTCTGGCAATCGAACATGCACTTCGCGGAAGGCGTCGACCAGGCGCCGATGATGATGGAACCGGTCGGCGGCATGGACAAAGTGGTCGACGCGTTCATGGCGAAGGTCGGTTCTCGCGTGCACATCGGCGCGCAGGTTCAGTCGGTGATGCTGCGCGACGATCGCGTCGAGGTGGTGTACCGCGAACACGGCAAACGCCAGCAGGTGTCCGCCGACTACTGCCTCAACTGCATTCCGATGCACCTGCTCGCCGGTATTCCGAACAACTTTCCTGCCGACTACAGCGGCGCTTTCACGGCGGTCGGCCGCGGCAAGCTGTTGAAGCTGGGCCTTCAGGCGAGCGAACGTTTCTGGGAACGCGAGCAGATCTACGGCGGCATCAGCTGGACCGCGCAGGACATCACGCAGATCTGGTACCCGTCGCACGGCATCCATCGCAAGAAAGGCGTGCTGCTCGCGGCGTACATATATGGTGGACCCGCAAGCGATCGCTTCGCCGATCTGCCAGCCCTCGATCGGCTGGAACTGGCGATCCGCCAGGGCGAGAAGGTGCACCCGGACTATCGCCGCTACATCGAGAGCGGCGTCAGCGTGGCGTGGCACCGGATGAACCACATGCTCGGTTGCGCGGCCGAATGGACCCCGGAGTTGTACCAGAAATGGTTCCCGCGCCTTCAAGCGCCCGTCGGTAGTCACTACCTGATCGGCGATCAGGTGAGCCTGCATCCCGGCTGGCAGGAAGGTGCGATCCATTCCGCGCTGCACGCGATCGCCGACATCGACCGCCGCGAGCGCGCCAGTCAATCGGGAGCCCTCGCATGACGCGCGCGGACGCGGTGCGTTTCGCGGTGTTGTTGTGCCGCAGTAGCGGCCGTATCCACACTGATACCGATGGCGTCGCAGGCAGCCGACGCCGACGAATTCCTGTTCTGCACGACGTGCCACGGCGTCGAAGGCGCCGGCAACCCCGCCATCCGCGCGCCGAAAATCGCCGGCATGGAACGCTGGTACGTCGACGCGCAACTCGCGGCGTTTCGCGCCGGCTGGCGCGGCGCCGATCCCGCCGACATGCCGGGACACGAGATGCGTCCTGTCGCGGCCGTGCTTCCCAACGATGCGACAGTGGCGCGAGCCGCGGCATACGTGGAGACATTCGCGGCGACTGCGCCACCGATCACGGTCGAAGGCAACGCGGACCACGGCGCCACGCTGTACGTCGCGTGCGCGGTGTGCCACGGAACGGACGGGCGCGGCAACGAAGCGCTGGCGGCTCCGGCGCTGGCCGGCCAGAGCGACTGGTATCTCGTCGCGCAGCTGCACAACTACCGCGACGGACGCCGTGGCACGCACCAGGACGACGTCCATGGCGCCACGATGCAACCGTTTGCGGCGACTCTCGTCGACGACGCAGCGATCGTCGACGTGGTCGCATACATCAACTCGCTGCACTGAATCGCACCGACCCAGGAGAGAGAGTCATGAAACGACCCATCGCAAATCTCACGCTGATCGTCGCCACGATGCTGACGAGCGCGGCCGCCGTGGCCGCCGACGCGATCACCCGCTATCCGCTCGGCGGCGGCTCCACGTTTCCGATCGCGCGCGCCGTCGAAGTGCCGGCCGGGTATTCGCTGGTATTTCACAGCGGCCTCACGCCGACGCCGGCGAACGACAAAGCGGAAAAAGGCTCGCCGGCCTATTGGGGCGATACGAAGACCCAAGCGCTGGCCGTGTTCGGACGGATGAAGGAGTCGCTCGATTCGCTGGGGCTGGGATTCGGCGACGTGGTCTCGATGACTGCGTATCTCGTCGGCGATCCCGCGACCGAAGGACGCATGGATTTCGCCGGCTTCATGGCCGCGTACACGCAATACTTCGGCACCAAGGATCAACCGAATCTGCCGTCCCGTTCCGCAGTGCAGGTGGCCGGCCTCGCCGCGCCGGGCATGCTCGTCGAAATCGAAGTAATGCTGGCGCGCCCGCCGAAGAAATAGGAGCGACGCGATGCCGCTGAGCACCACCATGGTCGGCGCCAGCACGGAGGCGTTCACGCACGACGTCGACGCGCGCTGGATCATGTCGTATGCGGCCGGACTCGCCGACCGCAATCCGCGCTATCTCGACACGCAAGCCGCCACGGTGATCGCGCATCCGGTATTCCCCGTGTGCCTCGAGTGGCCGGTGATACTCGCCAGCAGACACTTGCCCGGCTACGAGGCGTCGACGCCGGCCGAGGGCGCGCGCGGCGTACACGCGGCGCACGACCTGCATCTGTTCCGGCCGATCAGAGCCGGCGAACGGCTGACGACCCGCGCCACCGTCATCGGACTGCGCAGAATCAAACCCGGCGCGGCATCGACGACGCGCCTCGACACGGTGGACGAGAGCGGCGCGCTGGTCTGTCGCACGTATCAACTCGGCATCAGTCGCGACGTCGACGTGATCGGCGACGCGAAAGACGTCGAGCAGGCGCCGGAGCTTCCTCGCGCGACGAACGCGTGGAAAGACCCGCAGCGATTTCCGATTCCGGTGGCCGGCGGCGCGGCGCACGTCTACACCGAATGCGCGCGCATCTGGAATCCGATTCACACCGATCGCAAGGTGGCGCTCGCCGCGGGCTTGCCGGACATCATCCTGCACGGCACCGCGACGCTGGCACTCGCGGTGAGCCGGCTCGTCGACCACTACCTCGGCGGCGATCCGACCCGCGCGCGTCGTCTGGGTGGACGCTTCACGGCGATGGTGTTGATGCCGTCGACGCTGACGCTGGAAGTTTCAGGCGACGAACGCGGCACGCTGTTCTTCCGCGTGCTCACGCAAGACGGACAACCGGCGTTCAGTCAGGGATATCTCTGCTATTCGTGATCGGCACGCGTGACCCGCGCACGCAGACTGCTCAGTTCGTCGAGCAGTTCGAGCGCGAGCGCCACTCCGGCGAGGTTCACGCCGAGGTCGCGCTGCAGGCGTAACGCGACGGTGGCCCGCCGCACCTGATTGCCGGTGAACCGCCACGCGCGGGGCTCGCGGCCGATCGGCGCGAGCACGCCCTCCTCCACCAGTTCGATGATGTATTCGGCGTGCACCGCACAGCTGCGGCTGACTTCCGCCAGCGTCAACTCGACCTGCTCTTCGAGAATGACGCCGGTCAATCGCACCCTTGTCTCGCTGTTGGGAGTCGTGTCTTTGTTGGCCATCATCACACCCCCAGCTTGTCGCGCGGGTTGAACGATTTGAACGCCTCGGCCATCTTCGCGTACAACGCTTTCGCATCGTCGTTGCCGGCCGGCGGCACCGCAATGTGCAGTTCGACGTAGAAGTCGCCCGCCGGCGACCCCGGCAAACCGCGGCCTTTCAGCCGCAGCTTGCGTCCCGACGTGGAGCCCGGCGGCACCTTCATCTCCACGGTACCGGCCGGCGTCGGCACTTTTACCGACGCGCCGAGCGCCGCTTCCCACGGCGCGACCGGAAGGTCCAGATACACGTCGCGTTCTTCGACGCGGTAATGCGGATGCTGGCGGAACTCCACTTCCAGGAACAGATCGCCCGCTTTGCCCTGGCCGACGCCGGGCGCGCCCTGGCCCGCCAACCGCAGATGCTGGCCAGCACGGATGCCTTTCGGAATGGTGACGTTCAGCGTGTGCTCTTTCGTAAACACGCGCCCCTGCGCATCGACGTCAGGAACTCGCAGCGTGATGGTGCGCGTTGCGCCGTTGTACGCGTCTTCGAGATCGATCAGCACGCGCGCGTGACGATCCTGCCCTTGCGCATGAAACGCACCGCCGGTGCGACCTCCGCTGCGGAAACCGCCGCGCCCGAACAGCGATTCGAAGAAGTCGCTGAACTCGGACGAATCGCCGCCGGTGAAGCCGCCGCCTTCGAATTCGAAACCGGTGTTCCAGTCCGGCGGCGGGCGGAACTCCTGCCCCTGCTTCCAGTTCGCGCCGAGCTGGTCGTAGGCGGTGCGCTTCTCGGTGTCCTTCAGTACTTCGTACGCCTCGCCCACTTCCTTGAACTTCGCTTCGGCGTCTTTCTCTTTGCTGACGTCGGGATGGTACTTGCGCGCCAGCTTGCGGTAAGCCCGCTTGATCTCGTCCTGCGTCGCGTCGCGAGCGACGCCCATGATGTCGTAGTAATCCTTGAATTCCATCGTCGGATTCCGTCGGCGTGCTGCTGAGACTGACTACAGACGGCGCAGTTCCGGCGCCTCGCCGGTGCTGCCCTTCGTCACACCGGTGACCTTCGCCGTGCGCGCCGACGTGCGCGGAAATTTCTTCGACAGGTCCGGACCGGCCGCAGTCAAACCGCCGTCCACGATCAACGCTTCGCCGGTGACGAATTCGGAATCGTCGCTGGCGAGAAACAACGCCGCACCGGCGATGTGTTCGCCGCGACCGTAATCGGGCCACGGTTGCGACTTCGCGAACGCGGCTTGCGTCGCATCGCGGTTCGCACCTTGCGCCAACGGCGTGACGATGAAACCCGGACAGATCGAATTGACGCGGATGCGATCGCCGGCGAGTTCGACCGCGGCCGACTGACTGAGGCTGATCACCGCGGCTTTCGCGGCGGAATACACGAGCGGTCCGCCGTCGCCGCTCAGACCCGCGATCGACGCGGTATTGATGATCGATCCGCCGCGACCTTGCTCGCGCATCGCGCGCGCCGCGTGCTTGATGCCGAGGAACACGCCTTTGGCCAGAACGTCGAACGTGTAGTCCCACGCTTCCACCGTGGTCTCGGTCAACGGGCCTATCGCGCCGCCGACACCGGCATTGTTGAAGACGATGTCGACACTGCCGAACGCATCGCGCGCGAGCTGAATCATCGCTTCGATGTCGGCCTCCTTGGCGACGTCCGTGCGGATGAAACGCACCGCTTCGGCGTAACCGCCGCGCGCCGCTTCGGCGACCGTGTCTTCACCGGTGGCGGCATTGAAATCGGCGATGACGACTTTCGCGCCCTCGTCGAGAAAGCGCAGCACCGTCGCGCGTCCCATGCCGCTCGCGCCGCCGGTAACGACCGCCACCTTGTTCTGCAGACGACCCATATCAACCTCCAATCGTTTCCCTCAGCAATCGTTGCGTTCAGCGCATGCCCAGAAAATCGCGTTTGCCGATCTCGAGTCCATTGTGGCGCAGGATCGTGTACGCGGCGGTCAGGTGGAAGAAGTAGTTCGGCACCACCAGCCGCTGCAGATAGTCGATGCCTTTCATCTGCAGCGTTTGCGGACCGAACGGTACGTCGATCGTCTTGTCTTCTGCAGCCGCGGTCTTTTCCGGCGTTACGGTGTCGAGGAAGGCGATCGTTTTCGCGATGCGCGCCTTCAGCTCGTCGAACGTCGTTTCGGTGTTGTCGTACTTCGGCGGCTCCAGCCCGGCGAGCCGCGCGCAATTACGCGACTGATCGGTAACGGCCTGCACCTGCCGCGCCAGATTGAACATGTCCGGCGCGAGCCGCGCCTGCAGCAGTGCGTTCGGATCGATCTTCTTCGTTTCGGCCCACGCTTTCGCCTTGTCGAGAATCGCGTCGAGGCTCTTCAAGCCGGCCTTGAACGGAACCACCGAAATCTGATGCGCGGAAATGGTCATGGCAATGCCTCTTTATGGGTGCGAAACCGCTCACTCTACAAGACTGGAGCGTTCGTGCGCTTCATCGCAAGCGGGACTTCAGTACAGAACGAGTGCGCCCGCGGTCACCACCAGGATACCGAGCGCGATCAGCAGCGCGTGCGCGATGTTGATGACCACGAATTTCACGGCGGTGCGCCGCCAGCTCTCGAGGTAGAACGCCTTCAGAGCGAAGAGGTAATACACCAGACCGATCAACTTCAACGTATCGCTCGCGAATGAACCGACGCCGGTAAGCGTCCTGACCGCGGCAGACGACAGACGCGGACGCTGCGTCCGGCAGGATCAGGATGAACGTGCCGATGAAGAACAGGAACGCGTGCAGGTGCAGCGCGAACACCAGATGCTCCGAATAGAAGCGCCGCCGGTACATCAGCTTCAGCCACGCCGCATAGAGCGGCAGCGTGAAGAACATCGCGGCCGGCAGATCGGAGATGACCGTCTCGTACGCGCCGCGCGGATTCTCGGCCAGGTCGAGCACCCGATCGGACAACGCGCTTTCGAACGCGGAGACCGACGTCGGCGGCGCGGCGCGGTTCGCGGCATCGAGCTGCGCCAGCTGGCGCCGCACGGCCTCGGTGGCGAGCGCCCTGCTTCTCGAGAATCGTGCGTAGCCTCGCGCGCTGCTTATCGCTCAGCTGCTGGTACATCTGGGTCATGTCGGGGTCCGCCGCGATGTCGTGCTGCGCTTCCGGCGGCACATTCGGCTCGTCGTCCGGCTCGAAGCGCGTGACCAGCGACAACACGCCGAAGAAGACGAGACTGACGACGATGTAGAGGCGCGCCGGCGGCACATAGCTGGCGCGCCGCTCGCTGGCAAACTCGCGCGACAGGTAACCCGGGCGCAACACCAGGAAGCGCAGCGTTCTGCCGAGGCGCGAATCGAAGTCGAACGCTTCGCTCAGCACGTCGCCGACGATCTCGCGGCGTAGCGCGCAGGTAACTGCGGCTGTTCTGTCCGCACGCGCTGCAGAACCGGTCCACGCGCGGCGCGCCGCAGTTCGGGCAGTGCGGCACGGTGCCGGTGCGGCCCAGCGTCTCGCTCATCGCGCGAGCTCCGAATCGACCCGCACCATGCCGCCGCTCACCGGGGAAGTGAATCCACGCAGAACCCGCGAGACGCGCGCCGGTGGCCGCAATCATCGAACGATACGAAGCGAGTTGACCCGAGTGTTCCAGCGCTTCCGTCCGCCACTCGCTCTTCGGCCGCGGCGACGACTTGTGATCGATCACCACCCAGCCCTCGGCGGTCTCCAGCAGCACGTCGATCCAGCCGCGCATCGTCTGACCGTTCGCGAGCATTTCTGCGGTGGGCCATTCGGCCAGGATGCGCGTCGGGCGAAAGCGCTCGACGACGAACGCGCGAAACCGCCGCGCACAGGCCACCGCCGCGTCTGGATCGATGAAGTACTCGGCGCCGTAACCCTGCAGGATTTGCCTCGCGCGCGCCACCGCATCGCTGCGATCGGGGTTCACCAGCTCCATCGCAATGACCGCGTGCAGCGCGCGGCCGATCAGCGTCATGTCGTCGCTGCGCACGGTAACGCGCTCGCCCAGCTCGACGATTTCGCCGATCGCCGCGGCCTCCATCGCTATCGCGCGCGACGGACTCAGCGTCGCCGGCAATACGTCCACCACGCGAGGCCGCTGCGGAAACCAAAGCGGCGCGTACGGCAGTTGTGGCGACAATGCGGCGTCGTTGGGCAGATCCGCGAATCCCGAACCGATCACGTCGCCGTTCGCCAGCTGGAATGCATCGCCGCTCGGCAGCATCTGCGGCGTGGCGAACGTGTTCAACCATGCGTCCGGTTTCACCGGCCTTGCCGGCAGCGCGATGATCAGCAGGTCGCGCGCGCGGGTCATACCGACGTATGCGAGCCTGCGTTGTTCCGACTCGCTGCTGCGTGCGCTGGCGTGCGCTTCGTCCGACGACGTGATCGCGTCGAGGATCGGCACGTCGCGCGTGTGGTCGCCGAACAGCCGTGGCCAGAACCGGATCTCGCGGTGGGCGAGCGGCGCGTCGACGTCGAACGGCGCGGTGAGGTTCACGCGCACGTCCCACAAATCGCTGCGTTCCGTGTAGTCGAAATCCGCGGTGACCACCACCGGCCACTCCAGTCCTTTCGCGCCGTGGTAGGTCAACACGTGCACCGCGTCGCCGGTGGTGACGGTCGGCTGCAGGTCGAGCTCCGGCGAATGCGGATTCTGCACCCAGAACAGGAAGCCGGTGAGCGTGGCCGCTTCGTGTTGCGACTCGCAGTACTTCTCATACTCGACCGCGAGGTTCAGAAAGGCGTCGAGATTGCGTTGCCGCTGCATCGCCTTGATCGCGTCGCGACCCCAGCCCGCGATCACTTCGCGGATGCCGATGTCGTTCAGCACGCGCGCCACCGTCTCCACCGGCGATTGGTACGCCGCTGCGCGGCGCAGCTCCGCCAACCGTTTCACGATGGGGTGCGTCGCGTCGAGCCATTCGTTGGACGGCGCCTTAGCAGCTAAATGCCGCAAACGATCCGCGAGCCACAGCTCGGGCGCGTCACAGTCGGCAAACGCGACGATTTCGGCCGACGCCAGCGTGTCGGCGGGATCGGCCAGACGACGCAGGCACGCTCTTGCGAGACACACCTCCGGAACCTTGAACAGTCCCGCGAGCGACATCTTCATCGGTACTCGCGCGGTCTTGAGCGCGTGCGCAATATCCTCGACATGCTGCTTGGTACGCGCCAGCACGGCGACGTCGCCGAACCGCACCGGCCGCGGCTGTTTCGTATCCGGATCGATCACGCGCATGCGATCGGCCACCAGTTTCGCAATGCCGCGAGCGAGCGCGTCGAACTGCATGCCTTGCCCCGGCATCCGCCATTGCAACACCGCCGGCGACTCGAGCGCCTCGCTGCGCTTCGGCCGCAACGCCACCGCGTCGGGCTGGATGTCGTCCGCCGCAAACGCGTGAACGAACAGCTGATTCAGATAGCCGAGCAGCTCGGGGCGCGAACGCCACGACGACTGCAGCATGTCGGATTGAGCACCGCGGCGTTTGAGGTCGACCAGGGTGGCATCCACCAGTTCGGGGTCGCAGCCGCGGAACGCGTATATCGCCTGCTTCACGTCGCCGACGAAGATGACGCGTTTTGCCAGATGCGCCAGCTTGACGAACAGCGCGAGCTGCATCGGGTTCGTGTCCTGGAACTCGTCCACCAGCAACAACTCGAGCTCGTCCTCCAGGCATTCGCGCACTTGCGGATTGTCCACCGCGCGCAACGCCAGTTGTTCCATGTCGGTGAAGTCGATCAACCCGCGCTCGGTCTTCAGTTCCTGAAAGCGGCTGAGCGTCTGTGCCGCGATCGAATACACGCGCTCGATGTACGCACGGATGTCGCCGTGGAACTCCGCGCTCACTTCGTAGTTCTGCGCCGCCGCTCGCACCGGCGCCGCGTACGCATCGTTGCGCTTCGCCGGGCCGCGTTTGCTCAGCGAGATCCACTGCAGCCACGGACAGTCTTCGTGTTGCAGCAGGTTGTGGGCGGTTTGCAGTCGTTCGAGGTAGTCGCGCGTCGTCTTGGTGGAGTCGAGTGACGCATCGATGTTGGCGCGGGCGTCGTCGATCGCGCGCGAGAACTCGGCGCGATGGTTGCCGATCTGTGCCTTCGGAAAGTACTCCAGCAATGCGTCGGCGCTCGCGGCGCCCATGGCGATCACCGCCGCACCGTCGATGTCGTTGTCGCGCGCGCGATCGGCGATCTTGAGGACCTGGTCCTGCCATCTACCGGCCGACAACCGCGCCGCGAGGCCGTTCATGGTGCGCACGTCCGTCAGATCGGTGACTTCGTCCAGTGCCTGATGGAACAAGCGATCGTCTTCGATGCCGAGGACGTTGAGCTCCGGCGACAACCCCAGTTCGAACGCGAACCTCTTCAGCAGACCGTTCGCAGACGCTGTGCACCGTACCGAGCAGCGCCTGCGACATCTGTTCGGCGAGTTGCGTGCGGCCGCTGCCGATCAACCGCTCGCGCACGCGATCGTTCAATTCACCGGCCGCCTTGACCGTAAACGTCGTGCCGATGACGCCCGCCGGACGTACGCCTGCGACCAATGCGCGTTCCAGCTCTTCCGTTAGACGATACGTCTTGCCGCTGCCGGCGCCAGCGCTGATGAACGTGACATGTGAGAATTCGCTGCGCGTCACTTTTCGAGCGTCGGTTCTACGAGTTTGTCTGGCGCGATCTCGTCGAGAGAACGGCGGGCGGTCTCCGGGAACAGGAACCAGATCGCCACCGGTACCAGCAAAGTCAACGATGCCACGATGAGGATGGCGGTCCACGTGTTGCCGACCACACCGTACAACGCCGACACCGCTATCAATCCGACGATGCCGCCGGTGACGGAGACGAAGTGTGTCGCGCCGCCCGCTGACGAGCGCATCGATGTGGGGAACAGTTCCGTTCGGTACGCCGACAAGGTGACGTCGGTGCCCATCGAGAAGAATACGTATGCGATCCACAATACCGGCAGCAGCAGCCCACCCACCGTATAGAACGCGAGCAGCGCGATTGCGTATCCGAACGCGAAAATCGTTCCGATCGGGCGACGTCCATTGCGGTCGCTGAGCCAGCCGCTGAGCGGATTGCCGATGATCGCGAGTGCGCCGCCCATGAATGTCAGCGTTGCCACGTTCGCCGGGGACCAGCCGTGTGCTTCCTGCAGGTATTTCGAGACGAAGAAGCCGGCTGGATTGCCGGCCATGCTGATGCAGAAAAATGTCACCGCCAGCATGCCAAACGACGCGGGATGTTCGCGCGCGGCGCGCAAGATGTTCGAGAACATCGGCAACGGCTTGGTCAACGCCGCGCTCGCGTGCGCAAGATGGGTGAATTGACCGGTCTCGGGCAACGCGCGGCGCCAATACGCAATGAAGCACAACGGAATCACGCCGACCGCGTACAGCGCACGCCAACCGAACGGCAGCACCTCCACAAAACCGAACATCAACGCGGCAAACCCGGAGCCGCACGCCTGAATCGCCGCTGCTGCGCCGATTCCCCAGGCGCGATTCTCCGGCGCGAACTCTTCGACGATCACGACCGTCGCCAATAACGCCTCGGCCACCGAAAACCCACGAGCCAGGAACTGCAGCACGACAAACGATTCGGTATTGGGGGCCAACGCCGTGAGCGCCGTCATCAACGTGTAGCCCACGATCGTCGCCAGCAACACGCGGCGGCGTCCGTACCGGTCGGCGAACGGCAGGATCAACAGTCCCAGGAACGCGCCGGCGCGCACGAACGACCCTACGAGGCCGATCGATGCCTCGCCGATGCCGAGTCCCTCCTGTATCTGCTTGAGGCTCAACGAGAACAGATACAGGTCATAGCTCTCGAAGAACCCGACCGCAGACACGAGCCCGAGCATCAACCATTGCCGTTCCGTCAGCGCCGGCGGCCGGCCCAGGAACCACGCGAGCCGATACCAACGGGGCGGTTTGACCGCCAGCGTTGGCGTCGTTCCCGGCGGCGCTTCGTCGGCGTTCATCGTTTTCTCATTGATATTCGGCCCAACCCGTCAGATTGACGAAGTCGTCGAACCGGTCGGGGTCGTCGGACGCGTCCAACGCAGTCAGCGGTGGATTGGATTCATCGGTCGGCTGCGTGAAGGCGACGTTCGCCTCGATGCGGCCTTTGCCGAGTTGTTTCCAGCGCCAGTCGTAGCTTGCGCCGACGCGTTTCCACAGGTCCTCGACCGACTCACCGCTCTCCGCCGCGTACACCGTCGCGTCCGGGAAAGACGCTGGCGTCCTGCGCCAGAACGTGACCCGACTCGATGATGAAGAACGCCTGATACGGGAACCGCTTCGTTCGCCGCAAGTACGCGTACGCCGCGAGTTGCACGTGTCGGTTGGCGCGCAACTGGTCGCCGCGGAACTTTTCAGCGCCCCATTTGATGTCGAGCACGATCTCGCGGCCGCGTGGATCCGTCAGCAACAGATCGATGTCGCCGCCGATCCGGATCGACTTGAACGGCGCTTCGGCGTGCAGTTCAGGCTGCACCGACACCACGTTGGCGGACTTCAGGTGATCGATCAGCGACACGAGCGCGCGTTCCAGCGTGGTGCTCACGCGCTGCTTCTCCACGCCGCGTCCGGGTTCGAGCAACAGCGCCGCTTCCGTTTCGATCAGCGCCGGCAGTTCCTTTGCGAACCACGCGCGCCGCCCATCGGTATCGAGCAGCGCCCACAGCAGATTCTCGTTGAAGTAGCGTTCGAACAGGCGATGCGCGAGGTTGCCGTACAGGCGATTGCCGTCGGCGATGTCCTGCGCCCGTCCCGGCCGCAGATTCGCCGCATACCGCAGCACGTAACCGTGCGGCCAATCGAACAGCTTCGACAGGCTCGAATACGACTCGACCGGGCGGCGCGGAATCTCGACGTCGTTGGGCAGCTGCCACCAGCGTTTGGCGGGCGTCAGCGTGCGCACCGGCAGCGGCCGCGTCGCCACGCCGATCGCGTCGGGCGGTATGCCGTTGAGCAGCGCATCGTCGATGCGCACCTCGAATACACCGTCGAACAGATTGGTGATCTGGGTCCACAGCGGGTGGTAACCCTTCTCCGAGTCGTGCACCGCCAGCATCAACCGCTCTCGTGCGTTCAGGATCGGCCGCAACCAACGCCGCGTCCGGTTGCGCAGCACCTCGTCGATATCGAACAACGCAACGCCCTGCTGGCGCAGCCACGCGAGTTCTTTTCTCGACCACGGATAACCGATGTCGCGCGCGGGCGGCGCGAGGTCCCACCAATAAACCTGTGCGCACTCCTGCAGCACGGCCGCGGGATCGGTCGCGGCACGCACGTGTCGCGCCTGCGCGAACGTGTTGGGATCGGGTGCCACGCTCGCGACTTCGTCGATCAGGCGGTCGACGTCGACGCGCTTGACCAGCAACTGACCCTGCGCATCGAGCGCGCGCAACGCGCGCAGCAGCGCTTCCGATTGCGCGAGCGCGCCGGCGAACAGACTGCGCTCGGTCGCGTCGTCGAGCGCATTCAGCTGACGGACGAGATACGTCGAACACAGCTGCGCGCGACGTGCCAGCGCCGCAATCGGCGCGCCGGCCGCCGGGTCGAAGCGTTCGTCGCCGAGCCATTCCGATATTTCGGCCTGCGTTCTCGCGATCTCCCGTTCGTTGGCACCGAACTTCTCGCGCATGCGCGTCTCGATACGTGCGAGCGCTTCGCGCCATTTGCCGCCGCCGAGCCCCGGTTGCTCGGCCACCGCGGTGGCGAGTTCGTCGCGCACGTGCCGCGGCAACGGACCGATTGGATGGATCAGGAACTGCAGGAGCAGATGCGGGCTGACCGGTCGCCACAGCAGCGACAGCGCCAGCTTCAATACCTGCGTGACCGCGCGGAACCGCGAATAGTGCTGGAAGCCCGCGCGCGGCAGACCGACGCGCTCGAACGCGTTGTCGAGAATGATGCCGTCGTGTTCGGCGATGACCAGCGCGTCGTCGGGCGCCGCGCTGCCCACGATGGCCTCTGCGACCGCCTGTGCGGTGATGTCGCGCGACGCACCGCGCAACACCACGAACGAACCGTCGCCGCGCAAGGCGCGCTTTGCGACCACGTGGCCATCTTCCGCCTTGGCGAGTTGCGACAGCGCGTCCTGCAACGTGCGCAGATCGGAACCTGCCCGCGCGTGCGGCGCGGGAACGATCGCGGGTGGCGCATCGACGCCGAGTTTCTGCAGCAGCGTCCGCCACACCGGCGGCAACTCGTCGATGTCGTCGAGCAGTTCGACGCGTTCGATCTGCGTGGCGAGTTCGTCGAGCGCCGCGACGACGCGCCGCACGCGCTGACCGCGACCCAGCGGCACGCGCATCGCGGCGAGCGTCTCCACGTCCGATATGTCGCGCAAGCGCGTCGGCGCATCGCCAGGAAAACTGCCGTCCCAACCGAATTCGTACAACGTCGCGCGCCACTCCAGCAGCGTGCGGCTGACGTTGATCGGGTCGAGCGCGAACGAGGCGTGAAAGAAACGCGACGCGGCATCGGTTTCGGCGAGGCAGGCGCGATACGCCATCAACGTATCGGCCGACGTTGCGATCACCGGCGGCAAGCCGAGTTGCACCTCGAGCAGATCGAGCAGGCCGAGCGGTCCGCGGGTGACTTCGCCGATGCCGGTGCCGGACTGCAGCGGCTGCAGCCCGTCGAGGTGCATACCGAAACGGATCAGCACCGGCGCCTGAGATCGCCGAAACGGCGCGTATGAAGAGGTGAAGACACGGCTCGGTTCGCACTGCGGGGCAGCGCCGAGTGTACGCCGATCCGCGTCACCTCATCGAGGAGTCATCCGGGCGCGGCAACCGCGGCGGTAACCGCGAAGTCGCGCCGCGCACAGACGTAGAGATACGCGGGCAACGCACACGACAGACCGATCGCGCAGTTCAACAGGATGAACGGCCACGGCGCCGGACCCGAGCGGCGCGCGCCGATCAACACCCAGAACACCAGCGACGAGATCAACACGTCGGCCGCGAAGCCCGACGCCGCGGGATTGGCGAACACCGCACCGATGAACGTGCCCGGATCGTAACCGGCGGCCGCGAAGTGTTCCGCGAACAGCACCAGCGGAATCACCGCACCGACGACCGCCGCAACCAGATAGACGTTTTTCATGGAAATTGCCTCCTTGATCGACGCGGCCAGCATCGCCGGCCCGACGCGAGCCGACAATTACCTGCCAGGTGATGAAACGCGCGGTGGCTGGCACCATGCGCCGACCCGCATTCAGACAAGGTACGACGGATGGCACACGCAACGATCAACGGCGCGCGCTTGTGGTACGACGTGCAGGGGAACGCGCCGGGCGCCACCGCGCCGATTCTGTTGCACCACGGCTACACCGCCTCGCGCGTGAACTGGCAACCGGTGGCCGATCGGCTGATGAAGCGGCACCGCGTGATCATGATGGAGTGTCGCGGCACCGGCGACAGCGAACACACCGCCGACGGTTACACGCTGGAACAGTACGCGGCCGACGTGATCGGATTGGCGGATCACCTCGGCCTCGACCGATTCGTCTACGCGGGTCACAGCATGGGCGGCGGTATCGGCTACGTGCTGGCGCTGACCTATCCACAGCGGCTCGAGCAGCTGGTCCTGATGGCGTCGGTGCCGGCGGACGGTTTCCCGAGCACCGATCCGCGCATGCACGAGATGCGTCGGACGTTGCGCCGCAATCGCGACCGGGCAACCTTGTTGGCGCAGTATCGCGCGACGTGCGTCCGGCCCGACGTCGAAACCGAGGCGTGGTTCAACAGCCGCATCGATCACATCTTCGGCGTGTCCGACGGACACTTCGACGGCGGCGCCGAGTCGATGCGCACGCTGAACGTCGGCGCGAAACTCGGTTCGATCACGATGCCGACGCTGATCATCGCCGGCTCGGCGGATGCGCTGCTTCCGGCCAACCTCGACGACTTCAGGCGCCTGCCGAACGCGGCGTTGCAGGTGTTCGCGCGCGCCGGACACGATGTCGCCATTCACGAACCGGACGGCGTCGCCGACGCGATCGACGCGTTCGTTCGCAACGGGATCGCGCGGCCTAGTTGACGGGCTCCTCCGCGGCCGGCTCGCGCGGCGGCGGAAGTCCGCGCTTCTTCGCATGCACCGCATCTCTGATCTGCTGGATCCGTCGCACGTAGTCGACCAGCACGCTGCCGGACCAGCCGAACGTGAACAACCCCGAGATCGCCATGATCGGCGCGACCATCTCCCACGTAGCCGACAGCACGAAGGCGCCGTAACCGATGGTGGTGTACGTGTTGCCGGCAAAGAACCCGGCGTCGTGCCAGTTCGGAATGAGCCCCGAGAAGACAAGCGCGGCCGACCACACGAAGATCTCGAACATATGCAGGGCGAGCAGTAGAAAGATGATGCTGCCCATCAGCAGGTCGGCGTGCCACAACGACGGCCGCTGCAGGATCGAATGGACGCGCTTCGATACGTGATCGCCAACGAGACGCAGCCCCGCCGCGTGCACCAGCATCACGACGATTAGAAAACTTCCGCCGAATACGAGGTCGGCCACCGGAATTACTTCAGCGAAGTGCTGCAACAGCGGCAACTCGGCGACGTCGCCGGGCAGCTTGATCGATTGCCTGGAGCCCCTTCTCTAGGTCGTTGGAAAGCTCCGAACTCTCGGCTGCAGCTGCCGCGAGGTGGAACATGCGATCAGCCGGCGAGCGGCGAGTGCCGCGGCCACGGCTGCGCCGACTCGTAACGGTGCGCCACGGCCAACAGAAGATCTTCTCGATGGCGCGGGCCGATCACCTGCAAGCCCACCGGCAAGCCGTCCGACGTGAGGCCGGCCGGCAGCGTGATCGCCGGCAGATTCGCGAGATTCGCGAGCATGCCGTGGATCACCGCCATGCCGCCGTGACCGGGCACGCCGGCCACTTCGCTCGGCATCGGGCCTTCGGCCGCGAACGCCGGCCGCGCCACCATCGGCGTCAGCAGCAGGTCGAACTGCTCGAAGTAATCGGCAATCCGGTGCACCAGCTTGCGCCGCTCCGATTCCACCGCGGCCGACTTCGGCAGCGTCACCGTGCGCGTCTTCTCCCAACCCGGCGCGATCAGCGGATCGAGTTCGTCGAGCCGGTTCTGCCACAGGTCCGGATCGATATCGACGAACTTGTCGACGCCTTCGATCCGCGCGTACGTGCGGATGTAATCGTCCAACTGAACGTTCACATCGACCCGTTCCGCGTCGATCGCAGACATCAACGCGCGTGCCGCGCGTTCGCACAGCGCCGCTACTTCCGGTTCGACTATCGCGAAGCCGAGATCGAGCGACCACGCGGCGCGCGTGCCGCGTACGTCGAGTGTGTCGAGCGCCGCGACATAGCGCGCGTTCGGCGGCGGCAGACAGGTCCGATCGCGCGCGTCGGGTCCGGCCATTACGTCGAGCAGCAGCGCGGTGTCGCCAACGGTTGTGGCGAGGCTGCCGACGACGGCGTTCTGCGCGATGTGCGTCGCACCGAACGTCGGAATGCGTCCATACGTGCACTTCAATCCGACGAGACCGGTGAACGCGGCCGGCGTGCGGATCGAACCACCGCCGTCGCTGGCCGTACAGAACGGCACCAGACCGGCCGACACCGCCGCGCTGGAACCGCCGCTCGAACCGCCCGGCGTACGTTGTGTATTCCACGGATTGCGCGTAACGCCGAGCAACGGACTCGCCGTGTACGCCCACGCCCCGAACTCCGGGGCGGCGGTCTTGCCGATCGGAATCGCGCCGGCTTTGCGCAGCCGCGCGACGTGGATGTCGTCGACCGTGGCATTCGGACCGTTGGCGAACCAGCGCGATCCGCGCGTGGTCGGCATGCCGGCGCAGTGTTCGAGATCTTTCACGCCGAACGGTATGCCGGCCAACGGACCCAGACCCGCACCACCCGCTTTCACGGCGCGGTCTACGGACCGCGCCGTCGCGAGCGCGGCGTCGAAGTCGAGATGCACGAACGCGTTGAGGGTCGGGTTGTGGCGCTGGATCGCCGCGATGCATTCGAGCGTGAGCGCTTCGGAGGTGAGCGCGCCCGACCGGATGGACCGCGCCGCTTCGACGACCGTCGGCATCTTCATCGCGCCATCTCCAACAATCGAGGGGCCAACAATTCGATCAGGGGGCGGCCACGACGCGATAGTAGACGCCGTTCGCGCCATACGACGGCAGGAACCAGTTGTTCCCGCAGAGGTAATACGCCACGCCGCTTACCGTCGGCGTCATGCAGCCGGACGGCAGCGTTGGATAGATACCGCCCATCACGTACGGAACCGAATTGTTCACGCCGGCCACGTAACCCGCGGAATACGCGCTCGATGTTCCTGCGGCGACGCCCGCGTTATAGGCGTTCGTGGTGTTCGCCGCATTGTTCGAATTCGTAACCGCCGTGGCGACCGCCGCGCCGACGACCAGACCCGCAGCAGCAGCGCCCGCGGTGGACCAGCCGCCGCAGTTGTAACAGCCGGAGCTGTAGTAGTTCACCGTGGTCGGCGGATGGTAGGCGGGATAAATGGCCGTCGTTCCGTAGTAGGGGCTGTGATAAGCGGTCGTGCCGTACGCACTCGTGCCGACAGTGCCGTAGCCCGCGTAATGCGTGGCGCTGCCGCCGTCCGCACCGTACATCTCGGTCTGCCCCGAGCCTTCCGCGTGATAGGCGGTGTCGCCGTAGCGGTTCGTCGCGGTCGTGCCTTCGCCTTCGTAATGAGTCGCGCTGCCGCCCCACCCATTCGTGCGCGTCGTCGAATCCGAACCCGGCGCATGGAACGTACCGCCACCGCCATACGCATTCGCGTGCGCCCACGCCAGCGCGGATTCACTAGCGGCCAACAGCAAGAGCGCCGCAACAACGATCCCAATCTGTTTCATGTCGTACTCCTCAAGGCGCCTTCGTGGATTTCGGTGTGGTCGGCGGCGGTGCCATCTGCGGCGGCGTCGGCGTGTTGGCCGGCATCACGTCGGGGCGCGCGAACGCAATCTTCATCGCGGATGCCGCCTTCGCGGGAGCGAACGTGCCGGCCGCGATCTTCGGATCGAGCGTCCAGTTCGACAGATCCATGTCGTGACGCAACATGAGCGGATCGTTCAGGTAAACCGCGCGCAGCTTGCGCGGCAGCTTGTCGTCGGCGCCCACCCAGATCTGCGCGAACACGTTGCGGTTCGCGAACGCCACCATGTCGGTGGTGATGCCGCCGACTTCCTTCGACTGGCCGATGTAGAACGCCACTTCCATGCCTTCCGCGAGATCCTTGTACGGATCGGCGACCACCAGATCGGAGAACGGGAAGTAGATGGCCGCCGAGTCGAACGCTGCCGCGAGCGTTGCGTCGATGGTGGCCGGCGCCACGGCGGTGGCGACGAGATTTTCAGTCGGCGCGTAGGCCGTCATCGTCTTGCCGTCGTAATAGAACTCGGTGGCCGGGCCATCGCCGGGAGTGATCACCCGCAACTTGTCGGGACGCTGCAGCGTCACGTCGGAGCGGGTCGTGTAGACGAGCGACGGACCGAACACGCTCGGACTCTCGTAGCTGACCACCGCGGTGAAGGTCATCGCGCGCGCCGCAGCGAGACGCGCGCTCGCGGCCTTCAGAACGTCGATGGCTTTCGGTTCGAGTTGCAGCGCGGGCGGCGCCGCGGCGGGAGCTGCAGGGTCTGCCGATCCGTCCACCGACATCGCGGTCGGTGCAGCAGGCGGGGCCGCGCCGGCAACCGCAACCGCAGACAGGAATACGGCCGTTGCGGCCATCGTCATCAGGGAGCGCGTCGAAAACATCATGGGATCATCCCGCACGTGAACATCTTGTTGGCAATCGGCGCTGCGACCTCGTCGAGGAACACGGTGCGCATCTGCGGGTCGCTCTCGCAGAATCTCGATCATGTTCTGCTGCTCCGGAGTTTTCGGCTGACCGCGCGCCTCCCACAGCTGTTCGCAGCTCGATGACTCGTATCGCTGAATCACCTTCTGCGCAACCATGTCGAGCATGGGATATTGCGAACCCGATACGCTGACCGCCGTAAAAGCGGCCAGGATGGCGAATACGGTCGAGCGGCTCAGCACGATGGTCTCCTTCGTTCTATTCGTTCGAATGGGGCGTGTTCAGCGATTGATTGGCGCGCCGCGCCGGAGCGCTGGCAGCCCGGCAGAGCTTACACTTTCTTCGCGACCTCATCCTCCTTCTACCGCGGGAGTGCCGCGCAGGCGCAACGGTTTGCTCGCGATCAGAATGTAGCCGGCGATCGACGTCGCAACGATCAGCGTCATCACGATCATCGCGGTGCGGTATCCCGATGCGCGAATCATCGCGCCGGCCAATACCGGTCCGAGCACACCGCCGATCATCACCGTGCCGGGTACCAATGACGACAACCGTCCGGTGCTGTCGCGACCGGCAACCAGCCCGATCACGAACGGGATGAAAAAGTTCCAACTGCAGTTGAACACGAACACCGCGAAATAGAACTGCGCGGTGCCATCCACGAACGTGAGCATCGCGAACGACGCAACCAGCACGAGTCCGCCGAGCGTCTCAGGCCATATTCGCTTCGTACGTCCGGCGAAGACCGCGGCTCCCAACGAGCCGACTACGCCGACGAAAAGCCCTACCGCGATCGCATTGCTCGCCGCGGCGCGTTCGATCCCGGCGTGTACCGCAACCCGCTCGAGGAATGCCCACACGCCGATGCCGCCGATGTAGAACACCATGATCGCGAACAGCGCGAGCCACGCCGACTGCGGTGCATCGCGCAGCCGGATCGGCACGCCGTCCGTGTGCACCGCGTGGATCGCGCGCAGCGGCAATTTCAACGCCAGCGGCGCGACGACCACGCCGATGCACGCGAGCCCCGCAACATACCCGCCGAGCCCGAGGGTAGCGGCAGGCATGCATGCGAGAAACGTTCCGGCGAAGACGACATCGGTGGTGATCTTGATGCTGTACGCGCGGGTAGGATTCGGCAGCGACGCGATGACGGTGAGACAGATGCTGGCGATGATCGCGCTCGATCCGCCTGCGAGCGCTTGTGCCATGAACAACGTGATCGCGCCCGGCGCGAACCGCAAACCGAGCAGGCCGACGGCGCCGACAACGAGCGCGACGGCGATTGCGTAACGACAATCGACGCGCGCGATCCACTGCGGCGCACTCAGCGAGATCAGCAATCCGGTCAACGTGCCGGTCGCGATCAGAAAACCCACCTCGACTTCGTCGAGCGAATGGAAGTCGGACAGCAATCCGGCCATCACGGGCAGCACGTTGCCGGGCATCGCAGCGATGCTCGCAATGACGATGGCTGCCACAGCAAAGATCGGCATGGACTGTCAAGCCAATGGGGCGGGACTCGAGGCACGCGGACGGTGCAGGGTTCGATTGTCGCTGTCAACGGACCGACAACGATCCCTTCATGTGGGGGCTGCCGGACAATCGCATAAACCACTTAACAAGTGCACACGCCACCAGTGATAATCCGTTGGGTGAGGCGGTCCCGCCTCATGGGGAGAAAGTAGATCTCTAAAAGGAGCGTTTAGGCATGCGTGGCTTACGAATAGCTTTGGGGTTGGTCGGCTTATTTGGACTGACGGCGACTGCTGTCGCAGCCGAACCCGGTTTCTATATAGGAGGTGGCGTCGGCCAATACGACGCGCAGGTGGATCATCCGCTGAGCGACGCGGGGATTGTCTGCTGTGTTTCTGCCGTCCGGCGTCGATGTCTGCGCGCGCAACTACCAGGACAGCGCCGCTGTCTGGGACGTCATGGCCGGATTTCAGATCTGGAACTGGCTGGCGATTCAGGCCGACTACGAGTGGTACGACAAAGGCGAGAGCCAGATACCGATCAACAGCAGCCGCAACATGACGTTCAGCGGTGACGCCGCGGAACTCTCAATCAAGCCCTCGCTGCCGCTCGGTGAGCATTTCGAGCTGTATGCTCGCTTGGGTTGGAACTGGTACAACCTCGACGGCAAATATCAGGGCGTCAAAGGTCAGAGCAACAGTGACGATGCTGCCATGGCGGCCGGCGGAGTAGGGTTCAATTTCACGCCCGCGTTCAGTATTGAAGCGGAATACGAATACGTGGACGTCGATGCTGGTGCTCTCAACGCTGTCACCGTTCGCGGCCTCTACAGGTTCCATCACTGAGCTTCGAATACCCGGGTGTGGCCGCGCGCCACGCCCGGGTTTCACCGCTTCAGTAGCTAGCCGGCCGCCAACTCGCGCAACAGCGCCTCGGTGTGCTCACCCAGCGCGCACCAGCCGCCGTAGCTCGTTGCTGCATGGCTCGTTGCTGCATCGAACGAAAGCAACGGGGCGTGCCGCTTGTAGGTGCCCCACTCCGCCGAGACCGCGTCGACCACCAGTCCCGCTGAGGCGATGCTCTCTGCAGGCATCGCGCCGTCGGCGCGAACACAGCTGAACCCGCTGTCGCGCAAGCCCTTCACCCACGCTTCGCTCCCGAGCCGGAGAAACGCTTCGCTCGTATCGATTGCGTCGACCCCTGCCAGCACGCCGATCGCGCGCTTGCACGAAGTCCATCCGTCCGCGTCGACCGACAACAAGACCCAACCGTCGGCGGTGCGATAGAGGCGGCAGCGCTCCGACGTGCCGAGGCCGTGAGCGTCGACGTTCGTGCGTGGCGGTTTGTCCGGGTAGTCGAAGAAGCCATCGAAGTTCGCGTACGCGTTCGCACCGAACATGTCGACATAGATCGCCTGACCGACTCCGCAGCGGGCGCGCGCGGCCAGCCCCAACGACGCAGCCGTGGCGACGACGAGCGACGTATTCGGATCGGGATTCAATTCGTTGGCGCGCGAGATCTTCCGCGCCGCTTCGCGCAGCGCTGTTCCGCTCAACAGCCGCTCGGGCAGCTGCCCTCCCAACTGCGCGACGACACCACCCAATGCCGCTCCAGGAATCGGATGAGTACTTGGCCGAAGCGCCCCTGGCCCGGCGGGCCCGTAGCCGTTCACCGAAACGTATACGAGCAACGGGTTGATGGCGCGCGCCTCGGCGTAGCCGATACCCAACCGCTCGGGAACGCCCACCCGATAGTTGTGTATCAGCACATCGGCGCGCGCGATCAATCCGTGCGCCACACGACGCCCCTCCTCCGTCTTCAGATCGACGCAGATACTCTCTTTGCCCGCATTGACCCGCGCCGCGCCGAGGCCACCCATCATCGCCCTGAACGGATCGCCTTCCGGCGGTTCCACCTTGATCACGCGCGCGCCCAGGTCGGCCAACATAGATACCCCAAGCGGGGCGGCGATGATCGTAGCGAACTCGACGATCGTCACCCCTTCTAGAGGTAGTTGGGAGCTCCGTTCCGCGCCACGCGAAACCGATACCTTTCGTTCCATCGCGGCTCGAACGTCCATCTCGCCGATGGTCGGCACGCTGGTGCCGGCGCTGCCGGGCGTGGCGTCGAGTCTCGCAACGACACCGAGCTGACGACCCAGGGCTGTCTCGACCACGTGACCGTTCTCGACGAGATCGGGATCATCCAGCGCCTGTTGCGTCGTCTGATACTGGTGCGCCACGATTCCGCCGTCAGCGACGAACATCGCCATCCACTCGGCCGCCGTCCGCGTCTGCATGTGGGCCAGCAATCGATCGCGAAAAGCTTCGCGAGCGTCTTCGGTCCACAGCGCCGGCTGATTACCGAGCTCGCGGAGCGCGTCGTCGAGCCCCACGCAGCGCAGAAAACGTTCGAGCAGATGCGGCAACAGGTTGCCGAGCTGCAGCCATCGTCCGTCGGCGCATTGCACGGGGTGATAGTTGATCGTCGGCATGACGGTGAACGGATCGCCGCCAAGCGGTGGAAGGTCGAAGCCGCGCTGCTGCAGTTGCGGCACGAACAGACCGCCCATTTCGTATGGCAGCAGCCCTCGCGCCAGGTCCGTCTCGAAGCGGCAGCCGCTACCGCCCACAGCGCGCGCATAGAGACCGGCTACGATGCCGGAACACGCCGCCTGGGCGATCGCATGCGTGGCCACTTGGACGGCCGTGTAGACCGGGCCATCGCGATCGACCGTACCGCGAAAGCTCAGCATGCGGCCGAATCGAGCGGCGATCAGGGCTTCGTCCAGCGGCAGATCATCGAACGAGGCGATCGCACCATACACGAGATCCGGTCGTTGCTCGCACAGGCGCGCCACGTCGAGCGCCCGATCGGTCAACACCGCATCGGCCGTCTTGACGATCAGCTCGTGCAACGCGTCGTCGGTGCAAACGACACTGCGCTTGCCGCGCAACCAGACCCGCGCGTGCGGCTCGCTGCGCGCCGGATCCCCGTCGCGCGTTTCGACTTTGATCACCTCGGCGCCGAAGTCCGCCAGCATCATCGTGGCGAGCCCACCGACCGGACCCGACGTGACATCGACGACGCGCAAATTCTCTAGGGGTTTCAAGCGTTGCCTCCCGGTGCGATTCTAACGTTCGCGCGATCACGGGATCACACATGCAATTCGCGATCAACAGGCTCGACATGTCGAGCGTCGACGCATTCGCCCGTTCGGCGGCGAAAGCGGAATCGCTGGGCTGGGGGTACGGCCTGATTCCGTGCTCGCCGCTGCTCGTTCGCGATCCGTACGTGATGCTTGCGTTCGCGGCCGGCGCAACGCAGCGGCTGGTGCTCGGCACGTTGCTCGACACGCCGGTCATGCGTCACCCGGCCGCGCTCGCGTCGTCCATCGCAACCGTCGCGGAGCTCGCTCCGGGGCGCACGTTGCTTGGTCTTGGGCGTGGGTGACACGGCGGTTCGATTGAACGGCTTGTCGCCGGCGCGCGTCGAAACGCTGCAGCGCGCACTCGTGCAGACGCGCGCGTTGCTCGCCGGCGAAGCGGTGGACGTCGGCGCCGCCCGACCCGCGCGGCTTCGTCACGCCCAGGCGGTACCGGTGTGGATCGCCGCGCAAGGCCCGCGCACGTTGCGAATGGCCGGTGCGCACGCAGACGGCGTGTTCATCCGGGTCGGCACCGACGCGCGCAACATCGAAGCGGCCTACCAACAGGTCGTTGAAGGGGCGAAGTCGGCCGGCAGGAATCCGAAGGACGTGAAAATCGGCGCGATCTTCCACGTCGCGGTGGACGCCGATGCCGCGCGCGCCACGGCCATCGCGAAGGCGATTGCCGCCGGCTACTACGAATACTCGCCGTTCCTGTTCGACGACATCGGCCTGCGTTGGAGCGGTACACCGGTGCACGAACTGAAGCGCGACGTCTTCCCCGACTTCCATCACGCGCGCGACCTGCTCGCCGCGGGCGCGGCCGTGAATTTCCTGCCGCAACAGGCAATAGACGCCTTCGCGCTGTACGGCGGCTTTGCCGACATCGCAGCCCAACTGGAACGCGCTTTGGAGATCGACGTGCCGATCGACATCGTGTTGCCGCATCCGATGCTCGCACCCGACAGTTCGCTCGACTATCTCGCTGAGTTCGCCCGCCAGGTGATACGACCGTGGCGGTAGCATTCCAATCAATCGAAGACGGAGACGACGATGGCAAGGCTCGACGGGAAAGTGTGCGTGATCACCGGCGCGGCGCGCGGTCAAGGCGCGGAAGAGGCGCGGCTGTTCACTAAGGAAGGGGCCACCGTCTGGCTGACCGACGTTCTCGACGACGTCGGCGAGGCAACCGCAAAGTCGATCGACGCCACGTATCGACATCTCGATGTGCGCAGCGAACGCGGCTGGTCTGAACTGGTCGAAGAGATCCTGCGTCGCGACGGCCGCATCGACGTGCTCGTCAACAACGCGGGCATCTTCCGGTCCAACCGGATGCGCGACACCTCGCTGGAAGAGTTCACGCCTGGTGATGGACGTCAACTGCGTCGGCGTGTTTCTCGGCATGCGCGCCGTCGCCACGCCAATGCGCGAAGCCGGCCGCGGCAGCATCGTGAACATCTCGTCGCTCGCCGGCATGCAATCCGCCGCCGGCGCATTCGCCTACGGCACCTCGAAATGGGCCGTGCGCGGCATGACGAAGAGTGCGGCCATCGAACTCGCGCGCCGCGGCGTACGCGTCAACTCGATCCATCCCGGCCTCATCGAGACCGACATGCTCGGCCAACTCCCGACCGACCTCGACCGCATGACCCGCAACGTGCCGATGGGTCGCACCGCGGCCGCCAGCGAAGTCGCCTCAGTCGCGCTGTTTCTCGCCAGCGAAGACAGCTCGTACTGCACCGGCGCGGAATTCATCGTCGATGGCGGGTTGTACGCGAGTTGAGTTCGCGCCCGTGGTTTCGAGCGCGTGGGTGGCGGGTGATCGGTGTGCCGGACTCGCTCGAGCCATCCCTGGGCGCTCCTTTCGCGACATCCCTGTCGCTCAAGGGTCCGGCACACCGATCACCCGCCACCTTCCACATCCGAAGTCGCGCCTTCGTTCTCGAGAGATGAACGCGCGCTTTGCGCGCGTTCACGCACGACACACGATGAACGACGGTGGCGCGACCCAGGCGGAGGTGCGTGTGTGTTCGGACCTCCGGCGCCAGGGATGTCGCGGACGAGCGCCCATGGATGGCTAGAGCGGTCCGAGCAGACACCCACCTCCGCCGCGAATCGAAGCTCCGTCAGTTCACTCCAAACACCGACGCGGCGTTGTCCCAGAAGATCTTGCGAATGCTCGACTGAGGGATCGGCTGTCGTTCGAGGCTTTCGATGCCGGAGGGCCAGGTGCCGTCGGGGTGCGGGTAGTCGGTGTTGAAGGTGAGGTTGTCGTCGCCGACGAGTTGGACGACGCTCGGCAGCGTCATCTCGTCGCCGCGACATGCGACGAGAAAGTTCGACTTGAAGTACTCAGTCGGCCTTCGCTTCAGGTCCGGGTGTTCGGCGTTGCCCGAGAACTCGAAGTGCTGCTCCATCCGCTGCAACCAGTACGGCAACCAGCCGGCGTCGGCTTCGACGTGCACGATCCGCAGCGTCGGATTGCGTTCGATCACGCCGTACCAGATGAGACTCATCATCGCCACCATCGCCTCGAACGGATGCGCAATGATGTGGCCGGACGTGTGTGTTTCCATGCGTTCGCCGAACGACGGCAGGTATGGCGAGCCGGAATCGTGAAGGCAAACGGGTTTACCGAGGCGCGCGATCTCGCGCCACAACGGCTCGTAGTCCGAGTGATGCAGGTTGCGTCCGCCGGTGGGATTCGGACGGACGTAAAACGCCGCTGCGCCCAGGCCGCTGGTGCGGCGCGCTTCTTCGATCGCGAGATCCACCGCCTGCATCGGCAGCATCGCCGCCATGCGCAGTCGTTGGGGTGACGCGGAACAGTATTCGAGACTCCAGTCGTTGTAAGCGCGGCAGCACGCGCCCAGGAGTTCGGTGTCCTGGAACGGTTTGCCGAGCAGCTGGCCGCCGGCGGTCGGGTAGATCACCTGCGCATCGACGCCCTGCGCGTCCATGTCTTCGATGCGGCTCTGCGGACTGAAGCCGGCGTTGCGCGTCTTTTCGAACCGCTTCATCGCCCGCACCGTCGCCGCGATGAACTCTTCGGCATCCATCGGATAGGACCCGGTCTGGCGCGTCAGCGCCTCGCCCTCGACCAACACGCCTTTTTTGCCGTGGCCGATTTCACCGATCCGCGGCGCGCGGTCGGCGAACTTCGGATCGATGTAGTCGGCCCAGATGGATGGCGGTTCCATCTGGTGACAGTCGGTGTCGATTACCCTGAATCCGTTGCGCATCTTCCCTCTCCCGTGCCGGTGCGTTTCCCTTTTAACTCCGCAGCAGTCGGAACGCTACCCGGCGCCGCTCGGTGTATCCTGCGCTGCGTCGAACACGACTCGAAGCGGCACCCATGCACAACGATCACGCAATGTTACTGGAACGCTTCTGGCGGGCGTCCACCGGCGCGCCGTTCGACGTCACCGCGTTGAACGGCAAACTGTCGATCGACGACGGCGAAGCCATTCAGCTCGACGTTCTGGACCGCTGGTGCACCCGGGGGGAATCGTTGGGAGGTTGGAAAGTCGGACTCACGTCCGGCACGTCGCGCGATGCGTTCGGAAAAGGCATTCGTCCGTTCGGCTTCGTGCTCGACAACCGCATCATTCCGTCCGACGACGAATTGAACATTGCGGCGATCCAGCGCTGCGGCATCGAGAACGAGTTGTGCTTCGTGATGGATCGCGAGCTGCGCGGCAAATCGGTCACCGCCGCGATGGCGCGTGCGGCCGTCGGCGGCGTCGCGCCGGCGTTCGAAGTCAACGAGACGCGTCTGTCCGGCGAATCGGACGGGCCGTGTCGCATCGCCGACAACCTGTCGCAATGGGGCATCGTGGTTGGTCCGGTCACGCGGCCGCTGCCGGAGAACTTCGACTGGGACTCGCTGGTCATCGCGTTGTACCGCGACGGCGTGGAAGTGGAGCGCGTCGCTGCGCGCGGCCACATCGACGATCACTTCGAATCGCTGGCGGCCTTGGCGCGCGAACTGGCGAAATTCGATCGCGGGCTGAAGGCGGGGCAACGCGTGATCACCGGTTCGTTCACCCGTCAGCCGGTACGCGAGGCGGCGCGGTGGGAAGCCGACTTCGGCCCGCTCGGCCGCGTGGCGATCCGCTTCAAATGAAAATCCTGATCATCCCCGGGTTGACGTTGCCGGCCGTTTCGGCGGCCGACCTGCAGCGGATTCGGGACGCTGCGGGTCCGGGCTCCGAGGTGATCATCACGTCGCAGGCGCAGGCGCACGAGCACGCCGAAACGGCCGAAGTGATTCTCGGCTTCGTGCCGCACGCGCTGTTCCAAGCGGCGCCGCGCTTGCGCTGGGTGCACGCGATTGCATCCGGTGTGGATGCGTTTCTGTATCCGGAATTCGCCGCGAGTCCGGTGTTGCTGACGAGCGAGAAAGGTCTCGTCGGCGAACATCTCGCCGACCACGCGTTCGGCCTGCTGCTGATGCTGACGCGCCAACTCGCCACCGCGCTCAAGCTCGGACCCGAGGCGTGGAACCATCGACCGGAGATGCGCCGGAAGGAAGTCGAGCTGACCGGGCTGACGATGGGCATCGTCGGGTTCGGCGGCACCGGCCGCGCGATGGCGCGCCGCGCAGCGGCGTTCGGAATGACCTGCCGGGCCGTCGATCGCGATCCCGTCCCCGCTTCGCCTGAAGTGACGTCGGTGCATCGTCTCGATGGCTTCCCGGATCTGCTGGCGGGGTCCGACGTCGTCGCGGTGTGCGTGCCGCTGACGCGCGAGACGCAAGGCATGTTCGACGCGAACGCGCTCGCCTTAATGAAACCGTCAGCAATTCTGGTCAACGTGACGCGCGGCGAAGTAATGGACGAGGAAGCGCTGGTCGAGGCGCTGCAGAAAGGGCGGTTGGGAGGCGCGGCGCTGGACGTTGCGCCGCGGGAACCGCTGCCGGCGGATAGCGCGTTGTGGCGTCTGCCGAACGTCGTGATGACGCCGCATACGGCCGGCGCCAGCCAGTATCGCGCCGCTCGCAACATCGACCGCTTCGTCGCCAACCTGCAGCGGTTGCGCGGTGGGCAGGCGCTCGATGGCATCATCGACAAAGCGTTGGGTTACTGAGCAAACGCGATTGCTTTCCTGCCCGAGAACGCGATAATCCGTCCCACCTCGGGCTGATAAAAAGGAGGTGATCGTGACATCTGTTGTAGGGGGGCCGGTCCTTTGACCGGCCCTTTTTTTTGCGCCTCCACCGTCTGAATCAATGAGAGATTTCCGAAACAAGGTCGCCGCCATCACCGGTGCGGGCTCCGGCATGGGGCGCGCGCTCGCGCTCGAACTCGCCGCGCGCGGCTGCGCCGTGGCGATCGCCGACGTCGGGCTCGCGTCGTTGAACGAGACCGAGTCGATGCTGCGCGGCACGAAGGTGAAAGTGTCGTGCCACCTGGTCGACGTGGCGGACCGTGCCGCGATGGAGCGGTTCGCAGAAGACGTCGCGCGCGTGCACGGCAAGGTGAATCTGGTCTTCAACAACGCCGGCGTCTCGGTCACGAACACCGTCGAGAAGCTCAGCTACGACGACTTCGAGTGGCTGATGAACATCAACTTCTGGGGCGTCGTGCACGGCACGAAGGCGTTCCTGCCGTATCTGCGGCTGGTGGACGAAGCCCACATCATCAACACGTCGAGCATCTTCGGCGTGGTCGCGTTCCCGAGCCAGGGCGCCTACAACGCGTCGAAGTTCGCGGTGCGCGGCTTCACGGAGGCGCTGCGGCAGGAACTGGCCGGAACGCACATCGGCGTCAGCTGCGTTCAACCCGGCGGCGTGAAGACGAACATCGTCAAGACCTCGCGGTACTACGCCACGGACAACGAGGCGCCCACCAAAGAGGAAATGACGCGTAGTTTCGAGCAACTCGCCGCGCTCACGCCGCGCGACGCCGCATTGCAGATCCTTCGCGGTGTAGAGAACAACCGCGGTCGGGTGCTCGTCGGGAAAGATGCGAAGCTGCTGGCGTGGATCCAGCGGCTGTTCCCGGAGAGTTACGCTCGCCGCCTCGGCGCGATGACCGGCATGCTGATGCGGCGCGACTAACCCTGCGGCGCAGACCGGCCGCGATTGAACAGCGCCGGATGCATATAGTTGATGATGTAAGCGCGCCGCGGCCTGTCAACGGATCTGTTGGGGGGCGTGTAGTGAGGCGTTCCGGCCAGATGAACGGTCGCACCGCCCGCCGGCACCGGACATGCGACCGCGGTCGTGAGATCGAGCGCGCGTTCCGGATCGACGATTCCCAGCAGCCGTCCTTCGTAGTCGTCCGCGCCGCTCACGACGTAGTGCTGCAGCAACGGCTCGTTATGCCGGCCCGGCACGAAGTGCATGCAGCCGTTCTCGGCATCGGCGGCGTCGAGGGCCATCCAGAACTGCAGGATCTGGCGGCCGCGACACGGATAGCCTTTCGGGCTGAACGGCATGCGCGAATACGCCATGTCCTGATGCCACGGCGTGTCTGCCGGATGGCCCGGCGGTTTGAACAACAATTGATCGAACGCGAACACCGGCTCGGCACCTTCGAACGCAACGCGAGCGATTCGCGCGCGTGACGTCGCGCGCCTCGTTGTCGTCGAACAACCGATGCGCCTTGCTCGGAAACATCACCTGGCGCGTCACACCGCCGAGCCAACGATCTCCCTCTGCCGCGACTTCGTTTGCGAGAATCCGGTCGTAGACAGTACGCAACCCGGCGACGGCATCGGCCGACACGAGCGAGTCGAACGACAGGTATCCATCGGTATCGAGCGCTTCGAGCTGCGCGGCGGTCAACGACACGGCGTCAGACCACCGTATCGCCGTTGTCGACCACCATCTCGGTGCCGTTGATGTGTTTCGACTCGTCCGATATCAGATACAGCACCATGTAGGCGATGTCGTTCGGTTCACCGATGCCCATCTGCTGGCGCGTCGCTTCCGGATCTTTCTGCTCCATCAATTTGAAGCCCGACAGTTGCTCGAGTGCGGCGTGAACCATCGGCGTGCTGATGCTGCCGGGATGTACGGAATTGCAGCGGATGCGGTACTTCTGCGCGCGGCAGTGAATCGCGATCGACTTCGTCATCGCGCGGATGCCGCCTTTCGCCGCCGAGTACGCGAGAAAGTCCGGAATACCGATAAGGCCTGCCGTCGAGGACATGTTGACGATCGAACCGCCACCCGAGTCCTTCATCGCCGCAATCGCGTACTTGCAGCCGAAGAACGTCGCATCGAGATGAATCGCGAGCGTACGTCGCCACGCCTCGGTACTGGTCGTCTCGATGTTGGCCGCGATCGCGATGCCCGCGTTGTTGACGAGCCCGTCGAGTCGACCGTGGCGTCGCACCACGTCGTCGATCAGGCCGTGCCAGCCTGCTTCGTCGGAAACGTCCTGGCGGACGAACTGCGCGCCGATCTCTTTCGCGATTGCGCCACCGGCCGATTCGTTGACGTCGGTCATCACAACGTTCGCGCCGTGCGACGCCAGCAACCGCGCGTCTGCCGCGCCGAGGCCGCTCGCTGCGCCGGTCACGATCACCACTTTGTTCTCGGCTCGCCCCATCAATCGTCCCCCTTGTTCCCACCGCGAAACTCCGCCGGTGATTGACGCTGCATCCGCTTGAATGCGCGCCGGAAATTCGCGGGGTCATCATAGCCGAGCAGCACCGCTATTTCGGCAACGGGCAGACCGGTAGACGTGAGATACGTGCGCGCCAGTTCGAGCCGCACTTCGTCGAGCAGCGTGCGATACGACGTGCCCTCCTCCGTCAACCGCCGCCGCAACGTGCGTTCGCTCAACCCGTATTGCCGGGCGATCCGCTCGATATCGGGAAAGTGTCCCGGCGCGCGCAGCAACTGTTCGCGAATGCGCCCGGCAAGTCCGCGCCGGTCGCGCATGTTCGCGAGCAGTTTCTCGCACTGCTGACGGCACAGTTCGGCCATCGCCGGCTCGGCGCTCAGCACCGGCGCGTCGAGATAGCGGCGCGGCATGGTCACTGCGTTGTGCGGGCGGTCGAAGCTGACCTCGATGCCTGCCACCGCTTCGTAGCGCTGCGCGTACGACGGTTTCGGCCCCATCAGCCACAGTTCTGCTTCACGCGCAACGCGCGCGCCGAGCAACGTGTGGGCCGAGACCACCACCGACACCAGTACCGCGTCTATGTAGAACTGTTGGGGAACGAGCTCCGGTTCCGTGCGGCATACCAGCAGACAACGCGATCCCTGCATCACCTGTTCGAAATGGATCGGCGGCGCGGCGAGGCCGATGTACCGCACCAGCCGCTGCAACGCCTGCTCGACGGTGCGGCTGCTCATCAGCGCGTAACCGAGAATGCCGTGGCTGGTGAGATCGAGGCGGCCGCCGAACTTGATGCCGAGTTCTGCGTCGCCGGTGAGCTGCAGCGCGCTGTCGCACAGCTGCGTGAAGTCGGGCAGACCCGGACCGCGCCAGGCGCTGCGGGCGTGCTTGAACAGCGTCTCCGACGCAACGCCGTCGCCGCGAACCACTTCGAGCAACGCCTCGAGATACGCGTGCTGATTGTTGAGCGCCGTGCCCGGTTGGCTTACCGGCGGCGCGGCTCGTGGCCGCATATGACACCCCCGCTGGCCGAAATTAACCTACTCAACCCGCGATCGACAAGTAGCATGGGCACCGTCTCAGCCCGCTCGGATGCTCCCGCATGAATGCCTTGTCCCGCACGCCGGTCGATGTGCCGATCAACCCGCGTCACCCGCAGTTCGAACTCGCCGAATGCCTGTCGCGCGACTGGCACGGCAACGATCCGTTCCGCACCGCGTTCTTCAACGCGTTGTCGCTGACCTTTCCGAAAGGCGAGAAGTTCTTCATCGACAGCGTGCGCGCGTTTCAGCGCGGCATCAGCGATCCGAAATTGAGTCAGGAGATCCGCGGCTTCATCGGCCAGGAAGCGATCCACAGCCGCGAGCACAGGCAGATGAACGACGTGATGTGCGCGGCGCGCGGTTACGACGCGAACGTTCATGGACTCGCGCCTCGATCGCGACACCGCGTGGGCGAACGAGAATCTCGAACCGATCACGCGTCTCGGCGCTACGGTGACGACCGAGCACCTAACCGCGATTCTCGGCAATGCACTGCTGACGAATCCAGCCTGGCTCGACGGCGCCGATCCGCGCATGGCCGAGTTGTGGCGCTGGCACGCGATCGAGGAAGTCGAGCACAAGGCCGTCGCATTCGACACGTACATCGCGTCGGGCGGCACCCGCAAAGCGCTGCGCACGATGCTGCGCCTCGAAACCTGGCAACTGTTCCGCCACGTCTTTGCCGGCATGCGGATGATGCTGCGCGCCGACGGACTGCACCTGAAGCCTCCGTCTGGTGGGGCGGCATGAAGTGGTTGTTCGGCAAGTCCGGCATTCTGCGCGCCGTTGCGCCCGAGTGGCGCGACTTCATGCGCGCCGACTTTCATCCGTGGGATGCCAACAACCGCGAACTGATCGATCAATGGAAGCGCCGCGGTCAACCGCCGCGTGACCTGAGCCGTTCGCAGGAGGCGACTCCTCACCGGGTTATGATCCGGCGATGAATACGCTGGTACCGCATCTTCTCGTCAGCCTCTGGCGATCGTCATCGTCGGCATCTGCGTGACGATGCACTACGAGTCGCTGCGAATCCTCGGCAAAACGCTCGGCGCACACGTGCACAAGCGCATCGGCGTACTGCTCGTCATGATCGGGCTGCTGATTGCGCATGCCCTCGAAATCTGGGTGTTCGCGCTCGGCTACATGTTCGCCGACACGCTACCGGACACGGGAGGCATTGCCGGCATCGAGCACCCGGACGTGATCGACTACATGTACCTGTCGTCGATGGTCTACGCGACGGTCGGCTTTGGGGACATCGTGCCGCTGGGCGCGATGCGCATGCTGAGCGCGGCGGAGGCGCTGATGGGGCTTTCGTTGATCACCTGGTCGGCTTCGTTCACGTTCCTCGCGATGCAGAAATTCTGGCCGGCGCCGCTGTCCGACGATCCGCGCGACTGAGTCGCGCTTTCAACGGGCGGCCGAAAGGGTTAAAACGTTCGGCATTCCGCCCTACTCCCGAGGACTGCCATGGCCCTTATCGGCACCGTTCACTACGAAGTTCGCGACGGCGTCGCGCTGCTGACCATCGACAATCCGCCGGTCAATCCCCTCAGCAGCGGCGTCAGGTTCTATCTCTCGAAGCATCTCGAAACGGCGCTTGGGCGACAACGCTGTCAAAGCGATCGTCATCACCGGTAAAGGCCGCGCATTCATCGCCGGCGCCGACATCCGCGACTTCGGCAAGCCGGCGAGCGCCGACGAGCAGCCGAAACGTCCGGCCGGGGCTTACATCGAAGAGAGCGCGAAACCGATCGTCGCAGCGATCAACGGCACCGCGTTCGGCGGCGGGCTCGAGTTCGCACTCACCTGCCACTATCGCGTCGCGTCTCCCGGTGCACCGGTGGGCCTGCCGGAAATCAAGATCGGTCTGCTGCCCGGCGGCGGCGGCACGCAACGGTTGCCGCGACTGATCGGCGCGAAAGCGGCGATGGACGCGATCCTGTCCGGCGATCCGTTCGAAACCGACGACGCGCTGCGTCTCGGCATCATCGACGAGATCATCGAGGGCGATCTGGCTGCCGGCGCCATCGCATTCGCGAAACGTAAAGCGGCGCAAGGCGGCAAGCATCCGCTCGTGCGCGACAAGACCGACAAGGTGCTCGCCGATCGCGCAAACCCTGCGATCTTCAAAGACGCAGAGGCGTATCTCGCGCGCCGATTGCGCGGCCAGTTCAACGGCCAGATGGCGTATGAATGCGTGAAGGCCGCGGTGCAGGTCGATGGCTTCGACGCCGGCATGAAGGTGGAGCGCGACAACTTCCAGAAGTGTCTGACGCATCCGCAACGCGCCGCGATGATCCACGTCTTCTTCGCCGAGCGGCAGGCCGCGCGTATTCCCGACGTACCGGCGGAAACGCCGAAGAAAGACATCAAGTCGGCCGCGACGGTCGGCGCCGGTCTGATGGGCGGCGGCATCGCGATGAACTTCGCCAACGTCGGCATTCCGGTGCGCGTGCTCGAAGTCGGCGATGAAGCGCTGCAGAAAGGTCTGAGCGTCATCGAGAAGAACTACGCGCGGATGGTCCAGGGCGGCCGCATCACGCAGGCGCAGATGGACGAACGCATGGGGCTGATCGAGGGCACCACCGACTACGCTGCGCTCGCGCGATGCCGATGTCGTGATCGAAGCGGTCTACGAGAACCTCGATCTGAAGAAGCAGATCTTCAAGAAGCTCGACGAAACGATGAAGCCCGGCGCGATTCTCGCGAGCAATACGTCGGCGCTCGACATCGACCAGATGGCGGCAATGACGAAGCGGCCGCAGGACGTCGTCGGCATGCACTTCTTCAGCCCGGCGAACGTGATGCAGCTGCTCGAAGTGGTGCGCGGCGAGAAATCGGCGAAACCGACGATCGCCACCGCGATGGCGCTCGGCAAAACGATCGACAAGATTCCGGTGCTGTCGCGCAACGAACGCGGCTTCATCGGCAATCGCATGCTCGGCGGTTACACGCAGCAGGCCGGCGAGATCATCCTGCAAGGCGCGTTGCCGGAGCAGGTCGACAAAGTCATCTTCGACTTCGGCTTCAACATGGGGCCGTTTGCGATGAACGACCTCGTCGGCCTCGACCTCGGCTGGCGCGCGCGGCAGATGGCGAAGGTGAAGCCCGCAGACGTGCCACTGACGGCGCGCGTAGTCGACAAGTTGTGCGCACTCGGACGATTCGGCCAGAAGACGAACGCCGGCTACTACAAGTACGCCGAAGGCAGTCGCCAGGGCATGCCCGATCCCGCGGTCGCGAAGCTGATCGTCGAAACATCCGACGAACTCGGCATCAAGCGGCGCGAGATCAGCGACGAAGAAGTACTGAAACGCTGTTTGTATCCGCTGATCAACATCGGCGCGCAGTTGCTCGAAAACGGCGTCGCGCTGCGCGCTGCCGACATCGACGTGGTCTACATCTATGGTTACGGCTTCCCGAAATATCGCGGCGGACCGATGTACTACGCCGATCAGATCGGCCTCGACAACATCTATCAGGACATCCTGAAGTTCCATCAGGAATACGGCGAGGCCTGGAAGCCGTCCGGGCTGCTCGCACGGCTCGCGAAAGCCGGCAAGACATTCGCCAGCCTGACCGAGTAGCGCCATGCCCGCCGCGCTCGCCGGTATCCGGGTGATCGACCTTGCCACGTCGCGCGCGGAACTCGCCGGCCGCGTGCTGGCCGATCTCGGCGCCGATGTCATAAAGGTGGAACCGCCGGGCGGCAGCGACGCGCGCACGCTGCCGCCGTTTCGCAACGGCGCTGACGATTCGAAAGAGGGGTCGCTGTACTGGGCCGTCGTCGGCCTCGGCAAGCGCAGCGTAGTGCTCGACATCGATTCGAAGAGCGATCGCGAACGCCTGCTGCAGCTGATCGACACCGCAGACATCCTGATCGAATCGTTCGACCCCGGAGTAATGGAAGCCGCCGGCCTCGGATACGCCGCGCTCGCCGCGCGCAATCCCGCGCTCGTCTACACGTCCGTCACGCCGTTCGGCCAAACGGGACCCAAAGCGAGCATTCCCGCCATCGATCTCACGATCGAAGCGAGCGGCGGTCTGGTGGGGCTGCAAGGGGACGGCGATCGGCCGCCGGTGGCGATCGGTCTGCCGCAAGCTTCGTTTCACGGCGGCGTGCAAGCCGCGGCGGACAGTCTGATCGCGCTGTACGAACGCAATCACAGCGGGCTCGGCCAGCACCTCGACGTGTCGATGCAGGCGGCAATGATCTGGACGCTGATGAACGCCACCGGCTATCCGGCGAACATCGGCGGCGAACCCGCCCGGCACCAGCGAATTCCGCAACGACCCACGACCGACGCTGCTGCCCGGCATGCGTGCTCCGCGCACGATGTCGTGCAAGGACGGTTTCGTCGTGATCGGAACGTATCAGCCGGGCATCGGCGAGCGCACGCTCGACGGCATGTTGCGATGGGCCGGCGACGAAGGCGACGCGGCGCCGATCTCACGCAGCGCAGCTGGCTCACGTACATGAACGACCTCGTCAGCGGCGCGTTGACGGTGGAGGACTTCAACCGCGGTTACGACACCATCGGCGCCTTCGTCGAGAAGCGCACGAAGCGGCAACTGCTCGACGGTGCGCTGGAACGCAAGCTGCTGCTGGCGCCGATCCACGACGTCAGCGACGTGCGCGCCGATCCGCAACTCGCCTCGCGCGACTACTGGACGAACGTCGGCGGCGACCCGCATCCCGGCCCCTTCGCAAAACTGTCGGCAACCCCGATTCAAATGAAGACGCCCGCGCCGAAGCTGGGGGCGGACCAGAACCTGCCGAGCCGCGCGCTCGTCCCGCAAAGCGATCGCCGCGCGAAAGACTCCCGACGCGCCGATATTCGAAGGCCTGAAAGTCGCGGACTTCGCGTGGGTGGGCGTCGGTCCGATCATCAGCAAGGCGCTCGCCGATCACGGCGCCACGGTCATCCACGTCGAATCCGAAGTGAAGACCGATCTGCTGCGTTCGCTGCCGCCGTTCAAGGACGCCGAACCGGGCATCAACCGCTCGCAGTTCTTCGCGAACTTCAATACGTCGAAACAGGGATTGCGACTGGAGCTGAACGAGCCCGACGATCGCGCCCTGGCGCGGAAACTGGCGGATTGGGCCGACGTCGTGGTCGAGAGCTTCACACCCGGCACGATGGCGCGTTACGGCCTCGACTATCCGACGCTGTCGGAAAACCGCGGCGACCTCGTGATGGTGAGCACGTGCATGCGCGGGCAAACGGGACCGGAGCGTCACTACACCGGCTTCGGCAACCAGGGCGCAGCGCTCGCCGGACTCGTCGCGATAACCGGTTGGCCCGATCGCGCTCCTGCCGGACCCTGGGGCGCGTACACCGATTTCATCACGCCGCGTTACGGCATCGCGGCGCTGACGGCCGCGCTGCTGCATCGCGACGCGACGGGTCAAGGTCAGTACGTCGATCTGTCGCAGATCGAAGCAGGCATTCAGTTTCACGCGCCGCTCGTTCTCGATCACGCAGTCAACGGCCGCATCGCAAGCGCGGCCGGCAACGCGTCGAACTACGCGTGCCCGCACGGCACGTACAAGACGCGCGGGCTGGAGCGATACATCGCCATCGGCGTCGTCACCGCGGCACAGTGGCGGTCTCTATGTGGACTCGCGCCATTCTCCGGACCGTTGCGGGCGCTGACGGAATTACACGAGCGCATCGCTCAGCGCGACGCCATCGAGACCGAACTCGCGCGCTGGTGCGCCGACCAGGACGTATTCGAACTCGCCGACCGGCTGCAGCGCGCCGGCGTACCGAGCCATCCGGTGGCGCGACCGACCGACCTGTTCGAAGACCCGCAACTGCAGCACCGCGGTTTCTTCGTCACGCTTGGATCACCCGGTGATGGGACCCACTCCTTACGACGGTCCGGTCACCCGTTTCTCGCGGACGCCTGCGCAGCTACGCCGGCCCGGTCCGCTGCTGGGCCAACACAGCGACGACATTCGCCGCTGGCTCAAATAGCCTCTAACCATCCACCAAAGGAGCAAACGATGCATACCGAGACCCTCACCTACACCGACGCCGGCACCACCCTGAAAGGCTTTCTTGCGTATGACGACAAGAAGTCCGGCAAACGCCCCGGCGTGCTCGTGATGCCGGAAGCGTTCGGCCTCGGAAAGAACGCCAAGAACCGCGCCAAGATGCTGGCCGAGCTCGGCTATGTCGCGCTCGGCGGCGATCCGTTCGGCGACGGCAAGGAATTCACCGACCTGCAGGAAGCGATCAAAGTCGCCGGTGCGTTGATGGCCGACCCGGCCAAGTTCCGCGCCCGTGCGCGCGCCGGCATCGACAAGCTCGCTTCACTGCCGCAGGTCGATCCGAATCGCCTCGCGTGCATCGGCTACTGCATGGGCGGCACGTTCTCGCTCGAACTCGCACGCGACGGCGCGCCGTTACGCGGCGTCGTGTCGTTTCACGGCGGACTGCAAACACAGAAACCCGCGCAACCTGGCCAAGTCAAAGCGAAGATCCTCGTTTGCCACGGCTCCGACGACCCGATGATCCAGACCGCTCAGGTGAATGCGTTCGTCGACGAAATGACGAAGGCCAACGCCGATTGGCAACTCGTCAGCTACGGCAACACGGTCCACAGTTTCACGAATCCCGACGCCGACGGCACGATGATGCCCGGCATCAAGTTCAACGCGCAGTCCGATGCGCGTTCGTGGGTCGCCATGCAGAACTTCTTCTCGGAGGTGTTCGCATAGCGATCATGGAGGCCGCACGCTATCCGCGCTCGGCCCGAAATTGTGCGATGAAGACGGTGCCGACGGTCGCCAGCAGAGTCAGCGTCCCCAGAAGAAATCCGGCATAAGCGCCGCCGGGAAGAAACCCTGCGGCCGTCGCGGCGAATGCGATGAAGGAGATCAATCCGAACGGCGCAGCGAAGACATACAGAACGGGGAACGGCGGTCCCTTACGAACGATTCCGAACGCAACGAGAATGAATCGAAACAGCGGCCAGATCGTTCCGATCGCCGCGCTCGATCGCCAGACTGTATCGGCCGCGAGGTCCAAAGAGGCCAGCCATGACGGGAAGTAACAGAGCGCGGCAACCACCAGACCGCCCTCGATCACGATCGTCAGACGCAGCCGACTATAGCCGTCCGGATCGTCGTTGCCGCCGAACGCACGAAACACCGCAGCGAAGCCGGCGAGCGTGATCGATCCTTCCGCCATCGATGCGAGGATCGCCGGGACTTCCATATGCGCGCCTCAGTAACGCTTCGACGTCAACTGAGCGTAAACCCTTCGTAGTCGTGCGACGCGACTTCGTTGCATTTCTCGACGTAAGTGGCGAAGCCGCCGGAATACGGCATGAACACCCGCGGCTTACCGGGCACGTTAGCGCCCAGGTACCAGGAGTTGCAGCTCGGGAACAGCGAAGCGGCGGCGAGTTCGTTGACGTGGCTCACCCACGTCGCTTCCGCCGCTTCGACCGCTTCGATGCGTCGCGCTTGCCGCGATTGCATCGTCGCGATGCAGTCGCCGATCCAGCGCACGTGCTGTTCGATCGACGGCAACATGTTCGTAAGCACGGAAGGACTGCCCGGACCCGCGATCAGGAACATGTTCGGAAAGCCGGCCACGCCGAGGCCCAGGTAGTTCTTCGGACCCGCCGCCCATTTTTCCGCCAGCGGCAGACCGCCGCTGCCGCGGATGTCGATCTTCATCACGGAACCGGTCATTGCATCGAAGCCGGTCGCGAACACGATCGCGTCGACGTCGTAATCGCGCTCGCCCACGCGCAATCCGGTCGGCGTGATTCGATCGATCGGAATCTTGCTCACGTCTACGAGCGTGACGTTCGACCGGTTGTAGGTTTCGTAGTAGCCCGTATCGACGCACAGTCGCTTGCAGCCGACCACCGTCTTCGGACACAACAGTTCCGCCACGGCGGGATCGCGCACGGTCGAACGGATCTTCTGACGGATGAAGTCGGCCGCGGTGTCGTTCGCCGCCTTGTCCGACACGAAGTCGCCGAACGATCCGTAAAAGCCGAGTCCGCCGCGCGCCCAGCGCGATTCGTAAACCGCCTGGCGTTCCTGCTCGCTCACCGACAGCGCCGATGCTTCGTTTGCATCGAGAATGAAACCGTAGCCGGTCTTCGCGTTGCGTTCGCGGAACTCGCGATAGTTCGCCTTCACCCGGGCGAGCGCTTGCGGATCGACCGGGCCGTTGTGCGCCGGCACCGAATACGTCGCGGTGCGCTGGAACACGAACAGTTGTTTCGCCTGCTGCGCGATCATCGGTATCGATTGGATCGCCGAAGAGCCGGTGCCGATGACGGCAACGCGCTTTCCGGTGAAGTCGACGCCGTCGTGCGGCCAGCCGCCGGTGTGGTACCAGTTGCCTTTGAAATCGCGCAGACCTTTGAAGTCCGGCACGTTCGTCGACGAGAGGCAACCCGATGCGAGGATGAAGAAGCGCGCGGAGGCCGCTCCTTTGTCGGTGACGACCTGCCATCGACCCGTCGCATCGTCGAAGCGCGACGACAGCACGCGCGTGTTCAGCTGGATGTCGCGCTTCAAGTCGAAGCGCTCGGCGACGTGATCGGCGTAACGCAGCAGTTCGGGCTGCGTCGCGTAGCGCTCGGACCACTGCCACTGCTGCTGCAGATCCTCGGAGAACTGGTACGAGTACTCGAGGCTCTCCACGTCGACGCGTGCGCCCGGATAGCGATTCCAATACCACGTTCCACCGACGCCGGTGCCCGCCTCGTACACGCGCGCCGTCAGCCCGATTTCGCGCAGCTTGTGCAGCATGTACATTCCGGCGAAGCCGGCACCGACCACTACCGCGTCGAAAGCGTCCGACCGATCCGCCGCAACGGCACCCTTACTGCTCGACATCGACTTCTCCCCTTCTCTTCGGCTCGAGCGATCGAACTCGACCGCACCTGTGCCGACTGTACCCAACGAAACGGGTCGCGGATAGGAAGCAGCGGCAACGTCGCGCCTAACGGCACACGATACGCGGGCCTTCGCGGGCGCACAGATCGGGCCAACCGGCTCTGTCCCAGAAATCGATGAGGCCCAGCTCCGTCATCAGCGGTGTGAAGCGCGGATCCTTGCGGAACGGCCGACCCATGCGGCTGAAGAACACCTCCACGTCGAACGGTTCACCGCTCGCGACGACGCGTTCCATCGCCGCGTACAGACCGTCGATGTCGCCGACGAAGAACAGTGCACCGACATACATCGGCACGCCCAGTTCGCCGGACGCATACGTGCGATTGAGCGCGTCGAGCGCGGCCTGCTTCGATCCGTTTCCGGTCATTGCGGCGAACACCGGATCGATCCAATCGGTGGATTGTCCACGGCTGCGCTGCGTCTCGATCAGCGCGTTGCGCGCATCGTTCAGCCGTCCTTCGTTGAGCAGGAACGCGATCCACGCTTCCGGTAGTCCGGATCCTTGAATACCCACTTCCGACGCGACGGTGAAATGATCGTCCGCTGCTTCCGGGTCGTTGATCCACAGGCTGACCACGCCGGCGCGCTGATTTGCCACCGGCGACAGCGGATCGGCCGTCGACGGCATCTCGCGCGGCGCGTTCCGCGCGCTCGATCCAACCGATGCTCGCGAGGTACTGCGAGTACCACTGCAGCACATCGGAGTCGTTGGGGCCGGCCGCGATGGCCCGGTCGAAATCGTCGTGCGCGGCCTGCCACTCGCGCGAGCGAAAATGCACGAATGCGCGCACGCCGAGCGTGTGTCCGTCGGCCGCGCCGAGCGATTCGGCCCGCTCCACCGCAGCCAGCGCCTGCGCATGCGCCGCCTTCTCGGAACCACCTGCATAACCCGGCTGCAGCATGTAGGCCTCGGCGAGACCGGCGTACGCGCGACCGAAATTCGCATCGCGGGCAATCGCCTGCTGATACAGATCGATCGCCTGCGTCAGATTCGCGGCACCGCGCTGCCGCATCCGGTGGTTCGCGCGCAGGAACAGCATGTAGGCCTCGATGTCCGCCGTCGGCGCCGCCGTGAGCCGCGCGCCCGGCGTCAGCGTGTCGACCAGACGTCCGGCAATGGCGGTGGAAAGCTGGTTCTGCACCTCGAAAATGTCCGACATGCGGCGGTCGTAAGTCTCCGACCACTCCTGCAATCCCGTGTTTGCATCGACCAGTTGTGCGGTGACGCGCAGACGATCGCCGTCGCGTTTGACGCTGCCTTGCAACACCGACCCCGCGTTGAGCTTTCGCCCGATGCCACGGAGGTCCTCGCCGCTCTTGCGAAAGCTGAAGCTCGACGTCTTCGCGACCACCCGTACGCCGTCAACGCTGCTCAGCGCGTGCATGATCTCTTCGGCCAACCCGTCGCCGAAGAACTCGTCGTCCGTACTTCCCGACGGACCTACGAAGGGGAGCACGGCGACGTGCATGCGATCGAGCGTTTCCGACGGTGCAGGACGCGGGTAAAGCAGGATCAGCGCCGCTGCCGCCACGATCGCCGCCAATGCAGCCAGCAGCCAGCGGCGCGCCGCCTTGCTGTCCCTGAAATACTCGCCCGTAAGGCCCATCGCGGTCCGTAGTCGTGACTCCCGTTCAAACATACTGATTTACTCGACCCTTAACATCTCTCTCGCGCTCTGCCGAAAGCCGCGGCTGGCCCCGTCCGGGCGCTTCGAATACCCTCTGGTCCCCGGCGGAATCGAGCGAGGGTCCTTCGTGAATAGACTGCCGACGCGCGTCTTCGGATTGTTTCTGCTGACCGTCTCGCTGTCCGTGGCCAGCTGCCAGGCATTCGTCCACTCGTTGCCGCACGTGGACGAAGCGCCCGCCATCGATCAACGCGACATTCACGGCGATTCGCACGGGTCATGAACGACCTGATACGCAAGGGGCGCGCGTGGGCGCCGGTCCTCAAAGCGGCGGCGCTGTTCGTTCTGCCGATGCCGCTCACCATCGCGGTGTTGCTCGCGCTGATTTCCGGCGACATGACGCAACTGCTGACGACCGGTGGCGCCCTGGCGTCACTGTGGTCCGCCGGCATGTTGTCGTGGCGCGCGCTGGTCGGCGAAGCGCGCTACTTCCTCGGCGAACGCACCGATCCGCCGGCATTGCCGCTGAAAGCGATCAGCGCGGCGTTGACTGCACTCGGCGCCGGGCTCGCGGCCACCGCGGGCGGACACGGAATCGTGAGCGCCGCGGTGTTCGCTGCCCTCGCGGGCGCCGGCTACATGTGCTTTTACGGCCGCGATCTGAAACCGCATCGCGTCGAAGTGGCGAGCGTAGAAGGCGTCGACGGCGCCGCGGTTACCGCGACGTTGAAGCAGGCCTACGGTCGATTGCGTGGAATCGAAACCGCCGCGCGCGACATCAGGGTGCCCGAATTCGGCGAACGGCTCACGCGGATCATCGACATCGGTCGCGGCATCCTGCAGGAAATCGAACGCGACCCGCGCGACGCATCGCGCGCGCGCAAGTTCATGAACATCTACCTCGACAGCGCCGAGCGCGTCACCACCGAGTACGCGCGCACGCACCGACAACTGCGCAGCCAGCCGCTCGAACAGAACTTCCGGCAATTGCTGGTCGACATGGAGAGCACGTTCGATCAGCAGCGGGTGAAGCTGCTCGAGAAAGACCTCACGTCGCTCGACGTGGAGATCGAAGTGCTGAACGCGCGCCTGAAACGCGAAGGCGTCAACTAGAACCACACGGCCGGCACCGGCCACAGGAGGCAGCGTGACAGAGACCACTCCGACGAAAACCGCGACCCCGCAAACGACCCTCGCGCCGACCGCGCCGGTGCCTCCCGCCGAGGTGGTCGCCTATACCGCGGCGCCGCCGGCGCTGCGCGCCGAAATCGACAAGGCCGTTGCCGAGATCGATCTCGACGACAGCAACTCGATTCTGTTCTTCGGCACGTCGGCCCAGAGCGAGGTCACATCGGTGGCTGACGAAATGCTGGAAGGCGTCCGCAACAAGGACACCGGACCCGCCGGGCAGGCGCTGAACGAGATGGTGTCGACGCTGCGCGGTTTCGCGCTCGACGATCTCGACCCGAACAAAAAGCGCGGATTCTTCGCGCGCCTGGTCGGCAAGGCAAAGCCGATCGCGAAGGTACTGCAGCAATACGAGCAGGTGCGCGGCCAGATCGACTCGATCAGCAATCGGCTCGACGGCCACACCAGCGCATTGATGAAAGACATCGGCATGCTCGACCGGTTGTACGACAAGACGCTGGCGTACTTCCACAGTCTCGCCACGTATATCGCCGCCGGCGAGGAATGGCTGCGCCGCCTCGACGCGGACCAGTTGCCGGCGCTGCAGAAAGAAGCGGATGCGAGCGCCGACGTGTTGAAAGCGCAATCGGTGCGCGATCTGCGCGCGAAACGCGACGACCTCGAGCGGCGCGTACACGACCTGAAGTTGACGCGTCAGGTGACCATGCAGAGCCTGCCGTCGATCCGTCTCGTGCAGGAGAACGACAAGGCGCTGGTCGGCAAAATCGGCTCGACGATGGCGAACACGATTCCGTTGTGGCGCCAGCAACTCGCGATGGCCGTAACGATTGCGCGGTCGGCGGAAGCCGGCGATACGCTGAAGCAGGCAACCGACCTCACCAACGAATTGCTCACTGCCAACGCCGACACGTTGCGCACGTCGACGCAGGCGATCCGTACGCAGATCGAGCGCGGCGTCGTCGACATTGCAGCAGTGAAACAGGCGAACGACGCGTTGATCGCCACCATCGACGATGCATTGCGCATCGCCGACGACGGCAAACGCCAGCGCGTCGAAGCGGAAAAGACGCTGGTCGCGTGCGAAGCGGAGTTGAAACAGGCGCTCAGCTCGGCGAAATCGCGCACGCCTCAACCCCCTCGTTAGCAGTCCTTACATGCCGAACCTGTTGAAGGCTCCGTCGCGCCCCGTCCGATCGCGTGTCTTCGACAGCGCGCGGTGGGACGGCTACCGACCGCGCGCAGACGACATCATCATCGCGACGTACTCGAAGTGCGGTACCACGTGGATGCAGCGCATCGTCAGCATGTTGCTGTTTCAATCCGCGGCGGTCCGGCCCATCTGGGATCTGTCGCCGTGGCCCGACATGCGGCTCTTCGGACCGATCGAGGCCGAGCTCGCGAAGGCCGAGGCGCAGACGCATCGCCGATTCTTCAAAACGCACCTGCCGCTCGACGCGATACCGCTTTACGCCGGTGTGAAGATCGTTCATGTCGCCCGCGACGGCCGTGACGCCGCGATGTCACTGCACAACCATATCGCCAACTTCAGGCCGGAACTGGTGGAAGGCCTGCAACGCGCTCAACCGCGCGGATCCCAAGTTCGGCGACGACTATCCGATCGCGCCGCAGGACCCTGCGCTGTTCTTTTCGCAATGGATCGACGATGGCGGCGGTCAAGGCGACGCCGGTGCCGGTTTCTACCACGTCGAGAACTCGTACTGGAACGAACGCGCGAACGACGACGTTCTGCTGGTGCACTACAACGACCTGAAGACCGATCGCGCGGGGGAAATGCGTCGCGTTGCCGACTTCCTCGAGATCGAAACACCGGAGCCGCTGTGGCAGGACATGGTGGCCGCGGCGGGTTTCGACGCGATGAAGGAGCACGGTGACGAGCTGATTCCGGCGGCCGCCGGGCTGTGGGAAGGCGGCGCGTCACGGTTCATGAACAAAGGCACCAACGGCCGCTGGCAGTCGACGGTCTCAGCCGCCGATCTGCAGCGCTACGACGCAAAGGTAAAGACCCATTTCGCGCCCGAGCTTGCCCGTTGGCTCGAGCACGGTCGACTCATTGCAGGCGACCCTCAACCGCGCGCGCGGTAGGGCGCCTCAACGCATCCGCAAAGGCTCGTCGACGTGATCGGTGTGGCCGCCGATGTCGTACGACATCATCACCAGGTCGCGCGGCGTGCCGTTGCGATCTTCGACGTAGTCTGCGAGCAGCGCTTCCGGAATGAACCCGAGCCGGCGGAATGCCGCCTGAGCGCCGTGCTGGTCGGTCGTCATGTTCGCCATCAGTTTGCGCAAGCCGAGGCCGCGCGCGAGGTCGAAGATCTGCGACGTGAGAATGCGACCGAGACCGCGCGCCCGATAGCCCGCGCCGACGTTCACACGCAACTCTCCCACCCGTCGCATCCACGGCACCTGACTGCGGTGCACGGTCGCGTACCCGACGATTCCGTTCGCATCGAATGCAAGCAAGGTTGCCGACAGTCCGGCCTCGATGTTGCGGATCCAGATGTCGACGGCCGCCGGATCGGAGATGTCGACACGCAGAAACAGCAGGTCTTCCTGCGGCAAGCTGCGCGCGAACGCGAGCATCGCATTGCGGTCTGCTGCGGTCATCAGGCGTATCTGCACCGACTGGCCGTCGGGCAGGTTGATCGTTCGGGGATACTGGCTGGCTACGCTGGGCATGGTGTCGCTCACAAATCTGAGTTTGAAAGAATGGATGGGGCGGTTACGCCTTCCGCGCCTGTTCGGTGCGCGCGCGTGCGGCGTTCAACAGTTCACCGTACGCGGCCTCTGCGGCATTGGTGAGCACTTCGAGGTCGGGCAGCAGGCGCGGCTCGCAGATGAAACTGAAGTACAGCCCCTGGTTGTAGCTCAGGATGGTGATGCCGAGGCCGATGTTGCCGCTGAGCACGAGCACGCCGATGGTATCGAGCACGCGGTGTCCACACAGGTACTGCGGCACCTGCACGCCCGGCACGTTCGTACAAACGAAATTCAGGCCGAAGTTCGGCGGTCGCCAACCCGCGATCGCCGGCAACAAAGGCACCGGAAAGCGCGCGGGTAACGCGCTTGGATCGAATCGCGTGCCGGTCAGTTGCGTGCCGACCATCGCGATCGGCCACGGTTCCGGCATGGTGTTCTGCAGCAGCGTCAGCGCCTGCGCTTCCTGCTCCTCCTTGATGCGCTCGACCTCGGCGCATACCGCGCCGAGACGCGTGGCCGGATTCATCGGCCATGCCGGCAACATCGGGAAGATCGCCGACACCTGATTACCGAGCGCGCCTTGTTGCCCCTCAGTGCGCACGTTCACCGGGCACATGATGCGCAGGTGCGCGCCATCGACCCGCTCGCCGTGCTCGCTGAGGTAACGCGCCACCGCTTCGGAGACGACGGTGAGCACGACGTCGTTGATCGTGCCGCCGAGGCTGCGACGGATCTCGCGGATTTCGCTCAATGGGCGTTTCATCCAGCGCAGCTTGCGGTGCGGCCCGACGACACCGGCATTGAACGGTGCAGTGACTGCGGGTCGCGACGTGAATCGCGAGAACACGCCGAACGCTTTGCGTAGCAACGCTTCCTGTTCCGCAGCTCCGCGGATGGCTGCGATCGGACGACTGTTCGCCAACCGCTCCATGTTGTCGCGCAGCGCCCGCGAGAACAGTTCTGCGCCGCTCGGCATCGGCTGCGCCACCCACGGCTCCTTTGGCGGCGGCTCGCTGTTTGCCCCTTTCGCGTCGAAGTCGTACAGCACAGTGGTCAACTCGATGCCGGACGCCCCGTCGATCATCGCGTGATGCGTCATCTGCAGGATCAGCGTGCGATCCGGCACACCGGAAACCACGTAGGCCTTCCACAACGGCCGCGACCGATCGAGGATCGCCTCGTTCAACTCGATCGCGGCATCCATGCCTTGCTCGAGCGTGCTGCCATCCGGAATGTGATGGGCCAGCACGTGGTTCGCGAGATCGAAGTCGGGGTCGTCCACCCATTCCGGGTGCGCGATATTGAACGGCACCTGCGCGAGCTTGCGGCGATACGAGGGGATCAGGTGCAGCCGCGCTGCGAAATGCTCGAATACCTTCTCGAACGCCAGCTCACCCTCGAGGATGTAAACCGACGAGATGTGCATCGGTCCGCTGGCCGACTCCGTGTACAGGAACGATGCGTCCGACTGAGTGAGGCGCATGGACGGCTCCGGAATGTCCCACAAGACGGCACTATGCGGGAGTCGGCGTGCGATTGCGACCTGCGGTCACCGAATGCTGGCACCGCGCGGGCGATCGAGGCGACAAGAGGCCGCGCCACGATCGTCCGGACGATTCGCGGGATTCGAACCATCGACTGTCGACTCATGCAGGCGTCGGCGCGCGCTCGTCGAGCAACCCGTCGCCTTTCAACGCGCTCCACAGCGCCCGAGGTATGTCGATGCGCGAGAGCCGCTGCGCCTCGATGGCCTCGTTGGCGGACCGCGCGCCCGGTATCGCCGCGGCAACCGCCGGGTGCGAGAGCACGAACTGCAGCGCAACCGCGCCGATCGGCACGCCGTGATCGCGACAGACCCGTTCGATCGCCGCGGTTTTCTCGCGCACCGGCTGTGGCGTTTCACCGTACATGTAGCCGGCGCGTTCGGGTGCCAGCAGCCAGCCGCCCGCGAACGGCGACGCGATGATCGCGCCGATGCCGCGCGACGTGCACAACGGCAGCACGCGATCGAGCGCGCACGTGTCGAGCAGCGTGTACGGACCCGCGACGACGAGAAAGTCCAGGTCGACGAGGTCGGCGATCCGCTCGACTAGCCTCTCGTGGCGCCCGCCCCATGTCGCGTAGTTGCGCATCTCGCGGTTGCAACCGAGGCCGATCGCCTTGATCGACCCGGCCGCGCGCCACTCTTCGAGCAGTGCCGCACCGCCACCGCCGCTGCGCGACAACTGCGCGAGCCCCGCATCGATCTGCGCATCGTCGTGATAGCCGTAGTCGAGGTCGTGGATCGTCAGGCTGTCGACATACGGCAGACCGAGCCGCATCAGCGAATCGCGGTGCTGGGACGCAATGGCGGCTCGGTCATACGCGAAATGCACGCGGTGGCCGCTGCGAGGGTCGCGCGGCGTGCGCACGCCACCGTCCGGCGAGACCGTCTTGTTCGCCTCATTGCGCACCGGTTCGGGTTCGAGCGTGCGACCGACTTTGGTGTTGACCGCGTAGGCGTCGCGGTCGCCGAGTTCCGCGAGCGCGACGCCGAGTCGTCGTTCCGATCGGCCGATGCCGTACTCCGGCGCCGTATCGAAGAGCCGAACGCCGCCGGCCCACGCCGCCGCAACCGCCTCCAGGCACGCCGTTGCCGGCACGCGCGGGTCGCCGAGCGGTCCGGCCCCAAAGCCGAGCGGCGTGACGGTGAGCGCGCTCTTCCCGACGCGGCGCGGCGTAATGACGTCCATCGTCGTTCCCATCCGTCAGGCGCCCAGCGCGGTTTTCAGTCCGGAATAGCTGGGCTGATCGATCGCCACCTGATTGACGACAGTTTCGCGCAAATGCTCCGCAAGCCCCGGACGATCCAGCGCCATCGAACCGTCGCGCAACTCGCGCGTCAGGCGCCAGCGCAGCCCCTCGAGACTGTCGTTGGGCGCGCCGAACAGTTTGCGCAGGCGTTCGAGCTCGCCGGTGCGATGCGGCGGGCCGAGCGACAGTTCGCGCAGTACGATGTCGAGCGAATTCGACGCGACGCGCGCGAGAAAGTTGGTACGGCCTTCGGTTGATGCCATCACGTCACCGCGCAGGAAATCGCGCACGCTCACGACGAGTTCGTCGGTGCGCGGCATGTCGAGCGCGGAATCGAGCGACAGTCCTTGTACCGGCACGACCGATCCGGGGATCAGCAGGTTCACGCAGTCGACCTGACATTCCGAACTGCGCCGGCCGATGCCGGGCCGCTCCACCGTTTTGTCGGGACCGGTGCGGAAGTGCTCGGCCATACTGAGGCAACCCACCGCCCACCAGAACGATCCGAATACTTCCCAGAACTTCACGTGCGCGGGATCGACTTTCGTGCCCGATACCGACTCGTAGCCGCGGAACAGATCCTCGTATTCGCCGAAGCCGCCCACCGGCAGGTCGCTGCGCCCGAAGCGCCACGAGTTCGTGCAGATCCAGCCGAGGTCGCGCATCGGATCGCCGATGTGCGCCACTTCCCAGTCGAGCACCGCAACGACGCCGTTGGGGCCGACCATGAAGTTGCCGTTGCGGAAATCGTTGTGCACCAGCGCCATCCGCGGATTGCTCGGCAGGTGTTCCTTCAGCCAGCGAGCGGCGTAGTCGATCATCGGTTGCGGCGTGTTGAACAGCTTGTACCGCTCCCACGTCTGCTCGACGAACGCGGCCGGATCCATCGGATCGAGCAGCTGATCGAGGCCGGTCTTCTTCAGATCGATCGCGTGAATGCGCGCGAGAATCTGCCCGCACTCGAACGCGAGCTTCGGGCGAACGGCCGCCAGCGATTCGGAGCGGACGATGCGCGCGCCCAGCGCTTCGCCGTCGAGCCACTGCATGACGAAGCCGTCGCCGAGTCCGTCGTCCGGCGTGAATACCGCATACACCTCCGGTTCCGGCACGCCGGCGACGCGCGCAAAACGCATCAGCGCAGCTTCGGTGGGCAAGCCCGGGATGCCCGGGAGTGCGAAGGCTCTCCACGCCGCCGGGCGAGCGTCGCATCGCGAGACGGCGCTCACCAGCCGCATCGCGAATCACCAGCCTATAGGTCTCCTGACTGGCGCCGCCCGACAATCTCTCGGCAGAGACCAGCGTCTCGAAGCCGGCGATCTGACGACGCAGCACTGCCGCGAGTTTCGTCTCGAAATCGGTAGCGGCCACGTCGAGTTATTCTTCGTGAACGCCTTTGGGCGCCCGCTGCTTCATGAAGCCGAACATGTAACCGGCGACACGGCGCATCTGGATCTCTTCCGAGCCTTCGGTGATGCGATAGCGGCGATGGTGCCGGTAGATGTGCTCGAACGGCTTGTGCCGCGAATAACCGAGGCCGCCGTGCACCTGCATCGCGCGATCCGCCGCTTCGCAGCACAGCCGGTTCGCCCAGTAGTTGCACATCGACACTTTGTCGGACGCCGAGAACGCGCCGTACGTGTCCATCTGCCACGCCGTCTTGTGGATCAGCGCGCGCAGCATCTCGCATTGCGTCTGCAGTTCGACGAGCGGGAACTGGATCGCCTGGTTCGTCGACAGCGGCTTGCCGAACGGTTTGCGCACCTTTGCGTACTCGACCGATTCGTTGATGCAGAACTGCGCGGCGCCGAGGCTCGAAGCGGCCTGCCGGATGCGGTTTTCGTTGAAGAACATCTGCACCACCCCGAGGCCCCTGCCTTCGCCGCCGAAGATCGCATCGTTCGGCACGCGCACGTTCGTCAGCGAGATGCGGCCGTGGTCGGTCGGCATGTTGAACGTCCACAGCATCTCTTCGACCTTGAAGCCCTTCGAGTTGGTCGGCGTCAGGAACGCGGTGATGCCGTCGCCGTCGCCGGCCTTGCCGCTGGTGCGCGCGAAGATCAGGTCGTATTTCGCCTTGTGGATGCCGGTGTTCCAGGTCTTCCCGCCGTTGATGACCCAGTCGTCGCCGTCGCGCCGCGCATTCGTCTCCATGTGCGTCGCGTCGGAGCCGTGATCCGGCTCGGTGATGCCGAACGCGAAGCCGCGCTGGCCCGCCAGCATCGCCGGTATCCATTCCTTCTTCTGTTCTTCGGTGCCGTGATGCAGCATCAGCAGCAGGCCGACGTTGTTGCCGACGATCGAGTGCTCGTTCTGCAGATCGTTGTGCAGGCCGAGTCCCTTCGCCGCGAAGTGTTCGCGGATCACCGCCATGCCGAGGTTGGTGCCGTCCTTGCCGCCGTATGCTTTCGGGAACGGATAGCGGTAGTGGCCGGCGTCGTCGGCGAGCTTACGCGCCTTCGCGAGCAGCGCTTCCCACTCTTCCGTCGGCAGTCCGCCGCGGTCCCAGTCGGTGCGCGCGTCTTCGCGACGGTGATCGAAGAACCGGATGTTGTCGTCCGAGTTCTCGAGCGGCTTGATGACTTTCTCGATGAACTCGTCGAGTTCGACCAGATAGTCGGCCAGGTCTTTGGGTAGTTCGAAGTTCACGTGTACGTCCCCCCTTTTTTGTCCGATTCATAGCGCGCTCAATGGCGGCGCGCTGAACCGTGGACTATATCGACAGCCGGGGGGCGGCGGCCACCCATTTGAGACGCGTTCTAAATTCCCAGATCGAGCAGGTTGTAGTCCTTGAGCGAAGCTTTCGCGGCCGGAGTCCACCGCAACGCGTCTGCGTCCTTCGCGAGCGGCGCGTACCGGTACGCAGTCTCTTCCGGAAAACGCTGGCGGCGCGCGTCGATCGCGTACTGAATCACCCGCGACCGCTCGCGGATGCGTGCGTCGTCGTAAACGGCCACCGGGTTGTGAACGCCGCCGCTTTCTACGCCGAGCACGCTCGCACGCCGGTGAAAGCCGAAGTTGATCGTCACGCGCACGTCGTCGCTGGTGTTTGCGAACGAGCCGTGAATCGCCTGGCGATTGCAGATCGCGACGTCGCCCGCAGCGCAGATCATCGGCACCGCTTGCGGCAAGCGATCGGAACCGGCTGCCTCCACCATCGCCTTGATGTCGGCCTTGCCGACGCGATGCGAACCCGGCACCACCCACAAACCGTTCGCGGCGTTACAGCCATAGAGCTGCGCCATGAAGTTGAAGCCGTGCGTGCCTTCGTCCAGCTCACGGCTTTCCCAATGCGTCCAGCCGTCCTGGTGCCACGCCACCGATCCGCCGAGGCGCGCCTGTTTGATCCACACCGCCTCGTTGAACGGCGTGAAGTCGTCGCCGTTCACGGCCGCCGCGACGGCGAGAAGATCGGGATGGCCGTACACGCGCAGACACGCATCGCGAGAACTGCAGCGAACCGAGGATCAGCTGCACCACGTAGTCCGGCGCTTCGGCCGGCACCGCCGGTTCGAACATCTTCGCCGGATGGCGGCCGTTGGCGAACTTCGTTCCGCCGAGCGGATCGGACAGCGGTCTTACCCAACTGAGGTTCGGCGCGGCGCAGTCCACTCCGAGCGCAGGTCGGCCTTGCTTGTCGACCGCAGCACCGCGCGTGACTGGCGCGCGCGCCAACATGTCCGCAACGTCGCGTTCGATGTCGGCGAGTTCATCCGGCTTCAGCACGCCTTCGAAAACGTAGAAACCGCAGCGTGAATACGCCTGCAGGATCGCCGGATCGAGCTTGCCGTTCGCATCGAACCGGATCGGACCTCGATTGCCGAGCGCCATTGCGCGGCGCTCGCCATCGGCGCGGTAACGCACCATTGCTTGCTCTTCGGAACCGTAATCGACCGTGGGTACTTCAAACCGTGGCAGGCTGGCCATGTCAGACTCGAAGCAGTGAACGACGTCCGGATCTTGATTCTTCAGGGCGCGCGGCGCAACCGATGCAGCGTGATCTCCGGCGGGCAGTTGATCCGCACGTCGACGATCGACGTGCCGGCGCCGGCCGAGGTGTATCCGACCATGCCTCGACGGCGCCAGGGGCCGCGGCCCATTCGCCGCGGCACGTCTCCGTCGACCGTCACCGGGTATCCGCCGGGTAAGCAGATCTGGCCGCCGTGCGTGTGGCCGCACAGCATCACGTCGAACCCGGCCTGCGCAGCCTGACGATAGACTTCGGGGGCGTGCGACAACAGGATCAACGGCAATTCGTCGGGCACATTGACGATCGCTTTTGGAATACTGTCCAGACGATAGAAGTGGTGATCGTCGATGCCGACCAGCGCAATGCGCGCGTCGCCGCGTTGCAGCGTGACCGCTTCGTTCACCAGCATTCGTATGCCCATCCTTTCGAACTCGGCCACGAAGGCAAGGCTGTCGTGGTTCCCGAGCACGCCGTAGATCGGATCGCGAAGCACCGCGCGGATGCGCCGCATCGCGTCGAGCGTCGCGTCGATCGGCCCGTACGTTTTCGAGCGGTAGTCACCGGTCATCACGCAAACGTCGTACTCGACTCCTGCGAGCCGTTCGATCAGCGCCGGCACGAACGTCTCGTTGATGTCTACGTGTAGATCCGACAGGTGCAGCAGCGTGAATCCGTCCAACGCCGGATCGAGCCCGACGATCGGCAGGTCGTTCGCAACGAGCCGGATATCGAGCGCGTTGCGGCGCGCGCGCTTCAGCATTCCGATCAGACGAAGACAAGTTCGGATCAGCGCCGGCGCGAGGTACCACTCGCGCAAACGAAACGACCCGTGCGCCTCGAGCTCGTGATCCGCTTCGATTGCGAGCCGTTTGCGCGCATGAGCCCCGAGCCGCTCGAGCAGCGCGGCATCGATGCTGGCTGTGCCACTATCGTCGTGCATCGCGCGATTGTATGCCCGCCGCGCTCGGCGCATCTGACCAACTCTGCGCCGCGCCTATCTGCTATCGTTTGCGCCTCCCGGCAACGCAGAGGCACCCACCATGAATCACCCACGATTGGCGGCGTTCGGCGCCGTTCTGATTCTTGCGTCGGCTTGTCATCGAGACGCTCCGAAACCCGAAGGCGAGATGCATCACGCGGCCGACGCGGCGCCGGCCGGGCAGAACCTGGCCGCGGTCCAACCCGACGGAACCACCGCGCCGCTGTTGCACGGCATCGGTCCGCTGCACGTGCCGATTTCGACGAAGTCGGAACAGGCGCAGAAGTACTTCGATCAGGGTTTCACCTTGATGTACGGCTTCAACCACGCCGAAGCGATTCGCTCGTTCAAAGAGGCGGCGCGCCTCGATCCCACTTGCGGGATCTGCTGGTGGGGCGTCGCGCTGTCGTACGGTCCGAACATCAATCAGCCTATGACGCCGGAAGCGATTCCGCTGGCATGGCAGGCACTGCAGACGGCGCAGTCGCTACGCGCGAACGAATCGCCGCAGGAGCAGGCGTACATCGACGCCGCGGCGACACGGTACAGCGAATCCGGTGAGGGGCGCGCGACGCTCGATCGCGCATACGCGGACGCGATGGCGAAACTGGTCGCGGCGTATCCCGACGATCTCAACGCGGCAACCCTGTATGCCGAATCGCTGATGGATCTGAGCCCGTGGGACTACTACATGCCGGACGGGTCTCCGAAACCCGAGACCACGATCGCGGTCGCCCAACTCGAACGCGTGAAAGCGGCCGATCCACAACATCCCGGCGCACTGCACTTCTACATCCATGCTGTCGAAGCGACGCCAACGCCGGAGCGCGCCGAGGTCGCCGCCGACGAACTGGGCGATCTCGTTCCGGTGGCGGGTCACCTGGTGCACATGCCGGCGCACATCTATCTGCGCGTAGGCCGCTATCACGATGCGGTTACCCAGAACGAACTCGCCGCGACGGCCGACGAGGACTACATCGCACAGTGCAACGCGCAGGGTTTCTATCCCGCCGTCTACTACCCGCACAACCTGCACTTCCTCTGGTACGCGGCGATGATGGAAGGACAGAAGAAGCTGTCGCTCGATACGTCACGCAAGATGGCGCAACACGTGCCGCTCGATTTCGCTCGCTCCACGCCGGAAGTTCAGCAATACCTGCCGGTGCCGATCTACACGCTGGTCCGCTTCGGCTTGTGGGACGACATGCTGGCCGAACCCGCACCGCCCGAGGGTGTGCCGTTCGCCACGGCCATGTGGCACTTCGGTCGCGGTGTCGCGTATGCGCACAAAGGCGACATCGCAAACGCCAACGTCGAGTTGAAGGCGCTGCAGGCGGACTCGAATCTGGGTGCCAGCGTCAAGATTCAGGGCAAGCCCGAAATCATCAACGGCATGGTGTCGGTCGCCACCGATCTCGTCAGCGCGGCGATCGCGAACGCGCACGGCGATCACGCCGCCGAAGTGGCCGCGCTCGAACGCGCCGTGAAAACGCAGGATGCACTGCAGTACACCGAGCCGCCGTACTGGTTCTATCCGGTGCGACAGAGTCTCGGCGCCGCGTATCTGCGCGCAAAGCGTCCAGCCGATGCGGAGCGCGCCTTCAACGAAGACCTCGCTTACTTCAAGAACAACGGTTGGTCGTTGTGGGGTTTGGGCGAAGCGCTCTCGGCGCAAGGCAAAGACGCGGCGAAAACGCGTGAAGCGCTGAAAGTGGCGTGGCAGTACTCCGACCTTCCGGCGGGTCAGGTCCTGAATTGATGGCAGCGCCGCGGATGCTCGGCTTTCACACCCGAGCCGTGCACGCCGGTGCACGGCCGGAACCGGTGACCGGGGCGCGCGCGATTCCGATCTTCCAGACCACGAGCTACGTGTTCGAAGACGCCGACGCAGCGGCCGCCTATTTCAATCTGCAGGAGTACGGCAACACCTACTCGCGGATCATGAATCCGACCGTCGCAGCATTCGAAGAGCGGATCGCGAATCTCGAAGGCGGCGTCGGCGGCGTGGCATTCGCAAGCGGACTCGCGGCGCAAACCGCAGCGCTGTTCACGCTGCTCGAACCCGGTGACCACGTGGTCGCCTCGAGCGCGTTGTACGGCGGCACGGTTACCCAGCTGAAGCACCTGCTGCGCAAACTGTCGGTGGACCTCACGCTTCGTCGATCCAGACCGCATCGACGCATGGCGCGGCGCGCTGACCGAAAAGACGAAGCTGCTGTTCGGCGAAACGATCGGCAATCCCGCCGGCAACGTGCTCGACATCGAAGCCCTTGCGCAGATCGCCCACGATCACGGCGCGCCGCTGATGATCGACAACACGTTCGCCACGCCATATCTGTGCCGCCCACTCGAATGGGGCGCCGACATCGTCGTGCACTCGGCGACGAAGTTCATTGGCGGACATGGCACGAGCATCGGCGGCGTCGTCGTCGACGCCGGCCGCTTCGATTGGTCGAACGGGCGCTATCCGATCGTCGCGGCGCCCTCGCCTGCCTATCACGGCCTCGCTTTCCACGAGACGTTCGGCATGTACGGCTACCTGATGAAGCTGCGCGCCGAAACGCTGCGCGATCTCGGCGCCGCGCTCGCGCCGTTGAACGCGTTCCTGTTCATGCAAGGACTCGAAACGCTGCCGCTGCGCATGAAAGCGCACGTCGCCAACGCCGTTGCTGTGGCGCGGTTTCTCGCATCGGACGATCGCGTCGTACGAGTGCGGTATGCCGGGCTCGACGACAGTCCGTATCGCGCGCTGCGCGAGAAGTACCTTCCCGGCGGAGCCGGCGCGGTATTCTGTTTCGATCTCGCCGGCGGGCGGGAAGCCGGACGAACGTTCATCGCCGCCTTGAATCTCTTCTCGCATCTCGCCAACGTCGGCGACGCCAAATCGTTGGTGATCCACCCGGCCAGCACCACGCATCGTCAGCTCAGCGATGAGGAATTGACCGCGGCCGGCATCGGCCCCGGCACGATCCGCCTGTCGATCGGCATCGAGGACGCCGACGATCTGATCTGGGACCTGCAACGCGGGCTCGAGGCGGCGTCGCCATGAACGAGATTGTCGCGAAACCTTACCAGGACCCGACCGTCATCCAACGACTCGTCGCCGGCGCGCGCACCGTCGCGATGGTGGGGTTGTCCGCCAATCCGCTGCGGCCGAGTCACTTCGTCGGCTTCTATCTATTGCGCCACGGCTTTCGCGTGATACCCGTGAATCCGCGCGAACGCGAAGTGCTCGGCCAACGCAGCGTCGCAAGCCTGGCGGAAATCGACGTACCGGTCGACATCGTCGACGTCTTTCGCGAACCGAGCGTCGTTCCGCAACTGGCGACCGAGGCGGCTGCGATCGGCGCGAAAGCGCTGTGGCTGCAGTTCGGCGTCGTGCACGAAACGGGCGCGGCACAAGCGCGCGCGGCCGGTCTCGACGTGGTGATGGACCTGTGCCTCAAGATCGAACACGCGCGCTATCTCGGCCGCATGCACTGGCTCGGCTTCGACACCGGCGTGATCAGCGCCCGCCGCAGACCGGCTTCCTGATGCTCGATCGCATTCGGGCGTGGCGCCGCACCCGCATCCTCGAACGCCACGCCATCACCGATTCGATGTGGCAGCGCTGCACCGACGAACTGCACATTCTCGATCGGCTGGACGACGGTGAGCTGGCGCGGTTGCGCGAACTCACGACGTTGTTCCTGCACCAGAAGAAGATCGTTGGCGCGCACGAGCTGGTGGTGGACGACGCGATGCGGACCACCGTTGCCGCGCAAGCGTGTCTGCCGATACTGAACCTCGATCTCGACCTCTACCGCGGCTGGTACACGATCATTCTGTATCCAGGGTCGTTCGTCGCGCATCGCGAAGTGCACGACGAAGGCGGCGTGGTCCATACCGGCTTCGAAGAACTCGACGGCGAATCGGCGGAAGGTGGTCCGGTGGTGCTGTCGTGGGAAGAAGCGCAACCGCTACCGGCCGACGAGGTGTACAACGTGGTGGTGCACGAATTTGCGCACAAACTCGACGAGTCGACCGGCGCGCCGAACGGTTTGCCGCCGCTGCACGCCGACATGAGCGTTGCGACCTGGTCCACCGTCATGACCGCCGCTTTCGATGCGTTCAACGCAATACTCGATCGCAACGAGGAGCCGCCGTTCGACGACTACGCCGGAACCGATCCGGCGGAATTTTTCGCGGTGATCAGCGAGTTGTTCTTCGCCGCACCCGATGTACTGGTGGACGCGTATCCCGACGTGTACGGGCAACTGCGCGCGTTCTATCGACAGGACCCGATCGCGGCATACGAGCCGATCGGCGTGGTAAGCGTCAGTCGATCAGGATGGCCGGGCCGAGCGTGTTGAGATCGCGTCGGCGCGTGCGCCAGTCCGGCATGTGGCGATCCATCAATCGTTCGAAGCCGGGGCCGTGATCGTGATGCTTCAGGTGCGAAAACTCGTGCAGGATCACGTAGTCGATCAGATCGAACGGCGCCTTGACCAGGTGCGTGTTCAACGTAACGTCGCCGGTCGCCGTGCAACTGCCCCACTGTGACCGCATCCGACGCACACGCCAGGTCGGCGCGCCTTTCAGCCACGGCAGATCCGCGTAGTGTTCGATCCGCTCGCTCAGCAGCTCGGCGGCTCGACGTCGGTACCAGACGCGCAACAGGTCGCGAACGTGCTCCGACTTCCGCTCGTTGGTGGCGACTACGAAACGTCGCCCGTTGAACGAGACCGCGTCGCGCCCCTCAGTCGATTCGAACGCGATCGGATGGCGTTTTCCCAGGAAAAACTGCAGCGCGCCTTCTTCGTAGCGCGGCGCGATTGCCTTCGCTTCGGCAACGCGTTCGGCGATCCATTCGGCGTGCATCTGCACGACGCGGCGAATTTCTCTGAGGCTCGCCCAGTTCGGCGCACCGACGCGCACAGTGCCATCGTGGTGCACGCGCACCGAAATGTTCTTGCTGCGCCGACCGGTGCGGCGGACCTGGAACATGATCGACATGCCGGGCATTATCGCCTCAGACTTCGAACTCGTAACAGGCCATCCGGCCCGTCAGGCGCAAAATATGCCGGCAGCAGCTTGGCACCCCGACTCCGCGCTACACCTCGATAAAGCCCTGCGCGACGACGTCCGGTTGCTCGGTGAGATTCTCGGCCGCGTCATTGCGGCCGATCGCGGCAACGCGTTCGTCGATCGCATCGAACGCATCCGCGCGCTGGCGAAGGCGGCCCGATCCGGCGGCGGCGCGGAATGGGACGAACTGAGCGCGCTGCTGGAGTCGATTCCGGCCGACGCGATCTGCGACGTGGCCCGTGCGTTCAATCAGTTTCTGAACCTCTCCAATATCGCCGAGCAGCAGCATCAAGCCGCGAACCAGGCGACGCTCGCCGTCGAATTTCCCGTCGCGGAGGGTCTCGACGCCGCGATCGACGCGCTGCAGATCGAACTCGTGCTGACCGCACACCCAACGGAAGTGCTCAGGCGCACACTCGTGTTGAAGTACGACGCAATCGGACGCGCACTTGCACAGCAGCCCCGCGACGTTGCCACGCTGGAACGATTGATTGCCGAAGCCTGGCACAGCGACGAGGTGCGGCACGAACGCCCGACGCCGCAGGACGAAGCAAAGTGGGGCTACGCGGTGATCGAGCAGTCGCTGTGGGAAGCGCTGCCGCGTTTTCTGCGCCAGTTCGACGCGAGCCTGGTCGAATCCGGTCGCGCGCCGTTGGGTGCGTCGGCCACGCCGATCCGATTCGCAACGTGGATGGGCGGCGATCGCGACGGCAATCCGAACGTCACCGCCACCGTAACGCGTGAAGTGTTGATGCTGGCGCGCTGGATGGCGGCCGATCTGTATCTGCGCGACGTGGACGCATTGCAAGGCTCGCTGTCGATGACGCACGCAAGCGCCGCGCTGATGCAGCGCGTGCAGGGTTCGCGCGAACCGTATCGCGCGCTGCTCAAGGAAGTGCGCGAGCGGTTGCGCCGCACCCGCGACTGGGCCGAGGGGCAGAATCCGCAACCGCCGACCGATCGCGCGCACATCTACTTCGACGTCGAAGACCTGCACGAACCGCTTGCGATGTGCCACCGCTCGCTGCACGAATGCGGGATGGGACTGATCGCCGACGGTCCGTTGCTGGACACGTTGCGTCGTGTTGCCGCGTTCGGCACCACGCTCGTTCGCCTCGACGTGCGCCAGAGTTCCGATCGCCATACGCTCGTGCTCGACGAAGTCACCCAGTACCTCGGCATCCTGCGCGAGGGCCGCAGCTACGCCGAATGGTCGGAGAAGCAACGCCAGGAATTTCTATTGGCGGAACTGGTCGGCCGACGGCCGCTGTTTCCCGCTTCGTGGCCCGCTTCCAACGACAGCCGTGAGGCGCTCGATACGTGCGCGGTGATCGCATCGCCGGTCGGCGCAGGAGTGGCGCAGTACGTCATTTCGATGGCAACGTCGCCGAGCGACGTGCTCGCGGTGATTCTGTTGTTGCGGTCGGTCGGCGTGGAGCGCGCGCTGCCGGTCGTACCGTTGTTCGAAACGCTCGCGGACCTCGACGGTGCCGCCGCGACGATAGACGCATTGCTCACGATTCCGTGGTATCGCCGCTACGCGGGCGCAGAGCAGCACGTGATGATCGGTTATTCGGATTCCGCGAAAGACGCGGGCCAGCTCGCCGCGGCGTGGGCGCAATACCGCGCGCAGGAGCAACTCGTCGAAGTCGCGCAGCGTCACGGTATCCGGCTGCGGTTGTTCCATGGCCGCGGCGGCGCGGTCGGTCGCGGCGGCGGTCCCTCGCATCAGGCGATCCTGTCGCAGCCGCCCGGCTCGGTGCAGAGCAGTCTGCGCGTCACCGAACAAGGCGAAGTGATCCGTTTCAAGCTCGGCAACCCCGGCCTCGCCACCGAGACGCTCACCCGCTATGTCACCGCCGTGCTCGAAGCGACGCTGCATCCGCCACCGGTGCCGAGCGCTGAGTGGCGCGCGCGCATCGGCGAATTGTCGTCGCAGGCGCTTGCCGCCTATCGCGGCGTGGTGCGGGAAGATCCCGACTTCGTGCCGTTGTTCAGGGCGCTCACCCCTGAACGCGAACTCGGCATTCTCGCGCTAGGCAGCCGTCCGTCGCGGCGGCGCGATACCCAGGACATCAGCAGCCTGCGCGCCATTCCGTGGGTGTTTGCGTGGACGCAGGTTCGGCTGATGTTGCCGGCGTGGCTCGGTACCGACGTTGCGCTCACCTCGATCGACGCCGGCGATCCGGTGCTGAACGACATGGCGCATTGGCCGTTCTTTCGCATGCAACTCGACATGCTCGAGATGGTGCTCGCAAAAGCCGATCCGGATCTCGCGCAGTACTACGCACGACGTCTGACCACGCCCGAGCAGCAGAAATCGGTGGCGCGACTCGGCAAACGCGCCGACGTGCTCGCCGCCGCGTTGCTGAAATTGCACGGCGAGACACAACTGCTGCAGCACGACCCGGCATTGCGCGCGTCGCTGTCCGTGCGCAATACGTACCTCGATCCGTTGCACCTGCTGCAGGCGGAGTTGCTCGCCCGCTATCGCAACGCGCCGGACGATGCGACCGCGCGTGCGTTGAAAGTGACGATGGCCGGTATTTCCAGCGGCTTGCGCAACACCGGCTGATGAGCGCGACTTCCGACGCAGACGATCTCGCGAACGGACGCGTCACCAGCCGCGAACTGGTCGAGCGCGCGCTTGCGCGAATCGCTGACCCAGCCGGCGAAGGGGCGCGCGCGTTCACGAAGGTATACGCGGACACCGCGCGCGCAGAGGCCGATCACTCCGACCGATTGCGCGGCGCCGGCATCGTTCGTTCGCCGGTGGAAGGCTTGCCGGTTTCGGTGAAGGACCTGTTCGACGTGGCCGGCGACGTGACGCGCGCCGGATCGAAGATCCTCGCGGACGCGGCGCCGGCGCAACGGCGACGCCGGAGCGGTGGCGCGATTGCGCGCGGCCGGTGCGATCATCGTCGGTCGCACGAACATGGTGGAGTTCGCGTTCGGCGTGGTCGGCGCAAATCCGCACTACGGCACGCCGAAGAATCCGTTCGATCGCGCGGTGGGGCGTATTCCCGGTGGCTCTTCATCCGGCGCTGCCGTCGCGGTAGCGGACGGCATGTGCGCGATGGCGCTCGGCACGGACACGCGCGGTTCGGTGCGCGTGCCGGCGGCGTTGTGTGGGGTCACCGGATTCAAACCGACCGCTCGGCGCGTGCCGCGCGACGGGGCATTTCCGTTGTCGTACACGCTGGACTCGGTGGGGCCGTTGGCGGATTCGGTGGCGACGTGCGCGGCATTCGATGCCGTTCTGGCGGGCGAGCCGTCGGCTGCGCTGACGGCCCTGTCGTGCCGCGGTCTGAGACTGATGCTCCCGAGATCGGGGGTGCTCGACGATCTCGACGCCGCAGTGGCGGCGGCATTCGACGAGGCGCTCGCCACGCTGATCGATGCTGGCGCACTGGTGATCGAGGTGCCAATGCCGGTGTTCGATCGGCAGGCGGAGTATTTTCGCGCGGGAGGGTTCGCCGGTGCGGAGGCGTATTCGATTCACACAGCCGCGGATCGGGAGGATCGATGAGTACGATCCGCGGGTTGGTAAAAGGATCGTGCTGGGGAAGGATTTGAGCGGGGCCGATTATGTGGAGTTGGGGCGATTGCGAAGTCGGGCGATTGAGGAATTCGAAGCGGCGGTGGCGCCGTTCGATGCGATTCTGATGCCGACGGTGCCGTGTACGGCGCCGACGATTGCGGAGGCGACGAGTAGTGATGAGGAGTATTTCCGTTGGAATGGGCGGATTCTGCGGAATGTCGGGTTGATCAATTTTCTGGATGGGTGTGCGGTGTCGGTGCCGTGTCAGGAGAGTGGTATGGCGCCGGTCGGGTTGTCGGTGTGTGGGGTTGGGATGAGTGATCGGTGGACGTTGGCGGTTGCGGCGGCGGTGGAGGCGGCGCTCGGCGTTGCGGTGGATTGAAGCGGGATTGGTTTACTAGGGTGGGTGGTGCGGGTGGTCGGGTCCGGTGGCGCTCGATGGCGGTGGGCTTCGATCGGCGTGAGATGTTCCCCTTAATTGGGCTGTTGGGGTTGAGATTCTAACGGCGACTCTGCGATACTGTATGTCCATACAGGCATCGGATTGCAGCGATGTGTCTTCAATCAATCCAAAAAGAAATTCTCTTACTGTGCGCAGACATTCACCGCGCCGAGTATCGGTTGCTCGAGCTGATCGAACGGTTGGACGCGTTGCAACCGTGGCGCCACGAGCAGATGCCGAGTTGTGCGCATTGGTTGAACGCGCACTGCGGTCTCGATCTGGTGACCGCGCGCGAGAAAGTGCGCATCGCGCATGCGTTGCCGAAGCTGCCGCTGATCCGCGATGAGTTCCGCAACGGCGAACTCAGCTATTCCAAGGTTCGGGCGATCACGCGCGTGGCGGACCGGCACAACGAAGCTGAGCTCGTCGCCGTCGCGAAAGCAAACACCGCGGCGCACGTCGTGCGAATCGTGCGCGAGATGCGTCAGGCGGAGCGCCTCAAAGAATCCGACGCCGCATTCGCGGCATATCGTCATCGCAGCTTCACTTGTCACACCGACGAAGACGGCGCGCTGATCTTCGAGGGTCGCCTTCCGGCCGAGCAAGGCGCGATGCTGCTGCAGGCGCTCGATCGCGCGATGGACTGGTTGTTCCGTGGGCAACCACATCGGGGGCGCCTGCGCTGCGACGACGCTCGCGTCGAAGACCTTCCTCAGGACGTTCGTCGCGCCGATGGACTTGCGATTCTGGCTGAGCAGTTTCTAGCCGAGCCGCCCCAAGCGGACGCAGGACTCAACACGCCGACCGGTACCAGCTCGTGGTGCACGCTTCCGCGGAAGCGTTGCCGGAGTATGGCGAGGTCGACGTCGACGATCCGCCGCAGATCGAGAACGGCCCGGTGGTCGCCACCGAAGTCGTACGGCGAATTGCGTGCGATGCCTCGTTGGTGCGCATTCTCGAGACCGGCGACGGCGAGCCGCTCGACGTCGGGCGCAAAACGCGCGTGATTCCGCCGGCAATCCATCGCGCGCTTCGGCGACGCGATCGCGGCTGCCGGTTCCCGGGCTGTGTGAACACGCGGTTCGTCGACGGTCATCACATCCGGCATTGGGCCGACGGCGGAGCGACGCGGCTCGATAATCTCGTGCTGTTGTGCCGGCATCATCATCGGTTGCTGCACGAAGGCGGCTACTACGTCGTGAAGGATGATGGGAACTTCATCTTTTGCCGCGGAGACGGCGAGATGATTCAGGCGAGGAACGAGACGGCTCTGTCGGTGCTGGTCGCGCGAGCGGCCTCGTGACCGACATCAGCGAATTCGCGCAGTTCGTGCACGGCCAGCTCGCCGACCTCGGCGAGGTTTCTCATGGGCGCTTCTTCGGCGGGGTCGGCTTCAAGCTCGGCGACGTCCAGTTCGCGATGTGCATGAGCGACACGCTGTACTTCGTGGTGGACGACTCGACGCGCGCGCAGTACGTGGCGCTGGGTGCCAAGCCGTTCCAGTACGGAACCGCGAAGGGTACCCGGCTGGTGCAGCGCTACTACGAAGTGCCGGGCGACGTGCTGGAAGACCGCGACGCGCTCACGGCGTGGGCGCAGGCGGCGGTTGCGATCGCGATGCGGCCGAAGACGAAGCGGAAACCAAAGGCGAAGGTGAAGCCGAAGACAAAGAAGAAGTCGCGCTGAGCGAGCGGGTACCATTGCGACTCGGCTAAGCGAATCGGTCGGAGGCATCATGCGTGCAGCTCTCATGGAACGCGGCTCGATCTGGGTCGACACCCTGCCCGATCCGATCCCGCTCGCCGGCGAAGTGCTCGTGAAAACGCGCGCGTGCGGCATCTGCGGTTCCGACCTGCACGCGGCAAGGCACACCGAGGCGTTCGTCAACACCAGTCGTGAAGCGGGCGGCGCGTTCAAGCTGACCACGTTCGATCCCGTGGTGTTGGGGCACGAGTTCTCCGCGGAAATCGTCGACTACGGTCCGAACACGCCCCATGACCTGGCCGTTGGGACGGTTGTGTGCTCGGTGCCGATGCTGGCGCGGCAGAGTCCGATGGCGGTCGGCTACTCGGCGGAGATTCCGGGCGGGTTCGCGCAATACATGGTGTTGTCGCGCTCGCTGTTGCTGCGCGTTCCGAATGGAACACCGGATACGCACGCGGCGCTGACGGAACCGATGGCCGTTGGTCTGCACGCAGTGAACAAAGCGCGGCTCGGCCCCAACGACGCCGTGCTGGTGCTCGGTTGCGGTCCCGTTGGTCTGGCTGTGATAACGGCCCTGAAGCAGCGCGGTGCCGGACCGGTGTTCGCTGCGGACTACTCGCCGCGGCGGCGCAGCCTCGCATTGGGACAAGGCGCGGATACGGTGGTGGATCCGCGCGTCGAATCGCCGTATCGGTACCAGGAACTGCAACGCTCGGAAAACGTCGTGATTTTCGAGTGCATCGGCGTGCCGGGCATGATCGACCAGGTATTTCTCGCGGCGCCGCGCAACGCGCGCATCGTGGTGGTCGGCGTGTGTCTCGAGATGGACCACAGCCGGCCGTTGATCGCGATCAACAAGGAATTGTCCGTGCAGTACGTGCTCGGCTACACGCTGGACGAGTTCAACGAATCGCTGCAGCGCATTGCGGATGGTTCGTTCGACGTCGCGCCGCTGATCACCGGACGCATCGGGCTCGACGAGGTCGCCGGCGCCTTCGAGGCGCTGCGCGATCCCGAGCGGCACGCGAAGATTCTGGTCGAACCGTGGCGCGACCGGATCTCAGCTGGTCTGAGCGCACGATGCAACCCGAACCGTGCTTCAGCGGAACGCGAGCGCACGAGCGCGACGAGTGTGTCCTTCAACGGCGACGCGATCGAGTCGCCGTAGCCGCCGCTCGTCTCGCTCACGCCGCGTTTGACGTCAGTGCGCCGCCTGCTCCCCGCGGCGACGAACGCCAGCGCTTGTGCGGTGATTTCCGGTCCCGCGCTTTCAGGGGAACCCGCATCGAACGGCGGTGCCGGATCGTATTCGAGCGCGAGTTGCGACAGCTTGGCCGCGTGCTCACCGCGCAGTTTCGCAAGCAGCGTCAATCCGAAGTCGATGCCGGCCGTTACGCCGCCGCCCGACACGCGGTTGCGATCGGTGACGACGCGCGCTTTCACGACCTCTACGCCTAACGCGGCGAGCATGTCGAGCGCCGACCAGTGCGATGTCGCCTTGTAACCCTGCAACAACCCGGCCGCCGCGAGGATCAGCGAGCCGGAACACACCGAGGTGATGTACCGCGCCGTTTGTCCGCGGTCGCGCAGGAACGCGAGCGCTTCGGCGTCCTGCATCACCGCCGCCGTACCGAAGCCGCCGGGCACGAACAGGATGTCGAGGTGCTTCGGACAGTCGGCGAACGTCGCGTTCGGTTCGATCCGGATGCCGGTGTCGGTCGTCACCGCGGCGCGCGTTTTCCAGACGAGGTGAATCTTCGAGTGCATCGACAGCGTCGCCTCCGGGCCGACGAGATCGAGCAGCGTCAGGCCGGGATACAGCAGCATGGCCACCTGCAGTGGCGCCTCTGTCCGGTCGTTGGTCGGCCACTGAAGGTTGTCGGTCATTGCGCTGCTCCGGTCGAGTGATGTTGCGCATCGTGCCGGAGCTGTAAGTGTTACAACCAGTGGCTAAAATGACACTATTCGGCGTTTTCTAGCCAACATTGATCGTCCTGTCACAGCGATTTACTGATACTCTCGTGGCGCGAAATAGCTATCTCGATGGTATTCAGCCATGCACGTCGTCTCCGTTCTTGCCCTGCACGGCGTCGTCGCGTTCGACCTCACGCTCGCCTGCGACGGTTTTTCACGCGTGCGTGTCGACGGGCGCGATGCATACCAGGTTCGCGTCTGCGGTGAAGCGCCCATCGTCAAAGCCGGACTGTTCGACCTGCACGTGCCGTGGGGGCTGAGTCATATCCCTCGCACCGACACGCTTGATCGTGCCCGGCATCGAGAACCCGTCGATGCCGATCAGCGAAGCGGTGCTGGATGCCGTGCGCGCGGCGGCGCGACGCGGGGCCAGGGTTGCGTCGATCTGCAGCGGTGCGTTCGTGCTGGCGGCGGCCGGACTGCTCGACGGCAAACGCGCTACTACGCACTGGCTGGCGGTACGCGAGCTGGCCGAGCGCTATCCCGCCATCGACGTCGATCCGAACGTGTTGTTCGTCGACAACGGCAAGATCCTCACTTCCGCGGGCGCCGCGGCCGGTATCGACCTGTGTCTGCACATGATCCGCAGCGATCACGGCTCTGCGGTTGCGGCCGACGCGGCGCGACGCGCAGTGGTGCCGCTGGAGCGCGACGGCGGCCAGGCGCAGTTCATCGTGCACGAGCCGCCGGATTCGACGAGCAGCCTCGCGCCGCTGCTGCAATGGATGACGGCACATCTGAACGCGGACCTCAGCCTCGAGAGCGTGGCGCGCCGCGCGGCGATGAGCACGCGCACACTCAGCAGGCGCTTCCGCGAGCAGACCGGCACCACGCCGTTGCAGTGGTTGCTGACGGAACGCATCAGGCGCGCACAACAGCTGCTGGAGTCGAGCGACCTGTCGATCGAGCAGGTCGCCACGAAAGTCGGCTTCGAGAACGCGACCAATCTGCGGCAGCGGTTCGCGCGCGTGGTCGGTACGTCGCCGAGGGCTTATCGGCGCACGTTTGGCGGCGCGCGAAACGTCGAGCGGAAAGCGACCGCTGCGCGATCCCGGAGACCCTGACCTCGTCGAGCCCGGGCGTTGATCTTGCCGAAGCCGCCGCTCATAGTGACGCGCCCAGTTTCCAATCGGACGACGCCGTGGCTTTCGAACTCCATCCCCGCCTCGCCGCCGACGCCATCAGCGTCGGGCACTTGCCGCTGTGCAATCTGCTGCTCAACAACGACTCTCGATTTCCATGGTGCATTCTGGTGCCGAGGCTCGAGGGGCTGCGCGATTTCCACGAGGTTCCGGCGCCGCATCGCGACGCGCTGTTCGCCGAAATCGAACGCGTCTCCGTCGCGCTCCGACAACTCACGAACGCCGACAAGATGAACGTCGCGGCGCTCGGCAACATGGTGCCGCAGTTGCACATCCACGTGATCGCGCGTCACACCACCGACGCCGCGTGGCCGTCGCCGGTGTGGAGCGCGCCCGGTGCAACGCCTTATCCGGATCCGCAACCGCTGATCGAGCGCTTGCGCGCGCGCCTCGAATTGCATCCGGCGCCCGGCTTCGCTCAGCACCCGCGGCATCGCGTCGACATCGCGCCGACCGGCGCGCACGTGCAGGTGGAATTCGGCGGCGCAGTGATCGCGGAGACGCGCAACGCGCTGCTGGTGGACGAGTCGCGACACGACCTCGTGTACTACGTGCCGCGGCGCGACGTGCGGATGGATCTGCTCACAGCAACCGAACACGACAGCTACTGTCCGTTCAAGGGCACCGCGCGGTATTGGACGATCGCCGTCGGCGAGCGGCGCGCGGAGAATGCGGTGTGGGCGTACGACGAACCGTACGACGAAGCATCACCGCTGCTCGATCACGCCGCTTTCTATACCGACCGCGTCGATCGAATCACGATCGACGGCAAATCCGACCGCTGAACCGATTACACCGGAGACGACCCCGATGCGACAGGCCATAGCCTTGTTCCTCGCGACCCTGACTTTCACCGCCAACGCCACACCGCTGGACGAGGCGCTGGCCGGCAGCCAACGCGATCCCGCCAATGTCGCGCGCGACGTCTATCGGCATCCGAAGCAGGTGTTGGAATTCTTCGGCGTGAAACCGGATTCGGCCGTGGTCGAGGTGTGGCCCGGCACCGGCTGGTGGGTGGAGATCCTCGGACCGTATCTGCACGATCGCGGCGTGTACTACGCGGCGGGATTCGCGACGACGTTGAAAGGCGTGCCGGAATACCAGATCGCAGCCCAGACGACCTTGGCCGACAAACTCGCGGGTAACGCGTTGTACGACCGCGTCGTGCTGACGCAACTCGGCTACCCGGGGCGCCTCGTGATGGCGCCGCCCGGACACGTCGACGTGGTGATGACGTTCCGCAACGTGCACAACTGGCTCGCGGGCGGGTACGCGCAGGAGATGTTCACCGCGTTCAATCGCACGTTGAAGCCGGGCGGCGTGCTCGGCGTGGTTGAACACCGCGCGAAACCCGGCACGTCGATCGACGTGATGAAGAAGACCGGCTACATGACCGAGGAATACGTCATCGGTCTGGCAAAGGAAGCCGGCTTCACGCTGGAAGGCAAGTCCGAGGTGAACGCCAATCCGAAGGACGATACCGATCACCCGCAAGGCGTGTGGTCATTGCCGCCGAACCTGCGCGTGTGCCAACCGATGCAAGAAGGGGCGGAGAAAGACGCGTGCGTGGCCGAGTACCGCGCCATCGGTGAATCGGATCGCATGACGCTGAAATTCCGCAAGCGCTGAGCGCGGAACTAGCCGGGCGACTCCATCTCCGTCAGCGCCGCTTCGGTGACGATGACCAGCGCTTCGCTCTGCGCTCCGAGCCCCAGTCGCTGACGATCTCCGCGCGATTCCGCAACGCGCTTCAGCGCCGCGAAGCCCGCGGCGCCGGATGGCGTAGTGGCGAGGTCGTGCCGTTCGAGTAACGCGCTTGCGGCAGCGGCTTCGGCATCGTCGACCGTCGCATAGCCCGTCGCCAGCGCGCGCAGCACCGGCCAGGCCGCGGCCGACGGCGCGTAGCACGCGAGACGGCCCATGTTGGTCTGCGCCGTCTGCGGAATCGTCACCGCCCGATCGGCGCGCGCGCTCGCCTGCAGGCACGCCGCGGACTCGGGTTCGACTACGACCACCGTCGGCGCGCGATCACCGAGCACGGCAACGAAATGCGCTGCAATGGCGGCCGCCATTCCGCCGACGCCGGCCTGTAGAAACACGTGCGTTGGCGTTGCGCGCGCGGCGAGAATTTCGGCCGCGATCACCGTGTAACCTTCCATCACGTGTCGAACGGTTGCGTCGTGCGCCTCTGTCGCGCAGTCCGAGACCGTGATCCAACCATTCGACTCGGCCGCGCGCCGACACGCTTCCAGCGAGTCTTCGTAGCGACCCGACACCGACACGATCTCGGCGCCTTGCGCCGCAATCGCGCGCACCTGTTCGGGCGGCGCGCCGGCCGCGACGAAAATGCAGCAGCGGGCGCCGACCAGCCGCGCGCCGGCCGCTACCGAACAACCGTGGTTGCCCGCGGTGGCGGCGGTGAACGTGACGCCGGAAAGCACCGATTCTGGACCGCGAACCACGTCGCCGATCGAAACCGGTGCGCCGCGTTCGCGCGACGCGAGCTCGGCGCTCAGACAGAGCACGGCATACGCACCGCCGAGCGCCTTGAAGCTGCGCAACCCGAGACGCGCGCGTTCGTCTTTCACCCAGATGTCGCGCAGTCCCCACTCGCGCGCGAGTTCGGTCAGCCGCAGCAACGGTGTCGTGGCGTGTTCCGGACATGCACCGATCGCCGCCCGCACCCGCGCCGCGGCAGACGCGCCGAACGGCACGGCGAGCGCGCCATCCCGCGGGCGCATTTCGGCAAAGAAGATCGACCGCATTGGATTTCGACCCGGATCAGCGCCGGCCGACGGCTTCGTCGATCTGTCGCGTGAGCTGCGCCGATAGCGCGCCTTCAGCCTCGGCTTCGAGGCACTCGCGCAACTCGACGCGGTTCTTCACGCCGAGGATGACGGTATCGACATCGACACCGAAGGCGTAACGATGCGCGAGCTTTGCGGTGGTGGTTCCCAACGACCGTGCCAGGGCGCGAAGCGGCGCGGCGCGTTCGTAATCGAGGCGATCGGGGTCGTTCGTCGGAAGTTCCCGGTCGAGCTGATCCGTTAGCGCACCGGCCTGCACGGCGCGAATCCCTTCGATGCCGACGCCCGCGGCTCGCGCGGCCGCGATGATGTCGCGCGGTCGCGCCGGTTCGTCGAAACGCCGCATGCCGCCGGCCGAGTCGAGGCAGTTGGCGACGCATTGCACGACCGCCGGCTTGGGATCGGTGCGCAGCGCGTCGATGATCGTGTCCGGCAGCCCTACGCCGGTAATGCCCCAGTTGCCGATCATTCCTTCGCGCATCAGCGCTTCGAATGTCGGAATCACGTGATCGCGATAGATCGATACCGGTGTGGCGAATCGATCCTGCACCGCGGCGTCGCGCGGAAAACGATAGCCGTCGGGAATGATGTTCGAGTGCAGCAGAAGCAGGTCGACGTGCGAGAGGCGCATCGCGGTCAGACTGCGTTCGAGGTGCTTGCGAATGATCGCCGCCGATTCCGACGCCACCGACGGCGTGCCGAGCTGACACTTCGTCGCGAAGCGCACGCCCGCGGGCGGCCGACCTTCGAACGCGGCGCCGATGACGGCTTCCGCCTCGCCGCGCCCATACAGCGGCGCCAGATCGAACAGCGTAATGCCGCCGTCGACCGCCGCATGCACGGTGGCCACCGCTTCTTCGCGATCGGTTCGCCCCCACACCTGCCCCAACCCGCCGCCGCCGAGCGTCAACCGGCTGACCGGCCAGAGATTACCCAAACGTCGTATCTGCATGCGTGCGATCCTAGAGGTGTGTTCCGCAACTTGAAAGGCCGCCCATGCAGCCGTCCGCGAGTTTCGAGTACCTTCGAGAGCAGATCGTCGGCGTCGACTCCACGTTCACCACGCCGTTCGGCGAACGGTTGATGGTGTATTGCGACTACACCGCGTCGGGGCGCTGCCTGCTGTTCGTAGAGAACTATCTGCAGAGCCTGCAACGCACCTACGCGAACACGCACACCGAAGACGACACGACCGGCCGCAACATGACGCAACTGTTGCGCGAAGCCGAGACTTCGATCAAAGGCTCCGTCAACGCCGGTCCCGACGGACGCATCATCGCAATCGGCACCGGAGCCACGGGCGCAATCAATAAACTGCAGCAGATTCTCGGGGTGTATTGCCCGCCGGCCACCCGCGCGCGGATCGCCGACGAACTCGACGCGTGCATCGGTGTGGACGGCAGGCGCGAGTTCGAAGCGCACCTGCGTGCGCAGCAGCCGGTGGTGTTCGTCGGTCCGTTCGAACACCACTCCAACGAAGTGTCGTGGCGCGAAGGATTCGCGACGGTCGTGGAAGTTCGCCTCGACGCCGACGGCGCGATCGATCTCGCGCACCTCGAAGCGCTGCTCCGCGACCCCAGATACCAATCGCGGATCCGCATCGGTTCGTTCTCGGCGGCCTCGAACGTCACCGGTATCCGCACGCCCGTGCACGCGATCGCGCGATTGCTGCACGCACACGACGCGATCGCGTGTTTCGACTACGCCGCGAGCGCGCCGTACGTGCAGATCGACATGAATCCGCGGTCGCAGCGACGGCGACGCGTCGCTCGACGCGGTGTTCCTGTCGCCGCACAAGTATCTCGGCGGCCCCGGCTCGAGCGGCATCCTGGTATTCAACAAGCGCCTGTACAAGGAGCACCTTCCGCCAACGGTCGCGGCCGGCGGCACGGTCGACTACGTGAGCGAGGTCGATCAGGACTTCATCGCCGACATCGAAGAGCGCGAAAAGGCCGGCACACCCGGCACGCTGCAGGTGCTGAAAGCCGCGCTCGCGTTGCGCGTGAAAGACTGGATCACCAGCGAGCGCATCGAGGCGCGCGACGGCGAGTTGCTCGAACGCGCCATGCGGCGTTGGCAACGGCTGCCTTCGATCGAGATTCTCGGCAACCCGGATCCCGCGCGCCGCATCGCAATCGTGTCGTTGAACATCAAAGATCCTCACGGCCGATACCTGCATCCGAAGTTCGTCACCGCGCTACTGAACGACCTGTTCGGAATTCAGTCGCGCGCCGGTTGCTCGTGTGCGGGACCGTACGGCCACCGGCTGCTGCAGATCGACGTCGCGCGATCAGATCGCTATCGCGAGTGGGTGAAGAAAGGCTTCGGCGGCATCAAGCCCGGCTGGTGTCGCATCGGCTTCCACTACGCGATGGACGACGCCGAAGCGGACTATCTCATCGACGCGGTGGAGTTCGTCGCCGAACACGGCCACCGCTTCATACCGCTGTATCACTTCGAACTCGACACCGGCACGTGGACGCACGCGAAGTCCCGCGCCCAGTACGAGCACCTGTCGCTGGAAGCGGCGCTGAGCGCCGGGCGAGTCGAGCCCACCGCCCGATCTGCTGCCGAACGCGCGCGGCTCTATGGACAGTTTCTCGACGACGCGCGGCTGCGAGCGAAAGCGTTGGCGCCCTCCGCGCTCGGCAACGATTCGCGCCTCGACGGCGAGTTGGGCGAACTGCAGGTTTTCGCGCTGAGCCGCGACTGCATGCGATAGCGGCGCCGCGCTCGCGCGCAACGCCGCGAGCGTCGACTAGAGGTAGTTCTTCAGCAACTGGTGGAAGTGGCGGATTTTCGTTTCCTGATAGTTCGCCAGCACGATGTCGTTGTACTGCGCCGCCTCCAGCCCGAGCTGCACCTTCGGCAGATTGAACGTGTCCTGCGTGAACACTTTCGCCAACATGCCGAGCTCCGGTGCGTCGGTCCACGGTTGATCCTCTTCGAGCCAATGCATCTTCGCGGGTGCCGGTCGCTCCCCGGCGAACGGGCTCAGGTAGTAACACTCCATGACCGATTTGTCGAAGCGATTCTGGTACGGGCGGAACCGGTACACGATGCGGTTGTAGCCGCCCCACGGATGGAAGTTCGGGAACAGCGTGTAATAGATGCTGTCGGAAACGCACGCATCGGAGATCGGCGTGTCTTCGCCAACGATCGGTTGAAGGCTCATGCGGCCGCCGGCCGCCATCATCGCCCGCGCTGTCGTGCCGGCGGGCACCTCGCCCAATGCGGGCTGGTCGAGGTAACGCATCGTCACCGAATCGAACAGTTCCTGCTCGGTGGGCTTGAACTTGAGGTGCGGGCTCGGCGTTGCATTCGGCGTGATCGCACGCGAGAAATTGCCCCACGCATCGTATTGCGAATTCTCGTCGCCGATCCCAACGAGTATCTGCGGGTGCGTGTGGATGACGTGGAACGCCTCCATGAATGCTTCCTGGCAGACCTTCCAGTTGCACGCCATCACCTTGGCGACGTGAGCCTCGATGTAACGGCTCTCCGGCTTCCACACGGCAAAGTGCTGCGGCAGATCGCCGAGGAACTTCGACAGCGGTTCGGCGTTCACATCCATGTTGATGAACACCCAGCCGCCCCACGTGTCGCACAGCACCGCGTTCAGATTGAAGTTCTTCTTGTCGATGTGCGGGAAATCCCACTCCGACGTCACCGAGCGCAGCGATCCATCCAGGTTCCAGCTGAAACCGTGGAACGGGCAGATGAAACTCGAGGCATGTCCGTCTGCGTCGCACAGACGTCGGCCGCGATGACGACATACGTTGTGGTGCGCGCGGAATCCCTGCTGCGTGCGCACGACGATGATCGAGTAACTGCCGATCTCGTACGTCGTGTAGTCGCCGACGTTCGGAATCTCTTCTTCGCGGCACGCCATCTGCCAGACCTTCGGCCACATGTTGCGCATTTCGAGGTCGTGGAACGCCTGCGTCGTGTAGCGGCTCACCGGAACCGTCGTCGGCGGGCCTTCGAATTTGTTCTCGAGTGTCAACGTGAGCGGCGGCGCAACCACATCGCGGCTGATCAGTTCCTGATAGCTGATGCCTGCCGAACGGGTTTGTCGCTGAGTAGCTGCCATGATCGTTTCCTGCCTACTGTGAAAATCGAATGTCTTTTTGAGCCTGAGGGTCACGTCACCTTGTGGCTGCGTCGGCTCACCACGGTGCTCGGCAATTGCGGACCCGCCAGCCACAACAGCATGTGCGGATCGGCGAATGTCAGATCGCCGGAGTGATGGCGCCCGTCGAAATAGAACACGCCGCGCAAGCCGTTGTTGTCGACGTCGACGAGCCCGTCGGGGCGCAGCGTGTAAATAGCGCCAGTAAGTGGATGTTTCAGCGCCGGCATCTCAATGTTCCCTCGCGTTCAATTCGATGATAACCCCAACTGCGGGCGGCGCTTTCCGCGCGCGTTCGAACTCGATCAGCCGCCGCAGCGTCGCGGTCTCTTCCCGGGTGTCTCGTGTCACGGTTTCGCACCCCGGGATGTGAACCGCGTCATGTTCCATCCGCGGTTCGATTGAGCTAATCCACGCCATGCCCGACGCTTGTGCAGTCTCCCGCACCCACCCGCCCTGCATGCAGAACACGGAAGCGCTGCTGTCATGTTTCAGCTGACCGTCTGGTCGCTGCCCTCGCTGATCGCGGTAATTCTCGCGAGCTATACGCTGCGCGTCGTACGTCGCAGCCCCAACGTTCCCGGCGTCACCGCGTTGCTGGCGCTGTGTACTTGCGTCATCGTCTGGTCGGCCGGTGAGCTGTTCGGCACGCTGACGACCACGCCCGAGTTGAAGATGCTCGGCATGCACCTGCAAAGCCCCGGCTTCTTCTTTCTGTGCGTGTGCTGGTTCTGGTTCGCGTTGTCCTATACGCGGCGACAGCGGCGAGTCGCCACCGCGACGCTGGTCGCGATAAGCATCATACCGACCATCTCTCTCGTACTCGCGCTGACAAACGAGTGGCACGAGCTGGTGTGGCAGTCGCCGCACACCGTCGAACGCGCCGGGTACGTGGGCTGGGTGTCGCAAATCGGCCCGTGGATGATCGTCAACGAGATCTACGCTTACCTGCTGCTGTTCGCGGGCACGGTGATTCTCGGTTTCGAACTGTCGAGCTCGAAACGCTATCGCAAGGCTCTGGTCGCCGTGATCGCGGCGCCGGTGGTCACGTCTGCGCTGAACGTACTGTCGCTGTCGGGCTGGTATGCGATACCGGGCTTCGACCTCACCACGCTCGGCTTCGCGCTGTCGGCGCTGTTGATGAACGACAGCGTGCTGCGCTTCGGCCTGCTCGAAGTGACGCCCGCAATACGCAACCGCGTGGTCGAGCAGCTCATGGACGGCGTCGTGGTCATCAGGCGCGACGGCCGCATCATCGATCTGAATCCGGCTGCGGCGGCCACGTTCGGTATGCCGATCGAAGCCGCGCTGAATCAGCCCGCGATGAACTTCATTCAAACGCCGCTGCTGCCGGGTCTGCTCGTCGGGCTGTTCTCCAACGCAGAGATCACCGTGGGCAGCCGTTCGTTTCACGTGCTGGCAACGCCGCTGTCGAGCGACGCCGAGCGCCCGCAGGAAATGGCGCTGGTGTTCCGCGACATTACCGAGCTCACCAAGATCAAGCTGGAGATGGAGCGGCTCGCGCATACCGACTTCCTGACCGGACTCTACAACCGCCGCTTCTTCATGCAGCGTCTCGCCGAAGAGACGGAACGCGTCAAGCGCGGCCATCAGCCGATGAGCGTGCTGCTGCTCGACATGGACAGCTTCAAGACCGTCAACGACACGCACGGGCACGATGTCGGCGATCGCGTGCTGCAGGTGATCGCGAGCGTCACGCAGGAAGTGAAGCGGATCTCCGACGTCTCCGCGCGGATCGGCGGCGAAGAGTTCGCGATGCTGCTGCCCGACACCGACCGCGAAGGCGCGATCAAACTCGCGCAGCGCCTGCGCCGCACGATCAACGAACAGATCATCGCCGATGCGAAGGGCGGGCCGATCTCGGTGACCGCGAGCATCGGCGTCGCGACCATGTCGCACGCCGATCACGGCATCGACCATATCCTCACGCACGCCGACCGCGCGCTCTATCGGGCAAAAGATGCCGGTCGAAACCGCGTTTGCACCGAGTGACCACACTGCCCTTCCCGTCCCGTCGCGTTACGCCGCCCCTGCACGCTTCTGCGGATTGAACACGATCTCGTCCGGGTCGCGCCCGATCGATTCGCGAAACGCGCGATGCATGTTGATCAGCGACGGCTCGTTGCGACCGAAGATCGAATACGGATGCAGCCGTGACTTGAAACTCTTCATCACGTTGCGGCTGACCCAGTAGTCCTCGTTCTCCACCACCGAATAGATGTAGTCGAAGTGCTGGCTCGCCGCGTCCAGTTGCTCGGCCGTGGTCAGACGATTGCGCGAGTACAGGTGATACCGCGTGACGTGTTCGTCGACTTTCTCGCCGGGATAGAGGTGGAACATGTACACGAAATCGCGCGACACCAGCAGCGTGATGTTCGGGAACAGGAAGTGCACGAACGTCAGGTGTGCGAACGAATCCCACTCCGACTCCGGCCGGTTCTTCAGTTCGACGATCGACTTCGTCGGAAAGCCGAGCCGGTGGTTGTACTTGTAACGATCGTACGTCATCAGATTGGTCATCGACGTCACGCCGACCGAGTCTTTGTGCAGCGGACCGAAGTGATAGCCCTCGCAGAACGTATCGAGCGCGAGTTTCCAGTTCGTGCGCACGCGCAATTCCTTGCTGCGGATGAACTGCGCGTCCGATAGATGCCAGGTGCCGAGCTGCGGACCGAGATCGCCGAGGATGTCGTCGACATCCACGCGTCCCTCGGGATCGGGATTCACGTAAACGAGCCCGTATTTTTCCTGGACGGGTAGCCGGATCAGACCGTGATTCGCCTTGTCGACGTGACCGAACGTTTCTTCCCTGAAGACCGATTTCAGTTGTCCCGACAGATCGTACGTCCACGCGTGGTACGGGCAGGTAAAGCGTTCCTTGTGACCGCACGGCACGTCTTCGAGACGCGCGCCGCGATGACGGCATGCGTTCAAGAACGCGTGCACTTCGCCCGCGTGGTCGCGCACGACGATCATCGGTACGCCGGTGTCTTCGTGGGTTTTGAAGTCGCCGGGGTTCGGGATTTCGCAACCGAGACAGATCAGCGTCGCGCCTTTACGAAACAGTTGTTCGCGTTCCTGCCGCCACAACATCTCGTCCGTGTACGTCGTCGCGTCGAGCACGAGCGGTTGGTCGGCCATCGCAGTACTTCCGCTGGCGATATAGTCGAGACAGCGACGCGCGATCGCATTGAGTTCGGCTTTGTCCACGATTGCAGCCCCTCGCTTGTACGAAATCGGATACCGAAAGTCGCAGCGAACCCATCTCGCTGCGACTCCTATACCGATGAAAGTACCGAGGGATGATAAAAAAGGCAAGCCTGACGGTTTTCTAGCTTCCGGTTGGTTTGGCGGCCGGTTTGGCGACCGGATTGGCGGGGGGCTTGAGCGGCACAGGCGACGCCGGCGCGGGCGCCGCGGAGTTTGCGAGCAGATCGCCGCGGTCCTTTATCAACGGCTCGCCCACGTATGCGGCCACCTTGAACGCGCCGTCCTGGCCGTTACGCGTCACGATCAGATCGCCTTTGGGCTGCGGCTGATAGAAGCGGTAGTCGAACTCGCCGTTGGCGGTTCGCGCGGTCAACAGCAACACCGGCACCGCGTCGGCCGCCGGCGCATCCGCCGCGCCGAGCACGCGCAGGTTCGCGACTTTGTTCACCAGATCGGTGACGACGTCCTGTTTCATGGTTTCGCCTTGCGCAATTCCGTCGAGCGACCATACCTCGCCGTTGCGTTGCACGCGCCAGTGGTCCGGCCGCGACAGCGCGGTGACATCGCCGTTCGGTTTCAGCAACGCCTTGTCGAGCCAGTCGTCGGGGCGCGCCGTAGCTTCGTAGTTGGCGAACGCGACCGCGTACACGTCGTCGGAATCCGCGCTGCGCGCGTGCACCTTCTTGAATCCCGGCGACGTACCGAAGTACAGATCCCCAACGACTTTGTCGTGTTCCAGCAGCTGGACCTCGCGCTGGAATTTGTCCGCCGCGACTTCGAAACGTTTTGCCGATTCGCTGCTCGTTGCCACCGGCCACGGCGCGGACGCCGCTACGAGTTTGTCGAGCATCTGGCTGACTTTCTCCGCGTCGGCCGGAAGTCCTTGCGAGTCGGGCAACGTCCACCCCGCGTCGGTGCGCTGCAGCTTCAGCTTGGTGCCTTTCTCGTCGACGATCACGATGCCGTCTACTTTCGCGCGGTCGATCTGCAACAGCGCGCCGGCCGGCGTAGATGCCGCGCGCTGATTCCAGAACAGCACGCCGGCGAGCAACGCGAGTTGCACCGCCAGAATCAACGAGAGCGTTCTCACATGACGGTTCATGCCGGCGCTCCTTTCGACGCATCGAGGCTCTTTTGATCGAGCCACGCGTGATACTTCGCGACGCGCGACTTCGCCCGCGAGCGGTGGATGCCGAAGATCAATCCGAGCAACGCGAGCGCGATGCCGTAATTCGAATACTCGAGCGCGGTGCGTTGCGATTCCTCGAGCGGCGGCAGCGTCCGGTTGAAGTGTCCGCGCGAACGGATCGCCAGCAACGTCGGATCTTCCAGCGACCAGTCGACCGCGTTTGCGATCAGCTGCAGCGAGTTTCCGTACACCGTCCCCTCGGCGGATCCGATCATCCCGAGCGTCTGATCCGACAGGAACGTATTGGAACCGAACACGAACAGTCGGGCGGACTCCGGCGACTTGTCGATGATGCTGCCGATCACGCCGGCATCGGTCTTGTTGCCTTCAGGTTTCTTCTCTTCGGGCTTCGCGGCTTTGTCATCCGCCGGCGGCTTTTCGGTTTTCGATTCGGCGAGCAGCGGATTGTCCTTGTCCGCGAAGAACGACTGGAACTGTCCTTCCACGCTGACGCCGAGCGTCGATGCACCGCGATCGCCTTCCGCCTCGAACGCCGAATGACCTGCAGAGTCGATGCGCGGCATCACGTCCATCGAGGTCGAGCGCCAGCTCTGCGGCGAACTCTTCAGCAGATCGACCACCGTGCGGCCGGTGTTCTTCGTCGCATCGACGTCGATCGGCGATACCCACGGCATGGTCACTTGCGGAACGTCGGACGTGATCGGCGAGTTCGCGTTCTTGCCCGCGCCGCGCACGTCGACGAAGTACGGATAGTCGAGCATCCGCACTTCCTGGAACGAGTAGCCGCCGGCTTGCCGCGTCACCGGGACCGGGAACGCCGAGTTCTGCGGGTCCATCACGAACGACGGACGGATGTCGATGCCCTGGAACGACAACCAGTCGGCGAGTCCGGTGTTGCGTGGCGCCGCCGTCAGCGATTGCTGCGTGAACGCCGGCGCCAGCGGTGCCGCGGCCAGCATCACCGTACCGCCCTGCATCAGGAACTGGTCGATCGCAAAAACCTGCTTGTCGTTGAGCTGCTGCGGATCGGCGACGACGAGCACTTCTGCGCCTTCGGGCACGCGGCCGTCCGTCAGTTGCGTTCGCTCGACGTTGTGATCGGTCATCAACGTATCGGCGAGCTGCGAATACTGGCTGCCGCCACCACCCATGCCCTGCATGTACGACGGCTGCTCCGGCGCCATCAGCGCCACCGACTTCAGATAGCCCGTGGCAAAGCGCTTGAACGCCGCGTCCATCGAACGCTTCAGACCTTCTTCCGTCAGATCTTCCGGCAGCGGTATCTGCACGACGGTGCTCGCGCCGCCATCGAGCGTCAGATAGAAGTAGAAGGTATTGGTATCGAACAGGCTCGCCGCCATCGGCCGGAAACCGTATTTCTCGCGGATTTCCTTCGCTACCGCGCCGTTGCCTGCGTCGGGGTCGACGAACTCGACCGACAACTTGCCGCCCGATTCCTTCGCGTACCCGTCGAGCACTTTGGAGGCGGTCTCTTTGAACGCGGTCAACTGGGGCGGCAACACGCGATCGTTCGAAACATAGCCGACGAACTTCAGCGGCTTCGGAATGCTGGAGAACAACTCGCCGCCGGACTGGAAGCCGTACAACACTTTCTTGATGGTGCGGGTGATGTCGTACTCGGGGTTGCGCAACTGGACGTCGAGGTCCGATTCGCCGGCAACCTTGACCTCGATCAGATCGCGGAAGCCGAGCACTTCGAACTGATCACCGTACTGAACCAGGATGTCGAAGTACGAATTCACGAGGCTCGACTGATGGCGGTCCGCCACCTGGAACGGATTCGGCCGGATGCCGTACTTGTTGTTCGCCTCGTCTTCGGCTTCCGGATTCTTCGCCGGATCGACCATCTCGACGCGCACTTTACCGTGGCCCGCCACTTCGAACTCGGTCAGCAGGTCTTTGAGCTGCGGCACCAGCGGCGCCAGCAACGGATGGGTTTTCGAAGAGAAATAGCCGCGGATCAGCAGCGGTTCGTGCAACTGATCGATGTAGTTCGCCGTCGCCGGTGAGATCGAGTACAAGCGCCCCTTCGTAACGTCGACGCGCGCCGACGTGAAGTTCGCGAGCCACAGATTCGCAACCAGCAGATTCGCCACCACGAGCCCGATGCCCATCCGCCAGGCGCCGTGTCGCTGATGGTCGCCGTCTTTTGCCCAGCGCTGCCGCTCCAACGCGAACACGTTCAATGCCAGGAACGTCAGGATCAGGCTCGCGTAGTAGTACAGGTCGCGGAAATCGAGCACGCCGCGCGTGATCGACTCGAAACGCGAGCCGGTGCCGACGCCGCGCAACCAGCCGGCGACATCGTTGCCGACGTGATCGGTCACGAGCGCACTGCCCACCAGGTAGAGCACGCCGCACGCGATCGTCGACAGGATCAGGCTGACGATCTGGTTGTCGCTGCGCGCGCTGATGGTGAGGCCGATCGCGATGTACGCGCCGCCGAGCAGCAACGCCGCCACGTATCCGGCCAGCACCGGACCCCAGTCGAGGTTGCCGAGATAAGCAACGGTCAACGGCAACGGCAACGTCAGCAGCAACGCGATCGCGAGCAGCAACCAGCAGGCGAAGAATTTGCCGAGCACGAACGACCAGGTGGTGACCGGAACCGTCGATACGAATTCCAGCGTGCCGGAGCGCCGCTCTTCGCTCCACATCCGCATCGTCAGCGCGCTGCAGAGAAACAGCAGCAGCACCGGCAACCATTCGAACATCGGCCGCACGTCGGCGATGTTGCGTGCGAAGAACGCTTCGACCCAGAAGAACACGAACAACGTGACGACGAGGAACACCGCGAGGAACAGGTAGCCGATCGGCGACGAGAAAAACAGCGACATTTCCTTGGCGGCAATGCGCTTGATGCTGGCCCAGTTCATGCGGCTTCTCCTGCGTCGCTGACTTCCCTGAAGACCGTTTCCAGATCGCGCTGCTCCGGCGCCACCGAATAGACATGGATGTTCGCGGCAACGAGCGCGGCAACCACGCGCGCCGAGGTCGCTTCGATCTCACCCGACAACGGCAACGCGATGCGCCGCGTGCCGTTGCGAACCGGCGACGCCGTACCTACGCCGTCGATGCCGCGCAGCGCGGCGGCAACGCTTTCGGGTTCCGCATCGGTGCCCACCAGCAGTCGTTCGCTGCGTCGCAGTGACGCCAGCGTTTCATCGAGCACCAACCGGCCGTTGCGCAGGATCATCGCGCGATCACACACCGCGTTGACCTCCTGCATGATGTGCGTGGACAGGATGATCGTCGCGTTGCCGGCCAGCCGCCTGATCAATTCGCGCATGTGTTGGGTTTGCGACGGATCGAGACCGTTGGTCGGTTCGTCCAGCACGAGAAACCGCGGCTTGTGGAGGATCGCCTGCGCGACGCCGACGCGTTGTCGATAGCCGCGCGACAACGTGTGGATCGCGTCGAACGCTTTGGACTCGAGCTCGGTCGCTTCCACCGACTCGCGCACCGCGTTCGCCTGCTCCGACGGCGCGACGCCGCGCAGTTCCGCGGCGTACTCGAGATAGTCGACGACCGTCATCTCCGGATACAGCGGCAGGCTCTCGGACAGGTAACCGAGCGAACGCTGCACGACCTTCGGTTGCTCGGCGACATCGACGTCGTCGACGAGAATTCGACCCGCGCTCGGCTCGAGATAGCCGGTGAGCATCTTCATGATGGTCGTCTTACCGGCGCCGTTGTGGCCCAACAAGCCGACTATTTCGCCCTGCCCGATCGAGAAGTCGACGCGATCGACGGCGAGGAAGTCGCCGTACCGACGCGTCAGCTGTTCCGCTTTGATCACTACCCTATCTCCCTGTGAGCCAACCGGAATCGGTGCGCAAGCGTACTCAGCCTTCGCACAAATTCAAGGCGCCATTTCGAGTTTTGACCTTGCACAGACCGCAGGCGCGCGGCAATGTTCCCCGACCCGCGCACAAATGCCGACATCGATGACGAGTTCAGCGTGACGACGATCCCATCGCCGACCGGTCAGCTGGAGGCGCACTTCGAACAACCCCCTTCAAGCGACACGCGCGATCGTGATCTGCCATCCGCATCCGCAGTACGGCGGCAGCATGCACGACGCGGTGGTCGACACCGTCGACGGCGTGGCGCGCCGTCATGGATTTGCAACGTTGCGATTCAACTTCCGCGGTGTCGGCGCGAGCACCGGTCGCTTCGACAACGGCGTCGGCGAAGTCGACGACCTGCTCGCGGCGTTGACGTGGTTGCGCGACCGGACCGGAACGTTGCCGGTATGGTTGGCGGGCTACTCGTTCGGTTCGAACATCGTGTGGCGCTCGATCGCGCGCGCGGGCGAACTGGGGGGCGCGTTGCTGATCGCGCCACCGGTCGCGCTGATGGACTTTGCGGACCGCCCGGCGTCGCCCGCCAAAGTGACGTTGATCGCCGGCGACCAGGACGACTACGTCGATGGCGCGGCTCTGTCGCACTGGGCGCGCGAAGCGGCGCCCGGTGCAACGGTCGAAACCGTCCGCGGCGCCGACCATTTCTTCTCGGGAGTCCACGCGCAACTGGCGCGCGCGGTGGAACAAGCGTTCGCTTAGACGATCGACACGCCGGATACGAACCGGTGGCCCCACATCACCAGACCGTACGCGACGAAGCCGGCCAGCAACGGTAACGCGAGTTCGCTCAACACCAGGCGATTGCGCGACTGTGCGATGGCGAGAAACGGCACGTTCGACGTCGCGGCGGCGAACGTGGTCCAGTCCGCACCCATCGTGCGCGCCTTCTTCGCGTCGATCAGGAAGCTGCCCCACAGCGACAACGCGCCAAGGCTGCCGAAGAACAGCAGCGACGCGACGTCGCCGTTCGCGACGATGTGGCCGATCGACCACAGCACCACCGACCATTGAAACGGGTGACGCGTGATACGGACGAGACCGGCGCCCTGACCCACCTGCTTCACGGTCCCTTCCTGTCCGACCGCCGTTGGATTGCGGGTCATGAAGCCGCCTAACAGAAATGTGAAGGCGATCGGCATCAGCACGAACGGAACGGCGCGCAATGCCGGCGTCGGTATCCAGAGGAAGTCGGCGTGCGACGCGCGGTTGTACGCAAAGATCAGAAAGCCGAGCGTTACAGCCGCCAGCACCGAGTAGACGCCGAGATAAGCGCGATCGCCGATCGCACCCACCAGCGACGCCCGCAACGGCGTGCTGCTGACGCCGAGGTGAGCACCGATGAACAACACGCCGGCTACCGCCAACTCGCCCATGTACTCATCCCTCTCCTAGACACACGACCGCATTCTGCGCCTTTCGATTCCGGGCACAAGCTCTGCGACATCCACGCGGCTTCCGGTCGCATCCCGGAGGGATAGCGGTATAGAATTTCCAGCGATTTCATCGAGGGGAAGAACATGAAAGACGTTACGGGAAAAGTGGCATTCATCACCGGCGGTGCGAGCGGAATGGGACTGGCGATGGCGCGGTCGTTCTCCGCGGCGGGCATGAAAGTGGCGATCGCCGACATCGAACAGGGCGCGCTCGATCGCGTGCAGGCCGAGTTCGACAAGACGAACGCCGAAGTCATCACGCTGAAGGTCGACGTGACCGATCGCGACGCGATGGAAAAGGCCGCGCAGGAGACCGAAGCCGCATTCGGAAAGGTTCACGTGGTCTGCAACAACGCCGGCGTTGCCGTCGGCGGCGCGCTCGACGCGATGGACTACAAAGACTGGGACTGGGTGATGGGCGTGAATCTCGACGGCGTCGTCAACGGCGTGCAGACATTCGTCAACCGGATCAAGAAGCACGGCGAAGGCGGCCATTTCGTGAACACCGCGTCGATGGCCGGGCAGATCGCGATTCCGGGTCTCGGCGTCTACAACACGACGAAGTACGCGGTGGTCGGCATGTCGGAAACGATGCGCGCCGACCTCGCGCCGCACAACATCGGCGTATCGGTGCTGTGTCCCGGCGTGGTCACCACGAACATCTTCAACTCGGGGCGCAACCGGCCCGAGGAACTGCAAGGTGAAACCGACACGGCGTCGCTGGTGCTGAGCGCCGATGTCGATGATGCAGACCGCGCGGCGCAGATGCAGCAGATCATGGCGAGTGCGCTCGACCCGGCCGTGGTCGGCGACATGGTGCTCGCGGCGATCCAGGCGGATGATCCGTACATCTTCACGCATCCCGATCTGAAACCGATGGTCGACGCGCGCAGTGCGGCCATCAACGCATCGTTCGAGCGCTGGTCGCAATACCGCAAAGACCACGGCGTTTGAGGAGCGACTCATGAACAGACTCAAAGGCAAGACGGCATTGATCACCGGCGCCGCGCGCGGCCTCGGCGCCGCGATCGCGCGGCGCTTCGTGGAGGAAGGCGCAACGGTCATCATCAACGACCTCAATCTGGACGCGGCGCGGGCAACCGCAAAAGGTCTCAAAGGATCGGGCTTCGCCGCCAACGTGGCCGATTCGAAAGACGTCGCCCGCATGTTTGCCGAGATCGCGAAGATCGCGCCGCGCCTCGACATCCTCGTCAACAACGCCGGCATCAGCGGTCTCGAAGGCCGCAACGACAACAACGAACGCCTCGCCAAGTTCATGCAGCGCGCCGAGGCAGTCGCCCGCGGTGAACCGGTCGAGCCCGACAACGGCACGATGGAAGAAACCGACGACGACTGGCACAGGATGATGGGCGTGCACGTGAACGGCACGTTCTTCTGCTCCCGCGAAGCGCTGAAGGTGATGACCGCGCAGCGCTCGGGCGCAATCATCAACATGGGCAGCATCATGGGCACGTTCGGCCGCGGCGGCGGCACCGCCTATTGCACTGCCAAGGCCGCGATCCTCGGCTTTACGCGCTCGTTGGCGCACGAAGTGGCCGACCGGAACATTCGCGTCAATGCGATTGCCCCGGGTTGGATCCTCACCGACATGACGTCGCCGTTCGAAGCGATGCATCCGATGCTGGCCGCGCAGACGCCACAGGGCCGGATCGGCGAACCCGACGACATTGCGTGGGCCGCCGTCTACCTCGCCAGCGAAGAGGCGAAATTCATGACCGGCCAGGTGATCTCGCCGAACGGCGGCTGGTACATGAGTCAGTAGGACGCGAGCGGCAGGAACACGTCGGTGACCGCTTCGTGCTCCGGCACTGCGGGAAACAGATTGACGCGCTGGAAGAACAGCGGGAAGTCGCGCAGCTCTTCGCCGCTCTGCGGCAACCATTGCGAATAAAGGAACGACACCGTGTCTTCCAGCGTGTCGTCGGAGCCGATGTGTCGCAGCATCGCGCAGCGGCCGCCCGGAATACGCTTTGCGACGACTCCGTACGGATTCGCGCCCACGGGCCGGTCGATCGACGCGCACAGATCATAGTGACAGTCGCCGCCGTCCAGCGGATGTGCGTAGACGATGTTGAACGTCTTGCTTCCTCCGGGGGTAAGCCGTTCTGCCTGCGCCAATCGATGAACTTGCGCACGGCGTTGCCCAACAGTTTCGGATCGCCGCGATATTCGAGAGCAGCCACGTTCGTCTCCGCGAAATCGACGATCGATACCTGATCGATCCGATGGTTCGGTCGCATGTACTTGCTCCTCAACTCGCCCAGTGTTTCGTACGTTGCATGCCACGGGATCCACTGCGGTTGCTTCCTGAACGCCGACGGCGTCTGTCCGGTGCTCTTTCTGAACGCGCGCGCGAACGACTCCGGTCCGTCGTAACCGCTGTCGAGCGCGATGTCGACGATGCGGCTATCGTCGCGAAACGCAAGCGCGTAAGAGGCGCGCTTCAAGCGCACGAGCCGAACGTATTTGTGCACGCTGATGCCGAACAGGTCGCTGAACTGTCGCTGGAAATGGAACTTCGAAAACGCCGCAATGCCGCTGAGCCGGTCGAGACACAGGTCTTCGTCCGCGTGCGCATCGATGAAGTCGAAGACGCGACGGAAACGGGCGAGATACCGATCTGCTGACGTCGAACTCAAGTGGCGTTCTCCCTGACCGCGCAACATTAGCCGCCAATGCGCAGCGAGCCCTGACCGAAGTTGCGCTGTTGAGACAGTTCGAACCGTGACTGTTCAGGCCGTGACGGCGACGTTGCCGATCAGCGCGTCGAGCACCTGATTCGGCTGCTCGAACAGCATGGCGTGGCCGCAGCCGGTCAACGACACCACCCGCGAACCCGAGATGGCCGCCGCCACCGCCTTGCCGCTGCGCGGCGGCGTCATCTGGTCCGCTTCGCCGACGATCACCAACGTGGGCACGCGGATCGCGGATGGATCACAGTGAAATGCGTTGCACGCCGTCAGGTCGGCGTGATGCACACCGGGATCGGAGCGCGCGATCAGACGCGCACCGCCGCCGAGTATCCAGAAACCGGGGTTCGGGTTGCCGCCCAGCCGTCCGCGCGCGCTGTGGCTCCAGCCGTTCGCCATGTCGGTTGCAGCCGCCTCATCGTCGCGCGCGGCGGTGAGCAGTCGTTCAGTGACCGGCATCGGCACCGATACGCCGAGCAGCGACAGCGATCGCACGCGCTGCGGATGACGAATCGCGAGCGACATCGCCACGAGTCCGCCCATGCTGTGCCCGACGATCGCCGCATTGTCCACGCCCGCGGCTTCGAGCACGCCGTCCATCCAGTCGGCGAGTTCATCGACCGTCGTCAGCGCGGGTCCATCGGTACGGCCGTGTCCCGGAAGATCGGGCGCGAGCACGCGCATACCGTGGCGCGCGAAGTAGCGCGCCGGCATCACCCAGATCGTGTGATCGTGCGCGGCGCCGTGGATGAACACGACCGGCGGCGCATCGTCGGCGGGATGACCACTGCCGGTTCCGATGAACACCGAACGTCCTTCGACCGCGATGCGCATGCTCACGCCACCGCCCGTTGCGCGCGGCCGAGCGCGCGGCCGAGGTCGTCGATGAGATCGTCGGCGTCTTCGAGCCCCACCGACAGCCGTACGAGACCTTCGCCGATACCGGCGGCTTGCAGTGCATCCGCGTCCATGCGGTGGTGCGTGGTACTCGCCGGATGAATCACCAGCGACTTCGCGTCGCCGACGTTCGCGAGGTGCGAGAAGATCGCGAGGCTTTCGATGAACACGCGCCCTGCTTTGCGGCCGCCTTTGATGTCGAACGACAACACTGCGCCGGCGCCGCGCGGCAACAGTTCTTTCGCCAGCGCGTGATCCGGATGCGACGCGAGATCCGGATGACTGACGCTCTCCACTGCTGCATGACCGGCGAGAAACTCGGCGATGCGATGTGCGTTGGCGACGTGACGATCCATCCGCAGCGACAACGTCTCGAGACCCTGCAGGATGTGGAATGCGGTCGTCGGCGCCATACAGGCACCGAAGTCGCGCAGACCTTCCTTGCGGGCGCGCGTGATGAACGCCTGCGGGCCGAATTCCTCGGCAAAGACCAGATCGTGAAAACCGGCGTACGGTTCGGTGAGCGTCGCGAACTTGCCTGACGCTTCCCAATCGAACGTGCCGCCGTCCACGAGCACACCGCCGATGACGATGCCGTGCCCGGACAGGAACTTCGTCGCCGAATGCAGCACCAGATCCGCGCCCAGATCGAGCGGACGCATCAGATACGGAGTGGTGAACGTCGAATCTATCAACAGCGGCAACCCGGCATCGTGAGCGACGCGCGCCACAGCGGGGACGTTCAGCACTTCGAGCCCGGGATTGCCCAGCGTTTCGCCGAACACGAGCCGGGTATTCGGACGGATCGCCGCCGCGAATGCGGCCGGCTCGCGCGGATTCACGAACGTGGTCGAGATGCCGAAGCGCGGCAGCGTGTACGCCAGCAGGTTGTGCGTGCCGCCGTAGATCGAACGCGACGCGACCACGTGGTCGCCGGCCGAGCACAGCGTCGTCACCGCCAGGTGCATGGCCGCCTGCCCGCTCGCCGTCGCGATCGCGCCGACGCCGCCTTCGAGCGCCGCGACGCGCTCTTCGAGCACCGCGTTGGTCGGATTCGACAGCCGCGAATAGACGTGTCCGGCGCGTTCGATGTTGAACAGGCCCGCGGCAAAGTCGGTATCCGGAAACACGAACGCCGCCGACTGATAGATCGGCGTCGCCCTCGCGCCGGTGGCGGGATCAGGTCGCTGCCCGGCGTGCAGCGACAACGTATCGAAGCCGCTCTTGTCTGCCATCAACGCTCCTCTCGTACTACCGCGTGAACTATTCCAGATAACGATCTCGTAGAGCGGCGCGGCGAGCCGCGTCGATGCCGAGCGCGCGTTCGAGATAGACATCGAACGATCCATGGTTGGAATCCACTTCGTCGAGCGCGGCGTGAATGTACTCCAGACGAACGCCGGACAGCGCTTTCGCCGCTTCGACGTCGATCTCGCCGTAGTTCGCGCGCAAACGCGGCAGAATGAAGCGCTCGAAATCCATCGCTTCGTTCGTCAGCAGATAGTCGTCGATCACGACGTCGCGCGGGACGCCCAGCGCGAACAGAATCGCCGCCACGCCGAATCCGGTGCGGTCTTTGCCCGCCGCGCAGTGAATCAGAAAACCGCTGTCGCCGGCCGACCACAACGCGTCGAAAACCCGCGTGTATTCCGCCGTGTGCACGCGCGCGAGTTCGCGGTTGATCTCGATCATGTAGTGAATGCGACCGGCGAGGTCGAGCCGGTCGAACTCGATCGCTTCGCGCAATTTGACGGCGTGGTCGGGATCGATCGAGACGTGCACCTGTCGTGGATCGTGCACCGGGAACGGGGTCGGATCGAGCGTGCGTTCCTCGTCGCGGCGCAGGTCGCAGATCACGCCGATGCCGAGATCGCGCAGCGCGCTCTGACCGTTCGCGGTGAGTTGCGCGAGCATGCCCGATCGGAACAGCACGCCGCTGCGCACGCGACGACCGTCGGTCGTCTGGTAGCCGCCGAAGTCGCGCAGATTGATCGCACCGGGAATCTCGAGAATACGTTTCATGGTCACTCGTTGATGTCGCTGATCTGTTCGTTCAGCGTCCAGTAGTCGTACAACACACCGATCAGCAGCAGCCCGCCGGTAAACAGATAGAGGATGCCAGTGAGCCATTTACCCATGTACATGCGATGAAGGCCGAACACACCGAAGAACGTCAACAGAACCCACGCAACCGTGTAACTGACGTTGCCGGAAAAGAAGCGACGATCGGCTTCGTCGTCCATGCCAGGAATCAGAAACAGATCGATGATCCAGCCGATGAACAGCAACCCGAGCGTGAAGAAGTACAGCGTGCCGCTGATCGGCCGGCCATAGTAGAAGCGGTGCGCACCCATGAAACCGAAGATCCACAGCACATAGCCGACGGTTTTCGAATGGGTATCGGCACCGATCATCTGCGGATTTCGTAGTAGCTGTTGAACGGATTGTCGTAGTCGAGCCGGCGAAAGCGCGTGAACCCCGCGGCGCGAGTCATCTCGCGCGCGGTCGGTTCGTTGAATCCGAGCGTACCCAAACCGGCGCCGTCTGCTTTCGAAAGGCCCGACGCCATACACACCATGATCGAGAAGCCGTACAGCATCGCGGCGTACTTGTTCTCGCGCAGGTTTTCGGGAAACGACGGCAGACTCTTGATGTCTTCGCACAACCAGATGCCGTCGGGAGTAAGCGCATTGCGAATCGCCTCGATCAACCGCTGCGGATACGGGACGTCGTGGATGACGTCGAACGTCGTGATCAGATCGAACGCCGGCTGGTCCGGCAACGGACTGACGTCCGGATCGATGAACTCGACGTTGCCGGCCTCTGACGATTTCGCATTGGCGCGCGCGCGTTCGAGCGCATGAGCGGAGTTGTCGTACCCGACGAACGTCGAACGCGGGAACGCTTTCGCCATCGCAATGGTTGCAAGCGCGCCGCCGCATCCCGACGTCGGCCACGCGAATGCCGGCTTCGAGACGCGCAACCATCCCGTCGAGCAGCGGCAACACGTTCGGCACGAGCTGGAACTTCTTGCCGTGCGACGACAGCCGCTCGATGCCGCACGCGCAGCCCGGCGCCGTGATCGTCGTAGCTGCGGCCGACGCCGGTGTGGAAGCTCTCCACGAGTCCCGGCAGCGACGGCATCGTCGCGACCACGCCATCGAATCCACCGGCCAGGTACGTAGGATGACTGTCGTCGAGCAACACCGCAACCGCCTCGGGCGACAACCAGAATCGATCGGTCTCCGCGTCGTACTCCACCTGCTCCACGCACGCCTGATGTCGCAACCACTCACGGATCCAGCGTTCGTTGAGGCCCGTGTGGTGGGCGAGCTCTTCGCTGCTCGCGATGCGCAGTTCGCGCAGCGCGCGATAGAGGCCGAGCCGGTCGCCGAGCGAACTGATCGCGCAGTTGTAGCCGGCGGTAATCGAACTGCCGACGCGTTTGACGTAAGCCTTCAGTTTGTCGCGGTCGATTTCTGTGCGCGGCGTCATCGGACACTCCGGAGGAAGCGAGGGCCGTATTCTAGTCGTAGCCGATCATGATCAGGCGATTCGGCAGTTCGTTCGGATTGTCGTCGGTCTTCGGCACCGCTTCGGACAGGATGTCGCCGCACTCGCCGATCGCTTCGACGAATCCCGACGCAACGCGTTTGCGCTGCACGCTCGCAACGAATCGGTCGACGATCGCCTGCCAGCGCGAGTCGTCGACGTGCGCGCTCACGCCGCGGTCGGCCAGAATCTCGACGTATCGCTCGGCCTCCGATACGAAGATCAACACGCCGGTTTCGCCCTTGGTGTGATGCAGCCCGTGCTCGAGGAATTGCCGCCGCGCCATGCTCGACGCGTGCCAATGTCCGAGGTGGCGCGGTATCAGACGCCGCGCGATCCCCGGCACTCGAAACAACAGCACCAGCGCGCAGAACAACGCGAGTTGGATCGACAGCACCACGACGACGCTCGGATGCACGAAGCCGAGCGGCGCCGACATCAGCAGCGCGACAGCGGCCGCCCACGCGATGGAATGATGACGATAGTCGTCGCTGCGCGCCGCCAGCACCGCCACCAGTTCCGCGTTGGTGCGCTGTTCCACCTCCGCGATGGCATCGGCGATCTGATTGCGTTCGTGTTCGCCGAAAAGACTCATCACCAGCTACCCGACGCGCCGCCGCCGCCGAAACTCCCGCCGCCACCGCTGAATCCACCGCCCCCACCACCACCGCCGAAACCGCCGCCGCCAAATCCGCCGGAGCGGCCGCCACCGCCGTGCGACATGCCGTTCAGCACCGTACCCCACAAGATCGCACGCCCGAGACCGCCGCCACCGCGACGCCCGCCGCCGAAACCACTCATCACGATGAACAACACGATCAGCCAGAAGATGCCGACCGGTAGCGCCTTCTTCGGTGACGGTTTGGATTGCGCCTGAGCAGCCTCTTCCTGTCCTCCCAACACGCCTATGATGGCGCTGACGCCGGCGCGCACGCCGCCGTCTATGTCGCCCTTGCGAAATGCAGGGACGATGCGCGTGTTGATGATGTTCGACGACATCGCGTCGGTGAGATCGCCTTCGAGCCCATAGCCGACTTCGATGCGAACCTTGTGTTCGGCGGCGGCCACGATCAACAGCACGCCGGTATCGTGCTCTTTCCCGCCGATGCCCCAGTGCCGACCGAGCTGATAGCCATAGTCCTCGATCGGAACGCCGCCGAGATTCGGCACCGTCGCGACGACGATCTGCTGGCCGGAGCTGCGTTCATGCGCTTCGAGCTGCCGTGCAAGATCGGCGCGCGTGCCGGCGCTCAGAATGCCGGCCGCGTCGACGACGCGACCGGTCAACGGCGGGAAGTCGATGGCGTAGGCCGCCGCCGCGGCAAGCAGCGCCACCATCAACGCGGCGACGCGCATCAGAACTTGACGGTCGGCGCCGTGGACGCGCCTTCGTTTGCTTCGAACGACTCACGCACTTTCAGGTCTCTGTACATGACGCCGTGCCAGATGCGGCCGGGGAACGTGCGGAGCTCCGTGTTGTACTTCTGCACCGCGGCGATGTAGTCACGCCGTGCGACGCTGATGCGATTCTCGGTGCCTTCGAGCTGCGACTGAAGCTGCAGGAAGTTCTGGTTCGCTTTCAGGTCGGGATACTGCTCGACGACCACCATGAGGCGCGATAGCGCGCTCGTCAGTTGCGCCTGATTCTGTTCGAAGGTCTTGAAGGCGGCCGGATCGGACAGGATCTCGGGGCTGACGTTCATCTGCGACACTTTCGAACGCGCTTCGATGACGGCCTGCAGCGTCTCTCTCTCGTGCGTCGCATAACCCTGCACCGTCGCGACGAGGTTCGGCACGAGGTCGGCACGACGCTGGTACTGATTCTGAACTTGTCCCCACGCCGCCTTAACGGCCTCGTCGTACGTCGGAATGGTGTTGATGCCGCAGCCGGCAACGAAGGCGATCACGGTCGCGAACAAACTCAGTCGAACCATCGGGCGAGCGATTCGATCCATACGCATGCTGACCTCCAGTGCTGACGTACTCACTATGTGACCAACCGCACCGCGCATCAAGCTACCCAGCCGCAATATAGATTTGGGGAAAGCAGGACACTAAACTGCCTGCGGAGAAATCAACGAGGGACCCATGAGCAAGACCAACGGACTCCTGCTTCGAAACGCACTGATCGTTACGCTGTGCATGAACCTAGTCAGCCTCGGCTGTATGCCCGCGGCGCACGCCGAAGTGATCGGCACGCCGGTGTTCGGCCAAACGCTGTCGCGCGAAGCCCGCATCGACAAGATCAACGGATTCCTTGCCCAGGACTCGGTGCGCAATCAGATGATCGGCCTCGGTGTCGACCCGAGCGACGCTCAGGCGCGCGTGGCGGCGCTCACCGACAGCGAACTTCAGGCGCTCGACCAACGCATCGATTCGATGCCGGCCGGCGGAGATTTGCTCGCGGTGATCGGCATCGTGTTCATCGTGCTGTTGATCCTCGAACTGACGGGCGTGATCAACATCTTCAAGAAGTTCTGAACGTCGGACGATCGCTCAGCGATCGCAGCCGACCGCATCGCGGCCCGCCGCTCGGGCCGCGGTGGCTTTTTCCCTCGTATCGGTAACCGCCGCTTCCAGTTCGCTGCCGGGCGGTACCAGTCTCGCGGCTTTCTGTGCATGTCCTTCCGCGCGTGTCGCGCAACCCCGCGCCAGCATCACCTCGGCGAGATTGTTCAACACCACCGGGTTGTCCGGTGCGAGCAGTCAACAGTCGTTCGTACGTTTCCTCGGCCGCCGCCAGCTGACCGAGCTGGTGCTCGGTATTCGCGAGCCCGAACAGCGCGAGCAGATTGTCGGGCCAACGACCGAGCGCAGTCGCATACGCCGTGCGCGCCGTCTCGAAGTGACCCAGCGCCTCGACCGGGACGATCGACTCGACATACTTCTCCGCGTTCGCGGTGGCCGGTAACACGTCGGCGGCAAGAATCACCGCGGCCCACTCGCCCGACTTGCGCCACGTCGGCACGAAGTCGGCGTACGACATCACGAGCCGCTCCGTAACGCCGGACCGCAGCACCACTCGTTGCGGCTCGTCTTCGTAACCGATGACCACCGCGTAGTGCCACACGTGCAACGGGCCGACGCCGAGGTCCTGCAGGACGAGCACCGGATGACCGGCGTCGAGCTCGGCAAGCAGCGCGCTCGCGTCGGGTGCCAGCACATAAGGAATACGTTGGTGGCGTCGCGCGGCGGCAATCAGTTCGAGTTGCAGCGAGCCGCGCCGCCCCGGCAGGTACGTCTGCGCAACGAGTTCCGTTGGCGTTGCGGTGACACCGGCCGAACCGAGCATCGCCGCGAGCGCGGCCGGTCCGCACTGGTGCGTTTCCTGCGCGAAGAACGGCGTAGTCGACAGTTCGATGCCCGGGCCGGCATTCGATGGAAAGACCACCGGCGGCGCGTGCGCGCAGGCACACAGCGCGAGCGCGGCGGCGAGTTGTCCAACGAGCCGGATCAGCCGCAGCGAGGTACCGCCTTCTGCGCTCAACTGCCGCCGAACAACGAGCGGCTCGCGCGGCGTGCGCCTTCGACCATCGCGGCGAGTTTCTGCCACACGATGTCGTCGATGACCGTCGAGAACCCGGCCGACGTTTCGAAACCGCAGTCGGTGCCGGCCATCAGGCGTCGCGGGTCGTCGAGCGATTCGGCGATGCGTACGAGCCGGTCGGCCACCGTGTCGGGGTGCTCGATGTAGTTCGTGGTGGTGTCGATGACGCCGGCAACGAGCGTGGTGTTTTCCGGCAGCGCCTGCGTTTCGAACAGGTGGTATTCGTGCGCATGGCGCGGATTCGCCATCGACAGCAGGATTGCGCCGGCATCGATCCGCTTCAGCGCATCCCAGATGTCGGCCAGCGGCACGTCTTCGTCGTGCGGTCCTTCGTAGTTGCCCCAACACACGTGCAACCGGATCTGCTCTTTCGGCACGCCGCGCAACGCGCCGTTGATGGCGTCGCCGACCCGTTCCACGAACCTGACGAATGCAGAGAGGGGCTGATCCGCGAAATACGTGTGTCGTTCCATCGCGAGATCGGGCGCATCGATCTGCAGCTGAAAGCCGTGGCCGAGAATCGCGCGGTATTCGACCGCGAGCGCCGCGGAAACCGCATCGATGTATGCGTCGATATCCTTGTAGTGCCGGTTCTCCATCGCCGCGACGATGATGCCGGGAGACGGCGACGAGACGAACGCATCGGCGTTCGTCTTACCGAGCGATCGCAGAACGGCGGTAAGCTCGCTGCATTCGGCGTCGATCGCCGTCGTATCCCCATATTCGATCGGCCCGGTTGCCTGCGGCGGCTGCAGCAGGCTGACGTTGTCGCCTGAGAACGCGGTGCGCTGCAGGTAGCCGAGGAAATGCGGGTACTTCACGAGGTCGCGCATCGGGGGGCGACGACTCTGGCCGGAGAATCCGGTCATCCGATGCTGCACGTACGTGAAGAAGCTCTCGCGCCCGACCTCACCGTTGTTCACCTGGTCTACGCCGATGTCGACCTGGCGGCGCACCAAAGCTTCAGTGGCCTGCTTCGAACGCTGCGCGAGTTCCGTCGCGTCGATGCGTTCGCCCGGCGAACCTCCGCGCGTGCAGTGCAACCAGCTCTGGCGGCCGCGGCAGGCTGCCGGCGTGCGTCGTGAGGATGCGATTGCCCGTCATTTGGCGGCCTTCGTCAGCGCGGCGATGGCGGTGACGATCTGTGGCCACACCTGTTTCGGCAGATCGTGTCCCATGCCGTCGATCAACATCAGCTTCGAGCCGCGCAACGCCTCGTGCGTATCGACGCCTCCTTCGAGCGGCACTAACGGATCCGCCTTGCCGTGGATCACGAGCGCGGGTACGTCGAGCTTCTGCAGCGCCGGCTTGCGGTTACCGTGCGACGCAACGGCCGCCATGTGCCGTGCAACGCCCACCGGATAAAACGCCCGCTCATAGGCCTCGAGCGCGCGTGCGCGCGTTTCCGCAGGATCGGCGGGATACGCCGGGCTGCCGATCACCTTCGATACCGCCAGCGACCGCTCGGCGACCTCATCGCGATTCGTTCCGGCGGGACTCATCAGCGCCGCCATCGCCTCCGGCTTCGCAGGCGGCAGCTCGCGGTTGCCGGTGCTCGACATGATCGACGTGACGCTCTTGATGCGTGCCGGCTGCCGTATCGCCATCGTTTGCACGATCATGCCACCCATCGACGCGCCACAGATGTGCGCGCTCGGAAGATCGAGCGCGTCCATCAAGCCGATGCCGTCGTCGGCCATGTCGTTCAGCGTGTATGGCGCCGATACCGGTTCGCCCGCGGCCATCTGCGTCATGATCGCGGCGATGTCGGGCAAACCGGCCGAGTCGAATCTCGTCGACAGACCGACGTCGCGATTGTCGTAGCGCACGACGAAATGACCGGCGTTCGCGAGCTGCTCGCAGAATTCCTCGCGCCAGTGAATCATCTGCGCGCCGAGCCCCATCACCAGCAACAGCGGTCGATCCGTTCGCTTGCCGAACGTGTCGTATTCGATCCGGATGCCGTTCGCCTGCACATTCGCCATGTCGTTTCCCGTTTGCTTGGATTGCCCGCATTGTCATCGCCGGCACCGACGGCACGCAAGTCGGCCGCGTTCTTCTTGCTTCGCCCGAACGAGGTCGCGTACGTTAGCAACCTTTCAAAATACCGACCGACTCATGAGCGCATTCGACAACCCGACATTCATCACGACGAACGGCATCCGCATGGCCGTTTACGAACAAGGCGCCGGCAGACCGATCGTGCTGTGCCACGGCTTTCCGGAACTCGCATTCTCCTGGCGGCATCAGATCCAGCCGCTGGCCGACGCCGGTTATCACGTGCTCGCACCGGACCAGCGTGGTTACGGTCGCACCGACAAACCCAAACCGGTGGAGGCTTACGACATCGTTCAGCTCACCAGCGACCTTGTCGGCCTGTTAGATCACTACGGTTACGAGAAAGCGCTGTTCGTCGGGCACGACTGGGGCGCGCTCGTCGTTTGGGCGATGGCGGTAATGCATCCGGACCGCGTGGCCGGCGTGATCAATCTGAGCGTGTCGTTTCTGGAGCGCGGCACCACCGAGTGGGTCGAAATCTGGGAGAAGCTGCGCGGCGACGATTTCTACATCGTGCATTTCAACCGCAAGCCGGGTGTGGCCGACGCGGCGTTCGCGAAAGACCCGAAGAACCTGCTGCGCAATCTGTATCGCACGGGACAGTGGAACGATCCGCGCGCCAATGCCAGACGCGCTGCGACCCGGCATGGCGATGATCAACCTCGTCGAAGAGCAGAACCCGCGCGGACGGCTGATGATGTCGGAAGCGGAACTCGACGTCTTCGCAAAGGCGTTTACGGAAGGCGGTTTCACCGGGCCGATCAACTGGTACCGGAACTTCACGCGCAACTGGAAGACGCTCGGCACGTTCCCGCAGAAGGTGACGTGTCCCGCGCTGATGATCCACGGCCGCTACGACATGGTGCAGGCGTCGGATCGCCTCACGCAGTTCGTGCCGAACGTGGAGGTGGAAACACTCCAGTGCGGGCACTGGATTCAGCAGGAAAAACCCGAGGAAACGAACCGGCTCATGCTCGGCTGGCTGGCGCGCAAATATCAGCCGTAGGAATCGCCGGGAAGATCGGCGCCGCTCGTGCGCGGCGCCCAGTCGAATCAGACCAGCTTCATGATCGCGCCGACAATCGAACCGATGATCAGCGTCGCGGTCGCCAGCACCGAGATGAGCACGCCGGGGCCGCGCTTGTCCGGATTGCCGATGTACAGGTTGAAGTAGAGCGCACGGCCGATGATGAACACGACGCCGAGAATTGCGGCCCACATTTCCGATACGAGACTCGCAAAGGTGAACAGGCTGGGTAGAAACATGACCAGTTGTTCCATCGTGTTCTGGTGCACGCGATGGTAGCGTTCGAAATGTTCGTTGCCGGTCGTCGCGGGCGCTTTTACCCCGTATTTTCCGCGCGCTTGACCGACCTTGATGCTGAAGAAGAAATACTCGAGAAGCGCCAACATGGCGACTATGGTGACCCAGGCCATCGCAACCCCCTACGATTCGATTACGTTTCAAACGCGGCGGTCGTCGCAATGCGGCGATCCTGCCGACGGCGGATCATCACTCATTGGTTCGTTGATGATCAAGCTCACTAAGGCGCAATCCCGCGCCGACGAAGTCGATTGCGTTGCGTTGTGTCCGAAGCATCGCAACCGCATCATGCGCACATCATGAGCGTGGATCTCGAACTGTTTCAGTTTCGCTACTCGCACTTCAACGAGAAGGTGCGATGGGCGCTCGATCACAAAGGACTGTCGCACCAACGCACCGATCTGCTGCCCGGGCCGCACGCACGCACGATCAAGAAGCTCACCGGCCAAACGCAAACGCCGGTGTTACGCATCAACGATCAGTACGTACACGACTCCGCGTGGATCATCGAACGACTGGAACTGCTCTTCACCGACGTGCCGTCGCTATTGCCCAAGGACGAAGACCAGCGCGAGCGGGCGCGCGAGATCGCCCGCCATTTCGACTTCGTGGTAGGGCCGGCGGCGCGGATATGCGCGTTCGTCGCGATGCTCGACGAGCCCGACTACATCGCGCGCCTGTTCGCTACGGGAAAGCCGCCGTTCACGCGCGCGCTTTATCGCGGGCTTCTGCCGCTGGTGAAAGGTCGCATCAAGGACGCGAACGGGATCACCAGCGATCACGCGATCGCCGAGGCAGATCGCTTGTTGACCACCAACATGCAATCGATCGCGAAACTCGTCGGCAACGCCGGCTATCTGGCCGGCGACTCGTTCAGCATCGCCGACCTCACCGCAGCATCGCTCATTGCGCCGCTGATCGATCCGCCGCATCCCGACATGAAGAAGCCGGGTCCGATGCCGGAGCGCCTGGCGGAGCTAACGGAGAAGTGGCGCAATCACGCGGCCGGTCGCTGGGCGTTGGAGATGTACGAGCGGCATCGTCCGGTCGTTCGCTGATCACGCGAACGAGCCTGCTAGTCCGTCATGAAGCTGCCGGTCGCTTCGGCGATGGTGGCATCGTCTTCCTGCCGGATCACGCGTCCTTCGAGCTGAACCAATCGACCTTTGCGTTTCACCATGCGCCCCTCGACACGCACCGGCGTGCCGATCGGCAGCGACGCGCGATAGCGGATATCGGCGCGCGCGGTGAAGCAGCGTTCGCCTTGCAGCCACAACCAGTTCGCCATCACGTCGTCGAGCAAACTGAAGATGATGCCGCCGTGCGTGAGACCCTGATATCCCATGTGCTGTTCGCCCGGCGTGAACTCGGCACGACACACGTCGCCGTCGATCCGAAAATTCAGCTTCAATCCGATCGGATTCGAAGGACCACAAACGAAACAACGGTTGGCCGGCGACTCGATCAACGACACGGGAACGTTCATCCGCAAGAAAATTGGCTGGATATCATGGGCGCTTTTCCAAAGAATACAAACCGTGATCACGCTACCGGATATCGAGCGACGTCTCGCGAACTACGAGGCTCAGCTTTCGCCCATCAGACCGTCTACGCGACAGGCAGCCGTCGCTATCATCCTGCGAGAACGGGATCGCTCCGGCACCAACGTCACCGATCTGCTGTTCATCCGCCGCGCGGAAAAGAGCGGCGATCCCTGGTCCGGCCACATGGCTTTTCCGGGCGGCCATATCGAATCGTCAGACACGTCGCTGCTCGATGCGGCAATTCGCGAAACGCGCGAAGAGATCGGTCTCGATCTGCGTCGAGAACGGAAAACACATCGGCACCATCGATCATCAGCGCGCACAACCGCGTGGCCGGCCGCTGAACATGGTGATCGCGCCTTATGTATTCCGGTTGGAGCACGAGACGCCGTTCCTGCCGAATCACGAAGTGGCGGAAGTGGTGTGGACTCCACTCGATCCGATTGCGAAGGGCGTCAATCACACGGCAGAAGAGCGCGTAGTGAACGGATCGCCGGTGTTGTTCAGCGGCTACCGTATCAACGGAGGTCACTTCGTGTGGGGGCTGACGTACCGGATGATGCAATCGTTCTTCCAGGCCGTAGACCCCAAGTGGGAACCGCCCGAACAGGACGGTGATCAGCCGTAACGGTGACCGCGGTAGTCGGCGATCGCGAGCCCCGCTGCGACCGACGTGAACGGATCGTGTTCGACGACGCGGCCCGGAAAGCGCGCTTCGAGAATCCGCCGCACCGCCGGGATCAACGACGAACCGCCGGTGCGCAGCACCAGGTCGATGGAGTCGGATCCGAGGCTGGCCTTCGCCAGCGTTTCTTCCACGCCCTGTTCGAACTGCTGCAGCAGGTCGCCGATCAACTCTTCGAATCGCGCGCGGGTCAGCCGAATTTCGATGTCGATCTCCGGGATGTCCAACACCGCTTCGTCTTCTACCGACAATCTGGCCTTGAAGTCCTTGATCGACTGGAACACCGAATAGCTCAAGTTGTGCTGGATCAACTCACGCAGCCGGCGGAACTTGTGCGCGCCCGAGCCGCCGCGCGCGATGCAATCCATCATCGGCGTGGTGTACTTGTTCTGGTTCAAGAGATACGTCACGGCCCAGTTCAGCAACAGATCCTCGTAATCCTCGAACGGGAATCGCGTTTCGATTTCTTCCTTGTCGAAACCGCGCCTGCGCCAGATTTCGCCTTTGCCGAGCGCCGGAAACAACAACGTGCGGAACAGCCGCTGGTCGATGTGATCGCCGCCCAGCGCGACGCCGTGCGTCGCGATGACGTCGAAGTCGTCGCCGGTGGCGCGCAGTATGCTGAAATCGAGCGTACCGCCCCCGAAATCGACCGTTAGCACGCGCCGCCCTGCCATCTCGGGATGCGCCACGAGATAGCTGACGGCCGCCGCCACCGGTTCGGGATAAAACACGTGCTCTTTTATTCCGGCATGTCCGTAGGCCTCACCGAGTCGGGCGAGTGCCAGCTGGCCGCGATGCGGATCGCGCCCCTCGAACTTCACCGGATGACCGACCCACGCGCGAGGCGCCGAACCGACGCTCGCTTCGATCTCTTTGCGCACGTGCAACAGGATCGGCGTAATCAGCGCAACGAGCCGGAACGGATGATCGAACACCATCAGCCGCCGCACGTTCGGATCGCCGAGCAGCCGTTTGACGCCGCGGAACAATCGCCCCTTCAACCCGCCGTCTCGCACGGGTTGGCCATAGACCTTCCGCGTCAGCGTCTCGACGGGGCGACGCCCTTCCGGATCCGGATCGCCCACCATCAACGTCGATTCGCCGATCACCTCGGGAATCAGTTCGACGGTGCGCCCGGTGTTGTCGGCGATGTAGCGTTCGATCGCGCGCTGGCCGACCAGCGTCTGCAGGTCCGAATCGATGTAGGTGGCCGACGGCATGATCTGCGCGGGCGCATCGAGTTCGATCAGCAACACCTGCTTGCCGTCGTAAACGGCGGCCGCCGTGTTGGTGGTTCCGAAGTCGATGCCGACGCCGACGTGCTGCACCGGACTACTCACGCGCCATCGGCGCTCATCAGTACGCCGCTCGCGCGCAGTGATTCGATGGTCGGCCCATCGAAGCCGAGCCAATCGGCGAGAACGTCGGCGTTGTGTTCGCCCTGTCTCGGCGAACCACCGCGCGCGCCGCTGCTCGCGGCGGAGAAGCGATACGGCGACTGCACCACCGGCCGTTCACCGCCGCCGCTGATCGTCGACGCGCGTGATCGTGCCGCGGTGCTGAATCGTCGGCAGTTCGAGCGTCTCCGCGCCTTCGCGCACGTCGCCCCACGCGAGGTTCATGCCATCGAGCGCCTTGATGACCGCGGCGCGATCCGGCAGGTTTTTGAAATACGCGTGCGCGGTGGCGCGGCGCACTCTGATCTTCTCGTCCAGCGTCGCGTCGGCCGGCGTCGGATCGATCACGCCGGCGCGCGTGGTCAGTTGTTTCCAGACGTGCCGGAAGTCGCTTGCGATCAGCAGCGTGCCCGCCGCGGTATCCCACACTTCGCTCGGCATCGGTTTGAGGTGCTCGGCGCCGTCGACGGTGTAGTGCAGGTGGTCATCGGTGACCAGCATCGAATCGATCATCGCGATGTCGATGTGTTGCCCTTCACCGGTGCGTTGCCGCATCAACAACGCCGACAGCAACCCGACCAGTCCGTGCAGCGCCGCGTTCGTATCGGCGATCGAAACGCCGATGTCGGTGGCGTGTGCGCCGGTAATCTTCTTCTGGCGCGCGATCAGCCCCGACTCGGCGTGCACGATCGGTGCGTACGCTGCGCGGCGCGACTCCGGTCCGTTGTGGCCGAACCCGGAGATCGACAGCATCACGAGGCGCGGGTTGACCCGCTTCAGCACGTCGTAGCCGAGTCCGAGTCTCGGCATCACGTCGGGCCGGAAGTTCTCGATCAGCACGTCGGCCTGCGCGACGAGTTGCTTGATCAGCGCCGCGCCGCCGTCGACGTCGAGGTTCACGCAGATACCGCGTTTGCCGACGTTCTGCTGATTGAAGTAGCCGGCCTGACCGTGGATGCGCGCGCCCCAGTTGCGCGTCACGTCGCCTTCGGGCGGTTCCACCTTGACGACGTCCGCGCCGAGGTCGGCCAGCATTCTGCCGGCGAACGGACCGGCCAACACGCGCGACATGTCGAGAACGCGAATTCCCGCCAACGGATGAGTCATGGCGCGAGCGTCACTGCTATGAACTGGCGACGATCGAAACGACCACTCAGCTTGGCGAAGAAGTCGCCGATCAGCATCTTGAAGCGGTACTTGCGGCGCAGCGCCACATAGGCGGTGCGGATCTCGTCGGCGTCGGACACGAGCCGCGCACGCGCTTCGATCCAGTCGCCGAGCAGCTTGCCGCGGATGTCGCACACGGCGACGCGCGCACGCGATGTCAGCCGAATGCGTTTGACCTTGCCGACGTTGGGCGAGCTGAACACGTAATACGTGTCGCCGGCCGCGGCGAACCAGACCGGTGTGGGCACCGCGTCGCCGTTCTTGCGAAACGTCGCGAGGCTGAAATATTCGGCGTCGGCGAGTTGCACTGGTGGCATCTCCAAAAAGGGTTCCGGATGTTAAACCCGGCCCTGGGGATGTGCTAGCGTGAACGCCCCGGGGAGGAGCACCGAATCGTGGGCGAAGTCATCAAGTTCCGCCGCCCTTCAGCGACGAAGCGCGCACAAGGCAAAACGCTGTGCAGCAGCGGTTTTCACAAATGGCAGGTCGCGCAAAAAAAGCAGTTCGACGTACATCGCGGCCGCCTCGTCACGCTGCACAGGTGCGAACGCTGCGGCACCACGAAGACGACGCTCGACTGAGGTCAGGATACCGCTGCTTCCCGCGACGGCATGCACACGCCGGTGCCGCCCAGTCCGCAATACCCGTTCGGAACCTTCGCCAGATACTGCTGGTGATAGTGCTCGGCGTAGTAGAACTCCGGCGCGCTGCGGATCTCGGTCGTGATCGCACCGTAGCCCGATGCCTTCAATGCATCCTGGAACATGCGCTCGGATCGACGCGCGCGCCTCGAGTTGGGCGTCGTCGTACGTATAGATGACCGAGCGATACTGCGTGCCGATGTCGTTGCCCTGCCGCATGCCTTGCGTCGGGTCGTGCGCTTCCCAGAACACGCGCAGCAGTTCCTCGTAGCTCACGATCGCCGGATCGAACACGACGAGCACCACTTCGCTGTGGCCCGTTGCACCAGAGCACACTTCTTCGTAGGTCGGGTTCGGCGTGATTCCACCGGCATACCCGACCGCGGTGCTGAACACGCCGGGGGTTTGCCAGAAGCGCCGCTCAGCGCCCCAGAAGCAGCCCATTCCAAACACGGCCTGCTGCAGATTCGCAGCGAATGGCCCTTTCAACGGATGACCGTTGACGAAGTGCGTTGGCGGAACACGCATCGCTTCGGTGCGTCCGGGCAGCGCTTCTTCGGCGCGCGGCAATCGCAGTTTGCGTTCCATTCCCATCGCCTGTCTCCTACGTGACGCGAGGTTGGATTGTAACCGTAGCAAAAGGTTCGCAACCAAACAGGGACAGAACGGTGACACCCGCCATGAACCGCGGTCTAAAGGTGCGTTACACTCGCGGCCGATATTCGATGGAAGTTTCTTTGCATATGCGCACCGCCACTCTGGCGCACCGGATGGCGCTTTGGTTGACGCTGATCGCGCTGGCCGGATGCCAGACTGCCGCGCCCCATCCCGACTACGAAACGCTGTACAAGGCCGCCGACGACGGCGAAGCCGTCTCAGTCGAAGAATTGCGCGAGGCATTCCTCGCGGCACCCGATTTCGACCAGCGGATGCAACAACTCGCGCCGCTCGAGCAACAGGCGCTCGGCATGATGGTGGACGAGCCGCTGCGGCTCGGTGCGGTAGGCAGCGCCATTCTGAACCTCTACTACGGCAGCCTCGCCGGACATTACGCACTGGTGCGCTTTTACGAACACGTCGAAGCGCCGGAGTCCGTCACTCAGCATCAGGTCTGGGTGGAAAAGATCACGAAATCGATCGAGAACGCGGGCGACGGTTCGAAAGACAGACCGTATCCGGTCATGTCGTCCGCTGAGGCGCAGGCGTTTCTCCGGATACGCGGACTCACCTCTGTCGGTTCCATGTACCACAGCGGCGAGAAGATCCCCTTCATGATGTTGGTCAGCGCGCGCCCCGAGAAAGGTCCGCTGCAGAGCATCTATTTCGATCTGTCGGCGGCGTACCACGCCGTCGAGAGCACCGTCGAAAAAGAAGAGCAGGCCGACGGCGGCACGACAGGCGACAAACCGTTCAGCGCCGGCATGTTGATCGGATACCTCGCGCGCAGCGACGATTCCGCCGCGCAAGCCGCCATCGGCGCCTACCTGCTCGGGCAGAACCGGTTTCGCGAATCCGCCGATTGGTTGAGCGCGGCGAGTCGCACCGGCAACGTGCTGGCGAACCTGATGCTCGCGCGCGTGTATCAGCTGGAAGCCCGCGACCTCGAAGGCGATGCCCGCAAAGAAGCGATGGAGTTCGTCCTCGAACAGTATCTGCACGCGATCGCGGTGGGCTCGGACGAAGCGATGTTCGCGCTCGCGGGTCTCTACCTCGACGGCGACTACGGCGAAGACAACGTCGAATCGGGAATGGCGCTGCTGAAGCAGTCCGCCGAATTGAACAACCCCAATGCGCTGATGTGGCTCGGGCATCTGTACGCCGAGGGCTCGCACGTACCGAAAGACGAAGCGCTCGCCGTCGACTACTTCAAGCAGGCTGCCGCTACCGGCGACACGCGCGCGCGATTGCAGTACGTACGGTTTCTGCTGACTCAGGACAATACGCACGAGTTCGATCCGCAGGCGCGCGCGTGGCTCGTCGAAGAAGCGAAAGCGGGCGAACCGGAAGCGATGCTGCTGCTCGGCAATCTGTACGCGAAAGGCGTCGGCGTTTCGCAGAGCTACCGTCAGGCGCTGACGTGGTTCAAATCCGCCGTCAGCACGTCGCCAGAGGACGTGAACATCGTCAACGAAGTGGCGTGGACGCTTGCGGTCTCCCATCTCGAGCCGTTGCGCAAGCCGAGCTATGCGCTGGAGATCATGGATCGCGCGATGTCCGCCGACGAAGCGGCGCGCAAGAATCCCGCCTACCTCGACACCTGGGCCGCCGCGTACGCCGCGAACGGCAACTTCACGCGCGCCGTGGCGTTGCAGCAGCAGGCCGTCGACGCGGCGAAAGAACAGGAAGAGTCCGAAGTGGTTGAAGTGCTGCAGGCACACCTGGACGCGTTCCAGCGCGGTGAGACCGTCATAGATCCCGTGCCCTGATGGGCGAGCGGATCGTCGCCGATCACCGGCGAATACTCCGCGAAGGTCTTCCCCTGATCGATCTGCGCGCGCCCACCGAGTTCGCGCTCGGTGCGTTTCCCGGCGCGGTGAATCTGCCGTTGCTCACCGATGCGGAACGCGCCGCCGTCGGCACGCGTTACAAGCAGTGCGGTCAGCAGGCGGCCATCGCGCTCGGAGAAGAACTGGTATCCGGCGCGACACGCACCGAGCGAATCGATTCGTGGCGCACATTCATCGCTGACGCATCCCGGAACGCTGCTGTACTGCTGGCGCGGCGGACTGCGTTCGCAAATCGCGCAGGATTGGTTGCGCGATTCCGGCGTGGAGGTCGCGCGCATCGCCGGCGGCTACAAGACGCTGCGGCGAACGTGTCTTCGAGCGATCGAGGAGTTCTGCGCCACAACGCCACTGTTAGTCATCGCCGGCCGGACCGGTTCCGGTAAAACCGAACTGCTGAACCGGTTCGATGCGATCATCGATCTGGAACGCCTGGTGAATCATCGCGGGTCCGCGTTCGGTTCCACCGATACGGCACAGCCAACGCCGATCGCGTTCGAGAACCGGCTTGCAATCGAAATGCTCGCCGCGACGGGCCGACCGCGCGTCATCGTCGAAGACGAGAGCCGCACCATCGGTCGGCTGGCCCTGCCCGATCCGCTGCATGCCGCAATGCAGGCGGCGCCGCTCGTGGTGCTGGAGGTGCCGCGTCACGAACGCGCGCTGCGCATCTACCGCGAGTACGTCGAGGAGCCGCTGTCCGCCGGCACTCCCGCGGTCGAATTGCGCGAGCGGTTCTGCAACGCGCTCGATCGCATCCGTCGGAGGCTGGGGGGCCAGCGTCACGCGCGAATGAGGGAAATGGTCGAAGCCGCATTCGACGTCGATCCGGCGAACGACACGCCCCATCGGGCGTGGATCGAACAGCTGCTCGAGTGGTACTACGACCCGATGTACGACCACCAGCTGACGGCGAAACAGGCGCGCGTCGTTCTAACCGGCGATCGGGCAACCGTCGCCGCGTACCTGCGGCAGGCAATCGAACCCTGATCAACCGACCTTGATGCCGCCGCCGTGCGCGACCAGCCGATCCGGCTTGAGACGCAGCACGACGCGCGACGCAACGTTCGTCGGCTGACGGACCATGAGGTCGCCCAGGTATTTCGAGCGGATGCGTTCGCTCCACTGACCCGCCTCGTCGGCGAAGATCTCCACGCGACCGACGCCTTTGACTTGACGATTCGTGCGTCCCGATTCGGTTCGCTCTTCGAGTTCGACGCAAATCGACGCACGCGCATCGGCCTGCAGCCGCTTTACGTGGAATTTCTCGGCGACGCTGGTGACGTAGAACGCCTCGCCGTCCCAGAGAAACCAGCACGGCACCTGACGCGGATATCCGGCCGCATCGATGAACGCGAGGCAGGCCGACACGTCGCGGTGCAGCAGCGCGTCGGTTTCGGGTTGTGTCAGGTCGCGTAACTCGACACCGATGATGCGGCGTTCACTCACGAATTCGCCTCAGTGGCGTGGTGATGGTGATGATCGTGTTCGTGCGGATGCATGTGATCGTGGCCTTCTGGGCGATCCTCGAATGCGTGCACCCGGTCGATCAACTCGCCGTGTGCAATCACGCCGCGCGCGACCAGCAGCGTCTCGAGCGCTTGCAGAAAATGGTCGTAGTAGTGGAACTGCCGCGTTGGAACGTTCGAATCGAGTCCGCTCGTTTCGATGCTTCGATCGAACGCGCCGATCTGTTCGATCAATGCGGCGCGAAAATCGTCCCACGCATACACGCCCCGCTCGGCCAGACCACGGGCGATGCCGAAGGCGCGACCCTGCCACGGCGCCTCGAACACCAATTCGCCATTCACCATCGGCGGAGCGGCAACGCCCCCCAGTTCGTACGTCTGCGTCATACGAACCTCTCGACGCCGATCATCGCATCGCGCGTTACGCGGGCGACGAGTTCGTCCTCAGGCAGCGCAGCCACATCGTCGGGCGCTTGCGGCAGCACCAGGTAGCGCACCTCTGCGCTCGAATCCCAGACCCGCACTTCGATATCGGGTTCCAACTGCACGCCGAACTCGGCGAGTACGCGGCGCGGTTCGCGGACGATGCGCGAGCGATACGCCGGGTCTTTGTACCAGCGCGGCGGCAACCCGAGCATCGCCCACGGATAGCAGGAACACAGGGTGCAGACGACCACGTTGTGGACTTTCGGCGTGTTCTCCACCACGACGAGCTTCTCGGTCTGCCCGCCCTCGAACTCGAACGGCGCGACGGCCGCCGTGGCATCGGCCAACAGCGCCTGCTTGAACGCGGCGTCGCGCCACGCGCGGGCGACGACGCGCGCGCCGTTCAGCGGTCCGATCCGCTCGTTGTATCGCTCCACCACTTCGTCGACCGCCGCCGCCGTGATCAGACCTTTCTCGATCAGCAGCGACTCGATCGCCTCTGCGCGAATCGCGGCGGGATTGTGCTCTTCAGTCATCCGAACGCTCCAGATACGGTTCGAACAAGTCGAGATGCACGACCACGCCCGGTTCGGCTTCGTCGCCCCAGAGTTCGCCGCCTTCGAACGCGACCGTGTAAAGGTGTTGGGGATTTTCGCCGCGACCGTGCGCATTCGTGTCGGGAAACACCCAACCGTCGTGCAACAAAACCACCACGCCGCATCTTCCACGCGCGTAAGCGGGCAGCCGCGTGTGTCCGCGCGTGCCACGATTCCGGGTTCGCACGCGGTCACCGACGTGGTAACGCGCAGCCGTAGCCACTGCCCGCCGGTTGCCATGCTCTAAGGGCTCATAGTCCACTCGATCAGGCTCGGCAGAGGGCTGCGATGCAACCCGATCGTCAGGACTCGCGCCGAGTTCGATTGCCCGCCGCGTGATCGTCGCGCGTGTCCAGAATGCCGGCCTCGACGATGATGGTCTCCAGCCCGCCGAGCCAGCGCCCATAGTAGCCATGTGTCAGGTACGCGACCGGATCGATCCGTTCGACGGCGTGCCGGAAGTGATCGATGTTGCGCGCCGCGCCGCCGGCCCCGAGGCGATTCAGGCCGAACACTCGGCCTTCCCATCGCGCATGGAACACCGGCTCGTCCGCTTCGCGAACCACGCCATCAAATCCTTCCTTGCCGCCGAGGTCGTGTATTCCGTCCATGGAATCGCTAGCTCGCGAGCTCGGTGATTTCCGACAGCACCGGGATGCCGTCGTCTTCGACCGCGCCGTACGGAATCGCAAACTCGTGGCGGCCCGCCACGATCTCGTGGGTTTCGTCGTTCGGCAGAATCACCTTTGCAGAACAGTTGGGTGGTATCCGCACGTTCAGCGTGAAGCGACCATGATTGATGCGCCAGCTCACTTCGTAGCGGCCGTGCATCGAGTCGAGCGCCGCGCTCGCGTAGCGGAGCGGCAAACCGTCTTCGATACGCGGCGGCCGCGGCTGTATCCGTACGCGTCGGTAAGCATTGCGTACCGGCGACAGATCCGGGTCGAGTTCGAGGCCGGCCAGCGTTCCGTACATCCATTCGCCGACCGCGCCGTACGCATAGTGGTTGAAGCTGTTCATCGCGGCGTCCTGATAGCCGCGCTGCTCGGTCCATCCGTCCCAGCGCTCCCAGATCGTCGTGGCACCTTGCGTGATCGGATACAGCCAGCTCGGTGAGGACGTTTGCAGCAACAGGCGATACGCGACGTCGAGACGACCGTGGTTCGTGAGCACCGGCAGCAAATACGGCGTGCCGACAAATCCGGTCGATAGATGATCACCGCGGGCCTCGATGTCGCGCACCAGGCTCGCAACCGCCTGATCGGTTTCGTTCCGATCGAGTAGACCGAAGTGCAACACCAGCACGTATGCCGTTTGCGTTTCGCTGACGAGCCGGCCTTCACCGGTGACGAATCGGCGACGGAACGCCGCACGCACGCGCTGCGCGAGAGCCTCGTAGTGTTCGAGATCCGACACGTTGCCGAGAATGCCGGCGATACGCGCCAACAACTTTGCGCTGTAGTAGAAGAACGCGGTGCCGATCAGATCTTTCGGCGTGTTGCCGAAACGCGCGTCACCGGTTCGCGCACCGTCGGTGGCCAGCCAGTCGCCGAAGCCCTGCCACGGCTCGATCGCGGCGTCGGCCCGGATCAACGACGGAAAGCGCGTCTCGATATTGTCGACGAATGCTTTCATCGCATCGTAGTGGCGCTCGAGCAGGCGTTTGTCGCCGCAACACCGGTAGATCGTCCATGGACAGATCACGATGGCATCTGCCCACGCCGGGCCGCCGTCGCCGCGCATGATCGTAAGCTGCGGGGGGATGGGCGCGAGCGGCGGAACAGTGCCGTTGGCGGATTGCGCGTCGGTCAGATCGACCAGCCACTTCGTGAAGAACGCCGCGACGTCGAGATTGAACGCCGCGGTGCGCACGAACACCTGCGCATCGCCGGTCCAGCCGAGCCGTTCGTCGCGTTGCGGGCAATCCGTGGGTACCTCGACGAAGTTGCCGCGTTGACTCCACTGAATGTTGCTTTGCAGCTGATTGAGCAACGGATGGTCGCAATGGAACTCGCCGATCTCCGGCAGCGCCGACGCGAGCACGATCGCGGTCACGTCTTCGATTGCCGACTCGGCAAAATGGCCGCTGATTTCGGCGAATTGAAAACCATGGAACGTGAAACGCGGCTCGAACTCTTCGCCCCCGGGATTTCCGGAACACGTGTACAGGTCCGTAGCGGCGGCTTTGCGCAGGTTTGCGGTGTACAGCTCGCCGTCGTCGTCGAGACGTTCGGCATGACGGATCTGGATCAGCGTGCCGCGCGGCGCGCGCACCCTGATGCGAACGCGTCCGACGATGTTCTGACCGAAATCGTAGATTAAGCGCCGCAGGCCGAAGTCGCCGGTGCGGCGACTGGGAACCGCCCTCGGTTCGATGCGATCGATCACCCGGATCGGCGCGCTCGAAGTCCCATCCAGCGAGACCTCGTGTCGCAACGGCAATACATCCACCTGCGACCAGCCGGCGGCATCGTAGCCGGGCGCGGTCCACGCACCGAGACTCTGTCGCGCATCGACGCTTTCGCCGGACATCAGGTCGGAATAGAGAATCTGCGATCGCTGCCACTTCCACAGGTCGTCGGTCGCGACGCGCAGTGGTGATCCGTCGGCGAGCGTGATTTCGAGTTGCGCCAACAACAGCGGGCCGGTCGCCGTATTGCTGGCGATCCGACAGACCCAGCGTTCCGCAGTACCAACCGTCGCCGAGCAATACGCCGATGACGTTCTCGCCGCGCTTCAGTAATCGAGTGACGTCGAACGTCTGATAGCGGATGCGCTTGTCGAAGTCGGTCCAGCCCGGCGCCAGTTCGACGTCGTGTGCACGCACGCCGTTGATCTCCGCGTCGTAAGCTGCCGAGCGCGGTGATGTAGAGTCGCGCGCTTTCAACCGGCTGCGACAGATCGAACGAGCGGCGCACGGCGGGAACCTGCGCGGGCGTGCGCTTGCCGCCCATCAGCGGCGTACCGATCCAGCGCGCGCGCCAGTCTTCGTTGTCGAGCAGACCCATCTCGAAATACGTTGCGCGGCTCCACGGGCTGCCGATGCCGTCGGAGTCGAACGCGCGGACCTTCCACCACACGCGTTGCCGCGACGTCAGCGGCCTTCCGCCGTACGCGATGTGGCACGTGTGAGATGACTCGGTGCGACCGGAATCCCATAGATCGCCGCGGTCCTCTTCGAGCGTTTCGGGACGACGCGATGCGAGGATGTGGTAGGCGGTCTGAATCTCGGCGGGCCGTTCGTCGTCGAGCCACCACGACAAGCGCGGTCGCAGCTCGTCGATGCCGATCGGGCTTTCCAGATATTCACATCGCAGCCGTTTCGGCGCGCCCGCCATCGACTTTTTCCCGCGTCCCTCGTTCGCGGATTAGTGTGCCAGAAAGCGCTCGGCTTCACCCACGAACGCATCGAGCTGATCGTGGTGCGCCCAGTGACCCGCTTGATCGAGATCGACGACCGCGGCGTTGCGAAAGTGTTCGAGCGTATCGCCTTGTCCGATGCGATGCGGATAGCCCTGCTTCGCATTCACGAACAGGATCGGACAGGTGATCTCGCGCCACAGTGCCTCGGTGTCCTCCGAGGTGATGTCGTACGGCGAGTGCGCGTGCGTGTAGTTGTCGAACTTCCACGTGTACGTGCCGTCTTCGTTCTGGTGACTGCCGTGCTCCGTGAGATGCCGCGCCTGCTCCGGGCTCAGATGCGGATTGGTGTCCTGCATGCGTTGAAACGCATCCTCCAGCGAGCGATAGCGACGCGGCGCTCTGCCCGCTTGTTCCCGGGTCGCGTCGATCCAGCCGCGCAGCCGGTCCGGCGCAGGTGGCCGCTCGAAGAAGCGCCACCAGTGACCCACGCCTTCGACGACGATCATTCTGCTGACGAGATCCGGGTACAGCCCGGCAAATAGACACGCGAGTGTGCCGCCCATCGAATGCGCGATGATGGTGACCGGTGCCAGCTGCAACTGGCGCACCAGTTGCGCAATGTCGTACACGTATGCGGTGTGGCTGTATCCGGACCCCATCGCCCATTGCGAATCGCCATGACCGCGCAGGTCAGGAGCGACGATGTGGTAGCGATGTCGCAGCCGTTGCGCCACCCAGTCCCACGTTCGGCAGTGATCGCGCATGCCGTGCAGCAACAGCAGGTTCGGCGCGCCGGCGTTCCCCCAATCGAGGTAATGCAATCGCAAGCGCTGCGAGAAGTACGTATGCGAGGTCGGATTGTCGGGATCGTTCACGGTTGTTGGTTCGCTCAGGCGCGTTTCAGTTCGAGCGCGGGCGTCTCACGCCACGTCGCGCGGCCCAGCAGCTGATCTTCGTTGCGCCTGAACGAATCGACAATACAGCCCATCACGGCGCGGACGCGCGCGGCGTTCCTGAGATCGGGGTGCGTCAGCACCCAGATCTCCTGCGCCACAACAGGATCACTGAGGCGCGTGAGCGCCGGATGCGCGTCGCCGAGCACACACGGCAACGCCGCCATGCCGACGCCGGCTTCCACGGCGGCGAGTTGCAACGGCGCATTCGGGCTGCGCGTACGGCTTGCCACCTCCGGAAACGTTCGCAGGCGCGTCGCTTCGCTGATCGATCGGGCCATTCCCCAGTCGATCCAGTTGCAGGACTCGGGATGCGCGACCGGATCGTGCGTCGTCAGGTACTCCGTGCTCGCGTACACGGCCACCGCGTATTGTCCCAGCCGGCGACCGACGAGGTGTTCGGGCGGTGCGTCGGTGACGCGGACCGCCACGTCGGCCTCGCCTCGCGTCAGGCTGAGCGCTTCGTACGAGCCGATGAAGTCGAGCGAAATGTCCGGATAGTCGGACACGAACCGTCCCAGATCCCGCATCAGGAAACTGGTGCCGACCGGCTCGGGGAAGGTGATGCGGACGTGACCCTGCAGGCGCTGATCGCGGCCGACCAACACGCGCTCGATGTCGTCGATCTGACCCTCGACCTGTTCCGCCTGCAGCAGCACCAGCTGGCCGTCCGCAGACAGCTTCAGGCCTTCCGGCGTGCGGTTGAACATCACCGTACCGAGGCGCTTCTCGAAGTGATCGAGGCGCCGCGCGACCGTGGAGTGGTGGATGCCCAACCGCCGCGCCGCAGCCCTTACGGAGCCGCTGTGAGCGATCGCGGTGAACACCTTGAGATCATCCCAATCCATGCTCGACATTCGGCAGTCTCCCGTCGCAATTCTGCGACGCCCTGGTGCGTTATTGGTGCTTGATTGGAGTGTTACCTAAAGTAACATCCCCCTGCAACCCACGATTTCCCGGAGTTCGAATGAAAGCGCTCACATCTCTCACTGCTGCCGTCCTCGTTCTGGCGAGCTTCCAGGCCGGCGCGACCGACTCCTACACCGCATCCATCCAAGGCTGCCAGAAGGCGATCTCGGAGCGCCTCGGCGTGACCGACGCCGACTTCAGCGTCAAGAAAATCCAGTCGTCGCCACACTTCACCGACCTGAAATTCTCGGTGTCGAGCGCAAGCGCGCCGGTCGACCAGCTGAAAGTCAGCTGCCGTGCGAAACAGGATGGTGCGGTGCTTGCGGTCAACTACGACGAATCGGCATTGCCGACGGCGGTCGCGACGCACTAACGACGAGTTCCCCCAACTTAAGGCTGCGTGAAGGTTCCCTCCCCTCTACCTCGCAGCCTTTTTTTTGTTCAGCGTTCGAGCCAGACCCGTCCGTCTCGAACGCTGACCTTCGGTGCCGGCGGCAGACGGCACGATTGTCCGGTCAGACACATCCCACTCTTCGCGTCGAATCGGTAGCCGTGCCATGGGCAGGTGACCGTGCCATCGACCGCGGCGTTCAACGGACCGAGCTGATGCGGGCACCGCGCGACATGCGCGATCAGTTCGCCGTCGACACGCGTCACGAGGTACGTGCGTCCCGCGAGTTCTGCTCGCAGCGGCAGCACGAGTTCGGCGACGGTACCGAGACACGTCGTTGCATCGGCGCGATCGGATTCCACGCGCATGTCCAGTTGGCGTTGCCGCTCCACCATCATCGCGACGTCTTCGTCATACAGCTTCTCGTACGTATCGCCGAACGCGGCGCCGACGCGTTCGCGCGCCGTCTCGTCGACGCCCGGAACGAAGAAGTCGACCACGATGTCCGTTTGGCGGGATGCAACTGCGAACGCGTGTGTCCACACCTCGGCGCCGGCGTTCGCCCCGTCCAGCGTCCGCGTGATCCAACGGCGGCATTCGCGATCGAGGCGCAGTTCCAACACGAGCCGATGACCGCGCGGCGACGTCGTAGCGGCGCGCCATCCCCAAGGACCGGCCTCTTCGCATTCGATCGACGCAAAACTCGCGTGATGCAGATGCGGGAGGTGTTCCCAATCGAGCGCGTTTTCGTACAGCCGCTCGAGGCTCACCGGCAACACGCGCCGATACGTTCCTACGTGCGGCAACCGCGAAGCGGAAAACGGTGCGTAGCGACGATGATCAGGCATATGCATAGACCGAGTGTTGACACCCCCGATCGATTCTGATCATATCCGCCCGGCTAGGAGGAGGGAGAGATAGAGAGACTCCGCGCTGACAAGTCGGCGCAACTTAGGCCGCAATAGCGGCCTTTTTCTTTGCCGCCGACTTCCCATCTCACCGCGCCACTTCGATTCGATAGCTGAACGGGTGACCGTCGATCACCGTGTCGAAGGCGTTCCCAGATGCGTTCGCAAATGCGTTCGCGCCCGGATCGCCGGGTTCCAACCGCGTCGCCAACGTCTCGCCCGCGATGTATTCGGCGAACTGGACGATCGCCGCCGTCACCGGTTCGGCGCCGTTGTACGACACCGCGATGCGATCGGAGACGTTCAAGTTCATCTCTTTGCGGCTGCGCTGAATGCGGTTCACCACTTCGCGCGCAAGCCCCTCGGTGATGAGGTCATCGTCGAGCCCGCTGTCCAGATCGATCGAGATGTAGCGATTCGACAGCGCGTTCGTTCCCGGCTTCGCTTCGCGCAGAATCTGGATCTCGTCGGTGCCGAACGTCTCGTCGTCGATCGCGATCGAGCCGGTTTCCTGCAATACCTCGATCTGATCGCGCGTCAGCTGCTGAATGCGCGCACCGAATTCCTTCATCCGCTTGCCGAGCCGCTTGCCGAGCACCGGAAAGTTCGGTTTTGCATACAAGCGGATGTAGTTGTCTTCAGCCTGGTCGTACACCACTTCCTTGACGTTCAACTCGCGCCGGATGAACGCTTCCAGCGAGCGCAGTTCGTTCAGCAGTTCGGGATCGCGATGCACGATCGTCAACCGCCGCATCGGCTTGCGTAGATTGATCTTCACCTCTTCGCGGCGCTGGCGGCCCAATAGAATCACCTGCTGCATCCGGCTGACGGCCTCCTCGAGGCGCGGTTGCATCAGCGACTCTTCGGGATCCGGATACGAGCACAGGTGCACGGACAGCGGCTTCGGCGCGGCCTGGCCCTTCAGCTTCGCCAGCTCCTGATACAGATGCTCGGCGAGGAACGGCGTGAACGGCGCCATCGCCATCGTCAGTTCTTCGATGACCGTGTACAGCGTGCTGTATGCCGCGATCTTGTCTGCGGTGATGTCTTTGCCCCAGAACCGGTCGCGGTTCAGCCGGATGTAGCCGTTCGTGAGGTCTTCGATGAACTCGAGCAACCGCGGCACGACGTTGTAGAGGCGGTACTTCCGCATCTCCTGGCCGATGTCCTTCTCGAGCGTCTGCAGCCGCGACAGGATCCACTGGTCGAGGATGTTGCTGCCGTAGTGCAGACCCTTGTCCGGCGACCAGTGATCGATCGTCGCGTAGGTCATCAGGAACTGAAACGCGTGGTACCACGGCAGCAGCGTACGCCGCGTCATGTCTTTCACGCCGTTGTCGGCGAAGCGTTGTTCTTCGCCGCGAACCAATCCCGAGTTGATCAGATACAGCCGCAACGCATCGGCGCCGTACACCTCCATGAGGTCGTCGGGCGGCGTGTAGTTGCGCAACCGCTTCGACATCTTGCGGCCGTCCTCGGCCATCACCATGCCGTTGACGATGACGTTGCGGAACGCGGGTTTCTTGAACAGCGCCGCGGAGAGAACCGTCAACGTGTAGAACCAGCCCCGCGTCTGGTCGAGCCCTTCGGCGATGAACTCCGCCGGGAAGCCGGCGTTGAACACGCCCTGATTTTCGAACGGGTAATGCAGCTGCGCGTACGGCATCGAGCCGGACTCGAACCAGCAATCGAGCACCTCCTCGATGCGCCGATAAGTGCCTTCCTCGCCCGCGACGCTGAACGTCAACGGATCGACGAACTCGCGATGCAGATCGGTTACGCGCGTTCCGGTGTACGTCTCGAGTTCGTCGAGCGAACCGATGCACAGCATCTTGCCGGTCACGTCGTTGATCCAGATCGGCAGCGGCGTGCCCCAGATGCGGTTGCGCGAGATCGACCAGTCGATCGCGCCCTTCAGCCAGTTGCCGAAGCGGCCGTGCTTGATGTGCGCCGGTATCCAACGGACCTGTTCGTTCGCGGCGAGCAGGTCGTCGACGATGTCGGTCACGCGCACGTACCACGACGGGATCGCCCGATAGATCAACGGCGTGTCGGAGCGATAGCAGAACGGATAGCTGTGCTGCAGCACGTCCTGCTGGTACAGCGCGCCGGACTCTTTCAGGCGCTTGATGATGTCCTTGTCGGCTTCTTTCACGTACCGCCCGGCAAAATCCGGCACTTCGTCCGTGAAGCGGCCGTTCAGCGTGACCGGACACGCGAACGCTTCGATGCCCGCCGCTTTGACGACGCGGTAGTCGTCTTCACCGAAGGCGGGCGCCTGATGCACCAGGCCGGTACCGGAATCGGTGGTGACGTAGTCGTCCATCAGCACGACGAACGCGCCTTCTGCGCGCTGTTCGGCGAAATACGGGAACAACGGTTCGTAGGAGCGTCCGACCAGGTCGCGGCCGACGCAGCTTTCGATCACTTCGAGATCATGCGCTTTGCGGTATTCGTCCAGGCGCGCTTCGGCGATGTAGAACACGACGCCGCGCGTCCGGTCGCGCACCTTGGCGTAAGTGATGTCCGGGCCGACGCATACCGCGAGGTTCGACGGCAACGTCCATGGCGTGGTCGTCCAGATCGCGAGATAGGCGTCCTCGTCGCTGAGCTTCAGCAACACCGTGATCGCCGGGTCCTGAACGTCCTGATAGTTGGATGTCGCCTCGAAGTTCGACAGCACCGTGCCGAGCTCGGTCGAGATCGGCATCACTTTCACGCCCTGGTAGATCAGCCCTTTGTCCCAGAGCTGTTTGACGACCCACCAGACCGACTCCATGTACCAGACGTCCATGGTCTTGTAGTCGTTGTCGAAATCCACCCAGCGGCCGAGCCGCGTGATGGTGTGGCGCCACTGGGCGACGTAGCGCTGCACGATCTTCCGGCATTCGGCGTTGTAACCGGCGACCCCGAGCTGCGCGACGACCTCGGCAGCCGAAACGCCGAGCTGTTTGTCGATCTCGTGCTCGATGGGCAGCCCGTGGCAGTCCCAGCCGAAACGGCGCAGCACGTAGCGTCCTTTCATCGTCCAGTAACGCGGCACCACGTCTTTCAGCGTGGACGACACCAGGTGGCCGTGGTGCGGCAGCCCGGTCGCGAACGGCGGGCCGTCGTAGAAGATGTACGGCTTCTTGTCGTGCGTGTGCTCGAGCGACTTGCGAAACAGATCACCACGACTCCAGAAATCCAGAATCGTGTGTTCCATCGCCACAAAATCGAATGCGCCGGATGGTGCTTCAGCCGGTTCGGCCATGGTCCTGCAATCGTACGGTGGTTTAGCGAGGGCGCATTCTATGCCCCGCTACCCGAGTTTTCACTCGCGCAGAACCGCCTGAGAGTTGCTTAGAAGCGGTTCACTCGGCGGCGGGCGGAGCTACGACGATGTGTTCGGCGTTGTCGCCAACCATCACGTTCAACGGTCGGCCGAGCGTGAATGACTCGAGGATGAAGTCGCGCAGCACCGACAGCGACTCGCCGCGCACCTGCGTGTTCTTGATCAGTTCCTTCAGCATGCCCGCTTCGATCTCGGCTTCGAGCTGAGATTCGTACGGTCCTACGTCGATGCCTTCACGCGTATGGAAATACCACTTGCCGTTCGTGTGGAACACGCGATCGGCGCGGAACCAGGTCTTTGATCGTTCGTCACGGCGGCCCACGAGCATCAGAGCCTCCAGAAGTACTACAGGGGAGAGATTCTCGGTGCTCGGACGAAGGTCTGTATGTGCCCTCGTTGTTACGGATGTAAGCGAATGTGACCGGCCGCAGCATCTATTCGATCGTCAGCACGCGAGAGTCCTGACGAGCCAGCTTACGCGGCGTTCGTCGCGTCCAAAAGACGTTCCGCACGGCGCTTCAGGCCGTCCACGTCCCGCGCAAACAGCGGCGCGATGAGCTGATCGACGCCGGCCTCGCGGTAGGCGGCGACCGTTTCCGGCGTGATCGGGTGCCGATTCGGACAAACGAATACATCTATTTCGTTCCGCTTGCGGCCGGCGTCGGCCAGCAATCGGTCAAGCAGGCGCAACCGTTCGACGACGCCGGCGGGCTCGAGGTCGTAGCCGTACCAACCGTTGCCCTGAGTGGCAACGCGCATCAACGCCGGATCGCTCTCGCCCCCGAAGAAAATCGGTGGATGCGGCTTTTGCACCGGCTTCGGATTGAAGTAGCAGGCCGGCACGCTCACGGTTTCTCCCTCGAACGACGACACGCCGTCGCGCCACAGCGCCTGCATCGCTTCGATGTATTCGGCGCAGCGTCGCGCGCGTACTCGAAAGTCCATACCGAGCGCTTGAAACTCTTCGGCGAGCCAACCGATACCGACACCGAAGTCGACGCGGCCGCCCGACAGATAATCGAGGTCCGCCACCATCTTTGCCGTGTACACCGGCTGTCGCTGCGGCACCAGGCAGATGCCGGTGCCGAGGCGCAACCGGCGCGTGTGCGCAGCAACGAACGTCAACGCCGCGAACGGATCGAGCACGCCCTGCGGATTTCCGGGAACGCGGCCGTCTTCGGCATACGGATACCGCGACGCGTAGTCCGGAAAGAACAGCACGTGCTCCGGCACCCACATCGAGTGAAATCCCGCTTCTTCGATGAAGCGCGCGGCGTCGGCGATGTAAGCCGGCGTCGTCAGATGGTTGAACGCGAGCGTGATGCCGATTTTCATGCTTGGACTCGAGTTTTGCCCGGCATCGAAGCGTATCGGTATGATCCCCGTTTCTCAAACGCCGCCGCGCATGACGCAGTCTGCTCAGGAAGCCTCGATCGACATCCCTCGTTCGGCGTTCCCGTGGTATCTGACGAGCTCGAGCTTGTGGATGGCCGCAATGAGCCTGCAGGGCTTCCTCATCACCTGGATGATGGTCGGCATTCTGCAAGCGCCGGCCGATCAGGTGGGCTTCGGCCGCGCGCTGATCGAGATGCCGGGCCTCGTGATTCTGCTGATCGGCGGCGTGCTCGCGGATCGTACCGACGGGCGCCGACTGCTCGTTGGAATGCACCTCGCCATTGCGCTTCCGTCGGTCGCGGTCGCCGCGATCGTGCACGGCGGACTGCTGACGTTCTGGATCGTCATCGCGTTCGGCATCGCGGTGTCGGGATTGCAGGCCGCCAGCGATCCGGCACGCCAGTCGATTCTAAGTCGCGTCACGCGCACCGACATTCAGCGCACCGTCACGCTGATGACCATCATTACGTCACTGGCAGGACTCGGCGGCGTGTGGCTGGGCGGTCGGCTCGATGCCATCGGGCTCGTGGTGATGCTGTTGCTGCAGGCCGGTTGCTTCGCTGTCGGCGCCGAAGCAGCGCGTCGAATGCCTGCGATGCCGCCCCCGCCGTCGCGCGGCCGGCCGGATCTGTTGGCTGGCATAACCGCGACGTGGCGGATCCCGCTCATCCGCAACATCATCGGGCTGAACTTCCTGTCTTCGTCTGGTGAACGCCGGCGCGTACATCGTGGCCATTCCGTTCATCGTGAAAGAGGTCTATCACGGCGACGCCACGTTCTTCTCTTCGGTCATGGTGGTCTTCACTGCGGGCAGCATCGGCTCGAACGTGGTCATGCTGCGGTTCATGCCGATGCTGCGGCCCGGCCGACTGTTCCTGCTGATGCAGCTGACGCGCGTCGTCATTCTCGGCGTGCTGTGGATGAAACCGACGTTGCCGGTGTTCTTTGCGGCCATGTTCGCGTGGGGTCTCAACATGGGCGTCACCACCACGCTGGTGAGAACCACCGTGCAGGAGCTCGCAGACGGCGTTCACCGCGCGCAGATCCTCTCGGTGTTGCTGGTCAGCTTCATGATTTCGGCGCCGCTCAGCTCGATGCTGCTCGGCAACCTGATCGCCGGCTACGACCCGCTCACGGCCTTGATACCCGGCGTGGTGATCTCGCTGGTGATCTTCGTGATCGGCGTAACGTCGAGCCGGTTGTGGCAATACGAAGCGCCGACCGGACCGGTGGCGCTGGGCGCGACGCCTTGAGACTCAGTCCTGCGATTCGATGTATCGCGCGACCAGTTCGGGATCCTGCATCGGGATGAAGTGCGTCAGGTGCGGCAGATACACGTCGCGCCCCTTCGGGAACTGGTCAGCGAGCCGCTCCCACGTGGGCGACGCGAGAAAGTCCATCGCTTCGAGTCGCGTGCGCTTCTCGCCCCGCAACACCGTCACCGGCACCCCGATGGTGGCGAACAGATCGTGGATGTCGCGTCCGCCGGACCCGGTATAGATCGCGGCCTCGACCAGCGGCGGGCACGCCAATACCCACCCGGCGCCGTCGGGATTCGGCAAAACGCCGTAGCGGCAATAGTCTTCGAGCACGTCGCTGCGCCACACCGCGAACGACCCGCGCCCGCTCAATCGATCGAACATCTCGCGCCACGACTGCCAGAGATTGTTGCGCTTCGACGTCGGATGATCTTTCGGTTGTTGCGTTCCCATGACGCCCTTCAGCGACGCATACAGTTCCGGATCCATGATGACGGGATCGACCAGCAGCAATCGCTCGAAACGCCGAGTTTCCCTGGCGGCGGCCTGCACGACCGCGTGTCCGCCCATCGAGTGTCCGACGCCAACGATCCGTTCGAGGTTCATCGTTCTCACGAATCCGGCGAGGTCCCGGCCGAACGACTCCCAATTGAACGGCGGAACTTTGGCGCTTCTGCCGTGGCCGCGCTGATCGAGCGCGATGACGTGCCGCGTTTCGGGCAACGCGGCAACCACCCGATCCCAGCAACGCGCGTGAAAACCCGTCGCGTGCGCGAGCACGACGGTGCTATGCGCCGGATCGGCAACACCCCATTCGAAGTAACACAGATCGACGTCGTCGATTCGCACGTGGCGTTCGATGGGTTCGCGAGGCGCTTGAGTCAAGATGCGACGACCGGCAAAAAAACGCCGCGCATTATAGACAGCGCCTCGACCAACTTCATATCGAGTCCGCATCCCGACTATAGTCGCGTTGGGTGAATCGACTTCGAAGACCAGGGAGAACTCCAATGGCCGAATCCAATGGGGCAACATCGCATCCCGAAGAAGCGGCGGCGGACAGCACGCTCGCGTTGAATCCCGTCGTCGGCTTCGGCTTCGACGACATCGTGAAAGCCGGCGTCAGCGTGGTGCGGCAGGGTCTGTTGCAGCCGGCGATCGGCATCGAGCACGCCACGCGGCTGTGGCAGGAATCGGTAAGGATCGTGTTCGGCGCGTCCGATGCGGCGCCCGACCCGAAGGACGCGCGCTTTCGCGATCCGGCGTTCAGCGAGAACGGCTTCTATAAGCGCGCGGCGCAGGCGTGGGTAGCGGCGGAGCGAACCGTACACGAATGGGTGGACGCGGTCGGGTTCGACGACCTCGGCCGCCAGCGCGCGCACTTCCTGCTCGGGCTCGCCGCGGACGGCCTGGTGCCGACGAACTTCCTTCTGGGCAATCCGTCGGCGCTCAAGAAAGCGCGCGAAACGCGCGGCCGGAGCCTCGTCAAAGGAGCGCGCAACTTCGTCGGCGACCTGATCAACAACGGCGGCATGCCGTCGCAGGTCGACAAGACGCCGTTCAAGGTCGGCGGCAATCTCGCGAACACCGAAGGGTCAGTGGTGTTCCGCCATCCGATCCTCGAACTGATCCAGTACCGGTCGCGCACGCCGAACGTCGAGACGCGACCGGTGTTCATCGTGCCGCCGCAGATCAACAAGTACTACGTCTACGATCTGTCGCCCGAGAAGAGCCTCGTGAAGTTCCTGCTCGACTCGGGCTTCCAGGTATTCATGGTGTCGTGGCGCAATCCGACGGCCGAACACCGCGACTGGGGCTTGGCCGGATACATCGACGCAATCGAAGCCGGCATCGAAGCGACGCGCGAAATCACCGGTCATCGCAGCGTCGCCGCGGTCGGCGCGTGTGCCGGCGGCATCACACTCACTGCCGCGATCGGCTACATGGCCGCGCTCGGCCGCGCCGATCGAATCTCGTCGCTGACGCTGATGGTGAACGTGCTCGACACGCACCCCGAAGATTCGGTGACCGGCCTGTTCATGACTGACGACGCCATTGAGGCGGCGCGCAAGCGTTCGGCTCGACAAGGCGTGCTCGACGGGCAGGACACTGCGCGCGTCTTCAACTGGATGCGGCCGAACGACCTGATCTGGAACTACGTCGTATCGAACTATCTGCACGGCGAAACGCCGCCGGCTTTCGACATCCTCTATTGGAACAACGACACGACGCGCTTACCCGCACGCCTGCACAGCGACTTTCTCGACATCTTCAAGGACAACCCGTTCCGCCGTCCCGGAATGTTGAAGATCCGCGACGTGCCGATCGATCTGAAGCAGATCCACTGTCCGGTGTTCATCACCGGCGGTACGACGGATCACATCACGCCGTGGCAGGCGTGCTACCGCTCCACGCAGCTGTTCGGTGCTCCTGCAACCTATGTGCTGAGCACCGCCGGGCACATTCAGAGCCTGATCAATCCGCCCGGCTCGTCGAAGCGCCGCTACTACCTGAATCCGGAGACGCCGCCCGATTGCGAGGCATGGCGCCGCAGCGCGACCGAGCACGAAGGTTCGTGGTGGCCGTATTGGACCGAGTGGCTGCGCGCCCGCGGTATCGGCCAGAACACCGCGCCCGCGACCCTCGGCAGCGCCAACCATCCACCGATCGCGCCGGCGCCGGGCACTTACGTCTTCGAATGACGCAACCAGGCGTCGCGCCGCACCCGATCGAGCACAGCTTCCGCAGCGTCGGCGGCGACCGTCTGCGCATTGCGATGACACATCCGCCGGATGCCCATGGACCGCCGCTACTCATCTTCAACGGCATCGGCGCCAGCACGGAATTGTTAGAGCCGCTGATGCGGCGGATGACCGGCATCGCGACGCTGACGTTCGACCTCCCCGGCGTGGGCGCGTCGCAACCGTCGGTGCTGATCCGCCGGCTGCCCGGCTACGCGCAACTCGCGCGCGAGCTGCTCGACGATCTCGGCATCGATCGGGTCAACGTCATGGGAATCTCGTGGGGCGGCGGACTCGCGCAACAGTTCACCCGTCAGTTCGGCGCCCGCGTCGATCGGCTGATCCTGGCAGCCACGTCCACCGGCCACCTCATGGTGCCGCCGCGACCGTCGGTGCTGTTGCGGATGGTGACGCCGCTGCGCTATCTGTCGGCCGGCTACTTCAAGAGCATCGCGGGTGCGATCTACGGCGGCGACTTCCGCAAAGACGACGTGCTGACCGAACGCCATGCCCGCCGCATGGCGCCGCCGAGCATCTACGGATACCTGAATCAGCTGTGGGCGCTGGCGGGATGGACCAGCGTGCACTGGCTGCACGAAATCAAACAGCCGACGCTGGTAATGGCGGGCGACGACGATCCGATCATTCCGCTCGTCAATGCGCGCCTTTTGACGCGTCTGATCCCGAACGCGCGGCTCGAGATATTCGACTGCGGACATCTGTTCCTGCTGACGCGCCTCGAACGCAGCGCCGCGTCGATCGAGGCATTCCTCGGCGAAGCGGATCAGCCGGCGACGGCCGGCCCCATTGCATCGAGCGCGTTGGCGCGCTGACCCAGCGTGTGCGCGATGCCCGACAACAGGGCAAAGGCGCGCGCCACCAGCACGAAATCGATCGGCACCTTCACCACCGGATTCTCGCGGATCGCCTCGAACATCTCGTCGGTCATGTCTTCGGTGAACTCGCCTTGAAACGCGCCGGTATCGGAGCGGGAGATCATCCGTCGGGCGATCATCAACAACGTCGAATCGTCGCCGGTCTTCGTTTCGAAGCCGAGTTCGCGAAACGCCCGCAACATCGCGGATTCGTTGAACGTCATCATCGAGAACATCAGCTCGAAGATGCCGAGGCCGAAGCCTTCGGGTAGTTCCTTCGCCAAACCGAAATCGAGCAGCGTGAACAGCGCCTTGCCGCGCGGGCTGCGGTTCACGAGGATGTTGCCGGGATGCGGATCGGCGTGGAAAAAGCCGTGCGCCAGGATCATCTGATTGAAGATCCGCATCAGCCGTACCATCAGGTCCGAATATTCGATGCCGGCTCTCTCGAGCGCCTCGCGGTCGTTCACCTTCACGCCTTCGACGTACTCCATCGTGATCACGCGACGCGTGCAGTGCTCGTGCAGGATTTCCGGGATGCGCACGGTCGGATCATCCACGAAGAAGCCGCGCACCCGCTCGGCGCTCTGCGCTTCGCGACGGAAATCGAGTTCCATTTTCAGGTGCCGCTGCAGCTCGTCGAGCAGCGGCAGGAAGTCCATCGGGTTCGAATCGAAACGCTGATAGATCGCGGCCACGCGGCGCGACGCGGTGAGGTCGGTGCGGATGATGTGTTCGATGTCGGGGTACTGCACCTTCACGGCTACCACGCGCCCGTCTACGAGCCGCGCCTTGTGCACCTGCGCGAGCGAAGCCGCCGCGATCGCGGTCGGCGAGAACTCGCTGAACACGTCCTCGAACGGCTTTCCGAAATCCTCTTCCACCACCTGCTTGATGGCGGCGAAGTCGCGCTGCGGCAAACGGTCGTGACACTGCGACAGCGTTTTGACGTATTGCGGCGGAAACACGTCGGAACGCGTACCGACCACCTGGCACATCTTCACCAGCATGCCGCGCATCGACACGGCGGTGTTGAAGATCTGATCGGCATTGCGCTGATGGATGGCGTTCATGTCGCGCTGCGCTGGATCGCGCCGCCGCAGCCGGTCCCACCATTGCGGCGTTTTGTAGCGCAACCAGACGCACAGGGCCGTCCAACCGATGCGGCCGTTCCTGTACAGGCGCTCCGCGATACGCGCGACGAGGTTCAAGCGGCGGTCAGCAGAACGTCCAGCGCCTCGTCGTCGGGATGCGGGAACGACCAGCCGGAATCGAGATCTTCGAACCGCTTCGCGATGACCGATGCGCGTTGTACGTCGGCGATCGCCTGGCGGATTTCGTCGCGCAGACGATCGCGCGACTGTCGCGGGCGCTGCGTCGCCATGCCGCGCAATTGCCTGCGGAACACGCTGTCGACGACGTCGGCGCCCGAGAACTCGGTCTTGCCGTCGGCGCCGATCAGCGTTCGCGCGCGCAGTTCCGACAGCGCGACGGTGAGGTAATCGACGTGCGGCACTTCGTCGCGGGCGATACACGCCACGACGTGCGCCGCGTGTTTGGGATCGGCGCTCACTTCGGGGTCGCCCAACAGCTGCTGCGCCCAGTTGAACGTGTCTTCCGCGAACGTCTCGACGATAAGCACGTTCGCCATCATGACGATCATGTTCTCCATCTTCTCGGACAGCGCGGGGAACATTCGCACGCGTTCACCGACCGCGCCGCCCGTCATCAGCCGCAGCAGCACGTCGCCCGGCACGTGTGGCTTGGCCAGACCCAGATCGCGCGCCGCTTCCCACATCTGTTTATGGCCGCCTTCGCTGCGATGACCGGCTTCGTCGCGCGCGTGCGCCTCGAACAAGCCGTTGGCGAGATGGGCGACCGCCGTGCCCTCGATCGACTCCTTCACCTCGGCGGCGAAGTCCGGAACGCGCACTTCGCGGATGCGCGCGCCGAATCCTTCCACGATCGAGATGATCGTCAGCGCGCGCGTCACCGGCTCGACGACGCCTTCCTTCAACAGATACTTCGCTTGCGGATAGTTCGGGTAGTTCGGCGGCACGTACTTTTCGGGTACGTGGATGAGCGGTTGGCCGTCGTCGATCAGGCGCTGCCGCCACGCTTCGATCGCGGGACGCCGCACCGCACTGCGCGGCGATACGTATTCGCCGCCGGCATAGCCGCCGTGGCAGCGCACGCCGCCGACGATCAACGGCTCCTCGACGGGCGACTCGGTCATGAGTTCGTCGAAGGAATAGGTCAGCGAGGCCATGGGTACATCTCCGTCACACCTGCCCACAGCATAATCGATCCGTTCCGTGAGGCGACACGCGGCCCCGCGCCAGTGACGCATTTCCGTTCGAATTTGCGACAATCCCACCGTTTTCCGCTGGGGACCGAGAGATGAGCAACGAATCGAGCTTCGATCCCGTCGCGCGCGCCCGCGCGCTGGCGCCGCTGATCCGCCAGCACGCCGACGCCGCGGAACGCGAACGTCGCCTGTCGCCGGAGGTCGCACACGCGATGGCGGCGGCGGGTCTCTACCGCATCGCCGCGCCGGTGCGCTGCGGCGGCTCCGACGTAGACCCGATGACCCAACTCGCCACCATCGAGGCCGTGGCGAACGCCGACGGCAGCACCGGGTGGAATCTGATGATCGGGATCGAGAGCTTCGGCCTGATCGCGCCGGCGTTCGAACAATGCGCCGATCTACTGGCAGATCCGCTGACGATCCTGTGCGGTTCGACGGCGGCGATCTGCCAGGCCGACGAAACGCCTAACGGTTTCCGCGTGAACGGTCGCTGGCAGTTCGTCAGCGGCTCCAACAACAGTCAGGTGTTCGCCGGGCTCGTGCAACGACGCCGCGACGGCAAACCCATCGAGGGCTTGCCGCCCGTCTATGCGGTGGTGACGCGGCCCGATTTCGTGGTGCTGGATACGTGGAACGTCGGCGGACTATGCGGATCGGGATCGCACGACGTCACCATCACCGACGTCGAAGTTCCTAACGAACGCATTCTGGCGCAGATGGGCAGGCACCACGACCGGTCGCCGCTGGAACACTTCCCGCTCGGCAGCAGGCTCGCTTACAACAAGGTCGGCGTCGCGCTCGGCATCGGCCGCGCCGCAATCGACGCGTTCGCCGACATCGCAACCGGCAAAGTACCCCGGTTCACGTCACGTACCTTGCGCGACCGGCCATTTGCCCAGCGCGCCATCGCCAAAGCCGAAGTTCGGCTGCGCGCGGGGCGCGCGCTGGTGTTCGAACTGCTCGAGGCGATGTGGACGAAGGTGTGCTCTGCCGAGAAGGTCACTGCGCACGATCGCGCGCTGTTCCAGATCGCCTGTTCGGACGCGGTTGCCGGCTGCGCGGAGGCGGTCGACACCGTCGCCGAAGCGGCCGGTACCACCGCCAACGACCGCACCGGGCCGCTGGAACGCCTCACGCGCGACATTCGCGTCATTCGTCAACACGTCACTGTCGCGCCGCATCACATCGAAGACGGCGGACGGGTTCTGCTCGGTCTCGAACCCGAAGGCGCGATGCTCAAAGGATTCTGAGATGGAACTGTTTCTGATCCGGCACGGCCAATCGACCAACAACGCGCTCGAAGACTGGACGCAACGCGTCGAAGATCCGCTGCTCACCGAGAGCGGTCTGCGCCAGGCCGAACACACCGCGGCGCACCTCGCCGCCGGGCTTCACCTGCATCCATCGAACCGCGCCGCACGGCGACCGCTGCTCGACCGGCTCTACTGCAGTCCGATGATCCGAGCGATGCAGACCGCGCAAACCATCGGCAGGTCGTTGGGCGTGGCGCCGGAGGTTTGGACCGACATTCACGAAGTCGGCGGCGTCTATCTGGATCACGGCAACGGGAAGGTCGGCTATGCGGGGCGCATCCGCAGCGAACTCGCGCGGCTTTTTCCCGAGTGTGTCCTGTCGTCCGACCTCACCGAGACCGGCTGGTGGAACCGCGACTACGAAGAGTCGCATCAGGGACACGCGCGCGCCGCCATCGTTGCGCGCGCGTTGCGCGATCGCGCGGCCGAAGACACGCGCATCGGTCTCGTCTCGCACGGCGACTTCATGAGCGCGTTGCTCCGCGCGCTCGGCGGTTTGCCGTCGGAAGCGCCGATCTACTACGAGCATCGCAACACCGGCATCACCTGCATCGACCTCACGCCGCAAGGCGCGCGCGTGAGGTACCTGAACCGGGTGCATCATCTGCCCGAGGAGCTGGATACCTACTAGACGGCGCCGGTCGACACTTGAATCGATCTGCCGCGCGTCAGAACGCCAACGACCGAACCGAGGCGCTCGAGATCGGTGAGCGGGTCGCCGTCGACGAACAGGACGTCGGCCGAATAGCCCGCAGCCAGGCGCCCCGTCAGATGACCGAGGCCGATCGCTTGCGCGCAATCCGACGTGGCGGAACGCAGCACTTCGGCGTTCGAAAGCGCCGCAAGATGCGCGAACACCGGCAGCGCTTTTGCGAGGTCGGCGTGACGGATGCTCGGAATACCGGCGTCGGTCGACGCGGCGAGACGCACGCCTGCCGCGCGCATCGCGGCAAAATTCGTCATCAAGCGCTTTTCGTGGTCGCTGCCGCTTCCCTGATGTCGTTTCCAGCCGAGGTTGACCGTGGGTGAAACCCAGATGCCGCGCGCCGCGATCGCGGCCGCGGTCTCGGCGTCGTAGTCGGCCGCCCACCCGCTCTCGCCGACCCAAGAGCAGTGCTCGATGGTGCTGACGCCGGCATCGACCGCATAACGTATTCCGCTGGTGCCGTGGCAGTGCGCTGCAACCGGATAACCTCGTTCGCGCGCGTGCGCGACGATCTCCATCAGCGTCTCACGATCGAACTGTGCGTCGCGCGGCGTGGTGCCTTTCGTCATGGTGCCACCGGTGGCCATCACCTTGATCAGGTCCACACCCTGTTCGCGCTGACGTGCGATCACAGCCGCGGCATCGACAGCGCCGGCCGCCTCGCCGCCCCAGAAGAAACAGTGACCGTGCGGCGACGTCACCGGTTGTCCGGCGCACACCAGGCGCGGACCTTCCGCCTCGCCGCGCGCGATGCGATCGCGCAACTCGAGTTCGAGCCACTCGCCGCCGCCGAGATCGCGCGCAGTGGTGATGCCGGCGCGCGCCATCTCGACCGCGCGATTTGCCATTGCAGCGGCGCGAGTCGCCCTGTCGGCGGACGTTTGCGCGAGCGGATCGCGCAAGTCCGGATCGAGCACCATGTGCACGTGAGCGTCGATCAGTCCCGGCATCGCCGTCGCGCCGTGCATGTCGCGCGTGATTGCCCCGCTGCCGATTTCGGCGGCTGCGCCGATCGCGGCGATTCGGTCGCCTTCGATTCGAATGGCGTCCGCGCCGTCGAGGTATCCGTCGGCCACGCCGTCCCAGATACGCAGATGCGAGTACAGCAACGGCGTCATGCATGCGGTCCGCAATGAGTTGCGGCATGGTAGCCTTCGCCGCTGGCGCAATGCCAGGTTCGAGGGGGAGCCATGGGCAATGCTGTGACGGGGCTGACGCGCCTCCAGAACACCGCCGATCACGCCACGATGATGGAGGCCTTCAATCGCGACGGCGGCGTCATCGTCGAGAATCTGTTCCCGGCCGACGTGATCGGTCGCATGCGCGACGCGGTGAAACTCAAGGCGCAATCGTCGCGGCCCGGTTCCAAGTCGCCGGAAGCCTTGTGGAAGCACTTTCACGGCGAGAACACGATCCGCTTCACCAGCCTCGGGATGATCGACGCGGCGTTCTTCGAGATGCTGGCGAATCCGATCCTGCAGCGTATTTCTGACGACATTCTGCTGTCGCAATTCGGATCCTATTGGCTCAACACCGGGCAGACGATGATCATCGGCCCGGGTGAGCCGGCGCAGTATCTGCACCGCGACTGCACCAACTGGACCGCGTACTGCAGGCCGCTGTGGCCGCGCTGCCCGGAGATCACGGTCAGCACGATGATCGCGCTCGAAGACATGACCGAGGAGCTCGGCGGAACGCGCGTGATACCCGGCAGTCATCTGTGGGAAGACATCGATCGCGTCGGCGAGCCTGCGCAGGCGGTTGCCACCGAGATGCCGGCCGGCAGCGGCATGATCTACAGCGGCAAAGTCATTCACGGCGGCGGTGCGAACCGAACCAAAGACCGCTGGCGCTTCGCGATGCACATCAGCTTCGTCGCAGGTTGGCTCACGCCGGAGGAAGCGAGCGCGCTCGCCTATCCAGTGGACGTGATCAAAGCGCTACCCGAACGCACGCAGAGGTTGCTCGGATATCGGTCGTACGATCCGACGCCGTACTACCGAAGCGGTCGTTTGTGGCTGAAGGATTTCGACGCAATCTCGGTCGACGACTAGCGTGAAATACTTTCCGCTGCTCTGGTCGGGATTGTGGCGCAAGCCGATCCGCACGGCGCTGACGATCCTGTCGATTGCCGTCGCATTCCTGCTGTTCGGCGTGTTGCAGGGCGTGATCACCGGATTCGAAGGGGCGCGGGCGAAACTCAGCGACACGCGTTTGCGCGTAACGAACCGGGCCAGTCTCATCGAAGGCATTCCAATTGCGTACAAATCGCAAATCGAGCGGGTGCCGGGAGTCCACGCAATCTCCTACTTCACCATCTTCATCGGCTACTACCAGGACCGGAAGAACGGCTTTTCGATAGCGGCGGTCGACGCCGACTCGTGGATCGACGCGATTCCGAATTTCCACGTTCCGCCCGACCAAAGAGAAGCGATGCACACGACGCGCACCGGCGCGCTGGTCGGCGTCGAACTGATGAAACGCTTCGATTGGCACATCGGCGACAGGGTTTCGTTGCACTCGATGATGTGGGCCAACAAGGACGGCACGACGGAGTGGCCGGTCGACATCGTCGGCGTGGTGAACGCCGGTCCCGACGACGATCCGCAGTTCGGCACCGAGTTGTACTTCAACTACGACTATCTCGATACGTCGCGCACCGCCAAGGAAGGCACCGTCAGCCAGTTCGTCGTGACGCCGGACAAGGGCGCCGATCCCAACGCGATCGCCATCGCAATCGATCGACTGTTCGCAAACTCGAGCGCCGAGACGACGACGCTGAACGAGCGCGAGTGGTTTGCGGCCAATGCCCGGAACATCGGCGACGTGCAGCGGTTCGTCAATTGGATCATCGGCGCCGTGCTGTTCACGCTGCTGTTTCTGGCCGGCAATACGATGTCGCAATCGGTTCGCGACCGGCTGTCGGAGCTCGGCGTACTGAAGGCATTGGGGTTCGGCAACAACAGCGTGTGGCTGCTGATCGTCGCGGAGGCAACCGTGCTCAGCTTTGCCGCCGCCGCGCTCGGACTCGCGATCGCCGCCGCGGTCTTCCCCATCATCTTCAAGTCGCTGGCCGGCGCTCCTGCCGCCATGCCGGTGCGCGTCTATGCAATAGGCTCCGCGCTTGCGCTGCTGCTGTCGGTGCTCAGCGCGAGCATCCCCGCACTCCGCGCCGGTCGCCTCACGGTCGTCGAAGCGTTGTCGGGGCGTTGAACCGATGAAATACCTGCCGCTGCTGTGGGCCAGTCTGTGGCGCAAACCGATCCGCACGGTGCTCACGCTGTTGTCCATCGCGGTCGCGTTTCTGCTGTTCGGCGTGCTGCACGGCGTGATCGCCGGCTTCGACGGGACGCTGGCCAAGCTGAGCGACACGCGGTTGCGGGTGACGAATCGCGCCAATCTCTTCGAAGCGATGCCGGTCGCGTACCAATCCCGCATCGCGCTCGTTCCCGGTGTGCAGAGGGTGTCCTATTTCGTTTTGTTCGGGGGGTACTACCAGGAGCCAACAAACGGCCTCTCGATTGCTGCCGTCGACGTCGACACGTGGCTCGACACGTTTCCGCCGCTCCACGTCTCGGCCTCACACCGAAAAGCCATGCACGAGACGCGCACGGGTGCGCTCGTTGGCGTTGAACTGATGAAGCAGTTCAACTGGCACATCGGTGACCGCATCACGCTGCACTCGATACTCTGGGCCAGCAACAAGGACGGCTCGTCGGACTGGCCGGTCGATATCGTCGGCAACACCCTCGCTGCGTCAGGAGACGACCGCACGTTCGCCAAAGAGATGTACCTCAACTACGACTATATCGATGCGGGTCGTACGACGCGTACGGGCACGGTCAATCAGTTCGTCGTATCGCTCGCAGAGGGCGCCGATCCGGACGCGATCGCGATCGCGATCGACCGGCTGTTCGCAAACTCGAGCAGCGAAACGACCACGATGAACGAGCGGGCGTGGTTTGCATCCAGCATGCGCCAGGTTGGCGACGTGCAGATGTTCGTCAACTGGATCATCGGCGCCGTGTTGTTCACGCTGCTGTTTCTTGCCGGAAACACGATGTCGCAATCGGTGGCGGACCGACTGCCGGAACTCGGCGTGCTCAAAGCGCTCGGATTTGGCGACACGAGCATCTGGTTACTGGTCGTCGCCGAAGCGATGGTACTCAGTCTGATCGCCGCCGCAATCGGCCTTGCCATCGCTGCAACCGTCTTCCCCGGCGTCTTCGAGGCGTCGGGTTTCGGTCCAATTCCGATGCCGCCAAACGTTTACGTCGCCGGTCTTGCAATCGCTCTGCTGCTGGCGCTGCTGAGCGCAGCCGTTCCGGCCGTACGGGCGCGCCGCCTCACCGTCGTCGAAGCATTGTCGGGGCGTTAGATCGATGAAGTACTTACCGCTGCTCTGGGCCGGTCTGTGGCGCAAGCCGATCCGCACCACGTTGACGGTGTTGTCGATCGCGGTCGCATTCCTGCTGTTCGGCCTCCTCAACGGCGTCATCGCCGGCTTCGACGGCGCGCTGTCGAAGATGAGCGACACGCGCCTGCGCGTGATGAATCGGGCGAACATTCTCGAAACGATGCCGATCTCCTACGGAGATCGCATTGCGAGGGTTCCTGGCGTTAGAAGTGTTTCGTACTTCGCGATCCTCATCGCGTACTACCAGGATCCGAAGAACGGTTTGAGCGCGAGTTCGATGGATATCGATTCGTCGCTGGACGTGTTTCCGGAGATCAAGGTGCCTCCCGACCAGGTCGCCGCGATGCGCAGCACGCGCTCGGGTGCGATCGTGGGGTTCGACCTTGCCAAGCGTTTTGGCTGGAAAATCGGCGATCACATCACGCTGCATTCGATGAACTGGATGAAAGAAGACGGATCCGCGGAGTGGCCGTTCGAAATCGTCGGATTCGCCAATGCCGGGCCGAACGACGAACGCATTTTCGCGAACGAGCTGTATTTCAACTACGACTACCTCGATACCGCACGGATCAACGGCAAAGGCACGGTGCATCAGTTCGCCGCCGCAATCGACGATCCGAGCCGCGCCACAGAAATCGCCACGGCCATCGACAAACTGTTCGCGAATTCGAGCGCGGAGACGAACACGCTGAACGACAGGGAATACGTCGTCGCGCAGATCCGGCAGATCGGCGACGTGCGGATGTTCGTCAATTCGATCATCGGCGCGGTGCTGTTCACCCTGCTGTTTCTCGCCGGAAATACCATGTCGCAATCGGTCAACGACCGCGTCGGCGAACTCGGCGTTCTGAAAACGCTGGGGTTCAGCGACAACGCGGTATTGCTGCTCGTGGTCGTAGAAGCATCGATCCTGTGTCTGATCGCGGCCGGCATCGGCCTGGCGGTCGCCGCGATCGTCTTCAGAGGCGTGTTCGGTTCGTTGAATTTCGCCAGTCCGATCCCGCTGCCGCCGAGCGTGTACGCGATCGGCTTCGGCATCGCGGTATTGTTGGGAACGCTGAGCGCAGTGATCCCGGCGGTGCGCGCGAGGAGACTGACCATCGTCGAGGCCTTGTCCGGTCGTTAGGGGAGTCGATATGAACGGCATGCGTCAAACCGTCGCAATCACCGCGATCAACCTGCAGAGCATCCCGCAGCGCATCGGCACGTCGCTGGTCATCTGCGTCGGCATCGCGGGGGTGGTAGCCGTGCTCACGACGGTGCTCGCCATGGCCACCGGGTTGAAAGCCACGCTCGCGAACGCGGCGCGCGAAGATCGCGCGATCGTGCTCGGCAACGGTTCGTTGGCGGAAGCGCTCAGTTCGATCTCGCGCGACAACCTCGCCGCGATCGAAGCGGCGCCGGGAATCATGCGCGGCGCCGACGGCAAACTCGCCGTTTCGCCCGAAGTGCTGCTCTCGGTGAATCTGCCGCGCAAGAACGACGGCAACCTCAGCGCGTTGTCCATCCGCGGGCTGACGCCGGACTTCGCCGACGTACGGCCCGAGATCAAGATCACCGACGGGCGCATGTTCGCGACCGGCGTGCACGAGATCATCGTCGGCAAGTCCGCGCGCGATCAGTTTGCCCAGCTCGATATCGGCGACACCGCTAAGTTCCACAACGGCGAGTGGAAGGTCGTCGGGCACTTCACCAGCAACGGCGACGTGCACGAGTCCGAAGCGATCGGCGATGCGACGACACTGATGTCCGCTGCACAGCGCACCGTATTCAGCGCGGTTACCGTGGCGCTCGACTCGAAGGCCGCGTTCGAACCGTTCAAGGAAGCGCTGAAGCACGACCCCACGCTGAAAGTCGAGGTGCAACGCGAAACCGAATATTACGAAGGGCAGTCGAAGAACGTCGCGGCGCTGCTCGAGATCGTCGCCACGACCGTGGGCGGAATCATGGCGGTGGGTGCGCTGTTCGGCGCGCTCAACACGATGTACTCGGCGGTGAGCACGCGCACGGTCGAAATCGCCACGCTGCGCGCCATCGGCTTCGGCGCGTTGCCGGTGGTGGTATCCGTCATGGTCGAGGCGCAGGTGCTCGCGTTCATCGGCGCGGTCGCGGGCGGCGCAATCGCGTGGGTGCTGTTCAACGGCAATGCATTCAGTACCGGCGGTGCGTTGGGCCAGGTTGCCGTGCGGTTGCACGTGGGTCTGCCGCTGATCGTCGCCGGCATGACGTGGGCCGCCGTCGTCGGTCTGTTCGGTGGACTCTTTCCGGCCATTCGCGCCGCGCGATCGTCGGTGGTGGATTCGTTGCGGGTGGTTTGAGCTCGGATCTCACGCGAGCCCAAGCAGTCGCCGTACCTCAGCGTGCGGCAACGCGTATATCACGTGATCGTCACACCCCTCCATGGTTTCGTTGGCGACCATGCTGTTGATCACCGCTTCGTCGGTCGCCTGGATGACTGCCTCGAAAAACGGGTTCAGCTGCGGATCGGGAATGAACTCCAGCGCCGCCAACCGTTCCTCGTCGTGCAATGCCTCGCGATTCGCCGTCGAAAACGCGAGGAAGATGTCGCCGGAACCGTGACCCGAAACGGCGCCGCCGCGGCCGATGCCGAGGCTGATGCGCCGCGCCAGACGCTTCAGCTGGTGGGCGAGCAACGGCGCGTCGGTGCCGATGATCGCGATCACGGAACCCGCTTCTGCCTTGCGCGGGTCGGGCTGCCAGTCCTTTAGCGCGGCGCCGACCGGAACACCTGCAATGGTCAGTTGGTCGCGCCTGCCGAAGTTCGATTGCACGAAAGCGCCAAGGTGGTACGACTTTCCGGCAAATTCGATCACGCGCGATGCGGTGCCGGATCCGCCTTTGAAGCCGTAGCAGATCATGCCGGTGCCGCCGCCGACGCTGCCTTCCTCGATCGCGCCGCCACGCGCCGAATCGAGCGCCGCAAACACGTGCTCGTCGCGAACGTGAAAACCGTTGATGTCGTTCAGGTAGCCGTCGAACGTCTCGCCGGTGACGGGTAACGCCCACTGCCCTATTCCACCGGTACGTTCCACGAGCCACTTGATCGATGCGTCGCGCACCACACCGCACGAATGCGTATTGGTGATGCAGATCGGTCCTTCGCAACGACCGCTCTCCTCCACCCAATGACAACCGGTGAGCTCGCCGTTGCCGTTCAGGCTGAAGTAACCGGCGAATACCGACGACGCGGCGAACTCGCGCCCGCGCGGCAATATGGCAGTGACGCCGGTTCGTATCGGACCGTGTCCGACGACGCGTGCGCCACTGCCTTCAATGAGCGTCGCGTAGCCCACCTCCACGCCGGGCACATCGGTGATCGAATTCAGCGCGCCGGGCCGACCCGCGAACGGAATGCCGAGCGCGCGGCCGCGTAGCTTGCCTGACGGAGTTTTCAGCATCGGTTTTTCAGCATGGGTTGGTCCGCTTCGAAAAACTGCATTACATTGCGGCGCTGCGCAGAGATCAAGGAAGCAACTGGGGGAGAGACGGGTGCAATTCGGAATCTTCGATCACATGGAACAACGTGGAGGCGAACTAGGGACGCTGTACGAACAGCGCCTGCAGATGCTCGAGTATGCCGACGCGGCCGGATTCGCTCGTTACCACAAGGCGGAGCATCACTTCACCACGCTCGATGCGGCACCGTCGGCGATGGTCTTTCTCGCCGCCGCATCACAGCGCACGCAGCGAATCAGGCTCGGCTCGCTGGTGTCGCTGCTGCCGTTCTACCATCCGGTGCGCTTCGTCGAGGAAGTCTGCGCGCTCGATCACCTGAGCGGCGGTCGGCTCGACGTCGGCATCGGCAAAGGCATTTCACCGATCGAGCATCGGCTGTGGGGCAACTCGGACGCCGAAGCGATCGCGCGCACCGTCGACGCGATCGAAATCGTGCGAAAAGGCTTGACCGCGAAGCGACTCACGCACGCCGGTGCATTTCACACGTTCGACGGTCTACCGATGCTGTTGACGCCGAAACAGACCCCGCATCCGCCGTTGTGGTACCCAGGCAACGTCGAGTTCGCGGGTTCGCATCGGCTCAACACGGTCGTTGGCGGTCCCGTTGCCGCCGTCCACGCGCAGGTGGCCCGCTTCCACGAACTCGTCGCCAACGCGAAAGAGGACTGGAACCCGGGCGTTGCGTCGCCGCTGATCGGCGCAACCCGGCACATCTTCGTTGCGCCAACCCGCGAAGCTGCGCACGCACGGGCGCGCGTCGCGTGGAAGCGCTACGACGAGAACCTTTCGAGCCTGTGGCGAGCCCACGGAATGGAGCCGGTGTTCTCGCCGAGCCTCAAAGGCAACTTCGACCTCGCGGTCGGCGCCCAGGTGTTGCTGGCGGGCACGCCGGACGATGTGCGGTCGCACGTCGAGACGCTCAGCGCGAACGCGGCGCTCGATTACTTCGTGGGCGCATTCGCGTGGGGCGATCTGAACCACGAGGAGGTGATGACGTCGCTACGCCTGTTCGTCGACGGCGTGTTGCGCCCTCTGCTCGACTGAACGCTGGATCAGGGCCAGCCCGGCAGCGCACCGGCGCGCGCGACCCACTCTTCGCTCAGCGTCCACAAACGCTGCGCCACCGCGGGGTCGTTGGCTTCCGCGCTGCACGGCACGATGTGGCAATCCTGAAGGTATTGCCCGGCGACGTCGGCCGCCGGCTCGTGCACGGCGCCCCACACCGACGTGGCGGCGCCCTGCGCCGGATTCTTCGTGAACGGGCTGACCAGCTTCATCAGAACGCCGAACACGCTGGAGTTGCGGCCGATTTCGGTCGTGATCAACGTCCCCGGATGCAGCGCGCACGCGGTCATGCCGCGGTCGCCGTAGCGGCGCTGCAGCGACTTCGCCATCAGCACGTTGCACAGCTTGGCCTGGCCGTAAGCGCCCATGCCTTTGAACGTGTCGCGGGTCATCGGCAGATTCGTGAAGTCGAGCTTCGCCGGCGTGCGATGGCTGGTGCTCGACACCATCACCACGCGCGGTGCGCCCGATGCCAGCAGGCGCGGCATCAACAGCCGCGCCAGCAGGAAGTGACCGACGTGGCAGACGCCGACGGTGCGCTCGAAACCGTCGTCGGTCTCGGCCCACGCCATCAGCGCGAGCCCGGCATTGCAGATCAGCGCATCGATCTTGTCCGCCTTCAGCGTCTCGGCGAACCGACGGATGCTCGCGAACGACGCGAGATCGAGTTCGGCGAATTCCGCCCTGCAGCCCGGGTGAGCCGCGCGCGCACGCGCAACGGCGGCTTCGCCCCCGGTGACCGTTCGGCACGCGTAGATCACGCGGGCACCCGCCCCGGCGAGTGCTCGCGCCGTCGGATCGCCGATACCGGTGTTTGCACCGGTCACGACGATGGTGCGCGTCGACAGATCGAGACCTGCCACGACCTCGTCGGCAGTCGTGCGTGAGCCGAATTGTTGTCTTCCGTTTGCTGTTTGGGACATCGGGTTGGTCGCCGGGAAAAACTGCATTACATTGCGACGGAGCTTCGATATCAAGGACGGCGATGACCGCACCTGTTGGCGAACCGATCGCCTACATGCAGCGAACGCGTTCCTACTACGCGGCGCTCGGCTACGCGCCGTACCAATGGGCGACGTTCCCAACGGTTCCGTTCGCGCGCTCGCCGCGCATCGCGACATCGCGCCTCGTGCTGATCACCACCGCCGCACGCTTCGAGCCGAACCTCGGCGATCAAGGACCGGGCGCCGCTTACAACGCGGGCGCGAAGTTCTATTCGGTCTATCGCGTTCCGATCGATCCGGCGCCCGATCTGCGGATCTCGCACATCGCCTACGATCGTATCCACACGACCGCCGCCGACCCGAACACGTGGCTGCCGGTGAAGGCGCTGCGCAACGCGGTTGCGCGCGGCGCGATCGGATCGCTGGCGACCGAGATAATTGGAATGCCCACCGATCGCAGCCAGCGCGCGACTCTGGAACGCGATGCGCCCGCGGTGCTCGATGCGTGCCGCGATCTGCAGGCCGACGTCGCGCTGCTCGTTCCGAACTGCCCCGTCTGTCATCAGTCAGTCAGTCTGGTATCGCGCCATCTGGAGGCCAACGGCATACCGACGGTGGTGATGGGCTGCGCGCGCGACATCGTCGAACACGTCGGCGTTGCGCGCTTCCTGTTCAGCGACTTCCCGCTCGGCAACTCGGCCGGTAAACCGTTCGACGAAGCGTCGCAGCGCGAAACGCTCGCCCAGGCACTCGCGCTGTTCGAAGACGCAACCGCACCGCGCACCACAGTCGTCTCGCCGCAGCGGTGGAGCGCGGACGCGCGCTGGAAGGACGACTACCTGAACATCGATGCAATGCCCGCCGACGAACTCGCCCGCCGGCGCGCCGAGTTCGCGCAGCAGAAAGTGGTGGCACAACGCATCCGCGAAGGCACCCAATGAGCACGTTGCCGCGCACCGCGTTCGCGATGGTGCAGACGGCCGTACGCACGCTCGAGCCCCGCGACATTCCGATCCCCGACATCGACGCCGATTCCGCGATCCTGCGCATCGAAGCGTGCGGCATCTGTGGCTCCGACTACGAACAGTTCGAAGGCCAGCTGCGCACGCCGATGCCGGTGGTACCCGGCCACGAACCGCTCGGTCGCATCGCGCGAATCGGCGATCGCGCGGCGCGCCGCTGGAACGTCGACGTCGGCGATCGCGTCGCGGTCGAAACGATGCTGTCGTGTCGCCATTGTGGGCCGTGTCTCTCCGGCAGCTATCACCTGTGCGACACGCGGCGCATCTACTCGTACATCCCGCTGTCGGAACCGCCCGGACTTTGGGGCGCTTACTCGCAGTACATGTACCTCGCGCCGAATACCATCGTGCACCGCGTCGATCCGACGCTGTCGCCGCAACTCGCCGTGATGTTCAATCCGCTCGGCGCCGGATTCCGTTGGGCGGTGGAGATGCCGAACACGCGCCCGGGCGATTCGGTGGTGATACTCGGCCCCGGACAGCGCGGCCTCGCGTGCATCGTTGCGTGCCGCGAAGTCGGCGCCGGCACGATCATCGTCACCGGTCTCGCCGCGGACGCCAACAAGCTGGCGCTGGCGCGCGCGTTCGGCGCGGACCACACCATCGACGTGGACAACGAAGACCCGATTGCGCGTGTGAAAGCAATCACGCACGGTCGCGGCGCGGACGTCGTGGTGGACGTTTCGTCATATGCCACGAAGCCGGTCGCCGACGCGTTGTCCATGGTGCGGCCGGGCGGCACCGTGGTGCTCGCCGGCGTGAAGGGGTTCAAGGCGGTCGACAACTTCGTCTCGGATCTGATCGTGATGAAGGAAATCCACATCAAAGGCGCCATCGGCGTGACGTCGTCCGGTTACAAGGCGGCGATTCGCGTGATCGAGTCCGGTCGCGTACCGCTGGAGCGGATGCACACGCACGATTTCGACCTCGCCGACGCATCGCTCGCGATCCGCACGCTCGCCCGTCAGGTACCCGGCGACGAGTCGATACACTCCTGTCTGATTCCACCTCACTGAAGCACACCCGCAAGCGAGGCACGCAATGAAATACGGGCTCATCCTCACGCGTTCCGACATCAAGGGACAGATCGCGGCCGCGGTCCGCGCGGAAGCCGCCGGCTTCGAATCGGTCTGGACGATCGAGTTCTTCAACGCGAACGGCCTGGTCCGGCTCGGCGCCATCGCCACCGCGACACAACGGATCAAACTCGGATCCGGCATCGCGTATGCGTTCATGCGCTCGCCGATGCTCGCTGCGAGCGCCGCGATGGACATCGACGAGATCTCCGGCGGCCGGATGATTCTCGGCCTCGGCAGCGGCACCAAGACGATGAACGAGAACTGGTATTCGATGCCGTTCAACGATCCGCCCGCGCCGCGCATCAAGGACGCGATCGGGTTGATCCGTGCGGTGTTCGCGGCGCAGAGCGGCGGGCTTGCGTACGATGGCCCGTACTACAAAGTGAAGATTCCCCAATACTCGCGGCCCGGCATGGCGCGCCCCGACATTCCGATCGCGATCGCCGCCGTGAATCGCGGCATGATCCGCGCCGCGGCAAAAGTGGCCAATGGCCTGGTCGGCCACCCGATCTACACGCGCAAGTACATCGCCGAAACCGTTGCGCCGGAACTCGAAGGCAGCCTGTGCGTGCTGTTGCCGTACGTAATCACCAGCATCGCCAACGACCCGGCACAGGCGCGCAACGAAGCGCGCATGCAGATTGCGTTCTACTACACGACCCGGCTGTATCACTCGATCCTGAAGCCGCACGGCTGGGAAGCGATCGGCGAGACCATCGCCGCGGCGTTTCGCAGAGGCGATTTCGCCGCGATGGCGGCGGCCGTGCCGGACGAAATGGTCGATGCGATCGCAATCACCGGGCGGCCGGACGAAGTGCGCGACCGGTTGAAGCAGTGGGAACCGCTGGCGCAGCACGTGCTGCTGTATTCGCCATCCGTCGGTATGAAACCCGGCCGAGTGGCCGAGAACGTAGACGCGATCATCGACACGTTCGCGAACCGGAGCTGACACGCATGAGCAAGATCGTCGACCCGCCGAAATTCGAATACGACGAACAGATCGCCGCGCGGTTCCTCGCCAACAAAGGCGGCGCGGGCGGGCTGCCCGACTTCCTCGGCATCCGCATCACCGACGTCGGTCCTGGCACCATGACCGGCGAGCTGACGGTGCGCCCCGAGTTGATGACCGGCATCGGCAACATGCACGGCGGCGTGCTGTCGGCGTTCTGCGACCACATGCTCGGGTGCGTCTGCTATCCGGTGATGAAGAAGGGCCAGTGGGGCGCCACCACCGAATTCAAGATCAATCTGACGGCGCCGGTCACGCAAGGCACCGTCGCCGCGCACGCAGAGATCATCAACCTGTCCCGTACGCAGGCGGTGGTGCGCATCGATATCGTCAACGAAGGTCGCCGCGCGGCGATCGCACAGGGCACGGTCACGATCAGAGATCCGCGCTGATGGCGGCCGCGCCTAGCGAAACCGCGCAGGCGATCGATTCCGCCAAAACGAACGGCACCGTGCGCGTTCCGCTGCGACGCCTGCTCGCTTACGCGCTGATCGAGTTCCCGGTCGGCGGCGCGATGAACGCGTCGTCGCTGTTTCTCGGTTTCCACTACGCGTCGCTCGGCGTCAGCCTGACACAGATCGGCGCGCTGCTGATGATTGCGCGGCTGCTGGACGTCGCGATCGACCCCGCCGTCGGTTTGCTCTCCGATCGCACGCACAACCGTTTCGGGCGGCGCAAGACGTGGATTGTCGCGGGCGTACCGATCTTCGCGATCGCGACCTGGCAGCTGTTCGTGCCCCCGGCCGAGGTCACCGCGTTGTACTTCGGTTTCTGGCTGGTGTTGTTCTGGTTCGGCTTCTCGATGATCAACATTCCGTACTACGCGTGGGGCGCAGAACTGACGCCCGACTACCACGAGCGCACCCGCATCACGACGTGGCGCACCATTTTCGGCACGTTGGGAGGCTTTGCATTCCTCGCGATTCCGGCGATTCGACAGCAATTGTTCGGAGTCGGCGGCACACCTGGCCAGGTGCTGTCGATGGCCGCGGCGATCGCGCTCGTCGCCGTTCCCGCGCTCGTCGCGCTCGCGGTGGTACGGGTGCCGGATCGCGGCGTCGGCGGCGAGGCCGTGCCGCTGTTGCGCGGTTTCGCCGTCATGAGCCGGAACGGTCCGTTCCTGCGTCTGCTCGCCGCGTTCACGCTCGTCGGGCTCGGCCCCACGCTGCAAGGCGCGATGTTCCCGTTCTTCATGCAGCACGTCGTCGGCGACACGACCTCCGGACCGAAGATCCTGCTGATCTACTTTCCAACGGTGGTCTGCGGCGTGCTGATCTGGGGCGCGCTCGCGCGCCGCATCGACAAGCATCGCGCGTGGATCGCCGGCATGCTGGTCATGGTCTGCGCGACCGCGTCGTACATGCTCGTCGGTCAAGGCGACCTGACGATGGTGATGATCATCCTCGCGGTTTCGGGCATCGGCTCCGGCGCGCTTTCTGCGTTACCGGCGTCGATGAAGGCCGATGTCGTTGATCTGGACGCGGTCGAAAGCGGCGAGAACCGCGCGGGCATCTTCTTCGCGGCGTGGTCGCTCGCGGTGAAGTTCATCGCGGCCGTCGGCCAGGGACTCGCGTTCACCACGCTCGCCTGGATCGGCTTTCGCGCGAGCGGCGCCAACGGACCCGACGAGATCTTCGGGCTGCGCGTCTTCTATTCTGCCGGACCGATGCTGTTGTATCTCGTCGCGCTGCTGATCGTATGGAACTACCCGATCACCGCCGCGCGTCACGCCCAATTGCGCGCGGAACTCGCCGCGCGCAGCGTTCGTACTGGTTTGGAATGACCTAAAGCCGTTCGTTGTGCGCCGTCACTTCACCAGCGCTGCCGCGACGTCCGCGATGTAGCGGTCGTCGACATACTCGATTCCCAACGCTTCCGCGGCCGCCCGTTGCTGCATCGATTGCGCCGCCGGTAACCAGCAACCGCGGTCGTCGTGCGGCTCGGGCGGACGCGTGCGCGCCGAATGAAACCAGAACGTCTTTGCGCCCAATGACCGCGCTACATCGAGGTATTCCGAAAACGCGTCGCTGACGTCGAGATGCACCAGATCGATCTCGTTGGGCGACGTCGCGCTCGGCGTCGAACGCCAGTTCGCCACGGTCGCGCCGACAGCGCGCCCACGCGTCGGGCTGCGGTCCGACCTTCGCGTAGACCTCGAAGCCGGCTGCGAGCAATGCCTGCGGCACTTCGGGTCCGATGAACGACACCAGCAGGATCCGCCGCGCAGCACGCAACAATTCGAGCGCGCGCGGCAACGGCGTGACGGACCGCGCGAGGCGCGTTACGCTCGACCGGCGCCGCGAGCCCCGACGTCCACCACGCTTCGAGCCGCCCGCGATCCGCTTCGCCGAAACCGTCGTGCGTGAAGACGAGTTCGCAGCCTGGCGGCGCGTCGCGTACGCACCATCGACAGACGGAGGTGACGGCCGCATTCGCTGCGTCGACGAACGTGTGCTCGAGCAACGCGACGCGGTGCTCCGTTTGCGGCGCAGCGACCAACCGCACGGTGCCGGCGGCACGGATGTCTTCGCCTGGTATCTCGAAACGCACGCCCCCGCCGACACGCGCGTCGATCGAACATTCACCGCCGAGCCAGTCGGACAGCTCGGCGGGCTCGGTGATCGCCCGCCAGAGTCGTTGCGGCGAACAGTCGAACGCGCGGGTCAGCGCGATGCTGTCGGTGCCGTGGACGATCAACGCTGCTTCTCCGCAGCGATGTGTCGATCGAGTGCACGGAAGCTTCGGCTCCAGAAGCGCCGATACTTGTGCAGCCACGCGTCGAGGTCGCGAAACGGCTTGGGATTCAAGCGATAGAGCCGCCGTTGCGCATCGAGCCGCACGAGCAGCACGCCGGCATCTTCGAGCGTGCGGAGATGCCGCGATACGCCGGCGCGCGTCATCGAGAAACGCTCGGCAATCTTTCCGGCCGGCATTTCCCCCGAGTCGGCGAGCAACTCGACGATCTGCAATCGGGTCGGGTCCGAAAAGAATGCGAACGCGTCCATGGCAACGAGTGTGACGAAATCGTTGCGCAACGTCAACGTTTCAGAAGGAACGATCGGACCGCGTCAAATGCCGCCGATCATGGCTCGAACATCCGCCACTCCGGCATGTACGACAGGCCGAGATTGACGATGCGCATCAGCAGCGCATCGTAGGCCACGCCAACCGTTTTGGCAGATTCGGCCAGGTCTTCGTCCTTCGTCAGGTTCGGGTTCGCGTTCGCTTCCAACAGGAACACGCTGCCGTCTTCGCGCATCCGGAAATCCATGCGCGCGAAACCGTTCATGTGCAGCGCTCGATAGATGCGCTTGGCGAGGCGACTGAGCTGGTCCGTTTGCGCATCGCTCAGATCGGGCGCGCGGCCGGTCGTGATGCCGTGTTTTTCCTGGTATTTACGGTCCCACTTCACCTTGCGCGTGGCGATGCCGGCGTGTGCCTTCGACAGCGTTCCGAAGTTCATCTCCCACGCCGGAAAGGTGGTCAACTGCGAATTTCCCAGCACGCCGATGTAGAACTCGCGGCCGTCGATGTACTCCTCGACGATGGCGTCGCTCTGCACCTGCGAGTGAATGAACTCGACGCGTTCGCGCAGACTCTGCACGTCGTCGACGATCGACGCCTGCGCGATGCCGAGCGACGCATCGTCGGTGGCGGATTTGACGAACAGCGGAAACCGCAGGCGGCGCGGTTCGCGGAAGCGCTTGCCGAACGGTATCGAATGGAACGCCGGCGTCGGTATGCGGTGCCACGCCAGCACCTGCTTCGCGAGCACTTTGTCGCGCGACAGCATCAGCCCGCGCGGCCCGCACCCGGTGTAGCGCTGCCGCATCAGTTCCAGAAATGCGACCACGTAGTAGTCGTACGAGACGATGCCGGCGAACTGTTCCATCAGATTGAACACGACGTGCGGACGCCAGTCGCGGATCGTGTCGCGCAGTTCCGTGAGCTGGTCGCCGACGCCCATCATCCGCACGTGATGGCCGAGCCCGGTCAACGTCGAGTACACGTGATACTCGGTCACCGACTCTTCTTTCTCCGCCAACGTCGCGAGGTCCGTCGGCACGAGCGCCTCGTGCGTGATGAGCAGTATCCGGTATCTCCTCATAACGTGTATCTCTCCTGATTCCGGCGCAGCACGTCGAGAACGACGCGTTCATGGAGGCGAACCACGCGACGTTTGCTGTCGCGCCGCGAGTCGCGCAATACCAGATCGAGTTGCTCGACCCGGCGCATGATCGTGGCGATCGCGTGATCGACCAGGTACGGATGCAGCCGGGCGCGACGCACCAGCAGGCGTCGCAACTGCGGCTCGATCTCGCGGATGAAACGGTCCGCCTGTACTGCGCGCGGTCGCGCCGGCCGCGCGGCGAAGTCGCGCAACAACCACGCGTCGTAGCGACGTTCGATTCGGTCGTAGCGCGCGCGCTTGCGTCGATAGTGCTGGCCGAGCGTCTTGTCGCTCTCGGATAACGGTTCGATCGAGCCGCGATCGCGCACGCGCGGCACGCTTCCGCCGATTTCGTCCATCAGCGTGTTGACGAATTCGAGTTTCTCGATCGCGCCGGGCCACTCCGCGTAGTCGCGTCGCCAACGCGCTTTCGGTTGCAGCCACACCGCGAACGTTTCGGCAAAGTCTTCCGTCGGATGACTCTGCGCGTACCAGTGGCCCGAGATGCAGCACGTGCCGGCGGCTGCTCGGCTGCGGCGTGTACGTGCCGGGATACCGCGCGGAGGCCGGGCCGAAGATGCGCCGCCAGTCCGCGCGCTTGCGCAGTCCATAGGCCGTGTCCAGCGCATGACCGGCCTCGTGTCGCAGCAACCGCAGCCGCCACAGGCTGCTGCCGCCGTCGACGTCGCCCATCATGCGGCGCTCGAGTTGGCGCAGGCGCGGGTGTGCGACGAAGAACGGAATCGCGATGCCCGGAATGCCATCCGGCGAGAACCACTCTTCGGACAGCCACACGTGCGGCTGGAAGTCGATGCCGCGCCGGCCGAGTTCGTCGTAGAGCGCGAGCACGTCCGGCTGCACCAGACTGCCGTCCACGCGCAGCCGCAGGTCGCGCAAGCGCAGCTTCAATAGCGCGTCGTCCTCGTAGTCCGCCCATCGGTATGGGCGGGAATCGACTCGTCGGTTCGGACTGCGGCGCGGCGTGACCATTGGGCTGCGATGGTAGCGCATTGCGGTTGCCGGCACGTCCCATTGCGGTCGCGTACCGTCTGACGCGACCATGGTGGCGCAATCAGCCACTCGGTCGAGGAGCTATATGACGGCCTTTCGAATTTCGATCGCAGCGTTCGCCGTCTTCTGGTGTGCCATGGCGATCGCGCCGGTCAGCCGCTCCGACTGGATGCTCGAGAACGTGATGACGCTGGTCGGCACCGGGCTGCTGGTGATGTTCTGGCGCAAGGGCACGGTGTCGCAGACGTCGGTGATCCTCGCGCTGATCTTCCTCGCGTTGCATACGGTCGGCGCGCACTACACGTATTCGAAGGTGCCGTACGACGCGTGGGCGCAGAACCTGTTTGGACAATCGATCAGCGACCTCACCGGCGCGCAGCGCAATGAGTATGATCGGCTGGTGCATTTCTCGTTCGGGCTGCTGCTGGCGATTCCATGCCACGACTGGCTGGTGCGCAGCGGCCAGGCATCGAACCGCGCGGCCTGGTGGGTGACGCTGCTGCTCGCGATGTCGGCGTCGCACATCTACGAACTGATCGAGTGGGGTGCGGCCGAGATGTTCGGCGGTGAACTCGGCGCCGCCTATGTCGGCACGCAGGGCGACGAGTGGGACGCACAGAAAGACATGGCGCTGGCCACCGTCGGCACCATCGTCGGCGTGGCGTTTGGTTTGTTCATGCGCCCGCCGCCTGCGCCAGGTGTGCGCACCGCTTAGCTTGGAGGTTGCATGGAATTCGCGTTCACCGACGAACAGGACCAGTTCCGCGCCGTCGTGCGCCGCTTTCTGAGCGACAAATCGCCGACGACCGAAGTGCGCCGCCTGATGGACACCGCCGACGGATACGACCCGCTCGTATGGCAGCAGCTCGCGGACGATCTCGCGCTCACCGGCATCCACATTCCGGAAACGTACGGCGGCGCCGGATTCGGACCGGTGGAGCTGTGCATCGCAATGGAAGAACAAGGTCGGGCGCTGTTGTGCGCGCCGTACTTCTCCTCGTGCGTGCTCGCGGCCGGTGCGATCCTGCATGCGGCCGAAGACGATCAGAAAGCGAATCTGCTGCCGGCGATCGCGAACGGCCGAACGCGCGCCGCGTTGGCGGTGACCGAGCCGAACGGACGTTGGGATGCCTCCGGAATTCAAGCGGTAGCAACGCGCACCGGCAGCGGTTGGGTGATCGATGGCGAGAAGTGCTACGTCATCGACGGCTGCAGCGCGCAGCAGCTCGTGGTGGTCGCGCGCGCTGCGGGCAGCGCCGGTAACGCCGGATTGTCGCTATTCGTCGTCGATCCCGCAGCGGCCGGCGTCACGCGCACCGCGCTTGCAACGATGGACGCAACGCGCAAACAGGCGAAGATCACGTTCGCTCGCGCCCCGGCAGAGTTGTTGGGGCAGGCGGGTGCCGGCGCAGAGCCGCTGTCCCGTACGCTCGATCATGCCGCGATTGCTCTTGCGAACGAGATGGTCGGCGGCGCGCAGGCGCTGCTCGATTCAGCGGTCGCGTACGCGAACATCCGCGTGCAGTTCGGCCGCGCCATCGGTTCGTTCCAGGCCATAAAGCACAAATGCGCCGACATGCTGCTCGACGTGGAGCTGGCGAAATCGGCGGCCTATTACGCTGCGCAAGCGGCGGCAGAGGGTGATCCGCAGACGCCCGGCCTCGCGTCGATGGCCAAGGCAGCGGCGGCAGACGCATACATGCGCGCCGCCGCGAACACCATCCAGATCCACGGCGGCATCGGCTTCACGTGGGATAACGACACGCACCTGTGGTTCAAGCGCGCGAAGAGTTCGGAAGTGCTGTTGGGCGATCCGAATCATCACCGCGAGTTGATGCTGCAACGGTTGGAGGGGTGACGATGAGCGAACCGAACGAGAACGACGTGGTCGGCGAAGTGCGTGCGTGGTTGAAGGCGAACTGGAAAGCCGAACTCAGTCTGATCGACTGGCGTACCAAGCTCGCCGACTCCGGTTGGGGCATGCCGCATTGGCCGAAACAGTGGCACGGCCGCGGCCTACCCGTTCGAATGCTGCCTGCGATCCAGGACGAGTTCGTCGCGGCAGGTGCGGTCGGCGCGGCCGCGACCGGCCCGCGCATCCTCGCCTCAGTCACGTTGTTGGAGCACGCGAGCGACGCGGTCAAGCAACGCTTTCTGCGGCGGATCATCACCGGCGAAGACGGCTGGTGTCAGCTGTTCAGCGAGCCCGGCAGCGGTTCCGATCTCGCCGGCGCGACGACCCGCGCCGATTTCGACGGCACGCAATGGATCGTCAACGGTCAGAAGGTGTGGAACACCAGCGCCCACCATGCCGACTACGGCCTGCTCGTGGCGCGCACCGACTGGGACGCGCCGAAACACCAGGGTCTTACCTACTTCGTGCTCGACATGCGGCAGCCCGGCGTACAGGTATTGCCGCTGAAACAGATGAACGGGCATGCGTCGTTCAATCAGGTGTTCTTCACCGACGCGAAGATTCCGGCCGATTGGATCGTCGGCGCGAAGAACAACGGCTGGACCGTTGCAATGACGACGCTCGCGCACGAACGCCGTCCGGCGGTGGGTGTCGCTGGCGTGAGCGGCGAAGGACGCGCCGGCCGCGCGTACGAAGAAGCGCGCGTGGAGGCCGAAATCGCCAACGAGCCGTATAAGTGGTATCCGCAGCGCGCGGGACGCGTGGATCTGGTGGTGCCGCGCGCGAAGAAAACCGGCGCATGGACCGACCCCGTCATCCGCCAGGAAATCGCCAAGCTGCTGACGATGTCGCGCAGCACGAACTGGATGGCGCGGCGCGCCGCCGCCGCGCAGCGCATCGGCAAGCCCGCAGGTCCGGAAGGCTCGCTCGGCAAGCTCGCCGGCAGCAACGTCGCGCGGCAGGCATCGCACGTGCATACGTTGATCACCGGCGCGGAGTCGATGCTGACCGGCCGCGACGGACCGCTCGACGGCATCATCGCGGAAATTCTCGTCTCGGTGCCGGCGACGTCGATCGCCGGCGGCACCGACGAGATTCAACGCAACATCATCGGCGAACGCGTGCTCGGACTGCCGAAGGATCCGCGTTCCGACGCCGGACCGTTCCGGGACATTCCGCGCAACGTCTAGTCGAGCAGCACGCCCGGATTCAGGATCGAATTCGGGTCGAGGCGATCCTTGATCGCTCGCAGCGCTTCGGCGAACAGCGGCGGCCGCTGTCTTTCCCATGCAGGGCGATGCAGCCGGCCGACCGCGTGGTGGTGCGTCACGGTGCCGCCGCAGTCGACCACCGCGTTCGCCGCGGCTTCCTTGATCTCGCGCCACTGCTGCGCTTCGCCGCCGAGCTTTGCAACGCCCGAGAACGAGTAATACGGCGCCGGCCCGTCGGGATAGACGTGCGTGAAACGACACGACAGCGATGTTCCGTCGCCCAACACTTCCCTCAAGGCGCGCCCGACGCGGTCTCTCACTTCGGCGTCGAACGCCGGCCACTGGTCCCAGGTGATCGCGGTCTCGAACGTATCGGACAACAACCCCATCCCATTCGTGAGCCCCGCGTTGACGCCGATGAAGCTGTCGCGCCACGCACCGACCGCGCCCTCGCGTCCGGTCGCCTCTCCCGAACCGTCCGAGATGCGAATCGCCGAGTCATCGATCTTGCCGCCCGAATCGCGCGCGATCTGTACTGCGGCCTGAATGAACGGACCTTGCGGCACTTCCGCCGATTCGAAGCCGATGATCAGCAGCGTATTCCTGCCGTCCATACCCGCTGCGCGCTGCGCTTCCACCGGATCGAGCAGCCGCAGATTGGCGGGCCACAGCTTCGCCTGAACGACGTGCCGCGCGGCTTCGGAGCCGGCTCGCCATGAATCGAACGTTACGCCAGCGGTGGCGCGGAACACCGGCCGCTTCTGAATGCGCATCCACGCTTCGGTGATGATGCCGAGCGTGCCTTCGGAGCCGAGCACGATGCGATCGGGGCTCGGTCCTGCGCCGCTGCCCGGAAGCCGGCGCGATTCCCACCAACCCGACGGCGTCAGCATGCGCGTGGACTCGACGAAATCGTCGATGTGCGTGTGGTTGGTGGCGTAGTGGCCGCCGGAACGCGTGGCGATCCAGCCGCCCAGCGTCGACCACGGAAAGCTCTGCGGGAAGTGCCGCAACGTGAAATCGCGCGGCCGCAGCGCGTTCTCGAGATCGGGTCCATAGATGCCGGCTTGAATGCGCGCCGCGCGCGAGACGTCGTCTATTTCGAGCACGCGGTCGAGTTTGTCGAGATCGATCGTCACCGCCGCATCGCACGATTCGGGCACGTTCACGCCCCACACCACCGAGGTTCGACCGCCCGACGGAATCACCGTGTAACCGTTCTTGTCGCACCACGCGAGCGTGGCTTCGAGTTCCGCTTCCGTGCGCGGATGTGCCACGGCGTCGGGCGGCGAGGCGAAGTCGCCGCGCATCGCCTGCAGCAGCTCGAGCGAGTGGCCGCCGTGCGTGTGCACGACGCGTTCGTATTTGTCGGCCGACACCCACGCCTGCAGCGCACTGGGAATCGCCACGCGCGGCGCGCGCAGGTCGATGTCGGCGATCGTCGGAATCGGCGGCGGTTCGACGGGTTTACCCACGCGCTTCGACCAGCTCGCCGCGAACTTGCGGCGGTCGGCGTCACTCGGTTCGTCGCGCTCGAATCCCCAGGTCCAGAAACTGCGTCGACCTTGCATCGCACTCCCCCGTCGTTCGTTTCGGGTCGATCATACCTGCGCCGTAGCCGGATGCGGCACCAGCGTCCACAGGTTGCTCTTCAGGCCGACCAGGATGACGACCGACGCCATGCCGATCACCGGCACCAGCGCCGCATTCGCCGGACCGAACGCGCCGATCACGTAACCCATCGCGAACGAACCGATCGGCATGCCGCCCATCATGCCGAGCGAATACACCGACATGACGCGCGCGCGGTGCGACGTCGGCGCCGCTTCCTGCACGATGCTGCGCGCCATGCTCATCGCGACCCCGCCGCCCACGCCCCAGAGGAAGATCAGCGCGTAGAACGCGGCGATCGGCACGCCGAAAACGATCGGCACGAACAGCAGCGAGCCGAAGCCCTGCGCCAGGATAACGGCCCGACCCGGCCGCGCCACGCCGCCGCGCGCGAGCAACAACAACGTCACCGCCACTGTGCCGACCATGTTCAGAACGTAGGCGAAACCGATCTGTTGCGCGCCGCCGTGGTAGACGTCGCGAATCGTCAGAGGAATCAGCACGGTGAATGCCCCGGCGAAGAACACGCCGATGGCGAATGTCAGCAGCATGATCGGCAGCAACCGCTCCGAACCGAAAACGAGCACCAGCCCTTCACGGATCTCCTTCAACACATGCTTCCGATGCGTGGGCTGCACGAAACGTTCGACGCGAATGCGTGACACGGCGAACGCGCCGCACGCCATGATCGTGGCCTGCACGAGAATCAGCGGCACCGCGCCGAGCCGATCGGCCAGGCTCCCGAGGCTGATGCCGAGAATCTGCACGCCGAACTGCATGCCCATCACGATGGTGACGGTGCGCTGAATCCGGTCGCCGGCTACGCGCGAAAGCAACGCATCGCGCGACGGCTGCGAAAACGCACCGACGATGCCGCCGACCAGCGCATAGCCGATCAGCAATCCGTAGCTCAACACGCCATTCCCGATCAACGTCGCGAGCACGAGCGGAGGCAACGCGCCGAAGAGATGCAACCCGATCAGCGTGCGGCGCTGATCGAAGCGATCGCCGACGACGCCGCCGAACAGGATCAGGAACAAGGCCGGTAACGCACCCGCCATCTGCGCGATGCCGACGCGTTGCGCCGGTTCGTGCAGCATCACCGCGACCAGCCATGGGAACAGCACCATCTGGATGCCGCCCGGAATCAGGAACGCAGCGGTGCTCGACAGATACCAGCGCAGCGGCGCGTTCAATTACTGGGATTTCGACAGCGAAGCGCGAAACGCCGGGCGCGCTTTCAACCGCGAGTAGTAGTCGACGACGCGCGGGTACGGATCGAGCGGAATGAATTTCGCGGCGAGATGCACGCTGTAACCGACGCCGGTATCCACCGCCGAGAAACCGCTCTTCAGCAGATAGTCCCGATCCGACAGGTGCGCGTCGACGACGCCCAGCGCCTTGCCGAGACGACGCGATTCGAGATTGCGCACCGCCTCCGAGCGCTCGTTCGGTGCGATGAACACGTTCTGTTGCACGAGGCTCGCGCCGTGCACGGCGATCGTTTCCGCGTAATGAACCCATTGCAGCCACGCTGCGCGTTCCGGATGACCGGGCGCTCGGTACAGCGTGCCGTCGTCATACGTTTCGCACAGGTATTGGCAGATCGCGCCGGACTCGAACAGCACCAGCTCGCCGTCGACCAGACACGGCACGCGGCCGAGCGGATGAATCGCGAGATATTCGGGCGAACGCAACTTCTTCATGTCGAAGCCGAGTTCGACGAGTTCGAAATCGAGGCCGAGTTCGTGCAGCAACCACACCGAACGCATCGACCGCGCTTCGGCGCAGTGGTACAGGCGCCGCGTCATTGCACTTCCGGCAGCCGCACGATGAGTCCGTCGTGCGCAGCCGTGACGTTCAATTGGCACGCGAGACGGCTGTTGGCGCGGAACTCCGACTTGGCGAATTCGAGCATCTCGAGTTCCTCGCCTTTCGGCGGCGGGAAGCTCGCCACCCAAGCCTCGTCGACATAGCAGTGACACGTTGCGCACGCGCACGCGCCGCCGCACTCGGCCTCGATTCCGGGGATTCCGTTCTTGAACGCGCCTTCCATGACGGTGTGGCCCACGGCCACGTCGACTTCGCGTGCATCGCCGTGATGCTCGACATAGGTCACGCGCGGCATTACGACTCCGGCTGCGGTAAAGCGCGCTACTCTAACGTCGGCTAGCCGTTATCGCCACGGAAGGTGAACTTCACGACGCCGCGCACCGGTACGGGCCGCCCGTCTTCCACCACCGGCGCGAAGCGCCAGCGGTTGATGGCGGAGATCGCGGTGCCTTCGAAAATCGAGGCCGACGAGCTGCGCGGTTTCGCGTCGCGCACATCGCCTTCTTCGGTAACGGTGAATTCGATTTCGACCCAACCCTGCATGCCTTTCGACTGCGCGCCACGCGGATACGCCGGCGCCACCTGTTTCTTCACGGTCAGTTCGCTGACGGCGTACAACCGGTCGAAGTGTCCGTTGCGCGCGTCTTGCAGGCGCGTCTGATACGCCAACTCCTGTTGCAGCTGCGCAAGTTGCACCGAATCTGCGCCGGCAACCTTCGCCTGCTCCAGCGACGTGTCGGCCTGATCCAGCGAGCCGCCCGCGATCAGCGATGCGGCGCGGTCCAGCAGCGCATCGCGCACCAACGCGATGCCGCGTTGCGCCGCCGCCGAACCCGGATCGCGCGCGAGCACGGCATTGAACAGGTCGAATGCGTTCGGCACGGCGGGAGGCATCAACTGATCGCTCTGCAATGCTTCGGAAGCTGCAACGAGATCGTTCTGCGCACCGTGCTCGTCGACGCTGCGTTTCGGCTGCTTCGAAGACTTTTCGATGTCCGCAATCCCTTGCGCGTCGGGATCGATCGCACGCGCCGCGGCGGCGAATTTCAGCGCTTTGTCCTGTTCGCCGGCGAAAGCGGCAGACTGCGCATTGGCGGTGAGCCGCTGCACGATCGAACGGATGCCTTGCGCCGCAACGGAATTGTCAGCGTCCAGCGCGAGGATCGCGCGATACGAATCGGCGGCGTTGTCGCCCTTCGGATTGACCAGGTTGCCGCGCGAGAACTGGTCCAGCGCCTTCGCGGTGAGTTGCTGGATGCGCTCGAGATGGTTCGCGCGGATCCGCAGGTCGCGTGCGTGCGGGTCGTCGGCGCGCACGTTGAGAATTACGGCCACGTATGCGCGCGCCGCATCCCAATCGTTCTGGAAGATCGCGCCTTCCGCCTGGTTCTCGAGATAAGCGATCACGCGATCGACGCCTTGGGCGGCGTCCTTGTTGTCCGGTTCCGTCTCGAGCAGCGAGCGGTAGTAATTCAACGCGTTGTCGAACTCGGGCTCGATGATGCGACCGGCGGCGAACGCGATTTCCGCCTGCTCCAACAGCGAATTGGAGGCAGGACGTCCGCGCTCGACGCTTCCGGTCGGAGGCGCAACCTGCGCCGCCTCGCGGTCCAGCGTCGCGGCCGGCGTTACCGACGCATCCTGCTTGATGAATACCCACGCCGCGAGCACACCGGCGATCACCACCGCCGAGGCCGCGCCGAAACTGCTCGCGATGCTCGACCCTGCCGGGTCGCGTCCAAAGAGTTGTAGCGTTGTCATGGTCATGCCATGCCGTTGAGTGTGAGGAAGCGATCGCGCAGCCGGCGGATGCGACCGAAAACCGCCCCGATGATGCTGTCGGGCGCGACCTCGCGCTCCGGCACCGCGTGACGACGGCGCATAGACGGATCGGCCGCGAGTTCGCGGTGCTTGATCACCGCCGACTCGATCGACAAGCGACACTGGCCGCCGTGTAACGGCTTCAGCAGGAATCTGAAGATCTGCCCGAAGTTGATGAGGTCGATGAGCAACTGCGCGTCGGAGCGGCTGCTGGCCACGATCGTTACGAGTTCTGGAACGTGCCGCTTCAGTGTGGTCGTCAGCGTTCCGATCTGCTCCTCGCTCACGCCGGTGTCGGTGACCATGACGCCGATCGGATGCGCTTCCAGCGCGGCGACCGCGGCGTCGAGCGATTGCACGTGGTGCAGCCGATGGCTGCCGTCGAGCGCGGCGTCGAGCGCTTTCACCATCTCTGCGTCGCGCGTCAGCACCAGCAGGTCGACGTCGTGAATGTCCGACGCGCTGCCTTTCCTGCCGCGCATGTCGGGTCCGTTCCCGGCAACTTTCTGCGGCGGTCGACGCAGGATCGGCATCAGCGGTGAGTTGGAACGCGCGCTCGGCGGACTGCTGAAGCGCGGCGCCATTTGCGGTTTTCGCAACGGCGTCGGCTGCGGCGTGGTGCCCGCATTCGCTTGCGGTCGCGCCGGCTCGGTGTGCGACACCACGGTCGGACGCGGCGGCGCCGTCGGTGCTACTTCCGCGCGTACCGCTGGCTCCGGCGCTTCGCTGTTGGCGGCAATGTCCGCGGCGAGCCCGATCGCTTCCTTCAACTGCTCGCTCGGGCAGGGTTTCGTCAGATAACGAAACACCTCGCCTTCGTTGATCGACGCTTCGATCGCTTTGAGGTCGGCGTATCCGGTCAACAGGATGCGCATCGCGCTCGGCGCCAGGGTTTTGACCGCTTTCAGCACTTCCACGCCGGTCATACCGGGCATGCGCTGGTCGGAGACGATGACGTCCACCGCGTGATCGCGCAGCAGGTCGATCGCCTCCTGCCCGCTGTTCGCCAACAACACCTCGTAGTCGCGGCGGAACATCGCGCGCATCGACGTCAGCACCCGACGTTCGTCATCGACGAACAACACGGTGCCGCGTCTCAATGCCGCGGCTGCCATTTCAGGCTGCCTCCGCGTCGTCGACCATCTCGGATTCCTGAGCCGCGGCGGGTGCGCTCACGCCGCGGTCGATCGGCAGGCTGATCGTGATCGCGGTACCGACGCCGACTTTCGAGTCGACCGTGATCTTTCCGCCGTGCTCGTCGACGATGCGACGCACGATCGAGAGACCGAGGCCGGTGCCTTGACCGACCGGCTTGGTCGTGAAGAACGGGTCCATGATCTTGCTGAGATTCTCCGGCGCGATGCCGCAGCCGGTGTCGCACACTTCGATGTCCACCCAACCATCGCGCGCCGTGGTGGTGATCGTCAGCGTGCCTTTGCCGTCCATCGCCTGCACCGCGTTCGTCACCAGGTTGATGAACACCTGGTTGATCCGCGACGGCGCGCAGAGGATCGGCGGTACCTCGCCAAAACGCTGATCGACGGTAACGCCGTACTTCAGCAGATTGCGGGTGATCAGCAGGGTCTTCTCGATTCCTTCGCGCACGTCGAAGCGATCTTCGGCCGCGCGATCGAGGCGGCTGAAGTCCTTCAGGCTCTGCACGAGCTCGCTGATCTGATTCAACCCCTCAGTGCTGTCATGCGACAGACTGACGATCTCGTCGATCGTCTCGTTCAACGCCGCAGGGTCGATGTGGTTCGACCAACCGCTGTACGGCGGTCTGCACTTCTGCCGATTGCGCACCGCGCGCCTCGACCAGTGCGACGAGGCGCGAAGCGTCGACGACACAATCCCTCAGCTCTTCGACGTTCTCCGCCGTCACCGTCGCGTTGTTCAGCACATAGAGCAGCGGCGTATTGATCTCGTGCACGATGCCCGCCACCAACTGGCCCAGCGACGACATCTTCTCGGCCTGTACGAGTTGAACCTGCGATTCTTTGAGATCTTCGTACGCGCGTTCGAGGTCGTGCGTGCGCTCTTTGACGCGCGCCTCGAGGGACGTGTTGGCGACGGCCAGCTCTTCGTGCGATCGGTTCAGTGCGCGATAGCTGCGTTGCAAGCGTACGCCGAAGTAACCGAGCACCAGCAACAGCAGCACGGTATAGATGTTCAGCAGAACGCGGGAATCGTTGACGGTAGTCAGCCGGTACAGCGTGTCGCGGGTGATCAGTTCGCGCAGGTTCATCACCTGGCGCTGAAAGCGACCTCCTACGATGTCGGTGAGATTCGTCTCCACCCCGCGACGCACCGGCACCAGCGCGCGCATCGTCTCGATCAGGTCGAGAAGCGCCGTGTGATCGGCCGGCGTGCGGATCTGCGCTCCGGCAGCGAGACGGTCCGTGATCGCCTCGATCTGATCGAGATCGGAATCGCCGCCGCGTTCTGCGCGCTCGAGCACTTGCTGGGCACCGCGAAAGATCGTATCGGCGAGCGACGGCGAACCGTGTTCGCGCAGACGTTTGACGAACGCGCGGCTGTCGGTGATCAGCGTCTGTCGCGCTTTCAGATACTGCGTCTGATTGGCGCGGAAGCCTTCGATCCGGTCTGCGAGACGCGCGGCCGATTGATTCAGTTCCGCGTACCTGCGCATCAGCGGCTCGGCCGCGGCGCGTTCGGGATTGCGCGGATCGATCGAGTTGAAGCCGGCTTCCGCGAGGGTACGCACGCGAGAGAGACCGTGCTCGTCGACCGGGAACAGCTCGCGCAGGTCGTGACCGATGGCTTCGACCCGTGCGTGAAGATCGGTGGCGAGCGCCTGCAACTGAGCGTCGTTGTCGGTCTGCAGATTGCGTGCGTTGAGGGCTTCGCGCTCGACCGCCGCGGCGATGTCGCGCAGTTGTCGCAGGTTCAGGTCGGCCTGGCGCCGCACGGCTTCGTCGGCCTGAGTGGACAAAAGGACCAGGATACCCAGCAGGGCAATGGCAAGCCCGGTCAGCAGCACATTGGTCGCGAAACGCACCATGGCATCGTTCCTTCGCAATCGTCCCTGTTCGGGGTCCCCGGACCATGGCGTCCGGAGTCCGTATACGCACGCACAGCGTGTCCGAGTCTATGTTCGATACCGCGATCCATCTGTGCAGCTGCCCTCAACGTAGAGGTGACCTGGTTCACACGCCGACATCTCGTGCACGCAATTCGCGCACGTCGAGCTTGCGTGGACCCCAAACGACCCCGCACCTATCATGGCGCGATGCCGCCGCCACGCCCCTCGACCACGCTGTTCGAAGACGCCATCGACGTGCCGGTGTGGCTCGAAAACGACCGTCCGACGCCGTATCCCGCACGCGCACGCCGCGATCGCGACATCGGTTCGCAGGTGGACGAGGGCGACGCCGTCCGGCGGGTTCGGCTCTGGTGGCGCCTCATCGAGCGCAGCCCGGCAGAGGCGCCCGGCGCGCGTCTGCAGCGAATACGCCAACTCGTTACCGCATCGATGATCGTAATCGGCGCGTCGTTCGGTGGAGGCGTGGCGCTCGCAGCCTTTCACTACGACGGTTCGCGCCCGGTGAACGTGGTGACGCTGCTTGCGACGCTCGTCGTCGCACAGCTCGGGTTGCTGGTCTTGACGCTGCTGTTGATTCCGCAGGGTGTACCGGGGTTGCGCGCCATCCAGGATCTGTTGGAGACCGTCAATCCGGCGCGTGGGCGGCTTCGATCTACCGCCGCATCGCTCGCGCGCCGCGCGACGTTGCACCGCTGTTCGGCTGGCATCACGGTCGAACCGCCGCCGCCAGCCGGTTCGCGAAATGGCAGATGTTGTTCTGGTCGCAGACGGCCGCCGTCGCATTCAACGTGGCGGCCATCGCGACCGGCGTCGCGCTGGTGACGTTCACCGATCTGGCGTTCGGTTGGAGCACCACGCTGCAGGCCGATCCGCACGTCGTCGCGCGTTGGGTAGACGCGCTGTCGCTGCCCTGGCAAGCGTGGGCGCCGACAGCGGTACCGGATCTGTCGCTGATCGAGCGTTCGCAGTTCTTCCGTCTCGACGGCGCTCGCGTGCTCGACGCGAGTGCATCGCGCGCGTTGACCGGCTGGTGGGCATTCACCATTCTCGCGATCGTCACGTATGGTCTGTTGCCCCGCGTCGTACTCTGGTCGTTGTGCGTCGCGCGGCTGCGCTCGGCCACGCGCGCGCTATTGCTCGAAGACCCGCGCGTCACCGCGTTACTGGATCGGATGGCAACGCCGGCGATCGAGACCGCGGCCCGCGAACCGGAAGACGCGCGGCCCGCTTCGGCGTTGCCTGACGCATCGCACCCCAATGCAGCCGTTGGCGCGGCGCGTGCGGTGATCTGGAGCGGCAGCATCGCTTCGGCGGCGGCGGATGCCTACGCACGGCGAACGCTCGGCATCGCGTTGAACGACATCGCCGAAGCCGGCGGCGGGCGCGCGCTGGCGGATGATCAGGCGGCGATCGATCGGCTCTGCGCCGGCTACACCGGCAGCGTCATCGTATTCACGCGCGCGTGGGAGCCGCCACTGCTGGAGTTCCTCGATTTCGTCGCCGCGTTGCGCCGCGCGCTGGGGGTCGAAGCATCGATCATCGTGGCGCCGGTGGCCGAGTCGGCGGCCGCGGTCGAGCCGCAGCACCGCGAAACGTGGGCGCGCGCGATCGGCCGGCTGGCGGATCCGCACCTGTATCTCGAGACCGGTGCCACATGAGCCTGCCCCGCTTTGCGATCGTAGGCCATCCCAATAAAGGAAAGAGCAGCATCGTCGCGACGCTGGCGGAAGACGACAGCGTCGCGATTTCGCCCGAACCCGGCACCACCAAGAGCGCGCGCACGTATCCGATGCGGCTCGACGGCGTGACGCTCTACGAACTGATCGACACGCCCGGCTTTCAGCGCGCCCGCGAAGTGCTCGCGTGGCTCACTGCGCACGATCGCGGCGCCGGCGCGCGCACCGACGTCGTTCGGGAATTCGTCGCGCAACACGACGGCGTCGAGCGCTTCCACGACGAGTGTCAGCTGCTGCGGCCGATTCTCGACGGCGCCGGCATCCTCTATGTGGTGGACGGCAGCCGACCGTATGGCGCGGAGTACGAGGCCGAGATGGAAGTGCTGCGCTGGACCGGCCGGCCGCGGATGGCCTTGATCAACATGATCGGCGCCGGCAACCACGTCGACGAATGGCGCGCCGCGTTGTCGCAGTTCTTCTCGATCGTGCGCGTGTTCGACGCGATGCACGCCGATTTCGACCGACGCATCGATCTGTTGCGCGCTTTCGGCGCCATCGACGAAACCTGGCTCGCGTCGTTGAACGGCGCGGCCGATGCGCTTGCGGCAGAACGGGCGCGGCGCAAGACGCGGGCAGCGACCGAAATCGCCGATCTGCTGGTCGAGGTATTGACCACGACCGAGACCGCCGCGCTATCCGACGAAAAGCCGGACCCGGCGGTGGAAGAAACGGCACGCACGCGCCTGCGCAAAGCCGTCAGTTCGCGCGAGCAGGCGGCGCGTCGTACGGTGCAGGAGATCTATCACCATACCGGCCTCCAGGCGCGCGAGGCGGCGGCTTCGTTCCTCACGGAGGATCTCTTCTCGGCGCGCAGCTTCAGCGTGTTCGGCCTGTCGTCGTCGCAATTGGCGATGACCGCCGCCGCCTCGGGTGCGGTCGCGGGCGGGCTCGTCGACGCGATGCTCGGCGGCGCATCGCTGTTCCTCGGCGCCGGCATCGGCGCATTGATAGGCGCTACCGGCGCGCTGGTAGGGTCGGACCGGCTCGCGAAAGTCGAAGTGCTCGGCCAGCCGCTCGGCGGTTACGAGCTGCGCCTGGGTCCCATCACCGATCCGAATTTTCCGTGGGTGATGCTCGGCCGGGCCTTGCTGCACGTGCGGCTGATCGCCGAGCGCAACCACGCGCGGCGCGAAGCGCTCGTCATCGATGCGGAACGCGACGAACATCGTGCCGATACGATCGACGCCGCGCGCCGGCGTGCGCTCGACGGCATTTTCCGCGCGCTGCGCAACGACGGCGCAATCGACCGCAAGCAACGCCAACGGCTGATCGACGAGATCGCCGCGCTCATCGACAGCCCGTGAGGTAACCGGTGGCCTTCATCCGCCTCACGCCGGCTACCGAAGTGCCTGCCGCTGCAATCAGCGTTTCGTTCGTGCGCAGCACCGGTCCCGGCGGACAGAACGTCAACAAAGTTTCGACGGCCGTGGAACTGCGCTTCGATCTGGACGCGGCCGATCTGCCGCCCGCGGTACGTGCGCGCCTCGAGCGGATCGTTGGCAGCAAGCTGACTCTCGGCGGCGAAGTGATCATCTTCGCGCAGCGCTTCCGCACGCAGAAAGCGAACCGCGAAGACGCGCTGGCGCGTCTCGCCGAGCTGGTCGAGCGCGCGGAACATCAGCCGAAACGCCGGGTGGCCACGCGCCCGACGCTGGCGTCGAAACGGCGCCGCCGCGAAACGAAAGGACAGCGCGGCTCGATCAAGAAACTGCGCGGCAAACCGGGGGCCGACGACTGACGTCGGCCCCGTTGCGCGCTACCAGGTGATCGCGCGCTGGATCACCGCGCCGATCTGTTCCGGTTTCCACGGGTCGATCCCGCGCTTGTTGACGCCTTCGCTGACCAGCATTTTGTAGATGAACAGCTGATTCTGATTCACGCCGAACGTCTGTCCGGTGACGTTGGCGGCCTGATCGGATGCCAGATAGCAGACGACCGGCGCCATGAACTGCGGTCCCATTTCCTCTTCCGTGAAACTCGACATGCCGGGCAGATCTTTCGTCATCCGCGTATACGCGTTCGGCGCGATCGCATTCACGGTGATGCCCTTGCTCGCGAGTTCCATCGAGGCGATGCGTGTCAGCATGTGGATGCCCGCCTTCGCCGCACCGTAGTTCGCCTGCCCGAAGTTGCCGAGCAGTCCGGACGACGAACTGGTGTTGATGATCCGCCCGCCGCGCCCCTGCGCGACCATCTGGCGCGCCGCCGCCTGCAGGCACGCGAACGTGCCGGTGAGATGCACGTCGAGCACCGCCTGCCACTCTTCGGGCGCCATCTTCAGCAGCGTGCGGTCGCGCAGGATGCCGGCGTTGTTCACCAGAATGTCGACGCCGCCGAACTTGTCGACCGCCGTCTTCACGATCGCATCGGCCCCTTCGAAACTCGCGACCGAGTGCGTATCGGCAACCGCGTCGCCGCCCGCCTTGCGGATTTCATCGACCACCGCCTGCGCGGCGTTGCTCGAGCCGGTGCCGTTCAACGCGCCGCCGGTGTCGTTCACGACGACGCGCGCGCCGTGTTCGGCAAACAACAACGCGTGTGCGCGGCCGATGCCGAAGCCGCCGCCGGTGATGATCGCAACCTTGTCTTCTAGTAGTGCCATGAGCCCTCTCCCGTGCTTTGTCCGAACCGTCACATTACGGGAGCGGACACCGTTTGCGAACCACTTCGCACTTTCGATCCGCCGCGTCGGGGAAAGGTCTCGCACAGTGCCCACAACCCCGAGACACGACCCGACCGTACGCCACCTAGCATGCCGCGACGTTCGAACGTTGCAGGTTACGTGTGTTCCGGTCTCGACCCATCGCGCTGCTGTTCCCGGTACTGCTCGCTGCATGCGGCGGCGGCGCGGGCGGCGGCACCGCCACACCGACGACCGTCAGCAGCAGCGGCAACACCGCGCCGGGCGTCGTTGCGTCGTTCACGCTGCAGGACGTCGAAGCGAGCCCGTATGCGGTGTGGGCCGACGAGTTGACCACCCGATCGATCACCGTAAAGGCGCGCTCGACCACCACCGGCAACGCGGCGTTGCAACTGTCGTACTTCGACGGGCTGGTCGGCGGCAGCGGCGCGCAGATCGTCAAGCCGATGTACGACGACGGCACGCACGGCGATGCCGTGGCACACGACGGCATCTGGACGCTGACGTTCCCGCTCGAACTCGCCGAACCCGATCATCTGCGCCTCTACGACGGTCAGGTCGATGCGGTCTCGATCTCCATCGCCGCGACCGACGGATCGAAACCGCTGGCGCCGTCGAACTCGATCGACGCGCGCGTCGACGTCGCGGTATTGAGCCGCTCGGTCGAAGGCGCGTTTCCGGTGCGCGCCATCGACGCGACGACGCACGCCACCGACACGATGCTGAACATCGTCGACCCCGCGTTCGTCGAGGCCGACATCGAAGCCACGATGCAGCGCGCTTACGCGAGCGATCGGTGCAGACGCGTTCGACTTCGCGGTGCTGTTTCACACCCGCACCACCGGCGACGGCGTGCCGCGCTCGATCGGCGTGAAGAACGACGTCAGCGGCATCAACGTGGCGCCGTTCGATCACTCGGCGGCCTACGGCAGCGCGGGACGTCTGCAGCAACTGGTGTTCCAGAACAGCCACACGCTCGGCCTCGAGATCAACCACGAGATCGGCCACCGCTGGGCCGCGTATCTGAATCAGTCGGCGCTGAATCTGTCGCTCCCGAACGGATTTCACTGGGGACCGTCCGACCACGTCGGCCAGATGGGTAACGGACCGTATCTGTTGGCGGAAGCCGGTGGTTACCGCGTGACGAACGCGGACGACTCCGAGAACTTCGTCGCCAACCCGTTCTCGAATCTCGAGCTGTACCTCATGGGTCTCGCGCGCGCGGACGAAGTACAACCGCACCGCTTCGTCACCGATCCGGGCGTGAACGTGCAGTTCGACAGCGTGTTGCCCGAGTCGTCGACGCGCCTGGTGACGATCGACGACATCGTGGCGGTGTACGGCGCGCGCGTACCCGCGATGGCTGCGAGCCAGAACGCGTTCTCTGCCATTTACGTGGTGGTGTCGGATCGAGTGCTGACGGCACCGGAGTACGCGTTGACGTCGTTGATCGCGCAATATGCTGCGGGCACATCGGCCGGCGGCAAGCGAACCGGCGGCCTGTTCGAAGCGCTCGATCCGCCGTCGTTCGGCGCGGCCACGGGATTCCGCGCCACGCTCGACACGACGCTGCCGTCATCTGGCGGCTGATACCGCAGCGAACCGCGTCGCGTCACCCGCGCCACCGGACAGCGTTCTCGTGAAGTACATCAACGCGCCGAGCGCCACCAGCAGCGCAATGGTGCCGGTGATCAACGCGTAGTCCTCCAACTGCAGAATCACGTAGAGCACCGCGTACGTCACCGTCTGCATCGCACCAACCAGCACCGCGCGCCGCCAACGACCCAACGCTGCCGCGACGTACGACGTTATCATCAGTACGACCGTCGCCCCGGCAACCGCATAAGCGCGCGCCGAATCCGATGTGTTCGGACAACGCCAGCAGCAACAGATAGAACATCGTCAGCGCCGCGCCGATCAACGCATACTGCACGTAGTGCACGCGCGCCTCGGTAACCAGCTCGAACACCAGTAAGGTCACGAACGTCAGCGTGATGAACAGCACGGCGTATTTCACGGCGCGGTCGTTGAGACTGTAGAGGAACACCGGCTGCACCAGACGGACGCCCAGCATCGCGTCATTCAACGACTGCGGCGCGTTCGATTGCGCGAATACCTGCGGATAACTGCGCGACAGGCTCGATACGGACCAGCTTGCGCTGAACCCGTCGGCGTCGATTGCACGTTGCGTCGGCATCACACCGGTGAATCCGGGATGCGGCCATTTCGACGCGATGTGGGCCTGCGTGGTCGCGCCGATCGGCGCGAAAGCGATCTGCTCGCTGCCGTGCAACGACAGGTCGATGCTGAACTCGCCGTTGTCTGTGAGCGCCTTTGCGTCGCGCAAGCGCCAGTGCATGCCCTGCGGCAATGCGGCGATCTGCGAACCGGGTTCCGCGCTGCGCGCGCCACCGGCGATGCGCGGTGTTGCGACGTCGTGAATGCCGACCGGCGCGGCGACGCCGACGGCGAGCGTCGCGTCGTTCCAATGTACGTCGACCGTCCGGCCGACCGGCGCCGCGATATCGGGCGGCGCGAAGCGGCCTTTCATCGCGACCTTCGACGTATACACCATCGCTTCGTAGATGCCGCGTTGCCGCCGCTCGGCATCGAGCGATGCATCGATGCGCAACGTTTCCGGCAACACCGCAACGACGTCGTCGCGCGTCTCTTCGCGCCGAATCTGCCTCGAGTCGGCTCCGGCCTGAACGGTCTCGTTGGTCGACCAGCGCTCGGTGACCGGAATCAGCAGCACCGGACCGATCACCGTCTGTTCACCGCCCCACTCGCTGCCGACCTGCTGAACCACACCCTGATACAGCCCATATCGCTCGTCGATGACGCCTCGCACCATGCCGATCGGAATCAGCATCAGCAACGCGAGCACGGCCACGCTCAAACCGCGAAACGTCAACGAATCGCTGTCGATTCCGAGAATTCGCCGGCTCATCCCGTTTCTCCGAACCTGCGTTCGACCTCGCACGCGCCGCCGAAACGGCGCTGCCGCGTGGCATACGCATCGAGTGCGAGCGTCAGTGTGCCGTCGCCGAAGTCGGGCCACAGCGCATCGCAGAAGTAGAGCTCGGCGTACGCGCATTCCCACAGGCAGAAATCGGACAGGCGTTGTTCGCCGCTGGTGCGGATCATCAGATCGATGTCCGGCACCGCCGGCGAACGGGTGACTTCGCTGAGCAGACGCGCGAAGGCGTCGCGGTCGAGTGGCGCATCGCGCTCGCCTCCGTCGGCGTACGCCTGAGCGGCGGCGACGATCACGTCGCGCGAGGAATAGTCGACCGCCAACCGCAGCAGCATCGCGTCGCCCGAAGCGGTGCGTGTTTCCGCCAGCTCGACCAACCGTTGCGTGCGCGCGGGAAGTCGGTCGCGGCGGCCGATCACCTGAACGCGGACGCGCTGCTCCACCAGCAGATCGATTTCGTCGCTCAGATAGCCGTCGAGCACGGCAAAGATCGCGCTGACTTCGTCGGACGACCGGCGCCAGTTGTCCGACGAGAACGCGTAGAGCGTTACGAACGGAACTGCGCGGCGCCGCAGCGACTCGACGACCCGACGCGCCGCCGTAACGCCGGCGCGATGTCCCAACGAGGCCGGTAAGCCGCGCCGCGCAGCCCACCGCCGATTGCCGTCCATGATGATGCCGAGGTGTCGCACCGGTGCGTTCATGTCGGTTTGCGCATCGCTTTGATCAATGCCTCCATGTGGCCGAGATAGCGTTCGAATGCCGCCCGTCCCTTCGGCGTCAACGTGTATTGCGTCAGCGGTCGTCGATCCTGGAACGTCTTTTCGCAGGAAATGAACTGCGCCTCTTCGAGCTTTCGCGCGTGAATGCTCAGATTTCCGTCGGTGACGCCGAGCGTCTGCTTGAGGTCGGCGAAGCTGAGAAACTCCGTCACCGCGAGCGCGCTCAGAATGCCGAGGCGCACCCGCTCGTTCACGAGCCGGAACACTTCCGCGCCGCCTTCATCGCTCAGATGCCCGATCACCGACTTGAACTCCGGTTTCTTCGACTTGGCGGTTCCCCGCGCGCGACGTTTCGCGCCGGCGGCCGACGGCTCTCTCGACCTATCCGCCATGATGACGCGCGATGTGGACGCCGAAGGCGATGTGAAGGCCGCCGAAGGCGAGCGCGAGCAGCGCGTTCTGATACTCCGGAACCACGAACAGCGCGGCGAGTCCCGCGACGACGAATGCGGCGCCCATGATCGGAACCGTCGACACCGAATGCGTGCCGGCGGCAATCACCGCCGAGCCGTAGCCGGTGAGCCAGACCGCCGGAATCAGAATCGTTTGCTCGTGCACCGCGAGCGCTAACGACACCGCTGCGGCGCAGATCGCGGACGGCAGCAACGCCAGCACGAATTTGCGGGCCGAGCCTCGCGCCAGATCGACGCCGGCCCGGCGCGACTTCAAGATCAGTGCAGCCAGCCCGATGCCGCCGGCAACCACCGCCTCGCCGACCCACACCAGCAGCATTGCATCCCGCGTGGTTTGCAGTTGCGCGAGCGCCGCAGCAACGAGTGCGGTCACTCCGATCACCGCCGTACCGATGCCGGGCACCGCCGTGAAACGCGTGGCGCCGTCCATCGTGCTGCGGATGTAGCGCAGCTGCGACAGCGCGTGGTCGTGCGTGTGCGACGGTTCTTCGGAATTCGGCATCGGCGGCTGCCATGTCGGAACGATCGACAATCTAGCTCATCGGAAAGTACTTTGCAATGCAAAGTACATGCGTGAGGCGCTACGACATTCCGGAACTCATCCCCCGCGTTTTGCGCGGACGATTTTTTGCGCGCGAATCGTCAGCAGATCGGTCGACAGATCGCTGATGATCGACTCGGCGGTGTTGCCGATCAGCAGTTTCTTGAGTCCGGTGCGCGCCGCAGTGCCGACCACCGTCAATCCGGCCGACAACTCGGCGGCGAGCGCACGGATGACATCCGCGGGGCGCCCTTCCTTCACGTGGATCGCCGTCGCCTCCACGCCAACCGCTTGCAGCAGCGCGGTCAGTCTTTGCCGCCGCGTCGCGCGCACGTCCGCCTGTGTCGACGCGTAATCGGGCGCCACCTCGTAGATCCTGACGTACGGCGCAAGCGCCGGCACCGCGGTTGCAACGTGGAACTCCGCGCCGACGGTCGCGGCGACCTCCGCACCGAGCCGCAGGATGTCTGCGTTCAACAGGTTGTGCGCAACGTCGCTCACGTCGACGGTCGCGAGAACCCGCGCAGGCGTCGGCCACGGCTGGGCGCGCGTGAACAACACCGGACACGGCGCTTCGCGCATCAACTGCCAATCGACCGGCGCGTGCAGAAAGTCGGCGCGATGCGCAGAAGCCGCCAGCGGCTTCACGATCAGACTCGCGCCGTGGTCGCGCGCCGCCGCGCAGAATGCGGAGGCCGCCTGGCGCGCAAACACCACCTCCACGTCGAGCCGCGTCATCGAAGCGCGCAACGGCGCGAGCGCCGCCTCGAGTCCGTCGCGCTCGTTGCGCACGAGGTCGTCGATGACGCGTTGCGACACGTCGGCGCTATACCGTTCGATCAGAATCTCGGTGACCGGATCGTACGTGACCAGCACCGCCGTCACCGCGGCGCCGGTCATGCGCTGGATGCTCACCGCCCGATCCATGCCGCGCAGCAACGCTTCCTGCGTATCGCTCGCCACCAATACTCGTTGGATCGGTTCCTCGGGTGCCGCGCTCATTTCTTCTTCCTCGCAGATCCTCTTTGCACAGGCGCCGCGAATCATCCGTCGCGCGCATTCAGTGCGGGTGCAGCACCACCGGCAGCGATTGATAGCCGCGGATCAGGTTCGAGCGGATCCGCACCGGCTCGCCGATCACCTCGATGAGCTTGAACCGCGGCAGCAGCTCTTCCCAAAGCACGCGCAGTTGCATCTCGGCGACGCGGTTGCCCATGCAGCGGTGGATGCCGTAGCCGAACGAGACGTGCGCGCGCGCGTTCGGTCGATCGACCACCAGGCGATCCGCGTCGGCGAACACCGCGGCATCGCGGTTGCCGGAGATGTACCACATCACCACCTTCTCCCCTTTGCGGATCCGGTGGCCGCGAATCTCCGTGTCTCGCACCGTTGTGCGTCGCATGTGCGCCAGCGGGGTTTGCCAGCGGATCACTTCGGCGACGAAGTTCGGGATCAGCGACGGATCGTCGCGCAGCTTCTGATATTGCTCGGGAAAGCGGTTCAACCCCAGCACGCCGCCGGAGATCGAATTGCGCGTCGTATCGTTGCCGCCGACGATCAGCAGCATGACGTTGCCGAGATACTCCATCGGCCGGTCGATCATGTCGCGCGTCGATTCGCCGTGCACGAACATCGAGATCAGATCGTTGGCAGGCGGTTGCTCGGCCTTCTCGTGCCACAGCTCGGTGAAGCGACCGAGACACTCGAGCAGTTCGGCCTGACGATGTTCGCGCGAGCGCGTTACGCCGCTGATGGTCCCGCCCGACATCACGTCGGACCAATGCGTCAGTTTGCGGCGTTCGTCGAACGGAAAGTCGAGCAGCGTCGCGAGCATCTGCGTCGTCAGTTCGATGGACACGCGATCGACCCAGTTGAACGGCTCGCCGACCGGCAGCGAATCGAGAATGGCCACTACGCGTGCGCGGATGGCGTCTTCGAGTACCGCGAGATTGCGCGGCGCCACCGTCGGCGCAACCGCTTTTCGCTGCACGTGATGCTTCGGCGGATCCATCGCGATGAACATCGGCATGACGAACTCGTCAGCCTGGTCGAACAGCGTGATGTTGGTGTCGGAGGAGAACAGCTCGTGGTCGGCGTCCACGCGCTTGATGTCGTCGAAGCGCGTCAGCGACCAATACGGGCCGTGATGACTGTCGCGGCAGTAATGCACCGGCGCTTCGCGGCGCAACCGCTCGAAGTACGGCCAATGCGTATCGTTTTCGAAGAGGTAGACGTTGCTGACGTCGATATCGTCGAGCGCCATCGACTCGGCGCGCTCGCGTGCGCGTTGCACCGCGGCTTCGTCATCGAACCCGCTCGCTCGATAGTCGCCCATCGATCCCCCTCGATCGCCCGCAGACACGCCCGGTAGCATAACCGAAAGTCGTTGCGGACCAAGTCCCCGGTTCTGCGGCTTTCTATTCGCGAGCGCCGTGGTCGCCATAGCACTCATCGGCGTGGTCGCGATGATGGGCGGCACAGCCTTGCTGCGGGACTTCGGCGCCGAACCTCGTTACACCTATTGATCGAGCCGGCGCACGCCGTTCGAACGACGCTCGTTCTTCGACACCTTCGCTCTCAAATCCACAATTCCCCTCAATAATATCGTTGGCTGCATGGTCGGACGATCAGCCTGTAGAACGGGATACCTGCGGTCACGTGAGTGTCATTGCATTGAGCGACCATAAGGTCACGCGCAGCGACGCGCATCTGCTCATTCGCAAAGGAGGCACACATGAACAGACTCAAAGCACTCGACGCGGCATTTCTCTATGCCGAAACCACGCGCATGCCCATGCACATCGGCTCGGTGCAGATCATCGAAGTGCCATCAAATCGCAACGCCACATTCTTCACCGAACTGAAACAGTTCGTTCGATCGCGCAGCCATCTGTTGCCGTACATGACGCACCGCGTCGCCGACGCGCCGCTGCGGATCGATCATCCACGCTGGGCTGCCTGCGAGCCGGACTATGACGCACACATCGAGCGCATCGCGGTAGCTGCCCCGGGCGACACGGCGCAACTCGAACGCTGCGTCGCCGCATTGCATGCGCGGCCGCTCGATCGCGAACGCCCGCTATGGAAGATCTACTACATCGACGAATTGAGCGGTGGGCGTGCGGCCTACTTCAACGTCGTTCACCACGCGTGTCTCGACGGGCTCGCCGGACAGACCGCAGTGGAGACGCTCACCGACGCGGCACCGGATGCGTACGATCCACGTCCGGCATCTGTGGATCCGGTTGCCACGGTCAAATCACGCAGCGCATTCGAACTGATCGCCGACGCCGCGCGACGCTTCGATGCTCTGGCTCGGCTCGGCAATCGGCTGTTGTCGCCGGGCGGATCGACGCTCGCCGCACTCGCGCCGAACACGCCGATCAATCGGGCAATCGGTGCCGCGCGCGGCTACGCGATGTTGCGAATCTCGATGACCGACGTGAAAGCGATCGGCAAATCGCACGGCTGCTCCATCAACGACGTATTCCTGACACTCTGCGGCGGTGCGTTGCGCGCGTATCTGTTGCGCAGAGGCGCGTTGCCGCAAGCGTCACTCATCGCCGGCGTGCCGGTATCGGTCCGGCAACCGGGCGACCGCACGATGAACACGCAGGTGACGATGACGCGGGTGTCGCTCGCGACGCAGCTCGACGATCCGATCGCACGTCTCGTGGCGGTGCACGCATCGAGCGACACCGCAAAGGCAACGGCGCAGGACATCAATGCACTGATACCGGCGGACCTCCGCGTGCTTGGCGCACCCTGGATCGGCCGCGCCGCTTCGAGCGCGTGGGAGCTGAGCGGCGCGGCAAGCTACCTGCCGCCACTCGTCAATCTGGTGATCTCGAATGTGCCCGGGCCGCGCTCGATTCGATATTCCAACGGCGCGCGCGTCTCGACGCACTTTCCGGTCTCGATTCCTGCACACGGCGCCGCCGTGAACATCACCGTGCAGAGTTACGCGGAACACTTCGACATCGGTATCACCGCGTGCGCGCGCACGGTGCCGGATGTCGCATTGCTTCGCGACGATCTGCTACGCGCCTATATCGATCTTCGCACGCGGGTATTGAACCGGCGGGTCGACGTACGCTCGCTGCAGCCCAATGTACGCGAGACGAGGATCGAACGGCGCTGCATGCCTCGCGACTTGAAGGTTGCTTGAACGAGGCGGCGCCAGATCGACCGACTCTTCGTAGAGTTCCTCTCGCAAGTGACGCAGGTTCATGGCATCGGTGAACGCGCTGACCATGGTCAAAACGTCGCCGAGCGGCCCGAGATTGGGCGGTGAGTCTTTGTTCATGATGAAGTCCGGTTCGGTTCGTTTTTGAGAATCCGGCCCCCGATTCGACCCTTCCCCGTCGAACCGGGGGGCAGTATCGACCCACCTCGTATCGATGTCACCCGTGGATTCGACATATCGCCCGACTTGCGGACAATCCGCGATCGATTGGGTATCGTCGATCACATGAGCACCGAACGAAATTCCATCGCGCCACCGCCGATGCTGTATCAATTCCTCGAGGCGCGCGCCGGTGCGGAGTTCGCGTCGCTGATGCTGATGTTGCCGCTGCTGCGCATGAGTGCGCCCCCTGGCGAAGAGCGGCCGGTGATCGTGCTGCCGGGGTTCATGGCCAACGACACGTCGACGTGGGTGCTGCGGCGTTTCCTCGAAGACATCGGCTACTCGGTGACCGGTTGGGGGCTCGACCGCAACACCGGCCCGAGTCAACCGCTGATCGAGCGGCTGATCGAACGCGCCGTCACGCTGAACAAAGGCCACGGTCAGCGCGTCAATCTGGTCGGCTGGAGTCGCGGCGGTTCCATCGCGCGCGAGATCGCCCGTGCGCGCCCGGATCTCGTGCGGCAAGTCATCACGCTCGGTTCGCCGGTGAAAGGCGGACCGAGCGCGACCAGCATCGGTCGCCTCATGCAGGCCAGCACCGGCATGACCGAGGCGCAGATGCAGGAGCTGATCAGACGCCGCGAGCGAACGCCGATCCGCGTACCGGTGACCGCGTTGTACAGCAAGACCGACGGCGTGGTGTCGTGGCCCGCCGCAATCGACGATACCAATCCGGACGTCGAGCACATCGAAGTGCAGGGCTCGCACGTCGGTCTCGGCGTCAATGCGCAGGTGTTCAGAATCGTCGCCGAACGGTTGCACCAGCCCCGCAAGAAAGGCGCCTGACGAGTTCGTTTGCTTGAGCCTGTGGGCTTGGGCAGACTCGCACCGACTTCTCACGCAGGATCGAGCGATGGCGAGTCCTTCCGATATTCGTCCTGACGACGCGCAGGGCATAGGCGAAGCACGCGAAGGGATCGCACTCACGTCGGCGCTCGCGCTCGATCGCCGCGCAATGCTCGAATCGTTGCAACTCGTCATCGACCGCGCGACGCAGCAGCCGCGCGCGGTGGTCGAAACCGCAGGCCAGCTCGTTCGCGACCTGATCGGCATCACGTTCGGCAGCAGCGAGATCGAACCCGCGCCGAAAGACGCGCGCTTCAAAGACGATTCGTGGCGCGACAATCCGATCTTCCGCCGGATGGGCCAGGGCTATCTCGCGTGGGGACGCTCGGTCGACGAATGGCTCGAGCGTTCCAACTTCGACGACCTGGAACGCGAGCGCGCGCGCTTCATGCTCGACATCATGAAAGATCTCGCCGCGCCGATGAACTCGCTGCCGGGCAATCCGGAGGCATTGCGCAAAGCGTGGGAGACGCGCGGCGAGAGCTTGCGGAAAGGACTGCGCAACTACATCGACGATCTGCGCAACAACCACGGCTATCCGGCGGTGGCCGATCGCAACGCGTTCAAAGTGGGCGTCGACGTCTGCGCGAGCTCCGGCTCGGTCGTGTTCTGCAACGAACTGCTCGAGGTGATTCAGTACACGCCGAAAACACCGGACGTACACGCGATCCCGCTCGTCTACGTGTTCAGCCAGGTAAACCGTTTCTACCTGGGCGACCTCACGCCGGATCGCAGCCTGTTTCAGAAACTGCTCGACGCCGGGATTCAGGTGTTCGCGGTCAGCTGGCGCAATCCGACGGAGAAACAACGCAACTGGGGGCTCGACACTTACGCGGAAGGCGTCATCCAGGCAGTGTCGGTCGCCCGCGAGGTCAGCGGTCAGCCCAAAGTGAACCTGATCGGCGTGTGCGCTGGCGGACTCACCACCGCCGTTGCCGCGGCGGTGCTCGCAGCGCGCGGCGACGACTGGCTCGCGTCGCTCGCGCTGTTCATCAACATCCTCGACAACCGCCCGCTCGATTCCGACTTCGGTCTGTTCGTCAGCGAGCGATCTGTGACGCTGCAAAAGGCGCGCGTCAACACCGAGGGCATCTTCGACGAGAAGAACGTGTTCGAGATGTTCGCGTGGTTGCGGCCCGAGGAGAACGTCATGACGTTCTTCCGCAGCAACTACCTGCTCGGCGAAGATCCGCCGTCGCACCCGCTGCTGTTCTGGTCGATGGACTACACGCGTTTGCCGGCCGGACTGTACGCCGACATTCTCGATCTCTCGTACGCCAACAAACTCGCGAAGGGGGAGCAGCGCGCGTTGGGCAATCGCATCAGCCTGAAGAACGTGGCGTGCGACGTGTATCTGATGGCCGGCAGCACCGATCACATCACGCCGTGGAAAGGCGCATACCGTTCGACGCAACTGTTCGGCGGGAACATCCAGTTCGTGCTGACGAACCAGAATCACACGCAAACGATCAGCGCGCGCGGCGACAACAAGCATCTGCGGTATTGGATGGCGAACGAACTGCCGCCAAACCCCGATGACTGGCTCGCGAGCGCAACCGAAACGAAAGGCGACTGGCGCGACCATTGGTTTGCGTGGCTGGCTGCGCATTCCGGAGATCGGGTGCAGGCGCCGAGTCTGCTCGGCTCCAACAAGCACCCGTCGCTGTATCCGGCGCCGGGCCGCTACGTGGTGGAGAGCTGAAGCGGATCAGGGTTCGATCTGAACTTTGATCGAGCCCGATGTCTTGTCGCTCGCCGCTTCGAACGCACGCGACACTTCGTCGAGCTTGAACCGGTGCGTAACGAGTTCGGGCAGTTGCGAACGGTACTTCGTCAACAGCGTGGTCGCGTAGGCGAAGTCGCCGACGCGCGAATCGCGCCCGTAGCAATACGAACCCACCAACGTCAGTTCGCGATCGGCGAACGGCAATCCCGGGATTCTCGGCGAACCTTCGAACACGCCCAGCATCGCGATCGTGCCGCCGCGAGCGGCAACGCTCACCGCCTCGGTCAACGCATCTGACTTTCCGCCGACCGTCTCGATCACGACGTCCATCGACTCGGGACCGACGCCTTTAACCATCTCCTCGATCGTCCCGAACACGCGGGTGGCACCGAGGGTCTCGGCCAACGCCCGTTGATGCGGGTACCGCGCGGTAACGAACACCTCGCTCGCGCCCGACTCGAGCGCCGCGAGTGCTGACAGAAGTCCTATGGTGCCGCCGCCGAGCACCGCCACGCGATCGCCCAACGCGATGCGCGCACGCCGCGCGCCGCGTACGCACACGGCCATCGGCTCGGCGAGCGCCACGACGTTCCTGTTCAGATCCGCGGGCAGTACGTGCAGACAATCGGCCGGCACGCTCAGGTATTCGGCCATACCGCCGCGCGCGGTGACGCCAAACAAGCGATGTTGGGCGCAACGATTGCGATGTCCGGTAGCGCACTGATGACAATGGCCACACGCCGTGATCGGTTCGAGCGCGACATTCGTTCCGCTCGCAAGCGTCACGCCCTCGCCGACGGCATCGATCACGCCGGCAACTTCGTGGCCGGGTTGCAGTCCGGTGACGTCGCCCAATGTGCCGCCGAAGATGTGTAGATCGCTGCCGCAGATTCCGACTGCAGACACGCCGATGCGCACCCAACCGGCCGCCGGCTCGGGCACTTTGCGATCGACGACGTTCAGTTGTCCGGGACCCGAATACACCGCTGCTTTCATCGGTGAAACCCGCGCTAAAACACCGATGGTAGTCTCGCCCATTGCGGGGTCAGCAGCCACGGTACAGCGGATGACGGCATCCGGGGATGCGGGTAGAGTCGAAGACCATAAGAGGGGGAAGACATGGCTACGTACATCATGTTCAGTAATCTGACGGACGAAGGCCGCAAGACGTTGAAGGAACGTCCCGAGCGGCTCGGCGAGGTCAACAAGGAAGTCGAATCGATGGGCGCGCGCGTGACGAGTCAATACGCGGTGCTCGGCGGCTACGACTTCGTCAACATCATCGAGGCGCCAACCAACGAAGTAATGGCGCGCATCGCAATGGAGCTCGGCGCCCGCGGCACGATCAAGGTCACCACGATGCCGGCCATGCCGGTAGCGCAGTTCGTGGACATGCTGCTCGGCAAGAGTCCCGGCGGCGCCTGATTTTTCGGTGTTCGAATATTCAGGCTGACGGGACTTCACGATGCCCAACTACGTGATGCTGTCGCGTTTCTCGAGCGCCACGATGCGCGATATCTCCGCAGACCCAACGAGTCTGCTCGAATTGCGCAAGGCGCTCGAAGCGCGTGAGGCGAAGGTTCTCACCGAATTCCACGTGCTCGGCGAGTGGGATCACTGCACCATCTTCGAAGCCTCCGACAACTTCCGCGCCTATCACGCCACTCTGAACCAGGAATTGACCGACGCGGTCGACACGAAACTGTTGCCGGCGATCGACATCGAACTGTTCAAGCGCCTCATTGGCAGCGAAGCAGGAACCGTCGGTCCTCACGAGTGGCAGATCAAATGGTGGGCGAAGGTCGCGCGTGCGGCGATGCGATGGCACGGAATTTCCCGCCACGTGTGGCAGGCCTGCAAACCGCTGACGGTCACGGGTCGCGAACATTTCAAGAACCTTGGCGGGCCTTGCATCGTGGTCGGCAATCACACCAGCCACCTCGATGCGCTCGTGCTGTTCCATTCGCTGCCGCTACGGATCAAATCGAACATTTACATGGGCGCCGCCGCGGATCGCTGGTTCGTTACCGGCCGGCCCGAACTCGTAATGCAGCCGTGGTATCAGTCGCTGGTGATGGGATCGTTCCCGATTCAACGCGGCGGCGGATCGCGCGCACTCGACTACCCGAAGTGGCTGATCAGGAACGGTGCGAATCTGGTGATCTTCCCGGAAGGCACGCGCTCGACCAGCCGCAAGATGGCGAAGTTCAAACACGGCGTGTCGATACTCGCGACCGAAATGAACGTACCCGTCGTACCGATCTATCTGGTCGGGCTGAACAAACTGCGCCCGAAGGGTTCGCGCGAGATCCATCCGGGACCCGCCGGTGCGCATTTTCAGCCGGCGATACGGCTACCGCCGGGTACCAGCGTTCCCGACGCAACGCGCATCATCTACGACGCGCTGAATACCGTGCACGAGCGCGTCGCGCAACACGGGTCGGAGGCAGCCGTGTGGAACTGGTCCGGCGCGCCCGCGTCAGCCGACCTCGCCGTTCGCTAACAACCGCTCGATGGCGCGCGCGACGCCGGCTTCGTCGTTGCGTGAAGTCACCGCCGTTGCCATCGCTTTCACTTCCGCACTCGCCTGCCCCATCGCCACCGACGCACCTGCGACGCGAAACATCTCGATGTCGTTTTCGGCATCGCCGAACGCGACGACGTCGCGCGTCTGCAGCCCCAAGTGGCCGCACGCGGCTTCGAGTGCCGCGCCTTTGCTCGCGGTCGACGCCGTGATCGTGAGGATGATCTTCCCGGTCGGCCCGATCGAATCGAAGAAATGCACCCGATCGGCGTATCGCGGCTGCAGCTCCGCGCGAATCCGCGCAACGACTTTGCCGCCCTGAATCGCGGCGACGCGCGGCAACGAGTCCGCTGCGCCCTCGAGCTGCCGCACCCAACTCATCTCCGGCATCATCAGCGCGCGATCCGGTTCACCGTCGAGTTTCAACAGCACGCGATCGCCGACCGTCACGGTTGCAACGCAGCGCTCCGAATCGCAGAGGCGGTACAGGTCGGTCACGAGGTCTGGTGGGAGCCGTTGATCGAAGATGTCGCGCGCCTCGGCGGGCAGATGCACCTGCGCGCCCGAGCACGCGATGATCGGTCCGCTGATGCCGAGTTCGGCCGCAACGCGCATCGCCATGTGATGCCAGCGCGCGGTCGCGATGATGATCTTCAGGCCGGCGTCTCGCGCGGCGCGCACCGCGACCACGTTGTCTGCGGGGATCTTCTCGCCGACCAATAACGTTCCGTCGAGGTCGATCGCGAGCGCCTTGAATTGCATGGAAGTCCTCCCGTCTCGTGTCTGTTACGCTAACGCCGCCCCCTTGTTACGGAGCGCGCGTGCGCCTGATTCGAGCCCTCATCATTCTTCTGGTCGTGGTCGCCGTGATCATGATAGCCGTGCTCGCGGGCGGCAGCGCGCTTTCGTTGGACTGGAATCACAAGCATCGCGCAGAGACCGCGGCGCTGCCGATGCTCGACGCGGAGACACACACCGGGCTCGTTCGAATCGCGGCAAACGGGATGGAGTTCCGCGCGCGCGTTGCCGGTCTCGACAACACCGGGCCGGGCGTCGTGCTGTTGCACGGATTCCCGGAAACGTCGGCGATGTGGATACCGCTGATCGAGCTGCTCTCCGACCAGGGTTTCCGCGTGGTGGCGTTCGATCAGCGCGGCTATTCGCCCGGCGCGCGGCCGGAGGCAGTGGAGGCGTACTCGATTCCGCAACTCGTGGACGACGTCTTCGCAGTTGCACAAGCGACCGGCATGCAGCAGTTCCATCTCGTTGGGCACGATTGGGGCGCGGCCGTCGGCTGGGCCGCGGTCATGGCGCGCCCGGAACTGCTGCTCTCGTGGACGAGTCTGTCGATTCCGCACATCGCCGCGTTCGGCGACGCGCTCGCGAACGACGCCGACCAACAGCAGCGCAGTCGTTATATGCAGTTCTTCCGCACGCCGCTGTTGCCGGAAACGGCGTTCACGTTCAACCACCTCAAGCTGATGGACGACGCGATGTACGGCGAAATGTCGGCGACGCAACGCGCCGAGTACCACGCCGTATTTTCCGAACCCGGCGCGCTCACCGCGGCGCTGAACTGGTACCGCGCACCGTCCGGTTTCAGCGTTGCGCCGGCGCCGAAAGTGCGCCTGCCGATCCTGTTCATCTGGGGCAACCACGACCCGGCCGTGAGTCGCTACGCGGTCGAGTCGCAGCGCAACTTCATAGAGGGGCAGTTCGACTATCACGAACTGAATGCGGGGCACTGGCTCATGGAAGAAGCAACCGACAAGGTCGATTCCGAAATTCTGCTGTTCCTGCGCGCGGTCGACGCAAAAGCGGAGCCGTCGTGATGCGCGGGCTGAACGGACGTTGTGTCGTGGTCACCGGCGGCGCGAGCGGCATCGGTCGCGCGATCGCCGAACGGCTCGCGTCGGAAGGTGCTTCGGTCGGCGTCTGGGACATCAATGCCGCCGCGGCCGACACGGTTGCGAGCGCGATCCGTTCGGCCGGCGGCAACGCGACACCGTTTGCGGTCGACATCACCGATCACGATCGCGTCCGCGACGCCGTACGGCAATTCGAGCAGAGCGTCGGCGCCATCGCCGGATTGGTGAACTGCGCCGGATGGGATCGCATGGCGCGCTTCGTCGATACCGATCCGCAACTGTGGCGCAAAGTCGTGGACATCAACCTGTTCGGTGCGTTGAACGTGTTGCACGCGGTGTTGCCCGGAATGGTCGCGCGGAAATTCGGCCGCATCGTGAACATCGCTTCCGACGCCGGACGCGTCGGCTCGTCCGGCGAAGCGGTTTATTCCGCGTGTAAAGGCGGACTCATCGCGCTCGGCAAGACGCTGGCTCGGGAACACATCGCGGACGGCATCGTGATCAACACGGTCTGCCCCGGCCCTACCGAGACACCGTTGCTCGCACAGATGGCCGCAGATGGCGGACTCGGCGAGAGAATCGTTCCCAAGCTCGAACGCGCGATGCCGATGCGGCGACTCGCGCAGCCCGACGACTATCCGGGCGCGGTCACTTTTCTGTTGAGTGACGACGCCGCTTATATCACCGGCCAGACACTGTCGGTTTCCGGCGGCCTGACGATGCACGGCTGAGGATCACCACATGGACGTAAAGGTACTGCTGACCGTATTTGCGACCGTATTTCTCGCCGAACTCGGCGACAAAACGCAACTCGCGACGATGCTGTATGCGGCAGATCGCGAAGTCAGCAAATTCACCGTGTTCCTCGGCGCGTCGCTCGCGCTCGTACTCGCATCCGGCATCGGCGTGATCGCGGGTAGCCTGTTGTCGGAGTACATCAGCGAAAAGGTTCTGCACTACGTCGCCGGCGCAGGGTTCATCGTGATCGGGATCTGGACCCTGGTCCGCGCATGACCATGTATACACCCGGCCACTTCGCGGTCGCAGATCGCGCGGCGCAACTCGAACTGATCGATCGCTATTCGTTCGGTACGCTGACCACCGTCACCGCAGGGCGCGTCCGCAACAGCTCGGTGCCGTTCCTGATCGGCCACGATCACGCGTCGCTAGACGGACATCTCGCGCGAGCGAACCCGCATTGGCGCGACTTCGACACCGCCACGGACGTCGTGGTGAGTTTCATCGGGCCGAACGCCTACATCTCGCCGAACTGGTATCAGAGCGCCGACATGGTTCCGACATGGAACTACGTGGCCGTCGAAGTACGCGGCCGGATCGAGTTGTTGGAGAGCCGCGCGGCACGACTCGATATCGTCGATCGGCTGAGCGCGAGGCACGAAGCCGGCCTGGCGCGCCCGTGGACGTCGGACAAAATGGACCCTGTGTTTCGCGACAAGCTGCTCGAAGCGATCGTCGCGTTTCGGGTGCACATCGAGGCGATCGACGCAAAGGCGAAGCTCGGCCAGAACCGCAAGCCGGAAGATCTCCGGTCCGCCGCCGCGGCGCTCGACTCGAGCGATGCGCTTTCTCATCAGCGGCAAGTCGCCGCGTTGATGCGCGGCGTGATCGACTGACCGTCAACGCGCCGCGTAGGCGCGGATCCGATCGTCTCGGGCGCTCAACCATATGAAACGCGCGCCGAGCGTGATCGCGACGAGTACCAGCCCGAGTATCAAGCCCAACCAGAAACCGCTCACCCCGAGCGCGGGCGTGCCGATGCCGAACCCGAACATCGCGCCGACCGGCAGCGAGAACGCCCAATACGCGAGCAGCGTGACGAACAACGGAATGCGGGTGTCCTTGTAGCCGCGCAGCACGCCGATGATGGTGGCCTGCCCGTCATCGAACACCTGATAGATGGCGATCAGCACCAGCAACTGCGTCGCCACCGCGAGCACGCCGGGGTCGTTCGTGTAGAGCAACGGAATCGCATCGCGGAACACCAGCACCATCGACGCCGCCAGCAGCGCGAACAACAACGACGAGCCGATTGCGACGATGCCGGCAACGCGCGCACGAACGAGGTCGCCGGCACCGACGTTGAAGCCGACGCGAATGGTCGCCGCCATGCCGAGCGACATCGGGATCATGTAGGTGATGCCGCCGACGTTCGACGCGATCTGGTGCGCGGCCACCGAATCGACTCCGAGCCGGCCGATCAGCAGCGTCATCAGCGAGAAGATCGCCATTTCGAAGAACATCGTCGCGCCGATCGGCAGGCCGAGCCGCACGAGCCGCAGAATCTCGCGCGCCCGCGGCCACGCGAAGGACTTGAAGAGCCCGATACGCCGCATCCGCGTCGCGAGCACCACCACGATCATCGCCGCGAGTTCGAACCACATCACCAACGCGCTCGACCATCCGCAGCCGGCGCCGCCGAGGCCCGCGTATCCGAACGCGCCGTAAATGAACAAGAGATTCAGCGGCACCTTCAACGCGAGCGCGATCAGCGCAATCGCCATGGCCGGTGTCGTCCACGACATGCCTTCGCACAGATACCGCAACGTGAAGTAGCCGAGCACCGGCGGCAGGCCCCATCGCAGCGCGCGGATGTAGTCGACCGCCACCGGAATTGCTGCCGGATCGACGCCGACGAAGACCAGCGCCGCCTCCGCGTATCCGAGCACCAGAAATGCGATGCCGCCGCCGACCAACGCCAGCCACAGCGCCTGGCGCACCACCGCGGCCACTTCGGCCTCGCGCTTCGCGCCGTGCAACTGCGACACCGCCGGAGTCAACGCCATGATCACGCCCGACATGAACAGCATCAGCGGCCAGAACAGATTGCCGCCGAGGGCGACACCGGCGAGATCGGCGGGGCTGACCCGGCCCGCCATGATCGCGTCCGCCACGCCCATCCCCATCTGCGACAACTGCGTGACGATCATCGGCAGCGCCAACCGCGTGAGCGCGCCGAATTCGACGCGCGCCAACGCTTTCAACGGCGTCTGCGACGACACCGACTGCGCGGCGGACGAAGTGGACTGCATCGGCGAACGCTCGAAAAACGGCCGCTCATTCTAGCCGGCCGCCCGAATGATGCTCATATACCGCGTCTTAGGATCGCTCCATGTCGATAGTCGTCGTCGATTGGGGTCATTCATAGATTCGAATTCCCCTCGCGTCGATAACTCTTATACTGGCGCCTGCCATAACAGTGAGGTCATGACGCTATGGATCTGAAGAAGAGTAAGACTCTCAACAATCTGAAGGACGCGTTCGCCGGTGAGTCGCAGGCCAATCGTCGTTACCTGTACTTCGCTGCAAAAGCAGACGTCGAAGGCGAGAACGATGTGGCTGCCGTGTTCCGCTCCACCGCGGAAGGCGAAACCGGTCATGCGCACGGCCACCTCGAATACATGGAAGCCGTAGGCGATCCGGCGACGGGTCTGCCGATCGGCAGCACGTCGAACAACCTGAAAGCCGCAATCGCCGGTGAAACGCACGAGTACACCGACATGTACCCGGGCATGGCGAAAACCGCGCGCGAAGAAGGCTTCGACGAAATCGCCGATTGGTTCGAAACGCTCGCGAAGGCGGAACGCTCACACGCGAACCGATTCACCAAGGCGCTGAGCGCGATGAACTGAGAACGCAGCCGGTCCTGCAGCGGACCGGTCGGAATCGAAGGGGTCTGGTCATCCACGACCCCTTTTTTTCGCGACCATCTTTCTTGCATGATTCCATGACGAGGTAGCGTCGATGGCTGGAGCACGCGAAGGAAATCTCGAGGCGCCACAGCGTCGCCCGATCGATTGGCAGAATCCCGAGTTCTACGCGAAAGACTCGCTCTACGCCGAACTCGAGCGTGTGTTCGAAATCTGCCACGGCTGTCGACGTTGCGTCAGCCTGTGCGATTCATTTCCGACGCTGTTCGATCTGGTCGACGAATCGCCGACGCTCGAAGTCGACGGCGTCGACAAAGCCGACTACACGAAGGTGGTCGACCAGTGCTACCTGTGCGATCTGTGCGCCGAAACGAAGTGTCCGTATCTTCCGCCGCACGAATGGGCAGTGGACTTCCCACACCTGATGCTGCGCGCGAAAGCGTACCGGTTCGATAACGGCGACACGAAGTGGCGCGACCGGCTGATCACCACCACCGATCCCGTCTTCAAGACGCTTTCGACGCCGGGAATAGGTCAAATCACCAACGCGGTGATCAGCAGCCCCGCGATGCGCACCGCGATCGACAAGACGATCGGTCTGAACTCCAAAGCACCGGTGCCGAAGTTTCACACGCGCACCTTGAGCCGCCGGTTGGGCGAGCTGCACGATGCAACCACGCCTGCGCAATCGACCGATCGTACCCGCGGCAAGGTGGCGATCTTCGTTACCTGCTATGGCGAGCACAACGAACCGGAAGTCGTGGAAGACATGGTGGCCGTGCTCAATCACAACGGCATTTCGGTTCGGCTGCTGCAGGACGCGCGCTGCTGCGGTATGCCGAAACTCGAACTCGGCGATCTGAAAGCGGTCGAGAAACTCAAGGACGCGAACCTGCCGATATTCCTCGAAGCGATCGACGCAGGCTACGACCTGATGAGCCCGATTCCGTCCTGCGTACTGATGTACAAGCAGGAAGTACCGTTGATGTTTCCCAACGACCCCGACGTGGCGCGAGTGAAAGCGGCGTTTTTCGATCCGTTCGAGTATCTGATGCTGCGGCACAAGGCCGGTCTCGTGAAAACCACCTTCAGTCAGAAGCTCGGGACGATCGCGTATCACGTCGCGTGTCACCAGCGGGTACAGAACATCGGCATGAAAACGCGCGACTTCATGCAGTTGATCCCCGACACCAACGTCACCACCATCGAACGCTGCTCCGGCCACGACGGCACGTACGCACTGAAGAGCGAGACGTACGAGAAAGCGATGAAGATCGCGCGCCCGGTGGTAACCCGCGTCGAGCAATCCGCGCCGGACCACTACGGCTCGGATTGCCCGATGGCCGGGCGCATGATCCAGCACGGACTCGAACTCAAAGGATCGAGCATGCACGCCGAACATCCGCTTACGCTCGTGCGGCGCGCATACGGGATCTGATGCGATGAAACTCGACCGCAGCCGTATCTGGAGCCTCGAAGACTATGCGGCGAAGCGCGCCGCGTTCCGCGCCGAAGTGATCGCGCACAAGAAGGTGCGCCGCATCGCGCTCGGTCCGCACGCGACGCTGGTGTTCGAAGATTTCACCACGATGAAGTATCAGGTGCAGGAGATGCTGCGCGTCGAACGCATCTTCGAAGCAGATGCGATCAAGGAAGAAATCGACGCATACAATCCGCTGATTCCCGATGGCAGCAATTGGAAAGCGACGTTCATGATCGAGTACGACGACGTCGCCGAACGACGCGTTGCGCTCGCACAGATGATCGGACTCGAACACCGCGTGTGGGTGAAAGTCGGCGATCACGCGCCGTTGTTCGCGCTCGCGAACGAAGACCTGCCGCGCAGCAACGACGAGAAAACCGCGGCGGTGCATTTCCTGCGCTTCGAGCTCACGCCGGCGCAGATCGCCTCGGCCAAATCGGGTGCGCCGATCGCGATCGGCATCGATCACCCGGCGCTCCCCTATCGCGTCGATCCGATCCCGGAGCCGGTACGCGCGAGTCTGGCGGGCGACCTCGATTGAATCGCTTGATGGGCCGCCTCGGTCAGCGCCTCGCGCGCTACATCGCGGCACCGGCCAAATACTACAAGCCCACGGTCGTCAGCGGCGGCGAAGTCCGTTGGCCGGACTTCATCCAGCCGTGCGACGTGCTGCTGGTGGAAGGGTCTTCGCGCATCAGCACCGCGATCAAGTATCTGACGCAGTCGACATGGTCCCACTCGGCAATCTGCGTCGGCGACTCGGCGCCGTTTCCGCTCGTGGAAGCCGACGTCGAATTCGGCGTGTCCTCGGTGCCATACGAAAAGTACGTCGATTCCAACGTGCGGATCTGCCGCCCTGTCGGGCTGAGCGACGACGACCGCGTGCGACTGATCGACTTCGTGGTCAGGCACATCGGCAACACGTACGACCTGAAGAACGTATTCGACCTCGCGCGCTTCCTGTTGCCGGCGCCCCCGATACCGCCTCGTTGGCGACGACAGCTGCTGACGTTCGGCAGCGGCGAACCCACCAAAGCGATCTGCAGTTCGTTGATCGCGGAAGCGTTCGATGCGGTGCGCTATCCGATCCTGCCGGACCTGGAATCGCTGGAAGACGGTTCGAACATTCGATGGGTGTACAAGGTGCGGTCGCACACGGCGTATACACCGCGCGACTTCGATCTGTCGCCGTACTTTGCCGTGATAAAGCCGACCATCGAGCGGCGTTTCGACTATCGCGAGTTCCCGTGGCTGGAACACGCCTGATCCGCAGCGGCGGCTAATCGATGATCTCGGTCTCGCGCTGCTTCGCGCCGGCGTCCGCGTCGGTTCGCTCGCCGTTCCGAAGACCTTCGAGGTTGTATTCGGTGGCCGCCCGCAAACCAGCCACGGTAGAAAGGTTGCGCATCCCTCGGCGCGCGATTTGAAACAGCGCGTCGAGCACCACTCCTTCCTTTACGTGCCCTTCCTCGCGCACCAGCGATAGTCGGTGCAGCGCATACAACCCGATCACCGACGCGAACAGGAAGAAGAAATCCCACTGAATGAAGTTGAGCGCGGTGAACTCTACGTCGCCGCTCGGATTGTGCCAGCGCATCAGCACCGACAGCTTGCGCGAAAGGAAGAAGTCGGCCGTTAGCCCGCCGACCATCGACGCGGTACCCGCGGCCAGTGAGTTCACCAGCGAACTCGCCGCCAGATAAGCGGTCGCATCGCCACGCGGCGCAAGCTTCAACGTGATATTGCCGGAAGCGAGCGTCACGCCGGCGCTCGCAACGCCGGTTGCGATGTGGATTGCGATCAGCAGCGGAATCGTCAGCGCGTGACGGTCGGGAAACATCGTGAACGTCCACGCGAAGATGCACAGGATGAACAGCGGTGCGCACACCGACAGCACCGACTTGTTGCTGAACCGATCGGCGATTGCGCCCCATTGCGAAACCATCAGGTAAGCCGCCATCTGGCTGAGCGTGCCGAGACCGACGACCAACGCGAGGCTCAATTCCATCCGCTTCAGCATGTGCACCGTGAAGAACGGCGCCGCGAGGTTGACCGCGAAGTTCCAGCTTCCGAGGAACGCGAGCAGGCGCCGGAAATTCTTGCTCTTGAACGGCACGCCGAGCGCGAGATACCAACGACGATCCGCGACCGCAGCGGTCATCGGCGGTTCGTAAACGTGTTGCGCGCACCACACCCCGTACAGGCCTCCGAAGAACGCGAGCGTATAGATCACCGCGTAACTGTACGTCTGCGGCAACGGCACCCACTTGCTCCACACGTCTACGAAGCCCGCTGCGACGAGGCTCAGCACGGCGCCGATGAACGTCATGCGTTTCTGCCGCGCGCCGAATATCTCGCCCATGAGCCGATCGGGAATCAGGTCCCGCATCCACGAGCCCCACGCGCAGCCGAGAAATGCGCCCATCGCATAGCGCAACGCGAAAGCGAACACGATCACGCCGAGCGCGACGTCGTGGTCCGGAATGAACGCCGCCGCGCCGATGATCAGCATCGCGGGGCGGGCGATGAGACCGCTGACGAAGTAGATCCGGCTGCGATTGCGATAACGCTCCACGATCGCGAGTGCCGGGATCTGCGCGAGCTGCGACAGATGCGGAACCGCCGCGAGCAGACCGATCGTGAAGTTGCTGGCGCCGAGTTGCACCGCGAATGCGGTCAGGAACGCACCGACCGCCAACGTCTCCATGATCTGGATGCCGACGCCGTTGCGCATGATCCACGGAATGCTCGCGGTCATGCGCGGATCGATCTCGGGCTGAACTTCCTCCGCCACGCTCAAGCCTTGTCGTCGCGACGGTAGCGAATCGTTGGGTTGGACGCTCGGACAGCCGAGCAGAGACTCGCTCGCATTGCGCTCTCGTGTTGCAGGTTGCGACCCTAACAGAAAAAGCGCCGCGATCCTGCTGTGAGGATCGCAGTTCCACTGTACGCTATGGCCCCGTTCATGCTGGACGGATTCCGGAGTCGAAATATGCGATGGGGGTTACTCGCGGCGCTGCTGCTCGCGACAGGATTCGCTGCGGCCGCAAGCGTCGACGAGTCGCCGCTCGCGAGAGCGGACGCGGCAATGGCACAGGCGCGCGAGAACGACATGCAACTGCTTGCACCAGAGGCTTGGGACGAGGCGACGCAGGCGTACGCTCATGCCAAAGAGGCCGCGGAGCGCAACCGCGCGCCGGCACAGGTCAACAAGTACGTCGACGAACTGACGAAAGCGATCAATGGCGCCGCCGACACGGTCAGGATCGGCCACACCACCTTCGACGCGACGTTGACCAGCCGCAACAACGCAATCTCGGCCGGTGCCGATCAGCTCGCGGCGCGCATCTTCACGAAGGCCGAAGAACAGTTTCGCAAGGCGGCGATCACGCTGGAGAACGGCCGACCGGAGAAAGCGCAGACACAAGCGGCAGAGGCAGTACAAAGCTATCGCGCCGCGGAACTCGAAGCGATCAAGGGCGCGATCCTGCGCGACGCTCGCACCCTGCTCACTCAGGCGGAACAGGAAAACGTCGAGAAATACGCGCCGCTGACGCTAGGGCAGGCGCGCGCGTCGCTGGTCGAGGCAGAAAAGGCCATCATCGAAGACCGCTACGACACCGACCGGGCCAGGTTGCTCGCGAAGCAAGCGAAGGAACAGGCCAGCCACGCTTTACACCTGGCGGCGCAGATCAAAGGTATGAACGACGGCGACCGCACCTTTGAGGAAGTGTTGTTGCGCTCGGAGGCACCCGTCGTCGATATCGCCAACGCGCTCGGCGTCACCCCGGACCTGACGAACGGCGTCGCGTCGACCGCCGCAGCCACGCTCGCGGCCGTCAAGCAGGCCCAACACGACCTGGCCCAGATGAAGCTCGAACTCGACGAGCGCAACGAGCGCATCGCCACGCTCGAAACCACGCTCGGCGGGGTTTCGAAAGAGACCGTCGCGCTGAATACGCTGCTGGCCGAACAACAGGAACGGCGCGATCAACTGGTGCAGGTGGAGAAACTGTTCCAGCCGAACGAAGCAGAAGTGCTGCGCACCGGCAACTCGATCGTGGTGCGGCTGATCGGACTCAGCTTCGACAGCGGTGCAGCGACGATCAAACCGGATCAGGCCCCGTTGCTCGAGAAGGTCGAACGGGCGGTGGAGATCTTCAACGACTCCGTCATCACCGTGGAAGGCCACACCGATTCGTTCGGCGGCGACGAGTCGAATCTGGAGTTGTCGCAACGGCGCGCCGACGCGGTGCGCGCGTACCTGCTCGCGAACATGCAGCTCGCCCCGTACCGGATTTCCGCCATGGGATACGGCGAGACGCGGCCGATCTCCAGCAACGAAACGGCCGAGGGGCGCGCGCGCAATCGTCGAATCGATCTGGTGGTGCTGCGTAGTGGTGATTGAAACGCGCATCGGTGCTCAGCGCGCGGGGCTTTTGCTCGCTACGATCCTGTGTCATGGATGCGTACCGCCCGATCCTGCCGCTACAACGACTTCAGCCGCTCTGCCGCGGCATGTCGCCACGGCACGGCCGGTTCAAGCAACCCGGACGGCCAACGCAACTCAGATCGTCGAAGCAAACGACGCCGACGCTCGCTGCAGGCTGGCGACGCGTTTCACCGAGAACGTCGAGTCATGTCTCACGTCACGCGACGCCGATCACGACGCGATCGACGACAGCGAAGACCAGTGTCCGGACACCACGCCCGGTGTCATCGTCGATGCAACCGGATGTGCAGTGCCGGGGTCCGATCTCTGATGGTTTAACGATGGAATAGGTGGCATGGACATCACCTTCACCGCCCTCGCCGTACTCGCCGCCTCGCTGTTGGGCGGTTACGGTCTGCGCGCACTGATCCATTCCGCCGGACGTCGTTGGCTCCACCTCGGCACCGACACCGTGACGGTGATGGGCGGCATCGCGTTCTGGGGCATGGTGGTCGGCGGGCTCGTCATGGCGGTGCGCATGCTCGCCGCGCCCGCCGTCGGCGACGCACTGGCAACTCTCGCCGTACACGGACCGGCGTTCCTCGCTGCAGTCGCGGTGGTGGTCGTCGGTCACCTGCTCGGCGTCGTCGGGCAGGATCTGATCGGCCGCAGCGCGCGCGTCGTCAGCACCGGCAGCGAACCACTGGTCCGGCGGACCACGTACGCCGTCGTGCTGTTTCTGTCGATCGTCATGGCGCTCGATCTGGTCGGCGTGTACGTCGGCTGGATACTCAACGCGCTCGTTGGGGTGGTGATCGCACTGGTCGCCAGTGTCGGCATTGCACTGTCGATCGGCAGCATCGGCTTCGTTCAGGATCTCATGACCATGCGCCGGTTCCCGGAACTGATCCGCCCCGGCGCGCGCATCCGCGTCGGCAACATCCGCGGTCGCGTGATCGAAGTGACCGAGACGACCGTCATCGTGGAGAGTCCTGAGGGCGTCATCCACGTGCCCGGCCGTTACCTCGCAACGCGGCCGTTGCTCGTCGAGCCGGACAAAGCCCCATGACGGCGATCGACGTCGAGCTGATGCACGCGTGGATGCGTGCAGACGCGCCGGCCTGTTGCGTCGCGCTGGCGAAGCTCGGCGCGAAGGAACGCGCGGCCGCGCTGGTGCAGTGCGAGCCGGGCGATCTCGCGTTGCTGATGCGACACGCGCCGGTGTGGTGGCTGAACGTCGTGCAGACCGAATTGCCCGATCTGCCGTGGAACGAAGCGATCGTCGAAGCGGGCGTCGACATCAACGTCATCCGCATGCTGCGCGGTGCGCGCCGCGAAGTGCGTGAACATCGGCTGGCGAGTTTTCCGGAACGACAGCGCGCGCGCATCGCGCGGGCGCTGGTGCTGCCGCGCGACCGCGTGCTGTCGGCGCTCGACGATCGCCCACCGATCGCGCACCTCAGCGAAACCGCCGGCACCGTGCTCAATCGTATCGGCAGCCTGCATGCGCAAGGCGAATCGTGGATCTATCTCGTGAACGACGTCGAAGGTTACGCGGGACAGGTCGCGATCGTAGACGCAGCGCGCGCGAACGCAGCGCAGGTGCTGGCCGATCTGCCGCTGGTCCAGCGCCCTGTTCTGCACAGCGCGCTGCTGCTCGACCACGCGATGCGGCTGCCGGACTGGCAGGTGCACGACAGCTTGCCGGTGCTCGACGAAGCCGAACGTTTCGTCGGCGTGTTGCGCCTCGGCGATCTCGTCAGAGCCTTGCGGTTGACCGACGCCGACGCGAACCCGCGGCCGGTCAATCTTCCTGTACTCATCATCGGGTCGTGGGCAGAGCTGCTGGTGGCATTGATGGGCCGTCGCAGGAGCAGAACATGATGCTGTCCGACGAGGTGCTCAATCTGGCGCCCGACGTCGCCGTCAGCGTTTTGACCCGTCAATCCGAAGAAGAGTTGCTCGCCTGGATCGAGGAAGGCACCGTTCAACGCGCCGTGGTCGCGCTGCGACATCTCGACGCCGACACGGCCGGCAGATTGATCGAAGAATTTCCCGCGAAACGCCGCGCCGACGTGATCGCCGCGATGGAACCGCGCGATGCGTTCCGCTGCCTGCGAACGATTCCGCGCCGGCGTCGCGAAGCATTGGTGACGTCGTTGCCGCCCGCGGTGAAACGCGAGGCCGAACGCATCCTGCGCGTGCGCGAAGATTCGGCGGCGGCGCTGATGGAGATTCAGCCGCTGCACGTCACGACGCATACGCACGTGGCCGAATGCCTCGCGCGGGTCCGAAACTGCCAGACGCGCCTGCCGCGTACGTTGTTCGTCGTCGACACCGAAGACACGCTCGTCGGCGCAGTCGATTTACAGGCCCTCATCGCCGCGGCATCCGATGCGCCGATCGGCACGCTCATGCACCCGGTGAAGTGGCAAGTGGACGAATTCACCACGCGCGAAGAGATCGCGGCCGGCATCGGCCGTTTCAACGTCAACACGTTGCCGGTAGTGAATCTGCAGGGCCGCTTCTCCGGCATCATCCGCAGCGAGAACCTGTTCGACGCAGTCGAGCAGGACGCACTGTCCGATCTGCAGACGATGGTAGGCGCCGGCAAGGACGAACACGCCCTGTCGACGGTGTGGACCACCGTTCAAAAGCGCCACCCGTGGCTGCAGATCAATCTGCTGACCGCGTTCCTCGCGGCGTCCGTGGTGGGGCTGTTCGAACACACGATCGCGCAATTCACCGCGCTTGCCGTGCTGATGCCGGTGGTCGCCGGTCAATCAGGCAACTCCGGTTCGCAGGCGCTCGCCGTTACGCTGCGCGGCCTCGCGCTCAGAGAGATCGGCGTAAACGCGTGGGCGCGCGTAATGCGCAAAGAGATGTCGGCCGGATTGTTGAACGGACTCGGCATCGCCGCCGTCACGTCGCTGTCCGTCTACGTCTGGAGCAAGTCACCGGGGCTTGCGCTGGTGATCGGGCTCGCGATGATCGCGTCGATGACGATCGCCGGCATCGCCGGTGCGTTCATTCCGATCATGATGAGCCGCCTGGGGCAGGATCCGGCGACCAGCTCGACGATCGTGCTGACGACGGTCACCGACGTCACCGGCTTCTTCTCGTTCCTCGGCATCGCGACGCTGTTGTCGTTTCTTCTCTAACGAAGAAAAGTTTCGCCAGCCCGAAACGAAAACGGCGCAATCGGTTGGATTGCGCCGCTTCGAAGGGCTCGCGTCGAGCCCGCGATCACGTCAATGATCGATCAATAGTCGCCGTGGTCGTGGTCATGACCGTGGTCGTGCCCGCCTGCCGCCTTCGGCTTTTCGGGCGCATCCGCGATCAGTGCCTCGGTCGTCAGCATCAGGCTCGCCACGCTTGCGGCGTTCTGCAGCGCCAGACGAGTGACCTTCGTCGGGTCGAGAATGCCCATTTCGACCATGTCGCCGTATTCGCCGCTCGCCGCATTGAAGCCGTAGTTGCCTTTACCGCCACGCACTTTGTCGACGATGACCGACTGCTCGTAGCCCGCATTGGCAACGATCTGACGCAGCGGCTCTTCGATCGACCGGCGCAGGATCTTGATGCCGGTCGTCTGGTCTTCGTTGTCGCCTTTCAGCTTGTCGAGCTTCACGCTCGCGCGCATCAGCGCAACACCGCCGCCCGGTACGACACCCTCTTCGACCGCGGCACGCGTTGCATGCAGCGCGTCTTCGAGGCGGGCTTTCTTTTCTTTCATCGCGATTTCGGTGGCGGCACCGACTTTCACCACCGCCACGCCACCGGCGAGTTTCGCCAGCCGTTCCTGCAGTTTCTCGCGATCGTAGTCCGACTTGGTGTCGTCGATCTCTTTGCGGATCTGGCCGATGCGGCCTTTGATCTCTTTCGACTTGCCGGAGCCGCCGACGATGGTCGTGTTCTCTTTCGAGACTTCGACGCGCTTCGCCGTACCGAGATCTTCCAGCGTCGCTTTCTCGAGCTGCATGCCGGTGTCGTCGGAGATCACTTTCGCGCCGGTCAGAACCGCGATGTCTTCCAGCATCGCCTTGCGACGGTCACCGAAGCCGGGGGCTTTCACCGCCACGACGCTGACGATCGAGCGCAGCTTGTTCACCACGAGCGTAGCCAGCGCTTCGCCTTCGATGTCTTCAGCGATGATTACCAGCGGCTTACCGGCACGGGCCACTGCCTCGAGAATCGGCAGCAGTTCGCGCACTGACGAGATTTTCTTGTCGCGCAGCAGAATCAACGGGCTGTCGAGTTCGGCAACCTGACGATCGGGCTTCGTGATGAAGTACGGCGACAGATAGCCGCGGTCGAACTGCATCCCTTCCACGACTTCGAGTTCGTTCTCCAGACCGGAACCGTCCTCGATCGTGATGACGCCTTCCTTGCCGACCTTGTCCATCGCTTCGGCGAGCAGATCGCCGATCGCCTGGTCGGCGTTTGCCGATACCGCGCCGACCTGCGCGATCGATTTACGATCGGTGCAGGGCGTCGACATTTTCTCGAGCGCCTCGGTAACGACCTTTACGGCCTGGTCGATGCCGCGCTTCAGGTCCATCGGATTGACGCCTGCAGCGACCGCTTTCGAACCTTCGCGCAGTACCGCCTGAGCGATCACCGTTGCAGTCGTGGTGCCGTCACCCGCTTCGTCCGACGTCTTGCTCGCAACCTGCTTCACGAGTTGCGCGCCCATGTTCTCGAACTTGTCTTTCAGCTCGATTTCCTTCGCGACCGAGACGCCGTCCTTCGTGACGGTCGGCGCACCCCAGCTCTTGCTCAATACGACATGCCGACCCTTCGGCCCGAGGGTGACCTTTACCGCATCGGCCAGAATGTCCACACCTTTTGCGAGACGCTTACGTGCGTCTTCGTCGAATACGATCTTCTTCGCGCTCATGGTTCTTGTTCCTTTCCTCTCCGTTCGTTACTTCAGCACCGCCATCACGTCCTCTTCCCGCATGATCACGTACTCTTTGCCGTCGAGCTTGATCTCGCTGCCGGAGTACTTGCCAAACAGAATTCGGTCCCCTTTCTTGACGCTCGGTGCCCGTACGCTGCCGTTTTCCAATACCGCACCGGTGCCTACCGCCTCGACCAACCCTTGCTGGGGCTTTTCGCGGGCGTTGTCCGGAATCAGGATGCCGCCGGCCGATTTGGTCTCTTCGGCAACCCGTTCCACCAATACTCTGTCGTGTAACGGTCTGAATTTCATAAATTTTTTCCTCTGATCAGTCGGATTTGCGGCGCGCCGCGCCTGCGCATAATGGGCCCGCGGTCGCGACTTTCAAGTGGCCTTCGAAAAAAAGTAACCGCGCTCATCGCAATGGATTCTGGATCGCGCGTGCCAAGCGCCCCAGTAACTCGGTGCGGCTCGCGGTGGTTCGCCACACCATACCGATGTCGCGACTGGGCGGCCGCCCGCGAAACGGGATGTATCTTACGGCACCGCCGCGTCCGCCCAACGCGAGTTCCGGCATCAACGTGATGCCGATGTTCGCGGCCACCATTTGCCGCAGCGTCTCGAGACTGGTCGCGCGGAAGTTGGTGTTCTCCACCGCGTTGTGCGAGTTGCAGATATCGAGCGCCTGATCGCGCAGGCAGTGGCCGTCCTCCAGCAACAGCACCTGCTCGTCGTCGAGATCGTCGAGCGACACCGTCTTGCGGCCCGATTTCGGATGCTGCTTGCTGACGGCAAGATAGAACGGCTCGCTGTACAGCTTCGTCTGCACCAGGTGATCCTCGCCGACCGGCAACGCCAGAATCAGTGCGTCCAGTTCACCGTCGCCCAACATGCGCAGGATGACGCGCGTCTGCCCTTCGTTGAGCTTGATCGACACTTTCGGAAACTCGCGCCGGATGATCGGCAGGATTCGCGGCAGCAGATACGGCGCGACCGTCGGAATGATCCCCACGCGTACGTCGCCACCGAGCGGATCGCGATGCTCCTCGGCAATCCGCACGAGATCGTCCACGTCGCGTAACACCCGTTGTGCCTGGGCGACCACGGCGGCACCCACCGGCGTCAGGATCACTTGCCGGTTGCCGCGCTCGATCAGCGTTACTTTCAGCTGATCCTCGAGTTTGCGGATCTGCGTCGACAGCGTCGGCTGGCTCACGAAGCACGCTTCGGCCGCGCGACCGAAATGCAGATTCTCGGCCAGCGCGACCAGATAGCGCAGGTCGCGGAGATTCATCAGTCGCGCCAGGGCTCCACGATGATTTTGGCGTGCGCTTCCGGCGAGCCGAGGTCGCGGAATGCGCCGGCGACTCCACCGACACCGACCTTACCGGTGATCAACGGATCGGCGATCAGCTTGCCTTCGGAAATCAGCGACAGCGTGCGTGCGAATTCGTCCACCGTGTAACCCAGCACGAACTGCATGTTGATCTCGTTGGTGATCCCGAGCAGCGGTCGAATCTGATCCGGCTCCATGCACACGCCGACGATGACGAAACGACACCCGCGCGCGGCGCCGACCAGCATCTGGTCGATGACGCCGGGCACGCCGACGCATTCGAAGAACACGCCCGGTCGCAATTCGGGCGTTCCGGTCAGCAGGTTCACCGCGCCGCGTTGGCCGCTGCGAGTGGTCTCCGCCACTTCGCGCCAGCTCGCGTACGGCGACGTCTTCGCCGGATCGAGCACGATGTCGGCGCCGAGCTGTTCCGCGAGCTTGCGACGCATCGGCGAATAATCCGCCGCGATGATCGGGCGCACATCGCGCGTCTTGAGCGCGCTGATCACCGCGAGACCGATCGGTCCGCAGCCGATCACGAGCGGTACGTCGTCGCTGGTCAGTCTGCGCCATCTCGACCGCGTGCAATCCCACCGCCATCGGCTCGGTCAGAGCGGCGTGTTCGGTGGCCAGCCCGTTCGGCACCGGCAACAGCAGACCTTCCATCAGCACCATGCGTTCCGCGTAACCGCCCGGAACGTCGTTCGAATATCCCACCGTCACCGGCGCGCCGTTACGCAGCAGCATCGGGAACGAACACACGCGGGTGCCGACGGGATGCATGCGCGTCGTTTGCGGACCGTAGTCGAGAATCTCGGCGCAGAACTCGTGGCCCATGACGACGTCGCGGCCGATGTCCATGCCCATGCCGCCCGGCGCGTTGTCGACGAACTGCTTGGCGTGCTTCAGCGCGTGCAGGTCGGAGCCGCAGATTCCGCACGCGAGCGTTTTGACGAGTACTTCTCCGGGGCCCGGAATGGGATCCGGCATATCGTCGGTGACGATTTTCAGATTGCGCATGACGGCGGCACGCATCGGCTGATCTCCGTTCGGTGAAATTGAGCGTTGCGAAGAGAAAGGACCGCGAGTTTGGTGGATGGCGTGGTCCGAAACAACTTCGGTGACGGGCAGCACGGCATCTGGAAGAATGGCCGACCTCACCGAGTACGAGAATCTCCAAATGGCACTGCGTCTCTATGACCATCCGCTGTCCCCATACGGACAGAAAGTGAAGATCGCGTTGATCGAAAAAGGCGTCGAATTCCAGGGCATGTTGCCGAACGCGATCGGCAGCGGTCAGGTGGACGGCGAGTTCGCCGCGGCGAATCCGCGCGGCGAAGTGCCCGCGTTGCTCGACGGCGACGCGGCTATCTTCGATTCGACTGTCATCCTCGAATACATCGAAGACAAATGGCCGAAGCCCGCGTTGCTGCCGGCGAGCCCGGCCGATCGCGCGCGCGTACGTATGCTCGAAGACGTGATGGACACGCACTTCGAAGCGATCACCTGGGCGCTGTCGGAGATCCGCAACTTCGGTAGAGCTGAAGGCGCAGAGGCCGCGCGCCTCGAAGCGGCCGGCGCGGCAGAGATCGGTCGTTGGCACAAATGGCTCGAGCAGCAGCTCGGCGGTCGCCGCTGGTTCAACGGCGACGCGTTCGGTTGGGGCGACTTGTGCGTGGTGCCATTCCTGAACGGCGCCAGTTCGTTTGGACACGCACCGAAAGCAGGCACCGCGCTTGCGGACTGGTTGTCGCGCGCGAATGCGCGCGACAGCGTGAAGCAAGGTCTCGGCCGAAGCCGCAACCATGGCGATGCAAGGCGCGAGCGCCGGCATGGCGGCGGTCCGTCAGATCGCTCGAAGCCGGATTGTTCAAGCGCGAGTACCGCGACCACCGTCTCGAATGGATGATCCGCAACGGCGCGTTGAACGTCGTGCAACGCGGCCTCGAGCGTAAGAACGTCCGCTTCACCGAGTCGTTCGGACGCTGACACGCGAGCGGTCGAGCGATGCTCGACGTTCTGTATCGATCGTCCGATCTGCTCGCAATCGACAAGCCGAGCGGCATCTCGCTGCTCAGCGACCGCAGCGGAGCAGCCTGCCTGTGGGACACCTTGCGCGACGAACTCGCCGCGCAAGGCTGCGAGCCGTTCTCGATCCATCGCATCGATAAAGGCACCAGCGGCGTGTTGCTGGTGGCGCTCACGCGCGAGCGACAGGCGCAGCTGACGAAATCGTTCTCGGACCGCGGCGTGCGCAAGTTCTACGTCGCGCGCGTGCTGGGCGACATGGACCTCGAAGGTTCGACCGGTGTCATCGACCTGCCGTTGACCAAGGGGCGCAAGAGCCGCTATCGCGTCGCAGCACCGCGCGAGCGCATTGCCCGGCACGGATCGCGCTGGCATCTGAGCGGCCGCCACCACGAAGGGCACGACAGCGTGTCGCGGCTTCGTCGAATGGGTGGCGATGGCCGCCACACGCTGCTCGCGACTGCAACCCCTGACCGGTCGCACGCATCAACTGCGCGTGCACCTCGCGTGGATCGGTCATCCGATCCTCGGCGATCATCTCTACGGCAAGCCGGACTCGATCGAGCAACGGTGGTCGCGGCTGGCGTTGCACTGCCACCGCATCGTCGTCGATGGCCTGACCATCACCGCGCCGCTGCCGGCGGAGTTCCGTTTAGCGGCGGTTCGACATCCAACCGCGCGCCGCGGCGAATCCGGCCGCGGCCGCCGCCGGACTGCGCGTCAGCGCGAGTAGCGCGGCACCCGCCATCAACCCCGCGACCCAGCCGCGCAACTGCGGGCTGTCCGCTTCGCCGTCGATCGCGCGCGTCACGGTGTGTTCGCAGTTGTTGCCCAACAGGCTGTAACCGCGGCGGCCTGCGTCGCGCTCGGCGTGCAGCAGCGCCCGTTGGCGGGCCGCGCGATCCAGTCGGGTCACGTACAGGCGCTGACCGGCGCTGAAATCGACCTCGCTGCTGATGTGCTCACCCTTGAACGGCGTGTTGTGCAACACGCGGCCGTCGCCCAGTGCAATGCCTCGGTGCATGACGAAGCCTTTGCGGCGCGATACGACGTCTCCCGGCAGATATCGACTCATGTTCGGTGTCTCTCGGTCCTGTGGTTCATCCTTCAACGGCACGTAGCACGAATCGTTCCACCTCGAGAGGCCACGGGAATCGGGGCGTTGCTGGCGTGCCTATCAACGCACCCTGGTTCGCACCACGAACAGTTGGCGAGATCCGCGACCTCACTGGCTGCGGCTGGTCATGAAGTGAATCGCGTCGAGCAGTTCCTGGTCGGTGCACGCGACGCACATGCCTCGCGGCGGCATTCCGGCGGACGGCATCCCGTCCACGGTGTGCTGCAGCAACACCTCGTCGCCCTGCGCGACCCGCGGCGCCCACGCTTGCGCATTGCCGACCGGCGGCGCGCCGCTGATGCCGGACGAATGGCACGAGATGCAGAAGCGCTGATACGTCTGTTCGCCGGGGGCGAGCTGTTTTGCCGGTTTTCCAGCGGAATCGCCGCTGCCACAGCCGGCAACCGAGAGCAGACAGGCGGTCAAGACTACGCGTCCGAACATTGCGGGTCCTCGGTTCGAGTCAGGGTGCGAAGCGTCAGAGCCGGCACAGGATCTCGGCCGCTCGCGCCAGCGTCGCGTCGTCTTTGCAGAAGCAGAAGCGGAGCAAGCGCAGTTCGGGTGCGTGTTCGTAGAACACCGACACCGGAATGGACGCGACGCCTTTCTCGATCGTCATGCGACGCGCGAGATCGACGTCGGGCTCGTTCGACACATCGCCGTAATCGAGCAACTGAAAGTACGTTCCGCCGCTCGGCCTTATCCCGAACCGCGATCCTTTCAGCAACCCTACGAACAGATCGCGCTTGCGCTGGTAGAACGCGCCGAGCGTCGTCGCATGTTCCGGCGCCACGGCCATGTAGTCGGCGAGGGCATACTGAATCGGCGTATTGGCAACGAAGTTGACGTACTGATGGATGCGCCTCAGTTCAACGGTCAGCGCCGGCGGCGCCACGCAATAGCCCGTCTTCCATCCTGTTAGGTGATAAGTCTTGCCGAACGACGACACGACGAAGCTCCGCGCGTACAGATCGGGATATCTGAGTACGCTTTCGTGCTGCGCGCCGTCGAACACGATGTGTTCGTAGACTTCATCGGCGACGACATAGAACGCGTGACCGCTCGCGAGTTCGGCCAAGGTCTGCATGTCGGTCGCGCGCCAGATCGCGCCCGTTGGGTTGTGCGGTGAATTGACGATGACCAGCCGCGTGCGCGGCGTCAGGGCGTCGCGCACGCGATCCCAATCGGGCAGGAACGACGGTGCGGTGAGCGGCACGCGCCGCGTGACGCCGCCGGCAAGCGTGATCGCCGGCTCGTAGCAGTCGTACGCGGGGTCGAACACGATGACTTCGTCGCCCGGTCGAACGACGGCGGTGATTGCGCAGAAGATGGCTTCAGTTGCACCGGCTGTGATGGTCACTTCGGTGTCCATGTTCGCCCGACATCCGTACAGATCGGACACCTTGCGGGCGACCTGCTCGCGCAACGTGGCGACGCCCGGCATCGGCGCGTATTGATTGTGCCCGTGGGTCAGGTGGTAAGCGGCTCGCTCGAGCAGAGCCGGCGGGCCGTCGAAGTCCGGGAAACCTTGCGACAGGTTGATGGCGCCGTGTTCTGCGGCGAGTTGCGACATCACCGTGAATATGGTCGTCCCGACGTGGGGCAGCTTGCTGTCGATCATCGAGGATTCGAACGTGAATGTGCGCGCATTGTCGCAGGTGCGCGGGCCATTCCGAAGTCACGGAGTGTTAACAAATCTATATTAATTTATTTTGATGTTCTTTTTGGACGGTGCTACGATGCGCGCGCATCATTCGAACCCGCTACCGATGCCCGCTCCGTCACCATATGAATCGTTTCTCAATGCGACGCGCGCGGCGGCCGATCCGTTGCGCGCGGAGATTCTGCGCACGCTCAGTAAGGAATCGTTCGGCGTGCTGGAACTGGCGCACATCTTCGACGTGGCGCAACCCGCGCTGAGTCATCACCTGAAGATCCTCAGCCGCGCAGGACTCGTGGCGACGCGACGCGACGGCAACGGCATCTACTACCGCCGCGCGCAGCCGAAATCCGATTGCGCGATCTATGACTACCTCGTGCATCTATATGCCACTCTGGACAAGTTCGAGTCCAATCAGCTGCGGCAGCGGCGCGTGGACGACGTGCACGCAGAGCGCGCAGAGCGCAGCCGCAAATTCTTCGCCGATCACGCGGACGAATTCGCGACGCAACGCGAGCTGATCAGCAGCCCCGAGACGTATGTGCCGGCGCTGCGCGAACTTCTGGACGGCGCGGATTGCGGCCGCAAGCGCGCGCTCGACGTGGGCCCCGGAGACGGGGAAACGTTACTCGTGCTCGCCGAGCAGTTCGACGCAGTGCTGGGCATCGACAACTCCTCGGAGATGCTCGAGCGCGCGCGCTCGGTGATACGCGACAGCGGCGTCAAGAACGTGTCGCTGCGATTGAAGGACTTCGAATCGCTCAAGTCACCGCGGCAGGATCTGATCCTGTTCGCGATGGTGCTGCATCACGCGGCCTCTCCGAGACGGTTCTTCGAACACGCTTCGCAACTGTTGAACGATCGTGGCCTGCTCGTCGTCGTAGAGCTCATAACCCACGATCAGGAGTGGGCAAAGAGCGCGTGCGGCGACCTTTGGCTCGGCTTCGATCCGGTGGATCTCGACGATTGGGCGCAGGAGGTCGGCCTGGCAGCAGGCGTCAGCCAGTATCTCGCGCAACGAAACGGTTTTCGCATTCAATTCCGGTCTTATCAGAAAGGAGCAACGCAATGACCCAACAAGACTACAAAGTGGCGAACATCGAGCTCGCCGAATTCGGCCGCAAGGAGATTCGTTTGGCCGAGTCCGAAATGCCGGCTCTGATGGCGTTGCGCCGCAAGTACCAGCCGAAGCAACCGTTGAAAGGCGCGCGCATCATCGGCTGCATCCACATGACGGTCCAGACGGCCGTGCTCATAGAAACGCTGGCGGCGCTCGGCGCGGAAGTGCGCTGGTCGTCCTGCAACATCTTCTCCACGCAGGATCACGCGGCCGCGGCGATGGCGGCCGCCGGCATTCCGGTGTTCGCGTGGAAAGGCGAAACGGAAGAGGAGTACTGGTGGTGCATCGAGCAGACCATCAACAAAGACGGCAAGCCCTGGGATGCGAACCTCCTGCTCGACGACGGCGGCGATCTGACGCAAAGGATTCACGAGACGTATCCGAGGATGCTCGACAAGGTGCACGGCATCAGCGAAGAAACCACCACCGGCGTGCATCGCCTGTACGACATGCTGAAGGCGGCGGCGCTCAAGGTTCCGGTCATCAACGTCAACGATTCGGTGACGAAGTCGAAAAACGACAACAAATACGGCTGCCGACACAGCCTCAACGACGCGATCAAGCGCGGCACGGACATGTTGTTGGCCGGCCGTCGCGCGCTGGTCATCGGCTACGGCGACGTCGGCAAAGGCTCCGCGCAGAGCCTGCGTCAGGAAGGCATGATCGTGCGCGTCGCGGAGATCGACCCGATCTGCGCGATGCAGGCGTGCATGGACGGTTACGAGGTGGTATCGCCGTATCTCGACGGTCTGAACACCGGGCGCATCGAGGACATCGATAAACGTCTGCTCGGCAGCACCGACCTCGTCGTGACGTGTACCGGCAACTCGAACGTGTGCGACGAAAGCATGCTCAAGACGCTCAAGCGCGGCGCCGTGGTATGCAACATCGGTCACTTCGACAACGAGATCGATACGGCGTACATGCGCGCGAACTGGCGCTGGGACAAGGTCAAGGATCAGGTCCACCAGATCTATCGCAGCAACGAACCGGGCGACTACCTGATCCTGCTGTCCGAGGGTCGGCTCGTGAACCTCGGCAACGCGATGGGACATCCGTCGCGCGTAATGGACGGTTCGTTCGCGAACCAGGTGCTCGCCCAGATGCACCTCTATGAGCAGCGCTGGGCCGATCAGGCGCCGAATCAGCGCGCGCCGATTACCATCGAAGTGCTGCCGAAGAAACTCGACGAGGAAGTCGCCCAGTTGATGGTGGAAGGTTTCGGCGGCGTAGTGACCCGTCTGACCGGTACGCAAGCGAAATACATCGGTGTGAAACCGGAAGGTCCGTTCAAACCCGAATCGTACAAATACTGAAGAGCATGTAGCCACGGACGCGCTGCCGCGACAGAAGCTGCTCTTCGTCACCGGCAAAGGCGGTGTCGGTAAGAGCGCCGTTGCAGCGGCGTTGGCGGCGGAGTCGGCGCGCGCTGGCCGACGCACGTTGCTGGTCGTGCAGCAGCAATCCGATCTGCGTCACCCGCAGCTCGGCATCGTAGCGTCGTATCGACCCGCACAGATCGAACCCAATTTCGATCTGTGCAGCGTCGACGGCCGCTCCGCGCTGAAAGAATACGTGCACCGCACGATGATGCTGCCCGGACTCTACGACTGGTTTCTGGAAAGCACTGCGCTCAAACACTTCACCGAGGCGGCGCCGGGCTTCGAAGAGCTGATGTGTCTCGGCAAGCTCTACGACCTCGTATCCGATTCGAAATACGACCGTGTTGTATTCGACGGACCAGCGACCGGACACGCCGCGTTGATGCTGCGCGTACCGCGCACGACCGGCGCGGCCGTACGCACCGGTCCGCTGCATCACAACGCGTTGAAGATCCAGCTGATGCTGGAGAACGACGTCACCACTCGCATCGTCATCGTATCGCTCGCAGAAGAGATGGCCATACGCGAGGCCGCTGAACTGGCGCGCTACGTCACCGGCGATCTCGCAATGCATCTCGGTCCGATGATCGTCAATCGCGTTACCCACCAGCTCTTCGACCGCGCCGAGATCGAGACGTTACGCGCCGCTACACACGCATCGCCGACGCTTACGCGCATGGTGAACGCAGCCAGCGCTCGCTTCGAACGTGCAACGGCAGAGGCGCAGTATGTCGCGGCGCTGCACGCGGAGCGGCCGTGGCTCATCCAAGTGCCGCAGATCGTGCTCGCGCGGCACGATCCGGCTTTGCTCATCGACGGCATCGTCGCGAGCCTGTCGACCGGCAGCCCGCACCATGACTGAGTCGTCAGCGCTCGATCTGGCCGAATTGACGCGGTCCCGCCGCGTCATCGTGTGTTGCGGTGGTGGCGGCGTCGGCAAAACCACCACGGCAGCCGCGCTCGGATATCTGGCGGCAAAGAACGGCAGAAAAGTTCTGGTGATGACCATCGACCCTGCGCGACGCCTTGCGCAAGCGCTCGGACTCGACGCGCTGGACCACGCCCCCCAACGGATCCACATCGAATCAGTCACAGGCGAGTTGCACGCGATGATGCTCGATACGAAGCGCACGTTCGATTCGCTGATCGAGCAGTACGCACCGAGCGACGCGGCCCGCGAGACGATTTTTGCGAATCGCTACTACCAGCACCTGTCGAATTCGCTGGCCGGGTCACGCGAGTTCATGGCGATGGAGAAAGTCTACGAGATGGCGGAGGCCGCGACGTACGACCTGCTGATCGTCGATACGCCGCCCGCGCAGCACGCGCTCGATTTTCTCGAAGCGCCGGAACGCCTGTTCGATCTGTTCGAAGGCTCTTTCGTCAACCTGTTGTTGCAACCGTATCGCGTCGCGGGACGGATCGGGTTCGACCTGTTCCGGCGCAGTTCGGACCGGCTGCTCAAGGTGTTCGAGCGGCTCACCGGCTACGACGTTCTCGCCGACCTCTCGGATTTCTTCCTCGCTTTCGCCGGCATGTCGGCCGGATTCAAGGAGCGATCGCAGCGCGTGCTGACGATGCTGCGTCAGCCGAACACCAGCTTCCTTCTCATCTGCGCGCCGGAACCGGCGAGCCTGTCGCAGGTCGATCGCTTCTTCGCAAGGCTCACCGCTGACGGTATGCCGATCGGCGGTGTCATCATCAATCGAGTGCATCAAGCGGACGCGATTGCCGACCAGACGAGCTACAACCTGACGGAAGGCGACGTAGTTGCGATAAGCGCGGTACCCGACCTGCGGATCGGCGGCATCGATCTCACGCATCGCCTGCTCACGGCGTACCGGGATCAGCTGACGCTCGCGGCGCTCGATCGTGCCGCGATAGAAGCAACCGACTGGTCGCGCGCGGCGGTGCCGGTGCATCAAGTACCGCATTTCGACCGCGATCTGCACAGCCTCGCCGATGTCGCCGCGGTGGCGGCCTGTCTGCAGCGACCGCGTCAGTCCAGCACGGCAACGGCGGCGACGTAGCTTTCCGGCACCGCAAGCGCGGTCGCCCGAATGCGCTGGACGCCGGACAGAAGACTCACGTCTCCAGCGCCAACGACCTGATCAAGGCGCAACCCGCGCACTGCAACGAGACCTCGTCCGATTGCTTTCGACGCCGCTTCTACCAGCGTGAACGCCGCGATCGCACTGACCGACGCCGCATCGCGCACCTCGGCGACGATTCGCATCCGGCCGATGTGTTGCGTCTTCCGCTGCGACGCCTCGAGATCGACGCCTAGCGGGCGCTCACCCCAACCGACCAGTACGGCGTTCGCGCTGTGCGACAGATTGAACTGCAGACCACCGGCGTGCTGCGGCTTACCCGCATCGTCAGGAGTGATCGGAATCGACGACGGCGCGGCGCCCAACACTTCGGCGAGCGCGCGACGCAGGTAGGCGCGCGAGGCGACGTATTCCACCCGGCGTCGTTCCAGTTTGAATCCAGCAGCGCGTGCGCGTTCGTCGTTCGACAGAAAATCGCGTTCGATGTCGCTCACCGTCTCCGGCAATTGCCAGCAGCGCAATTCGACGCCGAGACTTCGTCCACGCCACAACTCGACCGGAATCATCATCGCGTTACGCCGGAAACGACAGTCGCAACCCTTCGGCGAAGCCGACCTCGGGTTGCCATGAGAGCGCCTCGCGGATTTCCGTCGTGCGACAAACCCAGTCGCGATGGAACAGTTCGCGCACTTTGCCGGACGTGAGCATCGGCGCCCGATGCAGCGCGCGACCGATCCACAGGTTCGCAAACCCGATCGAAGCGAGCACGCCTTGCGGCACGTTCACGCGGCGGATCGAAGCGCCGCGCAGTTCAGTGGCGATCGCGATCATCTCCGACCAGTCGTATCCGTTGAGTGTTCCATCGTCGAGTTCGAAGCACCGCCCGCTCGCGAGCGGTGTGTTCAGCCACGCGACCATCGCGCGCACGAGGTCGGCGACATAGATCAACGACGTGCGTCCCGCATGTCCCGGCACCACCGCGATTCCCTGCATCATCAGGCGAAACAACGGTAGCAGTTCCTTGTCGCCCGGACCGTATACGGCGGGTGGGCGGAACACGGTCCACGCCACCGATGCGCCCTGCAACACCGCTTCGCCGCGGCGTTTGCTGGACGAGTACATCGATAGCGTCGGTTCCCGCGCCGCCAGCGACGACAACGACAGCAGTCGTCTTACGCCTGCGCGAGCGGCGGCTCGCGCAACGCATTCCGTTCCGGCGACGTTGATGACATCGAAGTCTTCCTGCCGCGCACCTCGCACTGCGCCGGCGCAATGCAATACCGCGTCGCATCCGTCGACGAGTTCATCGACACCGCGCCCTCCGACGAGATCGCCATCAACCCACGAAATGCCCGGGCGCGGTTCGCGTCGCGCGCGCGTCAGTGCTCGGACCGTGTAGCCGGATCGAGTGAGGTGTTCGAGCAGGTGAGAGCCGATGAATCCCGTCGCACCGGTGACCGCAACGCAGCGCGCGCTCTGATTAGCGGGCGATGCTTCAGATTGCGTCAGGAACCGGTGCCGCCCGCGGCGCGCGATGCCAACGCGCCTTCGAGCGTGGCGGCATACATGCGGCGTGCCTGCGAGCGCGACGGCTTGCCGGACGACGTGCGCGGCAACGCTTGCGCGTCGACCAACTCGACGTGGCAGTGAATGCCGAACTCGGTCTTGATGTGCGCGTGCACCGTGTGCGCCAGTCGAACGCGCGCCTCGGGATCGAGTTCGCGGCTCTGAATCAGCAGCACGACGCGTTCACCCGATTCGTCGGAGATCGAAAACGCCATCGAGTCGCCGGTTCGAACGGTCTCCTGCGATTCGGCGACGTACTCCAGATCCTGCGGCCAGAAGTTGCGGCCGCCGACGATGATCATGTCCTTCTCGCGACCGGTCACGAAGATGCGGCCGTCGAGCAGATAGCCGAGGTCGCCGGTGTCGAGCCAGCCGTCCGGCGTCAGCACTTCGGCGGTCGCTTCGGGTTGATGCAGATAACCCTGCATCACGCTGTCGGTCCGCACCCACAACGTGCCGATTTCGCGCTCGGGCAGCACCTTGCCGTCCGCGTCGCGCACTTCGACCTGAATTCCCGGCAGCGGCGCGCCGCAGTCGACGAACGCGCGAACCGGCGCGCCCTTTCGATTCGGCTTCGATACCGGCCGCGCGCGTCGATGTTTGACGCAATCGTTCCGGTCGACGTAGTCGACGCCAACGCCCCGCTCGCGCTGCGCGAAACTGATCGCGAGACCGACCTCGGCCATCCCGTACGACGGCACGAATGCGGAACCGGTGAAGCCACTGCCGTCGACCGCGCGCACGAACGACTCGAGCGCTTCGGGACGGATCATTTCGGCGCCGACGCCCGCGACTCTCCACCGGCTCAGGTCGAATTTTGCGCCGTCGCCGTCGCGCAACCGGCGCGCGCACAGCTCATAGCCGAACGGCGGGCCGAACGAGATGGTGGCCTGCGTACGCTCCATCAGCGTCAGCCACATGCGCGGCCGCATCGCGAATTCGCGCGTTCCGAGATAGGCCGCCGGCGCCTGACCGGCGACCGGCACCAGGATTTTTCCGACCAGTCCCATGTCGTGATAGAACGGCAACCACGAGAAGAAACGGTCGTCGGGGCGCACATCGAGACCCGCGCCGATGATCTGTTTGAGATTGCACATCACGGCGCGTTGCGTGATCACCGCGCCACGCGCGACGCGCGTGCTACCCGACGTGTACTGGACGTAGGCGATCTCGTCGATGCCGGAACCGATCAGCTTCGAATCGATGCCAGCCATCACGTTCAGATCTTCGAGGCGCCCGGCGAGAGCGAGTCCGAGACCCTGCGTCGCGTCGTGCAACAGGCCGACGAATTCGTCGGTGGCAAACGCCGCGCGCGCACCGGAGTTTTCAATGAGGAAGCGAAGCTGCCGCAGATATTGTTCGCGGCCACCCAAACTCACCGTTGCCGGAAGTGGCACCGGGACCAGACCTGCGTACTGGCAGGCGAAGAACAGGATGACGAACTCGGCGCGCGTCTCGGCAACCAATGCAACCCGGTCGCCACGCGTGACGTCGACCAATCCGAGAAGACGACGGGCCGCATGCATCGCTTGCGCGCGCAGCTCCCGATAGCTCAGCTCATAGACGACTTCGCCACGGCCGTTGAAGAACGTCATGCCATGACGGCTTCGTGCGGCGTGGTCCAACGCTTCGTGCAGCGTCGAGAAATCTCCTGGTCGCCAAACTATCTCTTCTTCTACGTTGTCCGCATCTGTATGAAAGGAAGCCCCGTTTACCACCAACACACACTCGAAACTTATTATGTTAGAGTTTGCCAACACGCAAACTAAGCCGCGCTAGCAGCTACTTACCCCTGAGACCGCACCCCGCTTGAGCTCTAACGGCTTTCGCTGATGCGGCCGCCATTATACCCATGCATCTTCAGAGGTAAAACGAAACTTTGACCCCCGAAATTGTGCCCGTCCGCACGAAACAGCAACGTGAAGTCTTCATTCGCGTGCCATTCGACCTGTATGCGGACGACCCGAGCTGGGTGCCGCCGCTGTTGTTCGACCGCCGTGACCAGATCAGCCCGAAGCATCCGTTCTTTCGCCATGCCGACATGCAGGCTTTCCTCGCGTACCGGAATGGCAAAGCCGTCGGCCGCATCAGCGCGCAGATCGATCACCTGAACGCAGACCGGGGCCGACCGGGGCTCGGCTATTTCGGTCTGATCGACGCGGTGGACGACGCCGATGTCTTCGCCGGATTGTTCGCGGCGGCCGAGGCGTGGCTGAAAGAGCGCGGAATGACCGAAGTCCTCGGACCGATGAACCTCAACATCAACCAGGAAGTCGGTCTCCTTGTCGACGGGTTCGACACGAAACCGTACTTCATGATGGGTCATTCGAAGCCGTACGTCGGCCAACGGGTCGAGGAAGCCGGCTATCGCGTGGCGAAAGATCTGCTCGCGTACCTGATGGATCCGGACTTCAAGATTCCCTCGGTCATGACCGCGGTCGAAAGACGCCTCCAAGGTCGCATGGTGATCCGACCGATCGATCGCAAGAATCGCGACCGCGACCTGAAAGCAATGTGCGGCATTTTCAACGATGCGTGGGAGAACAACTGGGGCTTCGTACCGTTCACGGACGATGAGTTTCTGACGATCGGTCACGAGATGCTGTTGATCGTCAGCGACGACTTCATCCAGATCGCCGAAGTAGACGGCGAACCCGCGGCGTTCATCGTGATGCTGCCTAACGTCAACGAGGCTATCGCGGATTTAAACGGACGCTTGTTGCCGTTCGGATGGTTCAAACTGTTGTGGCGTTTGAAGGTGCGTTACCCGCACAGTGCGCGCGTGCCGCTGATGGGCGTGCGCCAGAAATTCCAACGCACGCGTCTTGGACCGGGCCTTGCGTTCGCGGTGATTCACGCGGTGCGGAATGCGTCCGTTGCGCGCGGCATCGACAGTGTCGAAATGTCGTGGATCCTCGAGAACAATGCCGGTATGCGCAACATCATCGAGACCATCGGCGGACGCGTTTCGAAGCGATATCGGATGTACGAAAAGAACCTGACTGCGACCACAGCGTGACGGCCGAACAGACTTTCACCGCGGTCGTCCTCGCAGGAGAGCGCCCGTCGCCGTCGAAGGATCCGCTCGCGAGCGCCGCCGGTGTGGCAAGCAAAGTACTGGTGCCGATCGCAGGCGTCTCGGTCATCGAGCGTGTCGTCGACACCATCGAGCGATGCGGTCGCATCAACCGCCGGCTGCTCGTCGGACCCAACGCCTCGACGCTGAGCGCCGAGCCCCGGCTCGGCGCCCGCATCGAGTCCGGCCGTTGGACGTGGATAGCTCCGACCGAAAGCCCGGCGGCAAGCGCCAGCGCCGCGCTCGATGCGATCGGCACCGATGGACCGATCGTGCTGACCACCGCCGATCACGCTTTCATCACGCCGGAAATCCTCGATCAGTTCTGCAGCGCAGCGCTGAAGACCGGCGCCGATTTCGCCGTGGGCTTCGCCCGCCGCGCCGATGTGATGGCGACGTTTCCACGCACCCGCCGCACCGGCTGGCACTTCAGCGATGACACGTACTGCGGCTGCAATCTGTTCGCGGTGCTGCAACCGGCGGGACACTCCGTCACCGTCTTCTGGCGCCACGTCGAGAAGGAACGCAAACGGCCGTGGCGCATCATGCGGATGCTCGGAACCGGCATGTTCCTGCGTTACATCGCCGGACGCTTGTCGTTGGCGGAAGCCTTGTCGGAGCTCAGTCGGCGGACGCAATGCCGCATCGCGCCGGTGATGGTCGCGCACGCCGAAGCCGCAGTAGACGTCGATTCGATCGACGACTGGCGGCTCGTCAACGAGACCTGGGCGCGGCTGCGCGGCTGACCGGCGAATCCCAACTCACCGTTTCGGTCGAGGTCGTCGCGAACCCGCCGGCCGCGGTCCGTCGCGTCGTCATTTCCAGCCGCCAACATCCGGCATCGCCAGAAACCCGATACTGATTCCATCCCGCCCGTCCCGGCACGCTGTACGAGGCCGACGGCACCGCGACGACGAGCATGGGTCCGGATGGACCGTGCAGCCGATCGACGCGCTCTTCGTGCCCATGTCCATGGATCACCAGTTCGGCGCCGTGCTTCATCAACACATCGGTAACGTCGCGGGCATCGGTGAGGCGCTTGCGCGGCGCATGTCCATCGAGCAGCGGCGAGTGGTGCAGCAGGACGACGCGAAAGCAGCCGGCGTCGGCGGTCTCGTTCAGGATGCGCACGAGCCGATCGCGTTGCGGATCGCCAACGCGGCCGGAAGCGAGAAACGGTGCGCTCGGAACGGCCGTATCGACGCCGATCAACGCGACACCGCCGCGATGTCGGACAAACGGGAAGCCTGTGGAGCCGTCATCGCCACGGAAGTAGTCACGCCACAGGCCTACGGTGGACTCGAACGGGGCCGCGACGTATCGATCGTGATTGCCCGGCACCAGCGAAACCCGATCGCAGCTGCCGAGCGACTTCAGCCATTTCAGAGCATCAGCGCACTCGTCGGGCAGTCCGACGTGGGTCAGATCGCCGGTAACCGCAACATGGTCGGGGGCGCTGGAACGCATATCTGCAACGACCGCATCCAGCGTCTCGATCCGATGCACGCGGCGACGCCTGCGCCACCACGACAGATATCCGAGAACCCGCTTGTTGCCCAGGTCGCGCAGGCGCGCACCCCGCAGCGAGGTCAGATGCGGATCTGACAGGTGCGCTAGGGTGAACACGTGGCCCGATGACATTGCTACCATAGCGCGCCTTAACTGCGAGCTGAGTGCCGTTGCGGACCGCCATCCTCACGAATCCCCATTCGAACCGCAATCGGCGCCACCTGCCTCGCCTGCGATCGCAGCTAGAACGCCTCGGCGACGTCCGCCACATCGAAACCGCTTCGCTCACCGACCTGCCGGCGGCCGTGGACAAGTTGCTTGCGGACGGAACCGAGCTGCTCGGCATCAACGGCGGCGACGGTACCGTGCATCTCGTGTTGACCGAACTGCTGCGCGTCGGCGAGGGCCGGCCGCTGCCCGCGATCGCGTTGCTGCCTGGCGGTACCACCAGCATGAGCGCGCGCGGACTGAACGGCGGCGCCGTCCCGTTCGACCGGGCGCTGGATGCACTGATCGATGCGATCGAGCACGGCGCAGCGGGCGAGCCGCGACATCTCCTGAAAGTGCACGCGGTCGGCGCCGAGCCGCAGCTCGGCTTGTGCCTTGGGATGGGCGCCGTCGTGCGCGGCATCGAGTATTGCCACCAACGCATCTACAGCCTCGGTTTGCGCGACGAGTGGGCGGCCGGCGTCGCGATGCTGCGCGCCGGTTGGGGCATCGCGCGCCGGGAGCCGATCTTCGCGGACGGCGTACCCATCGACGTCGGCATCGACGGCGAGTGTCACAGCGCCCGCGCCTCGATCTTCCTCGTATCCGCGATGAGCGAACTGCTGCTCGGCATCCGCCCGTTCTGGGGCGACGGCGTCGCGCCGCTGCGGATCACGCTGGTGCGCGAGCACGCGCGACGATTCCTGCGCAGTTTCCCCGACCTGCTACGCGGGCGCCCGCACCCTCACCTCACCGAAGAAGGCGGCTACTTCAGCCGTCGCGGTACCGCGGTCCACATTCGCGGCGAAGGTCCATATCAGATCGACGGCGAGATCTACCACGCACAGACCGGTGAGATTCGTGTCGACGCGTTCGGGCCGGTCACCGTGATACCGCTGCGGAACGGCAAGTGAATCCGTCGCACGATTTGCTGCAGATCGTGGCTGCCGAAGCAGACCGACCGCTGCCGTTCGCGGTCAAGGAGTTCGTCGCAGCGGCCAACGATCGGTTCGGGGCCGCCGTTGCGGCGGTGGTGTTCTACGGTTCGTGCAGGCGCGCCGATCAGCCAGACGGGCTCTACGATCTGTACGTGATTCTCGATCATTACCAGGATCTGCCGCGCTTCGAAGGCCTGCTGGCGGAAATGCTGCCGCCCAACGTGTACTACCTCGAAGTGGTGACCGAGGCGGGGGCGCGCCGCGCCAAATGCACGGTCATCTCGTATGCCGATTTCTCTCGCGGTGTTCAGTACTGGTTTCACTCGTACCTATGGGGGCGCTTCTGCCAACCCGTATCAATTGCGTACGCGCGCGACGCACACGCCCGCCACGCGATTCTCGATTGCCTCGGCCACGCCGTGCTGAAGTTCGTCAACGAAACCGTGTGTCTGCAGCCCGACACCTTTGACACACGCTCACTTTGGGTAGACGGACTGCGCACGAGTTATCAGACCGAACTGCGCAGCGAAGGGCCGGACCGCGCCGCCGAACTCTTCAGCGCCAACGCCGACTACTACGCCGGTGTCACCCGCACCACACGACTGGTTGCGGCCGGGCAAGATCGTTGGAGGGCGCGAATGACGTCCGGTCATCGCCGTCGCCGGCTTCTCACGTGGCATATTCGCGGCATCACCGGGAAGTTTCTCGCGCTGGCGCGCATTCTGAAGGCATGGATCACCTTCGACGGCGGATTCGACTACATCATCTGGAAACTGGAACGCCACTCGGGCCGACACATCGACGTACCCGAGCGCGTGCGCCGCCGACCCGCATTGCACATGTGGGGATTTTTCTGGCGTCTGTACCGGGACGGGGTATTTCGTTGACCGACGCGCGAGCGCCGCGCGTCTGGGTCGTCATCGGCGACAAGGCCGGCGACAACGCGCAGATCGAGGCCGTCACGGAACGGCTGCCGTGGCGCGTCGAGTATCGCCGGCTGCATTTCAAGAAACCGTTCCAGAAAGGCAAACCGCCGTTCTTCGCTTCGCTCTATCACGTCGACAAGCCGAACTCCGACGCGCTGGCACCGCCGTGGCCCGACATCGTCATCACGATCGGCCGAAGACCCGCGATGGCGGCTTTGTGGATCCGTCGGCAATCCGGCGGCCGGACGCGCATCGTGCTTTTCGGCCGACCGAAGCGCAGTCCGCAGCATTTCGCGCTGATCGTTGCGTCCGCGCAATTTCAGGTGCCGGAAGCCGCGAACGTGGTGAACGTCTCGCTGCCGTTGATGCGCATCGACGAGCAGCGCATGGCGAAGGAAGCGGCGGTTTGGAAGGCACATTTCGACGAACGCGCTCACCCGCTGGTAGCGGTGCTCGTCGGCGGTGCAACGCAGCCGTTCGTATTCGATGCCGCGGCGGCGGGCGAACTGATCGATCTCGCCAGAACCTATTGCGGCCCGACAGGGTCGTTGTACGTGACGACGAGCAGGCGTACGCCGCCGGCAGCCGTCGCGGCGTTGCGCGGCCGCATGGGAGCGCGCGATCGACTGTACGAATGGCGCGCGGGTTCGGCGGAGAATCCGTATTTCGGCCTCCTCGCGCATGCCGACGCGTTCGTGGTCACCGGCGACAGCATGTCGATGATCACCGAGGTCGCGCGCTTGAACCGACCGCTCGCGATCTACCCGTTGCGACGTTCGAGATGGATCAGCACCGCGCGCAACTGGCTGCCGGACTGGATCGTAGACATTCCGAAGCGGTTGAAATACGAACTGCTGCCGCGAATAGGCTTCACGGCGTTCCCACGCGATCTGACGCAGATCCACCGCGAGCTGTTCGACGCGGGGTTTGCCGTTACGGCCGGCGAGCCGATGCGGCGTGGCAACCGCCCCGCTTCGGACGAACTCGATCGGGTCGTCGGCGCAGTCAGGCAATTGGCGAACGGCGTCGAACCCGGCCCGTGAGCATCAGGTCGGCCTCGCTACCGCTCGTAGTGACGCTGATCTCCGTCACGCTGAGTCTCGCGGTCGCGGAACTGGTGTTGCGTGCCGTCACGCCATTTCCGATCACCGAAATCTCCAACCGACATCCCGATCCGGACTTCGGTTACGTCGTGTCGAGCGACGTTCCGGACGTCGATGCACGCGGCTTCCGGAATCGCGGCGTTTCACTCGAAGACGCCGAAGTGGTGGTCGTCGGCGATTCGCACACGTACGGCTACAACGTCGACGTGACGCACGCGTTCCCATTCGTGCTCGGCCAATTGACGCATCGGCGCACCTACGCGATGGGCATCGGTGGATACGGGATCTATCAGTACCTCGCGCTGTTTCACGCGCTGGAACGCTTTCATCCGCAACAAGTGCTGCTCGCGCTGTACCCCGCCAACGATCTCGGCTCCGCGTGTTCGATCGTGACGCTTCCGTCCTGGCGCGACGTTGCGCGTGAAGCAGGAGTAGCGACACCGACGTGCGACGAGCCGGACACGAAAGAATCGTCGCTGCTTCAGAGCAGCGCGCTGGTCGGCGCCATCGACTACGCGTGGGTCCGTCTTGCCCCGACCGGTTGTCGCGAACCGGCCATCCGCTTCGAGCAAGGACCGTGCATGACGATCGAGCGCGGTGAGCGACACACGCGGCTCACCTCGATGGACGATCGCCGACAATCGTCGGCGCCTGGCCGACGCGTTCGCGATTCTCGAATATGCGAACTCGGGCTTCACCCGCGCGGGCGTCCGCTTCTCGGTGCTGATACTGCCGTCGCGCGAGCGCGTGCTGCTGGAATGGGCGCGCAAACATTCGCACGAAATCGACCCGCGGCTCGAAGCCCTGGCCGTTCCGGAGATCGAACTTGCGGGACGCTTCGAAGCGTATCTCGAGACGCGCGCCGTTCCCGTGAAGGACGCAACGCCCGACGTCGTCGACGCATTTGCCGCTTCGGTCCGCGACGGCACCGCGTTCTACCCGGCGAGCAGTGACGGACATCCGCTCGCACCGGGATATGCCGCCTATGCGCGGGCCGCGGTTTCGCTGATCGAGTCCACGGCGGAGTAACCTAGCGGATACGTCGCGTTCCAGGAGAAGTCATCGTGAGAGTGTTGGTTACCGGCGGCAACCGCTACATCGGTCTCGATCTCGTCTTCGAACTCGCACGGCGCGGCCACGACGTGACGCTGATCAACAGCCATGTCGCGCCGATTCCGGATGGCGCGCGGCGCATCCACGCCGATCGGCGCGTTCCCGGGGAGTTCGAGAAAGCATTGGCGCCGTTGCGCGACTCGTTCGACGCGGTGTTCGACAACACCGCGTTCGTGCCGAACGACATCGAACCGATGATCGAACTGTTTCGAGGCCGCGTGAGGCACTACGTATTCACCAGCTCGCAGGCGGTTTATCGGCGCAGCTTCGTACAGCCGATTCATGAACGTTTCCGACGCCACGCTGCGGACGATACGGACCCACGCAAGGCGTACGGCGTAGGCAAGGTGCAGTGCGAAGACCTGCTCGAAGCGGAGTGGCGGCAGAACGGGTTTCCGGCGACGTCTCTGCGCGTCGGCCACACGCTGGGGCCGCGCAGTCCGCAACCCACGCGCGATCCTGCGTTCTTCGCAAGGCTCGAAGCGGGTCGACCGATCCTGATTCCGGGCGAAGGTTTCGCCGCACTGCAGCTGGTGCACATCAACGACGTCGCGCGCCTGATGGCTTCACTGCCAGGAAACGAGCGCGTGAAGGGGCAGGTGTACAACGTCTCGGGAGCGGAAGTGACGTCGATCGTCGGCGTCGTTCACCTCGTCGCGCGCGCGATGGGCGTGCAGCCGAACGTCGTCGAGGTGCCGATGGAGATCGCGCGCAAACAACGTCCGCCGCTGCTGCATTGGGGCGAAGCGTTGACCGGTACCGCCCTGCTGTCGATCGACAAGGCACTGCGCGACATCGATTGGGCGCCGCGCTTCGGCATAGAAGACGGCTTTCGCGACTCGTACGCGTGGTACGAACGCGAAGGCCGCGCGCGTTATGCGTTCGATTTCGCCGGCGACGACGCGTTGCTCGCGCAACTCGGCCGTTGATCAGGTCAGATCGAACAGGCGCCGCGCGTTCTCACCCAGCACCAGGCGCTGCCGATGCACGCTCATGCTTGCGAGGCTGCTGCGAACTTCGTCCGCAGCTTTGATGTGCGAGTCGATGTGCGGATAGTCGGAGCCCCATAGAAACCGGTCTTCTCCGACCAGATCGCACTGCGCGTCGATCGATCGCTCCTGCGGATCCATCACGTACCACAGATTGCGGCGGAAATAGTCGCTCGGTCGGTGTTTCAACGGCACGAACGCGCCGAAGCGATCGAACTTCTCGTCCAGCCGATCCATTACGTAAGCCGCGAAGCCCGCGCCCGCCTCTACCACCAGCACTTTCAGTTTCGGAAACCGATCGAACAACCCGTCGCACACGATCGACGAGATCGCCGGAATCAGTTGCATCGTTCCGCCGAGACCGAACGCGAATACCGTGTTGACGCCTTCACCAGGGTCGTACCACTGCGATCCCGCGAGCCCGACCTGGCGCTTGAAGCGCACGATCAGGTGAATGCAGATCGGCAGGTTCGCTTCCTGCAACTCCGCCCATAGCGGATCGAAGTCGGGATGCGACGGACGTTTGCCGCAAACGCGCTCCGGCGCCAGGAACATTCCCTTGAAGCCGAGTTTCAGGCACCTGCGCAATTCCGTTAGCGCGAGGTTTGCGTCGTACAGCGGCACGTGCGCAATCGGAATGATGCGATCGAGCGCGGGCTTGGCGAAATCCCATTGCCAGTTGTTGTATGCGCGCGCATACGCCATCGCGAGATCGGGGTCTTCTTCCTTGTCCCAGAGAATGCCGATGGTCGGAAACGTCACGCCGGCGTCCACGCCCCACTCGTCGAGCATCTTCACGCGCGCGTCGGTGTGCATGCTGGCCGCCGGGCAACCTTCGAGATACGGCACGTCGGGACGCCGAAACAGTTCGGCGGCGTTGTGCTCCACACCGCCGAGGCTGGCGAGGCGCCCGCTCATCAGCACTTCGCCGTCGACGATCAGCTCCTCGCCGTTCGGACCGGGTCGAATCTTGATGGCGCGCTCCTTGTACCGCGATTCCAGGTAGCGTTCCCAGAGATCGGGCGGCTCGAGCACGTGCGAGTCGGCGTCGACGGTGTAGTAGCGGTTCATCGGGAGTCCTCCAGTGTTGCCGAATGCTACCGCCTTATCGCGCCAGCAACTCGATGACGTAGTTGTCGGGATCGCGGCCCAGCCCGACGATGGTGCCGTTCAGCGCCTCGATCGGCGTTGCTTCGCGATCGATCTTGCCGCCGTGCTTGCGGATGAGCTCGATGACCTGCGCGGGATCATGCACGTAGAACACCAGCTTCACGTCGTTGCCGTCGTAATGTCGCGTTGCATCGTCGGGCCAGTGCATCAGCACGAGGTTCGCGCCACTCATGTCCGGGAAACCCATCACGACCTCGTTCAGATAGCCGAGTTCGAAGCGCCGCAACTCCTTCATGCCGAGCACATCGCCGTAGAAGCGCGTCGACGCATCGAGGTCTTTCACGCCAATGCCCACCGCGCCGAGCATCGGCGCGGGCGGCGTTGCGTTCGGCGGTGCATCGGCCGCGCGAGCGGCAACCGCGACAGATGCCATCAGCACGGCGAGAAGTACCAGCACTCTGTTCATGTGACCTCCGATTTTCGGGCGACGTGGCGGAACTGATAGCCGAGCAAGTCGATCTCGCGCCGGCACGTGGCGTCGATGACGGCCCGCTCCGCGTCGCCGATCAGCTCGGAGTAATGCGATTTCTCGGTGCGGTGGGTCGACTTCGCCCGCGGCAACGTCACCGGTTCGGGCAACGCCAGATGCTGGCGAATCTCTTCGAGTTGGCTAGCCAGGTTCTCGTAAGCGATGACCCGATCCACGCCCAGTGCGCCGTCGATCAGGTAGATGTGCGCATTCGACAACGAACGCGCGCCCACCTTCTGCAGGAACGAAAGCAGAGGCGGCCGCGGTTGCTGGTCGCGCGTGCGCCAGTAGTAGAGCGAAATCGCTTTGTCCCACGGGTCGCGTTCGATCGCGAACTTGTAGTAACTGCGCCAGATCTCGTCGCCAACGAGCGAACGAATGCGCGCCGCGGGCGTGTGATTCTTGAAGCGCGCCCGCTCGCCGCGCGTCAACAGCCGGCGCCATTCGCTGAACGTGTAAGCCGACCACGGAATACCGCCGTCGTTCTGCGGCCCGGGATAACCGAGTTCGTGTCGCAGCGCGTCGTCCGCATCGCGCGTGATGATGTCGTCCGGACCGCAGAATTTGGACAGCGCGATCTCGACGCTGGTGCCGGCGGTCTTGCGCGTGCGGACGAAGATGAATCGGTGTCGGTGCGAAACGATCATGTCGGGAGCCGGAATGGCGACTGCATCGCGCCGCTACAGCGGGATGTACTCGAACGCTTCTTCGAACTCGTGACCGATCGCGGTATAGCGCATGTTGACGCCGGCGCGCCGTCCGGACGATTCGTTCGCATCGCTGCCGTGCAGCAACCAGGAGTGGAACAGGTAGAACTCGCCCGGCTCCAACGTGAACGTCACCGCGCGATCGAGCTCGAGCTCGCCGATGTCGCCGCGGTCCATCAGGTCGGCGCGAATGCGCTTGTGATAATCGCCATACAGCTTCCGGTGCGTCCCCGGCACGACGCGCACCGCGCCGTTTTCGGCGTTGACGCGATCGAGCGCCAGCCAACACGTCAGCGTCGGCACCGGTCGTCCGTCGGGGAAATAGCCGCCGTTCGTGGGCCCGACATCCTGATGCCACGCGACCGCGGCGTTCGATCCGTCGATCTTCACGATGAAGCGGCTCTTGAACAGCGACACGTGATCCTGTCCGAGCAGCTGCGCCGCTCGCGACACGATCGACGGATGCGAGCACAGATCGAACACGAATGGTTCCGTCAGGTGCAGATTGCGGCCTTTCTTCAGCGGCACCACGATGCGTTGCCAATCCGCGTCGCACTTCAGCGGACCGAGATAGCCGTTCTGCTCGAAGAACTCGACCTGTTCCGGGCTCAAGCGATAGGCCGACGTCGAGGCGATTCGCCGCGCCGCGAGATTGCGCAGGTTCTTCCAACGTCCCGGCTGGGTCCAGAACTCGTCGTCGCGACCGCCGTAATAGTCGTCGAGCGCCGCGTTCATGATCGCCGACGTGCGCAATGCCGCGGACGGCGTGGCCGGTGGACCACCGCTGCGCAGCTCGCCGACGATGTGTTCGAGCATCGGCTGGTGCGGCTGCGCCTCTTCGCCGAACCGGAAGTCGCGCCGCGTAGGGAGCCTCGCCTGGCGCTTGACGATCGTCAGCACGCGTTGGGTGATCGAACGGCTCGCGCGTACCGCCGCCTCCGGCGTGAGCGTGATGCGCATCGAGCCCGTCCGCGACATCGCGGCGAGTCGCAAGCTGCCGAACGTGCCCTCGATGATCAGTTCATCGACGCTCGTCGCGGATGCAAAGTTCCAGGTGGCGCTCCCGAGTGCGCCGTCTGCCGTGCGGAACGTCAGCGCGACCGCGTCTTCGCTCGTCTGAATCGGAATCGTGTTCGTCGCCGCGCTGCCCACCAGTTCCAGCGGGCCGAACCAGTCGTCGAATAGATCGAGCACGTGACCGGCGAGGTCGTAGAAATGGCCGCCGCCGCTGACCCGCGGATTGACCCGCCATTGCGAGTCGCGGTGCGGCTTCGCCATCCGATAGTGAATTGCGACGATCGCGCCGAGCTCGCCGTTCGCGACGATCCGTTTGACCTGGCGGAATTTCGCGAGATAACGCCGGTAGTACGAGACGTAGAGCGGTACGCCCGCCTGCTTGAACACCTCCACCATCTGGCGGCATTCGGACTCCGATCGGCCCGCGGGCTTTTCGACGAGGCACGCTTTGCCGGCGGCACACACCGCAAGTGCGTATTCGAGGTGGTGCTCCGGCGGCGTCGCGACGTAGATCGCGTTCACGTCCGGATGTTCTATCACCTGATCGGCGTCGGTGGTCCAGTGCGCCACGCCGTGGCGTTGCGCAAATGCGCGCGCCTCGTCGGCCGATCGCCGCATCACCGTAACGATGCGACTCCCAGGAATCGTCCTCAGCGCCACTCCTGCCTTGCGATCGACCACGTCACCACAGCCGATCACTCCCCAACCGATTTCACGATTGCCGGATGGCATCCCCATCCACGTCCCCTTGAACTCGAACTGGTCGCAGTCTTGCAGATGCAGCCAGCGATGAAAACAGGCCGTCAGCCGTTGTGGAATATCAATGCCTGCCCGGATGGCAGTTCGATCGGCACATCGGACCGCCCGGCAAAATACTCGTCCACGGCCCTGCGGGCGCCGGGACACGAGGCAAATCCGTAGTCGTCGCAGACCATCACGGCGCCCGGCACGAGCCGCGGATGGAAAAACTCGAACGCGGCGCGCGTCGGTTCATAAAGATCGACGTCGATGTGCACCATCGCAAAGCGGCGATCTTCGAGACCGGCAAAGCAATCCGGAATCCAGCCGCGATGGAACTGACACTGCGGAAACGCTTTCAGTTGCTCTCGGGTAATGCGCTCGTCCGCTTCGAGATCGCCGGCTTGCCATGCATCGCGTCGCGCGCCGATTTCCGCGTCGGCGTCGGTCGGCGTCGAAAGACCTTCGAACGAGTCGCACAGATGATGCGGCCGAGTCGGGTCGTTCAGCGCGTTCAGGATGAAATACGAACTCTTGCCGTATCGAACGCCGCACTCCGCCGTATCACCCTGCACGCCGCGCGCGGCAATACTCTGCGCAACCGAGAACAACAGTTGGCAACAATCGAGCGGCAAGCCGGGCAGATCTCCCCATTGCGCCTCGAGTTCGGTCAAACGACCGGGCAGCGACCACGTAAGGTGATGCGGATAGATGAGCAAGCGATGCCGTTGCGCGACCCGCGCCAGGTGTTTCGACCACGCGCGACGGCGCTCGTGCAGCGGCCCGATATAGCGATTCAGCAGATTTCGCAGCGCCACGCAGCAGCCCGTCTGAGCAATCGGAAAACGACGCGCGATTATGCGTCAGACGCTTTCAGAAATCGCTTGCGGGCTGATCGTTCGAACGGTTGTTGCGTCCACGCGCACGAACAGGCTTCGAATGCGGTCGACGATCTGATCGAGGTCGACGTCGACACCGCTACCGGCGCTCGCAAACGGTTCGCCGAGGCGCACGGCAAATTTCTGGTCGAACAACAGCGCGTGGATCTCCGCAACGTCGCGCGGAAATTTGACTACGCCAAAGCGCTGCATCGCCCGGATGAATCGCGACAACACCGGCACCGCGTTCTTCCCGTACGCGACGTGCGCGATCGACCTGCGCAGCCTCTCGGCGAATCCGTAGTGGACCGGCAGCGGATAAATCGCCAACGGTTTGCCGAGGCGCGCCACCTCGACCTGCATCGATACGCTGTCGCCGGTCACGACGAATCGATCGGCGCAGGCGAGCAGCGCCAGATAAGGATTGTCGGGGCTGTTGGCGCGCCAGCGGAACAATCGGCCGTTCGGCGGCAACGCTTCCTCGAGCACGTCGACGACTTCCGCCGAGGTTCGCGGACTGGTCGTCACCCACAGTGAGCCGCCCGCTTCGGCCGCACACCGCGACGCCTGCGCCATGAGATCGAGCGCGACGTCGCGGTCGAACACGTGCGGCTTCGTCGGTCCGCCGACGAACACCGCAAACAACGGCCGCGGCATTTCCGCGATCCGCTGCGTCCAAAGTGCGCGCGCATTCGCCATGCCGACGGCGTCGGCTTTGATCAGCGGCAGTCCGAGACGCATCACGTTCGGCAGGTCCGGAACGTGGTGATGCGCGGCGGCGATGATCAGACTGAATCGCGACAGCCAGCGGCGCGGTCGGCCGACGATGACGATCTTGGTGTGGCCGCGCGATTGTTCCTTTATCCACAGCGCCACCATCGACGGACGCCGACCCACGGTGATGACGAGGTCGGGCCACGGCTGCGCGATGACATCCGAATCGGCCCAGTCGACATGGCTGTGATCGCCGCGGAATTCCGGCTTGCCGACGCGATATGCATCGTTGAAGCGCAGTCGCCGGACGTCGACGTGCCAGTTCAGACGTTCGGTCAGCCGACTGGCAATCAGTTCGACCTGCTGGTTGTCGCCCAGCTTGTCGCCGATCAGCAACCAGATCCGCGGTGTCGCGGTGACAGGACGAAACGGCAGAATGGACGCTTCGAGACCCCCCCGAGCATCCTGTTGGGGAAGCGATGCCTTTAGAAAACTACCGTTGTGATTCATCACAATGCACCAACCGCCGAATGTCGTTTGCGCTCTACTGCACGCAGCTGACGAATGACTCGGTGTGTTCGACCGCATGTACGCGGCGATAGTTCATCGCCGCCCGGTGATAACTGCTATTGACTCGTTCAATCCCTGGAACAACACTCTGGCGCCTTCAGGTGCCATGCGAACCGCGAGAATGGTTGCAAACAGCATGTCCGTGTTGCAGCGCGTGCGGGCGAGCGATGTGGTGACGGATCCCTATCCCTTCGTCGTCGTCCCTGACGCGCTTCCTGACGATCTATGCGATGCACTGATCTCGGAATACCCGCGGCTCGGTATTTTGGGGGTAGACGCGGCTCAGAACAACAGTCGGTGGAGCATTCCGGCGCCGGACGTGTCACAGAACGACGCGATCGCCCGCGTCTGGAAGGACTTTGTGGCGTATCACGCGTCGCCGGCATTCTTCGACGAATGCGTCCGCGTGTTCGGCGAACAGGTCGTACGGCTGTATCCCCGCGTGTTTCCGAACGTCGACGCGTTGAGCGCCTCGCGGCTCGGTATTCGCGACCGCGACCCGATCGACGCGTGCGATTTCTTCCTCGACGCGCAAATCTCCGGCAATACGCCGGTGCGGCAGGCCAGTTCCGTCAAGTCGATTCACGTCGACTCCGAACACAAGCTGCTTTCGGGTCTGCTGTACCTGCGCACGCCCGGCGACGACTCGGTCGGCGGAGATCTCGACGTACTGCGGTTGCGCCGGGATCTGACCGACGCGCAGCGGCGGCGCCGCTTCGACGGCATGTTCATCGACGACGATCTGGTCGAACCGGTCATGCGTGTGCCGTATCGGCGCAACACGCTGTTCATGTTCGTCAACGGCCCGGACTCGCTGCATGGAGTCACGGTGCGGCAACCGACGCAGCATCCGCGCTTGTTCCTGAATCTCGTCGCTGAGACCCGCGTCAAACTGTTCGATGTACCTCAGCATTGGCAGAAGCGCGTCGCAAAACTGCCGCGGCTGATCAAGAAACGGCTCCGGCGCGTCGTCGGCGCCGATTGACGCCCACCCCGGGCGATATCCGCGCGTGAGAAATGCGGCGATATTCCCTAGAATAGCCGCCACTTTTTTCAGCCCGACCAGCGGTATACATGCTCCAACGCATTCTCGAACAAGCCGGGCGCCTGTTGCCGGAAGCGAAGCGGTTTCCGACCGAACGGAAGCTGCGCGGCTGGCTCGAACAGCAGCGCCTTGGCCGCGCCGACTACGCGGTGGTGTCGTTCGGTAAGAGCGGGCGAACCTGGTTGCGCGTGATGATTTCGCGCATCTATCAGCGGCGCCACGGGCTCTCGGACGAGCTGATCGAATACGGCAACTATCATCGGGCGAATCCGGCGCTGCCGCGGGTTCTGTTCACGCACGACAACTATCTGCGCGACTACACCGGTCACGGCGGCGGCAAGGGCGCATTCGCCGATAAGCCGGTGTTGCTGCTGGTGAGGCACCCGGCCGACATCACGATGTCGCAGTACTTCCAGTGGAAGCACCGGATGCGCCCGCACAAAGTGCTGCTCAACCAATACCCGCCGGTCGACGACGCCGTTACGCCATACCAGTTCATGATGGGTTCCAGCGGATTGCCGAAGGTGAACGCGTGGCTCAACGAGTGGGCCGTGGGGCTCGACGCGCTCGACTCGACGCTCGTCGTGCGCTACGAAGACATGCGGGGCTCCACCGCTGTGGAGTTGCGTCGCATCGCCGACTTCATGCACATGAACGCGACCGACGCAGAAGTGGCGGACGCGGTGGAGTGGGCGAAGTTCGAGAATATGAAACAGCGCGAGTCCGAGGCGTCGTCGTCCAGCGATCGATTGCGGGCCGGCGACGTCAGCAATCCGGATTCGTTCAAAACGCGCCGCGCCAAGGTTGGCGGATACCAGGACTACTTCGACGACGCCGAGGTTGCGGCGATTGCCGAATTCATCGACAAGACGCTGGATCCGCGCTTCGGCTATTGCAGCAGCGTGGCTCGCGCGAGTGAATCGAGGTAATACGATGGACCACTGCGTTTTCATTCACAGCAACCCGAAACAGATCGTCGGTGCGATCGTCGCGCAACACGCGCTGCGGCGAAATTCGCGCAGCGCCGACAAGTTCGACGTGAAGATCATCACTACGGAAGACCATCCGTTCTTCGCCGAATACGAAGGCAAAACCTATCTGCGCGACGGCGTGAAGCGCGTCTGGCTGAACGACGACCTGCAATCGTTCACCCCGTTGCGGTTCATGCCGCCGGAGCTGATGGGCTACCACGGCCGCGCGGTCATCATCGATCCGGACATCTTCGCGGTGGGCGACATCTGGGATCTGTTGTCGCGCGACATGCAGGGTAAATCGATCATTGCCCGCGCGCGGTCCGGCACGAAAGGACTCATCGATCACTGCATGGCGTCCAGCGTGATGCTGCTCGAGTGCGCAAAGCTGGCCCATTGGCAATGCGAAGCGCAGTTCCGCTCGATGTTCGAGATGAAGCTCGACTATTCGGATTGGATCTGCCTGAAACACGAAGATCGCGCGACGATCGGGCTCCTCGAAAACGAGTGGAACGATTTCGACCACCTCACGGCGAAGACCAAGATGCTGCACACGACGCGCCGCAAGACGCAGCCGTGGAAATCCGGCCTGCCGGTCGACTGGCGCCCCGCGGAGCGCTTCCGATTGTTCCCGCCGATCGGCTGGTTGATGCGCGCGCGCCGCAAGCTGTTCGGCGAATACGCGTTTCTCGGCAACTACAAAGAACATCCCGACGCGAATCAGCAACACCTGTTTTTCGGTCTTCTGCGCGAGTGCATCGATCAGAAGCTCGTCACCGAAGACATGCTGCGCGCCGAGATGCAGCGCAACCACGTGCGCCACGACGCATTCGAAGTGCTCGATCGCACGCCCGCGCTCGCCCCGCCGGGTCGTCCGCCGATCGCGCTACCGGGCTAAGGTTCGAGCAGCGCGCCGACGCGCTGCACCGTCCGCGCCAGATCGTTCGACGTCTCCGTGTGCGGCACCTGCGCGGTAGCGTCGGGCGCTCGCTGCAACAGACGAATCCGTCCCGATTGCACCAGCGCCGCATGGATGCGCCCGACGTCGCGCCGCATTCGAACCGGGCCGATCGACATCGCCAGACGATGCACCAGCGGTTTCCAGCGCAACGCCGAGAGCGTGGGTCTCGTGTCGGCAAAGTCGAACAGGTAAACCGGCTTCCCGGTTGCGCTCGCCTCCGCCAGCATCGACATGCTGTCTCCCGTAACGACGAATTCGTCGCCGCACGCGAGCAGACCGCGAAACGGATTCGGTTCGCGCGACGGCCATCGGTAAACGAACTGCGGCCCTTTGAGCGTTCGCAACAGCACGTCCGCACTGCGCCGCGGGGTGCGCCCGCTCGTACTCAGCAGAACGCTGCCGCCTTCCCGCTGTTTGCGTGCGTTGATGCGATCGGCCAGTTCGCGCGCCCACTTCGGAGTGAGCACGAGCGGACCGCTGTCTCCGCCCACCAGCACGACCGTCCACGGATGCGGCAACGCACTCCACTTCGCCCCCCAAGCCGCTCGTTCGTCGGCGAGCGCCGTTTCGGTGAGATCGGTCAACGGCAGGTCGTTGACCATCACGTTGTCGACTTCGTCGAGCAGATATTGTCGGTTGGATATGACGAGATCGAACTGGCGCGGGTTCGACCACGGTCGTCCTACATGAACGATGCGAGACCGATCGCCGGACGCTGCACGAATCCAGCGCGCAACCAGTTCGTTGCGACGCCCTGCGGTCAGCACGAGATCCGGCCACGGCGGCTCGAGCGGATCCGATCTGGAGCGATCGAGCGCTGCCAGCGTCGGTCTGGGAAACGCGTGCAGCAGCAGTTCCCAACGCTTGAACACGAGTTGCTTCGTCGTTGCGGGCACGTGCATCGCCCGTGCGATCAACTGCAGTTGCGCGTAGTCGCCCGCCTTCGGTCCTCTGAGAATCCACACCAGGGGCACACGCGCCCGCGTATTCGACATCCGCGCTCCCGCGTCGCTAAACTGCCTGCAATCGAACGTGCTCCAGCACCGACGCGGGATTATGGATGAGCCGCCACACCGGCGCCACGAAACGCACTGCCGTACGAGTCCTGACGACTCTGCGCTGGTGATCGCTTGATCATCGATCGTTACCTGATTCGCCTCGTGCTGTTGCCGACGTTGGCCGGGTTTGCGCTGCTGATTCTGCTGGTTTCGGCATTCAACGCCGCCGCGCTGCTGCGCGACGCGGCGTACTCGCGCATTCCGATGGATCAGGTGTTCACGCTCATCGGACTGCGCGACGTGATCGCTGCCGAGGTCCTTCTTCCCACGTCGTTGTACATGGGCGTGCTCACCACGCTGAACCAATGGCACCGCGATCGCGAGGCGTATGCACTTTATGCAGCGGGCGTCGTTCCGGGCCGAATAGGTTATCCGGTATGGATAATCGCGCTGCTGATCTGCGCGTGCGTCGCAGGTCTGTCGCTGTACGCGCGACCGTGGGCGTACGCGGAAAGCTATCGACTCGATGCGGAATCCGGTCAGCTGACGACCAGCGCCATGCAGCCAGATCACTTCTACTCGTTCGGCCGCAGTCTGGTGCTCTCGGCGGCATCGATCGATCGTGCAGGAAACCTCATGCACAGCGTGTTCGTCGAAACGAAGGAGGACGAGGACGTTCGCGTGATCCGGTCGGAATCGGGCCGCATCTTCGGCGCCGACACGACAAGCAGGCAGCGGATCGAACTGCAGAACGGCATCAGCTATTCGATCAGCGAAGGCTCCCGCGCCGACCGCACTTCCGAGTTCGAAGGCCTCGTGTACTACGCCGCGTCGGAACCTATCTCCGACGTACAGAACAAACGACGCGCTTCTGCCACCGCCGATCTCGTGGCGGCGACCGCGCCCAAAGAACGCGCTGAACTGCAGTGGCGTCTGTGTCTGCCCGTCATCGCCTTCTTCATGGCGCTGATCGCCGTAGAAATCTCGCGCGCGCTGCCGGGAAGCAGCCCCTACCCGCGCTTCGTCGCCGGTATCGTCGTCTATGCGGTGGTATTCAATGTCGCGGCCGCCGGGCGTACCTGGGTCGAGAACGGCCAGGTCGGCAGTGTACCCGGCATGTTGTGGGTGCCATTCGCTACGGCGCTGCTGTTCCTGGCGGTGCGCCAGTTTCCAGCCGTTAGCCTGAGGCGCCCGGGATGAGCCGCGCGTTCAGATACCTCGCGCGCGAGTTGGCGAAGAGCTACGTGATCGTCGGCCTCGCCATGCTGGTGATGTTCGACCTGCTGGCGTTTCTCGGAGAATCGCAGGATATCGGCGATGCACAATACACCGTGCTCGACGCGATACTGGTCGTGCTGTACAGCACGCCGGCTCTGCTCGTCGATCTCTCGCCGTTCATCGCGCTGCTGGCAACGTTGAACGCTTACGACCGCCTGAACGCAACCAGCGAGTTGATCGCGCTGCGCGGCGCGGGTGTTTCCGGAATGCGCCTCGGTCGCGTGGCCGGTTACGTAGCCGTGTTGTTCATGCTGGTGATCGCCGGCGTCGAGTCGGGCGCTCGGCCGTTGCGCCTCGAAGCGAGTCTGCTGCGAATGCACGAGACGTCTCGAGTCGGCAATCTGCTGCGCGGCAGCGGCTTCTGGATTCGCACCGGATCGACGTTCGTGAACGTCGCCGGTCTGCAGGACGCTGGTGGGCCGAGCGGCATCCGCGTATTCGGATTCGACGACGACGCGCACCTGCAGATGTATCTGCGCGCGACGTCTGCCGAAGTCGTCAGCGCTACCGACTGGAAGCTGCAGAACGTCTGGCACAAACAGTACGCAGCCGATGGCGCGCCCGTTCTTTCGGAAACGTTGTTGACCATGGACTGGCAACCGACCTGGGATCGAAGCATCAAGCTCTACGACCTTCCGGTGGCCAGTTTCACGTTGTCGGAGTTGAAGACGCGTGTCGAGCACCGCTCCAACGAGTCCGTCGGGGCGCAGGCCGAACAGACCGAGCTGTGGCGCCGTCTCACTCTGCCGCTGTCGTCGATCGCGTTCGCATTGCTCGCAGCGCCGTTCGCGCTGTTATGGAACATCCGTGGCGGTAGATCCGGGCGGCTTGCGATCGGCGCGGCCCTGGCGTTCTTCGTGTATATCGGCCAGCAGGTGGCGACGAACGCGGGTATACTCGCCGGCCTGTCCATATCCGTGACTTCCGCCGTGCCGCCGCTCCTGGTCCTGGTCTTCGCACTGTTGCTGATGCGACGCATGAACTGACGCTCACACCGCCATGGCCCTCCTCAAAGCATTCATCCGTCGATATCCGTTTCAGAGCATCTTCCTCGCGATCGCGTTGTTGCTCGCCGGCGTCGCCGACGGCGTAGGTCTTTCATCGCTGCTGCCGGCGCTGCAGCTCGCCATGACCACGGACGCGCCGGACGTATCGCAGAACGAATTCGCTCAACGGGTTCACGACGTGCTGGCGAGCGCCGGCATCACACCGACGCTGGGCCTGCTGCTGGCTGTGATCCTGTCGGCGATCGTCGTGAAGAACGCATTGATCTTCATTGCGGAACAGCGCATCGGCTATATCGCCGCCGACGTAGCTACCGAACTGCGCATGAACCTGCTCGGAGCGGTCATCGCGTCGCGATGGTCGTTCTTCACGCGGCAATCCACCGGCGCTCTGGCCAACGCGATGGCGACCGAAGCGTGGCGCGCCGCTCAAGCGTACGTCTTTGCGGTGCGGGTGCTGGCGACCGTCATCGAAGCAACCGTGTACACGGCGGTCGCAGTACTCGTCTCCTGGCACGCGACCGTACTCTGTTTCGCGGCCGGCGCCCTGGTGCTGTCGGCGTCGCACGTATTCGTGCGCATCGCGCATCGCGCCGGCGACAGGCAGACACGCTGGTACCGCTCGCTGCTCGGTACGCTCAGCGACGTGCTGCAATCCGTCAAAACGTTCAAGGCGATGGGTCGCGATCGCGTCGCCGAAGAAGTCCTGTCGCTGGAAACGGGCAAACTCAGGGGCGCGTTGCGTCGTCAGGTGCTCGGTGAAGCAGGGCTGGAAGGCGCGCAGGAATCGCTGCTCGCGCTCGTCATCGTCGGCGGCATCTTCGTCGCGCTGGTGTCGTTCGACGTGCAACTGGCAACCGTCACGTTCATGGCGGTAGTGCTGGGCCAGACGTTGAAGCGCGTTGGCCGCGTGCAGAAGCAGTACCAGAAAGTGCTGACGTGCGAGAGCGCGTACTGGGCGCTCGACCAGACGATCGCCGAAGCGCGCGCACAGGCAGAAACCGGCGTTGGAACGCAACGCGTTGCGCTCGACCAGTCCATCGAATTCGAATCGGTGAGCTTCGCCTACGGCGACCACCGCATTCTCGACAAGGTGTCGTTCTCGATTCCGGCCGGTGTCATGACGTGTCTCGTCGGCGATTCGGGTTCGGGCAAGACGACCATCGCCGATCTCGTCATCGGTCTGATACAACCCGAGTCCGGCGTCATTCGCGTAGACGGATACGACCTGAATGCACTCGAAGTGCACGCGTGGCGGCACAGCATCGGGTACGTCCCGCAGGAAAACCTGCTGCTGCACGATTCGATTCTGCACAACGTCGCGCTGGGCGATCCGAGCCTGAAGCGCGAAGACGCCGAAACCGCGTTGAAGCTCGCGGGTGCGTGGGATTTCATTTCGAAGCTGCCCGGTGGAATCGACAGCGTGGTCGGCGAGCGCGGCACGCTACTGTCGGGCGGGCAGCGCCAGCGCGTCATGATCGCGCGAGCCCTCGCGCACCATCCGAAGCTGCTGATTCTCGATGAAGCCACCAGCGCGCTCGATCCGGCAACCGAAGCGGGCATCTGCGCCACGCTGCGGTCGTTGCGCGGACAGCTGACGATTCTGGCGGTCTCGCACCAGTCGGCGATGGCCGACATCGCAGACGAAGTCTATCGAGTCGAGGCAGGCAAGCTGGCGCGCGACACCGCCCGAGACAGCGCACCGCGCCTCAACCAAAGCGTCAGTTAGCGGCGATACCGTCGAGCAGCGATCGCACGCGCGCCACTGTCGCATCTATTTCCGCGGCAGCCGCACCCGGAATCACCTTGCATGCATCGTTCGACCACGTGCCGTGTCCTGCCGCCACGAACGCATCGTGAAACAGGCCGATGTCGCGCGACAGCCGCTCCGGAAGCAGAGCCATCATCGTACGGTAGCTCAACGACTTGACGCTGTGGTCGCGGCCGTCTGACGCCGTCTCGCCGAGATCGAAAATATGTACCGGTCGTCCCGTAGCCGCGGCTTCCGACAGCATCGCGACGCTGTCGGAAGTCACCACGAATGCGTCAGCGTGCGCGAGAATGCCGAAGTAGGGATTGTCGGGATCGTCGGGCTGATAGCGGTGCAGCGAAGCCGGAACCGTCAACACCGCATCGAGCACGTCTGCCACGCTCGTTCGGGTACGCGCGCTCGTGGTGACGACTGCGCAGCCGCCCTGATGCCGCACCATCGCGTTCAGTTTCTCGCCCAAGCGTTTGGCGGCGCGCGCCCCCAAGACGAACGGCCCACTATCGCCGCCGATCAGCACACCGAGTATCGGGCGTGGAAACGCGTCGAAGCGGCTGTCCCAACGAGCTCGCTCAGCCGCGAGACGCGATTCGGTGACGCCATGCTGGGTCATCAGATTGTGTACCACGTTCTGTTCGCGCGGCAGCCGGTATTGCGGCGTCGTGACGACCAGATCGAACAACCCGCGCGGCGCCCATGTGCGACCGAGAAACACGAGTCGGGTACGCCCGCCGCTGCGCTGCTTGATCCACCGGCACACCGGTTCGTTCTTCAATCCGGCGGAAACGACGATGTCGGGCCATGGCGCGGCGAGCGCGTCGGAACCGGCAGAGTCGATGCCTCCGCGCGAGACGACCCGCATCAATCCGAGCGCGCCCGCGGTCGAGTTGTAACGCAGACGTTTCGTCTCGACGACGCCGCCCAATCGATTCGCGAGCCCGGAGATCTGCGAGTTTTCGCCGGCGCGGTAACTTGCTACCGCCCAGACGCGGGGCGTGACCCTTCGAGAGGCTTTGTCTGTATAATCGCCCCCCGTCAACATCCGCCCCAGTCAATCACTACGCTATGACAAAACGCGAGGATTATGCCGCTCGCCTCAAGGAGCTTGTCAACCAACTCGCTGAGGAAGGAACGCACGTCGACGTCGATAGCGATCTGGTCGACGACGTAGGTCTCTCGTCGATCGAGATCATGGAACTGGTCGAGCAACTCGAAGACACATACGACATCTCGTTCCCGCTGAACGATCTCGCCGAGATCCGCACGATCACCGACATGGTCAACGAGCTCGAACGCCTGGTCGAGAAACAATGAACCTCATCGAGCGGCGCGTCGCCACCGAGAAGTTGCCGTGGCAGGACAGTGACGTGCTCGGCACACTCGTCACCGTCGACGGCGGCCCGACCAGCGGCACCGTCAACGGTCGCGCGGTGGTGCTCGCCGGCACCAACAACTATCTCGGCCTGACATTTCATCCCGACTGCGTGCGCGCATCCGCGGAAGCCGCCGCACGCTACGGCACCGGCACCACCGGTTCGCGGCTCGCGAGCGGTACGTATCCGGATCACGCCGCTCTCGAACGCGAACTCGCCGATTTCTACGGCGCACGCGCGGTGATGCTGTTCACTACCGGATACCAAGCGAACGTCGGGATCATCTCGGCGCTGGCCGATCGCGACTCCGTGCTGCTGCTCGACGCGCAGAGCCACGCGAGCATCTACGACGGCGCGACGCTGTCCGGTGCAACGACTTATCGCTTCAAACACAACGACGCGGCAGACCTCGACAAGCGACTGCGTCGCCTCGGCGACAAAGCGGCGAACTCGCTGGTGATCGTCGAAGGCATCTACAGCATGCTCGGCGATACCGCGCCGTTGGCGGACATCTGCGAGGTGGTCACGCGATACGGCGCCGCATTGCTGGTGGACGAAGCGCACTCGTTCGGCGTGCTCGGCAAGCACGGCCGCGGTCTCGCAGAAGCAGCCGGCGTAGAAGATCAGGTCGACGTCGTAGTCGGTACGTTCAGCAAGAGCCTCGGCTGCGTCGGCGGCTACGCGGTCAGCCGCAAGCACGATCTGTCGCAACTTCGCGCCGCCGCGCGTGCATATGCCTACTCTGCGTCGAGCTCACCGTCGGTGATGGCGTCGGCGCGCGCCGCACTCAAAGTGATTCGCGAACATCCCGAGTTGCGCGAACGCCTGCTCGACAACGCGCGTGTCACTTACGGCGCGCTGCAACAGCTCGGCTACGAACTCGGCCCCGAAGTGAGCCCGGTCGTCGGCGTTCAAGTACGCAACGATCAACTCGCGTTGGACGCCTGGCACTTCCTGATCGACCACGGCGTCTACGTGAACCTGGTGCCGTTCGAAGCGTCACCCGGCCCGTTCTGCCTCCTCCGCGTCAGCCTGTCCGCCGCACATACGCCGGAACAAGTCGACACGATCATCGAAGCCTTCCGGCAGTTGCGCGACAGCGGACCTCTCCGGCCGCCTGACGCCGTTACAAAGGGGCGTCACTGAGCGATTTCAGCCGGGTGGGTGGCGGGTGATCGGTGTTGCCGGACGCGCTCGAGCCATCCCTGGGCGCTCCTTTCGCGCCATCCCTGTCGCTCAAGGGTCCGCAACACCGATCACCCGCCACCTTCCACATCCGAAGTCGCGCCTTCGTTCGTCTGGGAGAGGATGAACGCGCGCTTTAGCGCGCGTTCACGCACGACACACGACGGAACGACGGTGGCGCGACCCAGGCGGAGGTGGGTGAATGTTGCTGAGGACCCTCCGGCGCCATGGATGGCGCCGGACGGAGCGCCCAGGGATGGCTCGAGCGAGTCCGAAGCAGCATTCACCCACCTCCGCCGTGAATCGAAGCTCCTCAGTACCGTCCTCCCAACTTCGAATGATCCCAACTGACGTACCGTTCCGGGTGGAACTTGATGACGGCGCGTTTCGAGGCCGTTTTCGAGACTGCCGCGGTCAAGGCTTGTCGTTGGGCCGCGTCGATCGTTGCGCCGCGCGTGTTGATCTTCACGAGCGTGTCGATGGCCGTTTCGAGGTTTTCGATGACTTCGGCGCGCGCGTAGATCACGACGCCTTTCAGTTGCGCGTATTCGGTGCCGCTTTCGACGAGCAGGCTCGCTTTGGGATCGCGGCGCCAGTTGTAGATCTTCTGCGACTTGCTGAACGTCGTGCAGTAGAGACACCCCTCGTCGTCCACGTAGAACCACATCGGCATCGGATGCGGATAGCCGTCCTTGCCGTTGGATACGATGATCAACGTCTTCTGGCTGTCGAGGAACGCGCGAATTTCTGCGTCGGTCAGTTCGATGCTGTTGCGGCGCGACGGCATGTGCGGGTCTCCTTTCGTAAGGTTTATAAGGGTACGGCGCGCAGCGGCTTCGAGTGACGCCACTCGGCAAGCAACGTGCGCAGCGCCGCCACGAACGCGAGCGGCTGATCGAGGAACAGATGATGCTGCGCTTCCGGAATGGCGACGAACGGTACCGACTCGTCGAGCACCTTGAACATGTAGTCGGCCACTTCCTGGCTGAACAGATAGCTGTCCTGGCCGTAGATCACGCCCACGCGACAACCGATTTTCGCGAGCCCTTCCGACATGTTCGTGTCGAACGCCATCTTGCGGAACAGACCATCGTCGAACTTCCAGGTCCATCCGCCTTCCGTCTGGGTGAGCGAGTGGCGGCCGATGTGGTCGAGGATGTACTGGTTGTTGCAGTCCTGCGGCGGCATCAGGCGGAACCGCGATAGCGCCTCAGCGTAGTCGTTGTAAACCCGCTTCGGCCGCACCGGCGAACGGCGCGGGTCGCGCTCCCATTGAAAGTCCGGCGGTCGCACGGCCGAATCCACCAGCACGATGCCGGCGAGCCGGTCGCGATACTTGAGACCCGTGTTCAGCGTGACGAATCCGCCGAAGCTGTGGCCGACGACGATCGCATCGGAGCGGAACCCCGCCGCGTCCATGACGCCAACGACTTCCGCCGCGAACCCTTCGGGCGAATATCGCTTGCGGTGATCGGAGTCGCCCATTCCAGACAGGTCGAGCGCCACCACGCGATAGTGTTCGAGCAGGAACGGCGCGATGAACGTCCACCAGTGCGCGTGCGCACCGTTGCCGTGTACGAGAACGATGCCGGGCTTGTCGCTTACGCCGCCCCACTGCAGATAGTGGATGCGTGCGCCGTCCACCTTGATGGCACCTTCTTCGTAAGGTGTCTCCACAGCCTTGGTGAACCAGCCCGGTGCCTCTTTCTGAACGCCCACATCCGCTCCCGACCCAATGGAGGGTCGATTGTCCGTATCGCTGCGCGCGGCGTCCAGCAAACGCAATCGCCAACGAAGGTCCATGGTGGAATCGAATTGGATACGGCAAGCTTTTCGACTTCTTCCGACTGCGAAAGGACATGAATTCACGAACGCTCGTGCTGGTATGCGCGATTGCCGTCTTGATGGCGACAACGTCGCTGGACGCGATCGCGGCGGATCCGGTCGCACTGTTCTCGCCGCAAGGTACGGTGAAGCCGATCCGGCAGGTACACGCGCGCTTCGCCGTGCCCATGGTCGCGCTCGGCGATCCACGCCTGGCCGATCCGTTCGATGTCGACTGTGCCGCGAAAGGCCGCGGTCGTTGGGCAGACGAGCGCAACTGGCTGTACGACTTCGAGGCTGATCTCCCTGCCGGCGTTCGCTGCACGTTCAAGCTGCGTACCGACCTGCGCAACCGCGACGGCGCGAACGTCACGAGCACCCGCGTTTTCCAGTTCGACAGCGGTGGCCCTGCCATTCGCGCTTCACTGCCGGAAGACGGCAGCACGATCGACTCAGATCAGGTGTTCATGCTCGCGCTCGACGCGCTCGCGACGCCGGTATCGGTCGAGCGCGCCGCCTATTGCGCGATCGATGGTGTCGGCGAACGCGTACCAGTGCGCGTACTGGCGGGCGACGAGCGTGCCGCGGTCCTCGAACAGCGCCGCGAACTCGGTTACAGCTATTACCAGATCCTGTGGAAAGACGGCGCCAGCTCGACGGCGCGCGTGCGCGATCGCGCACTCGAGGACGCCGAAGCGCAACTGATGGTCGTGGCTTGCAAACGCGCGCTGCCGCCCGACGCGAAGATGCAGCTCGTCTGGGGCGCCGGCATCGAGGCGGCCAGTGGAATTGCGACGACGCTGGACCAGAAGCTCGCGTTTCAGGTGCGGCCGGCGTTCACCGCACGCGTGCAATGCGAGCGCGTCAACGCGCGCGCAGGCTGCATTCCGCTGCAGCCGATCCGGGTGCAGTTCAGCGCGCCTGTGCCGGTCGAGTTTGCCGGCACGACGCGAATCGTCGTCGCTGACGGAACCACGCTGGCGCCGGAACCGCTCACCGGCGGAGTGGCGACGGTCGAAGAGATCGTTTTCAAACCGCCGTTTGCCGATAACCAGTCGGTTCAGGTGCAACTCGCCGCGGGGATCGTCGACGACATCGGACGGCCTCTCGCGAACGCCGACCGGTTTCCGCTCGAGCTGAAGATCGATTCTTATCCGCCGCTCGCGAAATTCGCGGGCTCGTTCGGCATTCTCGAATCGAACGAAGGCGCGGTGTTGCCGGTTACGCTTCGCAACGTCGAAGTGCAATTGCCGGCGAAGCGCGCCGAACTCACCGGCCACCGCCTGCGCGAAACGGCCGATGTCGCCGTGGTGGCCAAATGGATACAGCGCGTCGATGCGGCGAACTCGCCGCGCGGTACGTGGAGCTACGACGAAACAAAGAAGCAGTCGGTGTGGACGGAGCAGACCGCGGACCAATCGGTGTTCAACGGGGCCGACTCGACCGACTCGTTCACTGTCCCCGTCGGCGTCGCCGGCGCCGCGGAACCGCGTCCGTTCGAAGTCGTTGGCATTCCACTGGCGGAACGCGGCTTTTATGTCGTCGAACTGGAGAGTCGGCGCCTCGGTGAAGCGCTGCTCGGGAAGAGCGCGCCGCGTTACGTCTCCACCGCCGTGCTCGTCACGAATCTGAGCGTGCACTTCAAGTGGGGTCGCGAATCCTCGCGCGTGTGGGTTACGCGTCTCGACGACGCGACGCCGGTTGCCGATGCGGAAGTCGAAATCATCGACTATTGCAGCGGCGCACCGCGCTGGCACGGCCGCACCGATCGCGAAGGACTTGCCTCGATCGACGAGTCGTTCGGTCAACCGCACGGCAACGACTCGTGCGGATACTCGACACCGTTGTTGATCAGCGCGCGCACCGCTGACGATTTCAGTTTCGCGTTGTCGTCGTGGAACGAGGGCATTCGGCCGTACGACTTCGCATTGCGCACGGGCGGATCGTGGGCCGCCACGATGTATCACAGCGTGCTCGATCGAGCGCTGTTCCGCGCCGGCGAAACCGTGTCGATGAAACACTTCATGCGCCGCCACACCGTCGCCGGCATCGAACTGACCGAAGCGCTTCCAGCGCAGCGCCAGGTCCGCGTCACTCACCTCGGTAGCGGCGCCTCGTTCGAAATGGCGGCCGCGTTCGACGCGAGCGGCGTCGCCGAAACGATGTGGCCGATACCACCGGAAGCAAAGCTCGGCGACTACCAGATCGAAATCAGAGATACGGACTCCAACTGGCACGACAGCGGTCACTTCAAAGTCGAGCAGTTCCGGCTGCCGACGATCCGCGCCACCGTCACCGGACCCGCCGATGCGCAGTTGCGCCCCGCAGCGGTACCGCTCGACCTTCACGCCACGTACCTGTCGGGCGGCGGAGCATCGCAGTTGCCGGTGAAAGTGCGCGCAACGGTAGAGCCGCGCACGCTGAGCTTTCAGGACTACGACGACTATCAGTTCGGCGGCCAACCCGTGGTCGAGGGAATCACACAGACCGGCGCGGCGGCGTACGACTTCGAGGCGGACACGGCCGCCAACGATGTCGTCAAGGCGCACGTCTTTCCGGTGACGCTCGACGGCCAGGGCGCCGCGCGGATCATGGTTCCCGACATTCCGAAAATCGAGCAACCATCGATCCTGAACGCGGAGATGGACTACGCCGACGCCAACGGCGAAATCCTCACCGCGGCCGGTCGCGTGCGAGTTGTGGCCGTCCGCGGTCACGCTCGGAATCCGTCGGGAAGGCTGGGCGGCGAGCACGGAACAGATGCGATTTCGCGTCGTCGCGCTCGATCTTGCGGGTCATCCGATCAGCGGGCAACGCGTAAACGTCACGCTGTATTCGGCGTCCGACTACACATACCGGAAGCGACTGATCGGCGGCTTCTATGCATACGACAGCGTGCGGGAGGTACGCCGCCTCGAGGCCGAATGCAGCGGCAAGACCGACGCGCATGGTTTGTTGCCGTGCGAACTCGCGCCCGACGTTGCGGGCGAGGTCATCGTCGCTGCGCGAACGAGCGATGCCGGCGGCAATCCCGCGGAGGCGACCACGTCGATCTGGGTCGTAGGTCAGGACGAATGGTGGTTCGGCGGCACCAGCGGCGATCGCATGGATCTGCTGCCCGAGCAGAAGGAATACGAACCGGGCGACACCGCCCGCTTTCAGGTGCGGATGCCGTTCCGAAGCGCGACCGCACTGGTATCGGTCGAACGCGAAGGCGTGATCCGCTCCTTCGTTACGACGCTGAGCGGTAGCGAACCGATCGTCGAAGTACCGATCGACGACGCCGATTCGCCGAACGTCTTCGTTTCGGTGCTGGCGGTGCGCGGCCGGGTCGGCTCGTTCGCGAGCTGGCTCTCCGACATGGCGCGACGCTTCAATCTGCCCGACTTCATCCCGCGCGACGGCGGCCGGCCGACGGCGCTGATCGATTTGAGCAAGCCGAGCTATCGGCTTGGCACGGCCGAGATCCGAGTGGGTTGGAAACCACATCGCCTGGACGTGCGTGTAACCGCGGATCGCGCGAGCTACGCGGTGCGACAGCAGGCGCACGTGAAAATCCACGTGGCGCGCGCCGATGGCAAGCGGCTGCCCGCCGGCGCGGAGGTTGCGGTGGCAGCCGTCGACGAAGCGTTGCTCGATCTCGCGTCGAATCCAAGCTGGAACCTGCTGGACGCCATGATGGGACGGCGCGGACTCGAAGTGTGGACGGCTACCGCGCAGATGGAGGTGATCGGCAGACGTACGTTCGGTCGAAAAGCGGTGCCGCACGGTGGCGGCGGCGGACGCGAGCATGCGCGCGAGCTGTTCGACACGCTGCTTGCGTGGCAGGGTCGCGTCACGCTCGATGCCAACGGCGACGCTGAGGCGACGATCCCGCTGAACGATTCGCTGACGAGCTTTCGGATCGTTGCCGTTGCAAATGCCGGCGGCGACCTGTTCGGCACCGGTTCGACGAACATCGCCACTACGCAGGATTTGCTGCTGCTGTCCGGGCTGCCGCCGGTAGTACGCGAAGGCGACCGATATTTGGCGACGTTCACGGTGCGCAATACCACGGCGAAGACGGCCTCGGTGCGCGCCGCGGCAAAGACCGAGCCGCCGCTTCAGGCGCCATTGATCGGCCCAACAGTTCGACATTGCCGCAGGCGCTGCGAAAGACATCATCTGGGAAGTGACGGCGCCGTACGGCGCGAGCGCGATGGGCTGGGACGTCTCGCTCGAAACCGGCGCCGGTGCGCGTGACCGCGTGGCCGTCAGCCAGAAGATCATCCCCGCCGTTCCGGTTCGAACCTTTCAGGCGACGCTGGCGCAACTGGACCCGACGTTGTCGTTCGAGGCAGAGCGCCCGGCGGACGCCATTCCGGGGCGCGGCGGTCTGGAAGTATCGCTGCAGGCACGCCTCGGCGATCGCCTCGACGGCGTCCGCGCTTACATGGAGCGGTATCCGTACGTCTGTCTCGAACAGCAGCTGTCGAAAGCCGTCGCACTGCGGGACGCCGCCGCCTGGGATCGCTGGATGGACAAGCTGCCGGCGTATCTCGATCGGAACGGCCTGCTGAAGTACTTCGCGTCCGACTGGATCGACGGCGACGACACGCTGACCGCGTACGTGCTGGCCATCGGAAACGAAGCCGGCTATGCGATTCCCGAGAGCGAACGGCAACGCATGCTTCGCGGCCTCACCAGCTTCGTAGAGGGGCGAATCGACGTGCGTTCGGCGCTCGAGACCTCCGACCTCAGCATCCGCAAGCTGGCCGCCGTCGAGGCGCTGTCCCGTTACGACGTGGCGGAGCCGCGCATGCTCGATAGCATCAGCATCGATCCGAACCTCTGGCCAACCTCCGCGGTGCTCGACTGGCTGAACATCCTGAAGCGGCTTGAAGCGATACCGAACCGCGACACGCGAATCGGGGAAGCGCAAGGCATCATCCGTGCGCGGCTGAACTTCCAGGGCACGACGATGGGGTTCTCCACCGAACGCACCGACGCGTTGTGGTGGCTGATGGTGTCCAGCGATTCGAACGCGGCGCGCGCGTTGTTGACGTTGCTGGATCGGCGCGAATGGCGCGAAGACGTGCCTCGCCTCGTTCGCGGTGCCATCGGGCGTCAGCAAGCGGGCCACTGGAGCACGACGGTCGCCAATGCCTGGGGCACGCTCGCGCTGGAGAAATTCTCGGCCGCATTCGAGCGCACGCCGGTCACGGGCGAAGTGAAAGTCACCTATGGCCCCCTCACGAGGTCGTTGGGATGGAGCGGTAAAGCCGGCGATCCGAGCGAACAGTTGCCGTGGCAAGAGGCGCGCCAGCCGGTTGCCTTGACCCACCTCGGCACCGGCCGACCGTGGGCGACGATTCGGGCGAGCGCGGCGTTGCCGCTGAAAGCACCGCTCTCCAGCGGCTTTGCAATCACCCGCACCGTAACACCCGTCGAACAGCAAGTGACCGGGACCCTTCGCCGCGGCGACGTCGTTCGCGTGCGCATCGACGTCGATGCGCAATCGGACATGACGTGGGTCGTCGTCGACGACCCGATCCCGGCCGGCGCAACGGTGCTGGGTAGCGGTCTCGGCGGCCAGTCGGCCCAACTTCCGCAGGGCGAGCGAGCACAAGGGTGGGCATGGCTCGCATTCGAGCAGCGCGGGTTCGACGCATTTCGCGGCTACTACCGGTTCGTGCCGAAAGGTCGCTTCAGCACCGAATACACGGTGCGCCTCAACAATCCGGGCACCTTCCAGCTGCCGCCGACGCGCGTCGAAGCGATGTATGCGCCGGAGATGTTCGGTGAACGGCCCAACGAGCCGGTAATCGTGGCGCCGAATCCGTGAGAACTCGCGCGCGGTTCATCGGCGGCAGCGTCGCCATTGCGCTCGTTGCCGGCGCGTTTGCGTGGCTGCAATGCGCCGACGTTCCCGAATACGACGCGGTCCGCGCACGCTGGCAGTCGTCGGAGGCATATCTGCTCGATCGCCACGGCACGCTGATCGACAGCTCGCGGATCGATTACGGCGTGCGCCGTTTCCAGTGGGTTCGGCTCGAATCGGTGTCCACAGCGCTGGTCGATGCAGTGGTCGACGGCGAAGACCGCCGCTTCTGGATCCATGAGGGCATTGATTGGCGCGCCGCGATTGGCGCGCTGCGGGACAACCTGACAGGCGCCGCGACGCCGCGGCGCCAGCACCATCACGATGCAGTTGGCAGCGATGATCGATCCCGCGTCAGCCGGGCACAGCAGCCGCCGAGGGTGGTACCAGAAGCTCGTACAGGCGCGCGCAGCTCGCGCGATCGAATCGACGTGGACGAAGACCGAGATTCTCGAGGCATACCTGAATCTGCTGGGCTTCCGCGGCGAGCTCGAAGGGATCGACGCGGCCGCGCATCTGTTGGCGGGAAAAGCGCCATCGGGTCTGTCTACACCGGAAAGTCTGCTGCTGGCCGCGCTGCTGCCGGCACCCAGCGCAAGCCCGGAGCGGATCACGCGGCGCGCCTGCGCACACGCGCAGTCGCTCGGTTCTGCGGCAACGTGTGACGAGATCGAGGCATCCGCCCGGACCCTGTTCGATCGAGCGGCGCATTTGTCGCAGGACGCGACGTTGGCACCGGATCTCGCGCGTGCGCTTCTCGATCATCCGGGGCAGCGACTCGAAACGACCCTCGACGCCGACGTTCAGACCATGACGCTCGGTGTGATGAACGATCACCTGCGCGGCCTGGCGCTTCACAACGTGCGCGATGGCGCCGCACTGGTCGTCGACAACGAAAGCGGCGACGTGCTCGCTTACGTCGGGTCTGCCGGCTCAGCGTCGCACGCGCGGCACGTCGACGGCGTGCGGGCGCACCGTCAGGCGGGCTCCACGCTGAAACCGTTTCTGTATCAGCTCGCGCTGGAACGGCGCCATCTCACGAATGCGTCGCTGTTGGACGACGCACCGGTCAACCTCGACACGGCCACCGGCGTGTATCTGCCGCAGAACTACGACCACGACTTCAAAGGTCTCGTCAGCGTGCGGACCGCACTGGGCAGTTCGTTGAACGTGCCGGCCGTTCGCACGCTGGTGCTCGTCGGTGTCGAAGCGTTTCGCGATCGATTGAATGCGCTCGGCTATTCCGGAATCAGCGAAGACGGCGAGTTCTACGGTTACTCGCTCGCGCTCGGCTCCGCGGAAGTCAGCTTGTGGGAACAGGTCAACGCATATCGAACGCTGGCGCGCGGCGGGCTCGCCACGCCGCTGCGGTTGCGCGCCAACGATCCCACTCTGGCGCAGGTGCGCAAGCTGGCGGCCGATGCAACGTTCCTGGTGACCGACATTCTCAGCGACCGCGCGGCGCGGGTGGCCACGTTCGGCCTCGACAACAACCTGAACACCGCGTTCTGGAGCGCCGCGAAGACCGGCACCAGCAAGGACATGCGCGACAACTGGTGCATCGGCTACACCGACCGCTACACGGTGGGCGTATGGGTAGGCAATTTCGAAGGCGACTCGATGCGCGACGTCAGTGGCGTGACCGGCGCGGCGCCGGCGTGGCACGACATCATGGTGGCGCTTCACGCCAAACAGCGGTCGCGCGCGCCGGTCGAACCACACGGCGTAACGCAGGTAGCGATCGCATTCGAGCCGCCGGTGGAACCGCCGCGCCGCGAGTGGTTCGTTGCGGGCACTGAACTGTCGACCGTCACCACGGTTCCCGAACGCGCCGAACGAAGCCGCATCGCCGCTCCCGGCAACGGCCTGATCATCGCGATCGACCCCGACATACCCGCCGATCGGCAACGCGTACCGCTCCGCGCGCGCGGCGCAACGGCGCAGTTGGCGTTCCGCATGGACGGCGTCTCGCTCGGTGCTGCCGATTCGCAACTGCTGTGGCCGCCGAGCACCGGCGCACACCGGCTCGCGCTCGTCGACGCGTCGGGTGGCGTTGTCGATCAGGTGCTGTTCACCGTTCGCTAGTCTCGCGCCGATCACTACAATGGCCGGTCTTTCGAAAACGTAGAACTTCATGCAGAAGAGTCTCGAGCGCCTGATCGCGTTGCTCGATCTGGAGCAGATCGACGTCAACCACTTTCGCGGCTCCAGCCCGAACGAAGGGTGGCAGCGCGTGTATGGCGGGCAAGTGCTCGGTCAAGCGCTCGTCGCGGCGTCGCGCACCGTCGAGCCGGAACGTCACGCGCATTCGCTGCACGGTTATTTCCTGCGGCCGGGCGACATGTCGATTCCGATCCTGTACGTGGTGGATCGCATACGCGACGGCAAGAGTTTCACGACGCGCCGCGTGGTCGCCGTGCAGCACGGCAAAGCGATCTTCAACATGGCGATTTCGTTCCAGAACGACGAACAGGGATTCAGCCATCAGTTCGACATGCCCGATGTTCCCGCGCCCGAAGACCTCGAGGACGAAGCGTCGTTGCGCAAACGCCAGTCGCTCGCGCTACCGGAAGAGTACCGCGAGATGTTCACGCGCGACCGACCGATCGAAGCGCGCCCCATCGAGCCGTACGACTTCTTCAATCCGGAGAAGCGCGCGCCGTTCCAGAACGGTTGGATGCGCGCACGCGACGCGCTTCCCGACGATCTGCGATTGCACCAATGCGTACTCGCCTATCTGTCCGATTGGTCGCTGCTCGACACGTCGTTGATGCCGCACGGCGTGTCGTACACGCAGCAGAACGTGCAGAGCGCGAGCCTCGATCATGCGATGTGGTTCCACCGGCCGTTCCGCGCCGACGAGTGGCTGCTGTTCGTACAGGACAGTCCGAGCGCATCGGGCGCGCGCGGCTTCAATCGCGGACTGATCTACAGTCGCGACGGCGCGCTCGTGGCCAGCGTCGCGCAGGAAGGCCTGATTCGCGTGCACGGCACGACGAAGTGAGAGTCTGCCGGGGCTCCGTATCAGGCTTTGCAATCGCGCGGACTTGGCCACGATAATACCGGGCTTTGCGCCCCGTCGCGGGCAGACCAATCCGAATCCTCAGGGGGACACGTGCCAGATATCGAACAAATTGCCTCATCGGTCGAATCGATCAGGAAGACGTTCGAGCAACACCGCTACATCTGCAGCAACCAGATCGCCACTGCCGTGTACCTCGCGTTCCACTTGAAAAAACCGGTGCTCATCGAAGGGCCTCCGGGCGTCGGAAAGACCGAGCTCGCGAAAACCACCGCCACGATGTTCGGCATGCCGCTGATCCGCCTGCAGTGCTACGAAGGTCTCGACGAAGCCAAAGCGCTGTACGAGTGGAAGTACGGCAAGCAGCTGCTGTACACGCAGGTACTCAAGGAAACACTCGACGAAGTTCTGCAGGGCGCGAAGGGCTTCAAGGAGTCGGTCAGCCGGCTGCACGAATTCGGCGACATCTTCTTCTCCGAGGAATTCATCGAACCGCGTCCGCTGCTGAAGGCGCTGAAGGAAGAGCACGGTTGCGTCCTGCTGATCGACGAAGTCGACAAGTCGGACCACGAATTCGAATCGCTGCTGCTCGAGATCCTTTCGGACTACCAGGTGTCGATTCCGGAGATCGGCACCGTCAAAGCCAAAGCCGAGCCGCCGTTGGTCTTTCTGACCAGCAACAACACGCGCGAGATTTCCGACGCGCTGAAGCGTCGCTGCCTGCATCTGTACATTCCGTTCCCGGACGTGGAGCTGGAGCAACGCATCATCCACGCACGCGTGCCGGAGATCCTGCCGGAGTTGCGCAGACAGCTGGTCAACTTCATTCACGAACTGCGCGGCCTCGATTTGAAGAAGGTGCCCGCAATCTCCGAAACGATCGACTGGGCGCGCACGCTGTTGCTGCTGCACACCGACCGGCTCGATCCGGAACTGGTGCGCGACACGTTGAACGTGATCCTCAAGTTCCAGGAAGACATCGTGAACGTCGAAGCGGAACTGACGACTTTGACCAGCAAGGCGACCAAAACCTGATTTCGAGTCCGGCGTAGATGGAACGCACTCTTTCCAACTTCATTCGAGCGCTTCGCAACGCCGAAGTGCGCGTTTCTACCGCGGAAACGCTCGACGCGTTCAACGCGATGGAGCTGGTGGGCTATCGCGATCGCGCGTTCCTGAAAGACGCACTGTCGATGGTGCTGCCGAAAACCGCGGACGAAAAAGAGTCGTTCAGCGAATGCTTCGATTCGTTTTTCTCGTTCAAGAAGTTCGAAACCGATCCGCCCCGCGCCGGCGAACAGGACTCGGATGCTGACGGTTCCGAAGAGGGGCAAGACCAGGATGGCGACGATGCCGAAGGCGGCCAGGGCGCCGAGGGGCGCGGAGAAGGCGCCGGCGGCACAGGCGGACGCAAGTCGAAGTCGAAGAAAAAAGGCTCAGTGGTAAACGAGGACGAAGACGAGGACCTCGGCGAAGGCGAGATGTCCGATCCGACGTCCGCATTGGGCAAGCTGTTGATCGAGGGTGCCCGCACCGAACTTGCGATGGCGATGGCGAGCGCCGCAGAAGCGGTGAATCTCAAAGAGATACAGGTTTTCACACAGAAAGGCCTGTACACGCGCCGGATCATGGAACAGATGGGCCTGAACGATCTGTCGCGCGAAATCACGTCGTCGCGTCAGAGCCGCAGCACGCCCGTGCGGCGGCTCGGCCAGGAACTGAAGAAGCGCCGCGAGTGGTTGCGGGAGCAGGTACGCGACTACGTCGAACAGCAGTTCCTGCTGCACGCCGATGCGACCGGCAGGCGATTGCGCGAAGACCTGCTGCGCAAGGTCAAACTCTCGAACGTGGAGCAACGCAACTTCCGCCTGATCCAGGAAGTGGTGTTCCGGATGGCCAAGAAGCTGGCTGCGCTGCACTCGCGCCGGAAGAAGGTGTTCAAACGCGGCGCGCTGAACGTACCGCGCACGCTGCGCCACAACATGGCTTACGACGGCGCGATCTTCGACCTGCATTGGAAGTCGGTGAAGATCGATCGTCCGAAGGTATTCGCGATTTGCGACGTGAGCGGCTCCGTCGCCAACTACGCCCGATTCATGCTGATGTTTCTCTACAGCCTCGAAGAGGTGATGCCGAAGGTTCGATCGTTCGCGTTTTCGTCGGACCTCGCCGAAGTGACCGAACTGTTCGAGCGCAACAAGATCGAAGACGCCATTGCGAAGGCGCTGCGCGACTACAGCGGCGGTTCCACCGACTACGGTCAGGCGTTCGTCGACTTCAAGAAAAACTGTCTCGACGACGTCGACAATCGCACGACGATCATCATCCTGGGCGATGCCCGCAACAACTACGGCGACCCGCGCACCGACATCCTCAAAGAGATGTACGACCGCTGCAAACGCCTGATCTGGCTGAACCCCGAATCGCGCAATAGCTGGACCGTCGGCGACGCCGAGATGCGGCGCTATTCCGCGTACTGCCACCAGGTCGAGGAATGCAACAGCCTCATGCATTTGGAGCGGATAGTCGGTAACCTGCTGCGAACCGTTCAGTAGGTCGATTGAACGTGACATGAGCGACGTCATCACCGATACCGGCGACTCTTTCACGCGCACGGCCGGCCGGCAGCTCGCTCTCCTTGCCCTCTTCGGCATCCTCGCGTTCATCGCGCTCGCAATGCTGCTCGGCTGGTTGTCCAAGCTCACCAGCGGTGGCAGCGCACTGTCGGAAGCCGTCGACCCGCTGACCGGCACCATCACGCTCTCACTGGCGAGCGAACCCCCGCAACTCGACAGCACGCGCGCCACCGACCAGGTCAGCGGCTTCGTGCTCGGCCACGTGATGGAGAGCCTGTTGCGACGTGGTCCGGGCACCAAACTGCTGCCCGGCGTGGCAGAACGCTGGGAAATCAACGAAAAAGGCGCCACGTTCTGGTTGCGCGCGGACGCGCGCTGGAGCGACGGCAAACCCGTTACAGCGCACGACTTCGTATTCGCCTGGCGCAAGATCGTCGAACCGGCGAACGCGTCCGAGTACGCGTTCTTCGTGTATCCGATCAAGAACGGCGAAGCGATCAATCGCGGCGAACTGCCGATCGAATCGTTAGGCGTTCGCGCGGTCGACGATCGCACGCTGGCGGTCGATTTCGAGCGCCCTACTCCGTACTTCGAGAAGCTCGTGGTCTACGCAACCTATGGGCCTGTGCGCGAAGACTTCTACGAGGCGTGCAACGGCCGTTACGGCGCCGATGCCGACACGATTCTGTACAACGGACCGTTCCGCATTTCGAAATGGGTGCACGGTGCCCAGTTGCGATTCGAGAAGAATCCGTACTACTGGGACGCCGACCGCATCAAGCTCAACGTCATCGACATGCCGTACGTCACGAATGACGCGAACGCGGTGCTGAATCTGTACAAGGACGGCAAGATCGCGACGGCGCCGCTGAACGCCGAAACACTCGACGACGCGCTGGAACACCGCTGGAAGATCAACCGGTTCAACGACGGTTCCGTCTTCTACACGGAGTTCAATCATCGGCCGGGACGCCTGACCACGAACGTGAACCTGCGCCGAGCGTTGTCGCTCGTGTCCGATCCGGGCGAGCTCGTCTACAAGGTGATGAAAGTGCCCGGCAATCTGCCGGGCGTTTCGTTGTTTCCGGCGTGGCTCCCCGGCGTGAACGGACTGTTCCGTCAGGAATATCCACCCCAACCGGTACACGTCGACGTTGCTGAAGCGCGTCGTTACCTCGAACTGGCGAAACAGGAGCTCGGCATCGAGACGATGCCGCCGCTGATTCTGCTTACCGGCGACGATCCCGTCTCGGGTCCTCAGGCCGAGTACCTTCAGAACGTCTTCAAGCGCACGCTCGATATCGACGTGAAGATCGACAAGCAGATCTTCAAGCAACGTCTCGCAAAGATGACCGCGGGAGAGTTCGACCTGGTGGCCGCCGGTTGGGGACCGGACTACGACGATCCGCTGACGTTCGGCGATCTGTTCTCGTCGTGGAACAAGAACAATCGCGGCATGTACTCGAACCCGGAACTCGATCGCTACGTGCGCATCGCGCAGAGTTCGCTCGATCCAAAGGCACGCATGGACGCATTCGGCGCAATCCAGAAGATCATTCAAGACGACGTGGTGATCATCCCCAGCTACGAACGCGGACTCGTCTACGTGCGCAATCCGCGCCTCAACGGCATCGTGCGGCGCGTCGTCGGCGCCGACCCGGACTATATCAACGCGTACATCGAGGAGAGCCGATGACGCTCCTTCTCGATCGCTTTCGATAGCGTCGAATGTTGCGTTATACGATCAGGCGGTTGCTCCAGGGCATCATCACCGTGTGGTTCATCGCGACGGCCACGTTCATCGCGATGCACTCGGTTCCCGGCGATCCGCTCATTCAGAACAAAGCCGTAACCGCGCAGATCCGCAAGAACCTCGAAATCAAATACGGCCTCGACAAGCCGATCACACAACAGTATCTGATCTACATGGGCAACATGCTGAAGGGCGACTTCGGCATTTCGTTCACGCAACAGAATCGCAGCGTCAACGACATCATCGTCAAACATTTTCCCGTGTCTGCGACGCTCGGCATCCTCGCGATCGTATTCGCGGCGATCGGCGGCATCTTGTGGGGCGCGCTCACCGCGCTGTACCGCAACCGGCTGCCGGACATCGTGATCATGTTTCTCGTGATCCTCGGCATCTCGGTACCCAGCTTCGTGTTCGCGGCGTTGGGGCAACTGGCGCTCGTGCATCTGAACGCGATAGCCGGCCGCACGCTGTTGCCGGTGGCCGGGTGGGGCACCGTCTCGCACATGATCGTGCCATCGGTCGTGCTCGGTCTCGGCACCATGGCGTTTCTGACGCGGCTGATGCGATCGTCGATGCTCGAGATCGTCAACGCGGACTACGTACGCACGGCGAAAGCCAAAGGTCTGCCGATCACGCGGATCTTTCTGAAACACGAACTGCGTAACGCGGTTCTGCCGGTGATCACCGTACTCGGCCCTGCAATCGCTGCGATCACGACCGGCGGTTTCGTCGTGGAGCTCGTGTTCGCGATTCCCGGCCTCGGACGCTACTTCGTGCAAGCCGTACAACAACTCGACTACACCGTGATCATGGGAACGACGGTGTTCTACGGCGCATTCCTCGTGCTGATGGTGATCATCGTCGATCTGCTTTACGGCATCGTCGATCCTCGCGTAAGGCTGGAATGAGCATGGCCGAAGCCAGCCTGCAGACGAACGCATTCGAGCCGGTCACCGCGGAGCGCCGCGTACAGCAGCTGACGCGACCCTCGCTGTCTTACTGGCAGGACGCGTGGCTGCGGCTCAAACGCAATCGCCGCGCGCTGACGTCGCTGTACATCATCGTCGCACTGCTCGCTGTTCACTACGCTCGGCCCTTTCGTGTGGCCCGTCGATCCTGCGAGCCAGGACGTCGATCAGGTGAGTCAGACACCCTGGGCCGCTCGAACGGCCGTCGTCGTTGCGCCGTATCTCCCATGGGAAGACGCAGCGAACGTCGCGCGCCGGCGGCATGACTTCGAAACCCTTGTCGCTGCAGTTGGCAGAACCCGCAAACACGCAAGCCGTGCGTCTGGTCTGGACCGCCGATCCGCAAGCGAACGGATACCTGATCTATCGCAACATCATGCTGCCGGGACCCGAGCACGACTTAGGACTTCCGTTGGGCGAGATCGTCGATCCCAAGCAAACGCGCTTCGAGGATCGTCTCGATCTCGACCCGATGCGTTACTACTACTCCGTGGTTCCGCTCGACGCCGACGGCGTGGAAATGGCGCCGGGTCCACCGTTGGCCGTAGACGTAAAGCGCGTGATTACGGAGGAACTTGCCATCGCTCGAGGGTTGGTGCCGTCCGGTACACATCTCGCCGAGGGCGACGCCGTGCGGCTCGCGCTGCACCCGTTCGGCACCGACTACCTCGGCCGCGATCTACTGGCGCGGTTGATGTACGGCGCGCGCGTGTCGTTGTTCATCGGCATCGTCGCGCCGTTTTTCTTCGTGCTGATCGGCATTCTCTACGGCAGCACCGCGGGCTTTCTCGGCGGACCCGTCGACTCGCTGCTGATGCGGTTCGCCGACTTCGTGATCGCGCTGCCGTTCCTGCTGTTCATGATCCTGTTCAAGATTGCGTTCGGCATCGGTCCCGGCGAGAGCGGCATCGTGCCGTTGCTGGTTGCATTGGTAGTGCTCAGCTGGCCCGGTACCGCGCGGCTCGTGCGCGGACAGATCCTGCAGATCCGCGAGGAGGCCTACATCGCCGCATCGCGTCTGCTTGGCGCGAAAACGCGCTATCTGATCCTGCGGCACATGATTCCGAATACGCTCGGCGTCATCCTCGTAACGCTCACGTTTGCGGTACCGAGCGCGATCTTCACCGAGGCGTTCCTGTCGTTCATCGGCATGGGCGTTGCGCCGCCGACTCCGTCGTGGGGCAGCATGTGCAACGACGGCCTGAAGACGATGCTGACGCATCCGCACGAACTGATCTTCCCGGCGTTGTTCATTTCGATCGCGGTGCTCGCGTTCAATCTCCTCGGCGACGGGCTGCGCGATGCGCTCGACGCGCGGATGAGGAGTCGCGAATGAGCGCTTCGCTGCTCGATTCGCTCGAGGTGGAGCCGCGAGTGACCGTCCCGCTGCTCGAAGTCACCGATCTGCACGTCGAATTCGACACGTACGGCGGCACCGTGCACGCCGTCCGCGGTGCGACGTTCAGCGTCGAAGCCGGCGAAACGCTGGCGATCGTCGGCGAATCGGGCTGCGGCAAATCGGTCACCGTGCAGAGCATCATGGGTCTGATCCCGATGCCGCCCGGCCGCATCACCGCGGGCCAGGCCACGTTGCGCGGCTCCGACATCCTGCGGCGCAAGCAGATCGACGGCGTCGACATCCGCGGCGCGGAAATCGGCATGATCTTCCAGGATCCGATGACGTCGCTGAACCCGACGATGACGATCGGCGATCAGATTGCCGAGACGTTGATCGTCCACCGCGGATATTCGAAGAAGCAGGCGATGGACCGCGCCATCGAACTGTTGTCAGCAACGCGGATTCCCGACGCCGCGAAACGTGCGCGCCAGTACCCGTTCGAGTTTTCCGGCGGCATGCTGCAACGATCGATGATCGCAATGGCCATCGCATGCGAGCCGGCCATCCTGATCGCCGACGAACCGACCACCGCGCTCGACGTCACCATTCAGGCGCAGATCCTCGATCTCATGCAGGAAATCCAGCGTCAGAACGGCATGGCGATCATATTGATCACGCACGATCTCGGTGTGGTCGCGCGCATGGCGGATCACGTGAACGTGATGTACGCCGGCGAGATCGTAGAGCGCGGCACCGCGCACGACATCTTCTATCGATCGGCGCACCCCTACACATTGGGCCTGCGCGATGCGATGCCTTCGAGTACCTCGAGCCGCGCGCATCGGCTGCAACCGATCGACGGCAGCCCGCCTGATCTCTTTGCCCCGCCGGTCGGCTGCGGCTACTTCGCGCGTTGTCCGCATGCGATGCAGGTCTGCCGCACCGAACGACCGCCGCCGTTCACAGTGGACGAAGGTCATGCGTCCCGCTGCTGGCTGCAACACGAAGCGGCGAATCGGAACATCGATCGCATCCACATCGCCTCGCGCACATCCGTTACCACGCCGTCATGAACGCGTTGATCACCGCCGACAAACTGACCAAGCAGTTTCCGATCGGCGGCGGTCAGGTCGTACACGCGCTCGACGAGGTTTCGCTCTCGATCGCTGAGCGCGAAGTGGTCGGACTGGTCGGCGAAAGCGGCTCCGGAAAATCGACGTTCGGAAAGGCATTGATCGGTCTGCACGACAAAACGCGCGGCACGGTGGTGTATCGCGGCGAAATGCTTCCGCAGAAGTACTCGCCAGTCGACTTCCAGCGCCATGCGAAGCGCATGCAGATGATCTTTCAGGATCCGTATTCGTCGTTGAACCCGCGCATGACGGTGGGCGAGATCATCGGCGAAGGGTTGAAGCTGCACGGTCGGACGACCGCCGCCGACATCCGCGAGCGCGTCGCGGACTGGTTGCGTCGCGTCGGCCTCGAACCGGACCACATGTCGCGCTATCCGCACGAATTCTCCGGCGGACAGCGGCAACGGATCGGCATCGCCCGCGCACTGATACTCGAACCCGAATTCGTCGTGTGCGACGAGCCGATCTCCGCGCTCGACGTCTCGGTGCAGGCACAGGTCGTGAATCTGCTCGACGAACTGAAATCGTCGATGGGTCTCACGCTGTTGTTCATCGCGCACGATCTGTCGATGGTCCGATACGTGTCGGACCGAATGGCGGTGATGTATCTCGGATCGCTCATCGAAATCGGGCCCGCGGACCAGGTCTTCTATGAGCCGCAGCATCCGTACTCGCAATTGCTCGTCGGTTCGAATCCGGAGCCCGATCCGATTGCCGAACGGTCGCGCAGCAGCGCCGAGATCGTCGGCGAGATTCCGTCCCCCGTGAACATTCCACCGGGTTGCCGTTTCGCCAACCGATGTCCGAAGGTGATGGATGTCTGTCGCGTCGTGCGCCCGCCGCTGAAACCGTTGAAGAGCAACGCGCAGCGGCTGGTCGCCTGCCACTTGTACGATTGAGGACGCGGCTCAGCGGTTGAGTCGTTGCAGCAAACTCGGAAACGCGCGCTGGTCGTAGGCGCTCACCAGAGCTTCCAGATCTTCATCCGTCATGAACGGTGCGTGTCGAACCAGACGCGCGATATCCCGGCGCGCCGCAAACGATCGCGAGGCGACGTGGCGCGCCTTCTCGAAATCGATCAGCCAGACGCGCGACCCATCAGCTTCGACCAACACGTGCTTCGGGTAAACCGCGCCGTGCATGATTCGCGCAGAGTGCAGTTTTGCCAGCATTTTTCCTATATTTTTGAACACCTCATGCCGCTCCGGTGCGCCGACGCAACGGACGCGCTCGCCGAGTTCTACGACCCCTTCGATCTCCCGGAGCACCAGCAGCGCACGGTCCTTGGATGCTTCCCGATACAGCGCAACTTCAGGCACGTTCACGCCGAGCGCACGCGCCGCATCGATGTAGCGCACTTCGCGCCGCAACGTCGGCGTGCGTCGAAATGCATTCCACGGCGGCCGACAGAAGAACGCCTGCTGTCGCTTCACATAAGCGCGGCCTGCCAAGTCGAGGTCGGGCCACGTATCGGCATCCACCCCGCCGACGGTGCTGGTTCCATCGCCACGCCGGTTCGGTTCGTCGAGCAGGGGCAAGTCACGGTTCCACAACTCATCGAAAAACGCATCGAAATCGGCCGCTGATCGCCCGCGAGATTCGTGTTTCAATTCGCCCGACCCATGCCGATCCCCACTCGATGCGCAGCCGATTCGCCGACACATTCAATCACGACGCCGATGCACCGGACTACGACGTAGACGTGGAGAACGAAGCCCATCCGGTGCGGGCCGGCTACGCTGATTTACTGGAGTGGGTCGTCCGTAGCGCGGACATCGACGCTCGCCACGACGTACTCGAACTCGGCGCCGGCACCGGCAATCTCACTCGGTTGCTGCCGCCGGCGCGCCGCATCGTCGCGGTAGACGTTTCGACTGCGATGCTCGAGATCGCGGCCACGAAAGTCCGCGGCTCCGTCGAGTGGCAGCGCGGAGATCTACTCGAATATTTCGACGAGCACCGCGATCGATTCGACCGCTTCGTCTCTACGTACGCGATCCATCACCTGGTCGCCGGCGAGAAAGCGTTGCTGTTCGAACGGATTCGCGACGTTGCCAGGCCGGGTGCACGGGCGGTATTCGGCGACCTGATGTTCGAGTCCGAACGCCATCGAACCGACGCGATCGAGCGTTACCGGCGCGAATGGCCCGATGTCGCTGCAGCAATCGAGGACGAGTTCTTCTGGATCGTCGACGACTGCGTCGAGGCGCTGCAACGGTTGGGGTTCTCGGTCGCCGCGCATCGCGTCAGCGATCTATCGTGGGGCGTGCTGGCCACACTCGACTGACCAAAAAAGAGGGGGCCGAAGCCCCCTATGCGAATCGTTGGTCAGTTGGCGCTTATTTCCACGTGCCGAACTTGTACAGCAGTTCCACACCATACGTCCGCGGATTCGTGACCGTACCGGTACGACGGAAGTTGTCGGCTTCGGTCAACGCTTCGATCTGACGAATACCGATGTCGTCGAACACGTTGTTGCAGAACGCCGAAACGTTCCAGTTCTCGCCGGACGACAACCACGTAACGCGGGTGTCGACGCGGCTGTACGCGGGCGCCTTGTCGGTGCCTTCTTCGAACAGCGAGAAATACACCTTGTCGATCCACGAGTAGTCGGCGAGGAACGTCAACGTGCCGTGATCGCCGCCCAACGGAAGGGCGTACTGCGCATATGCGTCGAATTTCTTCTCCGGGACGCGCAACATCTGGTTGCCCTTGATGTTGAACGGCGTGGCCAGCGGATCGAACAGCGAACCCGGGCGCTGAGCGTTGTATTCGTCGATGACGTCGAAGTCTTCGGTGTATTCGCTATGCGTGAAGCTCACGGTTGCGCCCAACGTGATGCGGTCCGTCATCAGCCACAATACGTCGGAATCGAAGCCGATCATCTCGGCACCGGGCACCGCGAAAACGCTGGTCGAGACGCCGCCGAGTGCCGACGGGCTCGCAGCCGGCGTATGCACGTGACTGTAGTCGTAGTAGTACAGCGCCGAGTTGACCTGCATCGTGCCGTCGAGGATCTCACCCTTGTATCCGATCTCGTACGCAACGAGGGTCTCCGGCTGATACTTCGCATTCGCGCTGAAGAGGCCGAGGTTGAAACCGCCGGCCCGCGTTCCGGACGTGACCGAGAAGTAGATCAGGTCTTTGTCGTTCGGCGTCCAGTCGAGGTTGATGCGACCGGTCACAGCGTCGTCTTTGCGGTACAGCTGCCGCCACAACGACTGCGAGATCGGCACGCCGGTCGTCAACAGTGTGTTGTAGTTCAGCACCTGGCCGTTGGCATCCATCGCGCCGATCGCCTGGTTGACCTGAGCGAGGCTCGGCACGCAGAACGCATTCGGCCCTGCGTTACAGAATCCCGCCGGCAACAACGGGCTCAACGGAATCGGCACTGAGCCGAGGTTCCCGACGAATCCAAGCGCCGGAACGGCACCCGACCAGCAGCGCTTCGCCGCCCTCACTCTGATAGAACGCATTTTCTTCGCCGTGCAACTGGTCGCGCGCCCAGCGGGCGCCCAACGTCAACGCGAAGTGCTCGTTGAACGTGAACACGCTCTGCGAATAGATCGCGAATGCTTCGCGCTCGGTACGAGTCTGGTATTCGGTGTCCGTACCGGCCGTCGTCGGGCCATGAGGCACGTTCGTGTTGCTGCCGACCGGGTCACCATCCTTCCGACCGAAGCAATAGGTGAACGGATTGGATGACCCCAAGTTCGAAGCCAAAGGAACACAGTTGCCAAACGGCGCGTTACCCGCTCGCTCGAGCAACCCATCCTGCTTGGCTGAGAACAGCTGGACCTGCGGTATCGCACCGATGAAGTCGAGGGCGCCTACGTTGCCTGGGCTGTAGTCGAAGCCCTGCGTGTAGCGGCCGTTCGAATTCGAGTCGTAGTAATCGCCTCGTTGCGTGATGTCGGCGCGGTAGTAGAACAAGCCGGTCGTCGTGGTCAGCTGATCGTTCCAGTCGTTGAAGAACTGCAACTCGTGTGACACGTACTCGGTTTCCTGACTCACGTAGAACTGCTGGTCGCCGGAATACTGGCCGAATTGGCCCGGCGTAAACGTGTCGGTGTTGCTCGTCAGATCCACGTCGGACGTCCGATCGTAGAAGTAGTCGGTGTAGCCGAAGATGTACTTGATCGAGAACGTGTCGTTCACCGTCCAGCGAATGTCGGTCGAATTCGCCTGCTGGTCGAAGTACTCGTCCTGATGACCGCTGGTGTCGGTCGAGACGTCAGGTCCGCTCAGCGAGCCCAAACCCAGCATGTGCTGGCGCGAGTCGGCGGTACCGAACGCCTTGTTGTTCTGGTTCCCTGCGCCCACACCGGAGAAGTCGACGCCGGGCGTCACGCGCTGCGCGTTGACCGTTTGGCCAGTCACTGGATCGGTGAACTGATAGACCGTCGTCGAGCCCGGCTGAAGTTCATTGCCGACGGTCGCGGCGGTAATTCGGCACTCGGGCGTCAGACGTGCGGTATTGCCGCCAACCCCGGTCGGTACCTGGAAGTTCGTGCGACCGGTGGTCAACGTCGGACACACGGTGTCGTCGACGCGGCGAAAACCCCACGCAAAGGTCGAGGTGTTACGCGGGTCGCCGGTGACCGGATCGAGCGCACCACCGTCTTCCGTCAGGTTGACGATACCCGCTGCGTCCGCACCGCCCATACGACGGCGGTAGCTGCGCTCGTTGCCGCGCGTGTTGAACTCGAGGTTGTCGGTGGGCGTCCACTTCAACGACAGCGCATAGTTCTCGTCGCCGTAGTTGTCCGGGTTCTGGTTGCCCGACTTGTCGTCGATGTAACCATCACGGACACGCTTCACGCCGGTCAGCCGCGCCGACAGAATGTTGTCGATCAACGGACCGGAAACGACGCCGTACTCTTCCTGCACGCCGTAGTTGCCGCTGACGATCTTCGCTTCGCCTTCGAATTCGTTCGTCGGTTGCTTGTTGATGAAGTTGACGGCACCGCCGATGGCGTTACGGCCGTACAACGTGCCCTGCGGACCGCGCAGTACTTCGATCCGCTCGATGTCGAACAGACCACCTTCCGTCGACGCGATACCGAAGTCTTCCGAATACACGCCGTTCAGATAAGTTGCGATACCCGGGTCGCCGCCCAACGCGCGGAAGTTCCGGCCGACACCGCGAATCGCCATGTCGTACGGCTCGATGACCGCTGCGGGAATGAACTTCTGCAGGTCTTCCTGGTTGCGGATGCCGAAGTCTTCGAGCATCTGACCGGTGAATGCAGTAATCGAAATGGACGTGTCGCTGACCGTGGACTCTTTACGTTCCGCGGTGACGACGACTTCCTCGATCTGGCGTCGGTCCGATGTGGCCGCGTCTTCGGCAGACGCCGCCGGGGCGACGAACGCCGCGGACAGGACCGCCGACAGTCCATATATGGAAGGACTCAGCACGCGCTGGAGCACTGATTTGCGCGTGTCGGCATCGGCGCAAGCGCCGATTCGCTTAGAGCGAATGAACATTGATTGACTCCCCGTTGAAATGAAACCTACTAGTCCTGCGGAACTGCGGCACCCAGTAGAAAGACGGCCACGCGGGGCCATCCTCGCGAGTTTATAAGCCGGAGTGTTACGCAATGTCAACGCAACTGTTACTGGAAGACTCAATCATGTAGAACAATCGTAACACTCCGCAACAGGGGTCAACGCGAAACGCAAGCTTGACCGTGACCCATCGCGGATGCTTGGAGGGTTCCTTTTGGTAACAGTCCGATCGAGGGGCTAACGACCGAACTCCGCGCCTCGGTCGAGCCACTTCCGAGCCATGCGCAACATCGATGGCTCCGTGGTAAACGCGTCGATCTCGTCGATCCTCACCCATCGCAATGCGTGCGATTCGTCGCTGACGCAGAAACGCATCGTCGCCAATGGCACGCAGCGCAAACCTCGCGTCGAAGTGGTGATGCGCGGGGTCGTCCATGCGCGCCGGAATCAAGTGAATGTCGATGTCGAAGAGCAGATCGGACACCGGCGCGACGACCAGACCCGACTCTTCGACTGCTTCTCTACATGCGACTCGAAGCGGGTCGCCGTCGCCGTCGCTGTGTCCGCCGAGCTGAAGCCAGCGATTCAATTTGCGGTGGTGCGTGAGCAGCACGTGGGTCTGCGGCGCATTGACGATCCACGCCGAACCGGTGACGTGTCCGGCCCAGCAATTTCGTTGAAAACAGCGTGGCTCGCCGCGGACGAACGCCTCGAATCGATCGATGGTTCCAGACTCCAGAGGAAAACGCTGCCGGTAGTCCGTCAACTGTCGAATGACGTCGCTGTGGCTCATCGCGCGATGATGCCTTTCTCCAACGAAAAAAGAAGGGGGCCGAAGCCCCCTGTTCGAAGCGTCTAACGGATTGTTGTTATTTCAACGCACCGAACTTGAAGTCGACCGAAATTCCCAACTGTTGCGGAATCGTGTTCGCGCCTGAACGGCGGAAGTTCACGTCTTCGTCGGAACCGTAGTGGTCGACCTGGCGCAGACCGATGTCGTTGAAGACGTTGTCGGCGAACGCCGCTACGGTCCATGCGGTGCTCGGCGAGATCCAGGTGGCGCGCACGTCGGTCCGTTGGTACGACGGCGCCGCGTCTTCCTTGGACTCGAACGCCGAGAAGTACACCTGATCGATCCAGCTCCAGTTCACGAGGAACGTGATCTGCCCATGGTCGGCCATCGGCCACGTGTACTGCCCATAGATGCCGCCCTTCATCTCCGGCACCTGCAGCATCTGCTTGCCGTCGAGGTCGATCGGGATGTTCAGCGGATTGAACAACGACGGCGGCCGATTCGGATCGTTCGGGTCGTTGACGACGAAGTTGTCGGTGTACTCGCTGTGCGTGTAGCTGAAGTTCGCACCCAGCGTGAGGTTGTCGGTGATCAGCCAGTCGAGGTCGGTGTCCCAACCGATGATCTGCGCCGTCGGTACCGAGAACACGCTGGTCGACGTGTTCGCCGGGTTGAACGCGGACGGACCCGTGCCGAAGGTCTCTACGTTCTTGTAGTCGTAGTAGTAAACGGCGGAGTTCAACTGCATGGTGCCGTCGCGCAGCGTGCCTTTGTAGCCCAACTCATACGAGATCAGGCTCTCGGTCTTGAACTGTCGGTTCGCGCTGAAGAACACCAGGTTGAAGCCACCGGCCCGTGATCCTTTCGTCGCCGACAGGTAGATCAGGTCGTTGTCGGTCGGCGTGAAGTCGATGTTGACCCGCCACGTAATGTCGTCGTCCTTGCGCTGTTCCGCACGCCACAGACCAATGCTCGTCGGAATCCCGACCGGAAGCAGTCGCTGCGGGTTCAGAATCGTGCCGTCCGCCGCCAGATATCCGAACGCCTGGTTGGTTGCCGCAAGCGACGAGGTCGTCGTGACCGTACCCCCGGCGGTACACGTACCGACGCCTGGAGTCGCACACGGCGTGCCGGCCGCCGCGTTGAATCCCAACGGAACGATCGTGTCCTCATCGTAGAAGTCCAGGATCTCTTCGCCGTCCAACTGGTCGCGCGCCCATCGTCCACCGAGCGTCAACGCCCAATGCTCGTTGAACGTGTAGACACCCTGGCTATAGATCGCAAACGAATTCCGCTCCGATCGCGTCTGATACTGAAGGTCGGTCGCCGGGACAAACGGGTTCTCGTGTGGAACGTGGCTGTTCTCACTGCCCGCCCATTGACCGAAGCAGAAGGATGAACTGCGAACTTCGAAGGTGCCCAGACTACACGACCCGAACTGAGTCGCGGGTGGCGTAAGTCCGTTCATGGCCATCTTGCCGAATCCCTTCGCCGTACTCAGCGTCTGCTGCGGCAACGCATCTAGGAAGCCGAGACCAGGGATTGCCGCATACGGAATCCGCGCAGTCCGTGGTTCCAAACGCGGGATTGGCATACCGAGACGAGCAGGGTTGGTTCAACTTGCAAAGACTGTCCCAAAAGTCGCCGCGCTGCGTGATCTTGGAGTCGTAGTAGAACAATCCCGTCGTGATCGAAAGCGCATCGGACACGTCGGTGAACGCCTGCAGTTCGTGCGACGTGTATTCCGCTTCCTGACTGACGTAGAACTGGTTGTCGAACACGTCGCTGCTGGTCAGATCGACGTCGGTGTTGCGATCGTAGAAGAACGACGAGTAACCGAAGATGTACTTCAGCGTGACCTTGTCATTGACCTGCCAGGAGATATCCGACGTGCCGGCCTGCTGGTCGAAGCCTTCGTTCTGCAGACCGTTGGTATCGGTCACCAGATCGTTGCCTTTCAGGTTGTCGAAACCCTGGACCTTCAACTTCGAAGGATCGGCGCCGTACGCATAGTTCGGGTGGTCGGTCGTACCAGCGCCTTGCGCCTGGTCGACGCCGGGCACCGCACGTTGCGCCGTGACGGTGCTGCCGTCGGTCGGGTTGGTGAACTGGAACGTCTGCAGACCGCTCACCATGCACCCGACTCCGCCTCGAACTCCGGGAGCCGCCACGACGGCCGTGCGATTGAATTGGCTCGGGCACGGCATCGACGGGATTGACCGCGCGATAGCCGAAGACATAAGTCGACGTGTCACGGACCCCTTATTCGTCGCCGTTCTCGGAGAACGTGATAATACCGGCGGCATCCGCACCGCCCATCCGGCGGCGCAGGCTGCGTTCGTTACCGCGGATCAACCAGGTGATGTCGTCGCTCGGTGTCCACTGCAACGCCAGCGCATAGTTCTCGTCGCCGAAGTTGTCCGGATCCTGGTTGCCCGACAGATCCTTGACGGCGCCATCGCGCACCCGCTTCACGCCGGTCAACCGCGCGGCGAGGATGCCGTCGATGATCGGACCCGACAGCATGCCGTACTCTTCCTGCAGACCGCCGTCGCCGGTGATCACCTTCGCTTCGCCCTCGAATTCGTTGGTCGGCTTCTTGTTGATGAAGTTCACCGCACCGCCGATCGCGTTGCGGCCGTACAACGTGCCTTGCGGACCGCGTAGTACTTCGACCCGCTCGATATCGAACAGACCGCCTTCGCTGGAGGCGATACCGAAGTCTTCCGAGTACACGCTGTTCGCATAGGTTGCGATGCCGGGGTCACCGCCGAGGTTCCGGAAGTTCCGGCCGATGCCGCGGATCGCCATGTCGTACGGCTGGATCACCGCCGCCGGAATCATGTTCTGCAGGTCTTCCGCGTTGCGGATACCGAAGTCTTCGAGCATCTGACCGGTGAACGCCGTGATCGAAATCGACGTATCGCTGATGCTCGCTTCCTTACGTTCGGCCGTCACCACGACCTCTTCGATCTGGCGTCTTTCCGCCGGCGAAGCCGCTGCGGGTGCTGTCGCTTCCTCAGCCGAAACGCTCTGCGCCATGAACGCCGCTGAAAGAAGCACGGGCAGCCCGAACGAATACGGCCTCAACCAACTTCTCGACGATGATGTGGGCCGAACGACAGATGCTAAGCGAACTGAACTGCTTGGTTCGGCATCGGCGCAAACGCCAATGCGCTCCCGAGAGCGGAATGCCATTGATGATCTCCCCGTTGAATGGACCCACTCGAACTGCGCCGTGGGCTGAAGGACCCTCCCAGATCCTTGCGCAACTTATATGCGGCGCCCTCTCGCAATGTCAACGCAACCGTCTCTGACGGCCGCTCTCGTTCGCGCTGCGTCGCTGTCGGAACAAATCAAATGCAACGCGCGCCGGTCTATGATGCGGCGTTCATTCAACGCAACGGAGAGTTCATCGTGTTGGCAGTCATCGCAAAACTGAAGGTCGTCGCCGGTAAGGAATCGGAATTCGAGAAGGTCATGTTGGGATTGGCAAAGGAAGTACGCGCCAACGAACCAGGCAACAAGATGTACACGCTCACCAAGAGCGATGCAGGCGAGTATCTGATGCTCGAGCTGTACGACAACGAAGCGGCGCTGGCCGCGCACGGTCAGACCGCTCACTTCAAAGCGGCCGGTCCGAAGTTCGCCGGACTGATGGCCGGTCGTCCCGAAATTCAGCAGCTGAAGGTCATCGGCTGACACAAAAAAGAAGGGGGGCTGGCGCCCCCCTTCTCGGTCGTCTGCGGTCTTCTCCTATTTGAAGGCACCGAATTTGTACAGCACTTCCAAGCCCAACCGTCCGGGGATTGGTGAGCGTGCCACCGCGACGAAAGTCCTGCGACTCGTCAGACGCTTCGATCTGGCGAATGCCGATGTCGTCAAAGACGTTGTTGCAGAAGGCGGCAACGGTCCACGCAGTATCCGCAGACAGCCACGTAATGCGCGCGTCGGTGCGGTTGTAGTGCGGCGCCTGGTCGGTGGGGTTCTCGAACACGTCGAAGTACACGGAGTCGATGTAGGAATAATCGACAAGCGCCGTCACCGTGCCGCGGTCTCCCGGTACTGGCCACGCATACTGCACGTACGCATCGGCCTTGTACTCCGGAACCCGTAGCATCTGGTTGCCCTTGATATTGAACGGCGTAGCGTCCGGGACGAACAACGAAGCGGGTCGCTTCGCGTCGTACAGGTCGACCATCGTGAAGTCTTCGGTGTATTCGCTGTGTGTGTAGCTGAACGTCGCGCCCAACGTAATCCGTTGGTTCACCAGCCACAGCACGTCGGTATCGAAGCCGATCATCTCCGCACCGGGTACGGCGAATACGCTTACCGAGTCGCCGCCCAATGCAGACGGGCTTGCGCCGAACGTATGCACGTGACTGTAGTCGTAGTAGTACAGAGCCGAGTTGACCTGCATCGTGCCGTCGAGGATTTCGCCTTTGTAACCCAACTCGTACGCGACCAGCGTTTCCGGCTGGTACTTGGCGTTCTGGCTGAAGAACACCAGGTTGAAACCGCCGGCGCGCGTTCCGCTCGTCACCGAGAAGTAGAACAGGTCCTTATCGTTCGGCGTCCAGTCGAGGTTGATACGACCGGTCACTGCATCGTCTTTGCGGTACAGCTGCCGCCACAATGACTCGGTCACGGGAAGACCGGCGGTGCGCAGATTGTTGTAGTCGACGATCGCGCCGTCCGGAGTCATCGCACCGATCGCGACGTTCATCGCGGTGAGCTGCGCTGCCGGCAGATTGCCGCCGAGGAAGCCGAGGTTCTCGACGTAGGTGAACAGATTTTCTTCGCCGTGCAACTGGTCGCGAGCCCAGCGGGCGCCCAACGTCAACGCGAAGTGCTCGTTGAACGTGTAGACGCTTTGGCTATACAGCGCGAACGCCTCCCGTTCGGAGCGCGTCTGATACTCGAGGTTCGTGCCGGTCGTTTTCGGGCCGTGAGCGATGCGGTCGCCCGTATCGGCGTTCCATTGGCCTTCGCAGAACCGGAACGGGTTGCCGTTGAACGGGACCGACGAACAGAACGCCGCCGTCAGCGGGTTCAGCCCGGACGGCACGCCGTTCCTGGCCGCAAGACCCGACTGCTTCGCCGTGAACAGATCTACCTTCGGCAGAAGCGGGACGAATGCGGCGAGCGGTTGACCCGACGCGGCCGCTGCAATCGGCGCAGCCGCCGCGTAGTTGAAGTTTTCGTTGAACTTGCTGTCGCCGTTGCCGTTATAGAAGTCGCCCCTCTGCGAGATCGACGCCTGGTAGTAAAACAGGCCCGTTGTCGTCGTCAGGGAATCGGTCCAGTCGGTGAAGAACTGCAACTCGTGCGATACGTATTCCGTTTCCTGGCTGACGTAAAACTGTCTGTCGCCGGAGAAGGTCACGTTGTTGTTGTTACCGATCGTAGTCGGCGTGAACGTATCGGTGTTGCTCGTCAGTTCGGTGTCCGTGGTCCGGTCGTAGAAATAATCGGTGTAGCCGAAGATGTATTTGATCGAGAACTGATCGTTGATCGTCCAGCGGATGTCGGTCGAGTTGGCCTGCTGGTCGAAGTACTCGTCCTGGAAGCCGCTCGTATCGGTCTGGACATCCGACCCGCTGATACTGCCGAGCCCCATCATCTTCTGACGCGCCAAACTGGTACCGAACGCCTGGTTGTTGATCTGGTTCGCGCCGACGAGGCCGAAGTCGACGCCGGGCGTGACCCTCTGTGCGGTAACGTCCAAACCGGTGACCGGGTCTTTGAAGGTGTAGACGGTGGTACCGCCCGGTTGATTCGCGTTGTTCAGCGTCGCGCCGGTGACCACGCAGTCGGGCACGCTCCGGTCGACCAGAGTGGCGCACGGCGTGGCACCCACCCGCCGGTAGCCCATGGCAAATGACGTGGTGTTCCGTTCGTTGCCCGTGACCGGGTCAGGCGTACCGCCGTTCTCCGTCAGGCTGACGATACCCGCCGCATCCGCGCCACCCATACGACGGCGGTAGCTGCGCTCGTTGCCGCGCGTGTTGAACTCGAGGTTGTCGGTGGGCGTCCAGCGCAGACTCCAACGCATAGTTTTCGTCGCCGTAGTTGTCCGGGTTCTGGTTGCCCGACTTGTCGTCGATGTAACCATCCCGCGTACGCTTCGTGCCGGTTAGACGCGCCGACAGAATGTTGTCGATCAACGGGCCCGACAACATGCCGTACTCTTCTCTCAAGTCGTAGTTGCCGGCCACTACCCGCGCTTCGCCTTCGAACTCGTTCGTCGGCAGCTTGTTGATGAAGTTGACGGCACCGCCGATGGCGTTACGGCCGTACAACGTGCCCTGCGGACCGCGCAGTACTTCGATCCGCTCGATGTCGAACAGACCGCCTTCCGTCGACGCGATACCGAAGTCTTCCGAATACACGCCGTTCAAGTACGTCGCGATACCCGGGTCGCCGCCGAGCGCGCGGAAGTTCCGGCCGACACCGCGGATCGCCATGTCGTACGGTTCGATGACCGCTGCGGGAATGAACTTCTGCAGGTCTTCCTGGTTGCGGATGCCGAAGTCTTCGAGCATCTGACCGGTGAATGCAGTAATCGAAATGGACGTGTCGCTGACCGTGGACTCTTTACGTTCCGCGGTGACGACGACTTCCTCGATCTGGCGTCGGTCCGATGCGGCCGGCGTCGCAGTTGCATCTGCGGCTGACACGGTCTGCGCCATGAAAGCGGCCGACATCAGCGCTGGCAGCGCGAAAGCGCCCGCCCACGACCAAGGTCGGTGCCATGCGAAACGATCGAGATGCTCGGCACGAGTGTGCCCATTGAACCCAGCGATGGCGCGAACGCCCACGCGCCCGTAAGAGCGGATTGCCATGCGATGATCTCCCCGGATGAATGAACCCACACGCGCTCCCGACAGGTGTGGTCGAAGACTCTCCCCGAGTCTTCCATCATTCTTTTATATGCGGCGACTCCAGCAAAGTCAACGAAGTCAGCGCGTGCGCGCGCGTGCGCGCGTATCGATGTCGAACAACGCGGCAAGCTGTTCCGTCATCGCTCCGCCCAGCTGCTCGGCGTCGGTGATCGTCACGGCGCGATGGTAATGGTGGGTCACGTCGTGGCCGATGCCGATCGCGATCAATTCGACCGGCGACTGGTTCTCGATGACGTCGATGGCGTATTTCAGATGCTGCTCGAGGTAGTTGCTCGGATTCACCAGCAGCGTCGAGTTGTCGACCGGCAATCCGTCCGAGATCACCATCAGCACCTTGCGTTGTTCCTGACGCACGACGATGCGGTTGTGTGCCCAGATCAGCGCTTCGCCGTCGATGTTCTCCTTCAGCAATTCCTCTCGCATCATCAGACCGAGATTGCGTCGCGCACGCCGCCACGGATCGTCGGCGGCTTTGTAGACGATATGCCGGAGGTCGTTGAGGCGTCCGGGATTCGACGGCTTACCGGCTTGAATCCAGCGTTCGCGCGATTGACCGCCGCGCCAGGCGCGCGTCGTGAATCCGAGAATCTCGACTTTCACGGAGCAACGCTCCAGCGTCCGACCGAGGATATCGGCGCACATCGCCGCGATCGTGATCGAACGTCCGCGCATCGACCCGGAACTGTCGATCAGCATCGTCACCACGGTGTCGCGGAACTTGACCTCTTTCTCCTGCTTGTACGCCAACGGATTCATTGGGTCGGCGACGACCAGTGCGAGACGCGACGCGTCGAGAATTCCCTCTTCGAGGTCGAACTCCCACGAGCGGTTCTGCTTGGCCATCAGTCGCCGCTGCAACCGGTTCGCGAGCTTCGAGGTGGCGTGTTGCAGCGAAACGAGTTGCTGATCGAGCATCGACCGCAAGCGAGTCAGTTCCTCCGGATCGCACAGTTCTTCTGCGCGGACCATCTCGTCGAATTCCGAAGTAAATGCCTGGTAATTCACGTCCATCCGAATGCGACCGGATTCGTCGCGCGTGATGTTCGGCGCTTCGTCCGGGTCCGACTCGGCGCCGAGGTCCGACAGATCCATGTCGGCCTCCATCTGCATCGTCGACGTCTCGCCTTCGGCGTCTTCGTCGGCCATCGAGTCGTCGTCGAGCACGACGTCTTCCGGGCTCGCGTCCGAATCGGATTCGGAAGACTCGTCCACCGTTTCGGAATCCTGGTCGTTTTCCTCGAGTTCCGGTGGATCGTCGAATTCGGCCGCAAGGCCCAGGTCGGTGAGGATCGATCGCGACACCTTGGCAAAGCGATCCTGATCGAGCAGGCATTCACGCAACGCTTCGATGTCGCTTCCGGCGCGCGACTCGACGAATTCCCGCCAGTGTTTGACGACGTTCTCTGCCGACGGCGGCAGCTTCCGACCCGTGAGGTGTTCGCGGACGAGCAACCCAACGGCTACACTAAGGGGCGCTTCGGTTTCGGTGGTAATCGTATCGAACGCCGCTTCCTGGCATTGCGACTCCAGCGACGCATCGAGATTCTGCGCAACGCCCTGCATCCGCAGTGAACCGATCGACGCGATGCGCGCGTCTTCGACCCAGCGAAACATCTCTTCCGCCGGGCCTTCACGCGGCGCACGGCGCTTATAGATGGCAGCGTCGTGATACCGCAGCCGCAGCGCGAACTCGTCGCCGACGCCGCGAATGACGTTGATCTGCGCATCAGTGGAACCGACCGCCGGCAACGGCACGCGGATCCGATTTCCGGAGGCCGCGGGTGTGCCGTGGCCGAACGTGATGTCCAGTTCGTCGTTTTCCGCGAGCGCGCGCATGGTCGCAATCGTCGCGCGCTTGAACGGTTCTAGCGGATTGTCCTTGTCGTTCGCGGACATGGGTGCTGCTCGATCACCTCGACTACGAGGCTTTCAGCGTGATGCCGCGTGTGGCATCACCGAGATCTTCTCCCATGCAACGCTGGTAGTACTCGGCGACGATCGGACGCTCCAGCTCGTCGCACTTGTTCAGGAACGACACGCGGAACGCGAACGCGAGATCGTTGAAGATCTCGGCGTTCTCGGCCCACGTGATGACCGTTCGCGGCGACATCACCACCGACAGATCGCCGTTGATGAAACCGCGTCGCGTGAGATCGGCAACCGACACCATGTTCGAAATCTGCCGGCGTCCTTTGTCCGTTTTCCAGTTCGGCTCCTTGCTGAGCACGATCTCGACCTCCGCGTCGTGCGGCAGATAGTTCAGCGTCGTGACGATGTTCCAGCGGTCCATCTGACCCTGGTTGATCTGCTGCGTGCCGTGGTACAGCCCCGTCGTATCACCGAGTCCAATCGTGTTCGTCGTCGAGAACAGACGAAACGCCGGGTGCGGGCTGATGACCTTGTTCTGATCGAGCAACGTCAATTTGCCTTCGACTTCGAGCACGCGCTGGATGACGAACATGACGTCGGGCCGACCCGCGTCGTATTCGTCGAACACCAGCGCCGTCGGGTGCTGCAGTGCCCACGGCAGCATGCCTTCCTTGAACTCGGTGATCTGCTGACCATCCTGCACCACGATCGCATCCTTCCCGACGAGATCGATCCGGCTGATGTGGCTGTCGAGGTTGACGCGGATGCACGGCCAGTTCAGTCGTGCCGCGACCTGCTCGATGTGCGTCGACTTGCCGGTGCCGTGGTAACCCTGAATCATCACGCGGCGGTTGAATGCAAAGCCCGCCAGAATCGACAGCGTGGTTTCCGGATTGAATCGATATGCCGGATCGATGTCCGGCACATACGCGGTGCGCTCGCGGAATGCCGGACACTCCATGTCCTGGTCGAGACCGAAGATCTCCCGGACGCTGACTTTCTTGTCGGGTACCATGTCCGGCGACAAGCCGGAGTCGTGCGGTTTCATAGGTTTTTCCACTGCTTCAGACTGCAACTTCAGACGTCGACGGCTCTCGTCGGCCTGCGATCGGGACGTCCCGCTCTACGAGCGAATCGCGTATTTAACCACTAACTTCGAACAGACACGACATGGCTACCCTCTTCCTCGTACGTCACGGACGCGCATCCGCCAGCTTCGATAGTCACGCCGATCCCGGTCTCGACGAGCTGGGCCGCACGCAGGCCATTCATACGGCGTCGATCCTCGCGCCGCTCGGCCCGCTGGCGATTTACTCGAGTCCGCTTGCGCGAGCGCTCGAAACGGCGATTCCGTTGTCGCAACGCTGGGGCGTAGATGCGGTCATCGAACATCGCGTCGCGGAGATTCCGTCGCCGACCGCCGATCTCGCGCAACGTGGCGAATGGTTGCGAGGCGTCATGCAGGGTCGCTGGCGCACGTTGCCCGGCGATCTCCAGCATTGGCGGCAGGCGCTCATCGACCGGTTGCTCGACATCAAGGAAGACAGCGTCGTGTTCTGCCACTACGTAGCGATCAACGTTGCGGTCGGGGCGGCCACGGCGGACGACCGCCTCGTCTGCTTCCGCCCCGACAATGGCTCGATCACGCGCATCGCGGTCGGCGACGGTCGGCTGCGTCTGATCGAACTCGGACGCGAAAGCGAGACGCAGATCAACTGATTCGCCGACGCATGAGGGCCGTTCACGTTCCGGATGAGCCCATTGGTTTTGCCGATCGAATCGGCCACCGCACACTCGGTGCTCGCAATCCTTCAACGGTTCCCGCGAGTACCCGATGCGCACGTCTCTCGAAATCGTCCCTCGTAGCACGGCAGACCTGGATGCCGCGCTCTCGCTGATCGCGGCGCGGTATCCGCGCATCGACACCGTCAACGTTCCCGATCGTCCGAACTGCGATCTGCGCAGTACCGACGCGGTGCACCACATCCGCGGCCGGATCGCGCATCGCATTCCGCATCTTCGAGCGTGCGACTTCGACGAGTCGTCGGTCGGGTCGTTGATCGACATGCTTGCGGCTCGCGACATCGACGAGGTCATCGTCGTCGCCGGCGACAAAGCCGACGCCGCGAGCGGTTTCGAACCGACGGCGTTGATTCGCGTCCTGGCGACTCGCGCGCGCGGCTTGTCGGTATACGCCGCGCTCGACCCGCATCGATATGCCGACGACGTCGCGCTCGCGCGCAACGTCGCGCAAAAGCGCGAGGCAGGCGCGTGCGGCTTCTTCACGCAACCGCTGTTCGACCTGCGCGACATCGATCGCTGCTCGGCGGCGCTGGACGGCGCGACGACGTTCTGGGGACTGAGTCCGGTGGTATCCGATCGCAGCCAACGCTATTGGCAGCAGGTCAATCGCGTCCGCTTTCCATCGGAGTTCGTACCGACGCTGAATTGGAACCAGAGTTTCGCATTGCGGTTCCTGTCGGAGATCGCCGACCGCGGCGGCAACGCGTATCTGATGCCTATCAAGGTCGATATCGAGCGCTATCTCGCACCGCTCGCGGCGCGCTTTGGATAGGGCGTACTACGAGGCCGTCGCGAGCCAATCGACATCGGTAACACCAGCCATGCGCAGTGCGACGTACTCGAGCGTCTGCCACGGGTCGCCCGGTGCCGCGCCTTTCACCTGCTGATCGATGCGCGCCGCCTGTGCGATCAGATCTTCGATGTCGCGTTTGCGCAATCGCTTCGCCGCCGCGCGCATTGCACGCTCCTTCGACTGCGGCAGTCCGCGAGCGTCGTCGTTCAGGAATCGCCTCAGCTGAACCGTCAGCGATCCGAGCACCGCCAGTACTGCGACACCCTCCGCGCGCAGCACCCATACGATGTGTCGCACTCGCCGCGCTTCTCCGTCCAGCGCCGCATCGACCAGGTCGAACGCGTCGTAATGCGCGGCGTCGGTGATCGCGCTGGTCAACGCCGCAAGTGTGATCGGTTGCGTGAGCCCCGATAGCGCGAGCTTCTCGATCTCCTGCGCGGCGGCCAACAGATTGCCCTCGACGCTGTTCGCGAGAAAACTCAATGCGTCGCTGCTGATTTCGAGCCCGACGCGCCGCGCCCTTTGCGCGAGCCAGCCAGGCAGCTCTTTGGGACCAATCGGCCATACCAGCACGACGGCGCCGACCGACTCGATCTTCTTGAACCACGCGGCGCTGCGCTGACGCGTATCGAGCCGCTCGGTGCGCAGCAACAGCAGCGTGTCCTGCGGTGGATTCGCGAGATAGGCGAGCAGTGTCTCCACTGCGTCTTTGTCGAAATGTTTCGCCGGTACGCGTACGTCGAGTAACCGGCGCTGGGCGAACAGCGACATCGTGTTCGCCTGTTCCGTCAGCTCATGCCATCGAAACCCGGTCTCGACCTGGATCAGCGCGCGTTCGTCGAAGCCGTTGCCGCGCGCCGCCGCGATGACCTGGTCGCACGCTTCCTGCACCAGCAGCAGCTCGTCACCCGAAACGAGATAGACCGGCTTCAGGCCGCGTTCGAGATCGCGCGCCAGGTCCTGCGGGCGCAGCGGCATCAGTGCACGGTCTGCAACTGGCGACCGGCGGCGCCGACGCTGCGCATGATCTGCTGGACGACGTCGCCTTTGAGCTCCGTGTCCATGAGTTGCTGCTGCTGGTTGCTGCCGACCAGGTTGTTGGTGTCGACGAGATAGGTCCGCGTCGCCCGCGCCCAGCGCTCCGGTACGAGCTGCCGATCCTCGGCACCGACGATCTTGAAGCGGACCGCGAGTTCGAGCTGCGATTCCGCGGTGGTGGCTCGATCGGTATACGACAGCGTGCGCGTGGCCTGCGTCTGCTGCATCAGACTGATGACCACCGCCGCGTTGGCGGATGCGTCGAGTAACTGCACACCGGACTGGCGCAGCGCGCGCCCAAGGTCCGCTGTGATTTCGACGCCCTCCGCGCCGCTGACGTAAGCGGATGGGATCGACATCTGCACGCTCGCACCGCGCAGGTGATAGCCGCAACCGACGAGCAGCCCCGCCGCAAGCAGCAGCGCGGTGCGGATCATCCGACCACCAGATTCAACAATTTGCCGGCGACGTAGATCTGCTTGCGCACGGTCTTTCCGTCCACGTGTCGCGCGACGTTCTCCAACTGCATCGCTTGCGATTTCACCTCGGCCTCGCTCGCGCCAACCGCAACGACGACGCGCGCGCGCAGCTTGCCGTTCACCTGCACGGCGATCTCGACTGAATCTTCAGCGGCTTTCGCCGCGTCGAACACCGGCCAACGCGCGCTGTCGAACAAGCCGCCGTTGTGGCCGAGCCGCTGGTACAACTCTTCCGCGATGTGCGGCGCGAACGGCGCGAGCAACACCACCAACGGTTCCACTTCGGCGCGACGCGCGGTGCGCCCGCCGCCACGCACCACGTTGAGATACTCCATCAACGCGGCAATCGACGTGTTGTAACCGAGATTCGGAATCTGCTCGGTGACCTTACGGATCGTCTGGTGCAGCTTCTTCTCGACGTTCGGATCCGGCGCGCCGTCCTGCGCTTCCAGCACGCTCTGCCAGAGCCGCGTGAGAAATCCATTCGGGCCGACGATGCCCTGATCGCGATAGTCGCCGCCCTGTTCGAACGGGCCGAGGAACATCAGGTACAGGCGCACGGTGTCGGCGCCGTACTTCTCGATCAGCGTATCCGGCACGACGACGTTGCCGCGGCTCTTCGACATCTTCGCGCCTTCGTTGATGATGAGACCGTGCGCCCGGAACTTGGCGAACGGCTCTTCGAAGTCGATGAGCCCGAGATCCTTGAGCGCCATCGTGACGAAGCGCGCGTACATGAGATGCAACACCGCGTGTTCGTTGCCGCCGATGTACGTATGCACCGGCAACCACTTGCGCGTGATCTCGGGGTCGAACGCGACGTCGTCGCGAGCGCTGCTCGGATAGCGCAGGAAGTACCAGGCGCTGTCGAGGAACGTGTCCGAAACGTCGGTCTCGCGGCGCGCGGGGCCGCCGCATTCCGGGCAGGTCGTTTCGTACCACTCGCGCACGCGCGCAAGCGGACTGATGCCCGAATCGTCCGGCTTGAAATCCTCGACGCGAGGCAGAATCACCGGCAGATCGGCCTCGGGAACCGGCACGGCGCCGTGCTTCTCGCAATAGATGATCGGGATCGGCGGACCCCAATAGCGCTGCCGCGATACGCACCAGTCGTGCAATCGATAGTTGATCTTCGACTCGCCGACCCCTCGTTGCGCCAACCACTCCACAATGGCGCGCTTACCGTCGGCAACGCTCTTACCGTCGAAGCGGCCCGAGTTGACCAGCGAACCGTCGCCGGCATATGCCTCCTGCAAGGGCGTGGCGGCACTCTCACCGGCGGCGGCGATCACCCGCACGATCGGCAACCCGAAGCGCTGTGCGAACTCGAAGTCGCGCTCGTCGTGGCCCGGCACCGCCATGATCGCGCCGGTGCCGTAGTCCATCAGCACGTAGTCCGCGATCCAGATCGGAATGCGCGCGTCGTTCACGGGATTGATGCAGTAACCGCCCGTGAATACGCCGCTCTTTTCCTTCTCGACCTTTTTCCGGTCGACGACATCGCGCTTCGCCACCTCGTCGCGGTAGCGATCGACCTGCGCTCGTTGCGCACCCGTCGTTACCGCATCGACCAGCGGATGCTCCGGCGCGAGCACCATATAAGTGGCACCGAACAACGTGTCGGGACGGGTCGTGAAGACGCGAACGGAAGCCGCCGAACCCTCGACCGCGAAATCGACCTCTGCGCCCTCGCTGCGACCGATCCAGTTGGCTTGCGCCTTGCGCGTGGTATCGGACCAGTCGAGCGCTTCGATGTTGTCGAGCAAACGGCCGGCGTACTGGCTGATCTTGAAGTACCACTGCGGCAGACGCCGCTGTTCCACCACGGAATCGCAGCGCTCGCACAAACCGGCGATGACCTGCTCGTTGGCGAGCACGGTTTTACAGGACGGACACCAGTTGACGGCGCCGTCGCGCCGTTCGACCAACCCGCCCCGGTGCAACTGCAGGAAGATCCACTGCGTCCACTTGTAGTACTCGGGCGCCGTCGTATCGACGGTGTGGTTCCAGTCGAACATGCCGCCGACGCGCTTCAACTGGCGCGTGAAGTTCGCGACGTTGCGCGGGATCAGGTCGTTCGGATTCGTCTGAACCTTCAGCGCATAGTTTTCCGAATGGATGCCGAACGCGTCGAAACCGATCGGCTCGAATACCGTCTTGCCGCGCAACCGCCAATACCGGCCGTGCACGTCGGCGCCGGTGAACGCATAGATGTTGCCGATGTGCAGCCCTTCAGCGGACGGATACGGGAACATCATCAGGTTGAAGAACGGCTCCTTCGCGTCGCGGATCTGCGCTTCGGTGAAGGTGTTCGTACCGCGACGTGCCCACTCCGCTTGCCATTTGCTTTCAATGGCTTGCGCGTCGTAACGGTCGGCGTTGCTGCTCATGGTGCGTGCGTATGGGAAACCGCGCACGGTAATCGACTGGCCCGCAAACGACAACCCGGCGCGTCGCAAGCGACGCGCCTGCGGGCGCTCGCCGTTACGCGCGCCGGCGGCGGAAATACAGCGAAATCCCCAGGCCGATCACCAGCGCCACCAGCACCGGCACATCGCCCAACCTGCTGTACGGAGTTACGCCCGACATGCCGCTGAACACGCCGTCGAGCACCACCGGTTCGAACTGCGGCACCTGCGATACCACCGTACCGGTCGGCGCGACGATTGCAGTGAGTCCGTTGTTGGTCGCCCGCAGCACATAGCGGCCGTTCTCGAGCGCGCGCATGCGGACCATCTGCAGGTGCTGGTGCGGGCCGATCGAATGACCGAACCACGAGTCGTTCGAGATCGTCACGATGACGTCGGCGTCGCGCGCATCGCGACGCACCAGATCCGGGTACACCACCTCGTAACAGATCGCGGTGGCCAGCTTCCAATGTCCGGCTTGCAACAGCGGTTGCGAAATCGGACCGGACTCGGCGTGCGACATCGGCAGATCGAAGAACTCGATCACGCCGCGCAGCAGCCCCTCGAGTGGAACGTATTCGCCGAACGGCACCAGATGACGCTTGATGTAGTGGCCGCTGCCGTTGCCGACGACCGCCGCCATGTTTCGAAACGCGATGCTTCCATCCGGCATGCGTTCGTAACCCGGTACGCCGAACACCAGCGCGGCGCCGCCCTGCTGAGCGCGCGCCGCCATTGCCTCGATGAACGGCGTCGCCTCCTGCTCGAACAGCGTGATCGAGGCTTCGGGCCAGATCACCAGATCGCGCCGCCAATACGGGTCCGACAGCGTGCTGTAGCGCTGCAGAATCGGCGCGACGCTTTCAGGTCGCCATTTGACGTCCTGCTGAATGTCGCCTTGCACCAGCGCGACGGTGCCCGGCGTGGCGGGTTCCACCCAATGCACGTATCCGAGGCCGCCGCCGATGAGCCACGGCAGCACCGCCACGATCGCGGCGATCGTCAGACCGCGGCGCGTCGAATGTCGCGCGATCCCCGCGACCGCAATCGTTGCGCTGAGCGCGGCCACGAGGCTGACGGCAAGCACTCCGCCAACGGGCGCCCAATGGCGCAATGGGTTGTCGAGTTGGGCATAGCCGAGGAACAGCCACGGAAATCCGGTGAGGAACCACGTCAGCGTCCACTCGAGCGCAACCCAGCACACGCTGAAGCCGATCGCGTTCACCCAACGGTTCGGCCCGCGCACCCAACGCGCGTAGGCGAACGTGAACGCCGCCGGAAACCAGGCCATCGCCACGACGAACAGCGCGACCAGCGATACCGCGAGCCAGACCGGCGCCGGGCCGTAGTCGTGGATGCTGACGTAGATCCACGACGCACCGACACCGTATTTGCCGACGCCGAATGCCCAGCCGAGCACCGCGGCGCGCGACGGTTTCGCTTCATCGAGTACGCGAAACAACACCGCGACCGACACGAGAGACAACGGCCACAGGTCGAACGGCGCCAATGCGAACGGCAGTGCCGCGCCGGCGAGACCGGCGAGCCAGAACGTGCGGGCTCGACTGTTCGACGGCACTAGTTCAAGGCGCCGAGGGTCAGTGATCCCGGCCGACGGGCGACACGCGCATCAGCCGGATTCGTCTGCTGTCGGCGTTCAGAACCTCGAACATCAGTTCGCCCATCGCAATCGACTCGTCGCGTTTCGGCAAGTGGCCGAAGTGTTTCATCAGCAAGCCACCGATGGTGTCGAATTCCGAGTCGTCGAAATCCGTTCCGAAACGCTCGTTGAAATCGATGATCGGCGTGGTCGCTTTGACGGTGTAGTTGTCGCCGCCGAGTTCCTTGATGTCCGTCTTGTCGTCTACGTCGTGCTCGTCTTCGATGTCGCCGACGATCTGTTCGAGCACGTCCTCGATCGTCACCGCACCGCTGACGTGGCCGTACTCGTCGATGACAACGGCCATGTGATTGCGATTCGCGCGGAAATCCTGCAGCAGCACGTTGAGGCGCTTGCTCTCCGGGATGACCGCGGCCGGACGCATGCAATCCTTGATGTCGAAGTCGTCCCACTCGTCTTTGAGCAGCAACGGCAGAACGTCTTTCGCATGCAGGATGCCGCGCACGTCGTCGACGTCGTCGCCGATCACCGGAAAACGCGAATGCTGCGTCTCGATCACGATCGGCAGGAACTGCCGCGGCGTTGCGTCGGCTTTGACGCAGACCAGCTGCGAACGCGGGATCATCACGTCGCGCGCGTGCATGTCGGCGATTGCGATCGCGCCGAACAGGATGTTCAGCACGTCGACGTCGATCAGGTCGCGGTCGGCCGCGTATCGCAGCGTTTCCATCAACTCCGGGCGGGAGGTCGGTTCGCCGGAGAACATGTCCGCAACGCGCTCGATCCAGCGGCGCCCGGAACCTTCGTCGTCCAGTTCGGAATCACTCATGCGATGGGTCGATAAGGATCGTCGATGCCGAGGCCGCTCAGTATGGCGACTTCGGTGCCTTCCATCACCTTTGCCTCCGCGTCGGTCTCGTGATCGTACCCGCACAGATGCAGTACGCCGTGCACCACCAGATGCGCGAAGTGGTTCGTCGCCGATTTGTGTTGCCGCTGCGCCTCGAGTGCAACGACCGGCGCGCAGATCACGACGTCGCCGAGCAGTCGCTCGCCGCTGTCGGGTGCAACGACGTCGGCCGGGAACGACAGCACGTTGGTGGCGCCTTCTTTGTGTCTGTAGCGGGAATTGAGTTCGGTCATTTCGCCGACATCGACGACGCGGATGCACAGGTTGCCCGTTTCACCGATGCCGTCGAGCGCAGCGCGCGCCCAGCGCCGCAGCAGGACCGGCGTCGGTTGTGCCGCCTCGCTCGCTTTTTGAATCTCAACTCTGGTTGTTGTCGTCATCGCTCCGGGGGCCGTCGCCCCGCGAGCCGCGCTCGGGTCGCGACGCGGCGCCGTCGTCATGGCGCGCATAGGCTTCGACGATTCGCTGCACCAGCGGATGTCGCACTACATCCTTCGACGTGAAGTGCGTGAACGACAACCCTTCGACGCCATCCAGCACGCCGATGCAGTGGATCAGCCCCGACCGGATGCCGCGAGGCAGGTCGATCTGCGTGATGTCGCCGGTGATCACCGCCGTCGAACCGAAACCGATGCGCGTCAGGAACATCTTCATCTGTTCGATCGTCGTGTTCTGACTCTCGTCGAGAATGATGAACGCGTTGTTCAACGTGCGCCCGCGCATGAACGCGAGCGGCGCCACTTCGATCACATTGCGCTCGATGTACTTGTGCACGCGTTCGACGCCCATCATTTCGTACAGTGCGTCGTACAGCGGACGCAGGTACGGATCGATCTTCTGTGCGAGGTCGCCGGGCAGGAAGCCGAGCTTTTCACCCGCTTCCACCGCGGGACGCACCAGCAGAATCCGGCTGACGCGTTGTTGCTCGAGCGCCGCCACCGCACACGCCACGGCAAGGTAGGTTTTGCCGGTGCCTGCGGGCCCGATGCCGAAGTTCGCGTCGTGCTGCTGAATCGCGCGGACGTAATTCGTCTGATTCGCGCCGCGCGGTTTGATCGTCTTACGACGCGTGTGGATCAGCAGGCCACCGTCTTCGCCGCCGCCCTGGATCAGCGCTTCGACGCCGGAGTCCTGCAGATATAGATGTATCGCCTCGGATTCGAGCGGCGCGCCGTCGACGATGTCTTCGTACAGCACTTTCAGAATCGCTTCGGACGCCTCTACGCGTTGCGCCGGACCCGACAGCTGAAATTCGTTGCCTCGATTGCGAATCCGCACGCCCATGCGACGCTCGATGAACTTGAGGTTCTGGTCGAACGGCCCACACAGGGATGCGAGGCGGCGGGAGTCGTTGGGTTCGAGCGTTACGCTGGTGGTCAGCGCGACGACGCGATTGGGCTGGTCCGTCAAACTACGGTGCGATTCGGCATAGGGCACGTAGCATTTATCGACCGGCGTTGTGCTGTCAAATGAAGTTTCCGTTGACGGCGCCGCGCAGCGTATTCGTCATCGCTTCGGTGATCGTCAGGTCGACCAACTGCCCCTGCATCTCGGGGCGGCCACCGCTGAAATTGACCACCCGATTGTTCTCCGTGCGTCCTTGCATCTGACCCGGATCCTTCTTCGCGGGTCCGGTGACCAGCACGCGCTGCGTGGTACCGACCATCGCCCGGCTGATCGCATCGCCCTGCCGGCGCACCAGCGCCTGCAACGTCGTCAACCGCTGCCGCTTCACGTCGGGCGGCGTCGAATCGGGAAGAGCTCGCGGCCGGCGTTCCGGGACGCGCGCTGTACTCGAACGTGAACGACATGTCGAAGCCGAGCTCCTCCACGAGTCGCAGTGTTGCTTCGAAGTCTTTGTCCGTCTCGCCCGGGAATCCGACGATGAAGTCGGATGTGAGCGATACGTCGGGGCGCGCCGCTCGCACGCGCCGGATCTTGTCTTTGTATTCGAGGATCGTATGGCCGCGCTTCATCATCGCGAGCACGCGGTCCGATCCCGACTGTACCGGCAGGTGCACGTGGCTGACGAGTTTCGGAAGCGTCGCATACGCCTCAATGAGACTGTTAGAGAACTCCACGGGGTGCGACGTGGTATAGCGCAGCCGTTCGATGCCCGGCACCTCTGCTGCGTAGTGCAACAGTTCGGCGAGGTCCGCGTGATCGCCGTCGATTTCGCCGCGATACGCGTTGACGTTCTGGCCCAGGAACGTGATCTCTCGAACGCCCTGGCGCGCGAGCTGCACCACTTCCCGCATCACGTCAGCCACCGGCCGGCTCACTTCGGGACCGCGGGTGTAGGGCACCACGCAGAACGAACAGTATTTGCTGCAGCCTTCCATCACCGACAGCAATGCCGTCGGGCCTTCGACTTTCGGCGCCGGCAACGCGTCGAACTTCTCGATCGTCGGAAACGTGACATCCACGACCTGCAGCGCGTTCGGTGATACTCGCCGCGCTCGCGCTGCGTCGAGCAGCGCGGGCAGCCGGTGCAGCGTCTGCGGGCCGAACACGACGTCTACGTACGGTGCACGGCGTTGTATCGCTTCACCTTCCTGGCTCGCGACACAGCCGCCGACGCCGATCAGCAGTGTCGGCTTCGCCATCTTCAACGGTTTCCAGCGGCCGAGTTGCGAGAAGACCTTCTCCTGCGCCTTTTCACGCACCGAACACGTGTTCAGCAGCAGCACGTCGGCTTCTTCAGCCGAATGCACGACTTCGAGACCGTGACTCTCGCGCAGCAGGTCGAGCATGCGCGCCGAGTCGTACTCGTTCATCTGACAGCCTTGCGTCTCGATGAAGACCTTTCCCGGCATTTTCTGTGCGTCAATCGAATAAAACGGGGCGCGAATTATAACGGCACTTGAATTCCCGAGTCAGACCTTTATATATGGCGGAACTTACATGTATCGCAGAAGCACGCGGAAGGTATGGGCATGGCCGATCAGCAGCACATCTACAAGATCCTGTTTCACAACCAGGGGCAGATCTACGAAGTCTATGCGCGCGCGATCTATCAGAGCGACCTCTACGGATTCATCGAGGTCGAGGACTACATCTTCGGCGACAAAACCAAGGTCGTGATCGATCCGGGTCAGGATCGGCTGCGTACCGAGTTCGACGGCGTGCAGCGCAGCTTCATCCCGATGCATGCGGTGATCCGCATCGACGAGGTCGAGAAGGAAGGCGTCGCGAAGATCAGCGACGGCAAAGGCGGCACCAACATCGCCCACTTCCCGATGCCGATCCCGCGCAACGAAGGCAAGCCCTAGCCGCTCTAATACCCTTCTTCCAGCAACGGGAACGCCGAGAGGACGTGCGGCGTTCCGATCGGCGTTGCCGATTCGAGATACGAAGGATTCAGTTCCGCTGCGTTACGCACGCCCAACAACGCCATGTTGGTGCGAATCTCGACTTCGAGCAGTTCGAGTGCACGCGTCACCGCAGCCGCGCCACCGGCGGCCATCGCCAGCGCTTCGAGTCGCCCGACACCGACAGCCGTTGCGCCGAGCGCCAGCGCCTTGATGACGTCGGTGCCGCGCATGAACCCGCCGTCGACGACGATCGGCACGCGCCGATCCACCGCCGCCGCAACTTCCGGCAACGCGTCGATACAACCGCGTCCGTGGTCGAGTTGACGTCCACCGTGATTCGACACGTACACCACGTCTACGCCATGGTCGACCGCACGCCGCGCATCGTCCGCGGTGTTGATCCCTTTCAACCACAACGGAATGCGGAACTTGCTCTTGATGTGAGACACGGTGTCCCACGTCATCGCCGCCTGATGCGCGAAGTCACCGCTACCGGCCTGTCGTCCTGAAGCCGGCACATAGAACTTCGAGATGTCGCGCTCGCGGCGGCTGTACACCGCCGTATCCACGGTGAGACAGAAACCCGCATACCCGGCGGCCATCGCGCGCTCGATGTGGTCGTCCATCCAGCCGCGATCGCCCATCAGATACAGTTGAAACACCTTTGGCGCAGATCCGATCCGCGCAACCGCCTCGAAATTCGGCAGGCATACCGAACTCAGAATCATCATCGTGCCGAACGCATCGGCCGCTTCGGCAACGGACGCCCCGCCGCCGGCATCGAAGACCTGGATCGATCCGATCGGGGGCAACACCACCGGAATGCGCAGGCGGTGTCCGCCTAGGACTGCGCTCGCATCGACGTTCGTCACGTCGTTCAGCACGCGGGGCCGGAACGCGAGCGAATCGATCGCCATGCGGTTGCGTTTGAGCGACGTTTCGGTATCGGCGCCGCCGACGAGATAGTCCCAGTTGTTGCGCGACAGATTTGCGCGTGCCGCCTTAACGATGTCGTGCAGCGTTCGAAGCTGATTCATGAGTTGTTTTCCCAACGAGCGCTCGATGGTAGCGCGCGTCACCCGCTTTCGACATCGCCTGTGAAGTGATCCCGTAAAGTGAAAGAATCGGCGGCGCTTTTTTGTCGAGGACGCTGCATGAACCGACGTCGTGATGGTTGGCTGACGCTGCTCGTTCTGATCGCAACCATTGCGCTCGGAACGAGCGGCGGCTACGCGCGCGCCGCGGAGCCGAGCATTCCGCCGGTGCTCGAGCCGTGGCGCGGCTGGGTGCTCGACCGCCATCCCGAGCTGAAATGTCCGCCGCGCTTCGACAACGGCCAGGTCCGCCCGTGCGTCTGGATGAGCACGTTGAACCTCGACCTCGGCCACGAAGGCGGTCGCTTCACGATCGACGTCGAAGTGTTCAGCGACACGGACGTAACGTTGCCCGGTGGCGCCGATCAATGGCCTCGCGACGTACGTTCGAACGGCGGCCCCGCGATCGTGACGCGGCTCGACGATCGACCACGCATACGCCTCACACCGGGCCGCTACAGCCTGAACGGTGCGTTCGACTGGACCGAAATGCCCGACGCGATTTCGTTGCCGCGGCAGCACGGCATCCTGCGGCTGACGCTCGAAGGCGCCGCGATTGCGCAGCCGCTGATCGACGGCGAACGGCTGTGGCTCGGCAAGGCGCCCGGCGCGGCCAGCGAAGTGCCCAACGATTCGTTGACCGCGCGCGTGTACCGGCGCCTCGACGACGGCGTGCCGATGATGCTGACGACTTTCGTCGACCTGTCGGTGGCCGGCAGCCATCGGATCGTAACGCTCGGACGCGCGATGCCGGAGGGCTTCGAGACCACCGCCATCAAGAGCAACCTCCCTGCCCGACTCGACGCCAACGGGCAGCTGAAGGTGCAGGTCGAGCCCGGCGAATGGCAGGTGCAGTTGACCGGACGCGCGCTCGGCGTTCCGACGTCGTTCCGCGCGACCCCCGAAACCGACAACTGGCCGAAGGAAGAGATCTGGGGATTCAACGCCGATCGGGCATTTCGCGTCGTGAACGTCGAAGGCGCCACGCCGATCGACCTCAGCCAGACGAACGCACCGTTCAAGGACTTGCCCGCGTACGTCGTCACGGCCGATAACGACCTGAAACTGGTGGAGCAGTTCCGCGGCGATCCCAGTCCGTCGCCCAACGACTTCTCACTGGCGCGCAGCATGTGGCTGTCGTTCGATGGTTCCAGCTACACGGTACGCGACACGCTCAACGGCAAGCTCGCATTGCCGACGCGCCTCGCCGCCAGCTTCGTTCCCGGTCGGATGACCGTGGACGACAACCCCGAACTGATCACCCGTCTCGGCGATGCGAAACCGGGCGTCGAGTTGCCGAGCGGAACCCACACGATCGTCGCCGTCAGCGAAATACCGCGCCGTGGACTCGATACGGCCGTCGGTTGGGACACCGACGTCGCCGCGCTCACCGGCGAACTGCAGTTGCCGCCCGGCTGGCGCTTGTTGTGGACACACGGCGTGGATCGCGCGCCCACCGCGTGGCTGCCGTCGTGGACGCTGTGGGACATCTTCCTGGTCGTCATCAGCGTGGTGCTCGCACTGCGGTTGCTCGGGCCGACCGCTGCCGCGCTGGTCGCGTTGACACTGGTACTCGTGTATCAGGAAAGCGAAGCGCCGACGCTCGTCTGGATCGTGCTGCTGTTGCTGCTCGCGGTGCTGCGCATCGGACGCGGCCGGTTCGGCCAGTTCGCGCGCCTCAGCTACTTCGTTGTATTCGCGTTCACCGTCATCGCCGTGTTGTCGTTCGCAATCGACAACTTCCGGATGGCGATATACCCGCAGCTCGAAAACGCCGGCTACACGATCTACGAGCAGGAGTTGCCTGCGTCGGCGCCCAGCGCGCCGGTTCCACGGCAGATGCTGCGGAAATCCGCCGACATGGCCGAAGAGCTCGTGGTCACGGCCGCCGAATCGAAACCGCGCAGACAATTCGAGGCCAACACGCAAGTGCAGACCGGCCCCGGCGTGCCGACCTGGCGCTGGCGCGAGCGAAACGTTGATCTGGGACGGTCCGGTCACTGCCGCGCAACCGATCGACCTGGTGCTGTCGCCGCCGTGGCTGACGCGCAGTTTGCATGTCATCGGCCCGGTGCTGCTGCTGTTGCTCGTGGCGATCTTCGGTGGCGCAACGCTGCCGCCGGCAACGCCGTTGCCGGGCTGGCTGAAGCGAATGATCGCGCCGGCCGCCGTTGCGCTGCTAACGGTGGCCGCGCTCGCGCCACCGGATGCGCGCGCCGACATTCCGAGTCCGGACATGCTCGGCGAACTCGAGAAACGGCTGACCGAGCCGCCGGACTGTCTGCCCGCGTGCGCCGCCGTGGAACACGCGACGGTGAAACTGAATGGCGACGCGTTGACCGTTCAGTTGGACATCAACGCGCGCGCGCACGGTTGCGGTACCGCTTCCCGCAACCACGGCGCAATGGTGGCCGCTCGACGTCCGCGACGCCGACCGTCCCGCGGTGGTCTCGCGCGACGAGGCGGGACAATTGTCGATCGCGCTGAAAGAAGGTGCGCACCGCGTCGAACTGTCCGGCCCCGTAACCCATGTCGACCGGTTCGAATTGCCGTTTCCTCTGCCGCCGGGCGGCGTCTCGCTCGATCTGAAAGGCTGGCGCGCTTACGGCGAACAGAACGGTCACCTGCGCGGTGCCGCGCTCCAGTTCGAACGGGAAGCACCCACGCTTGCCGGTCGATCCGCGGCGAGTCTCGCGCCGGAACCGATCGCGCCGTATTTCCGTCTCAGCCGCACGTTCGATTTCGGCATGGAGTGGCGCATCCACACCACGCTCGAACGAATCGCGCCGCAAACCGGCAGCATCCCCTTTGCAGTTCCGTTGGTGCCGGGAGAGTCGCTGCTCGACGGTCGCGTGCGCGTCGAAAACGGGCGGATCATCGGGGTGGTGGCGCCGGAAGAGCAGCAAGTGGCGTGGGACAGCGCGCTCGCGACGGCCGACACGTTGCAACTCACGGGTCCCCCGCTGCCGCAATGGACCGAGCAATGGACGCTGGTGCCGTCGAACTTCTGGCACGTCGACTACGACGGCTTCGCGCCGATGAAACTCGAGTCCGACGCCTCGGCCGGCCCGCGCTTCCAACCGTTGGCCGGCGAAACGCTGCAGGTCCGTTTGACGCGGCCGGTGCCGATCGCCGGCGAAACCATCACGGTCGAGCGCGTCGACGTCACCGAATCACCCGGCGCTCGCGCGCGCCGCACCACGCTCGGGCTCGCGTTGCTGAGCAGCCAGGGCGGCAACTTCCCGGTGCGCCTGCCGGACGGCGCCAAGCTCCTCGGCATCGCGATCAACGGTCAGCCGCAACCGATCCCCACATCGGCCGCATCGCTGCCGTTGCCGGTGATACCGGGCGAACAGCAGGCGGAGATCACCTTCGAAACACCGATCGCGGCCGACGCGTCGATTCGCACGAGCGCGATCGAACTGCCCGGCCGCGCTTACAACATCGCGCTGCACCTGAGTCTTCCCAGCGATCGATGGCCGCTGTTCGTCAGCGGTCCGCGCCTCGGTCCCGCCGTCTTGTACTGGGGCGTGATGCTCGTGGTGCTCGGCGTTGCGTGGGCGTTGTCGCGGATACCCGGGTTGCCGCTCTCGGCGCGCGACGGCGTGCTGCTCGGTTTCGGCATGAGTCTTTGCAACCTGCCGAGCACGGTGCTCGTCGCCGCGTGGCTGCTGGTGCTGCTGGCGCGCCTGCGATATGCCGAGCAATTGAGCAGCGCTACGCCGCGATCGTTCCGTCTGGTGCAGATCGTCGTGGCCGTCGTGTCGGTGGCAGCGCTGATCGCGCTGGCCGCAAGCGTGCCGATGGGTCTGCTCGGAACGCCGGAGATGCACATCGTCGGCAACAATTCGTCGGCGTACGACTATCACTGGTTCCAGGATCAGGCGGCGAATCAGCTGCCCACCGCATCCGTGTTCTCGCTGCCGATGTGGACGTATCGCGTCGTGATGCTGGCGTGGTCGCTATGGCTCGCGTTCGCCGTCGTTCGCTGGGTGAAGTGGGGCTGGACCGCATTCAGCGCGGGCGGAATCTGGCAACGCGACAGCGAAGTACCCGCGCGATCGAAAGGCTAGAATGGCGGACGCCGCAAAGGGAGTGAACTGATGTCGAGATTTGTCGTGATCGGCGGCGGCCATGCCGCGGGTCAAGCCGTCGCCAGCCTGCGTCAGGACGGTTTCGACGGCGAGATCGTCGTGATCGGCGACGAACCGCACGTGCCGTATCAACGGCCGCCGCTGTCGAAGCAATACCTGTCCGGCGAGCACACCATCGACCGCGTGTACCTGCGCGCCGAGGCGTTCTATCAGGAGCGCAAAGTCACGCTGCACCTGGGTGTGCGTGCGACGCGGATCGATCCGAAGGCCCACACGGTGACGCTGTCCACCGGCGACAGCATCCAGTACGACAAACTACTGATCGCCACCGGTAGCCGCGCGCGGCGCCTCAACATTCCCGGCAGCGATCTGGCGGGCATCCACTATCTGCGCACCGTCACCGACGTCGACGCGATCCGCGCCGGATTCGGCGCCGGCAAGAACATCACGATCGCGGGCGGTGGTTACATCGGACTCGAAGTCGCGTCGGTGGCCGCCACGGCCGGACTCGCCGTCACCGTGCTCGAAATGGAAGAGCGCATTCTGAAGCGCGTGACGACACCCGCGATGAGCGCGTTCTATCACGGCCTGCATACCGGTCGCGGCGTGACGATCCGCACCAGCACGAAGGTATCGGGCTTCGCCGGTAAGGACGGACACGTCGAAGCGGTCATCACCGAAACGGGCGAACGCATTCCGGCAGATCTGGTGATCGTCGGCGTCGGCATCATTCCGAACACGGAACTCGCCTCCGAAGCCGGGCTCGCGTGCGACAACGGCATCCTGGTCGACGATCACTGCCGCACGTCGGATCCCGACATCTATGCCGCCGGCGACTGCACCAATCATCCGAATGCGCTGCTCGGACGGCGGTTGCGCCTCGAGAGCGTGCCGAACGCGATGGAACAAGCGCGCGTCTCGGCCGCGAACATGAACGGCGGCGACGCCACGTATGCGTCGATCCCGTGGTTCTGGTCCGATCAGTACGAACTGAAGCTGCAAATGGTCGGCTTTTCGTCCGACGGCGATACCGCAGTGGTGCGCGGCGACCCCGCCGCAAACCAGTTCGCGACGTTCTATCTGAAAGACGGCGTGCTGGTCGCCGTCGATGCGGTGAACAGTCCGCGCGAATTCATGGCGTGCAGGCAGATGGTCGACAAGCGTTCGAAACCGGATCCCGCGAAGCTGGCCGACCCGAAGGTGCCGTTGAAGGAATTGATGTAGCCGCCAGTCAGGCGGTCACGACGATCGGCGCGCCGTCGGTGACGATCAGCGTCTGTTCGAACTGAGCCACCAACTCGCCGACGCCGCACGTCAACGTCCAGCCGTCGTCCATCTCGGACACGTCGTCGGCGTCGGTCGTGAAAAACGGTTCGATCGTCAGCACCATGCCGCGCCGTAACACGCGTCGCTCACGCGGGTTGTTGCGCGGTACGTAGCTCGGTTCTTCATGCAGGGTGCGGCCGACGCCATGGCTCGCGAGATTACCGACGATGCGATAGCCGTACTGATCGGCCACGCGCTGGACGGTATGACCGATCACGTTCAGCGAGCGGCCCGCGCGAACCCGTCGCAACGCTTCGGTGACGGCGTGCCGCACGGCGCGACAGATGCGCGCGCGCGCCGGGTCGGCCGGTGCGAGCACGAACGATTCGCCCATGTCGGCGATGTAGCCGTTGTACTCCGCCGACACGTCGATGTTCACCATGTCGCCCGCCAGCAATCGGCGCGGACCCGGAATGCCGTGCGCCGCCTGTTCGTTGACGCTGATGCAGGTCGACCCGGGGAAGTCGTACATCGCTTGCGGTGCCGAGCGCGCGCCGCGCGCCTCGAACACGCGCGCGGCGATCGCATCCAGTTCCGCGGTGGTGACACCGGGCACCGCCGCCACCTTCATACGCTCGAACGCCTCGCGCACGATCCGACCCGCCGCTAGCAGCTGATCGACGTCGTGTTTGGTGTCTGCCGTCATGGCTTTGTGTCCGCTAACCCACCGTGCACGCCAATGTACGGGAAATTTCGGCAAACGAGCGGCCGCTCTCGGTACGCCACTCGTTGAACGCGTCCTGCACCGCCGCAAGCGCCTTCTTGCTGCTGGGCGCTTTATCGACGACCTTCTGCCGCACCAGCGCGGCGACCACGTCTGCGGACAGCATGAACGTATCCTTACCGACGAAGCGCAGAAAGAACGGTCCGGAGTTTCCGCCGAGGCGCTGACCGCGCCGCTTCAACTCGTCCCACAGTCCGACTACGTCGTCCGCGGGCCACGCCGCGAGATAGTGGCCGAACCCGCCGTGTTCAGCGCGCACTTCCCGCACGTACTGCGCGTTGCCGCGCACAGAGGCGATCTTCTTGCCGTTGCGCACGATGCGTTCGTCCGCGCCGAGACGTTCGAGATCTTCATCGGACAACATCGCGCACGCCGTGGTGTCGAAGCGATCGAAGGCCGCCTCGAAACCGGGCCATTTGTTCTCGATGATCTGCCACACGAACCCGGACCGGAACACGCACTTTGTCATCTCTGCCAGATACCGATCGTCGGTGATGCGCTTCAGCTGCGCGGCCGATTTGGGTTTTGGCAACAGCGCTTCCAGCTCTTCCGCGCCGCCTTTCCGTGCTGCAGCTTTGTCGTAGATCGCGGAAAATGACTGCAAGACCCACCCCAATGGTTCGAAACGCGATGATCGACGTCGTCGACAAACCCAGTCAAGCCACGCTGCATCCGAAGCTCAAGGCGCTGATCGACGACGCGACCCACTCGCAAAAGGGCTATGTCTATTGCACGAGCTGCGGGAACGTGATCAGCCACATCGATCATCGCATCGAGGTCGGCGGCAGCCACGATCACCATTTCACCAACCCGCATGATTACCGCTTTCATCTGGGCTGCTATCGTGAAGCCCTGGGCTGCACGGTGAACGGCCCGCCGAATGCCGCCGACACCTGGTTCCCGAATCACGTCTGGCGGCTCGCTCAATGCGAGGCGTGCGCGATCCATCTCGGCTGGTTGTTCGCGAATGCGAGCAATCAATCGTTCTTCGGATTGATCATCGACCGAATCCGTACCGAAACATGACCACCGAGGACGCATGACGATCAAGATCGACGCAAACGGCTACGACGCGATCACGTTCGACTGCTACGGCACGCTGATCGACTGGGAAGCCGGCTTGATGAGCTACATCCAACCGCTGCTGGTGGCGCACGATGCTCACGCGGTTCCGAGTTTCCTGCTCGACTTCTACGGACGCACCGAAAGCAAACTGCAGGCGGGACCTTATCGCCCGTATCGGCAGATTCTCGAAGGCGTGCTCACGGCGCTCGGAGAACGGCTCGGCTTCCACCCCTCTGCAGATGCGTTAGCTGGCTTCCCAGACAGCATCGGCGACTGGTTGCCGTTCCCGGATACGGTCGCTTCGCTGAAAGCGCTCGGCGCGCGCTTCCAGCTGGTGGTGGTGTCGAACATCGACGACGACCTGTTCGACCTCACGCAGGCGCGCCTGAACGTCAACTTCGATCACGTCGTCACCGCGGCGCAGGTCGGCGCGTACAAGCCCGATCCGCGCATGTTCAAAACCGCGATAGAGCGCATCGGCGTTCCAAAGGAGCGCATTCTGCACGTTGCGCAAAGTCTGTATCACGACATCGCGCCGGCAAAAGCGATGGGACTCGACACGGTGTGGATCGATCGCCACGACGGACACGGCAGCGGCGCGACGCCCGCATCGGACGCTGCGCCGAAATGGGCGCTGCGCAACCTCGCCGAGTTGGTGGAAGCGCTGTCGTAACAGCGCGGTCTGTCAGGCCGCGCGCGCGCCGATCGTACTCGGATCGATCAGCACCGTTGCCAGCGCCGGCGTTTCATTCCTGATCGGCAACTCCAGCGGCGGCGGTAGCGCGGCCGCTTTCAGTTCGAGCCATCCAGCAACGATGTCGTCGCGCAAAGCGCCGACGTCGGGAACCGCTTCGAGGCACGCCGTCACACCGAGATCCACTCGATCGACATACGTCTGCACCGTGAGATTCAGCGCGATCGAGTGCGCGGGGATCGAGACCGGGAAGTGGCTGCGCATCGCCGCGCCGTGCAGATACATGGTGCGCGCCGGACCGCGCACGTTCGAGATCACCACGTTCACCATCGGCGCCATGAAGTCTGCCAGCCGCAGCCGTTCTGCCCACAACGAGGCGGTCGACATCATCGCCGGCAATCCCGGCAGATGCAGATCTTCCGGCTGCAGCGCGCCGGTGTCGGCGACCACACCCTTGCCGACCTGCATCGAAGCTTTGATCGCGAGCATCCGATCGACGGGGTCCGCGACGTCGGTGGCGAGCGAAGCCACCAGCATCGTCACCTGATTGCTCATGCTGGTGTCGCCCGGCGCACGCAACGACACCGGCACACCGCAACGCAGCGGCGCCGCCGGCAACGCATTGCGGCGAAGCAGATAACGACGCAACCCGGCCGCACACACCGCCATCACTGCGTCGTTCAAGGTCGCGCCTTTCGCTTTCGCAACGGCCTTCAGTTCCAGCAGCGGCAACGAAGCGGCGGACCACGCGCGGTAGGGGCTGATCGCACAGTTGAACGGCGTTCGCGGCGCATCGCCGTACAGCGCACCGAGTCCGTTCTCACCTTTCATCACTCGGCCGAGCAGCCGCCCGACGGCTTTGCGCTGGCTGTCGAGCCGCGACGTCCAACCGAAGGTCTGGTCGATGAGCGATCGCGCGGCATCGAATACGAGATCGAGCGCGCCTGGCTCCGGCTCGGCCGCCACCGGTGGCGCTACCGGCGGATCGATGGCGGGATCGCGCGAGAACAACACGTCGATGATCGCCTGTCCGGCCATGCCGTCGATGCACGCGTGGTGATACTTGCAGAACCACGCCACCTGTCCTGTCTCGAGTCCTTCGATGTAGTAGAACGCCCACAACGGTTTGTCGCGCGGCAACGGCGTTTCGTGCAGGCGCGCCACCATCGCTTCGAGTTGCAGCCAGGTACCCGGCGCACCGAGCACGACGCGCGTTACGTGGTTGTCTATCTGCGAACGTCGGATCGTCGACCCACACCGGTTGATCGAGCGTGAACGGCGTCGACTTCAATCGTTTGCACATGAAGGGGATCGCACGAACGCGATCGGCGAGATAGAGCTTCAGCTCGTTGAAGAAGCCATCGCGCTGCGGCACGTCGAGCAACTGCACCGAGCCGATGTTCATCGGGTTCGACGGACTTTCCATGTAGAGGAACGATGCATCGGTGATTCCCAGTTTGTGCATCGTCGTCTCCGTCGAAGTCCATCAGCGATCTTGGGGGAAGGCGGCAGGCACGACGCCTGGGGTGAGAGCACGCAAGACGTGCCGACGAGGGGGGAGAGAGTCACGTCGTGCACTGCCGCCTGCTCGTAGGATTGCAATGTCCGGGCCAACTCTGCTCGACGCTCGACGCGATACGGCAAACATCAGTGTTTTAGCGGGCTGCGTGCGATCGACGCATGCGGCCCAGATACGCGGCTACGCGTACGGCGGCTCGCTGCGCGCTGAAACCGCACAGCATTGGGGCGATCGCGATGCGAATCGCACCGGCCACGCGCACTGACAGGAAATTCTCGACTATTCCGGCGGACAGTCGCCGATGCGCTTCGCCACATCGCGCATCGAGATCGTCTGCGTGAAGCCGCCGATCGGCAGTTCCACCTCGGCGAGCGATTCGAAATGCGACTCGCTGTGCTTGGTTACCGCCAGCGTACCGGCGGTGCCGTTCGAGCAGTCCATTCGATAGCGATACTCCGCGCCTTCCTGGCCTTCGGGCACCAGATTGCAACCGCGCTCCTTGAAGTCGTCGCGCAGCGAATCGAACCAGTCGGTGTAGTTGGTGAGACAGACTTTTTTCTCCAGCGCCTGGCTGTCGCCGAAACTCGTCGTCACCCGATACTCGCCGCTCTGGAACGTCGGCACATCCGCCGCCATGCCCGCCGGCGCGGGCAACAGCGACAACCACAGTATGGTAGGCGCGCAGTTTTTCATGCCGGCGAGTGTAAGGGGTATCCGACCGGTCGGCACGCTGCGCGCCCCTTTAGACGATGTCCGCTTCAATCGACGATCGCCGGATACACCAACGTTTTCAGTTGGCCGCGAAAGTTGAACGTCGCCGACGGCATGAACTGCGTCATCAGAATCACCACCAGTTCCTCCACCGGATCGATCCAGAAGATGGTGCTCGCCGCGCCGCCCCAGGCGTACTCGCCTTTCGAACCGATCGTGGCCGTGCGTCCGGGACCGAGGCTGATCGAGAAACCCAGACCGAAGCCGTAGCCCTCGTTGGCGGTCTCGGAGAAGCTGCCGAGCGCCCAGCGCGTCAGATCCTCGCCGTTGGGCAGGTGGTTGCACGTCATCAGCTCGATCGTCTTGCGGCCGAGAATGCGCACGCCGTCGAGTTCGCCGCCGTTGAGCAACATGCGGCAGAAGCGCAGATAGTCGTGCGCGGTGGACACCAACCCGCCGCCGCCCGAGAAGAACGTCCGCGGTCGTAGATAAAGGCTGTTCTGCGGATCGTCCACCCGGAGCAACGCCTTGTTCCGGCCGCGGCCGTAGTTCGCCGCGAAGCGCCCGGACGCACTCTCCGGCACGGTGAACGCCGTGTCGTTCATGCCGAGCGGTTCGAAGATGCGCTTGCGCAGGTAGGCGTCGAACGTCATGCCCGACATCACCTCGACCAGATACCCGAGCACGTCCGTTGCGACGGAATAGTTCCAGCGGGTACCGGGCGAGAACTCGAGCGGCAACTTCGCCAACGTATCGATCATGGTGCGCAACGTCGCGCTTTCACCCGCGCCGACCCCGAGTTTGCGATACGCGTGGTCGACGTTGGTCCGGTTCATGAAGCCGTAGGTGAGACCGGACATGTGCGTGAACAGATCCTTCACCGTCATTGCGCGCTCGACCGGGCGCGTGACGAAGTTCGGTACCACGCCCGTTTCGTACACCGCCAGGTCGCGCCACTGCGGAATGAACCGGTGCACGGGATCGTTCAGCTGAAAGTGACCGTCCTCGTACAGCATCATCAGCGCGACGCTGGCGATCGGTTTCGTCATCGAATAGATGCGGAAGATCGTGTCGTCGCGCATCGGCTTGTCGCGCTCGACGTCCATGCGACCCAGCGGTTCGAAATACGCGAGCGAACCCTTGCGAAAGACCACCGGCAACGCGCCGGCGATCTTGCCGGGCTCGATGTAGCGCTGCATCAGATGATCGGTGATTCTGCCGAGAGCACGCGCAGACATGCCTGCGGCGGCCGCGTCGATACGCATCGTTCAATCCCCACTCCCCGTGAACGCGACACTCTACGCAACGAAGCGTTTTCGATTCAACAACCGTTACATTTCGAGCGAGTTGCGCTGCTGTTCAATGAATCCAAAGCTGAGTAGCATCCCAACGTCATGTCGAAACCCGCCACCACACCGAAATCGCAACCTGCACAATCGACGTCGCCGTCGATGGCAACGACCATCGAGATCACCAAGGACTACCTGCACTTCTCCGCAGCGCACTTCACGATCTTCTCGGCGACCGAACGCGAGAATCTGCACGGTCACAACTTCGACGTCAGTTGCTCGCTCGATACGACGGTCGGCCCGAACGGTCTCGCATTCGACTACAACGTGGTCAAAGACCGATTGATGGCATTGTGCGATGAACTCGACGAGCGCGTGTTGTTGCCGGCGCAGTCGCCGCACCTCACCTTCACGAAGGAAGCGGGCTACCTGATCGCGTGTTTCGCCGATGAACGCATTCCGTTCCTGGAACGCGACGCGCTGCTGTTACCGATTCGCAACGCGACCGTCGAAGAATTCGCCCGATGGTTCGCGATCCGCCTTGGCGCCGACGCAGAGCTGCGCCGGCAACCGATCGAATCCCTGAACGTACGCGTTTCCTCCGGCCCCGGTCAGTGGGCCTCTTGCCGCTGGAGTCGCCCATGAATCTGTTGTTGATCACCGGTGCCAGTGCCGGCATCGGACTCGCCACCGCACGGCGTTTCGCCGACGGCGGCTACGACGTCGTCAACCTGTCGCGTCGGCGCTGCCCGCTCGCGAAAGTGACGCACATCAATTGCGATCTCGCCACGCCGCGCTTCCTGGACAACATTTCCGGGCAGCTCGGTCAGTTGTTGAGCGACGCGGAGCGGATCGTGCTGATCCACAACGCGGCTCGCCTCGACAACGACACCGCGGTCGAGACACCGAGCAATCGCTTGCGCGAAGTGTTCGAAGTGAACCTGATCGCGCCGAACACGCTGAACTATTTCACGCTGCCGTTCATGCACCGTGGATCTTCGGTGCTTTATGTCGGCTCGACCTTGTCTGAAAAAGCCGTGCCGCACAGCTTCAGCTACGTCGTCAGCAAACACGCGATGGTGGGGATGATGCGCGCGATGTGCCAGGACCTGGTCGGTCGCGAAATCCACACCGCTTGCGTCTGCCCCGGCTTCACCGATACCGAAATGTTCCGCGAGCACGTGCCTGCAGAAGCTCGCGAGCAGGTGCGTTCGATGTCGGCCTACGGTCGTCTGATCGCGCCGGAGGAAATCGCGGAGACGCTGCACTGGGCCGCGCACCACCCCGTGGTGAACGGCTCGGTACTGCACGCGAACCTCGGCCAGATCGAACACTGATCGAACCGTCGTCGCGGTAGTGTCGAACGCTACCGCTTGAGGAACTGACCGTTCACGCAGTTCTGCATGCGTCCGTCGCGCAGAAACGTCGCAGCCACCTCGGCGCTCTTCGCGCGCATGTCGAACACGCTTTCCGGCGTGAAGAATGCCGAGTGCGGCGTCATCACCAGACGGTGCGCGAGCCAGTCTTCGTTGGCGCTGAACGCCTTGATCAGCGGATGGTTCACGTCTGCCGGTTCCACCGGCAGTACGTCGAGACCCGCGGCCTGCACTTTGCCGTCGCGCATCGCGTCGTACAGGGCATCCAGGTCGACGACCTCGCCGCGCGCGGTGTTCACCAGAATCAGTCCGGGTTTTGCGGCTGCGAATGCCTTTGCGCCGACCAGCTTGCGAGTTTCGTCCGACAACGGCACATGCACGCTAACGACATCGCTCTGCCGCATCAGATCCTCCAACGAATGCACTCTGCGGACACCCAGCGCCAGATCCACCCCGTTGCTGACGTACGGATCGCAGAACACCACATCCATGCCGAAGGCCTTGGCGCGCAGCGCCGCCGCGGTACCGATGCGACCGATGCCGACCACTCCGAACGTGCACGCCGACAAACGCCGACCGTACGGGTTCAACGCGGGCCGCCAGTTGCCGCGCGGATTTGCGCGCAGCTCGGCGGTGTGGAACTCGATGCCTTTCATCAGCGTCAGCATCAGCGCAATCGCGTGGTCGGCCACTTCCATCGTGCCGTAGTCGGGTACGTTGCATACCGGGATGCCGAGTTCGCCCCATGCTTTCAGGTCGATGTTGTCGAATCCGACCGCCGGCTTTACGAAGATGCGACATTTCTCGAGCTTCGCCCGATATTGGCTCGGCACGTCCACGCCGGACACGACGCCGTCGCAGCTACGCCACTGATCGTCCGTCACATTCTCGAACCGGTCGACGAATTCGGCGCGCACGCCCGCGCCAATGGCTTCGCTCTCGATGCGCCAGTCGTCGGGCCAGCGCATGGTCGGCCACAAAACTCGCAAGGTCATCTGTTCCCCTCCTCAGACTACGATCTCGGCCAATGTGTGTATGGACTCTTCGAGCGCGTCCGCATCGATGCCGCCGATGCGCAGTCGCGTCGCAATCAGATGCGTCATTCCAAGCGCGCGGCGGTAATCGGCGATCCGCGCCTGCACCTGTTCGGGCGTGCCGATGATGCCCCACTCTTCGACGGTTTCCGGCATTCGGTTGCGCATCGCGGCGTTCGCTTGCGCGCGCATCGTCGTCACCTGTGCCGCCAACGCCTCGCGCACGCGATCGAGCCTCGTCGCGTCGCGGCTGACGAACACGGTGCGCATGATCGGCACGATGTCGGGAACGGCGACGCCCGCCTGCGCACATGCTTCGGCGTGCCGCGCGTAGTTGCGAACCAGCACTTCGAACGACTCCATCGGCGAGGCGAGATAAGGTAAGCCGAGCGTGCCGGCCTGATTCAACGCTTTCGGCCCGAACGCAGCCACCCAGATCGGCGGATGCGGCACCTGCACCGGTCGCGGCCAGAGCGAAACGTTGGCGTCGCCGCCGATCGCTTCGCCGCTCCACGCGCGCCGCATCGTCGCGAGGCAGTCGGCAAAAATCTCGCGCTTCTCCGATCGAACCACGTTGAACGCGTCGAACAGCGCGGGCTGATAACCGCGGCCAACTCCCAGGATGACGCGGCCGTTCGACAACTGATCGAGCACCGCGACCTGCTCCGCCGCCTGCAACGGATGCCGCAACGGCAGCAGATAAGAGGTGGTGCCGAGCCGGATCGTTCGCGTCGCACCGGCGACGGCGGACAGCAGCATCATCGGCTCGGGAATCGCGCCTTCGCCGAAGTGGTTTTCGGGCAGCCAGAACGATTCGTATCCCCACTGCTCGGCCAGTTCCGCCTGGCGCGACAACTCGTCGGCGCGGCGGCCGATCGGCGCCAGCCACGGCGTGAGGCCGAGATGCAGAGGAGCGGTCATGGCCGAGACGTTACCACAAGGCTCCCCTTGTAATTGTCGGCGCGCGCTGCAATCTACCGGCGTCCGCACGACGCAGAAACGACATGTCCGCACCCATCGTCCCGTCGCTCTCTCCGGCCGATCGCTTGAATCGCGAATGCTTCTGCATCGGCACCGACGTCGCCGCGCTGCACGACTGGCTCGACACCGATCTCGCGAGCGGCGGGCTGACCCGTTCGTTGAACGAATCGCACCCGCACCTGTTCTCGTCGCTGCCGGTATTCGTGTCGCGTTCGCACGTGCTCGAAATGCAGCAGGTGATCCGCGCCGTGCATGCGGTGGTCGGCACCGACGCCTACCGAAGCGAAGCGCTCGCGAAAGCGCCGAACATCGCCGCGCGGCGTCCCGCCGCTCAGGGCGTAATGCAGGGCTACGATTTTCATCTGGGTGCCGATGGGCCGCGGTTGATCGAGATCAACACCAACGCCGGCGGCGTGATGCTGAATGCCGAGATGGGCCGTGCACAACAGGCGTGTTGCCGCGAAGTAGCGGATCTGGTCAGTGGCCCGAGTGACTACGCATCCATAGAAGAACGCCTGTTCGCCACGTTCATGGCCGATTGGCGCGCCTCGCGCGGCGATGCGCCGCTGCAACACATCGCGATCGTCGATACCACACCCGCCGCGCAATACCTGTACCCCGAATTCCTGCTGTTCCAACGCCTGTTCGAGGCGCGCGGCATCCGTACGACGATCGCAGACCCGTCGGAACTGAAACTGCAAGGCGGTTCGCTGTGCCACGCGTCCGGCCCGATCGATCTCGTGTACAACCGGCTGACGGATTTCTACTTCGAACGGCCCGAGCACGCCGCTCTGGCGCGCGCGTACGAAACCGATTCGGTCGTCATGACACCGCACCCGCACAGCCACGCGCTATATGCGGACAAGCGCAACCTCGCGCTGCTCAGCGACGCGACAGCGTTGCATCGTTGGCACATCGACTCTTCGATCTCGGAACGGTTGCTTCGGAACATTCCGAAGACGATTGTCGTGAAGGCCGCAGACGCCGAGGCCCTCTGGCACGATCGCAAGCGGCTGTTCTTCAAACCGGCGTGCGGGTTCGGCAGCGGCGGCGCATACCGCGGCGACAAACTGACGCGGCGGGTGTTTGCCGAGATTCTGACGGGAGACTATGTCGCGCAGGCGCTGGTGCCGCCGAGCGAGCGAATCACGGCCGACGACACGGCCACGCCGATACTCAAGGTCGACTTGCGCAACTACGTCTACGACGGCGAAGTGCTGTTGATCGCCGCGCGCCTGTATCAAGGACAGACCACCAACTTCCGCACGCCGGGCGGTGGTTTCGCACCGGTGTTCTATCCGACCGAATCCGGTTCGTGCGGCGCGGCCGCCAGCGACGCGGCGTGCGACACACCGCGCGGCGGCGCACCGAATCCGTGATCGATCAACGCACCTCGAATGCGAGCAGTGCGTTGCCGGGTAGTTGCCCGAACAGGCTGTATCCGGACTGGATGTAGAGCATCTGCCCCACCGCAATCGCGCCGGCGGCATCGATCGACCCGCCGTGTGCCGGAACGCCGTTGACCGTTTCGAAATCCTTCATCGTGTCGTACGTCCACAGCTCTTTACCGCTGTCGCTGCCGAGCACACGGATTTTGCCGTCGAGCCCGCCCTGCACCACGAGACCGGGCAGAACCGTTGGGGGTGCCGACGGCCCGAAGTAGAACGAGCACGCGGGATACAGCTTGTCGCGCTGGAAATAGGCCATCAGATCGGTCTCGCAGCCGCGCTCGATCGGGTGCGACCACACGGTTGCGCCGTCGTCGACGGACAGCGCATACATGCCGGCTTTCGACACGTAGCCCGGAATCGGGAACGGCGGATCCGCGATCGGCACATATACACGGCCATCCGCCGCGGCGATCCCCCAATGCACGCCGCCGAGCGCAGAGCCGGTACCCACCTTCTTCTGCCACACCACTTTGCCGTCGTCGGGTGACAATGCGTACACGTCACCGGACTTCTGCGCGGCCAACAGCAACTCCCGGCCGCGCGCGTCGCGCGCAATGATCACGGCCGCGCCGAAGTCGAAGTCCGGACCTTTCACCTTCGGACAATTCGGCCCGGGCGGCATCGCGTCGCACGCGGTGTTGTACACGTCGCCGGCGCTACCCTGAAAGTGCCAGCGCTCGGCGCCGGTGCGCAGGTCCAGCGCGACGATCGCGTCGCTGCGATCCGTCGCCGGCTCCGAATAGTTCTCACCGGTGCCGATGTAGACGAGCCCGCGTTTCGCATCGATCGTGGGCGCACCCCACACAGGGACACCCGACGGTCCCCACTGCTGCGTGCCCGCAGAACTCTTCGTCGTCGCCTGCGCGTCCGGCGTGAGCGATGCAGTCCACAGGATTTCGCCGGTGGCGGCTTTCAGCGCCCGCACCGCGCCGTGGGTCTTGCAGCACTCGTATTGCGGATTCGATGCGAGCCCGACTTCGATCGACGAGACCGGCACGATCAGAACGTCGTCGTGCTGCACCACCGCGCCGCTCAGCATCGAAGCCTCGAAGAGCCCCGCGTGTTGGCGCCAGACGATCGCGCCGGTCTGCGCGTCGAGTGCGGTGACGAAGCCCTGCATGTCGCCGAAGAACAGCGCCGCGCGATCGGCGGCCAGGCGCCCCAACGTCAACGACGTTCGAACCGGCGTCGCGGTATGCCACTTCACGCACCCGCTCTCGCGATCGAGCGCGAACACGTGTCCGCTCGATGCCGCGACGAACAACGTGTCGGCGCTGGCCACCGGTTGCGATCGCGTATCCGTTACGCCCGGCAAACCGAACGCCCATTTCAGTTGCAGCTTGCCGACGTTCGCCGCGTCGATGCGCGTCTGTTTCGCATCGAGTGCGCGCGAGTTCTGCGCGTCGAATCCCCAGCCGGATACGGCCGGTTTCGCATCGACCGTCCGCTTTGCGCACATCGCCGCCGGCGCCGGCACGTAGTCGGGCTGTGTGCCGGCCGATGCGAACGACGCGAGCGCGATGAGTTCCGGGATCGCCAGCCCGGCCGCCTGCGACTTCATCGCGCCGTTCGACATGGCGAAGAACACGCGTTCGGCCGGCATCGTCTTCATCGCCGACAGCGGCGGCGCTTTCGACGTTCCCGGATTCGTATGGCACGAAGCGCAACGGGCTTCGTAAAGCGCTTTACCGGGTGGCGTCGCGTCTTCTGCGCGCACCGGACTCGCCAGCAGCGCTATCAGCAGTGCGCCACCGAGATTGACCATCCAGTTGCGTGGCATGCCTCGTCTCCAGTGCCGCTCGGGAGGTGGATCATATCCAGATTTGTACGGTCATCACAATAATTTGTTCGGTCATCCTGTTTTTCATGAGTGGCTTACGAACCGGGTCCGGATATAGTGGCCAGGTTGCATGGAAAGTGTGTCGATGCCGCGCGCCAAAATCGCTGCCTGGAAATCCGCAAAACGCGATGACGGAGAAGCTCGTCGAGAGCTGGTTCTGCGCGCCGCGACGCAACGCTTCAACGAGGTTGGCTATGCGCGCGCGTCGATGGCCGCCATCGCGCGGCACCTCGGTCTGTCGACGAATGCGCTTTACCACTACTTCGACAGTAAATCGGACATCCTGCTGCGCTGCTTCGAACGCGCCTTCACGCTGATCGACGGATGTGTAGACGCTGCAGAAGCCGCGCCCGGCAACGGCAACGCAAAGTTGCGCCGATTCGTCGCAGAAGTGCGTGCGCTCATCGAATCCGTACCGTTGCCCGGATCTTGGCTCGTCGTGCATCTGCAGCCGAAAGATCTGACGGTGGTGATCGCGCGCAACGCGGCGCAACGAAAACGTCTGATGGCGACGTTTCGCGGAGGCATCGCCGATGGATCGATTCGCGACTGCGACGTCGCCTCGACGCTGGCCATCCTGTTGAGCGGAGTCTATTCGCTGCCGTATCCGACGCTCGTCGAGACTCTCGGCACGCGCAGATTCGACGCGGAGTTGGATCGCCTCGTCGATCGGGTGCTGGCACCGTGAAGGCAACCGCAAAACCGCGCGAGCGCAAACGCACGCTGCGTACGCCGAACCGGGACAATCCGTGGGCGATCGCCAAGGCCGCGCAACGCGACGCGCGTCGGGAAACGATCCTGCGCGCCGCTACGCAATGCATAAATCGACTCGGCTATACCGGCGCGTCGATGGCGATCATCGCGCGCGAACTGGGCCTGTCTTACAACGCCCTCTATCACTACTTCGACAGCAAGGAAGAAATCCTCGCGCAAGCGTTCATGCGCACGCACGACCTGATCGCTACGTGCGTCGATCGGAATATCGACGCGTCTGCCGACGGATTGGCGCGGCTGCTCGCGTTCGTCGACGCGTTCCAGCAGCTGGTGCGCGACGAGGCGTTGCCGTCCGTCGCGTTGGTCGGCCATCTGCCGCAGCAAACGGTCAACCGGTTGATCGCGCGCCGCAACGAACTGCTGCAGTCGCTGCGCACGATCGTCGAAAGCGGCATCGACGACGGTTCGATCCGCTCGGGCGACCCGGCGCTGCTCGTGCACTTCGTGTTCGGCGCGCTCGAAAACCTGCCCTATTGGGAATACCGGCCCGAAACCGTCGCGGCGAGCTTTCAAGCGACGGTGCGGCACGCGCTCGCCGCCGCGGCTCGGCCCTGAGATCCGCACGGCCTAAGCCGCTGCAGATTCCGCGGACAGCGGACGCACTGCCGGTCTGCGCTACGCCGCCGCCCGCTGCTGCGCCCTCTTTGCGTGGGCCGCCCAGTTTTTCCTGGATCTGCTCGAGCGTCAGGCCGCGGGTTTCGGGCGCGTACTTCATCACCAGGATGGCGCCGATGATCGGTCCGATGGCCACCCACGTGATGCCCCACGAAATGCCCATCAGCGGAATCAGCTGGCCGATCAGATACGGAATGGCCACTTCGGTGACGCGGCCGAACAGATTCGTCGTCCAGCCGTAGCCGGTCGCGCGCAGTTCGGTCGGAAACAGTTCGGATGCATAGACGTGCGTCGCGCCGATCGCGCAGTTGAAGAAGAACACCGTCGTTATGTGCCAGAAGTACTGCCCGAACACGGTGTTGGTGTGAAACAGCCCGATGATCGCGACTGCGGCGATGCTGTAGAACGTCGCGCACGTGATCTTGCGGCCGAGCCGGTCGACGAGCTGGCCCGCCAACAGATGTCCGAAGGTGCCGGCGATGTACGCCCACATCACCACGTTGCCGACCTGCGCCGGCGTCATGCCGACCTGTTCGCGCGCGTAGATCGACCAGAACGCGACGGCCGGTGCGATCACCAGATAAACGCAGTTCCACAACAGCACCACGATGCGAAAGCGCGGCAGGTACTGCGGTTCGATCAGCCGTTTCGCTTCGCCGAACTGCGCGCGAATGGTGGCCAGTATCGAAGCGCGTTCGCGGCCGGCGGCGATCTCTCGATAGCGCGCGGTCTCGCGCACGCCGAGCGCCAGAAACGGCAGCAGAAACAGCGGGAACAAGCCGATCAGATACAGGCCGCGCCAATGCGCGCCGTCGCTCGCGATGCCGAGCCAGCTCGACGCGGTCGCCACGCACTGCATGGCGAAGTCGTGCGCCGGATTTCCTTCCGCGTTCGCCAACAGCAGAAAGAACGGCGACGTTTTCGCCATCGCTACCGTGCCTATCGTGGCGAATCCGGTGAGGATGGTGATACCGGTGCCGCGCAGGCGGGCCGGCAACTCTTCGCCCGCGATGATGATGGCGAGACCGTACTGGGCCGTCAGGAACAGCCGCGCCACGGTCTGCCACATCGTGAACTGGAACTTCGTCTGCACGAACGCCGTTGCCGCCGTTGCGATCGCGAAGCCAGCCACCGTAATCAGCAACAGCGTGCGGCGGCCGAACCGGTCCGCGCACATCAGGAAGAAGAACGAAGCGATCATGCCGCCGCGCGTGATCGCATAGATCGGTGCCCCACTCGTCCAGCGCGATGTGCAGCGTCGCGCGCACGTCCACCGACGCGAGCGTCAGCATCGACGCATCGAAGCCTTCGTACAGCGTCGCGATGCCGAGCAGCGCCAGCAGCACGATGTGATAGGCCGAAAAGCGTTCCTTCGGCGCGGCTGCGTCCGTCATTCGCGTGAACTCCCCGTTCGCGGTTCGATCGACTCCCGCGGCTATCGTGCCACGCGCGTTCGCCGAAACCTACTTGGGTTCGCGCTCCAGCCGTTCGATCTCTTCCTGGAAGCTGCGCCGCACCGCGGTGAGCCCCAGCGCCCGCCACGTCGGCGCAAGGCGCTTCACGCGCACCTTGAATGAATTCGCGTACGACTCTTCGTCCAGGTAGCCGTGCTGATACTGGAAATGCATGTTGTCCCAGTGCGTCTGCTGCGCGATCTGCCACAGGCGGAAGTAGCCCCGGTCGTCGGCCGCTAGTTGCTCGAGCGCCTCCGGATCCTCGGGATAACCGAGCTCGGTCAGTTTGATGATCACCGGACCGATGCGATCCGAATCGGCGGCGTTGACCATCATCGACTGCAGCGCATCGGAGCGCATCTGGTACATCTGCGCGAGCGCGAGCTTGCGCGCTTCCTCCATCGCGATCGTGTTGAGCCGGATCTGCTTCGTCAGATACAGCAACGTCACTACGACGCCGATCGCGCCGATCATTTCGCCAATCGATCCCAGGTCCTGCAGTGTCATGGTGTTCTCCGGCCGCGACCCGACGTTAATTCACGCCTCGCCACGACGCCATAGCAGTCTCTGGTAGCATGGCGCGCATGAAAATCAGCGCTCAGATCGACATCGCCAACGACCGCCCGATGGTCCTCATCGGCGGCATCAACGTACTCGAATCGCTCGACCTCGCCCGAGAGGCGTGCGCCGAGTACCTGCGCGTGACGCGCAAGCTCGGCATCCCCTACGTGTTCAAGGCGTCGTTCGACAAGGCCAACCGCTCGTCGATCCATTCGTTTCGCGGTCCGGGCATCGACCAAGGGCTCGAAATGCTCGCCATCATCAAGAAGGAGTTCGGCGTGCCGGTGCTCACCGACGTGCACGAACCGTGGCAAGCCGCGCAGGTCGCCGAAGTCGCCGACATCCTGCAGTTGCCGGCGTTCCTTGCACGCCAGACCGACCTGGTCGAGGCGCTAGGCAGAACCGGCAAGCCGATCAACATCAAGAAACCGCAGTTCCTGAGCCCACCGCAGATGGCGAACGTGGTGGAGAAGTTCCGCGAGGTCGGCAACGACCGCGTCATGTTGTGCGACCGCGGCACCAATTTCGGCTACGACAACCTCATCGTCGACATGCTCGGCTTCGGCGTGATGAAGCAGGTGTCGAACAACGCGCCGATCATCTTCGACGTAACGCACGCACTGCAGCAGCGCAGTTCGGTTGTGATGATGGACGGCAACAGCCAGACCGTTGCCGCCGCGTCGGGAGGACGGCGCACCCAGGTGCTCGACCTCGCGCGCGCCGGCACAGCGGTGGGCATCGCCGGGCTGTTCCTCGAAGCGCATCCCGATCCCGACAATGCGAAGTGCGACGGGCCGAGCGCATTGCCGCTCGCGAAACTCGAGGCGTTTCTCACGCAGGTGAAAGCGGTGGACGATCTGGTGAAGTCGTTTCCGCGCGTCGAGATCGACTAGCTCGCCAACGATCCCATCGAGTCGCGCGCGCTCAACCGCCGACGGTGGTGCCCACGCCGTTCGCGGTCGGTGGCGTGTACTTCACACCGATGGCGTCGTACGTCGCCTGAATCATCGGCCACCAGCGCGGATCGCCGCCGGGACCGCCCGCCTGCATCTGGTTCATCGCATAGCCGAACGAGATGCCGTTCTCCGGATCGCAGAAGCCCAGCGAACCGCCGGCACCGCCGTGACCGAACGCTTTGGTGTTGTCGGAGAAGCGCCGCATCGGGCTCGGCAGCATGAAACCGAGCGCGATGCGGTTCGACAGCTGCAGCACCTTGTCCATGCCCGCCGCCTGCTCGGTGCGCGTGCGCTCCATGCCCGCTTTCGAGATCAACTGCACGCCGCGAAACGGCTGGCCGCGCGTCCAGGCGCCGAGCGCCGCATAGAACGTTGCGAGCGAACGCGCATTAGTGTGGCCGTTGGCGCTGCAGATCTCCGCGTTGCGCCACGCGCGGCTGTTCACCACGCCGGGGCCGAGCGCGGGCGGATTGCCGAACGTCTTGCCTTGCAACGACTCCTTGTCGGCCATCATCTCGGCCAGCAGATCGCGCGTGCCGGGTGCGGGCGGCGGCGACGGATTCAGGTCGGCGATGCGTGCGTCGAGCTCCGGACCGCTGCCGATGAACGCATCGAGGGCGAGCGGATGCACGATCTCCTCGCGGAAGAACCTGCCGACGCTGCGGCCGCTGGCGCGGCGCACCAGTTCGCCAACGAGCCAACCATAGGTGATGGCGTGATAGCCGTGCGCGGTGCCGGGCGTCCACCACGGCTCTTGTGCGGCGAGCTCCGCACACATCTTCGAGTAGTCGTACATGTCTTCGGCGGCGAGCGGCTTCTTGATCGCGGGCAAGCCGGCCTGGTGCGTCAGGCAATAGCGCACCGGCAATTTCTCTTTACCCGCTTGCGCGAACTCGGGCCAATACTTCGCGACGGGCGCATCGAGATCGAGCTGGCCGCGCTCTACCAGCAACGCGGCGCACGCGGCGCCAAGACCTTTCGTAGTGGAGTACACGTTGACGAGCGTGTTCTTGTGCCACGGCTTAGTGCGCGCCTTGTCCGCGTGCCCCGCCCACAGGTCGAGCACCGGCTTGCCGTCCACCGTCACGCACACCGATGCGCCGATTTCCTTCCCAGCCGCGAAATTGGACGCGAAGCCGTCGCGCACTTTCGCAAAGCGTGCATCGCACTCGCCGTGGATCGTTACCTCTGCCATCGCTGCCCCTCCGTCACCGCCGAACCGTCACTCTAAGCGAGCGGTGCCGCATCGGAGAAGCCCGCGCTCGGCGATTCGCGCTTCTCGCCGTCCTCCCAGTCGGACCACTCCACCCGGAACGTCGCCACGTACGCCTTTACCGCTTGTCCGACGGTCGCGAAGAAGTGCTCGGCACCGATCTGCTCGAACAGGCCGAAGCGTTTGAGTTCGTCCTTCACCGGATCTTTCATTTCGGCGAACGTCAGTTCGATGTGCGCCGCGCGCAGCGTTTCGGCGAGTTCGCCAACGACGTCGGCCGCCGTGATGTCGACGCTGGTCACCGGCTCCGCCGAGATGACCAGGCGGCGCACAGGGTCGGGCGCGCGCGCCACGGCATCGAGCACGCGATCGCGAAACAACTCGGCGTTCGCGAAGAACAGCGGTGCATCCCAGCGGAACAGCACCAGTCCCGGCACGCGCCGCGCGTTCGGATAACGCGTCACGTCGTGGTAACCCTTCACGTGGTCGACGCGCCCGAGCACCGCCGAATGCGGCCGCCAGCCGTCCCACAGGAACTCGAGCACCGCGATGCCGATGGCGAGGCCGATGCCTTCGATGGCGCCGAACGCGACGACGCCGAAGAAGCACACCATCGACAGCCAGAATTCCCAGCGCTGTATCCGATAGATGCGCCGCAGATCGGCGATTTCGAACATCCCGAGAGCGGCCGCAACCACCACGGCAGCGAGCGCCGCCATCGGCAGGTGTTTCAGCAACGTCGGCGCGAACAGCAGCAACAACGCGATACTGATCGCGCCAACGACCCCGGTGAGCTGCGACTTCGAACCGGCCGCCCATGCCACCGGCGTGCGCGACGCGCTGCTGCTCACCGGAAATCCCTGGAACAGGCCGGTGGCGAAGTTCACGGCGCCGAGACGCAACCATCTCCTGGTTCGGATCGACGCGCAAACCGAGACGCGCGGCATAGGTGCGGGAAAGCACGCTGGTATCGGCAAACGCGACGAGCGCCACCGCCAGGCCGCCCAGTACGACCGGCACCACGTCCTCGGCGCCGATCAACGGCAGCTTCGGCACGGCAAGCCGCTCGGCATCGGACCGAGCACCGCGACGCCTGCAGTGGCGCCGAGATCGAAAATCCCGACCACGATCGTGGCGCCGCCGATCGCAATCAGTGCCGCGGGAATATGCGGATACCGTTTCAGCGCGATGATCAACGCAAAACACGCCGCGCCGATCGCAACGCTGGCGACGTTGGTGCCGCCGGCGAACAGGCCTTCGAGCGTCGTCTACGTGGCGTGAAACAGACCGGACGACTCCACGGGATGCCGAGCATCGAGGCAGCTGACTCAGCGTAAGCGTCAGCGCGATGCCGTTCATGAAGCCGTAGCGGATCGGCTTCGACAGCAGCTCGGTGACGAAGCCGAAACGGGCGAAGCCGGCGCCCATGCACACCACCCCGGACACGATCGCCATCGCTCCGCCCAACGCGACCGCGTGCTGCGGATCGCCGCCGGACTGCGCCAGGATCACCGCGAGAATCATTGCGGCGAGCGCCGAATCCGGCCCCATCACCAGCACGCGATTCGGCCCGAACAACGCATACACCAGCAGCGGCACGATCGACGCGTAGAGTCCGTAGACGCCGGGAACACCGGACGCCGCCGCATAAGCGATACCGGCCGGCACCAGCATGCTGGTCAGCACGAGTCCGGCGACGAGGTCGTAGCGCAGCCACGCAAGCGGATACGCGCGGAAGGTGCGCAAACCCGGCAGCCAGTGCCGCCAACCGGCGCCGGCGTGACGGCCGTGTCGACGGCGAATCGTTCGGGCGTCTACGGGTACGGCAGGTGTCGTCATGCCGCACATCATAGCGGTCTTCGGTCGCGCCCCAATTGGTGTAGCGTTCGTCGCTGAGCCGGCGTACACCGGTTCACTTCAAACGAGGAGGGACACGCTATGGCAATCAGGATTCATCCGTCGGTCGACAACGGCGTGAAAGCCGGCTCCAAGGATTTCAACGGCGGCACGCTCTCGTGCACAGTGCGCAAGCGCACCGGTGACGGTGACGCTCGGCGCGAACGTGGCGTTCAACCACGCGTGCGGCTGCAGCAAATGCTGGAAACCCGAAGGCGCGATGTTCTCGGTGGTGGCGGTGGTACCGCGCGACAAACTGAACGTCACCGCGAACGCGCAGAAGCTGAAGGTGGTCGACAGCGCCGCGCCGATCCAGCGCTATGCGTGCACGGGTTGCGGCACGCACATGTATGGACGCATCGAGAACAAGGCTCATCCGTTCTACGGTCTCGACTTCGTGCACGTCGAGCTGTCGAAAGACAAAGGCTGGGCCGCGCCGGAGTTCGCCGCGTTCGTTTCGTCGGTGATCGAAACCGGTGGCGCGCGGCCGGACGAAATGGACGCCGTGCGCGCGCGGCTGCGCGAACTGAAACTCGAACCCTACGACAGCCTCAGCCCGCCGCTGATGGACCTCATCGCGACGCACACCGCGAAAGGCGAAGGGCACGCTGAAGACCAACTAGCGCCAGATGCCGGCCGCGTTCGAACCGTTGTCGAACCGACCGCGGTCCGAACGTCTAATGGGTAACGACCCCACTCGTGGAGCTTCCGATGACCGACACCACCGCTCACCCGCCGATCGCCGCTCGTGGCGAATGGCTCACGGCCCGCAAGGCGCTGCTCGAACGCGAAAAGGAACTGACGAAGGCGCGCGACGCCGTAAACGCGCAACGCCGCCGCCTGCCGATGGTCAGCGTCGACAAGACTTACCTGTTCGATGCACCGGACGGCGAGAAGACGCTGCTCGATCTGTTCGAAGGACGCCGTCAGCTCGTCGTCTATCACTTCATGTTCGACCCGAGCTGGGAGAAAGGTTGCCCGGGCTGCACCGGCTTCGTCGATGCGCTGGCCGATCTGTCGTTGCTGGCCGCGCGCGACACGTCGTTCGCGATCATCGCCCGTGCGCCGCTCGAGAAGTTGCAGCGCTACCGCGCGTCGAAAAACTGGTCGCGCACCCTGCTCTCGTCGCATCGCACCGACTTCAACTACGACTTTCACGCGACCCAGGACGAGTCGATCACGCCGGTGGAGCACAACTACCACGACAAGGCCGAACTCGAACGCCGCGGACAGGCGCGGTTTGCGAGCGGCGAGAATCACGGCATCAGCGTGTTCTTCCGCGTCGACGACGCGATCTTCCACACCTATTCGACGTTTGCGCGCGGTACCGAGGGCGTCGTGAGTGCGGTGAGCATGCTCGACCTCACCCCGTTCGGGCGCCAGGAAGATTTCGAGGATTCGCCGGCCGGTTGGCCGCAGCGTCCGACGTACGGCTGAAGGATCACTCGCGTGCTCCACCGGTCGCGCTCAGGCGCAGTGCCGCAAGCACGCGAGCAACCTGAGCGTCCGTCGGCAACGCGGCGTCGATGATCAACGCTTCGTCCGCCGACGGCGGATCGAGCGCCGCAAGCTGGCTGTCGAGCAGCGACGTCGGCATGTAGTGGTCGACGCGATTGGCCAGTCGGTCCGCCAATAGCGCACGATCGCCCGCGAGAAAAACGAAGCGAACATCCGACGCATCGCCCGCGAGGAGCGTTCGGTAGCCGCGCTTGAGCGCGGAGCAGCTGACGATACTGGAAATACCCGCCACGCGATTCGCGTCGATCCACGCACGGATGGCCGCGAGCCACGGCGCACGATCGGCATCATCCAGTGCAATTCCCGCCCGCATCTTTGCGACGTTCGCTTCCGGATGCAGTGCGTCGCCTTCCTGGAATGGCCACCGCAGCCGCGCCGCTAGCGCGAGCGCCAGCGTGGTTTTGCCGGCGCCGGACACGCCCATGACGACGATGTGGGTCACCACCCGGATTCCCTGCAGTTTGTTCGACCGTATCGGTATCGGACGTTCGCGCGCAAGGACGTAGCGGCGACGCCGCTACGGACGGACTGGCCTACGCACGACCGAACCCGATACAGTCCGAACCGCGATATACGGAGTGCGCTGGGAGGGCGTGCAATACACGACCCGATCAACGCGACTCAGCTCAATCAAAAAGGGAGAGACACGATGGACTTCAAGATTCCGAAAGAACTGCAGGACTACCTCGACGAACTCGACCAGTTCATCGAGAAGGAGATCATGCCGATCCAGAACCGCGACGATAACATCCGGTTCTTCGATCACCGCCGCGAACACGCGCGCACCGACTGGGACAACAACGGCCTGCCGCGCAAGGAGTGGGAAGCGCTGCTCGCCGAAGCGCGCGCGGTCGCCGACAAAGCCGGCCATCTGCGTTTTGCGTGGCCGAAGAAACACGGCGGCAAAGGCGGCTCGAACCTGTGGATGGCGGTGATCCGCGAGCACCTGGCCGCAAAGGGCCTCGGGCTCTTCAACGACCTGCAGACCGAACACTCGATCGTCGGCAACAACCCGTTCATCGTGATGTTCGAGGAGTTCGCCACGCCGGATCAGTTCAAGCGCTACAGCGACGACCTGCTCAAAGGCCGTTTGCGCACCGGCTTCGGTCTCACCGAACCGAATCACGGATCCGACGCCACGTTCATGGAAACGCGCGCCGTGCCGCAAACCAAAGACGGCAAGCCGGGCTGGCTGATCAACGGCGAGAAGATGTGGACCACCGGCATGCACCACGCCAACTACATCATGACGTTCGCGCGCACGAGCGGTAACGACGGCGACGCGCGCGGCATCACCTGCTTCATCGTTCCGGCGGACTCGCCCGGCGTGAAGATCGAAGAGTATCTCTGGACCTTCAACATGCCGACCGATCACCCGCGCGTGTCGATCACCAACGTGTGGATTCCGGAAGACAGCTACTGGGGCGAAATCGGCGGCGGCCTCGCCATCGGCCAGAGCTTCGTGCACCAGAACCGCATCCGTCAGGCCGCTTCGTCGCTCGGTGCCGCGGTGTACTGCATCAACGAAAGCGTCGCGTACTCGCGGCAGCGCAAACCGTTCGGTAAGCCGCTGTCGAACAACCAGGCCATTCAATGGCCGCTGATCGAACTGCACACGCAGGCGCAGATGCTGCGGCTGCTGATCTGGGAAACCGCGATCGCAGATCGACTCGATGCCGCACAAGGAGGTGGAACGGACGATTTCCGACCGCGTGTCGATGTGCAACTACATCGGCAACCGGCTGTGCTGCGACGCAGCCGACCAGGCGATGCAGACGCACGGCGGCATGGGCTACTCGCGCCACAAGGCGTTCGAGCACATCTACCGCCACCACCGTCGCTATCGCATCACCGAAGGATCGGAAGAGATCCAGATGCGCAAAGTCGGCGCGTACCTGTTCGGCTATGCCGGACCGCGCAAGAACGAGTTCACGCAGTTGTACGGACCAGCGAAGCTGTCGTGAAGAAGCAGTACGAAGCGAGCGACCGCGAGGGCACGTTCGTTCCGCACGCGTTCGAAGAGCACCTCGTCGATCTCGGCGAGGTGCGCATGAACTACGTGCGCGCCGGCAGCCCCAACAAGCCCGCACTGCTGCTCATTCCGGGCCAAACGGAATCGTGGTGGGGCTACGAAAAGGCGTTGCCCCTTCTCGCCGAACACTTCGATGCATTCGCGGTCGATCTGCGCGGCCAGGGCCGCTCGACCTGGACGCCGGGCCGTTACACGCTCGACAACATGGGCAACGATCTGGTCCGGTTCATCGATCTCGTGATCCAACGGCCGACGATCGTCAGCGGCTTGTCGTCCGGCGGCGTGCTGTCGGCGTGGCTCTCGGCGTACGCGAAGCCCGGTCAGGTGCGCGGCGCGCTGTACGAAGACCCGCCGCTCTTCTCGTCCGAGGCGAATCCGTCGACCGGTGCATCGATTCGACAGAGCATCGGTCCGGTGTTCGCGCTCTTCAACAAATACCTCGGCGATCAATGGAGCGTGAACAACTGGAAGCGGCATGCGCGCTGCGGCTGCGACCGAATTGCCACCGTGCGATCGCCTTCCTGCTTCCGAAGGCGGACCGTTCGGCGGCGCCGACGAACCGCCGCAGAATCTGAAGGAATACGATCCCGAATGGGGTCGCGCGTTCTGGACCGGCACGCGTCGCCGCAAGCTGCGACCACGAACGGATGCTGTCGAGCGTCAAGGTGCCGGTGCTGCTGACACACCACTTCCGGATGAACGACGAGCAAACGGGCGGAGTAAGGGGCGCGATGTCGGACGTTCAGGCCACGCGCGTGCGCGACCTCGTTACCGCGGCCGGCCAACAGATCGACTACGTGTCGCTGCCGATGATGGGCCACATGCTGCATCGCAGGACCCGACCCTGTTCGTGAAGGTGCTGACGGAGTGGGCGGCGAAGCTGAAGTGACGGACTAAGCGTGCGGCATCAGCCCCGCCGCACGCTCGCGCCGCCATCCACGGGTAGCGCGACACCGGTGATGAAGCCCGCCTTGTCGGAGGCGAGCCACACCGCCGCATGCGCGATGTCCCACGCGGTGCCCATCTTTCTGCCGAGCGGCACGCGCGCGTCGCGCTCGGCGATCACCTGGTCGCGCGACTTGCCGTCGAGACCGACGCGCGATTCGATCGCCATCGGCGTGTTCATCAAGCCCGGCAGGATCACGTTCGCGCGGATGCCGTAACGCGCGTTCGCGTACGCGAGCTGTTCGGTGAGCGCGATCACGCCGGCCTTGGAAGTCTTGTACGCGACGTACGGATAGCTGCCCCACGCGGCCATCGACGAGATGTTGACGATCACGCCGCTGCCCTGCGCGCGCATGATCGGCAGCGCGTGCTTGCAGGCGAGCACCATGCCGCGCAGGTTGATCGACGTGACGCGGTCGAACGCATCGGCGGTGATGTCTTCGACCGGTGCGTCGCCGCCGGCGAGGCTCACGCCGACGTTGTTGTGCAGGATGTCGATGCGTCCCCACGCGGCGTGACAGTCCGCGATCATCCGCGCGATCGACGGCTCGTCGCCGACGTCGACGAACCCGGCGCGCGCGACGCCGCCCTCGCCTTCGATCATCGTCACCGTCTCGTGCGCGGACTCGACGCGCCGATCGGCGACCCACACCTTCGCGCCTTCGCGTGCGAGTTCGATCGCGGTCGCGCGCCCATTGCCGATCGTCTCGCCCGGCGTTTGTCCGCCGCCAACGACGATCGCGATCTTGTTGTCGAGCAGCATGTGAACTCCCGCGTGCAGCCTCGGCTACGATACTGCAAACCGAAGCGCACACGACGGGGGAGACATGAGCCGACTCAGCACGCTCGACGAGAACAACCTCACGCCCGACGCCCGCGCGTTCCTCGACGCGCTCAACAGCGGACCACGCGGCAAAATCGGCCTCATCGGTCCGTTCGGCGTGTGGGCGCATGCGCCGAAGATCGGCCACGCCGCGCAAGCGTTCGGCGGCGCCGTGCGCTTCCAGACGACGCTGCCGGAACGGATCAAAGAGATCGCGATCTGCACCGTCGGCGCGCACTACAAGGCGAAGTTCGAGTTCGCCGCGCACGGTCCGATGGCGATCGCCGCCGGCGTGCCCGCCGCCGCGGTGGAAGCGATTCGACTCGGTGCCGATCCGAATTTCGCGGACCCCGCCGACCGCGCGAGCCATCGCGTTGCACGCGAACTGCTGCTAGAGCATCGCCTGAGCGACGCAACGTTCACCGATGCGAAGAGTCGCTTCGGTGAAGCGCCACTCATCGAGCTCGTCACGATCATCGGCTACTACTGCATGATCTCGCTGACGCTGAATGCATTCGACGTGTCGCTCACGTCGCGCATGACGGATCCATTTCCTTGAACGACGCACTCCAGCCGGCTAGGCCAATCCCGCCGCGCGCATCGCCAGCACCAGCCACATCACCAACAGCACGAGCCAGCTCGAGAAGTACGCAGCGATTCTCGGGTAGAGCTTGTTCGCGCCGGTGTGGATCGAGGTATGGATAAGCGCAGCAACACATACGCCCACGCGAGTACGAGGAACAGCGCGCCCGCCATGTGAAGCGCGATTCCGGCGATGCACGCCGCATAGAACAGCACCGGCGCCTCGAACAGATTCGCGAAGTGGCGGGCGAGCTGCGCAGACGCTTCGGGTTCTGCGCCACCCTGGTACACCTTGAAGTACTCGGGATTCACCTTTCCTTCGGCAACCGATTTCCGCCGCGCGAAAAACAATCGGGCGAGCACGGAGAACGTCAGCAGCACCATCGCGAACATCGGGAAGATCAGTTGATTGGAATCCATATTCTTCCCGTGGAATGGGTTACCACAGCCGCATCAGCGTTTGCGCGTACGGGGGTGCGGTGGGTTCGTGCATGAAATACGCGTAAATCTCCTGCCACTGCGTGTCCTTGAGCTTGCGCACCCATGTCTCGAGATCGCGTTCGGAATATTCCTCGAGCCGCAAGCGCACGTATCCCCACGGAGCGGTTTGCACGAGCGGCGGCGGCGTCGCGTCTTCGCGCTCCGAAAGACACAGCGCGGCGCTCTTGGCTTCCAGCGCAGCATAAACGTCGTCGGTGAACCACGTGTCGTTGCGGAACTCGAACGTCGCGCGATGATCGACGGGCAAGAGATCCAGAAACGCCTGCAGGCGCGGCAGATCGAGCTTCAGGTTCGGCGGCGTTTGAAACAGCACAGGTCCGCGTTTGTCGCCGAGCGACTCGAGATTGCCATAAAGGTACGCGAGCGATTCCGCCGCTTCGGGTTTGAGGCGCGCCATGTGTGTGATGCGCTGCGACGCCTTGATCGCGAATCGGAAGTGTGCGGGCGTCGTGCTCGCCCAGGTCTCGAGCACGGTTCGCTTCGGCATGCGATAGAACGTGTTGTTGATTTCGACAGTAGGCAAGCGCTCGGCATACCACGCCAGCATCTCGTCCGGTTTGATCGTGCTCGAGTAGAACGTGCCCTTCCACTCCTTGTAGGAGTAGCCGCTCGCGCCAGCGTAGAGTTGTCTGTTCACGCTTTCGAATCCAGGAGATGTGAGCGACGACCGAGGGATTTAAAGCGATCGTCGCCCGAATCTCAATCGGCGCACGCTTCCACACGTGAGACCTGATCCTGCTTGCCGCCCCGGCGTCACACGTCCTCGATCGGTTCGTCGTCGAATATCACGTCGCGAACGAACAGCACCAGCAGCCCGAGCCCCACCACCGTGACGACGAATCCGATCACACCGCCGATGATCGGCAGATTGACGACGAACGTCAGAATCAGCAGACCCACCAGCAGCGACATCGCGAAGTGCTCGTGACGTTCTGCCACCGCTTCGAGCACGCGCACACCGATCAACTGCGCGACCACCACCTTGGCGAGATAGATTCCCGCACCCCACGCCATGAGCGCGAGCACACCGATCGGAATGCCGATGATGGTGACGCACGCCAGCACCGCGATGATCGGCGTGGCCGCCAACGCAACCACACCGTAGCCCCCGCTGCGCAGTGCATCTGACGCGCCGTCGAACGGAACGCGCTGCAGCGCTGGTACCACCCACAGCAACACCAACCCCGCGACGAACGCGGCGGCGAGCCAGACGATCTCCCACCCGTAGAAACGTCCGGTGAGGTAGCGATTCTGTTCCACGTCGAACTTGTCCAGTTCGGTGATCAGTTGCCCGCCGATCACCGCGCCGGGCGACACCACGACGTGATCTTTCTTCTCCACGCCATGCGCACGCACGTCGCCGTTGATGTGCGCCGGCGCCAGCAGCGTCATTCGTTTCGAGTAGGAGGTAAGACCGCCGCCGATCGTGCTGGCCACCTCGAGTTCTTCCGCACCGCCCAGCACGTCGTGCCCAACGCTTCCGGCCAGCGACACCTTTTCGCCGCCAACGAGCACGTTCTGCGCGACGCTGGCCGTGTCGCTGACAGTCACCGTCTCGGCGCCGCCGAACAGGTTGCGCCCGATTTTGCGCGACGACACCGAGAGCGTCTCCGCGCCGGCCAGCACGCTGCCGTCGACGCTGCCTTCGAGCGTGACGCTCTCGCCGCCGGTGATCACGAGTCCTCCGACGTTGCCTCGAATCACGATGCGACGACCGAACGCGATGAGGTCGCCGGTGACGTTGCCGTTCACCTCGACCGTGTCGCCGAGCGCGATCAGCGTGTCGTCGATCGTCTCCTCCGCAGGGATCAACACCGCGCCTTTCTCGTCGTGGCGAATCTCCACCGCCTCGGACGGGGAAGGTTGCAACGCGAAGGCGCACGCCACGCACGCCATCATCATCGGACCGCGGATGCGCCGGCCGACTACCGAAGCGATCCACAACAACAGCACCATGATCACGACTCCACCCAACGTTTCGACGATTGACGAGGCCAGCGCACTACCGCGATCGGACAGCAGGAACGTACTAGTGCGCACCAACAGATTTACTGCGCCGCCGGCATTGAACGGGTTGAACCACTTCACTGCGTCCGGCACGGACACATCGATGAGCCCGCGCGCGGTCGACAGCAGCGCAGCGATCAGCAGCACGACCACGGAACCCGTGACCATCGCGCGGACGCTCGCCGGTTTGGCGAATTCCGGTACCGATGCAGCCGCGGGGTCGTACGCGAGCGCGGCGGAGAGAACGCCCGACTCCTCGCGCAGCGCCGCAACACGGGAAGCGCAAAGCTCGCACGTCGCCAGATGCTGCTCGATTTCAGCCGCTTCGTGCGCCTCGAGCGCTTCGTCAGCATGCATCGCAAGCGCGCAGTTCGGATGGGTGCGTCACTGGGAGTCCTCCTCGGACGACGCGAGCGCCTTGCGCAGCGTCTGCTTGCCGCGCAGCAGCAACACGCCGACGTGGTTGCGCGAGATGCCGAGCGCCTCGGCGATCTCGTCGTAGCTCGCGTCGTTGTAGTACGCGAGCACGATCGGCAGACGATACTTTTCCGGCAACGCCGCCAGCGCGGCGCGCACCTTGCCGCTGCGCTCGTTGATCACCAGCGCATCGACGCCTTCGACAGACTCGGCCTCCGCCGCCGCGCGTTCCGCCGCCTCGTCGCCAAGACGCAGTTCGCCGTGGCGGCGCCGGCGCAGCAGGTCGATGCAGTGATTGCGCGCGATGCCGACCACCCAAGCCGCAAACGGCTGCGCCGGGTCGTAGCGATCGAGCGCGCGATACGCGCGCACGAATGCGTCCTGCGCCGCGTCTTCAGCCAGCACGGAACCTCCGAGCAGCCGAAGGCACAAACCGAACACTCGGCCGTAGCAACCGCGGTATTCCGCTTCGAAGTCGACCTTCAAACCGTTCCCTGCGCCGCACGCACGTGAGACCTGAGATTACCGTCGTTACCTGGATATACGAGCGAGCGCCGCGGAAATTACAGCGCGGCGGTGTCGCGGCCGATCAATCGGCCGTTTCCGCCCCCGCCGCCACCCACGCGAGGTCGGCGCTCGACACCTTCTTCGTGTCGAACTTTTTGGCTGAGGCGCTCATCCGCATGAGCGCTTGCGGCACCTTCATCGGCGGCGCGGTATCGCCTTTCTTCACCTTGTGGAAGCGCACCGGGTTGATGCGCGCGACGACGTAGTTGCGCAGATACGGCGAACGCAGTCCTTGCGCCTGCAGCTTCGCGACGATCCGTTTCACTTCGCCGTCGATCTCGAGGAGGCGCGCGGCCCACGCGTCGCGATCGCGCAACGTCGTCGCGAGCGGTCTGTCGCCGAATCGATCCACCTTTCTGAGAAACGGGTTGTATGCGCCGCCGGCGAAGCGCGCATCGCGTTCGTACACGATGCCGAGCGTCAGCAACTCCGGCGCCTCGAACTCCGCCGCATAGTCCGACTCGCGTTTGCCTCGATCGGACTTCGCGAGACTGCGCGCCATGCGGATCACCTCGAGGCTCTTGTCCTTCAGGTTGTGCGCTTTCTCGGTGTTGAGCGCCAGGATGCGGTACGCGAGCGTCTCGTCGGGCGAAACGAGCGCGGTGATCTGCCGGAGACCCAGCACCTTCGCCGCGGCGAGACGATGCCGGCCGTTCGGCGTCCACAGCGCGCCGTCTGCGCCGCGCACCACGATCAGCGGATCGAGAAATGCGCCGGCTTCGTCGATCTTTTTCGCGAGACGCTTCGTGTGCGTCGGAGACAGGTCGCGCTGGAACGGCGTCGGCTGCACCGCGGCGAGCGGCAGCGATGCGAGGACGATGGGTCGGCCGCCGAGCGGATCGCGATAGGCGCCGAGCGCGGCGCCGCCGGCCGCGACGATCTGTGCGGCCAACTCGGCGACTTCAGGCTGATCGAGCGGCAATGCCACTTCCGCGGCCGCGAGCCCGCGCCGTTCGCGCGCGGGCGCGAGCTTGCCGCGCGGGCGTCGCTTTACTTTCGCTTTCGCCTTTGGGGGTTTTGCGTTTCGCTGCCATGCGCGCTGCCGAACCGAGAACCAGGTGCAATCCTCGCACCAGGCGACACCGATTAGAAACCCGCTTCAGAACTCCGGCAGTTGTTGCGTTTCGACGTCGGCGTGCGGTCGGTCGCTTGCGGCCGGAACCGATCGTCTACCCATCACCAGATAGAACGTCGGCAGCACGAACAGCGTGAACAAGCGTGCCCACCAGCATGCCGGCCGCGATCATCAGTCCGATCGCGAACCGCGCGTTGGCCCCGGCACCGAATGCAGTCAGCAGCGGCAGCACGCCGAGCGCGGTGGCGAACGTGGTCATGAGGATCGGCCGCAGGCGCAGGCCGGCCGCTTCCAGCACCGCGGTGCGCCGGTCCGCGCCGTCGCGCAGCCGGTTGTTCGCGAAGTCGACGATGAGTATGCCGTGCTTGCTGATGAGCCCGATGAGCGTGAGCAAGCCGACCTGCGTGTAGATGTTGAGCGTCGTCATGCCCAGGGCCAGCGGCACGAGCGCACCGAAAATCGACAGCGGCACGCTGACGAGCACGATGAGGGGATCGCGAAAGCTGTTGAACTGCGCCGACAGCACCAGATAGATGAACACGAGCGAACTGCCGAACAGCAACAGGAAATTCTGGCTCTCCTGTACGAAGCGCCGCGACTCTCCCGCGTAGTCGACGCGATAACCGACCGGCGCTACCTCCTGCAGCGCCCGCGAGAGATACGACAGGCCGTCGCCGAGCGAGTTCGGCGGCAGCACGAGCCCGCCTATGGTCACGCTGTTCAGCTGCTGGAACTGCTTGAGCGTATTCGGCTTCACGGATTGCTTCAGCGTGATCACCGTGCTGAGCGGCACGAGTTCACCGCTCTTCGTGCGCAGGTAATAGCGCTCGAGCCACTCTTTCGTCAGGCGAAAGCCGCGATCCGCCTGCGGGATCACCTTGTAGCTGCGTCCTTCCATGCTGAAGCGATTCGTTTCCACCTCGCCCAGCATGATCTGCAGCGTGCGGCCGATGTCCTCCATCGAAATCCCGAGCCGCGCGGCGAGTTCGCGGTCGATGCTGACGTCCACCTCCGGCCGCGAGTACTGCAGATCTTTATTGACGAACGCGAACACGCCGGACTGCCGCGCCTTCGCGAGCACGTCGTCAGCAACGCTGTCGAGCTGTTCGTAACCGACGTTCCCGGAAATCACGAACTGCACCGGCAGTCCGCCCGAAGCGCCGGGTAGCCCGCCTTCCGCAAACGTGAAGATTTCGAGGCCGCTGATGCCGTCGTACTTGCGCTGTATTTCCTGGCGGACCTCTTCGAGACTACGCGTCCGTTCGCTCCACGGTTTGAGTTCGAGGCCGCCGAACACCGAACCCGGTTCGTTCACCTGCCACGAATGCGTGATCTCGGGCACGGTCTTCCATGCAGCCACCATCTGGTCGAGAAAGTACGTGGTGTATTCGAGGCTGCTGTAATCGGGCGGGGTCGCGGCCGCAAAGATATTGCCGCTGTCTTCTTCCGGCGCGAGCTCGCGCTGTGCGAGCTGATAAAACACGGGCAAGGAACACAGCACCACGGCGCCGAACAGCATCACCGCGCCGCGGTTGTCGAGACAATGCGCGAGCCAGCTTTCGTAACGCTGGTGCAGCGCCCGAAAGCGCGCATCCAGCCAGCTCGCGATTTTTCCCTGGTGCTCGTGATCCTTGAGCAGATACGCACACATCATCGGGGAGAGCACGAGCGCGAGCACGCCGGACACAACCACGGCTCCCGCGAGGGTCAGCGCAAATTCGCTGAAGAGCACGCCGGTGAGTCCGCCGAGGAAACCGATCGGCAGATACACGGCGACGAGTGTGAGCGTCATCGCGATCACCGGTGTCGCCACTTCACGCGCACCCATGAGCGCAGCATCCGGCGGTTGTTTGCCGTCTTCGATGTGCCGGTGCACGTTCTCGACGACGACGATCGCGTCGTCCACCACGAGCCCGATCGCGATCACCATCGCAAGCAGCGTGAGCAAGTTGATGGAGAACCCCATCAACCAGATCAGGAACAACACCGTTACGAGCGACAGCGGAATCGCAACGATCGGGATCGCGACCACGCGCAGCGAGCCGAGGAACAAGAAGATCACGAGCACGACGATCACCGACGCTTCGAGCAGCGTGCGCATCACTTCCTTCAGTGCTTCTCTGATGTAGATCGAGCCGTCCGCGTCCATGAAGATCGACATGTCTGCGGGCAGCTGCGTGTTGATCTCCTTTATCTTTTCCTTCACACGCGTCGTCATCTCGAGCGGATTGGCGCCCGGCGCTTCGGTGATCGCGATGAACACCGTTGGCTTGCCGCTCGAATACACGGCCCGTTCGTACGTTTCGCTCGCGAGTTCGACCTTCGCAACGTCGCCGAGGGTGACGCGACGGTCGCCGTCCTGACGCACGACGATGGCGGCGAACCGATCCGGATCGTCGAGATCGGTCTGCGCATCGACACTCGCGCGCACGTACTCACCGCGCGTGGTACCGGCGGCGGAAATGTAGTTGTCGCGTCGGATCGCGTCGTCCGCATCCGTCGCCGTGACGCCGAACGCCGCCATCTTCGTGGGGTTCAGCCAGATGCGCATCGCGAAGTTGCCGCTGCCGAGCACACGCGCCTCACCGACACCCTCGACCGTCGACAGCACCGGCTGGATGAAACGCTCCGCGTAATCGGCGCGCTGCTGCACGCTCATTTCATCGGAGAGCGAGCGCCAGATACATCAGCGCGTCGCCGCCGGTGCGATTGCTGACGACCGGATCTTCGACGTCGCGTGGCAGTTCGTGACGCGCTTCATTCACCTTGCTGATGATTTCGGCGAGTACCTCCGTCGAGTCCTCGCCGAGGCGCACGTTCGCCTCGATCTGCGAAAGACCGGGATCGCTCTGCGACACGACGAACTCGACGCCTTTCGCGGCCGCGATACGGCGCTGCAGCGGCGTCGTGACGAAACCCTGCACGGTTTCCGCGCTCGCACCCGGATAGAAGGTGTTGACGAAGATGACGCTCTTCTCCACCTCCGGGTATTGGCGAAGCGAGAGCTGCGTGCCGGCCTGAATGCCGACGAGCAGCATCAAGGCACTCAGCACGAGCGAGAGCACCGGCCGCCGCACGAACAGATCGGTGAAACGTGGGTTCATAGCGCCACACTCTCGTCGACGACGACGCGCACGCCACGATGGAGCTTGTTCTGCCCGACGCTCACGACCTTTTCGCCGGCTTTCACGCCGTCGAGCACCGCAACCCGACTGTCGCGCACCTTGCCGGCGCGCACGACCCGCGCGTTGGCCGTCAGCGCGCCATCTTGCGTCGGCTCGATCACGTACACGGTGTTGCCCTGCAGCGAGTACGTCATCGCCGTCTCCGGGATGGTGACCACCTGGCTGCCGCTCGCCGAGATCCACATCGAGTTCTGCGAACATGCCGGGCAGCAGACCGCTGTCTTTCTCGAGCAGCGCGCGCATCAGCACGTTGCGGGTGTTGGGGTCGATGCGCGCGTCGACGGCAGCAACCACCGCACAAACGTGCGGTCCGGATAACCGTCGACACGCACGGCCACGTGCAGACCCGCGCGCAACTGCGGCGCGATAACGAGCGGGCACCGTGAAGTCGATCTCGAGCTCCGACTGATCCTGCAGTGTCGCGATCACCGTGCCGGGCGAGAGGTAGTCGCCGACATCGACCTTCTTGATGCCGATGGTGCCGGAAAACGGCGCCTCGATACGTTTGTTGGCGATCCGCGCTTCGGTCTCCGCGAGTTGCGCGCGGGCGCGTTCGAGATCGGCTCGACTACGGTCGAACTGCGTCTGCGGAATCGAATGGCGCTCGATGAGCGATCGATCGCGATCGAACAGCAACTCGGCCAGCTCGACCGCGGCGGCCTGGTTGCGACGGCTCGCCAGTTCCTCTTTGTTGTTCAGCACCACCAGGGTCTGGCCAGCAGATACGTGGTCGCCGGAAGCGAAGCGGATCTCGATGATTTCGCCGCTGCCTTCCGACGTGAGCTCCACGCCGCGGACCGACTGGATGGTGCCGACCGCGTTCAGCGTCTCGCTCCAGGTCTCGAGGATCGCTACGGACGCGGCGATCGTCACCGGCGGAGGCGCGAAATCCGTGCTGGCGAACGCACTGAAGCGCTTGTAGAGGTACCCGCCGATCGATCCGAAGATGACCAGCAGCAGCGTGATGGCGACGGCGTAGGCTTTCATTTCGAGCGTCGATCGTGAGCGTCGGGCGTGATCCGCATCGTTCAGGCGCGCCGAACCGGGCGCGGGGTGCGGACGATATCATCTGGCGAAACGTCGCCCAACCGCGTGCACCCGGCGTCGCCGCCAACGCACGACGACAAGCGTGTAGATCGCGACGTTCAGCACCACGACGAACGCGCCAAGCCCCAGTTGGATCGTCGGCGTGAGCCCCGCCGGATACATCACCGGCACGAGGTACTGCTCGACGAAACCGCCGGTGTAGTTCTGCTGGCCGGCCATTTCGCGCAAGCGCTGTTCGAGCGGCGTCAGCGGACAGATCAATCCGAAGAACTCGACGCTCGCACCCCACAACACCGCCGGCAGGTGCAGCCACGCCACCCATTTCCAGCGCAGTACGCACACCGCGCCGAACAGCACGAACACGATGAACGCGAAGTGCAGCAGCACGATCGCGTCGGCCGCGACGCTCGTAAACATCGCGGCCACCGCGTGCGGCCGTCAGCCGATCGTCATGCCGGCCAGTGTGTCGGCGTCGCGCCAATCCTTCAGCAGCGCGTTGAAGGCGTTGATGCCCGGCGCGTACGGCGAGTTCTGCATGTTGCCGCCGCTGCCTTTGCCTTCGCGGTTGTAGTAGCCGGGCGTGCACTGCTCGAGAAACGCCGCCGCGCCGAAGCCGGCGAGCGCGACGATCTGCGTCACCCACGCGTCCTCGGCGTCGGCGGTCGCTTCGACGACCTGTTTGCCGCGCTTCTTCACCGTGTCCACGATGTAAGCGACGTGCACCGCCTGATCGTCGAACATCGCCGTCATGTTCGGCGACAGGCCGTTCTGGTTGATGCCGATCGTGAACCAGTTCGGAAAGCCGTGACTCGTCAGGCCGTGCAACGTCCGGTATCCGTCTTTCCAATGATCGTAGAGCGATACACCGTTGCGTCCGATCGTGTCGAAGTCGACGCGGCGATGCGCCGACGTGGTGATCTCGAAACCGGTCGCGTAGATGATGCAGTCCACTTCGTACGCGACGCCGTTCGCCACCACTGTGTGCTCGGTGATGCGCTCGACGCCCTTCGACTCGGATACGTCGACCAACTCGACGTTCGGCCGATTGAACGTCGCGAGGTATTCGTCGTTGAAGGTCGGCCGCTTGCAGAATTGCCGATACCACGGCTTTAGCGCTTCGGCGGCGTCGGCTTTCGAAACCGTACCGTCGACGCGCCCGCGGATCTCGTTCATCTTCTGGAAGTCGGCGATTTCCGCACGCAGCATGATCTCTTCCATGTCGAGATCGCCGGAACCCTGGCCGCGATTCATCAACGAAATACCGATGCGCCGCGCAATGTCGGTCCAGCCGTCGGCGACGAGATCCTCACTGAAGTTCTGCCCGGTCAGCACCGCGGCGAAATTCTCGCGGCGCGCGCGCTGCCAGCCGGGACCTTGCTGGCGATACCACGCTTCGTCCGTAGGCTTGTTGCCGCGCAGATCGACCGACGACGGCGTGCGCTGGAACACGTACAGCTCCTTCGCGTACTCGCCGACGAACGGCACGCATTGGATCGCCGTTGCGCCGGTGCCGATGATCGCCACGCGCTTGTCGGCGAGTTTCGTCAGCCCGCCGTGGTGGTTGCCGCCGGTGTAGTCGTAATCCCAGCGCGACGTGTGGAAGGTGTGGCCTTTGAAATCGGCGATGCCGGGAATGCCCGGCAGCTTCGGCCGGTTCGCGGGACCCGTCGCCTGAATGACGAACTGCGCCCGGATCCTGTCGTTGCGATTCGTCGACACCTGCCAGCAGCGCGCGTCGTCGAGCCATTTCACCTCGGTGACGCGCGTCTGGAAGATCGCGTTGTCGTACAGCCCGAAATACTCGCCGACGCGTCGCGTGTGCTCGAAGATCTCCGGCGCGAACGAGTATTTCTCTTTCGGCATGTAGCCCGTTTCTTCGAGCAGCGGCAGGTAGCAGTACGACTCGATGTCGCATTGCGCGCCCGGATAGCGATTCCAATACCAGGTGCCGCCGAAATCGCCGCCCGCTTCGATGATGCGGAAATTCGTGACACCGCGTTCCTTGAGGCGCGCGCCGGCCATCAAGCCGCTGAAGCCGGCGCCGATCACCGCCACGTCGATGTCGAGATCGAGCGGGTCGCGCTCGAACGGTTCGACGTACGGATCGTCCTCCGCGTAGTGGGCGAACTGCGACGCCGCTTCGATGTACTGGTTTTCGCCGTCGTCGCGCATCCGCTTGTCGCGCTCGCGGCGGTATCTCTCGCGCAACGCCTGCGGATCGAAATCGAGGTCTGGAAACAGGTTGTGCAGTCGCGCGCGTTCGGTGCTCATCGTCTGAAATCCGTGCAATTGGGTTGGATCGAATCTGGCGAACGGATCATCGCCCGCGACGCGCGGCGCGTTCAAGTGACCGGAGCCGCGATCGCGAGTCGTTGCCGTACACTGCAGGCGTCCTCGCATCAGGAGATTTCGATGAGAGATCCGCACACGACGAAGCTCGGCAAGCATCAGTTGTCGCCGCAATCGCTGATGATGGGCTATGGCTACGACCCGAGGCGCTCCGAAGGCTCGCTGAAGCCGCCGATCTTCCTGACGTCGACGTTCGTCTTCGACAGCTGCGCCGACGGCAAACGCTTCTTCGAAGGCTCACCGGCAAACGTTCCGGCGGTCCCGAAGGCCTGGTCTACGGCCGCTTCAACGGCCCGGACCAGGAGATCCTCGAGGACCGTCTCGCACTGTGGGAAGGCGCCGAAGAGGCGGCGGTGTTCTCGACCGGCATGTCGGCGATCACCACCGCCCTGCTCGCGCACGTCCGCGCCGGCGAGATGATCCTGCACTCCGGACCGTTGTACGCGGCGACCGAGAAGTTGATCGACGCCGTGCTCGGCCGCCTCGGCGTCGAGTTCGGCAACTTCCCGGCCGGTGCGCCGCTCGCGGACGTTCGTGCGCTGATCGAAGCGTCTCGCGCAGAACGCCGCATCGCGGTGATCTATCTCGAGAGCCCCGCGAACCCGACCAACGAACTCGTCGACATCGCCGGCATCGTGCGGTTGCGCGACGAACTGTACGCGGACGATGCGGCGAACAAGCCGCTGATCATGGTCGACAACACGTTCCTCGGGCCGGTTTTCCAGCAGCCGATCAAGAACGGCGCCGACGTGTCGCTCTACTCGCTCACCAAGTATGTCGGGGGGCACAGCGACCTGGTCGCCGGCGGCGTCGTCGGCAGCAAAACGGCCTTGCAGCCGATAATGGCGCTGCGCAATACGATCGGCACCATCAGCGATCCGCACACGTCGTGGATGCTGCTGCGCTCTCTCGAAACGGTCGCGTTGCGGATGGAGCGCGCCGAACAGAACGCACGCACCGTGTGCGAGTTTCTGCGCGCTCATCCCAAGATCGCGCGCGTGGGCTATCTCGGTTTTCTGGAACCAACGAGCCCGCAGGGGCGCATCTACGCCGAACACTGCTCCGGTGCCGGCTCGACATTCTCGGTGCTGGTAAAAGGCGGCGAAGCCGAGGCGTTCCGCATGCTCGACAACCTGCAGCTCGTGAAACTCGCCGTCAGCCTGGGCGGCACAGAGAGCCTCGCGTCGCACCCTGCGTCGATGACGCACTTGAGCGTGCCCGACGCACGCCGCAAACAGCTCGGCATCACCGACAATCTGGTGCGCGTGTCGATCGGCATCGAAAGCGCGGCCGATCTCGTCGCCGACTTCGCGCAGGCGCTCGAGCACGTGTAACGTCGCGTAAGCAGCCGATCGATCGCCCGGGGAGCGCACCATGCCCACGTACACCGAGTACCTGAAGGTCGACGAACTGCTCGCGCTGCAGCAGCCGCTTTCCAACGGTCCGGAGCACGACGAGTTGCTCTTCATCGTCGTGCACCAGGTCTACGAACTCTGGTTCAAAGAGTTGCTGCACGAACTCGACTACCTGCAGATTCTGCTGCCCCGCAACGATGGCGCGCGCACGCGGCATACGCTGAAGCGCATCCTGACGATCCTGAAAGTGATGGTCGCGCAGATCGACATCCTCGAGACGATGACGCCGCTCGAGTTCCTGTCGTTTCGTGACCGACTGGAATCGGGCAGCGGGTTCCAGTCGTACCAGTTTCGCGAGATCGAATTTGCGCTGGGACGCAAAGATGCGACCGCGTTGCAGCGCTATCCGGACGGCAGCGCGCCGCGCCGCAGACTGGAGCAACGCCTGCGCTCAGAGACGCTGTGGGATACGTTCCTTCGACACCTCGCCATCAACGGTGTCGAAGTGCCGCAAGCGGAACTCGAGCGCGACGTCGCGCGATCGGTCGAGTCGTCGCCCGCGCTCCATGCAGCGCTCGTCGACGTGTACCGGCGCCGGCCGGCGCTCGCGGACCTCTGCGAGCGGCTCGTGGATCTCGACGAAGGATTCATGGAGTGGCGCTACCGCCACGTGAAGATGGTGCAGCGGACCATCGGCACGCGACGCGGCACCGGCGGCAGCGCCGGCGTCGACTATCTGCTGGGCACGCTCGATCGTCCGCTCTTTCCGGATCTCTGGGCGATTCGCACGGAGCTGTGAGGTGAATCCCGCATCGCTGTACGCAGCACCGAACGCGCTCGCGCCACACTACTCGCGGTTCCGTGTCGCCGAGCGCCTGCTGTTGACCGGCCATTCGCATCAGGCCTGGCCTGACGAGGCCCTCGAGGCGCATGCGAATGCATGGCTCGACGCCGCTACCTACGTCGACGACAAATGGGAGCATGCATTCGCGCAGGCGCAGCACGTGCGCGATGGCTTCGCGCGGCTGCTGGGAGACGCCGGAGGCGGCATCGCGCTCGCGCCGAATACGCATGAGCTCGTCGTGCGTCTGCTCTCCGCGCTGCCGCTGGAGCGGCGGCCCAGGCTCGTCACGACCGACGGCGAGTTTCACACGATCCGGCGCCAGCTCGATCGGCTCGCAGAAGAAGGACTCGAAATCGTACGTGTGGCGGAACGTCCGCTCGACACTCTCGCGCCGCGACTCGCGCGCGCCGTCGATGATCGCACCGCGCTCGTGTTGGTCTCGACGGTGTTCTTCGACACCGGGCGCATCGCGCGGGGCTTGAGCGAAGTGGCCGCGCGATGTCGGACGCACGGAGCGCGACTGCTGCTCGACGCTTACCACCAGCTCAACGTCGTACCGCTGTCGCTCGCGGCAGAGGATCTGCTCGATGCATTCGTCGTGGGTGGCGGCTACAAGTACTGTCAGCTCGGCGAAGGCAACTGCTTCCTGCGGCTGCCGGCCGGATGCGACCTGCGCCCGGTCATCACGGGCTGGTACGGCGAATTCGGCGCGCTCGAATCTGCGGCGTCGCCGCATCGGGTGGTGTACAGCAGTGGCGGCGATCGCTTCGCCGGCGCCACCTACGATCCGACGAGCCACTATCGCGGGGCCGCCGTATTTCGCTTCTTCGCGGACAAGAGACTCGATCCGCCGCTGCTTCGCGACATCAGCCAGCATCAGATCGGCGTGCTCGCAGACGGCTTCGATGCGCTCGGTGTCGATCCGGCCGTCATCGACCGCGACCGCAGCGCGCCGCTGTCGGAGATCGCCGGGTTTCTCGCGCTGAAGTGTCCGGACGCCGCGACGTTCGTGCGACAGCTCAGGGAGCGCGGCGTGTTCGCCGATGCGCGCGGCGACGTGCTGCGCTTCGGTCCCGCACCGTATCTGTCCGATCGCCAGCTACGCGACGCGATGGGATTGTTAGGCGAAGTGGCGCGCGCGCCGACGCGCCGGGGGCCCTAGCTCACACGCGCTTCGATCGTCATCCGTAGACTATGAACTCGAGCAGATTGCGATCGGGATCGCGCGTGTACACGCTCGTCCCTTTCGTGCGACCGCCCGCTCGGCCGCCGACGCGCTCGACCGGACCTTCCTCGATCACCGCGCCGGCGCTGGTGAGCGCGTCGAGCAGCGCGGGCAGCGAACCGGCCCACACGAAACAGAAGTCGCCGCACCCCGGCTGTGCGGTCGGGCCGCGCAGCGTGAACGCGGCGTTCTGCCACACGGCCGGCGCGTGCACGTTGATCTTGTTGTCGCCGAACTGGATCGAGAAGAAGAGTTGCGCCGTCGCCCGCCATTCTTCCGGCGACGGCGCCTCGAAGCCCAGCGCGCGATAGAACCGCAGCATTTCGATCGGATGCGCCGTCGGAACGGCAACGTGGTCGAAGCCCGTCACGCTCATCGATTCGTTCCCTCCGCGACTCGTTTCGTTGATGACGGTGTCGAAAACGGTGCGAGTGGGGTGATAATCCGACGTCCCGTTATCGACAAGCAACAGTCATCCACAAGCAGGAAGGGGAGCACGGACGTGTTCAGCCATGTGATGGTCGGCGTCAATAGCCTCGAGAAGTCGAAGAAGTTCTACGACGCGGTGTTCGGCGCGATCGGTATCGGTCCCGGCGTGGCCAACAAAGAGCGCTATTTCTACATGAGCCCGGGCGGTGTATTCGCAATCACCAAGCCGATCGACGGCAAGCCCGCCACGTCCGCCAACGGCGGCACGATCGGATTCACCATGAAGACGACGGAAGAAGCCGAACGCGTGGCATGCCGCGGGTGTGGCGAACGGCGGCACCACGTGCGAAGACCCGCCCGGGTTGCGCAGCGACGGCATGTATCTCGCGTATCTGCGCGATCCCGACGGCAACAAGCTGTGCGCGTTCGCCCGCGCGGGATGACGCAGGCTCCGACCAAGGACGAGCGCACCCGCGCGTATCGGCACGCGACTCGTCCCGAACGCGACGCGATGCACGACGCGATCGCGGCCCACAAGGCCGACGCGATCGCGAAACGGGTCGAACTCGGGCGGCGCTACCTCGACGCGAATCCGAGGGCCGGCGCGACGGACGTGCCATACGAACGCGCCGTTGCAACGCTCGATCTCGTGAACGCGACGCGCGTCGTGCGTGAAGAGGCGATTGCCACCGCGAAAGGCCGCGCGTCACAGCACGACAGCGGCAGCCTGCAATATCCCGCGCTCGCGCACGACTTCGCGGCGGACTCCGAGGCGATCCGCTTCGCGACGTCGCCGCTGATACTGGCGCCGATCATCCGCTACTGCGGCATGTTGCCGGTGCTGTTCAACTTCTTCGTCACGCGCGCGTATCAGGACGCGATCAACGACCAGTCCGCGCATCACTTCCACATGGATCCGGAAGACACGATCTCGTTCAAAGTGTTCGTCCAGCTGACCGACGTCGACGACGACTGCGGTCCGTTTCACGCGCTACCCGCGAACCTCACGCGCGACGTGCTCGATGCGGTCGGTTACACCGGCATCACGTTTCTGACTGACGAGCGCATCGAGGCGCTGGTCGGTTGGGATTCGGTGGTGAAGCTCACTGGTCCGGCCGGCACCGTCGGCTTCGTCGATACGACGCGCTGCCTGCACTTCGGCGGAAGACCGCGCAAAGCCGGCAAACCGGTGCGCGATCAGCTGGTGTTTCAGTATCTGTTGCCGACGAGCCTGTTGTTTCCGATCGATGGAGACGCGAAGCATCCGCAGTTTCTGCCGCAGCTCGACGCCAACGGCGACGAGCATTGGGATGCGTTGATCGGTGCGCGGTTTACGTAGGCGCGATCCGGCCCGGCCGGCACGTATGCCGCTTTTGCTTCTACGGCCATCGAGGTCTCTCGGCCTCTCCGATGATCCTGGGTGAGAAAGATCTCGGCGACTTGCGCAAAGCGCTCGCGCCCGCCGAAAACTGAAGAAGCAGATCGGCAAGCTCGCGGCTGACGAAATCCGCTACGCTGCACGCTCCGGCCGCCACGGCCGCGAATGCACCCACTCGAAGGAGCCGACCATGGTCTCGATGCGCCAGATACTCTTTGCCGCCAGCGTGCTCGCACTCTGCGGCTGCACGCCTGCTTTCACCTCCACCTGGAAGGCGCCCGATGTGCGCCCCTTCGAACTGTCCGGCGCGAAGGTGGCGGCCGTCGTGATGATGCGCAACGAAGCCGGGCGGCGTTCGGCGGAAGACACACTCGCGAACGCGATCAGCGCCCACGGCGCGCAAGGCCGGCCCATGTATCAGATCTTCCCCGACGCCAAACCGGCGAATGAAGCCGAGGCGAAAAAGGCGCTCGAAGCGGCCGGCTTTGCGGGCGCCATCGTGATGCGCCCGGTCAGCGTCGACAAAGAACTGGTGTCGACACCGACGACGTACTCGGGCGGTCCGTACGGCTCGTACTGGGGCGGCGGCGGCTACTACGGCTACGGTTGGGGATCGCCTTGGGGGCCGACTGTCGTGACCGGCGGCGAGATCCGCACGAACACGATCGTCACGATCGAGACGCTCATCTATTCGTTCAAGCAGAACAAGCTCGTCTTTGGCGCACAGAGCCGAACGACCAATCCACGCGACGTCGACAAGGTCGTGCAGAAGCTCGCAACCGACGTCGCGAAGGAACTGCAGAAGGAAGGGCTGATCGGGAAGTAATTCCGCCGGCACCCCCGGCAGCTGCATGGCTCTTTTGATCGGGTCTTGACCCGGTCCCACCGAACTCGCATGGTCGCTCTATCAGCGGAGGATCGACATGGCAAAGCGGGCATTGGTGCTGGGTGGCGGCGGCAGCGTCGGAATCGCGTGGGAGACCGGCCTCGCGGCTGGGCTCGCGGACGAGGGCATCGATCTGCGGCTCGCCGACAAGATCGTCGGCACGTCGGCCGGATCGTTCGTCGGCGCGGAGTTGGCGTCGGGTCGAGCGCCCGCCGAGATGCGCGCGCGGCTGATCGAAGGTACGCAAGCCCGCGCCGGGCAGAGTTCGACGCCGAACGCGCTGCCGGTGCCGGACCTCACCAAGCTGATGGAATTCATGATGCGCGTGCCTTCGAGCGAAGCGGAGGCGCTGAAGCTGCGCGCCGAGATCGGCGCGTACGCGCTCGAAGCCGCAACCATTCCGGAGGAAGCCTGCATCGGCTTCTTCGCCTCCGTCGCAGATACCCCGTGGCCGGCCAAGTACTCGTGCACCGCGGTCGATGCGCGCGACGGGCGCTTCGTCGTACTGGACCAGAGCACCGGCACGCCGCTCGCGCGCGGTGTGGCGTCGAGCTGCTCGGTGCCTGGTCTCTTCCCACCGATCACGATCAACGGCCGCCGTTATTACGACGGCGGCATACGCTCGGCGACGAACTTCGATCTGGCCGAAGGTTTCGAACGGGTGATCGCGGTGGCGGTGATTCCGCCGGGCGGCGCTACCTTCATGGCCGCGCGCATCGATCCGGAACTCGCACAGTTGCGCCGCAGCGGATCGCACGTGGAGCTGATCGCGCCGGACGCCGCATCGCTCGACGCGTTCGGGCCGAACCTGATGGACGCTTCGCGACAAGCCGCGGCGCTCGAAGCGGGCGTCAAACAAGGCCACGCCGAGGCCGTGCGCATCCGCGCGGTGTGGGCGTAGCCAAAACAGATTCACGAAGGGGAAGCAGCATGAACCAACCAACGAAACGTACCGCAGGCGACGCTCCGCAATACGAGGTGATCATCATCGGCGCTGGCGTCGGCGGCATCTATCAGCTGTACAAGCTCGCGCAACTCGGCGTGAACGTGACCGTGGTGGAAGCCGCGGCCGACCTCGGCGGCACCTGGTACCACAACCGCTATCCGGGCTGCCGGTTCGACTCGGAGAGCTATACGTACGGCTTCTCGTTCTCGAAAGAGCTGCTGAACGAGTGGCATTGGAAAGAGCGCTTCTCCGGGCAGCCCGAGAACCTGCGTTATCTCAACTACGTCACCGACAAGTTCGATCTGCGCAAGTACATGCAGTTCAACTGCGTCGTCAGCGCCGCCACCTTCGACGACGCAAACGATCTCTGGCGCCTGCGGCTGCAGAACGGCCGCGAGTTGACCTGCCGCTTCCTCGTCACCGCCGTCGGACTTCTGTCCGCGCCGACGCCGCCGCGGATTCCCGGCATGGAGACCTTCGAAGGTCCCTCGTTCCATACCTATTACTGGCCGCAGGAGCCGATCGAACTCGAAGGCAAACGCGTGGCCGTGGTCGGCACCGGCGCGACCGGCGTGCAGGTGATCGCGGCGCTTTCCGACATGGTCGGCGATCTAACGGTTTTCCAACGCCGCCCGAACTGGTGCGCGCCGCTCAACAACGGCCCGATCTCCGACGCAGAGATGGCCGACATCCGCGCGCGCTACGACCAGATCTTCGCGAAGTGCCTGACGTCGCCCGGTGGCTTCGAGCACGAGCCCGACCGCCGCGGTTTCTACGAAGTGACACGCGAAGAGCGGCTGGCGCTATGGGACAAGCTGTACGCCGAGCCCGGCTTCGGCATCTGGCTCAGCAATTTCCGCGAGATCTTCTTCGACGAAGTGGCGAATGCCGAGTTCTCCGAATACGTCGCGAACCGGATCCGTCAGCGCGTGAAGGATCCCGCCGTTGCAGAGAAGCTGATTCCGAAAGATCACGGCTTCGGCGTGCAGCGCGTGCCGCTCGAGACGAAATACTACGAGGCATACAACAAGCCGCACGTGCACCTCGTCGACATCGCGGAGACGCCGATCGAGCGCGTCACGCCGACCGGCATTCGCACCAGCGAGCGCGACTACGACTTCGACATCATCGTGTACGCGACCGGCTTCGACGCGATCACCGGCTCGTACGACCGCATCGACTTCGAAGGCGTGAACGGCGAGAAGCTGCGCGACAAATGGCGCGACGGCCCGATCACGTACGTCGGCATGCAGATCCACGGCTTTCCGAACCTGATCACGATCGCCGGTCCGCAAAGCGGCTCGGCGTCCACGAACTATCCGCGCGGCATCGAAGTGGGCGTGGATTGGGCGACCGGTTTGCTGCAGTACGCGCGGGAGCACGGCTACACGCGCATGGAGGCGACACCGGAAGCCGAACAACAGTGGAGCGACCAGGTCGCGCAGATGTACGCGACCGTGCTGATGCGCAAAGCGAAAGGCTGGTTCACCGGCTACAACTCGAACGTCGAGGGGCACGAGGCCGGCCGCATCCGCTACTTCGTCTACAACGGCGGCTCGCCGAAGTTCCGGCAGACGATCATCGATATCGCGAACGAGGGGTACACGGGCATCGTGTTCCGGCGCGCGGGATCGAACGAGCCGGAGCGGCGGCTGCGCAGCGACGAAACGGTGGGCACGCAGACGGCGGGCTAAAGGCGCGCGCTTCGACACGGACCCTGCGCATGCCGACGCGAATCCGTGCCGCCACGCCCGCCGACGCGCCGTTCCTCGCCTGGGCCATGCTCACCGCCGCGCGCTCGCACCTTCCGCGCGGCTGGTTCGACATTGCGCTCGCGCGCCCGGAGCGCGACTGCCTCGATGCCCTCGCGCCGCCTCGCGGTCACCCGGGCGCGCTCGTGGTGGCACTACTCCACATTCCAGCGTCGCCGAAGTGGACGGCGCACGCCGCCGCTGCGCTGTGCGCGTTCCACGGCGCCGAGCCGTACGTCGCGTCGGGCGATGCCATCGACGAAGTGTTTGCGAGCGACTGCGGTTGGCAACGCGCGGAGCTCGACGCCGCATGGGCACGCGGGGCGTACATCTTCAGCTGCACGTTCGAGCCTCACGACGCCGCATGGACCATCGAAAACGTCGCCACGCTGCCGCGCTATCCGCAAACGCGGCCTGGCCGGCGAGCTGATCCGGCACGTGCTGCCCGAAGGCAAACGCCTCGGCATGCGCGAAGCGCAGATCACGTTCCTGATCGGCAACGACGCGGCGGAGCGCGCGTACGCTCACGCCGGCTTCGACTACGCGGGTGAACGTCGCTCGCCCGAATTCGAGGCTGCCGTCGGTGTGCCCGGGCTGCGCCGCTACGTCCGACCGCTCTGACGGACGGGTCCGACTGGTCACCGGATGTCGAATTGGCGCAGCATCGAACGTCTCTTGCGATATAAGCGCCAACGGAGCACGACCGTGACCGAGAAAATCGCCCACCCGCCCATTGCCTCCGACGACAGCGTGGCTCGCCGCCCGCAAGGAACTGCTCGCCGAAGAAAAGGCGCTGACGCGACAGCGCGACGCGGTGAATGCCGAAACGCCGCCGCCTGCCGATGGTGCGCATCGACAAGAGTTACGTGTTCGGTGCGCCGGACGGCGAGAAGACGCTGCTCGATCTGTTCGACGGGCGCCGCCAGCTGGTCGTCTACCACTTCATGTTCGATCCGGCATGGGAGGACGGCTGCCCGAGCTGCACCGGATTCGTCAACGCGACTCGGCAATCTGGCGTACCTCGACACGCGCGACACCCGGTTCGCGCTGATCTCGCGGGCGCCGAGCGCGAAGCTCGAACGCTACAAGGCCAAACGCGGATGGAACGTGCCCTGGTACTCGTCGTACGGCAGCGATTTCAACTACGACTTCCACGTCACGTTCGACGAGAACGTTGCGCCGTTCGAGCACAACTTCCGCACCAAAGCCGAACTGCAGCAGCGCGGCGAGACGCGCTTCGGTACGGGCGAGAGCCAGGGATTGAGCGTGTTCTTCCGGATCGACGACAACGTATTCCACAGCTATTCGACTTACGCGCGCGGCGTGGAAGGGCTGACGAATTCGTTCAGCCTGCTCGACACCACTCCGTACGGCCGTCAGCAGGACTTCGAGGATTCGCCGCCCGGCTGGCCGCAGCGCCCGACATACGGCTGAGCGGCCGCGATGCAGCTCTACTACTCCGATATTCTGTCGTCGCGAAAAGCCTGCGCAGTTGCGCGATATCTGCAGTCGCCGGTCGAGTTCATGTATCTCGACCTTCTCAAGGGCGATCAACAGAAGCCCGCCTATCTGGCGGTGAATCCGAACGGTAAGGTGCCGACGCTGATCGACGGCGAGCACGTCGTGTGGGAAGCCGACGCGGTGATCTGTTATCTGGCCAAGCGCGCCGGTTCGGACTTGTGGCCCGACGACCTGCGCCAGATCGACATCATCCGCTGGTTCAGCTGGAACGCGCAGCATCTCTACCGCCACGCCGGCACTCTGTATTTCGAGAACATCGTGAAGCGCCGCTTCGGCATCGGCGAGCCGAACGCCGCCGCCGTCCGCGAGGCGCAAGAGGAGTTCCGCCGCTACGCGGCGGTGCTCACCGAACACCTCGAAGATCGGCAGTGGCTGGTCGGCGACGGCATCACCGTGGCCGACTTTTCGGTGGCCATTACGCTGCCATATGCCGACCAGGCGGCCATGCCGCTGGGCGAATTCCCGGTGGTACAGCGCTGGCTCGACCGCCTGAACGCCATCGACGCATGGCGGGAGCCGTTCCCGCGCCGCTGACCCGACCGACGCTTGGACCTCGCCCCGAGGGTCTGATCTAATCAGACCTCAATTTCAGGGGGAGAATCATGCATCAGTCCGCCGTTCAAGTCGCGACCGCTAACGGTCGCATCGAGGGGCTACAGTTCGAGCAACACCAGGCGTTCCTCGGCATTCCGTTTGCCGCACCGCCCACCGGCGCCCGACGCTTCTGCGCGCCGCAACCGCCGAAATCGTGGTCGGGAGTCCGGCCCGCCAACGTCTTCGCGAACTCGGCGATTCAAGGCACTAGCCCGATGCCCGGAACCGCCGCGAGCGGTCCGCGCGACGAAGACTGCCTCTTTCTGAACATTTACACGCCGGCCGCCGACAACGCGAAGCGGCCGGTCTTCTTCTGGATTCACGGCGGCGGTTTCACGCTCGGCTCGGGTTCGGAACCGCTTTACGACGGTTCGCGCCTGGCTACGCGCGGGAACGTCGTAGTGGTGACGATCCACTACCGGCTCGGTGCGCTCGGCTATCTGTATCTCGGCGGCCACGGCGGCGAGAAATGGGGTGCCACCGCAAACGCGGGGCAGCTCGATCAGATCGCGGCGCTCGAATGGGTGCGCGACAACATCGCCGCGTTCGGCGGCGATCCTGCCCAAGTGACCATCGCGGGCGAATCGGCCGGATCGATGGCATGCGCAACCTTGCTCGCCATGCCGGCGGCGCGCGGCCTGTTCAAGCGCGCCATCCTGCAGAGCGGCGCGGCGAATCAGATCGGCAACGTCGAAACCGGCGCGAAGCTCGCGTCGCGCGTGCTGGAAAAACTCGGCATCGCCGAAGCGAATGCCGCGAAGATTCTCGACGTTCCTGCCGAGGCGATACTGAAGGCGCAGTTGGCGGTCTCCGAGGCGGGCACCGGGCTCGCGTTCGCGCCGATCGTCGACGGCAAGACGGTGCCGATGAACCCGCTGGGCGCGGTAGCCGAAGGTGGCGCGCGCGACGTCGAACTCGTCATCGGCAGCAACCGCGACGAAGCGAAGCTGTTCAACGCGGTTGCGCCGCGCACGCCGATCGACGAAGCGAAGCTGATCGAACGGGTCGCACGGTTGTTGCCGAAGCGCTCGGCCGCGCGGGCGGGCGATCTCGTTAGTGCCTACCGGCGTTCTCGCGAAGCGCTGGCGCTACCGGCAACGAACCTCGATCTGCTCGATGCGATCCAGGGCGACGAGATGTTCCGCATCCCGTCCGTGCGCCTGGCCGAGGCGCAGCGCGCGCACCAGCCGCGCACGTTCATGTATCTGTTCGTATACGAATCGCCGGCGCGCCGCGGCTCGCTCGGCGCGTGCCACGCACTCGAACTGCCGTTCATGTTCGGTACGCTCGACGCGCCGACGCAGGACAAGTTCGCCGGCACCGGCGCCGTCGTCGAGCAGTTGTCGCATCACATGATGGATGCGTGGCTCGGGTTCACGCAGAGCGGCAATCCGAGTCATGCCGGCATCGGTCAATGGACCGCATACGACGCCAAGGACCGCGCAACGATGATCTTCGGCCGAGCCAGCGCGCTCGAACACGCGCCGTTCGATGCGGAACGCGCCGCCTGGGATGGAGTGCTGTGATGTACGACTTGAACGGCAAGGTCGCGGTCATCACCGGCGGCGGCGAGCGGCATGGGCCGCGCCGCGTCGATCCTGTTCGCCCGTCGAGGGCGCCAACGTGGTGCTGGCCGACCTCAACGTCGCCAGGCCGGCGAAGAGGTGGCGAAGCTCGCGCCAGAAAGCGGCAACCAGTGCGTGTTCCAGCGCACCGACGTCTCGGACGAGGCCGACATCGCCGCGCTGGTCGCGCGCGCGACTGAGCGAGTTCGGCCGGCTCGACATCATGTTCAACAACGCCGGCATCGGCGGCGCGGTCGGGCCGCTCGAGGGCATCTCGGTCGAGGACTGGGACCGCACCCAGGCGGTCTGCCTGCGCGGCGTCTTCCTCGGCATCAAGCACGCGATCGCGCCGATGCGCGCCGCAGGGCGGCGGCTCGATCATCTCCACCGCCTCGATCGCCGGCATCGACGGCTATCCGAACCTGCACGCCTACTGCGCGGCCAAGGCCGGGGTCGTGAACCTCACCCGCTCGGCCGCGCTCGAGTTCGCCTGCGACATGCATCCGCGTCAACTGCATCGCGCCGGGCGGCGTCTCCACGCCGATCCTCTACGGCGGCGCCGGCGGCAACAAGGCGGCCGTGGAAGCGATGCTGGCACAAGGCCCAGCCGTTGCCGCGCGCCGGCCAGCCGGAAGACATCGCCAACGCCGCGCTGTTCCTGGCCAGCGACGCCGCGCAGTTCATCACCGGCCACACCCTGGTGGTCGACGGCGGTGCCACGGCGGGCGCCATCGCACGGCGCGCCGAAGCCGGGCCAGAACCGCGCGCCGCCCGCAGCGCACCTTCGCCGGGCCGTCGTTCGAGGCAGTAACTCAGCCGCGCAGCAGATCGATGTTGCCGCCGCCGGCCATCGTGTTCACCGACAGCGCGCGTTCGGTGGCGAAGCGCAATAGATAGTGCGGGCCGCCGGCTTTCGGGCCGGTGCCCGACAGTCCTTCGCCGCCGAACGGCTGCACGCCCACCACCGCGCCGATGATGCTGCGATTGACGTAAGTGTTGCCCACCGCAGAGCGCTCGAAGATGTGCTGCCAGCGAGAGTCGATGCGGCTGTGAATGCCCATCGTCAGGCCGAAGCCGAGACGGCGTACCTTGTCGATGGTTGCGTCGAGCGCATCGGCATCGTATCGCACCACGTGCAACACCGGACCGAAATGCTCCTCGGTAAGACCGGTAAAGTCGTCCAGCTCCAGCAGATGCGGCGCCATGAACGAACCGTTGGCGCACGCGGCCGGAAGATCCACGGTTGCGACGGCATGGCCGGCCGCTCGTTGCGACGCGACGTAGTCCGTCAGCTTCGCGACCGCTTCCGGTTCTATCAACGGACCCACATCGGTGGCGAGTTGCGCCGGATCGCCGATGCGCAGCTCGCGCATCGCGCCGCGGATCATCTCGACGGCGCGATCGGCCACGTCGTCCTGCAGCAGCAACAGCCGCAACGCCGAACAACGCTGTCCGGCGCTGCCGAACGCGGAGCGCATCACGTCGTCGGTGAGTTGTTCGAGCAGTGCGGTCGAATCGACGAACATCGCATTCTGGCCGCCGGTCTCGGCGATCAGCGGCACGATGGCGCCGTCGCGCGCGGCCAACGCGCGGTTGATCGCGCGGGCCGTGTCGGTGCCGCCGGTGAACGCAACGCCGGCGATACCGGGATGCTCGACCAGCGCGGCGCCCACCGCGCCGTCGCCGGGCAGGAACTGCAGCACGCCGGCGGGTAAGCCCGCCTCGATCGCGAGTTCGACCGCGCGCGCGCCGATCAGCGGCGTTTGCTCCGCCGGCTTGGCTACCACGGCGTTGCCCGCCGCCAGCGCCCCGGTGATCTGGCCGAGGAAGATCGCGAGCGGAAAGTTCCACGGACTGATGCACGCGAACACACCGCGGCCGTGCAGGCTCAGTTCGTTCGACTCTCCTGTCGGCCCCGGCAAACGCAGCGGTTCGGCGAACTGCTCACTCGCGCGTTCGGCGTAGTAGCGGCAGTAGTCGATCGCCTCGCGCACCTCTGCGACCGCGTCGGGAAGGGTCTTGCCGCCTTCGCGCACGAGCAACGCGACCAGCACGTCGCGATCGGCTTCGAGGCGATCGGAAAATGCAACGAGGTGTCGCGCTCGCTCGACGCCTCCGAGACGATCCCATTCGGGCTGTGCTGTTGCCGCGGCGGTCACCGCGGCATCGACATCGGCGGCTGTCGCGTACCGCACCTCGCCGACGACGTCGTCATGATTCGCCGGATTGCGCACCTGCAGCGTACCGCGTGGCGCTACTCCGCATCGAACGCAGCGCGAAAACGCGTCCGCGCGTCGTGACGGCGATCGATGCAGTCAACGCATCGACTTGCGCCGCATCGGCGAGATCGAGTCCCGGCGAATTGCGACGGCCAGCCCCGTACAGCGCGTCCGGCAACCGAATCCTGGGATGCCGGTGCGGTCCGCGCGCCACCGCCGTTACCGGGTCGCGCACGATCTCGCGCGGCGGTGTACCGGCATCGAGGAAGCGATTCACGAAGCTCGAGTTCGCGCCGTTCTCGAGCAGCCGGCGTACCAGGTACGCGAGCAGGTCGCGGTGGCCGCCGACCGGCGCGTACACGCGCACGCGCGGGAACGCAGGAAACTGCTGCGCCGCGACGCGGTACAACAACTCACCCATGCCGTGAAGCCGCTGGAACTCGAAGTCGCGCGCGTTCGCGCCCGCGATCGCGATCACTGCCGCAACCGTGTGCGCGTTGTGCGTGGCGAACTGCGGATACAGCATCGGGCGCGCTGCGAGCAATCGCTCGGCGCACGCGAGGTATGCGACGTCGGTGTTGGCCTTCTGCGTGAATACCGGGAAGTCCGGCATGCCGGACTCCTGTGCGCGTTTGATCTCCGCGTCCCAATACGCGCCCTTCACCAACCGCACCGGAAAGCTGCGGCCGGTGTCGCGCGCCAGTTCGATCAGCCAGTCGAGCACCGGCAGCGCGCGTTTGCCGTAGGCCTGCACCACGAGGCCGAGTCCGTCCCAACGGGCAAGTTCAGGCGCACGGGCGAGCCGTTCGTAAAGGTCGAGCGACAGCTCCAGGCGATCGGCTTCCTCCGCGTCGATCGACAGACCCACGTTCCACTGCGCCGCGCGACGCGCGAGTTCGAGCAGGCGCGGATACAGTTCGTCGAACACGCGCGCGCGTTGCGCGAATTCGTAACGCGGGTGCAGCGCGGAGAGCTTCACCGACACGCCCGATCCGTCGCGGCTGCCGCGCCCGTCCGCAGAACGGCCGACGCGCTCGAGCGCGCCCGCGTACGCGGCGCAGTAGCGCTTCGCGTCGTCTTCGGTGCGCGCGCCTTCACCCAGCATGTCGAACGAGAACACGCCGTCGACGCCGTGTTCCGACGCCCCCCGCCGCAGCGCCTCCTCGATGTCGCGGCCCAGCACGAACTCGCCGCCGAGAATGCGCATCGCCCGGCGCATCGCGTTGCGGATCACCGGCTCGCCTGCGCGATTGACCAGTCGGCCCAGCACGTCGGTCGGCGAGCGCGCCGCGTATCTGTCGAGTGCGATGACGCGACCGGTGAGCATCAACGCCCACGTCGACGCATTGACGAACGTCGATTCCGAATTGCCGATGTGGTCGGCCCAACGCCCCGGCAGGATCTTGTCGGCAATGAGCGCGTCCACCGTGGCGGCATCGGGAATTCGCAGCAATGCCTCGGCGAGGCACATCAGCGCCACACCTTCCTCGTTGGCAAGACCGAACTCCTTGAGAAATACGTCGAGCACGCTGTGCTCGCCGCGGCGCGCACGCACCTGTTCTACCAGCCGCGCGGCGGCATCTTCGATCGCCGCGCGCTCCGCCGCGGACAGGCGCAAGCCCGCCGCGAGCGCGACCACGCGCGCGTCTTCGGCCGCGAACTTCGCGTCGCGAATGGCCCCTCTCAACGCCGTCAGATCGGTCTCGGTGCTCATCCCATGCCCAGTCGCGTGCGCACATCGGGCGAATTGCCGATGCGTTCGACGATGCAGCCGAATTTGAACAGCGCCACGCGCTGCGCGCCGCTCAGATCGACGAACGCCTGCGCGAACGCGGCGTCGTCGGAGATACCGCACAACGGCGTTGCCGACGGGTCGGAAGGAACCGCATCCACCGATTGGCTCGCCGAATGGCTCGCCGAAGTCCGACCATCCTGCGATACCGGCTGACCACGTCGGCCAATGCCGCGTCGGACGAAGCGGCGCTCAGCGATTCGGCGTAGGCCGCCGCTTCGTTCCACTTCAGATCGGCCAGACCGGTCAGCACCGCCAACACGGCACGCGCCTGCGGCTGCTGCGGATCGAGCGCGACTGCCTCTTCTGCGGAACGACGCACGGCGTCGAGGTCGTCACCGGCGGTTTCGATCTGTGCCGTCAGTTGACTCAGTGCTTGCGCACCCACGCGCGCCGCATCGGACATCTGCGCGGCGGGCTTCGTTGCCGGTTCGCCTTCGCCCGCGGTCGCACCGGTCTCGGACGGAGCGGCCGCGCGCTCGGCCGCCGCTTTCTGCATCGCATGTGCCGCTGCCGCGGCTTGATCGGCGGCGCGCACCGATTCCTCGGAGGAACTCGCCTCGCCGCGCGAGCCGCCACTCGGTTGCGACGTCGCTTCGTACAGCGCAAACCCGCCGCCGATCAGCAGCACCGCCAGACCGATCGCGATCCACGCTCTGGAATCGTCATTGGCGTCGTTCTTCTGCACGACGCCGTTCGCCACCGCGTCGACGCTTCCCAACAACGAGTTGATGGCGCGATCGGCGCCGCGTGCGGGCCACTCCGAGAGATCGATCACCTGTTCGGAACGCAATCCGCGCGGCGGCCGCGCGCCGCCCAGGCGAATCGAAACGAGCCGGCGGTGTTTTGCGGCCGTCTTCGCACGCGCCGTCAGCCAGGCATCGCCCACCGAATGCGGCGACCACACCGCGATCACGCAATTCGCGCTCGCGACGCCGCGGCTGCCCTTATGCATGAAGTTCACCGACCAGCCGGTGTCGAGCAGCGCTTTCGCGAGCCACTCCAGCTGCGATCCTTCCGCGTCGGTGCAACAGATCAACACGTCCTTCACGAAGAGCGTCTCAGCCGCCAGCGAATACCGATAGTCGCAGCGTCCTCATCAATGCCCGCCAACCGGTGGACCGGGCGGCGGGGTCTGCGCCGTGCGCACGAAGGTCCAGCCGGTGTCGAAGAGCTGCGCGTTCTGTTGGTGCGCGGCCGTAATGACGATCTGACGCATGTCCTCGGCCTTCGCCTTGGGCACGTACCAGGCCACCGTGCAGCCTCCGGATCTTGCTTCGTTCGGGCCGGCCGGCGAGCCGTACTTCTGGACGAGCATCTTGTTGAATTCCGCGTTCATCACACGGTTGTGCTCCTGGATGTCTGGCAGCGGCATTTCGAACACCGCGCTGACGTACACCTTCTTCTGGTCTGCCGTGTGTAGCGGAACAATAGCCGTACTGCGGTCCGCCCTGCGTGCCCGGCGCGGCGGCGAACGCCGGCGCGATGCTCGAGAACGCGCCTATCAGCACGAAGACCCGATACACGACACTCGAACCGGCAACACTCGAATCCTTGCGTTTCATCGGTGATCCCCCTTGCAGTGACGGTGAACGTATTCCCGGGCGCCGCGTTCGTCCAGCGCAACGACGGTCGTTGGCGAGGCTCAGACTTCGACGATCACTGCGGTCAGGTGCCAATAGAACGCCCACGCCACGAATGCGATCGCCGCGAACGTCACCAGCGTGTAGTGAAGCCTGCGCGACACCCACCACAAACGCCCGACCCACGCACCATAGGTATAAACCAGCTGCAGCAACAGCAACGGCACCAACGCGATCGGCACCCACAACGCCTGTTTGAACGTCTCCGGCATGCCGAACACGATGTCATGGGGACCCGACACTGCTTTGGCGATCACGACGCAGAAGCCGATGATCAATGCAGACGTCAGCGCGGCCAGCAGCGACGCTCGCGTTTCGCCGGTGACCGCGACGCGACCGCGATGGGCGAGCCACGAGATCGGCCATAACAGCCAGACGGCGGCGCACAGAACGAGCACCGCGACGAGAAACGCCCCTTGCACCAGCGGCGACTCTTTGATGTCGACGCGCACCATGTCGATCGGCGGCATCGAGTCGACGAACAGCGACGTCGCCACCGGACCGTCGCCAGCGAACGCAATGCGTTCACGGCCGTCTTCCTGTTCGAACAGGTCGTTGTCGATCTTCACGAAGCGTCGCGGACCTTCGTCGGTATGCACGATCAGCGTGCCGTCGCTCTCGACGCTCACCTCGAACGTCTGCAGCAGCGACTGCAGTTTGTCGTGGCCGCTGACCGGCGCGCGCATGCTGGTGTAATAGCCGCGATACCGTTCGGGGATCACCGCCTGATTGGATTTCGGGTGCGTCTCCGGCAGGCCGAACACGCGGTCCAGGAAGGCCTGTGCCAACTCGTCGCGCGCCTTTTCACCGCGTTCGTCGTTGTACGACGCGAAGACGCCGAGATTCAGATCGGGACACAGCATCAGTATCGAATGAAACGCCAACGTATCGCCGCTGTGCCCGATCAGCGTCTGCCCGTGACTGCTCTGTTCATACACCCCGAAACGGGTCTGATTGAGGCGCGGCTCGTGTTTGTAGCCCGGCGCGAACAGCAATGCGCGGGTAGTGGCGGCCATGACCGGCGTATCGCCACGCGCGAGCAACTCGAGCATGAAGCGACCCATGTCGGCGCCGGAGCTGCTGACGGATCCTGCGGGGGGAATGGTCGACGAACTCGAACGGCGCCTTGATGTGGCGCCCGTTCTCCCACCAGTAGCCGCTCGAGATGTGGTCTTCGAGCACCTTCGGCACCGGCTGTCGCGTGGTCGTATCGATCATCAACAGCGGCTTCAGTATGTGGCTGTCGACGTAGTCGTCCCAGCTCTGCCCGGAAACGACTTCGACGATGTACGCAGCCAGCGCCGCGCCGTAGTTCGAATACGCCGCGTGACGGCCCGGCATCCACACGCGTCGCGGCATCATCGACTGCAGGTTTTCGTGAAAATCGCCGACGGTCTGCGGCCCGCGTGCGAACAATCCGATGATCGGCTTGTCCTCGAAACCGGCGGTGTGCGTCATGAGATGCGTCAGCGTGATCGGCGCGGGAAACGTCTCCGGAATCTGCAGGTCTTTCAGATAGGTGTTGACGTCGGTATTGAGGTCGAGCCGCCCCGCCGCAACCTGCTGCATCACGGCGACCCAGACGAATACTTTCGACACCGAACCGATGCGGAACAACGTGTCCGGCGCGACCTTCTTGTGGGTGTCGCGATCCGCTTCGCCGTATCCCTTGGAGAGCACGACGCCGCCGTCGCGTACGATCGTGACCGTTGCGCCCACGGCTCGATCGGACGCGATCTGCGACGCGAGCACGCCGTCGACGAACTGCTGCACTGCCGCGCGGTCATCGAGCCAGGCGGTATCGGCCGCCGCCAGAACATGCGTCGCCGCACCGAGCAACAGCAATGCCGCAACCCGTCGAAGTCGCCGTGGCGCCGCAACCGCAGCGTTCATTGAAGGGCCCCTTGTTCCGTCAGCTGCGCGATGCGCTCTGCCGAGTAACCGAGGATATCGGCGAGCACGACCGCATTGTGCGAGCCATAGCTCACTGCCAGTGTCGGCTGTGCCGCTTCGGCGCCCGACATCAGCACACGGCTGCCCTCGATGGCGGTCATCCCGAATTGCGGGTGCGGGATGCGGCGGATGAAGCCGCGCGCCGCGAGCTGCGCGTCCTTGGACAACTCGTGCGTATCGAGCAGCGCGTGCGCGGCGATGCCGGCGCGCTGCAACTCGGCTTCGATTTCGTGCGCATCGCGCTCGCGCGTCCATTGCGACAACGCCACGTCGATGCGGTCTTCGGCGATGCTTGCGGCCGGCCAGGCTCGTCAGGCCGCGCATCGGCACCAAGGTCGCGCAGGTGGGCGATGCGACACAACCGCTGCCATTCGTCGTCGGTGCGCACGGCAATGGCTACCCAACGGTCGGCGCCGCGCGCCGGAAAGACACCGTGCGGGACCATCGACGAATCGCGATTGCCACGCGCTTCCGGTGCCTGTTTCGCTTCGAGATATGCGAGCGCCGCCGGCGCCAGGAAATGCAACGCCGCTTCTGCTTGCGCCATGTCGATGAATTGGCCTTCGCCGGTGCGATCGCGGTGTGCCAGCGCGGCCAGTATGGCGAGCGCGTTGTAGCGCACCCCCATGAAGTCGGTGTACGGCCCGAACGCGCCCACCGGACGGTGCGTCCGGCAGGCCGGCCAGTTGATAGAAACCGCATACGGCGCCGGCGAGATTGCCGAAGCCGGCATACTCCCGCCACGGGCCGGTCTGCCCGAGCAGGCTGCTGCTCACCATGATGATTTCGGGATTGAGGCGCCGCGCCGCTTCGTAGCCGAAACCCATGCGATCGATGACGCCGGGCGAAAACGATTCGCCGTAAACGTCGGCCCAGCGGATCAGATCGGCCAGCACTTCGCGGCCTTCCGCCGTGCCGAGGTCGAGCGACAGATTCAGCTTGTTGGCGTGCGTGCTGTGGAAACCCGGCGTGCGCTCCGGATCGGGTGTCGCGTCTATATAGGGAGGCACCGCCCGCAACATGTCGAGCCGGTTGCGCGACTCGACGTGAATCACCGTGGCGCCGTAATCCGCGAGCATGCGCGTGGCGCCAGGGCCGGCGACCACCCAGAACAGGTCCAGCACTTTGAGGCCGGCCAACGGCTTCGACGACGCCGTCGGCTTCACAGCCGATCGTCGATCCCACGCCAGGCGCAGGTCGTCTCCGCGCACCTGGGTAGATCCGTCAGACAGCCGTAGCGGGCTGCGTTCGAGCTGCGCAAACGCCCCGACGTGCGGCGTACCTCGTCGCTGCACGTAACCGCGCGCGGCAAAGTGCGGGCTGTCGAGCAACTCGCCCACGTGCATCACCGGCGCCAGCAGCAACTTGCGCGCCACCGCCTGCGCCATGACCTCGGCCTTGGTGCGCGGCGCCAGCAGTCGGGCGATCGCGTCGTCGACGATCTGCCAGTCCGCGGCGCTGAACGAGCCTTGCACCATACGCGGCGCCACGGTACCCCAATCCCAGTCGATCAATGCAGCGTCGCAGAGCTTCTCCTCTGCCGCCCACGCCATCAGCCTCCGCATGAACGCCGCCACCGGCGGAACGATGCCCGCCGATACCAGCACCCAACCGTCGCGCACCGGATAAATCGAACGCACGCGTACCGCACCGACCATGCCGGAGCCGCTGCTGCGTTCGGCGCGCGGCTGATTCACCGCGGCGTCGAGGCCGCGGCCCAACAGCGCGAGCGTCATCGAATGCTGCGCGGAGACGTCGATGTGCTGGCCGCGCCCCGCACGCAACGCGATCAACACCGCCACCGCCGCATCGGCGCCGGCATGCGCGTGAGCTTGCGGTACCGAGATCCGCACCGGCATTTCGCCGGCCGCGCCGGACAAGAACAGAAATCCGGACGCAGCGCCGACCGTGAGATCGGTGGCGGCGTAGTCCGCCTTCGGTCCGCTGCGCCCGAACGGCGTGATCGACACGTGTACGAGGTGGGGGTGCCGTGCCGCGACCTGCGACGGCGCGAGCGACAGCCGCGCGGCGGCATCGTTGGATAGCGACTCGATGAGCACGTCTGCGCCGGCCAGCAGCGAGTGCAGCGTGGCGCCGTCGCTCGGGTCGACTTCGAGCAGCCGTTTGCCGCGCGTGTAGGCGCGCCAATGGTAGTCGCCAACGGAATCGCTTGGTCGCGACGGCGCGACCGCTTGTACTACGTCGGCGCCGAGATCGGCGAGAATCTGCCCGGCGAGCAATCCGTCCGCGCCGGTGAGATCGAGCACCCGAATGCCGGCAAGCACGCCGTCAGTGCGCGACGACTTCGCCATTCACCGACCGTCGTTGCAGCCACAGCATCGCTCGCATCGTGGCGTTCACCGCTTCGACGTGCCGTTCCAGCGCGAACGCGTCATACAGCGGGTCTTTGTCGAGCAGCACGCATTTCGTTTCGCCGCATTTGAACTCGACGCGGCGGCCGAAGTTGTTGCCGGCGCGGCCATATTCGCCGAACTGTTCCGGATCGTCCGCCAGCTTCCAGAACGCCTGCCACGTTACCGGCAGGCTGTCGATGCGACTCTGCACCGCGCGCAACGTGGCGCTCGCCGTGTCGCGCAACACTTCCTCTACCGGCTGTTCGGGCGCTGCGAGCAGCGCCGCGCAATCGACGTTCATCGCTTTCTCGACCGCTTCCTCGTCGATCGGATAGCCGTCGAAACGGTCGGAAAGGCTCAAGCGCCACCAGCGCGTGAAATATACCGGCACCACATGCGCCGGCGACGTCATGTTCTGCAGATAGTTCGTGATGTAGCCGAGGTCGGAATACTGATCGCCCATTTCATGCGCGCTCGACATCTCGGTTTCGAGTTGCTTGAAGTGGTCGTGCAGGCGCGTGTCGATCACCCACAGCAGCTTGCGTTGACCCTGCGCCGCGCGATCGTAGTAACCCCACCGGAATTGTCCGAACCAGCCGCCTTGTGCCTGTGCTACATCGCTTTTCGCGATGTAGCGAACCTGCAACGGCGTGAGTCGCGGCATCGAGGAACCCTCGAGACACCGGTTCAGCTGTTTGGCAGCGATGAACGTGAACTGCTGGTGCAGATCGGGATCGTATGCGTGGACGGATTCAGCCAGCAGACCGCCGGTAACGAGCGCGCAGCAAACAAGCAGCCGCCTCACTCTCCGCATGATGCCCGGAATGCCTCCCCACGAATCCCTGAAGCCCCGTCCGACGCCGACTCGCCGCCAGATCTTCTATTTCAGGGGATGCTATCACGCTATCACGCGGACGAGGTCAGCACTCCGAGTGCAAGTCGCTCGACGGTCTCGTCGTCGTCGATGCGCGCGAGCAGTTCGGCGACGGTGAGATGGGTGCCGGGCCACCGCAGGTCCGCGGCGATTTCCGCCGCCGGCGCCATCACGAAGCGGCGCTCGGTGGCGCGCGGGTGCGGCAACACGAACTGCGGTGTCATCCGGGTTTCGTCGCCATAGACGAGCAGATCGAGATCGAGTTCGCGCGGCGCATTTCGAACCGGCGTCGCGGACCGTCCGTATTCGCACTCGAGTTGCTTGAGTGTGGCCAACAGACTCTCCGGCGTGAGGCCATGGCGTGGCTCGAACGCGACCACTGCGTTCATGAAGTCGCCCGAGCCCGGCGGACAGTCGACCGGACTCGTCCGCCACAGCGACGAACTCCGGAACGCGCCACCCGCGAGACCACGCAATCGCTCGATGCTCTCGAGCACGATGCCGATCGAATCGCCGCGATTCGAACCGATGCCGACCAGGATCAGCATCGGAAATCGACCGCCGGCGCGAGCGCTCGCACGAGTGTCCGACGGACCTCGTTCGAGGCGCTTCTCAAGTAGTAAACAGACATCGCCTTTGGCACACTCCGAACCCTTTCTGATTATCGAACCGCAATCGTGGAGGACGAGGGATGAAGGCAGCAGTATTGCGCAAAGTCAACGAGCCGCTGGTGATCGAAGAGGTCAGCCACGGCAAACCCGGACCGCGGGAAGTGCTGGTGCGCACCGTCGCCGCCGGCGTGTGCCATTCAGACCTGCACTTTCAGAACGGTTCGTATCCGTATCCGCTGCCGTCGGTGCTCGGGCACGAGTCGGCCGGCGTCGTCGAAGCCGTCGGATCCGATGTCACCTACGTCAAACCCGGCGATCACGTCATCACGTGTCTGTCGGCGTTCTGCGGCCACTGCGAGCCGTGCCTCACCGGGCACATGTCGCTGTGCGACCGGGAAGATCTCGACCGCAAGGCGGATGAGCCGTCGCGACTGACCGCCGGCGGTCAGCCGGTGTTCCAGTTCCTGAACCTGTCGTCGTTCGCCGAAAAGATGCTGGTGCACGAACACGCGATCGTGAAGATCCGTCCCGACATGCCGCTCGACCGCGCCGCGCTGATCGGTTGCGGCGTTACCACCGGCGTCGGCGCGGTGATTCACACTGCGAAAGTCGAACCGGGTGCGACGGTAGCAGTGATCGGCTGCGGCGGCGTCGGCCTCTCGTGCATCAACGGCGCTGCGATCGCCGGTGCCGGCCGCATCATCGCGGTCGACGCGGTGGCCAGTAAGCTCGAACTCGCGCGCAAATTCGGCGCCACCGACGTGGTCAACGCGAAAGAAGTCGACGCGGTCGAAGCAGTGGTGAACATGACCAGCGGCGGCGTGCACTACTCGTTCGAAGCGATCGGCCTGAAAGTGACCACCGAGCAGGCATTCCGCATGCTGCGCAAAGGCGGCACCGCGACCATCATCGGCATGATTCCGGTCGGCACGATGATCGAGCTGCACGGCGCCGAGTTCCTGATGGAGCGCAAGATCCAGGGCTCCAACATGGGTTCGAACCGCTTCCGCGTCGACATGCCGCGCTTCGTCGACTTCTACCTGAACGGCAAACTGCACCTCGACGACATGATCTCGGGACGCATCAAGCTGAAAGACGTCAACGATGCGATGCAGGCGCTGAAGAAAGGCGAAGTGGCGCGCAGCGTGATCATGTTCGACGCCTGAGCGGTCTTCGTTTGCGGAAAAAGAGAAGGCGCCAATCGGCGCCTTCTTCGTTTCCGACCGTTCACGCCCCCGAATCGACCGTTAGCAGCGACGCGGCGCCGAACGGTTCCGCGCCGACGACGAGTGGGATCATCTCCTGCCCACCCGAGGCGTTAACGTGTAGACATCGGTGGCGGAGTTTCGATGATGGACATCTCCGAATCGTTGCCGGGACATCTGCTGACCCGCAACGGTACGAAATATCTGATCGTGAAGGCGCACGACTCGACGGTCGTGGCTGCGTATCGCGACAAGACCGGCACGCTGCAGAAGGTGCTGATTCCGCTTGCCGAAGCGCTGCAGTGCATCGACGACCTCGACGAGGTCTACATGTCCGACGCCGCCGAGCCGACGCAGCCGCAATTCACGCTGGTCGACTGATCAGCCTCCGCGCGACCGTAGCCGACGGCTACGGCAGCACGATGTACCCGAACTCGCCGGCCCGGTAGACGCGCAACAACAATTGCGCGTTCGGCGCCGGTTGCTGATCGGTCATCTCGGCGATGCTGCGCACCGCTTTCCGGTTCACCGCCACGATGATGTCTCCGGGACGCAGCCCGCGCTCGAGCGCCGGACTGTCCGTGCCGATGTCGGTAACCAGCACGCCGGCGCCGGTCGTCGGTTCGTTTTCGCTGCGGAAATTCTGCAGCGACACACCGGTCAGGCGCGCGTCGACGCGTTCGCCGGCGATCTGCTCGAGGCTTTCCGCCAACAGGTCGAAGTTGACGCGCCTCTGTTTGCCGTCGCGCAGCACCGTCAGGTTGACGCTGTCGCCGACCATCAGAAGCGCCGACTGACTGTGGAAGTCGACCACGCGCTTGATGTCGCGATCGTTGATCTTGACGAGGACGTCGCCGGGCGCGATGCCCGCTTTCGCCGACGCGCTCTCCTTGTCCACTTCCACTACGACCACGCCTTCGACGAAGTTCACGTTGAACGCCTGCGCGAGTTCGGCGTTCAGCGCCTGCACGCGAATGCCGAGCCGGCCGCGCTGCACTTCGCCGTGCTTGATCAACTGCGCCATGATCGCCGACACCATGTTGCTGGGTATCGCGAAGCCGATACCGACGTTGCCGCCCGCCGGCGCGAGAATCGCGGTATTGATGCCGATCAGCTCGCCGCGCAGATTCACCAGTGCGCCACCCGAATTGCCCGGGTTGATCGATGCATCGGTCTGAATGAAGTCCTCGTAACCTTCGATGCCTAGACCGCTTCGGCCAAGTGCGCTGACGATGCCCGACGTCACCGTCTGGTCGAGCCCGAATGGATTGCCGATCGCAACCACGTAGTCGCCGACGCGCAACCGGCTCGAATCGGCAAAGGCGATCTGCGCGAGCTTGGTCGAATCGACTTTCAACACCGCCAGATCCACCTGCGCGTCGGTGCCGATCAGCTTCGCCGGCAACGCGCGCCCGTCGGATAGCGTCACGGTAATCTCGTCCGCACGGTCGATGACGTGATTGTTGGTAACGATGTAACCCTGCCGCGCGTCGACGATCACACCCGAACCTGCCGCCTTGGTGCGGCGATACCGCTGCTGCTGCTCCGGAACGTTGAAGAAGCGCCGGAAGAACGGATCGTCCATCAGCGGATTGCGGACCTGGACGGTCGTGTAGGTGGCAATGTTGACGACCGACGGCGTGATCTGTTCGAGCATCGGCGCGAGGCTGGGCAAGTCGCTGGTTGCCGGCAACGCAGCGCCGGCATCGCTCGCGATCAGCAGAGCCATCAACAAAGCAACGTAAAATCGCATCGACAGTCGTCCTTCCATTAATTCTCGTTCAGGTGTCCGACACCAATCCGCTTCCTTCGACCACGCCGCGAGCCATTCGTCAGCGCGCCGGTTCACCTTCCGGCACCGGTCCCGCCGCGACGATCAGCGCAAACGCCACTCCCGATAGCGCCGCGAAAGTCAGGAACGCCGGCAAGTAGCCATGCGCCGCAGTGATGGCGCCCAGCAGCACCGGACCGCTGGCGATGCCGAGCGTGGAAACCGCCTGGCTCAACGAGAAGATTTTCGGATAATCCATCACGCCGAATGCCTGCGCGAGCATCAGCGGCTGCAGCATCAACAGGTTGCCGACGGTGAACCCGAACAACCCGGCGCCGAGCCAGAGCTGCGTGGCGTTCTCTGCCGCGCCGATCACCACGAACCCCAACAGTTGGCCGACCACGGTTGCGAGCACGAATTTCTTGATCGACACGCGGCCGATGATGAAACCGCCGATCAGCCGCCCGATCACCGACAACGTTGCGAGCACCGATACGGCGAACGATGCCTGCAGCGGCGTCGCAACCGCCACGCCGCGCGTGTACATGTGAGCGATGGTGCCGACCTGTGCGCCCATCGCCAACAGATAGCCGAGTGTCAGGAACACGAAAAACCGCGACCGCACCGCCAACGCAAACGCCGTTCCCTGCCGCATCGGCGAAGGGGCGCCCGGCGCGGGTGCTTCGGGAAACGACCGCACACCAAACCAGACGATCGGCACGATGAACAGCGCGAACATTCCACCGAGCAACGGCGTGGCCTGTTCGATCGGCCACCGCTCCAGCAACGCCGCGGAGAGCGGCGTCAGAATCACGCCGCCCAACGACAGTCCCGTTGACGAAAACGACAGTGCAACGGGACGTCGCGCCGGATCGAACCAGCGCGTGATCAACGTGGTTGCCGGCAAGACCGAAATGCCCGTGTAGCCGACGCCGAACAGCGCATACACGAGGTACATCTGCCACTCCGCCTGAACGTGACCGATGCACGCGATGGCGCCTCCGGAAAACAGCGCCCCAACGAGCATGACGAGGCGCGCGTCGCGTCGCTGCAGGATGCGCCCGGTGACCAGCCCCGCCACCCCGCCGGTCAGAAAAAACAGTCCCACGGCCGACGAAATCGACGCCACGGAAAACCCGCGCTGCGCCGCCAGCGCGTGCATGTATACGGACAGGTTGTAGAAGCCGAGACCCGACGACACCGTCAGAATGGCGAACAGATTGCACGCCAATACCCAGCGATAGCGTTCCGATCGCATGCAGATCTTCCGTTCAGGAGCGAAGTCGTTTGGTTGGAGCGGGTGGAGGGAATCGAACCCTCGTATGCAGCTTGGGAAGCTGCCGTTCTGCCATTGAACTACACCCGCAGCGGGCCGGGATTATGGCATGGACTGTTGAGCTTCGGTTCACGGCGGAGGTGCGTGTGTGCTGCGTCGGACACGCTCGAGCCGTCCCTGGGCGCTCGATCCGCGGCCATCCATGGCCGCGGAAGGGTCCTCCGCAACACACACGCACCTCCGCCTGTGGCCGCGTCTCCACCGTTCATCGTGTGTCGTGCGTGAACGCGCGCTAAAGCGCGCGTTCATCCTCACTCACGAACGAAGGCGCGAGTTCGAATGTCGGAAGGTGGCGGGTGATCGGTGTTGCGTCCCGTTACGGAACCCTTGAGCGACAGGGATGTCGCGAAAGGAGCGCCCAGGGATGGCTCGAGCGCGTCCGGCACACCGATCACCCGCCACCCACCCGATTGAAACTGAAATCGCACCGAGGATCGATCTAAGGTTGATTGCTCGATCGGGGGACGGAAAACAATGAGGGTCAACGGCAAAGTCGTCGTCGTAACGGGCGGCGCGAGCGGAATCGGCCGCGCGTTGGCGCGCCGGTTCGCGGCGGAAGGTGCGCTGCATGTCGCGGTGGCGGATCTCGACGGCAAAGGCGCCGCGGCGGTTGCGGCGGAGATCGGCGGCTCGAGCCGGCAGGTCGACGTCAGCAACGAAGCGGACATTCAGGCGTTGATCGACACCACCGAGCGCGAACACGGTCCGATCGCGCTGTTCTGCTCGAACGCCGGCATCGGCATCGGTCGCGGTATCGATGCGCCCGACGACGCGTGGCAGAAAATCTGGGAAGTGAACCTGATGTCGCACGTGTATGCCGCGCGCAATCTGATTCCGCGCATGGTGAAACGCGGCGGCGGCTATCTGCTGAACACCGCCTCGGCCGCGGGTCTTCTGTCGCAGATCGGCTCGGTAACGTACGCGGTGACCAAGCACGCGGCCGTTGCACTCGGCGAGTGGTTGTCGATCACCCACGGTCACGAAGGCATCAAGGTATCCGTGTTGTGTCCGCAGGCGGTGCGCACCGGGATGACGGCGGGCAGCGACGGTGGCGTTGCGGGTCTCGACGGCATGCTCGAACCCGAGCAGGTCGCCGACGCGGTCGTCGAAACGCTCGATCAGGAACGCTTCCTCGTGCTGCCGCACCCGGAAGTGCTCACGTACATGCAACGCAAAACCGCCGACTACGATCGCTGGCTGGCCGGCATGCGCCGCCTCGCCGAACAATATCGACGCTAACGAGTCAACTGCTGACGGTTTAACTGGAGGAACGATGGGTACGACGATCCACGGCTTTTGCCACGACAAATTCGAACGCGTCCGCGAAGCGTTCGCCGGCAACTTTGCCAACGGCAGCGATTTGGGCGCCTCGTTTGCGGCAACGGTGGACGGCGAATACGTCGTCGACATCTGGGGTGGACACCTCGACGAGGAGAAGAAGACGCCGTGGAAGGAAGACACCATCGTCAACGTCTACTCCACGACGAAGACGATGGCGGCCATCACTGCGCTGGTGCTCGCCGACCGCGGTGAGATCGATCTGTACGAAAAGGTTTCGAAGTACTGGCCCGAGTTCGCGCAGAACGGCAAAGGCGACGTCGAAGTGCGTCACTTCATGAGCCACTCAGCGGGCTTGTCCGGCATGGACGGTCCGGTCTCCACGGCCGACGTCTACGACTGGGACAAGATGACCCGCATGCTCGCCGCACAAGCGCCGTGGTGGAAACCCGGAACGCAAAGCGGCTATCACGCGATCACGCAAGGCTATCTGATCGGCGAAGTCGTACGTCGTGTCACCGGCATGTCGCTCGGCACGTTCTTCCGCAAGGAAATCGCCGAGCCGATCGGCGCCGACTTCCACATCGGCCTCGACCCGCGCCACTTCGGCCGTGTTGGCAATCTGATACCGCCACCGGCCGGCAACGCGCCCGTCGCAACGGGCGACGCCACGTCGATCGCCGCCCGCACGTTCCGCTATCCGCCGGTGAACGCACTCGACTCGCGCACGCCGGAATGGCGTCGCGCCGAAATTCCGGCCGGGAACGGTCACGGCAACGCGCGATCGGTCGCGAAGGTTCAAACGCTGATCGCCAACGGCGGCAGCGCGTTCGGCAAACGCATTCTGTCGCAGGCCGGCTGCGATCGCGTCTTCGACGAACAGCTCAACGGACCCGATCTGGTGCTCGGCGTGCCGGCACGGTTCGGCATGGGATACGGCCTCACGAGCGAAGCGTTTCCACTCGGACCGAATCCACACACGGCGTTCTGGGGCGGCTGGGGCGGCTCGTTGGTGATCGTCGACGCCGACGCGCGCGTTTGCCTTTCGTACGTGATGAACAAGATGGGCGAAGGCACCACCGGCGATATCCGCGGCGGCGGGCTCGCGATGGCGGTGTTCCAATCGCTGGCGTAACCCGATGAGCGGCGCCGTCGCACGCGACGGCGCCGTGCGTGATCCGTGGAAAACCGAAGTCGCGCTGTTCCTCGCGATCACGTTCGGCATCACGTGGGCCATCGCCGTCATGGCGCTCGGTTTTTCCACGTGGTTCGAGGCGCACTTCGGTCCGTTGACCAGTTCGTCGCCGTTCTTCTACGTTGCGGTGTGGGCGCCGAACATTGCCGCGCTGGCGCTAACGAGCGCACGCGGCGGCGGCGCAGCCGTGAAAGACCTGTTCTCGCGACTATTTCGCTGGCGCGTCGACGCGTGGGTGTGGTTCGCGGCGCTTGCGTTCTATCCGGTGCTGATGCTGATCGTCCAGTTCATCGGCCTCGCGTTCGGCCGACCACTCGCAACGGCCGATACATGGCTGCTGGTCGCGATCGGCGTATTCAATCTACCCGCGTTGCTGCTCGGACCGCTCGGAGAGGAACTCGGCTGGCGCGGCTATCTGCTGCCTCGAATGCTGCAGCGCATGCGGCCGGCAAGCGCGGCGCTCGCGGTCGGGTCCATCTGGATGCTGTGGCACCTGCCCGCGTTCTTCGCGTCGGGCCTGCCGCAGTCCGGCATGGCGTTGCCGGTGTTCGTGATCGCCGGCATCGCGCTTTCGGTGTTCGTCACGTGGCTGTTCGTGAACGCGAAGCAGAGCATCCTGATCGCCGGCGTGCTCCCTCACGCAATCGCGAACGCTTACGGCGCGGCAACCGGTTCGATGACGTGGATCAACGCGGTGGTACTGGTGGGCGGCGCGATCGTCCTCGTCGTGGTGCTGGGTCCTTCGCTCAAGACACGCGCGGCCTGATCACGCCAACGCGATTGCGATTACGCCGGCCGCGATGCACGCCGCGCCGAACATGCGCGCGCGACGATCGTGTTCGCCGAGTTGCGAACCGCCAAGGAACGCCGCGAACAACATCGACACTTCGCGCACCGGTGCAACTTGCGAGAGCGGGGCCATCGCCACGGCATACAGCACAAGCACATACGCAATCGGCGAGAGCACGCCTATCGCGAGCGCCGGTCGCCACATCCGTTTCGCATAGTCGCGTAGCGGCAACGGTTCGCGCCGCCGGATCGCCCAGATCAGCAGCGCCGTCAACGGCAACCGCACCACGTTGCTCAAATAGTCGACCAGCACCGGTGAAATGCCCGCGTGCTTCACCGCATAACCGTCGACCACGGTGTAAGACGCTATGAAAGCACCGGTGACGAGACCGTAGCTGACGCCCGTACGCAGGCGCGCGAGTTCGCGCGGCGAGTGCGCACCGCCGCGCATTGCTCGCAGCAGCGCGGAACCACCGGCGATGATCACGATGCCGCCGACGATACCGAGCACGCCGAGCCAGCCGATCGGTCCGAGCGCTTCACCCAGGAACGTAGTGGCCACCAGCGCCGTGAGCAGCGGCCCGGTACCGCGCGCCAACGGATAAACCACCGACAAGTCACCCAGGCGATACCCACGCAGCAGCGTTACGAAATACACGACGTGGATCGCACCGCTCGCCCCGACGAGACTCCACTGCAACGCGCCGAACTCCGCGACGTCGCGCCGTATGAACCAGAGCCCGACAGGCGCCCACACGATGCACAGGACGACGTTGCTGATCAGCGCCACCCGTATGTCGCCACCGCTCTTCTTCGCAACGAAGTTCCAAAGCGCATGAATCAGCGCAGCGACGAGAACCAGTCCGAACGCGAGCGCCGGCATCGATTGGGATGACGCGCTCAGGAAGTCGAAGCGCCGTGCCGCGCGACGTCCGCCATCACTGCGCGAAGTTCGTCGGCGCTGAGCACCTTCGGCTGCGCAATCGGTACGCCGTCTTCGGAAAAGAACGGCGTGCGCCGATACGCGCCGGTGACGCGCGCTTTCAGCATCATGCCGCCCAGTCGCAGCACCGCGCCGAATACTCCGGCGCTCTTCGGCTTCGGCTCGCCGACCGCCGATTGCGTATTCACACGCATCAACGCAGGTCCAAACGATGCATCCAGCGTTTGCGTCGAGTTCGCCAGGCCATCGCGTATCAGGCCGACGAACGACAGCCGGTAGTTCGGTGCGGTGTTGCCGACGGCGGTGTTGCAGCAGGCGGCGTACCAGCGCATCAGTCCGCGCGGCGTCAGCCGCATGCACGCGAGGTGTTCGCGGCCGGCCGTGAACGTCAGCGCTTGCGGCGAGGTCTGCACGATGTCGGTGCCGCCCCGTACGTCGAGAATGCGCTCGGGCGCGCCGAGGACGTACGCGAATGCCTGACAGTCTTTGCAGTAGCAGATGCCGCGATTGACGACCGCGTCGGTGTCCACTTCACCGACGAGCTTGCCGCAGCGACAGTGCCAGCGATGCGTCATCGGTCGTCGCCGGTGTAACCGTTCATCGTGACTACGACTTTGCCGACCACCTTGCGGTCCGTCAGCATCTTCATGGCGCCAACGGCCTCCTCGAGGGGAAACGACGCACAGATGTGAGGATCGATGCGACCTGCCCGCGCCAGATCGAACAACGCCTTGTGCACCTGCACGCCTTTTTCCGGCTCTCGCCGACCATATTCGCCGGCGCGCACGCCGATGACGCTCAGCGACTTGATCAGGATCAGATTCACCGCGGCTTGCGGCCAACGGCCGCTGGTGAAGCCGATCGTCAGCAGCCGCGCGTTCCAGTTCACGCACCGCATCGATTCGTCGAAAACGTCGCCGCCGACCGGATCGTAGACGACGTCTGCGCCGCGGCCGTCCGTCAGCGCTTTCACGCGATCGCGAAATCCGCCGAGCCGACCATCGGGCAGTGTGTAGTTGATGACGTGATCGGCGCCGCGCGCCTTCACGACCGCGAGCTTCTCGTCGGTGCCGCCGGTGGCGATCACCGTAGCGCCCAATACCTTGCCGAGTTCGACCGCCGCAAGACCGACACCGCCGGTCGCCCCGTGCACCAGCAGCGTTTCGCCCGCTTGCAGATTGCCGCGCGGCACCAGCGCGACGTATGCGGTCAGATACGCGGTCTGGAACGATGCGGCTTTCGCATAGCTCATGCGTCCCGGAATCGGCTGCGCCGCGCCGGCCGATACGTTCACCGCTTCGGAGAAGCCGCCGTACCTGATCGCGACCACCACCGCATCGCCCACCTTATGTCCGGTGACACCCGGCCCGACCGCCACGACGTCGCCCGCCGCTTCACCCCCCGGTGCAAACGGCAGCGGCGGCTTGAACTGATATTTGCCTTGAATCATCAGGATGTCGGGGAAGTTCACCGCGCACGCTTTGAGGCGCACCTGCACCTCACCCGGCCCGGGCGGCGGCAGATCGACGTCTTCGAGTACGACGGTGCCGATATCTTCCGCGATGCGATGGCAGCGAACGCTGCGTATCGTCGCCACTCTATAGGGCCGTCAGGCAATCAGCGCGGCGACCGCGCGGCGCGCCATCACGCGCACCAGATTCGCACGAAACTCGGCCGTTGCATGCAGGTCGCTGTTGAAGCGCTCGTAGTCGATCTCCACGGCATCGACCGCCTGCGGAACGAGTTTGGCGTTCAACGCCTGTTCCAGATTGACCGCGCGGAACGCGCAAGGACCCGCACCTGTCACGCCGACGCGGATCTTGCCGCCGAAGTCCGCGACCAGCACGCCCGCCACCGCGTAACGCGATGCCGGATTCGGAAACTTGCAGTACGCCGCGCGACGCGGCACCGGGAACTCCACCGCTTTGACGATCTCGCCCGGTTCGAGCGCGGTTTCGAACAGGTCTTTGAAGTAGCTCTCCGCGGCGATCGTGCGCTTGTTGGTGTGCACCGTTGCGCCGAGACCGATCACCGCGGCCGGATAGTCCGCGGCGGGATCGCTGTTGGCGATCGAGCCGCCGATGGTGCCGCGGTTGCGCACCTGACCGTCGCCGATCTGTCCGGCGAGATTGCACAACACCGGCAGCACCTTCCGCAGCGCAGACGAGCGCGCCACTTCGGCGTGCCGCGTCATCGCGCCGATGATCACGCGCCGATCGTTCACGTCGATGCCGGCGAGACCCTCGATGCTGCCGAGATCGATGATGTCGGTGGGCGCCGCGAGCCGTTGCTTCAAGGTGGGAATCAACGTCTGTCCGCCGGAGAGAAAGACCGCGTCTTCGCAATCGGCGCGCAGTTTCGCGGCGGCATCGAGGCTGTTGGGGCGGTGGTAGTTGAAGCTGTACATGCTCATTCTCCCCTGCACGCGCGCCAGACCCGTTCGGGTGTGGCCGGCATCGCGACGTCTTTCACGCCGATCGCATCGGTGACCGCATTCATGATCGCCGCTGGCGCCGCGATGGCGCCGGCTTCGCCGCAGCCTTTCACACCGAGCGGATTGTGCGTGCACGCGGTCACCGTCGTGTCGACCGTGAAGTTCGGCAGATCGTCGGCGCGAGGCATGCAGTAGTCCATGAACGAGCCGGTGATCAGTTGGCCGGTGTCGTCGTAGATGCCGTGTTCGAGCAGCGCCTGGCCGATGCCTTGCGCGATGCCGCCATGTACCTGCCCCTCCACGATCATTGGATTGATGACCTTGCCGAAATCATCCACCGCCACGAACTTCGCAATGGTCACGACGCCGGTCTCGGGATCGATCTCGACTTCCGCGATGTGCGTGCCCGCCGGGAACGTGAAGTTCTGCGGGTCGTAGAACGCTTTCTCCGACAGACCCGGTTCCAGTTCGTCCAACGGATAGTTCGAGGGGACATACGCGGCGAACGCGACCTCGCCGAACGTCATCGAACGGTTGCTGGCGCGCACCGAGAACACGCCAGTGTCGAAGTCGATGTTGTCGGCTTCCGACTCCAGCATGTACGCGGCGATCTTCTTGCCCTTCGCGATCACTTTGTCCGTCGCCTTCATCAGCGCGGAACCGCCTACCGCAACCGACCGCGAACCGTACGTACCCAGACCGAATTCGATGCGGCCGGTGTCGCCGTGCACGACTTCGACATTTTCGATCGGCACGCCCAGCCGATCGGAAACGATCTGTGCAAACGTCGTTTCGTGGCCTTGACCGTGACTGTGCGAGCCGGTGAACACCGTCACCGAGCCGGTCGGATTGACGCGCACTTCGCCGCTTTCGTACAGACCGACGCCCGCGCCCAGCGCAGTCGCGAGTTTCGACGGCGCGAGTCCGCACGCTTCGATGTAGCACGAGAAGCCGATGCCGCGCTTTGCGACCGCGCGCGGCGGAGGCCGCCTTACGCGCCGCGAACCCGGCGTAGTCGATCTATTCGAGCGCCTTGCTGAGGCTCGCTTCGTAATCGCCCGTGTCGTACACGAGCGCAACCGGCGTCTGGTACGGGAAATCCTTCGGCTGAATGAAATTGCGACGGCGCAACTCCACCGGATCGATCTTCAGTTCGCGCGCCGCGGTTTCGACGATGCGTTCCACCACGTACGTCGCTTCCGGACGACCCGCGCCGCGGTACGCATCGACCGGCGCGGTGTTCGTGAACACGCCGTCCACTTCGACGTGAATGGCCGGCGTTCGATACTGCCCGGCGAGCAGCGTGCCGTAGAGAAACGTCGGCACGGAGGATGCGAATGTCGAAAGATAAGCGCCGAGATTCGCGATGGTTTTCACGCGCAGGCCGAGGAAGTGGCCCTGCGCATCGAGCGCAAGTTCGGCGTGCGTCACGTGATCGCGGCCATGTGCATCCGCCAGGAACGATTCGGACCGTTCCGCCGTCCACTTCACGGGGCGGCCGATGCGGCGCGACGCCCACGCCACGGTCGTCTCCTCCGGATAGATGAAGATCTTCGAACCGAACCCGCCGCCGACGTCGGGCGCGACGACGCGCAGTTTGTGTTCCGGTGCGAGTTTCACGAACGCCGACAACACGAGCCGCGCGAGATGCGGATTCTGGCTGGTGGTGTACAGCGTGAACGACTCGCTGCTGCGTTCGTACACGCCGATCGCCGCGCGCGGTTCGATCGCGTTCGGGATCAGCCGATTGTTGGTGATGTCGAGCTTGGTCACGTGCGCGGCGCGCGCGAATGCCGCATCGGTGGCCGCTTTGTCGCCCAGTTCCCATTGATAGCTGCGATTGGACGGGACGTTGTCGTAGATCTGCACCGACTTCGTCGCATCCGCCGCGGCCACCACCGCTTCGAGTTCTTCGAAATCGGTCATCACCGCGTCGGCGCCTTCGCGCGCCGCAGCAAGCGTCTTCGCGATGACGACGCCATACGGTTCGCCGACATAGTTGCAACGCTCGGCCGCGAGCGGCGGGTGCGGCGGTTGCCGCATGTCGCTGCCGTCCTTTGATTTCACGAGCCAGCCGCACGGCAGATCGCCGATGCCGTCGGCCGCCATCTGACGACCGGTATACACCGCGAGCACGCCTTCCACTTCGAGCGCAGCAGCGTCGTCGACGCTGACGACGCGCGCACGCGCGTACGGCGAACGCAGGAACGCCGCATACACCTGCCCCGGCTGATTCATGTCGTCGGTATAGCGGCCGCGGCCGGTGATGAAGCGGATGTCTTCGACGCGCCGAACCGATGCACCGATTCCCGTTGCGCTCATGACACGCTGCTCCCCATTTCCGTTGCGGCGGTCAGCACCGCACGCACGATGTTGTGGTAACCGGTGCAGCGACAGATGTTGCCTTCGAGTCCGTGCCGCACCGCCGCTTCGTCGAGCCGCGACGAATTGTTCACGAGATCGATCGCGCTCATGATCATGCCCGGCGTGCAGAAGCCGCATTGCAACGCGTGACATTCACGGAAGGCGGCCTGCATCGGATGCAGTCGCTCCGGGTGTGCCGATGCCTTCGATGGTGGTGACTTCGCTACCGACCGCCTGCACCGCGAGCATGGTGCAGGATTTCACCGAGGCTCCGTTCACGTGTACGGTGCACGCGCCGCATTGACTGGTATCGCAGCCGACGTGCGTGCCCGATAGTCCGAGATGGTTGCGCAGCAACTCCACTAGAAGCGTGTTCGGCGCGACTTCCACCGAATGCGCTTCACCGTTGACCGTCAACGTAACATTCACCTGGTCCCCTCCCTTTCGAATCACCGACCGCCGCTATTTTTTTCTAGTAGTCGACTCGACTCACAGCGCCAGCACGATCGCCAGCGCGAGCACCACGAACACGACGATCCAGATGATGTACTGACCGCTGCGTTCATACTTCTCTTTGGCTGCAACCGGCGCCGCTGCAACGCGTTCCACCTGCCCGGGCGCAACCAGTTCGCTGAACTTTCGAAAAAAATCGTCTGCCATTTTGCGCGCCGCGCCGTCGATCAATCGAGAGCCGACCTGTGCGAGCTTGCCGCCGACGCTCGCGTCGACCTGATAGCGCAGAATCGTCGCGCCGCCGTCTTCGACCAGCGAGACATGCGCAGCGCCTTTGCCGAATCCGGCTGCGCCGCCTTTGACGCTGCCGTTCAGTGTGTAGCTCGACGGGGGATTCAGTTCGGTGAGATTCAGGTCGGCGCTGAAGGTGGCGCTCACCGGCCCGACCTTCGCTTTGATCGATGTCGTGAACGCGTCGTCGGCCACTTTCGTCATGCCCTGACAACCTTCGATGCATTGGGCGAGCACGTCCGGATCATTCAGCGCGAGCCACACCTTTTCTCGCGCAGCAGCGATCCGATATTCGCCGGTTTGTTGCACTACGTACTCTCCAAGGAGGCGGAACTCTCGCACGATTCCAGCCCCTGCTCAAGAATACTTCGAGCGCGTTTTCGGCACCGTTCGAACGCTACCAATCTACCCAGAACGACCGCCGCTGCCGCGCCTCTTCAGAAGCGTTACGTCGCGCCCTAATGGCCCTGTGTTCGCTAACCGATTGCCTGAGGGGTGGGCTTCGAGACGAAGCACGCGGGTTAGACGGGCTCGCCGGCGGCGCGCGCCCGGTCGAGCCGGCTGGTCTCGTCGGATTCGAGGTAGCGCAACGCCAGCACGAGAAACACCATCGCGATCGCCAACGGAATCAGCCCCCACAACATGCCCCTGCGGAGCGCGTCTGCCGGCGTCATTCCGGCGGCGGCGAACGCGTCGCTCAACTGACCGATCGTGAACGGCCCGAGTGCGAGCCCGATGAAAGTGACCATCAGCAGGTAGAACGCGGACGCCATTGCCCGCATGCGCGGCATGACGAGGTCGTTCACCGTTCCGGCGCCGGGGCCGAGCCACATCGGCGACACGATGCTGAACAGGAAGCTGCAGGTGTACGCGACAACAACGTTGCCGGTCGTGAGGAATACGAAAGCGATCGGCATCGACAGCAGCGGCGCCGCAATGCCGACCCACAACCGCGCGTTGATCGAACGCGACCTGAGCCGATCGGAGATCCAGCCGCCGAAGGTCACGCCGATCAACCCGCCGAGCGCCGCCGTCAGGCCGAGGATCGTGCCGGCAGTGGAGGCGTCGACACCGTGCACGCGCCGCATGAACGGCGGCGCCCAGAATCCGATTCCGTAAGTGACGAACGCAATCAGCGGAAAACCGATCGCCACGCAACGCAGCGCCCGGCAGCGGAAGATCATCGAGAACGCGGCCGGATCCTGCGAGGCCAGGTTCTGGCCCCATGACAACGCCGCATAGACGCCGACGCCGAGGGCGATCCATTGCGTCTTGTTGCCGACGAGTTCGATCATCGCGAACGCCGCGATCGCCACCACCACCGCTACCGCGAGGTTGTTCAGCAGGGCGCGCCGCCCGCGGCGCGCCGCCGCGATCAGCGTCAACGGCGGCAGCACCGCCAGCAGTTCGCGACCCGCCGCATGGAAGGGATTCGGCTCGACGCGCTCGACGAGACCCTCGCTGAGTCCGCGCCGCGGCTCGCGCAATGTCGCTACCCACGCGGCCATCAACAGGCCGGGCAAACCCACCGCGAGGAACGCCGCATGCCACGGCTTCAATCCGAACGGCGCGCTCGCCGGATCGGGGAATGCGTCGCGCCAACCGTCCACGATCGTGCCGCCGAGAAAGATGCCGATGCCGCCGCCGATGTAGATGCCGCTCGAATAGATCGCGATCGCGGTCGCGCGCAACCGCGTCGGAAAATAGTCGGACAACATCGAGAACGCCGCCGGCGACGCGCTCGCTTCGCCGACGCCTACACCGAAACGGCACGCGGCCAACGTGCCGAAGCTGCGCGCAGTACCCGACAGCGCGGTCATGAAACTCCAGAACGCGAGCCCGATCGCGATCAGATTCTTGCGCACCCAGACATCGGCGAGTTTGCCCATCGGAATGCCGAACACCGCGTAGAACACCGCGAACGCGGTGCCGTACAGAAAGCCGATCTCCGCATCGCTGATGCCGAGGTCCGCTTTGATGTCTTCGGCGAGGATCGACAGGATCTGCCGGTCGATGAAGTTGAACACGTAGACGATGACGAGCACGAACAGCACGTACTTCGCATAGCGACCACCGACCTGCGCCGATTCGACAGACACCCGTGCACTCCCCCTGCTAAGATTTTCGCGACGTTTTTCAGCGTAACAGATAACAATTCCAGCAGGGGGAACCATGGGTCTCTTCGATCTGAACGATCGCGTCGCGGTGCTCACCGGTGCATCGAAAGGCATGGGTCTCGCGATGGCGAACGCGCTGGCGGATCACGGTGCGCGCGTCGTCATCTCGAGTCGCAAGATCGAGCAATGCGAGGAGGCGTGCGCAGCAATCAACGCGCGCAACGGAAAGGACCGCGCCACTGCGATCGCGTGCAACATCGGCTACAAGGAACAGCTGCAGGCGCTCGTCGACGAAACGCACGATCGGCTCGGCAGCATCGACATCCTCATCTGCAACGCCGGCGTCAATCCGTTCTACGGTCCGTCCTCCGACATTCCCGACTCCGCGTTCGACAAGATCATGGCGTCGAACGTGAAATCGAACCACTGGCTCGCGCACATGGTGTTGCCGGACATGGTCGAGAAAAAGAAAGGCTCGATCATGGTTACGTCGAGCACCGCCGCGTTCGGCCCATCGGAGGTGCTCGGCACGTACAACATCTCGAAGACCGCCGACCTCGCGCTGGTGCGCAACCTCGCGCTCGAATACGGCCCGCACAACATTCGCGTGAACGCGATCTGTCCCGGACTGATCCGCACCGACTTCGCCAAGGCGCTCTGGGACAATCCGGAAACGGAGCGACGCGTGGTGGAGCGGATGCCGTTGCGCCGCATCGGCGAACCCGGCGAACTCGCCGGCGTTGCGGTGTTCCTCGCGTCGGACGCGTCGAGCTACATCACCGGCCAGGCCATCACCGTGTGCGGCGGATCGGTGATGTGCCGATGACGGTGCCGCTGAGCGTCCCCGTTAGTTGTTGACTTCGTCGACCTCGTATTGCCCGGTCATTCGTCGCCAGATGAACGACCACGACATGCCGACCGCGAGCAGTATTGCCAGGCACACGAGCGTGATCCACTCGAGCGCGCCCGCGCTCGAAGTTGCGAGCCAGCCGGCATCGAACAACCACCAAACGAGTGCCGCCAGAAACGCCGCGAGTACGAGCAGACCCAGCGATCCGAGCGCGCGTTGCGTCGCGGTCACCACGATCAACCAGCCCGCCAGCAGCGCGATACCCGCCACGGCGTGTTCGGGCCCAAGCGTGTTCGGTGACAACGAGGCGCGCAGCCAGTCTACGAACGAATAGCCCGTCGGGTTGAAGGTCAGAACGACCAAGGCGAGTGTGAACAACAGGCGCAAACCGAAACTGCCCAGCGTGAACGGCGCACCTCTGACCTTGTCTTTACTCAACCGCGATTCTCCTTGTCATACCGGTTTCGACAGACCCTTGCGCACGAGCCACTCGGTGCACACGTCGATCGCCTCGGCGCAGTGCTTCGGTTGGCCCGCGTAATAATGCGTCGCGCCTTTGATCTCGCGCAGTTCCTTGTTCTTGTGTCCCACCGATTCGAACAGACGATGCGTGTGGCTCGGCGTGCAGGCGTTGTCGGCGGTATTGCCGATCACCAGCACCGGGCAGCTCACGTTCTGCGCGTTCTTGATCCCGTTCGCGCGCGACTCGTCGAAACTCCATTGCGATAACCAGCTGCGCAGCGTGCAGAACCGCGCGAGCCCGACCGGTCCCATGTTGACGATGCGCGGATCGCCGAGATAACACGTGCCGGGTTCGCGATCGTTCGGATCGACCGTTGCATCGAGCCAGCGTGGATCGGCCATGGTGCCGTGCACGACGAAGCCGCGTTCGGCGCCGGGTCCGTCGGCGCGAATGCGCGCGGCGAGTTCGGATTTGACCCAGTCGGTGATGCGGCGATTGCGCGCCACCTGCGCCGCGCGATAGCGCGCCAGGAACTCGGCGTTGTACGGCGCACCGGTTCGGATTCGCGGGATCGTAGAGGTTGAACTCGACGTTGCGCTTGCCGATGTCGAGTTCGTCGACGATCGACGCGTCCATCCACTCCGTCAGCGTGACCGAGCGACTGACGTGCGCCGCCATCAACATGATCGCATCGCCCGGAATCAGCTTGGCGCCGGCGAGGTCGACCGCGTCGCCGGCCGGCGTTCGATCAACCGTGGTGCGTTCGGCCTGCTCCTGGTAGTACAACGACAGCGATCCGCCGCCAGACCAGCCGCCGAGCACCACTTTCGAGTAGCCGAAGCGTTCTTTCGCATCTTTGATGCCCGCGCCGAGATCGAGCAGACACTTCTCCATGATCAGCGCGCTGTCGTTGCCGCGGTAGCGCGTGTTGACGAACAACACGTGATGACCCGCGCGCGCGAGCTGCGTGATCGCCGGCAGAAATGCACCGCCGCCGATCGGATGGCTGAACACGAGCACCGTGTCGGACTCGACGTTGACAGGCTTGATGCGCAGACATTCGATGAACACGTGGCCCACTTCGCCGCCGTACGTGTCTTTGAACGCCGTCGTCTCGCGGTAGCCGACGCCGAAGATTTCACGCTCGACCGAATGCGCCATTGGTGTCCTCCCTTTTGCCGCACGGTCTCAAGATTCACGTGGAAAGTCTTCCAGATTCATAACGAAAGTCAAAACGCGAAGCCGACTTCCGTAGAATGGGCCAGTCGCGCTCACGAGAGATGGGACCCGCCATGCCGAACATGCCGAAGAACGTCGTCGTCGTGCTGCTCGACAGCCTCAACCGCCACATGCTCGGCAGCTACGGCGGCACCGAATTCGACACGCCGAACCTCGACCGCTTCGCGCGCCGCGTCGGTGCGGTTCGACAACCACTTCATCGGTTCGCTGCCGTGCATGCCGGCGCGCCACGACCTGCTGTCGGCGCGCTCGACTTTCCGTGGAAGCCGTGGGGCTCGATCGAGTTGTGGGAAGAACCGATCACGCAGCCGCTGCGTCGCGCCGGTGTGACCACGATGCTCGTCACCGATCATCCGCACCTGTTCGAAAACGGCGGCGAGAACTACCACACCGACTTCCGCGGCATGGGACTACCTGCGCGGGCACGAAGACGATCCGTGGCGCACGCGCGCCGATCCGTCGCTGGATCGGCGCACCGACGCTCCCGGCCGCGAACGGCCGCGGTCCGCGCCGTACGACCTGAGCCGCACGTGGTTCCGACGACGAGCCGACTTTCCGGGACCGCGGACGATGTCGACGGCCGCCGGCTGGCTCGACGCGAGCGAACGCGGGCGCGCACGACCGCTTCCTGCTGTTCGTCGACGAGTTCGATCCGCACGAGCCGTTCGACACACCCGACGCCGTGGGCCAACCGCTACGACCCGACGTGGGAAGGCGCAGCAGACTCATCTGGCCGCCGTACGCGACGGCGCGGGAGCGAGGCGTGATCTCGCGAGCGCGAGAGCGGTCACCTCCGCGCGCAATACGGCGCGAAGCTCTCGATGATCGATCACTGGTTCGGTCGCCTGCTCGACGTCGTGGACCGCAGAAGCGCTGTGGACACGACACCGCGGTCATCGTGTGCACCGATCACGGCCACTACCTCGGCGAGAAGGACATCTGCGGCAAGCCCGGGTGCCGCATTACGACCGCTCGGCCACACCCGCTGATGATCGCGTGGCCCGGCGTGTCGCACCGCCGCACTGCGAGCGCTCACCACGAACGTCGACCTGCACGCGACGCTGTGCGACATCGTTCGGCGTGACCTGCGAGCACCGCACGCACGGCCACTCGCTCGTGCCGCTGCTCGAACGGCAGCGCGACCAGCGTACGCGAGTGGGCGCTGGCGGTGTCTGGGGCCGGTGAGGTGCACGTCACCGACGGCGCGCGCACGTTCGCGCGCGCGCCGGTGACGCCGACGAACCGCCCGCTGTCGATGTAGTCGAACCGATGGTCGACGATGCCGGTTCACTCGATGCACGATCTCGAAGCTGCCGCGGCCGAATCGCAACGCGTTCCTCGACTTCATGCCGGGGTCCGACGTGCCGGTGATCCGCCAACCGTTCAAGCCCGGTGACACGTTGCCGTACTGGTCGCTCGGTTCGCGCACGCGCGAACACCACCTCTACAGGCTGGATAACGATCCGGGCGAGACCGATAACCGAACAGGATCGCGCGACGAAGCCGACATGATCGAGTTGCTGCGCGTCGCGCTGAAAGCGATCGAAGCGCCGGCCGAACAGTTCGAGCGGCTCGGCGTGGCGTGATGCAGTCCGCAAGTTCGAATTACCGTTACAACTTCACACGCCGCAGCGCCGCTCGATGTGTTGGAGTAGCCTGGGGTCAGCTGAGGCGAGAACATCTTGAACGTTCACTTTGACGCAACACACTCCGACGAAGAACGACGCCGCAACCTGTATACGGGCGACCTCTACGTGTATTCGCCGAATGCCGCCACTCTCGAGTTCAGTCGCTTCACGCGCGAAGTAATCGAGGCGTACTTTGGCGAGCGCGACCCGGAGCACGCGCAATTCGACATGCCGGTCACCGACTACGCCGAACTGCTCGGACGGCTCAAGCCCCACTTCATCCACCACGAAGGATCAGTGTCGCGTCTCTCCGAGGCGCTGCACGCGCTCGGCTGCGCCCCCGACAAGACGTACTTCGAGGTGCCGAAGCTACGGTCCTCGACGAGCTGAGACCAACCACCTGACGACTGGCATCGCGTATGCGTGGCACCCGCACCGCGACACTTGGTATTCGGCTGCACAATGCCAGATCAATTGGTGGATGCCGATCTATCCGATCAGAAGCGACAACTGTATGGCGTTTCATCCGCGCTACTGGAGCGAGCCGGTCGAGAATACGTCATCGGGCTACAACTACTACGAATGGAACACGAAGTTCCGTGGTGAGCACGTCGCTCAAATGATCAACAAGGACACGCGGCCGCTGCCGGCGCCAAAGCGTGCGCTCGACCTCTCGTCGACCATTCGACTGGTCTGTCCGCCTGGCGGGTTGATCATGTTCTCGGGCGCGCAGCTTCACTCGAGCGTGCCGAATACCTCTGGACGCACTCGATTCAGCGTGGACTTCAGGACGGTCCACCTCGACGATCTCAACTCCGATACGGGTGCAGCGAACATCGATTCCGCTTGCACCGGCACGGCGCTGGGAGAGTTCAGACGCGCCAGCGATCTGACCGATCTACCTGCCGCCACGCTCGCGAAGTTCGCAGACGGTACCGAGCACCTCGGAACGGCGGTATTCGGCGCTGAATCGGACGCCCGGTCACTACGGCTCCAGCAGCTGCCCTTCCGAAACCGCCTGTACCCGTCCGCCGACGCGCAGCTGTTGCGCATCGGCGCGCAAGTACAGACGCGACGGTCGCTTGATCTCGAAGCCCTGCTCCACGACCACGTCGATCGGCTTTTTCAAATGCGCGTGCAGATACGCTGCGAAGCCGCTGTTCGCACTGCCGGTGGCCGGATCTTCGCGCACGCCGTTCGCATCGAAGAACAGGCGCGCCGCGTAATGCGCGTCGGGCGAATAGGCCTGCGGCGCAAACAGAAACACCGAGTCGATCGGCAGCCCTTCGGCGCGACAGGCGCGGAAATACTCTTCGTCGAGGCGCGCGCGACGCAGCGTCGCGAGATCGCGAACGCCGATGAAGACGAACTCCGGCCCGATCGACACCAATTGCGCGGGCAACAGCGGATCGAGGTCCGCAACGGTCAGACGCAACATCCGCGCAGCGCGTTCGGGCGGAAACCGATCACCGAGCGTCGGCTTCGGTGGCGCCATCCACGCAACGCCGGCCGCACCGTCGAAGGTCACTTCGACATTGCCCATCGCCAGTTCGAGCGTGAAGCTCGGTTGCGTGTGTCCCAACACCCATGCGGTGCCGATCGTCGGGTGGCCGGCGAACGGAAGCTCTTCGCCCGGCGTAAAGATGCGCACCTTCGCGCGCAACGGTGTTTCGGCGGTGACGAACGTCGTTTCGGAGAAATTCATCTCGCGCGCGATCGTCTGCATCGCTTCGCCTGACAGCGCTGCACAGTCGCGCACAACCGCCAGCTGATTTCCGGCATAGCGCGTTTCCGCGAATACGTCGACGATGTGCATGCGCATCGGAAGGCTCTCAGAGCTTCTTGATCGTCTCGTTGACGATTTCGCCGCCGCGCGTGATCACGCAGCCTTTGATGATGTCGTCGGCGGGATCGAGGCGCAGTTCCTTCGCCTCTTTGTTCCAGAACTCGTCCAACAGATTCACGATGTTGCTGGAATACATCTCGCTGGCATTGCGGCTGACGCGCGACGGCAGGTTGCCGAGGCCGACGACCAGCACGCCGTTGATGTCCATCACTTCGTTGAGCACGGCGCCTTCGACGTTCCCGCCGGATTCCACCGCCATGTCGACGACGACGCTGCCGGGCTTCATCGCTTCGACCATGTCGCGCGTGACGATGCGCGGCGCCGGGCGTCCGAACACCTGCGCGGTGGTGATTACGATGTCGGACTGGCTGACGACTTTCTTCATGCCGAGCCGTTGCAGCTCGAGCTGCTCCGGCGTCAGTTCGCGCGCGTAGCCCTGTTCCGTCTGCCCGGTATTGCCGAGATCGATCTGTACGAACTTCGCACCGAGCGACTCCACCTGCTCGGCGACGACCGGCCGGGTGTCGAATGCTTCGATGCGCGCGCCCAGCCGTTTGGCGGTGGCAATGGCCTGAAGACCGGCGACGCCGGCGCCGATCACGAACACGCGACACGGCTGAATGGTGCCGGCCGGCGTCATCATCATCGGCAGCATCTTCGGGCTGTACGTGGCGGCCAGAATCACGGTGACATAGCCGGCCAGGTTCGCCTGCGACGACAGCGCGTCCATCTTCTGCGCGCGCGTACTGCGCGGCACCATCTCCATGGAAATGCCGGTGATGCCGCGCGAGGCGAGATTCGCGACGAGACTCTTCTCGTTGAACGGATCGAGGAAGCTGATGTGGATGACGCCGCTCGCGAGATCGGCAACGTCCGCATCCGCGGGCTTGCGCACCCGCACCACCACGTCGGCGCCCGCTACCGCGGCGCGCGAGTCGGCCACGACCGTGGCGCCAACGGCGCGGTACTCGTCGTCGGGGATCCGTGCACCGGCGCCCAACCCTGTCTCGACGTTGATCGAGAAGCCGAGCCCGACCAGCTTCTTGACGCCGCCCGGAACCAGCGCCGCGCGCAGTTCACCCGGCCACGTTTCTTTGGGCACGCCGATGCGCATGCAGCCATCCCTCTTCTTGGTTGATCGTCCGTTGTGTTACGGCAGGCCTTTGTGCGTTGCCGTGTGACGGTGCAGTGCACAAAGGCGCGTTAGGCTAGCGAAAGCGCTAGGGCAAGACAATGCTGGTTTACCTTCAGCCCACATCCCGGGCGCGGCCCATCACGGTGCTCCTCACCTCACTCGTTGCGATGCTTCGCACCGGGGATGGCGATACGATGCGTGACCCGCCGCCAGGATCCGTCGAATGCCGCTGCACCAACCGGTCGCGATCAATCATTCGCAAGCGCACGAGAACCGCATCCATAGCGACGACGTGGCGCGTGCATACGGCTTCACCGGCGCGCTGGTTCCCGGCGTCGCGGTGTTCGGACACATGACGTATCCGTTGACGAACGAGCTGGGGGTGGACTGGCTCGGCCACAGTCGCGTGGCGTTGCGGCTGCTGAAGCCGGCGTACAACGGCGACCGCCTGTCGGTACCGCTGACGCAGACCGGCGACCGGACCTATCGCGTCGACTGCTACAACGCGGCCGAGGTGCTGCTCGCGCAGGTCAGCGTGGAACTCCCCTCGATGCTGCCGCCGGTAGACCCGCGCGCGCAGATCGCCGGTGCAAAAGTCGCCGCGACGCGCGTCGAGATCGACTGGAACGCGATCGAGGTGAATACGCCGTTCGCGTCGGTGGCCTGGACGCCGAGCGTCGAAGAGAACCGTAAATACACCGACCAGTTGTCCGATGATTTGCCCGTGTACCGCGCCGGCGTCGTGCACCCGCACCTGATTCAGCATTGGTGCAACCAGATGCTGGTGCGGCGCTTCATCCTGCCGGCGTGGATTCACGTCGGCACCGAGATGACGTTCCGCCGCATATTGAAAGTGGGCGACGCCGTAGACGTGCGCGCAATTCCGATCGAGAAGTGGGAACGCAAAGGCCACGAGTTCATCAAGCTGTATCTTGCGTTCCTGGTCGACGGCGCGCCGGCGGTGGAAGCGGTGCATACCGCGATCTACAAAGTAGCGCCGAAGGCCGCGTGATGCGGACCCCTGCGCCGCGCGCAGCCGTGCCGTGCATCGGCGTGCTCGCCTCGCACGAAGGTTCGCTGCTGCAGGAGATCCTCGATGCGTGCAGCGACGCGCGCCTTTGCGCGCGCGTCAGCGTGGTCATCAGCAACAACAGCGATTCCGGCGCGCTGCGACGCGCCCGCGACGCCTCCGTGCACACCGTGCATCTGTCGTCGGCCACACATCCGGATGCCGGCGCGCTCGATCGCGCGATCAGCGACACACTCGAGCAGGCCGGCGTCGATCTGGTGGTGCTGGTCGGTTACATGAAACGCCTCGGACCGGTAACGCTCGCGCGCTTCAAGGATCGCATGATCAACACGCACCCTTCGTTGCTGCCGAAGTACGGCGGCAGCGGCTTCTTCGGACGCCGCGTACACGACGCGGTGATCGCGAACGGCGATACCGAAAGCGGCGCCACCGTGCATTGGGTGACCGGCGACTACGACAGCGGCCCGATCATCGCGCAGCGGCGCGTACTGGTAGCGGCTGACGAAACGCCGGCAACGCTCGAACACAAAGTGAAGGCCGTGGAGCGTCAACTGCTGATCGACACACTGCGCACATTGGTCGATCGGCGCGCGTCGGTCGCCTCATAGAACACAGAGAATCTCAAAACGGAGTCATATCGCATGCGCATCTCGACACTGCTCAGCTATTCGAACGGCATGAAGGAAGCCGTGAAGGAAGTCCAGGAACTGGAGAAAGCCGGCCTCGACATGGTGTGGGTGCCGGAGGCGTATTCGTTCGATGCGCCGAGCGCAATGGGTTACATCGCCGCCAGTACGCAACGCGTCACCATTGCATCCGGCATTCTGCCGATCTACACGCGCACGCCTTCGTTGCTCGCAATGACCGCCGCCGGCATCGACTACCTCTCCGACGGCCGTTGCATGCTGGGCCTCGGCGCGTCGGGTCCGCAGGTGATCGAAGGGTTTCACGGCGTGCCCTATGACTCACCGACGCAGACGATCCGCGAGATCATCGAAATCTGCCGCATGGTGTGGCGACGCGAGAAGGTTCAGTACGACGGCAAGCACTTTCAGATTCCGCTGCCGCAGAACCGCGGCACCGGCCTCGGCAAACCGCTGAAGCTGATCAACCATCCCGTACGGGACGAGATTCCGATCGCCGTAGCGGCGCTCGGCGCGAAAAGCGTGGAACTCACGGCGGAACTCGCCGATGCGTGGTTGCCGGCTTTCTACATGGCAGAAGGCGCCGATGCCGTGTGGGGCAAAGCGTTGCGCGCCGGCGCGGCGAAGCGCGACCCGAAACGCGCGCCCCTCGAGATATTCGCTGGCGGCGGCGTTGCCATCGGCGAAGGATTGGAAGATCTGCGCAACCTCGGCCGGCCCGGCATGGCGCTTTACATCGGCGGCATGGGCGCGCGTTCGAAGAACTTCTACAACGACACGTTCTCGAAGTACGGCTACGAGAAAGACGCAAAGATCATTCAGGAGCTGTATCTCTCCGGCAAGAAAGATGCAGCGGAAGCCGCCATTCCGCAGTCGTACATCGACGCAACATCGCTGGTCGGCCCGGAAGGTTTCGTGCGCGATCGACTCGCCGCGCTCAAGGAAGCCGGCGTGAACGCGCTCAACGTCGGCTTCGTCGGCAAAACGCTGAAGGACCGCGTGGGCTACTGCGACAAGCTGCGCAACCTGGTCGACGCGATGTGAGCGAGATCGAACTCAGGCTGCTCGGCAACGACGATCTCGATCGCTATCGGCGACTGCGTCTCGAAGCATTGCGCGCCGAGCCGACGGCCTTCGGTTCGAGTTACGAGGTGGAAGCGAGCGCGAAAGCCGACAAGTATCGCGATCGTCTGACCGGCTCGCCCGAGAACTACGTACTGGGCGCGTGGGACGGCGAGCGGCTCGTCGGCATCGGCGGGTTCGTCCGCGAAACCGCGCCGAAACGTCAACACATCGGCTCGATCTGGGGTGTCTACGTCACGCCGTCGCTGCGCGGTCGCGGGCTCGGACGACGACTGCTCGCAACGATGGTGGAGCGGGCGCGCGATCTGGCCGGGCTCGAACACGTGCTGTTGTCGGTTACGTCGGAGAACGCGGCCGCCCTCGCGCTGTATCGGTCGCTGGGCTTCGAAGCGTGGGGTACTGAACCCGCCGCGTTGAAAGTGGACGGCGTCGACTACGCCGAGACGCACATGTTGTTGCGATTGACCGAGCCGAACGCTAACGACTGAGTTCGCTCGCCGCGATCAGCGTGCGAGCAACGGCCTCTATTCCGCGCCGATCATCGTCGTCGAAGCGTTCGAAGCGCGGACTGTCGATGTCGAGCACGCCCAGCAACTCGTCGCCGCGCAGCAGCGGTACGACGAGCTCCGAGTTCGACGCGCTGTCGCACGCAATGTGTCCTTCGAACTCGTGCACGTTCGGCACGACCACGCTTTCGCGACGTTGCGCCGCCGTTCCACAAACGCCTTTCCCGATCGCGATGCGCACGCACGCCGGCTTGCCTTGAAACGGACCGAGCACGAGCTCGTCGTTCTTCAATAAGTAGAAACCCGCCCAGTTGACGTCTTCGAGCTCGCTGAACAGCAACGCCGCAACGTTCGCGAGATTCGCAATCCAATCGCGCTCACCGTCGAGCAATGCGGCGAGCATTCGATTCAGCGCCGCGTACTGGTCGCGCTTCGACGTTGGCCGATCCACAACCGCCGCCATCTACACGCGCTCGAACAGATTCGACCAGTCTTCCAGCGCGGCTTCCTGTCCCTCGACCAGTTGAATGGTGAACTGCGAATAGCCCGCCGCTTTCAGCGTGCGCAGGCGGTCGAGCAGGACATCCTGCGTTCCGGTGAACGAAAACGATTCGATCAGCGGCGCGGTGAGCAGCGGCCGCTCCTCCGGCTTGATGAACATCAGATGGCCGCGGTGATTCATGAGATAGCGCGCGTCGGCGGGCTCGTAGCCGTTGTATACCTTCCGATATTGCTCCAGCGCGGAATTCACCGCGTCCGGCAGCACGCCGGCCATCGATCCCGCCGACGTGGTTTCCACCAGATTGTGGAACAGCACCGCCACCAACGGCCCCGCTTGGGCGATCGCGCGCGCCGAGTCGGCCGGTTCGCCGCTCTTCAACACGCACCCGAGCGCGAACTGCGTGCTGTACAACGGATCCGTGCGGCCGGCGGCGTGCCACGCACCCCGCATGTCGTCGAGTTCCTTCGCCGCGCGCTGCACGTCTGCGCCGAAGTTGACCCAGCCGGCGCCGAGCTTGGCCGTCAACTTGCGCGCTTTCGGGCCGAACGCGGAGACGTGCAACGGAATCGGGCTATCGATGTTGATCAGGCCGAAATCCGGATTCAGAAACCGGATTGCGCGCGATTCGCCCTCGAAATCCCAGTAGATCGTTTCGCCGCGCAACAGCGCCTGCACACGCTCGATGTACGTCTCGAGCCGCGCGAGCGTGATGGCGCCAAGCCCCATCGTGCGCCGACCGGTGAAGCCGGTGCCCACACCGAAGTCGATGCGCCCCGGAGCGATCTTGTTCAGCGTTGCGAGCGCATTCGCGGTGACCGGCTCGATGCGGTTCGATGGAATCAGCACGCCGGTTCCCAACCGGATGCGATTCGTCGTCATCGCGGCTTGCGTCATGCCGATGAACACGTCGGGATTCAGCAGTTGCGTGTCGTAAAACCACGCGTGCGTGAAACCGAGCTCTTCTGCCCGCTTCACCGCTTTCCACGATTCGGTCGACGTCGCCAGCGCGATGCCGAAGTCCATAGCGTTTCTCCTAGTCCAGTTTGCCCGCCATACCGTCGTTCAACAGCTCCATCGCTTCGCGATGCACGCGCGCATCTCCCGACGCGATGACGCGGCCGCCCATCGACGCGTCGCCGCCGTCCCACGTGGTGACGATGCCGCCGGCGCCCCGGATGATCGGCATCAACGCCTGTATGTCGTACGGTTTGAGACTCGCTTCCGCAGCGACGTCCACGTAACCCATCGCCAACATGCAATATTGATAACAGTCGCCGCCCCAACGGGTGAGTTGCGCGCGCCGCCGCAGCGCCCTGAATCCCGCCTGCTCTTCTGTGCTGCCGAACACCTGCGGCGATGTCGATGCGAGCACCGCCTGCGCAACCGACCCGCAGTTCGCACCTTCAACGTGCGTTCGACCGTGCCGCGTCGATAGTGTGCGGTCGTCGTTGTTGCCGGTGAACATCTCATCGGTGAACGGCTGATACATCACGCCGAGCACCGGCGTTGCACCGTCGAACAACGCGATCAGCACGCCCCAATGCACCATGCCGGTGACGAATGCGCGCGTGCCGTCGATCGGATCGATCACCCACGTCAGCCCCGCACCGGAATGGTGGCCGAGTTCCTCGCCGAAGATGCCGTGCGTGGGAAAGCGTTTTTCGATGCCGGCGCGAATGATCGACTCAGCGGCCTTGTCGGCGATGGTCACCGGGTCGTACGTGCCGTCGGAATTCTTGTTCTCCACGGCAATCGGGCTGCGAAAGTGCGGAAGGATGACGGCGCCGGCCGCGCGCGCGAATTCGACGGCCGCCGCGAGATAGCGATCGCGATCGCGATCGGAGACGGCCGTTTTGTCGTGATAGCCGAAGTTCATCGGTACGGCATTGCCTCAAAGGGCCGCGATTATTGCACAGGCGCTGCGTGGCGCAGCGCCGGACGGTTATGATTCTCCGACGTTCGAACGGGAGGGCGCGATGGCAATCAAAACGATCAATCCGAAGGAATCGAAGTTTCTGCACGACAACTACCACTTCTCGCAAGCCGTCAGATCCGGCGAGCTGTTGCTCTGCTCCGGACAGATCGGCACAGGCGCGGACGGCAAAGTTCCGCGGATCTCACGGAAGAGTTCACCAGTGCATGGACCAAAGTAGGCAGCGTGCTGAAGGCGGCCGGTGTCGACTTCAGCGACGTACTCGAATACACGACGTATCACGTCGGATTACAGAGCACGATGGGCACGTTCATGAAGGTGCGCGATCAGTTCCTGAAGGAACCGTGGCCCGCGTGGACCGCCATCGGCATCACGGAACTTGCGGCCCCCGGTGCGCACGTCGAAATTCGGGTGACCGCTCGCAAGCGCAAATGACGGATTCGTTCTGGCGCGATCCACCCTGGCGCGGCGGCAAGGCCGGCTACCGCATGGGGCTGCGTCCGATCGAACCGAACGCGTGGTTGCCCGATCGGATCGGCCAAGACGAGGTCGCGCGCAAACGCCGCCTGCTCAGCGATGCCGCGAACGGCGTGTTCGCCGAGCTGCCCGAATCGCGCGCCGCTCAACAGAAGATCCTGGATGCGGTCAACCTGGCACTCGGTAACACGCACATCGCGTCGAGCCAAGTCGCGCCGATCGTTGTCGCTTCGCTGCAAGTGCCGGACGACCTCTGTTTGATGCAACGCTTCAACGACACCTATCGGCTGACCGGGGCCTGCGTCTGCTCGCCGTCGTATTGGCGCCTCGCCGAAAAGATTCGGCCGCACGCTCGGACGGTATTCACGATCCGGTGCCGACGCTCAACGACAAGCTCTCCGTGAAGATGGCACAGTTCTTCACGCGATTACCCGAGGCGGCGATCTTCGAGCGTCGCAACTGGCTGATGCACACAAACCCTGCGCTGTATCAACCGGTATCCGAGGCCTGGGACGAAGTGACAACGGCCAATGTTCGACAACTGGTAGTGCGTTCCGAGCGGCAGACATTGCGCCGCCTCGATTCCGATTCGGTGATGTTCACGATACGCGTGACCTGCCATCCCCTCGCTGAAATAGCGAGCTACCCCGAAGCCGCGCGTGACCTGTTGATGGCGATCGACGACCTGGATGCCGCAGAGCGCGCGGCAAAAGGTCATCGCTACTTCGCACCAGCAGTCTCGAGCTATCTCCGCTCCGTCATCTAAGGACGCATCATGACCGACGTTCTCGCAGGCATTCCGCGCATCGACCTCGGCTTCATGCCAACGCCGTTGGAACCGCTCGATCGACTTTCCGAAACCCTCGGCGGGCCGCGCATCTGGATCAAGCGCGACGACTGCACCGGCCTCGCTACCGGCGGCAACAAGACGCGCAAGCTCGAATTTCTGATGGCCGACGCGAAAGCGCAGCACGCCGACACGGTGATCACGTTCGGTGCCGTGCAATCGAATCACGCGCGCCAGACTGCGGCCGCATGCGCAAAGCTAGGACTCGAATGCCATCTGATCCTTACGCGTCGAGTCGCGTGGCAGCATCCGGAATACGAGACGAGCGGCAATGTTCTGTTTGATCGTTTGTTGGGGGCGCACGTGCATGTTGTCGAGAGCGCCGATGCAGAAAGTTGTTCCTCGAAGCTCGTCGACGACCTCACGCGTCGAGGCAAGCACTGCTACATGGTACCGACGGGCGGTTCGAACGCGATCGGCGCGTTGGGTTACTTGCGTTGCGCCACCGAGATCGTGGATCAGACTGGACACCTCGGGTTTCGACCCGATCTGATCGTGCACGCGACGTCGAGTGGTGGTACGCAAACCGGTCTCATCGCTGGCCTGCTCGCGGCGCATTCCGATTGTGACGTGATCGGCGTAAACGTCTACGACACCAACCACAGCCGCATCGAGCGTCGAATGGCACGCCTACTCGACGAAGTACTGAATCACGTCAGGATCGACGCCAACGCCACAGGTCGGGTGCGAATCGTCCACGACTTTCTCGGTGAGGACTACGGCATCCCCACGCGTCAAACGATTGACGCCATCGCCACGCTAGCCTCAACCGAAGGCATCCTGGTGGATCCCGTATATTCAGGCAAGGCTTTCGGCGGCTTGCTTGAGATGATCCGACGAAAGGACCTCACCACCTGCAGCAACGTCGTCTTCGTCCATACTGGAGGAGTGGCTTCGCTCCCTGTTTACGCAAGCACCTTCGCATCTGATGGACGGTACGAATAGTGTGACGGGTGTCATACCTTGAAAGGGGGGGCGGGTGGGAGAATGGTACCCGGCCCCGCGTCAAGCGGCAGTCAACAGGACGTTGAAACGATGTCGCATGTATTCGCAATTTTGTCCTTGCGCAAACACTAGGTACATCTTGTGTTGGAGCGCATCGCATATTCACTGTTTCCTACGCTACTCCTTCAGAACACGCCTTGGTACACGGCGTGGATGGATCAGGAAAGGCGTGAAAGTGTGTTTCTGTGGCGCCTGTTCTTTCCGATAGTGGCGCTTGTCTACATAGGACACTACTACCTTTTCGATCATCCCATGGGGTCTGAAGCCAGACGCGCTCTGGTTTCGCTTTCGCTTCTCAATTGCCGCGCTATCCGTCGCTACGACGTTCGCCTACCTCATCCCCTCGTTCAATCGAAGCCGCTTCTATTGGGTACCTGCTGCATTGATGGTTTGGCTACTCTGCTACACACAAGCACGCACGATCGTCTGGTATCAGCAGAACCAGTATTTGTACGCGTTCGTCTTCGTCGTTGCATCCGCCATGTTGCTTCGAACCTCGATGCTCAAAAGCTTGATGTTCGGTTCCGTCGCGCTCGCAAGCCAGTGGCCTTCATTTCTTCAATCGGGAATATCGAAACCGACCATCGTGAGCGGAGTAGTTGCGACGCTAATGTTCATCTCAATAACTCGGTCAAAGTACTTGAGCGACATCCGATTCTTCCTTGCGAGCGAGCAAAACATCGACTCGCAACGCCGAATGATCGAAATGAACGTTGACTTCACTGATCGAATTCGCGCCTTCCTGCCTCGTGAGATTTCGACTCGGCTTACCGAACGTCTCTCCGATAACCGACACACCGTTCTTCAGGCGGTCGACGAAATCCTGACTCCTTCGCAGCGTCCTGTCGCATGTCTATTCTCGGACATTCGCGGCTTCACTCAGGCTACAAAAAGTTCTAGTGCATTTCTGGGCGAAGGTGTCATCCCAAATATAAGAAGATGCAACGCGGTAATCGAGAGGTACCATGGAATCCCTCGAAAGATAGGCGACCTAATCTTTGCCTACTATGACGACTCGAATCCCTACGTTAACCTCATTCACTGCATTTCATCAGGCTTCGAGATCGCTGAGGCGAACAAGAAGTTCAACGACAACCAACGCCTCGAAACAAGAATTAGGAGACACGTGCTGATCGCAAATGGCGATGCGATAGTCGGAAATCTCGGTGGATACGATTCATCCATCGAGATTACTGCTCTGGGCTCGCCAGTGAATTTACTGAGTCGAATAGACGAGATAACCAAGCTACCAAGATTCAGAGAGGTAGTTCGGGAGAGTGACCTGGTTCTTTGCCCAACGACTGCACATCTATTGGGTCACTTGGAACTGGGATGCACGATGATTTGCCTCGAGCTCAAAGACATTGGGGCCAGGATCCGTGACTTTGAAGAAATGCGCGCGTTGTGGCTATTGCCGACGACAGTAGAGAATCAGGCGATCATCAAGCGCGCTCAAGAGTACGTCGATTCGAGCCAACCGCACGGCTTCTTCGTACGCCAACTGAGATGAGTACTCCCTCGCTCGAAGTGCTGCAGAGAGAAATAGCGGCACATCAGGATCGGCGCGTTGCAGAATACGCCCGTGGAACTGCTTCGTTTGGATTCACCAGCGAATGCTGTCCGATCATGCTTTCTCTTGAAGTTAAACCCACTGGGATTCCGTGTGATCTCTCCGAAGCCGGATGAGATCGACCGTGAATGGCTTGGCGTCGCTGTCGAAGCCAAGATTGCACTTTCGGACACGCAAACGCTCGTTCAGCGCGGAGTTGTGGTCGATGTTACGTCGAATATTCCAGGAACCCAGGAAGCTGCGGTTCGTACCATCCAACAAGAATATAGACGCCTCCCGCAGCTGGAACGGCGTCGGCAAGTTAGGTGGCTGTGTTCCGACGAATTCCACCCGACTGGTGTTGCCTCGAACCCCGCCAAGTCCAACGATTTCATCCTTTTTCGCGTCTTGGACGTATCGCCGTCCGGTCTTCGCCTGCTAACCAGCCTCCGCAACAACTTCATCGTGAGAGGAATGCGCCTTGATGTAATCGTTAGCTTTCCGATGGTATCTCAGATCACAGTACGCTTGACTGTCCAGAACGTCTCCTTCATATCGCAGATCGACAAGGAGTATCTAGCCATTGGCGCACAGATCGATGGACTGACGAGCCAGCAATCAAGTGTCATTGCCCAGTACATGGCTCAATTTGGCGATGTTGACTCGTTGCGAGAGTTTCGCGATAGCGGGTTCGCGCCCTTTGGCATCAGCGAGGCGATTGAATACGGCGTTGTCCGAACAGAAACAGACTATCGCGAGGTGCTAAACCTGCGGCACCTTGCGTATTTGGCGGATAACAAAATTGCCAAGTCAGCAAAAGTAAACGATGTCGCCGATATACACGACTCCCGCGCCAGGATTCTGATGTGTAAATATCGTGGAAAGACGATTGCGACCGCTCGTCTGACGTTCCACGAAATCGGAGATGTTACAGAGCACGAAGAGTTCATCGCGTGGGGTAGTGACTTCCCTCGCAGGGACGAGTCGGTCGAGGTTACGCGGGCGTGTACGCATCCCGATTTTCGGCGCACCGGGCTTTTCTTTGCGCTCATCAGATATGTTGTGATTACGGCGACTCAAGCTGGGCGATCTTGGGTAGTTACTTCTTCAACAGAAGACCTAGTGCCAATGTATCGCTTCGTTGGGTTGAGCCGGGTCGGGATTACGTATAACCATCCTGATCTCAACGATCTGAAGCATGTTGTGTTGGTTGCGAACATGTACGATGCGCTCTCGGGACGTTCGGTGGGACCGGCCGCATGGAACCAAGTTTGGCGCGATGCCTTTCCTTACATGTCCCCGAATGCTGTCGCTCAAGACACCCTGTCCAAGGCGAGGATTGCGTTGTATAGATCTTTGGGACCCTTGCTCGGGCCTATCGGATTCATTGCAATGAGACTCAAGCTGACTCTGCGAGCAATATTCAAATGAACGCACCAGGAACAATTGTCACGACAAGCGAACGAAAGAGTTCTTTGCCCCGGTTCAATGACGAACTCGCGCGCGCGTCCGCACGGATTGGAAGCGTTCACTTGGATTGGGATCGAGCTTCAACAATAGCAACGCTTTGGCTCGCGAATGCCTCCGAGCTCCACCTGAGCGTGCCTCTCGAATCACTGAGCCCCAAAGTTGGCGAGACCGTCGAGGTACGTACTCGAATCGGTCTCCATGAGTTTCAATGCACAGTTGCCGTGGAGCGGCTGACTGAAGTCTACGGATCATTCAAGCTGATCTGCTGTCGCATGAGTTCCAATGCGGAGACCGGGTCATTAGGCGTACAACGCCGTGCCAATTCACGGTTCACCTTTAGTCCTCTGTATCCGCTGTTCTGCTTTGCACGGAATCCGCTCGACGGTCGCACGGTACCCTTGCGCGCAGTTGACGTTTCAAACGGGGGTATCTCGCTGGTTGGTTCCGCATCGGAAAACGTTCCACTTCTGGGACTAGAGATTCCATGTCGGTTTGATGCGCCCGCACTTGGGACTTTCTCAACGACACTCGTCTTCAGACATATAGACCGCTCGAGTGAAGATCCGCAGCTTCGCGTTTCCGCGGAATTTCCGTCCCTCAGTGAGCACGCACGAGACGTGATCGCTTCATGTTTAGCGCGTCCAATGTCATCCAATTCCATACGCGAGCTAAAGAGAGAGCGGCTTCTACCGAAATCATGGGTGGACCTGGTTGAGTTCTCCTCCGTGCCAGTGGATAGCGGCAACTCGGAGTGCGCGCAACCTGACCTAACCTTGATTGGCCGGCTAGCGGATGAACTGGTCTGTAGATACACGGTGACGCACCATAACGGGTCCGTTCGCGTGGTCGCTGGCGGGCCGACGGTATCCGAGTTCGACTCGGCGGAGTTGCAAGGCTATGCGCTTAGAGCCGTCGCCCTACAACGTAGATTGATCGGCATCAGCGAAGAGGTCACACCGCCGATCGGAAGTAAATCGCAGACCCTCGACACAGGTCGGGAAATCGGGATCCATGTGGCATACGGGGGACCGACAGAAACCAGCCTAAAGCGTCGCGCGCTTCTGCGGCCGGTTACCGCGAAGAGTTCGACCAAGGCTGCTCGAAGCAAGGTGCGATGGGACGAATACGCCGAAGCGTATGACGTGATGTGTTCAGCCAATCCAGCGTATGCCGAGAACCTCGACATCTTTAGGGCATGGATCGATGGCCTTAGTCTGCCGCCCAACGCAAAAGTCTGCGATGTCGGCGCAGGCACGGGAAACTACGTCTTGGAGATTGCCACACGATTTCCACAATCGAGCGTCATTCATCTCGACAGCGACCCCATGATGAATAGAGCCGCGTCGCGCAAATATCGAGCGCGAGGTGCAACAAATGTGGGATTCACAACATCCGACGCAAATTCTGCCAGCTTCAACGAATCAACCTTCGATGTGATCGTATGTGTGAACGCGCTCTACACATTCGACTCCGTGGAACGAGCATTGGAGAGATTCCATACTTGGTTGAAGCCCGCGGGATATCTCTTCCTGATTGATCTTGGCAGACCAATGAATGTGGCGGACTGGTCTCGGTACATCATTGCGTCAAGCGTCAAGCGAGTCGGACTCGCGGCGACCGCGCGGGCGTTCTTCAGGGGTCGAAAAGCCATTGGACAAAATCGTCTGATTCGTCGGGAACAGCAGCAAGGCCGCTACTGGCTACACACTTCGGACCAGTTTGCTGCGACGCTTCAAAGATCGGGCTTTGCCATCACACATGCGCGCACTTGCTATCGGGACGTGTGCGACCTGGCCGTTTGCAGGAAGTCGCGATAGTGCCGTTACGTACCAACGACATCACC
>CAWBBR010000001.1:0-71848 GCA_963787045.1 uncultured Gammaproteobacteria bacterium | reverse complement strand
GGCGGCGGTATCGATCCGGAGTTCCTCGCGTCGTTTGCGCGCGCCCACGAAGCGTCCGGATACGATGCCGTGCTGGTCGGATATTCGGCCTCGTCGGCAGAGGGATTTCAGGTGGCGCAGTATTGCGCGCACAAGACCGAGCGATTGAAATTCCTGGTTGCGCACCGCCCCGGTTTCGTCGCGCCAACGCTCACCGCCCGCACCGCCGCCACCTTCGACAATCTCACTGGGGGGCGGCTGTGGCTGCACATCATTACCGGCGGCGTCGACGCCGATCAACGCCGCGACGGCGACTGGCTCGGTCACGACGAGCGATATGCTCGCACTGACGAATACCTCGAGGTGTTGCGTCATGTGTGGACCAGCGACAAGCCGTTCGATCACGAAGGCCTCTACTATCGCTTCGAGCGCGCGTTCTCCGAAGTGCGCTGCACGCAGCAACCGCACGTGCCGCTCTGGTTCGGCGGGGTATCCGACGCGGCGATCGGCGTCGGTGCACGCCATTGCGACGTCTATGCGCTGTTTGGCGAGCCGCGCGCCGCCATTGCAGAGAGCATCGCGCGCATCCGTGCGGTCGCATCGGAACAAGGTCGCTCGCCGCGTTTCAATGTGTCGTTCCGCCCGATCGTCGCGGCAACGGAAACCGCTGCCTGGAAGAAAGCCGAGTCGATTCTCGCCAGCGTGACGCAAGGCGCGCCGAAGCGCGCGTTCGAACCGGAGGCTGAAACTGCGCGGCGCCTGGTGCGGCTTGCGGCCGGCGGCGACGTACACGACGAGCGCTTGTGGACGCCGATCGCCGGTGCGGCGGCGGGTTCCGGCAACACCACCGCGCTGGTCGGCACGCCGGACCAGGTTGCAGACGCGCTGGTCCGCTACTACCAGCTCGGCGTCGGCGGCGTGCTGCTGCGCGGCTTCGACCCGTTTGCCGATACCGAAGACTACGGCCGCGAGCTGATCCCGCTGATCCGGGAGAAGGTCGCGTCAGTCGACGCGGCCGTCGTTGCCGATCGCGCGTCGACACCGGACGCCGCGCACGCGTAACCGACTTCGCTCAACTGATGCTGCGCCCGCCGTCTACCGGCAGGCAGACACCGGTTAGAAACGTCGCGTCGTCCGATGCGAGGAACGTCACCGCCGCCGCCACGTCCGCTGGTTCAGTGAGTCGGCGCAGCGGAATACCCGCGATCAGCGCCGCGCGATTCGCCTCCGGAAGCGAGTCGCCACCCAGTGCCCCGCGCATGAACGGGGTATCGGCCGCGACCGGATTCACCGCGTTTACCCGGATGTTGAAGCGCGCCAGTTCCACCGCGAGGCCGCGTGTCATCGTCACCACCGCGCCTTTGGTCGCGTTGTAGACAGTCACGCCCGGTCGCGGCGCCACCGCGCCGATCGACGCCGTATTGACGATGACGCCGCCCTTGGCGCGCATTACCGGCCCGGCGTACTTCACGCCGAGCCATACGCCCTTCGTGTTCCGTCGCGAACACGCGGTCGTAGTCCGCCTCATGAGGACTTCCCATGCGGGCCTGAGCGGTGCGTGAAGCCGGCGTTGTTGATGACCGCGTCGAGCCGCCGAACGTCGACACCGCCAGTTCGATCATCCAGCACCGCATCGGCGCTGCACATCCGTTTGCCGCCGCAGCGGCGCCTTGCCGTCCGCCGTCATGATCTCCGCAACGACTCGGTCCACTCGCGCGGCATCGATGTCCGCGACGATCACCGATGCACCTTCCTTGGCGAACCGTTTTGCGATTGCCTCGCCGATCCCCAAGCCGGCGCCAGTCACGACTACGCTCCTCCCAGCCAAACCGTTCCATCCCGTTCTCCTCGCCGGAGTACGGTCAGGGTGATCGTACTGCGAACGATCCGTTGACGCCTCAAGACACGCATGTTCTAGTCCGCCTCCATCGCAGTAGCACGGATTCGGAATGACGCAGCATAGTGGTCGTCGGTGGAGGTAACGCCGCGCTTTGCGCCGCGTTGAGCGCGCGCGAACGTAGCAGCCAAGTGACATTCTGAGCGCACCGTTCGATCTGCGCGGCGGCAACACGCCGATTCACCGCGGGGGCGATGCGGTTTACCCACGGCGTCGACGACCTCGTCCGTCTGATGCCCGATCTCACCGCGTCGGAAATCGAACGTACCGACTTTTTCGAGTTACTCCGGCCAATTTCTTCGACGACCTGGCACGCGTCACCCAATACCGCTGCGATCCGGCACTTGCGCAACCGCTCGTGAATCACCAGCTCGATACGCTGCGCTGGATGCAGTCGCACGGTGTGCGCTTCCTGCCGCTGTATGGCCGCCAGTCGTTCAACGTCGACGGTCGAGTTCGCTTCTGGGGCGGCCTGACGATCGAAGCGTGGGGCGGCGGTCCGGGCCTGATCGATTCGCTTACTGCGGCGTCCGAACGATCCGGCGTCGCGGTGACCTACGGCGCCCGCGCGATCGATCTCGTGCGCGACGGCGCAGCGATTAGCGGTGTGCGCGTGCGCGCCGGCGGCACGACGTTCGACGTTCCGGCCCGTGCGGTTGTACTCGCGAGCGGTGGCTTCGAGTCCGACGTTGCGTGGCGCGTGCGTTACCTCGGTCCCGGTTGGGAATCTGGCGAAGGTGCGCGGCACGCGCTTCAACACCGGCGACGGTTTGCAAATGGCGCTCGATGCGGGCGCGCAGCCGTACGGGCAGTGGTCCGGCTGCCACGCCGCCGGCTGGGCGCGCCACGCGCCGGATTACGGCGACGTAACCAACCCCGAGAAGTTCAAGCGCGACGACTTCATGCACGGCATTTTTATGACGCGCGCGGCACGCGATTCGTCGACGAAGGCGCGGTTCTGCGCGCGCTGACGTACGCGAAATACGGGCGTGCGATCATGGAGCAGCCGGGTTCCATCGCCTGGCAGATATTCGACGCGAAGACGACGCCGTTGCTCAGCGACGACTATCGCAACTCGAGCGTCGCGCCGATCCGGCCGACTCGCTCGAAGAGCTGTCCGCAAGTCTCGCCGGCGTCGACGGCGCCGCGTTCCGGAACCGTTGCGTCAGTACAACGCGGCCGTGCGCACGGACGTACCTCACGACCCGGCGCGCAAGGATGGCCGCGGCACGCACGGTCTGGCACTGCCGAAGTCGAATTGGGCGACGACGATCGACGCGCCGCCGTTTGAGGCCTACGCGGTCGCATTCGGCGTAACGTTCACGTTCGGCGGCCTGCACGTCGACGCAAAGGCGCGCGTAATCTCCGAAGAGGGCGACGCGAATTCCCGGCCTGTTCCGCAGCCGGCGAGCTGGTCGGCGGGCTGTTCTACTTCAACTATCCAGGCGGCACCGGTCTGACGTCCGGCGCCGTGTTCGGACGCTTGGCCGGCATCGGCGCCAGTGAAGAAAGGTAAAACGAATCGGGTCCAACCCGGTCAAAACTGACCATCATTGTTCGAACCGCCGGAGAACCGTCCATGGAACGCCGTTCGACGCTGCAGCGCCCGGGTCGCGCTGTTCCATTGCCGCTGCTAACGAAACGCTCGCACGCGACGGAGAGCGCCGGCGCGGATTTTCCGCCGATCAGCAAGAGCGAGCAGCAATGAAGGCGCTGCTCGAACCGCGCGCGTTATCAGGTGCTGTTCGAAGATTCGACCGAGCGGCCGTTCACCAGTCCACTGAACGACGAGAAGCACGCGGGGACGTTCGTCTGTGCTGCGTGCTTCCTGCCGCTCTTCGAGAGCGCCAACAAATTCGACAGCGGTACCGGTTGGCCCAGCTTTACTCAACCGATCGCGGGGCACATCGGCACGAAGAAGGACTTCAAGCTGGTACTGCCGCGTACCGAGTATCATTGCGCGCGCTGCGAAGGACACCAGGGACACGTCTTCAACGACGGTCCCGCACCCCGAGGCGAACGATGGTGCAACAACGGCCTGGCGCTGCTGTTCGTTGCCAAGGGCGATGCCTTCCTGCACTCAGGAGCTGAACGTGAGAACGCACTTAGCGTGTCGCACGCGGTGCGCGCGTGTTGGCTGGCCGTCTGCTGATTGGGACCGGCATCGGCGTCATTGCTGACGATCCGGCAAAGGCGACCGCGCAACCGGACGACCGCAGTCGCGACATTCGCTGGCGGCTGCTTCTGGTGCATGGAGCACCCCTTCGACGAATTGGTCGGCGTGGTATCGACCACGACTCGGGATATACCGGCGGTCGCGCATCGAATCCGACGTATAAAGAGGTCTCGGCGGGGGGCAGCGGACACGCCGAGTCCGTGCAGGTGACGTACGATCCGAGCAAGGTTTCGTACGAAAAGCTGCTCGACGTCTTCTGGCACAACATCGATCCGCTGGCGATCGACCAACAGTTCTGCGACGAAGGGCCGCAGTATCGCACCGCGATTTTCTACAGCACGCCTGAGCAGCAAGCTTTGGCGGAGGCGTCTAAACAACGAGTGCAGGAGGAGTTCGACAAACCGGTGGCGACGGAACTCGCGGCCGCCGGCCGTTTCTACCCCGCCGAGGAATACCATCAGGACTACTACCGCAAGAATCCGATACGCTACAAGTCTTATCGCGTGAAATGCGGTCGTGACCAACGCCTCCAGCAGTTGTGGGGGCCGCCCAAGGAGGCCGAGTAGCAGTTTCCATGCTCCAGACCGATATCGCACCTCACCGGCTCTGCGTCGCCAGCGCTTGGGGTACAGATGGGGTACGACTCTACCTATTTAGCTAGTCGACTATTGAGCCCACCCTGCGCCCGGTCGGATGACGGGCGCATTTCCCAAAAAGAAAACCCGCCACTTGGGCGGGTTTTCTGCGACTCAACCAGATTGTTTAGCTCGCGCGTCGCCGACGCATTGCGAAGATCCCGAACAAACCAGCACCTAGGAGTGTCAGCGAGCCGGGTCGGGACGCTGGCGATGACCGGCGTCGTTGTCAGAGCGCCAGGACCTGGGATTAGATAAACCAGCTGGAAAGTAACTGTGAATTACTCAAGCGAGATTCCACTCACATAAAGCTTTCCGGCGGCGATCGTCTTCAGCGTGAAGATTGCCATCCCGGCCACCTTGGCCCTATTCAGTTCGCGACACTGTCGTGCCGGGCCAATTTCATCCAGGCGAAGTCGGAGGGTGGACCTTGCTTGAGGTTCGAGTTGGAATGCAACGTCGCAATAGTCAGCAGACTCGGCATTTATTCGCACCACGAGATCAAGCGGTGTCGGATTCGGATTTGTTACGTCTACGGAGACTGTGCCATAGCCGCGCCAATTTGGAAGAGTTTCAAATAGCCTGATGCCGGGTTTCCAGATATCCAGACTGACTTCGATTGCCTTCTCATTTGGACGAACTACCCATTCGGCAGGCAAATTGACCCCACACACCCGTCCGGTCCAAGTCTTCACGAAGTACGTGTCCAGTGGCGATCGATACTCCAAAATGATTGGGAATATTTCATTGCGGTTGGCATACGCGGAGACACACCAAACTAGTGGTATAACGGCGGCGAATGTTGTGGTCGTCGCCAGGAGCACAAGCGAAAGACGCAGTGAAGGACGCATGAGGTTAGAACGCTGAACGAGCGACGCGATTGCGAGACTCGCGCTGCCGCCTATCGCGTCTCGCCCAACATCTGCTAGCAAAGGGTCCCTATCCAAGAAGAACTGCATGACCTCAGTTCCCACTCCGCAAGCGAGCACGACCCCAAATGCGCCTATGTAGGGTTTCCACCAATCAGTTTCGTTCCTCTTCGCCAGTTTGAGGTAGATCAGCGCAATCAATGCGAAAACCGTCGGGTGCGCCGACTTGTGCAAGACATACATGAAGGTCGTATGGGGAGCGGAAGGGTTTACCAGTACGACTACTAGCAGAAGAGCCGCACCCGCTGTTAGATAGGTCAGCCTCATTGATGGCGCCCAATCCCTAAACATCAGTCGACCCTCCATACGACTGGGCGCCCGGTGCCACAGGACATACACATGCTTGTTGAGATCGTCCCGTTATGGTCGACGCCGATCTCGGCGAGCTTCTTGAGCAGGGTCTCGTTATCGGAACCTTCGAAGTAGGAAACAACGTTTTGCCGGTCGCTCCGATTCCGTTCGGCGGTGATCTGATGTCCATGGCCGAAGTCTGGTGTGAGTCATCGGCTGTCGACAAACATTGACAGGAGTTCGACGTGTTAGAACGGAAGCCGGGACTTCAAGACCTGCGCAAGCTCGTCGAGCCAGGCGAACACCGTGCTCGGGTCGTTCGTCTCTAAACCAACTTCCATTGCTGATCCCACGAACACGTTGAACACCGTGCGAGGGTCGAGATGCTCGCGAGCCGTCATTGCACAGTCTTCCAAATGTTCAATCAACTCTTCGAAGGCGACCTCCTCGGAGCTTAATGGTTGATCAATAATTCCGTTACTCATCGCGAAGAGCTCCGAAGCGCGCTAAGGGGAAGTAACACCACCGTGCCGTATGACTTCGGGCGCCCCACCAACCCGAAGGCGCGTAAGTTCCACCCACGCCCCTCCAAACATATCTCGCCAGTCGTCAATTTCGCAGTTCAGCTGCTCGATCTCATCGACGATCGCTAGAGTGTCATCGTACGTCGCGCCACACGGTCTTGTTGGGCCCTCGGACAGGATTTCGCGCAATCAATTGATCCACCACGGCACTCATTGAGACGATCCTCTTTGAGAGGAATCGGACGCTGGAGCGGCCTTGAAGTTCCTGTTGCCCGCCCGACAGTCAAACCGAAAACAAATCGGAAGCCTTACACTGCGTTCCTTGGAAGCAATGCATCCGCACTTTTCGCATCGCAGAAGCCGACGGTCAGTACGTATCGAACCTTGGCGGAAAGATGCTCGATCGTGCGCGCATGAGATTGCCGACGTTTCGCGCAGTTGGTGTGGGCCGTTGGCCACTGCCAAGCATTGACACGAAAACGCATGATCTCGACCGAGAGGAGGGACGATACCGACGACCTGGTGGAGATGATGCGGCGCATCGACCGCATGAATCACGAACAGCGCGCGATCGTCGGAGGTGTGCTCGCGACGCTACAGGCGTTCGATGACGATGACGCCGCGGGCCGGTGGATCGAACAGCACAAGCAAGCAATCCTCGACGAGCTGAAGCGCGCGGTAGGTCCGAAGCGCGCGAAGAAGAAGTAACTACAACTGCGCGGTGGCCGCCCGCACGGATGTGCCTGGCTTTAAAACGCGCCACTCGGAAGCAAACGCACGCCCGCACTTGCCGCGCTACGCTTCACCCGGTAGGTGTAACGCTTGAAGCGTGCGTGGACAGGACCAATCAGCGCCCTCGCTCTCTGCAGAGCGGTGGACGCGCTGCTGCTGCCGTACTTTGTGATATCTGAAATGTCGAGTACGTCCTGGATGAGTTCGAACTGCGTTCTTTCGGCCGGCGAGACTTCAGGAGGCGCTTCAGGCGGTCGGTAATACACACGCTGGTGCTCATTTGCCCCATGAGATTTCTGACGATCAGTTTGCCTCAACTCACCTGACAAGCGTGCGAACTGCGACGACGACTCACCATACAAATGAATCTTCGCAGAATCGTTCCCAAACAGGGTGTGGTGGGTCTTCCGCCAATACTCATGCTTCTCTGGAAAGTATCGAATGCCCAATGCTTCACAGAGCTTGGGCAACACCGTTTTGTCATTGACGAGGTCTGAGTAGCGAACGGAAATCCAATCGGAGACGCTGCCAAAATACATCAGATAGTAATTGATCCAGGCGTCCGACCAACCTCGTTCCTCTCCGCGTCTGACGCGCGACGCGAAGAACTCGTCGGGCGTCTTCCAAATCACGACGTTGGCCAACTCAATCCGCTGTGCCTTCGCTCGCAGAGTCTGATCCATGATCCAAACCGGGGGCTTGCTGGAATCAACGATGAACTCTGTCTGCGGAATCAAACGGAAGATCTCCCGATAGAGACCAGCTACGCCCACATTGCGTACCTGCCGCCAAAGTTGGCATTCGGTGTCACCACAGCCACAGCCGAATTCAAGATGATGACGTCGAAACGGGTGGAAGATGGCGTGAACCTCTCCACAGGAAAACCCATTCGGGTCATTCGCCAGCGTCATGTCGAGGAGCGTTGACCCGCTGTACGCTGAGCCGCCTATGTGTATTACCTTCTTCAAGTTCTGTCTTCAGGGCGCAATGTGCCAAATTGCGTCTACGGTACTGAAGGCAGATGTCACTCATGTGACGGGTGTGTCTTTTCCTGTCTTGAAGACTCCACTTGTTGTAACGCAGGAGTGAGGTGGGAGGTATTTACCGAAATGTGTAGTGCGACATCGGCGCTCGACAATACTTGAGGCGTCGCTAATCCTTCGACCCCAGGCGAAACAACCGAGGGGCGACAATGGACCAGAAGGAAGCCCTAACTGGGGAATTCTCAGGAGGCCAACAAGCACCTTGCATGCGTGCGTGAAGGCGCTTGAGATCGACCGAGATTCATAGGGAAATATCCGCTTATTGGTGCGCAGCTGACGCATCGCAATGGCCCAGGCCGTGCGAGTGAACTTGAATGCAACGTCCTTCCGAGAACCACCAGGGTCCATGAGGCGCGGCGCACCTTGCCCGTAAGTGTCTTTTTCGTCGCAATCCTCCCAACGCAGTTGGGTGATCTCATCCTGTCGGCGAGCCGATGCGACCGCGAATCGCACGATTTCCGCCATCGGGATCGTTCCTCTCGAGTCCTCGAAGTGTGCACACAACTGCTCGATCTCATCGTCGGTAGCGAGCCGGTTGCGCTCAATCGCCTTCGCGATCAGCCGTCGCTTGCGGCACTCGATGCGTGCTTTCTCCAATTCCTCTCGGGGTGCCTCGATGTCGAAGCTGGACCACGCCGCATCGAACAGCGTTCAGCCTGACCAAGTCGTTGGCAGCGGTTGCGGGACTGACGGGGACCACGAGGAACATATCGCGCTTGCGGGGATCTTTGACACCGTCGAACCGAAGCTTGATGTGCGCCACGATGTCACTCGACTTGATCTTCGTCACCAGCATGCTCGCGAGTTTTCGATCGCTCGAGTAGCTTCAGATCCTCCCCAACGGTTCGACCAAAGCTTGCGGAATATTCGGCCCGGTAGCGTCGACTGATGTCCGCGAGCGTGGTTGTCGCGGTCGCCTTGGAGGTGAGCTGGTTCCATCTGCCGGGATCACCATCAGCGTTCAGCTCCAGCGCCTCCTACAGTGCCTTATCGCGTGCCACCCCATGAATCAGCGTCGCGCCGAGCCGTAAACTTGCCCTTCTGCTCGCGGTGTACAATCTTTCCACCGTCCTTGATGATCACCTGCGTGCGGTAACGCTTCCCTCGCGGCTCTACGTGATACAACAAATGCAGTACCCCACCGTCTCTGAGTACCCCAAATTGGGGCACTTTTACCTTGTGCGCGGCTTTGCACCGAGTTTGGGGTACTTGCAAGCGTGAGCACCGCAATGAGACGAAAATACTGGATATTTGCTGGAAGGCCGCAAAAGCACTGGGCGCAACAACCGAGCTGGAAACTCTGCGTCGCTCCGATGATGGAGTGGACAGATCGACACTGCCGGCATTTTCATCGGCTGCTCGCACCGCACGCGCGGCTGTACACCGAGATGATCAGCACCGGCGCGCTGCTGCATGGGCCGCGGGAACGGCTGCTCACGTATTCGGCGGAGCAACATCCGGTGGCGTTGCAGCTCGGCGGCGCCGACCCCGCGAGCCTGGCGACCTGCGCGCGGTTCGCGGCCGACGCAGGCTTCGATGAGGTCAACCTGAACGTCGGTTGTCCGTCCGATCGTGTACAACAGGCTCGCATTGGCGCGTGTCTGATGCTCGAACCCGAACTCGTGGCGGAGTGCGTGGCTGCAATGCGCTCGGCTGTCGACATACCCGTAACGGTGAAATGCCGCACCGGCGTAGATGGCGACGACGACTACGACTTTCTCGCACGGTTCGTCGATACCGTTGCAGGCACGGGTTGCGACACCTTCATCGTGCACGCGCGCAAAGCGATTCTCACCGGACTGAGTCCCGCACAGAACCGCACCATTCCGCCGCTCGATTGGACGCGCGTCAGTCGTCTCAAAGCGGACTTCCCCGCGCTGACGATGGTGGTCAACGGAGGAATCGAGACGCTCGACGTCGTGCGCGAGCAACTGCGCTCCGTCGATGGCGTAATGCTCGGTCGCGCCGCCTATCACAATCCGTGGATTCTGACCGCGCTCGACGCCGATCTGTTCGGCACCGCGCCACCGCTCAGCCGCGCGGATGCACTCGAACGACTGCTGCCCTACGTCCGCTGTGAAATCGAGCGCGGTACCCGTCTGCACGACGTTGCGCGGCACCTGCATGGACTGTTCAATGGTCTACCGGGCGCACGGCGCTATCGGCGCCACCTGTCGGAACATTCGCATCGTCCGGGCGCCGGCATCGACGTGCTGATCGACGCGGCGTCTTTCGTCGACGAAGCCAATATCGAGGAGCGAGCTTTCGTATGTTCGAGCGCCTGAAGACCCTGCTGCAACAATTCCCTTCCACATCGAGCGATCTGGACGCGTCGCAAGCCGCCCCAATGGCGGCGGCGATGCTGCTGCTGGAAGTCGCGTGGGCCGATCAGAACATCACCGACGCGGAACTCGAATCGACGCGAGAGGCGGTGCAGGCGATGTTCAAGCTGACCGATGAACAGGTGCAGGCGCTGGTCGATCGCGCGAAGTCGGAACACGACACTGCGATCTCGATGTATCCGTTCACGCGCGCCGTGAACGACTCGTTATCGATGGATGAGAAGCGGCAGTTGATTCTGCTGTTGTGGCGCCTCGCGGGCTCCGATTCGAGCATCGACGTTCACGAGGAATACACGATCCGCCGCATTGCGGATCTGTTGTACGTCTCGCACGACGATTTCATCGCGGCAAAGCTCGAAGCGCGGAAGGCTTGAAGCGCTAGCGCTTCGCGATACACGCGCCCATTCCGACGAACGCAACGTCCTGCCCCGCAACGGTCAGGATCATGTTGCCGTAGGCTTGATTGATCGACAGCGTGTATCCGCCGCCGCCCGCCTCGCCTTTGATTCCGGAATCGGTGCCTTGCAACAGCAATTTGCCTTGTACCACTTCGCTGGTGGTGATCGGGCTCGTCAAGTCGGCTTCGAGGTGTTCGATCTTGATCGTGTGTTTGCCGACGTCGACGTCGAGATGACGAATCGGAAACGCCACGTCTTCGGCGACCGCGCGACAACCGGCGTAGCTGTCGCACTCGAACAATTGCTGAACGGTGCATACGAGATTGGTCTTCCCGTCGAACGGCGCACCCGACGATCCGCCCGACGCCGCGAACGAAGACACCGCGCCCAGGCAAGCGAACAGCGGCAATAGCGTGACCGGCTTCATGTTGTTCTCCTAGTCGACGGTATAGCCGCGGCCTTCGAGGCAGGCCGAATAGGCGCGGTTGTAGTTGCTTCGCTCGGTGGCGAGCATCTGCGCCTGTTGCTGTTGCTGCTCCTGCTGCTGCTGATTGCGCGCCTGCGCACTTCGCATGCCGCCGAACAAGCCACCGCTCGTCGCGCCGATCGCGGCCCCTTCACCGGCATTGCCGGCGATGGCGCCAACAGCCACACCGAGGAGCGCACCCGCAAACGCACCGCCGAAGAATCCGGCACGCTTCTGTTGCGGCGGCGGTGGGGGTGGCGCTGCCATCGGATCGAATCCGGTCTCGTTCTTGCCGAACTCGTAGCACTGGAACTGATCCTGCTGCTGCTGCTCGTAGGTCTGTCCGTGTGCGGGGTACACGTACAACTGCTGCGGCGGCGGTGGCGTATCGCCAACGGCCGACGCGGCGAGCCAGCAGAAACGCTGCGGCAGCCACGTTCGCGGCGGCGCTCGAAAGTCGCGCGTGGATCATTCTGTATGCCCTCGAATCGTCGATGAATTCGCTGTTATTGGGCGCCGTTCGCCGCTTCCATGTAGTGGCGCAGCGTGTCGGACCATTTCGTCATGATCTCGTCGGCGGCTTGAATGTTGCCCACCTTCGATCCCCAAGTGAATATGCCGTAGTTGCTCGCGTCTTCCGGATCGACCACGCGACCGAGCAATTCACTCGTCACCGAGTCGAACAGTTCGAGGACCAACGTCATCTGTCCGGCGGAGGTGGAGAACGTCTGCTCGTCGGGATCTTCCATGTCCTGCGGTGCGGTGATCTGCAGGTTGATGATGGCGGGTCGCAACACCAGCACGTCGGGCGCGGCATTGTCGGTCAGTTGGTAGCCGCCCTGCTCGAGTTGTGCAACGAACACTTTCTTGAACTCGGCCGCGAGTTCCGACTCGGTCTGCTTGATCTGATCTTCCGTGATCGGGATGTTGAAGTTCGTCTGCATGTTCTCGCGCCAGTTCGGAGCGAAGCTGACGTAGCAGTTGAGGATCGCGAATTTCGTATACGGCTTCAGCGTAGCGCCAGGCTTCACGTACACGAGCGCGAACTCGGTGTTCTTGACCAGGTGCAGGCCATCGGGAGAGACGGCCGGCGGATCGGCGCTGAACGCCGCGGTCGCAAACAGGAGACTCAGCACGGCTGTTGCTGCCGCAAAGCGCGGCATCTGTCGAGCGACCATTTCTTTCTCCCCGGAAGTTTTTGATGTGAGCACGTCGAGCGCGCTCGCCATACTGACAAATCGCAAGGCGTTCTGCCAATACGGCGCAAAGGAGACGGACTAGCGAGCGGCGGCTTCCAGCGTTTCGACGAGGTCTTGAAACGCCTCGCGATTCGACTCGTTCAGCGACATCAGAATGCGGTGCGCGTCGAGCACGCGCTGACGCATGTCTTCTTCGCTGCAATCGAACGGATTGAGTTCCCCGAACTGTTCCTTGTGCTCGAGCGGCACTTCGATGATGTGGAACACGTCGTCGAATCCCATCGTCTTCAACACGCGTGTGATATCGAGGTTGGTCGACACCAGTGTCGGCACGAAGCCGAAGCGCTCCTGCGCCCGAATCGACAGCTTGGCGAGGATGCCGAGCGAAGTGCTGTCGATGCCGGTCGTTCGCGTGAGATCGACTACGACGGACTTGAAGCCGGCGTCGGACAACATCGAATCCAGGAATGTATCGACCGCGGCGCATAGCGTCACGCGTACGTCACCGACGAACTTCATCAGATACACGCCGTGGTGGTGCGCCACCAGAATACGGCCGTTGTTCGACAACGCGTTCACATCACGCCTCTTTCGTGATCACCAGGCAGGCGATGTCGTCCGGTCCGGCTTCGCGCTGATCGAGCCCGAGCACCTGCCACAATTCGGTTCCCTTCGAATGCGTCGTTTGGACTGCGTCGAGCAGCCGGCGTTCCTTGTCGGCCAGAGGCACCGTACCCATGATCTCGAGCACGCCGTCCGAGACCATCGCGAGCGAAAGCGGGCCCCGCAGCGGTTCCCGATTCGATTCCCAGGACACACCTTCGAACAATCCGACCGGCTTGCCGGCCGCCTCGAGATAACGACAGCCTGCGTCGTCGCACAGAATCGCAGACGGGAAGTGACCGCCATTCGCGAAGGCCAGCGAATCGTCTGCCAGGTCGATCACGCCGATGAATACTGCCACATGCTTGTCCAGCTGATTGTCGAGGAGTTCCCGATTCAGCGCCGCCAGAATCTCTCCCGGGGCCTTGAGCATTTTAGGTCGATATTCGCGTCGCAACCGACGAGAAAAGTTCTTAAGTAATACCGTTACGAACGCGGATGACGCGCCGTGGCCCGACACATCGGCCATATAGAAGGCAAAGTGGCGGTCCGTGATGCGGAAATAGTCGACGAAATCGCCGCTCAACATCAGCGAGGGGAACAACTTGTGCCGTAGTCGATATCGGTCGATCGCCATCGGGCTCGGCGGCAGCATCCCCATCTGGATGTAACGCCCGGCGCGCTGGTCGCGCTGAAACTCGCGCAGCTGGGCGCGCGTGCGCGCGTCTTCCGCCGTCGCCGGCGCTGCAACGCGGGCTATGCGACCGCTGCGCCCGATTGCTTTGTCGACCTGCTGCGCCAGATCGGCCGTGGCGTGATCGACGTCGAGCACATCGATGACGCCGATGCGCAGTGCCTCCAGCAATTCAGCGTTGCCGAGATCGCCGTGCGTCACGATCGCTACCGGCAACGTCGGATCGTGCACCAGAATGGACTTCGCCAGTCCGAACGGTTGCGCGTGGCCTGGATGATGAGGACACAGCACCAGTTCCGGGCGCCGATGCGTCACCCACTCGGCAAGCTCCGCCAAGCCGGGGATCCGCGAAACGGTAAAGCCTAGTTGCGAGAGTGAATCCGCGAGGACTGACGACGTCGCGTCATCCGGATCGACTACCAAGAGGGTCATGCAACTTCCCACCGAGGGCGGTAGAAGCTACGCCGACGGCGGCGCGTCTTTTGCCCTGATATGGGCCGCGCACCCTACTCCTTCGGTACTGCCATCACAAGACTGGTTCGTCCCGGAATTGTGGGCTACTCGTTCCAGTCTTCGTCGAGGAACTGATCGGTTACCTGGCCGTCCTTTATCAGGTATTCGCGTCGCTGCAGATATGCATCGCGCATGAAGACGTAACGGTCGCCGCTGATCAGTTGCTCTGCATCGAGCAGGCTCGCGCGTATCTCGATGAAGTTCAGCGCCGTCAAGGCATAGCGCGTTCGTTCGTCCTCGATCAGATACCGTATCGGCTGCGCCACGAGGCCAACGGCGGAGCCGAGACCGTCGCGCACGTCGGAAGGTCCCAGGAACGGCAGCACCAGATAAGGTCCGGAACCGGCGCCCCACTTCGCGAACGTCTGGCCGAAATCTTCCTCGTGCGGATGAAGACCCGCGCCAGCGGCGGGATCGAACAATCCGCCGAGCCCGAGCGTCGTGTTCATGACGAACCGCCCGGTGTCGCTCGCGCCGTCGGCGAACTTCCCCTGGAGAAAATCGTTCACGATGACCAACGGATACGAAATGTTGCTGAAGAAGTTGCTGACACCGCGACGCAGCAAGTGCGGCGTGATCTTCGCGTAACCTTTCGCGACCGGCTTCAATATCCAGCGATCCATCGCGTTGTTGAATGCGAAAACCTTGCGGTTCATGCCTTGCCACGGATCCGACGGCTGGCCCGCGTCCGATTCCGTGGCCGCAGACGCGCTGAACGTCAGGCCGGTTAGCAGACCGGCAATCATCCAGCGCTTCAACATCTGGTTTTCCCCATCTGCGAGATTCAATCGAGCCGCGATGATATCGCATGCACCTCGTTGTACGAACTCAACGCACACCCGCTTCTTCTTCGAGCGGAACCAATACCGACTCGATACGTTTCGCAGACACCTTCCCCTTCGTTCGTAAGCGCTGCGCAAATATCGCGACGCGATACTCCTCGATCAGGAAACGCGCGTCCTCGAGATCGGAACGCGCGCCGAGTTTGCCGACGATGCGGGCAAGCCGCGCTTCGAAGACTGCGATTTCACCCGCCAGTTGCGCATCCTTCTGTATGCGCCCCTGCAGACCATCGAGACGATGCGAGATCGCGTCGAGGTATCGCGGTACCTCGCCGAGATGGCGCAACGGAATGCGATCGAGAAAATCCGCGGGCACCAGCAACGCCAACTGCGCGCTCATGTCGCGCACGGAATCGACGAACGCCGGCGACTTTGCATCTGCGAGCGCGCGCACCGCGGCGAACCTGGCCGCAAGGATCGCTTTCGCGTGACACAACAGCGTGTCGAACGTTGCCGGCCACGTACCGCGACGCTGCGCGAGGCGCGTTTCGTACTCCGTCGTCGAGTGCGGCAGTTCCCGACCATCGAAGAAGCAGTACCAGGCCGATGCGCGCAGCAACTCGTCCGCGAGCATGTCCGCAGAACCGAGTGGCGCGAACTGCAACCCCAGATCGCGCTCGTTGCGTACCTGCTTCTGCAGGAAGCGCGTCGTCTTCGCTTCGCTGAGAAGCACCATCCGCGAATATCCGTCGCGTGACAGGCGCCGTTGCTCGGCCGCCGTCGGCGCCATCACCAACGACACGCTGGCGCCGCGATCGACGAGGGCCGGATAAACGATCAAGCGTCCATCGCCGTCTTCCAGAACGCGCTGCGCAGCCACCTCGACGTCGGGAAACCGCGTCAGTTCGTGGGCTTCCAGCGACGCTTTCACGCCTTGCGCGCCGATTCGCTGCGCCACCTTCGCTTCGAGACGCGCAAGCAACGCGCCCGCGTCGCGATCCTGGTCGACGAGCGCGCCTTTGTTGTCGCGCACCTGAACGTTCATCCTGAGGTGCGGATCGACCGCTTCCAGGTTCCACGCGTCGAGCGGTATCCGCACGTCGAAGAATCCTTCGAGCCGCTCACCGAGAATTCGCTCGAGCCGGCCGTGGCGATAGGTATCGGCGCGCAGCAGCGCCGGCAGAATCGCGTCGATCTTCTCCGGCAACGGCGCGAGCGGCCGTCGCAATGCTTTCGGCAGCGCGCGGATCAGCGCTTCGCAGCGCGCGCCCAGCAATCCCGGCACCAGCCAATCCAGCGGTTCCTGACGGACGTGGGCCAGCAGGCCGAGCGGCACCTGCAACGACACGCCGTCGTCCACGGCGCCGGGTGCAAAGCTGTACCGCAGTCGAAATTCGACATCGTGCAGCACGAGCACAGACGGGAATCCGTCATCGCCAGCGCGTGCACCCTCCGGCATGAGGACGTCGTTGCGCGACATGAACAGCAGCTTCGGATCGTGCCGCTCCGCGCCGCGCCGCCAGCGTTCGAGATCGCGCACGTCGCATACGTCGGCGGGAATCCGCTCGGCGTAGAACGACGCGAGCACGTCGTCGGACGCCAGCAGATCGCGGCGCCGCTGCTTCGCTTCGAGTTCGCGGATCTCCGCAACGAGCGCGAGATTGTGCGGCAGAAAGTCGGCTTTCGTCGTCAACGCGCCGGTGACCAGTCCGGTTCGAATGAAGATATCGCGCGCCTGCAAGGGATCGATGTTCTTGAAACTGACGCGGCGGCGTTCCACCAGCGGCAGGCCGAACAGCGAGACCTTCTCGAATGCAACGGTTTCACCGCGACGCGGATCCCAATGCGGCTCGCTGTAGCTGCGCTTGAGCAAATGCTGAGCGGCCGCTTCGACCCACTCGGGTTCGATCGACGCAACGCAGCGCGCGTACACGCGTTGCGTCTCCGAGATCTCGCTCCCAACGAGCCATTTGGGGTGCGCTGAAGCCAGATACGAACCGGGAAATATTCGAAACCGGAGATTGCGCGCGCCGAGATACTCACCGCGCTCGTCCTTGAGGCCGATCAGGCTCAGCGAACCGGCCAGAATCGATCGATGGATCGCCATGTACTCGGCTGGTTCATTGTTCACGCGCAGTCCGAGTTGCCGAACCGCAAGCAGCAGCTGCCGATGCAGATCGCGCCATTCGCGCATGCGCAGAAACGAGACGTACTTTTGCTGACAGGCCCGCTTCAACGCGGACGCAGACAACTCCTGGCGCGAAGACTCGTGCCAGTTCCACAGCTTCAGATACCCCATGTAATCGGAGCGCTTGTCCGCGAACTCCTGATGCGCCGCGTCTGCCGCGGCGCGCGATTCGAGCGGCCTCTCGCGCGGATCCTGAAGCGCGAGTCCGCTGGCGATCACCAGCAGTTCCGCGAGCGCGCCCTGCGCGGACGCCTCGACCAGCATGCGTCCGAGACGCGGGTCGATCGGCAGCCTCGCCATGGTGCGGCCGACGGGCGTAAGACGGTCTTCGACCAGCGCGCCGAGTTCCGTCAACAGCGTCAACGCGTCGCGGATCGCGCGCGGTTCCGGCGGATCGAGAAACGGAAACGATTCGATATCGCCGAGGCCGAACGCGCGCATCTGCAATACGACCGCCGCGAGATTGGTGCGACGAATTTCCGGATCGGTGTACTCGGGCTGCGCCTGGAAATCCGTTTCGTCGTAGAGGCGATAGCACACGCCCGGCGCGAGCCGCCCGCAACGGCCTTTGCGCTGGTCGGCGCTCGCGCGCGAGATGCGTTCGATCGGAAGCCGCTGTAGCTTCGAACGATAGCTGTAGCGACTGAGCCGCGCGAAGCCGGGGTCGATCACGAAGCCGATGTTCGGCACGGTCAACGATGTTTCAGCGACGTTCGTTGCAAGCACGACGCGACGCCTTCCACCGGAGGCGAAGATGCGTTGCTGTTCCGCCGTCGGGAGGCGCGCGTACAACGGCAGAATGTCGTAACGATCGCGCAACTCGCGTCGCAGCAGCTTCGAAGTTTCGTGGATCTCGCGCTCGCCCGATAGAAACACCAGCACGTCGCTCGCGCGCTGGATCGGTCGCCGCTCGATTTCGCGAATGGCGTCCAGTATCTGCTGCGGTTGATCGACGTCGCCCGTTTCGGCCGGTCGATACACGACTTCAACGGGGTAGCCACGGCCGCTCACCTGCACGACGGGCGCATCGCCGAAGTGCTTCGCAAACGCACCGACATCGATCGTCGCGCTGGTGATGATCACTTTCAGATCGTTCCGCTTGGCGAGCAGCACTTTGACGTAGCCGAGCAGAAAATCGATGTTCAGGCTCCGCTCGTGAGCTTCGTCGATGATCAGCGCGTCGTAATTCGACAGCCATCGATCGCTGGTGATCTCGTTCAGCAGCAAGCCGTCGGTCATGACCTTGATCAACGTGCCTTCAGACGTCTGATCGCTGAAACGCACGGCATAGCCGACCTGTTGGCCCAACGGCACGGCCAGTTCCTCGGCAATGCGCCTCGACACCGCCCGCGCCGCGATGCGGCGCGGTTGGGTGTGGCCGATCAGTCCGCGCACGCCCAGACCGGCTGCGAGACACAACTTCGGCAGTTGGGTGGTCTTTCCCGATCCGGTTTCGCCCGCGACGATCACGACGCGATGCGTATCCAGCAGGCGACGGATTTCGTCGACGTGTTGCGCAATCGGCAGATCGTCGGGAAACGTTACGCTCGGAACGCTCGCCCGGCGATTGCGCAGCCGCTGCTGCGCGTCCTCGAGAGCGGACTTCGCGCGCGTCGGATCGTTGCGGAACGCGCGCTCGAGCGAGCGCACGTCTCTCAGCATTACCGAGTCATGCGCGAATTCGCCGCTCACGGGTTCGGGCCGGTGGGAACGGAAAGACGGCGCCGCGACGGCGCCGTTATTTGGTGAGGGCGCTCATGCCCTCTTCGAGACCTCGGATCGTCAGCGGGTACATCTTGCCGTTGACGAGTTCGCGCGTCATCGCGACCGAGTTCGAGTATTCCCAGGTTTCCTGCGGCGTCGGGTTGATCCAGATCAACTTGTCGTACAACGTCGCGAAACGGTTGATCCAGAGCGCGCCCGGCTCTTCGTTCCAGTGCTCCACGCTGCCGCCGGCATGCGTGATTTCGTACGGCGCCATCGTGGCGTCGCCGACGAACACCACTTTGTAGTCGTGCGCGTATTTGTTGAGGATCTCGAACGTCGGCATGCGCTCGTTCATGCGGCGCCGATTGTCCTTCCACACCGATTCGTAGATGAAGTTGTGGAAGTAGAAGCTCTCGAGGTGCTTGAACTCCGTGCGCGTCGCCGAGAACAGCTCTTCGCAGATCTTCACGTGCGCGTCCATCGAACCGCCGATGTCGAAGAAGCACAGCACTTTGACCGTGTTCTTGCGCTCCGGCTGCATCTTGATGTCGAGCATGCCGCCGTTGTCCGCGGTGGCGCGGATCGTGCCTTTCATGTCGAGCTCTTCTTCTTTACCGGTGCGCGCGAACTTGCGCAGCCGGCGCAGCGCGATCTTGATGTTGCGCGTGCCGAGCTCGACCGAATCGTCGAGGTTCTTGTACTGGCGTTCGTCCCAGACCTTCTTGGCCTTTCTTCTTCTTGCCCTGGCCGAGACCGCCGGCGCCTTTCTTTGCCTTTCTGTTCCGGGTCGTCGCCTTCCTGGCCTTCCTTACCCTCTTTGCCTTCCTTCGCCTGGCGCTTCTCTTCTTCCTCGCGCGCTTTCTGGAACGCTTCGATCAACTTCTCCAGACCGCCGAGCGATTTGATCTTCTCGAGTTCTTCCGGCGTGAGCGACTTCTCGAATTCACGGCGCAGCCACTCGTCCGGAATCAGCGACTCCAGCATGCCGTGCAGGTCTTCGAGACCTTTGAAATAGGCCGAGAACGCGCGGTCGAACTTGTCGTAGTTCTTCTCGTCCTTGACGAGGCACGTCCGGCTCAACAGGTAGAAGTCGTCGATGTTCGCGTAGACGCACGCGCAACTGCAGCGCGGCGAGCAGATCCATCAGCTCGCGCAGCGTTACCGGCAACTTGTACTTGCGCAGCGTCAGAAAGAAGTTGATCAGCACGTCTTTGCTCCTACGGTTCTACCGACGAGCGCGTTCAGCCGCGGCTGTTGCGTCGATTCATGAACGCGAGCCGTTCGAGCAGGTGCACATCCTGCTCGTTCTTGACCAGCGCGCCGTACAGCGGCGGGATCGCCTTGCTCGGATCGCGATTCGTCAGAATCTCGTCCGGAATGTCGTCGGCCATCAGCAGTTTCAGCCAGTCGATCAGTTCCGACGTCGACGGCTTCTTCTTCAGACCCGGCACTTTGCGCACGTCGAAGAAGATGTCCATCGCTTCCTTGACCAGTTCCTTCTTGATCTCGGGATAGTGCACGTCGACGATCGCCTGCATCGTTTCGCGATCGGGGAAGTTGATGTAGTGGAAGAAGCAACGGCGCAGGAACGCGTCGGGCAATTCCTTCTCGTTGTTCGAGGTGATCACGATCACCGGCCGGAACTTCGCCTTCACCGTTTCGCCGGTTTCGTAGACGAAGAATTCCATGCGATCGAGTTCCTGCAGCAGGTCGTTCGGGAATTCGATGTCGGCCTTGTCGATTTCGTCGATCAACAGCACCACGCGCTTGTCCGATTCGAAGGCGTGCCAGAGCTTGCCCTTCTTGATGTAGTTGCGGATGTCTTTGACGCGCTCGTCGCCGAGTTGCGAATCGCGCAGCCGCGTGACGGCGTCGTATTCGTACAATCCCTGTTGCGCTTTGGTGGTGGACTTGATGTGCCACTGGACCAGTTCCATGCCGAGCGAGTTGGCAACCTCTTCCGCGAGCAGCGTCTTGCCGGTGCCGGGCTCGCCCTTTACCAGCAGCGGGCGTTCGAGTTTCACCGCCGCATCGACGGCCATGCTCAACTCATCGGTGGAAATGTACGTGGCGGTGCTGTCGAAAATCATCGATTCGTGTCTCGTTTAAGTGGGCTGAATTAGGAAGCGGCTACTTTAATTGCGCCCCCTAGCCATAGCAAGCAAGGTACCTGGCCGCTGCGAACGCGCCTAAGTCGTTGCCGCGCCTGCGGGTTTTGCGCTCGCCGAGGCCAGCGTCTCGCGATAGCGCGCGAGCGTCGAATCGAGCGCGCTCGCTCGCGCGCCGCCCCGTGAACGAACCGCCAACCACGCCAACAGTCCCGCGCTGGCGAGCGCGATGACCGCCATTGCGATCCACTCCCACAGCGCCGGTTCGCGTGCTTGCGCCACTGCGGGAACCACTCCGACTCACTCCGACAGGTACGGGCGTTGCTTCGGGAGTCGGCTCGAGCGGCGCGCTCACCGCTGCTTCGACCGGTGCTTCGATCTGCGCATCAGATGAAGGAGGTGTCGCGACGACCGGCGGCGGCCGCACCGGGTCGACGACGATGTGACCGTCGATGTCGAGTCCGACAGAGACCGGTTCAGCGAGCGGGAGCGTCAAGGAGATCGGGTCGCTCTCCGCTTCGATCTTCTGATTATTCAGGAGGTTGAAGAGAACCTTTAACCTCACGTCGACATGATGTTCGAGACGGGGGATGGCGACCAGCCACGCGCCGTCGCTCTGCTTCGTGCCGACCACCAGCTTCACGCGTCCGCCGGCGGTACGCGTCGATCCCAGCACCCGCAGCGACGCCGGATCCAGGTCCGCAACGTTGACCCGCACCAGCGCGCCGGCGTCGCCTTCGCCCGTGCCCCGTATGTCTACGTCGATCGGGTGAGCGATCCGTTCGGTGTACACGCGCGAACGTTCAAACGTCTTGCCGTCTACATGCACCGTCACCTGGTCGGCCGCCGTAAGCGGCATGCCCCCGAGATCGACTGCATATGTCTGCGGTGTTCCGTCGAGCGTCGTGACTTGTAACGGCTCGATGCCATACAGCGTTTTGAGTTCGGCGGTGATCGCCACCAACTCGGCGAGCCGCGGTTCGTCGATCGGTTTTCCCGCCTGAGTCAATTCGATCCGCACCGCCGGCGCCTCAACGGCGTCGTCAGGTCGTATCGCAATGCCTAGCTGGTCCCATATCTGTATGCGCGCCGCCGGTGGCGCGAATCGCCAAGTGCCTGCGGCCGGCGTCTTGATCGTCGCAATCGAAAACGCGTCTGCGTCGAACCAGGTGATGCCGTCGGTCTTGGTTGACGAGTCGATTCGTTCGCCCGACGGCGAGGTCAGCACGAACGTATCGTGCGCTCGATCGGCGAACACGGTCACTTCAGCCGTATCGGCGGCGATCGAGAACGAGCCCGCAGCCGCGATGCCGCCCAAGGCCGTTACCAGATACTCCTTCACCGCTGCGACGGTGTCGGCGCGCGCAATATGGCCTTGCGTCTCGTCAGCGATCCGCTTCAGAAAGTCGAGATCGGCCTTTTCCGACAGCACCAGACAATCGATACGAATACCGGCCGCTCGCAACCGGGGGACCAGTTCGTCGGTAATCGCCCGACGCTGTGCATCGTTGCTTGCGGCGTCGTCAGCCACGTCGACGCGTCCATCGCTGACGAGAACGATGTGGCGGTCATACTCTGATGACGGATCGGCGATGTCCCAGGCCGCATTCCTCAATGCATCGTTGAGATTGGTGCGCGGCGCGGCGCTGCCGATCTGCATTCGAGCGGCGCGCGCGGAGCGTCGCCAGGCGTCGTCGACAGCGCCGTGGGGAACCACTACGTCGGCCATCCGGCCAAATGTCCAGACACCGGCGCGACTGCCGGGCGGCAGAATCTCACCGAGGCCGTTGAGCACGTCCTGGCGCAGGTACTCGGGATCGCCGGATTTCATGCTGCCTGACACGTCGATGACGAGCCGCACATCCACGCCGTCGGCAGCCGCGTCGAACGACAGCAGCAGTGCACCGACGAGCATCCATCTGACCGCGACCTGCATCATCACGTAAGAATAGCAACGGCTGCCGATCGCGCCGTCCGACGACCCGGCTCAGGTCCTGGACGCGCGAATCCGCTGCACGACGCCGACGATCAGGAACACGATGATCACGAGGAGACTCGCCAGCGCGAGCACCATCAACGCCGGCCGCGCATTGCCTTCGGCGCGAAAGAGCCCTTCGAACAACGCAACGATGAATGCGGGCGCATATTCCCCGTCGACGACCTGAATGTTCCACGGAAGCAACAGCCACACCGCCGCGAGACACCGCAGCAGCGAGCGCAGCCACGCGTTGCCGATCCAGCGCGTGAGCACGAAGATGCCCGCGAGCGTTCCGAGACCCGCAACTGCAACGACAATCCACGCGACCGTCGTTTCCATCAGGGCTCACTCCGCTTCTTCGGTTCTATCCAGTGCACGATGCGACTCTCCATGTCGTCGGGGTGTACGTGTGTCTCGGACATCGCTCGCCCGCGCACCGAGATGCCCGCGCGGTGCACCGTGTCGCGATCTCCCGACACCAGATAGTGCCACCACATCAGATCACGTCCTTCCGAGCGCAGCCGATAGGCGCACGTCTGCGGCAACCAGTGCAGGTCGGGTACCGCGGCCGCATCGAACTCGATGCAATCCGCAACTCGAATGTGCCGCTCGTCGTAGTGAGTGCACCGACACGTGTCGAGATCGAGCAGATGACAGGTGACGCTGACGCATGCGATGCGTCCGGTGTCTTCGTCTTCCAGTTTCAACTGACAGCATTGCGCACAGCCATCGCACAGAGCTTCCCATTCGTCGCTGTCGAGTTCCGCCAGCGGCTTGCGCCAGAACGCTTCGTCACTCACGTTCCTTCCTGGTTTCCGGCGGTTCGATCACCGGCGGCATCTGCAGATAAAAGCCGCGCGTAGAGATCGCTTCGAGCACCGTCGGCGCTTCGCTGCGCGCCAAGCGGCGCTCGGGCGTCAGCTCGAGTCGCATCGCCTCGACGGGCCGACCGAAGCGCGCAAGCAGACTCGGCGGAACCCGCCCGAGATCCTCGTGTTGATCGACGAACAGATACATGTCCGCGACCTTGACGCTCCTGTACACGATGACGTGTCTCACGCGCTTGCCGTACCTGCCAGCTTCGATTCGAACACCTCGCCGACCAGCGCGTGTCGCCAGCCGCGAAAGTTCTCGGGCAATCTTCCGTCGGATCGCACGCTACGTAAACACGTCTCGAGGTCGCGCCGCCGCGACAGCAGTTCTTCCGCCATCTCCAATGTCCGCGCGCACTCCGCACCTATCGCTTTCAACTCCTTCAACGTGCGCGTTTCCGCCGAGTTGAACGGCGCGGCCATCGGTGGCGGAAGCGTGTCGTCCGGCAGCGCATCCGCCTGTTCGATCAGCGCCAACAGTTCCTTTCCGTGGCGCCGTGCAGAAGCCGGTTCGATCGTATCGACGATCGTCTCCCGATCGACGCTGCGATGCTGCACGAGGTCGACCAGCTGATCGTCTTTCACCACGTGGCCGCGCGGCAGGTCCTTCGTCCTCGCATAACGCTCGCGCCACGCGCACAGCAACTGCAGGCGAGCAAGCTCGCGCCGATTACACCGCCACGCTTTCTTCAGGTTCAGATAACTGCGCTCCGGATCGATCAGCTCGAAGCCGATCCGATGGCCGATTTCTTCCTCGAACCACGCCAGGCGACCGAGCCGCGTCAGCTCCGCAAGCTGCGCACGGTAGACCGGCAACAGGTACACGATGTCTTCCACCGCGTAGCGCAGTTGTTCTTCGCGCAACGGTCGTGCGAGCCAGTCCGATCGGGTTTCGTGTTTGTCGAGTTGGTTGCCGGTGTAGCGCTTCACCAGATCCGCGTAACTCGGGCTGAAATCGCTGCTGAGGAAGGCCGATGCCACCTGTGTATCGAACAGGTTCGCGGGCCTGGCGCCGACGTGTCGCGCGAACACTTCGAGGTCTTCCGAGCACGCGTGCATCACCTTCACGATCGATGCGTCTTCGAGCAGCGCTTTGAAGCCGTCCCACGTCGACACGCGCAACGGATCGACGATGGCGAGTTCGTCCTCGGTCGCAATCTGATAGAGCGCGGCGATCGGAAAGAACGTTCGCGTGCGGATGAATTCGGTATCGATCCCAACGACCTTATGTTGGCGCCAGCGCGCCAAGGCTGCAGCGAAGTCGTCGTCGCGTTCGATGTAACGGTAGGTGGGGTCAGTCAATCTGTGCCGCCGATGTTTCGCCGACCCCGCAGCGCGTGGACGATCGTGCCGCCGTCGACGTACTCCAGTTCTCCGCCGAGCGGCACGCCATGCGCGATGCGCGTCAGGCGAACCGGCGCGTGACGCAGGCTCTCGGTGATGTAGTGCGCGGTCGCCTCTCCTTCCACCGTCGGGTTCGTCGCGAGAATGATCTCCTCGATGCCGCCGGCCGCCACCAGCTTGGCCAATGCATCCAGACCCAGCGCATCCGGACCGACGCCGTCGATCGGCGACAGGCGGCCGTGCAGAACGAAGTACGTACCGCGATAGCCGCCGGCGTGTTCGATCGCAAAGATGTCGGCGGCCGACTCGACGACGCACAGCGTCTGCCGCTCGCGCCGCGTGTCCTGACAGATACCGCAGAGGTCGAGTTCGCTGAACGTTCTGCAGCGTCGGCAATAGCCGACTTTGTCGATGGCTTCGAGCAGTGCATCGGCGAGGTGTTTACCGCCGGCGCGCTGCTGCCGAAGAATCGCCAGCGCCATCCGCTGCGCGGTTTTGGGTCCCACGCCGGGCAACACTTGAAATGCTTCGATCAAGCGGTCGATCAGAGGACTGATGTGCATCAACGGCGTGGCATCGTCAGAACGGCATCTTGAAGCCGGCAGGAAGACCGAGCCCGGCGGTGAGGTCCGCCATTTTTTCCTGCTGCGCGCGTTCGGCGCGATGCACCGCATCGTTGATCGCCGCGGCAATGAGATCTTCCAGAACGGCCAGATCTTCCTTCGCGATACTCGGATCGATCAGCACGCGGCGCGCTTCGTGGCGCCCGTTCATCGTCACTTTCACCATGCCGGCGCCTGCTTCGCCCGTCACTTCGAGTTGCGCGAGTTCCGCCTGCATGGCCTGCATGCGCTCCTGCATCTGCTGGGCCTGCTTCATCAGATCCGTCAAACCTTTCATGGCTTCCTTTCCGCTGTGCTCACTGTTTGACCGGCCGCACCGACTCGAGTTTGAGCTCTGCACCGAATTCGGAGACGAGCGAACGCACCGTTTCGTCTTCGCGCAAAGCCGCAACCGCCTGTTCGTGCTGTTCGCGTTTTTCGCGCTGATTGCGCACCGCCGGCGTTTCCTCACCGGGGTCGCCGGAGATGATCGTGAGCCGTTGCGGGCGTCCGAGGTATGCGCCGAGCGCGCGTTCGATGACGCGCGTCTGGGCGTCGTTCAACAACGTGTCGTGCGCGTCGTCGAGGCACAGCACCCATTGATCGCCGATGCGTTCGATCGGGTACGAATTTTCCACGATCATCTTGGCGACGCCGCCGAGCTCCAATGCACGCACGGTGGCGTACCAGTCGTCGCCGAGCGCGGGTGCGCGCGCCGCCGACACCGGGCCGTTGCGCGGCAGATCTGCCGCACGCTTCGTGCGCGCCCCATCTCGGCCGTTAGTCTTTTCGCTGCGTTCGATCGGCGCATCGGTGCCCGGCATATCGAGTGGTTTGAACGCGAGCAGACGCAACATCACCATTTCGAAACCGCAGCGCGGATCCGGCGCCAGCGGTAGATCCCGCAGGCCCACCAGCGCGATCTGATAGAACAGCTGCACCTGCTCCGGGGTCATCGCCGCGGCGAACCGCGAGATCGTGGCCGCATCGTCGCCTTGCTCGACGCCCACCGCCTGCGCCACCGCAACCTCGTGCAACGTGCTCAACAGGGCGTTCAACACCTCGCCGAAATCCACGGCCTGCTCCGCAAGCGTTGCACAGTGCGCGAGCACCGTTTCGGCTTCATTGGCGAGCAACGCACTCAGCAGCGGCTCGACGTCGTCGCGCCCGATGCTGCCGAGCATGTCGAGTACGTCGCGCTCGCGCACGTGACCACCGCCGTACGAGACGGCCTGGTCGGTGAGACTCAGCGCATCGCGCATGCTGCCGCGCGCGGCGCGCGCAATCACGGCCAACGCCGGCTGTTCGAACTCGATCGACTCTTTCGTCAGCACTTCACCGAGATACGTCGAGATGCGTTCCGGCAGCAGATTCTTCAGCTGGAACTGCAGACACCGCGACAACACCGTGATCGGCACTTTCTTCGGATCGGTGGTCGCGAGCATGAACTTCACGTGCGGCGGCGGTTCTTCCAGCGTCTTCAACAACGCGTTGAAGCTATGGCCCGACAACATGTGCACTTCGTCGATCAGATACACCTTGTAGCGGCCGCGCGCCGGCAGATATTGCGCGTTGTCGAGCAGATCGCGCGTGTCGTCCACCTTCGTGCGCGACGCCGCATCGACTTCGATCAGATCGACGAACCGACCTTCGCTGATTTCGCGGCAAGCGCTGCACACACCGCACGGTGTCGGAGTTACGCCGGTCTCGCAGTTCAGACACTTCGCGAGAATGCGCGCGATGGTGGTTTTCCCTACGCCGCGCGTACCGGTGAACAGATAAGCGTGGTGGACGCGTTCGTTCTCGAGCGCGTGCACCAGCGCGCGCACGACATGCTCCTGTCCCACCAGGGCGTCGAACCCGGCAGGTCGGAGTTTGCGTGCGAATACCTGGTAGCTCATCGCGGGATCCTCGAAACGCCGCTATTGTAGGTGCCCGTCCCTCGCACTGTCACCGACATGGCTTCCGCCGACGCGTTTCTGATCATCGGCCATCGCGGCGCCGCCGGTCTCGAACCCGAGAATACGCTGCGGTCGTTCGCGCGCGCGCTGCGCATCGGTGTCGACGCAATCGAGCTCGACGTCTACTGCGTCGACGGCAAACTCGTGGTGATTCACGACGATACGCTCGAACGCACGACGAACGGCCGCGGCGACGTGATGGCCATGTCCTACGACGCGTTGCGCCGCCTCGACGCCGGCAATGGCGAACGGATACCGACGCTCGACGAAGTGCTCGACCTGGTCGCAGGCAAAGTGACCGTCAACGTGGAGCTCAAAGGCAAAGGCACCGCGGCGCCGCTGGCCGCGCACGTCGCGGCCCATCCGAAGGACGACCTGCTCGTGTCGTCGTTCGACCATCGCGAACTCGAGGATTTTCGCGCCGCGGCGCCGAAAGCCCGCGTCGCACCGCTCTTTCACAAGGCGTCGTCGCGGATGTTCCAGATCGCCGAGGCGCTGAACGCCTGGTCGATCAATCTGTCAGTGAAACTCGCGACGGCCGACCGGTTGAGAACCATCGCCGACAACGGCTATCGCGCGCTGGTCTATACCGTCAACGATCCCGCCGTCGCGACGCGTCTGCGGGCCGATGGCGCCGCCGGCATCTTCACCGACTATCCGGATCGGATGCAGACGTTCCGCGCGTAACGCGTTACGGCGTGTCGTCCAGCGATGCGAGTTCCCGCTGCAGCTGATACTTCTGATCGGTGACGATCTTCTCCAGCACTTCGACGCGCTCTTGCAGTGCATCCACCTGATGCTGCAACTGGGTCGTCACGCCAGAGTCGGGCAATCGTTGCCGGCGACCGTCCTGCCAGAGCTTCATCAACGGAATCGAGCAACCGATCAGAACCGTTAGAAACAGAAACGTGAAGAAATCCATGGGTGTTCCCTATTCGTCTCGTCGAGAAAAATGCCGCGCGCCCGTTCAGGCGTCGATCCGTTTGAGTTCACGTTGCAGTTCGAACTGGCCCGACGTCACGTGCGATTCCATGCGGCGTAGTTTCAGTTCGAGTTGATCGAGATCGGCCTGCACGCCGCGAAGACTGCGCCGCGGCGAAAGCTGTGCGCCGAGTTCCGGTACCGGTGATGAATGGTCGCTGCGACTCTTCTCCACCGCAACTTCGTCGTGCGCGGCTTCCCCGTTCGGCGCTTTCGGCAACACGAACGCCGCGATGATGTACGCAGGAGCCACCACCGACGGCATGAAGATGAGGCCGGTGATGGCCATGCCGCGCACCACCCAGACCTCGACGCCGAAATATCGGGCAATTCCCGCGCAGACACCGGCGATCTTCTGCCGTTGCTTGTCCTGATACAAGGCGCGCGTGCGATAACCTGGCGTGCCTGCTGCGGCCTGCCAGCGCGCCTCGCGCCGCCGGCTGCGTCGCTCCCAGCGCGCTTCGCGATAGCGCTCCCGGCGCGACCGCTTCGAATCGGAGCGGTCTTGTCCGTCGTCGCGCTGACCGCGCCGGCTGCGCAATTCACGCTCCAGGCGTTCCGCCGTGTCGTCGACGAACTCGGCGGCACGATTCGTAACATGCTCGTTCGTCGCCGACACGAAGCCCTGCACCGCTTTCTCGAGACGCTCTACCGAGCGCTGAAACTCGTTGCGTGCATCGTCACGCGCATCGTTTCGATTGTCGCTCACGACCCCACCTTCGAGTATTCCTGCGCCGACAGTCGCGCGCGCCACCCGGGAGTCTCATCGTCGAGGATCGATTCCAGCGTCTCGATCCGCTCGCCCATGCGTTCGGCTCGCACCGTCAGCAGTTCGAGCAACTGGCGTTCTTCGGCCGACAGCTCGCTGCGCGCCCGTTGTTTGCTGCGGTAATGCATCAGGATCCACAGCGGTGCAACGATGACGAGGAAAACGATCGTCGGAACAAAGAACGCGATAACGACATCGCTCATCGCCGCTCCTAGTTAGATTGCGAACCGCCCGCGGCCTGACCACCGCCGACTCGCGCCTTCAGGGCTTTCAGATCTTCATCGATCTTTTCGCCGCCTTCCAGATCCTTGATTTCGTCTGCCAGCGTGCGCTGACCGAGATCGAACGCTTCGATCTGTCCTTCGAGGTCGTCCATTTTGCGTTCGTACTGTTCGAAGCGATGAATCGCGTCGTCGAGATTCGCGTCGTTGAGCTGGCGCTTCACACCGAGGCGCGTCTTCGCCGCCTTGCCGCGCATGATAATGGCGTTCTGGCGCGTTTTCGCATCCTTGATCTTGTTCTGCAGGGCGCCGGTGTCTTCCGACAACTTCGCGAGCGTCTCTTCCAGCAACTGCAGTTCGCGGGTCGCGGATTCGGAGCTCTCACTCGCCTTGTTGCGCTCGACCAGCGCAGCGCGGGCGAGATCGTCGCGGCCTTTGCGGATCGCGACCTCGGCTTTGCGTTCCCACTCGCCGGCTTCTTCTTTCAGCCAGTCGCGGCGGCGAACGAGTTCCTTCTTGTCTGCGATGGTGCGGGCCGACGTGGTACGAACCTCCACGAGGGTCTCCTCCATCTCCTGGATGATGAGGCGGACCATCTTTTCCGGATCTTCGGCCTTGTCGAGCAGGGCGTTCAGATTGGAATTGATGATGTCCGTCATGCGGGAAAAAATGCTCATCTGCGTGCCTCCTGGGCTGCCGGTCCGGAAAGATTCCGTCAGCTCCCCTTTTCAGTATTCGTGCCACTTCGGAGAGTTTCGGTAAGTCGATGATGTACAACGACATTCGTACCGGCTCCACGTCGAGTGAGCAATCTCGCCACGGTGGAGTCATGGTGGATATCGCCAACAGTTGGCAGAATCACCCAATGGATCGGGAAGTCGAACGGCTGTTGGGGGAAGCACCGGCGTTTCTGCAGGTGCTCGACGACGTCTCGAAGATCGCCCCGCTCGAAAAGCCGGTACTGATCGTCGGCGAACGCGGCACCGGCAAAGAGCTGATCGCTGCACGGCTGCACTACCTGTCGAACCGCTGGGACGCCGAATTCATCAAGATGAACTGCGCCGCGATCAGCGACTCGCTGCTCGAGTCGGAACTGTTCGGGCACGAAGTCGGTGCCTTCACCGGCGCAACCCGCAATCACCGCGGCCGGTTCGAACGCGCCGACGGCGGCACGTTGTTCCTCGACGAACTCGCGACCACCTCGAAGCTGGTCCAGGAAAAGATCCTGCGCATCATCGAGTACGGCGAGTTCGAACGCGTCGGCGGCAACAAGACGGTGCGCATCAGCGTGCGGCTCGTCGCAGCAACGAACGAAGATCTGCCGGCGCTCGCCGACAAGGGCGTGTTCCGGCGCGACCTGCTCGACCGGCTCGCGTTCGACGTGATCACATTGCCGCCGCTGCGTCAGCGCCCTGACGACATCGTGCTGCTGGCCGAACACTTCGCCATCAACATGGCGACTGAACTCGGGCAAACGCTGTTCCCCGGCTTCACGGACCGCGCGCGCGACGCGCTGCTATCGCACGACTGGCCAGGCAATGTGCGCGAACTGAAGAACGTGGTGGAGCGCTGCGTGTACCGCAACGCCGATCCGCTCAAACCCGTCGACGTAATCACGCTCGATCCGTTCGAGTCGCCGTTTCGGCCGCGCGCGACCGCCGCTCCTCCGCCCGCCGGCGCGAACCCGAGAGCCGCTGCGGATCTGCCACTCGATCTGAAGGAAACGGTGCAGGAGTTCGAGATCGATCTGCTCAACCGCGCGCTCGAGGAAGGTCGCTTCAACCAGCGCCGCGCAGCGGAACTGTTGGGGCTGACGTACCACCAGCTGCGCGGCTACCTCAAGAAATACAATCTGCTGAAGCCGAGTGACACTGCGTCCGATTGAGCTGCTGATTGCGCTGGTGTTGTTCGCGTGCAACGCGAGTGGCGACGACGGATGTGCGGGTGACGGGCGCGACGTGATGGCCGACATCCGCACGCGCGGCACGTTGCGCGTGGCCCACACCAACGACTATCGACCGTTCAGTTTCAACGACGCAGCGGGTGCATCCACGGGAATCGACGTCGACCTCGCGACGCGCCTGGCACAGGAACTCGGGGTTCCGCTGCAATGGGTCGACACCACCTGGTCTACGCTGGTCGCCGATCTTCAGGCCGATCGCTACGACATCGCGATGAGCGGCGTCTCGGTGACCGCCGAGCGCGCGTCCGCGGGTTGCTTCACCACGCCGTACTTCCACACCGGCAAGACCGTACTCACGCGCTGCGCTCTGCATCGCACGTTCGACTCGCTCGCTCAGATCAATGATCCGTCCGTGAGAGTGATCGTGAATCCGGGCGGCACCAACGAACGGTTCGTTCGCGATCGGCTGCCTAACGCGCACGTCGTGGCGCACGGCGACAATCGCACGATTTTCAGCGCTCTCGCCGCCGGCGAAGCCGACGTGATGATCACCGACGCGGTCGAGGCACGCCTCGAGGCCCAATCGAATCCGGCGCTGTGCGTCGCCGATCCGCCGCCGTTGTTCGAGACCGTCGCGAAAGCGTATCTGATCCCGAAAGATCCGCGCTGGCAGGCGTGGCTCGACGCATGGCTCGCGCGCATGAAGTCGAGCGGCGAACTCGACGCCGTCGAACGGCGTTACCTGAACCCGCCGTCAAGTATGCCTTGACACTTCGTCGCGTCAGGAACATCTTGACGCATCGATCCGGCTCGAACCGAAGTGTCGATGGCTCGCCGCAAAACCCCGCTCTATTGCTCGTTCTGTCGCCGCGACGACTCCACCGTCGCGAAACTCATCGCCGGGCCCGGCATCTACATCTGCGACGCGTGCGTCGCGCTGTGCAACGACATTCTCGACGGCAAACCGCCCACCGACTTCCCGGGGTGGGAATCGCTCAGCGACGACGCATTGCTGGCGACGCTGCGACCATCGTCGGCTGCCGTCGAGGCGGTGCGCACGGTCCTGCAGCAGCACATCGACCTGTTGCGCCGACGCGGCGTCAGCTGGAGCCGGATCGGCGACGCGCTCGGCATGTCCCGCCAGGCCGCTTGGGAGCGTTTTTCGTGAGTGCCGTAGACGGAGCGATCGACCGTTGGCTCGACCAGCACGCGATTCGGCTCGATCCGGCGACATACGCACCCGATCCAGCGGACGTGAGCCGTCTTGCGGTCATCGATGCCGCACTTGCGAAATCACGACTGGTCTTTCTCGGCGAAACGAATCACTTCATTCACGAGAAGACCGACTTCAGATTGTGGTGGTTACGCCGGCTGGCCCTGCGCCATCGCCTGGTCGTTGGCGAGGAACTCGGCTGGTCCGATGGTCGCGACGTCGCCCGCTATCTGGCCGACGGCGACGGGCGCCACCTCGACCGGCTCGCGACGTTCGGCGATCGCAGCCACGTTCGTCCCGATCGGGATGACCAGCCGAGCGGCGTTCTGCGTGCGTCGTTCGACGCGTATCCGACAGCGCTGTTCAAGGCCGAGCAGACCCGCTTCTATCGCGACCTGCGCGGCATTGGTCCGGTGCGATTCTTCGGCTTCGACATCGACGCGGTCGGCACCGGTTATGCGGACATCGAAATCCATCGAGGACTAGCAGGCGTCAGCGACGAATTCTGGCGTCGCCTCGCTCGCGTACCGGGCGAGACGTTGGCCGAAGAGGCCGATCGACTCGAGTCGCTGCCGTTGCCCGAGACGTATGCCGAGATTCGCGAAGACCTTCGCTCGATGATCGAAACGTTGCGCTACACCGCTCTCGCGCATCCGGCGGTCGACTACGAAGCGTTGCGCCCGGCGATGGCGTATCGCGAGACCACCCTGAAGCGTCGCGTGGGACGGATGCTCGCATCGCTTGCCGACGACGAGGTGCTGGTGCTGATGGCTCACGCGTTTCATCTGGCCAAGCGCGACGATGGCATCAACGGCGTCGGCGTCGGCCCCGGCGGCGACCAGGTTGCGTCGTTGGGACATCACCTCGTCGTGGAGCGGGGTCTGCACCCGTATTCGGTCTGGCTGCTGTATGGCGGTGGTACCGACAGCCAGCCGTTTCCGGATCTGCCGCGCGTCGCGAGCTACCCCGCCGATTCGCTCAATGCGCGGTTCTTGCGACGCGGAACCGCGTCGATCGCTCCGGTCGCTGCCGGCGCGGACGCGCTTGCACGTGACGTCGGCATCGGCCACATGTACAACCTCGTCGTACCGGTGCACCTGCCGTCACAAGCCGACGCGATCTTCTTCGTGCCGCAGGTCACGCCGTTGCAACCATAGAGGCGCTCTCACGATGCCTGGGCCGTTCATCAAGGAAATCGTCGGCTACGCCGACCCGCTGTCGGTGCGTGCAGGCGACCTGCTCAATGTCTGTGTCAGCTGCGACGTAACGGGTCATTACGAGGCGACGCTGGTGCGTCTGATCAGCGGCGATGCGCGACCGCACGGCACCGGCTTTCGCGAGATCGCGGTCGATGCGTCTCTGCGCGGCCGCTATGAAGCCGAACGGCAACCGCTGCTGCCGGGTTCGTATGCGACTCTGCCTGACCTGCCCGCGATGGAAGCGCTGACGTTCGCCTGCTACCTCTATCCCACGCTGCTCGAGCCGCGCGACCAGACGGTCGTGCACGGCGGCAACTTCCGCATTGCCGTGAACGCGTCAGGCATCGTGGTCTCGATCGGCAACTCGCGCATCGCGATCGCCGCCGCGCTGCTCGAGCGTCGCTGGTATCGCATCGCGGTCGCGGTCGGCGCGGCGGTCGAAGTACAAATCGAAGGTGCTTCCGACGCTCCGTCCGAACGACCGCTGCGGCATCGAACGACACACGAATTACCGGAACGTTTGTCCGTTGCGCGCGGCGACTGGGAACTGGCGAGAGAGCGCCCCGGCGCCGGCCATTTCAACGGACGCATCGAAGCGGTGCGCATCTATGGCGCCGCGGTCGATGTCGCGGCCGCCTGCACGGACCTCGACTCACCCCGCCCTTCCCGGCCGGAGTTGAACGGCGCATGGGATTTCTCGCTCGGCATCGAGACGAGCGTGGTAACCGACGTCTCCGGGCACGGCCGGCACGGCACGTTGCATCAGACCCCAACACGTGCCGTGAGGGGCGCGCACTGGTGTGGCGACGTGTTCAACTGGCGCGAGGACCCGTCGCAATACGCAGCGATCCACTTCCACGACGACGACCTCACCGATGCCGGCTGGCATCCCAGCATTCAGTGGACGATTCCCGACGATCTTCCCTCGGGCGTATATGCCGTGAAGCTCACGCTCGGCGTGAGTGAAGACTACGTGACGTTCTTCGTCGGTCCGGCGCCGGGTCGACCACGCGCGCCGGTCGCGATACTCGCGTCCACCGCCACGTATCTCGCGTACGCGAACCAGCACCTCGGTTTTTCCAACGGCGTCTACGTTCCACGCGAACCACGGTTTGCCAACGAAGCCTATCTGTCCACGCATCCGGAGGTGGGACGCTCGCTCTACGACCATCATCGCGACGGCAGCGGCGTGCACTTTTCGTCGCGGCTGCGACCGATGCTCAATCTGAAGCCGAAAGGCATGCCGTGGTCGTTCGTCGCAGATACGAACCTGATCGCGTGGCTGCATCGCATCGGCCAGGATTGCGACGTGATCACCGACGAGGTGCTGCATCGCGACGGCGCCGCGGCCCTCGCCGGCTACCAAGCGGTCATCACCGGCACGCATCCGGAGTATCACTCCACCGCAATGCTCGACGGTCTGCGCGACTGGCTGGGTGGCGGCGGCCGGCTGATGTACATGGGCGGCAACGGCTTCTATTGGCGCATCGCGTACTGCCCCGACAATCCCGCGATCATCGAAGTGCGGCGCGCCGAAGACGGTACCCGCGCGTGGATCGCCGAACCGGGCGAGTACTACCACGCGTTCACCGGCGAATACGGCGGGCTGTGGCGTCGGGTCGGCCGTCCCCCCAACGCGCTCGTTGGTATCGGCTTTGCCGCACAGGGCTTCGACGGCGGCACGCACTACAGATTGGCGCCGGATGCCACGAACCCGCGCGTTGCGTTCATCATGGACGGCGTAGACGCGACGGACACGATCGGCGCGCACGGCACGCAGGGCGGCGGCGCGGCCGGCGAGGAAATCGATCGTTACGATGCGGCACTCGGTTCGCCGCCGCACGCGCTGATCATCGCCAGTTCGGAGAACCACCGGCCCGGCATGCTGCGCGTGAAGGAAGAGTTGTTCATGATGCGGCCGCCGGCCAACGACCCGGAGATCCGTGCCGACATGACGTTCTTCGAAACGCCGTCCGGCGGCGCGGTATTCAGCACCGGTTCGATCTCTTACGCCGGCGCGTTGTCGACGAACGACTACGACAACGACATCGCTCGACTCACGGGCAACGTGCTGCGCCGTTTCATCGATCCAAGGCCGTTCGATTTCCCCGACAGCGCCTCGGGTTGAGTAGCGAACGGACGAACGCTTTAATCCCCCATCCACCCAACGAGCAGCACCATGAGCGAAACCAGGAATCCACCGAAGACGACGTCCGCGCTCGACCTGTTGCCGGCCGAGGCGATCGCGGCCGTGCGCGCCGCGCCGCTGCTCAGCAACCCCATCGATCGCGTCGATCAGGTCGCCGCGGTGGTGCCTTCGAAACGCATCGGCGAGTCCGATTCCGCCCGAAGGAACGGATGGCCTCTTCTCGCAATCGTGGTTTCCGATCTGCCTCGCCAGCGACGTCGCCAACGGCACGGTAAAGGGCTACGACTTCCTCGATGGCCGCGTGGTCGTTTGGCGCGCGCGCGACGGCATCGCCCGGGTGATGAGCGCGTTCTGTCCCCACATGGGCGCAAGTCTCGAAGCGGGCGCGGTGGTCGGCGACCATCTGCGGTGCGGGTTCCATCATTGGGAATATGCCGGCGACGGCGCGTGCGCGAAGACGGCGATCGGCGATGCCGCGCCCGCGCACGCATGCCTGTTCGTGTTTCCGTCCCTCGAACGCTGGGGAATCGTCTGGGCGTTCAACGGCGATACGCCGCTGTTCGATCTACCCACGTTCCCGTTCCCCACCGAAACGCTGCTCGCCAAGACGATCGAACTGCCGCAGCTCATGCCTGTCGATCCGTGGGTGCAGTGCGCGAATACGCCCGACATCCAGCACATCAAGACGCTGCACCGCGTGAAGTTCGAAAGCGATCCCTATGACCTGGTGCGCTGGGACCAGTTCTCGATGCAGTACGAGTTCGACGGATTCTTCGACTCCGGTGCGCGCGTGAAGTGGCACGTCGGCATCTGGGGCACGTCGCTGTATTACCAGAGCGCGTATCTCGAAGGCCGTTGGTTCGGCTTCATGGTGCCGATGGGCATGCCGCGGCCCGGCCAATCCAGGAATTTCATGGTCATCGCTGCGCAGGCGACGTCCGACCGTGTCGCCGATGAAGCGTTCATCGATCTATGCATGCTCACCGAGATGGGTATCGTCGGCGAAGACACGCACGTGATGAGCACGATGCGCTTCCGCCCCGGTACGCTGACGCGATCGGATCGCGTTCTCGGCAAATATTTCTCGTACCTGCGCGACTATCCGCGCGCGCATCCGTCGGCGCCGTTCATCAAGTGAACTCATCGCGCGTGCGCGCCGTTCACGAGGCGACGCTGCCGCATCCGGCCGCTTCGGTGTGGCGCTACTTCCATTGGCCGAACCTCGCGCTGATGCAACCGGGCGGCTTCTTTGCCGACATCGCGTACGACGATCAACGACCGGTTCCGGGCGCGGTCCGCACCATTGCGCTCGGTGGCGGCCATGGCGACGGAACACCATTGCGCGAGGTTCTGGTGTCGAGCGATCCGGTGGCGATGTGTCTGCGCTATCGCATCCTCGACCCGGCCCCGATGCCGGTCGAAGACTATCGCGGTGAAGTTGAGGTGCGGCCGATCGCCGAGCTCGAGTTGCGCGGTGAAGTTCTCCTGCGAGTGCACGCTGAAAGACATCGACGCCGCGACCTGGCGCGAAACGTATGCAGGCATGCAGCAGGCGAGCATCGAGTTCATCGCGCGCGCACTCGTCGCCTCTTGACCGTCAGTCCTGCGCGGCGAGCCGCGCGAACAACGCTTTCATCGCATTGACCCGTGCGACGTACCCCGACGCGAGGTGGTCGCCGCAGCGCTGCCCGGAACCCAGACGGAATCCGCGCGCGACGTAATCGTCACCGGCACCGGCGCCGCACAGGTGCATCAGCGCCGCCGCATTCTGCCGCTGCGCGAGCGTGGCAGAGGTTACTCGGTGTCGCGCAAGCGCTCGCGCCACGTTCACGTCGAGGTACGCGGACGCCATCTCGATCGCGTTGGTGGGCACCACGCGCGTGTACAGCCAGTTGAACCAGCACGACCGCCACGCATACCACGGTCCGTCCGCGACCACCCGGTGGTCGTGAATGCAGAACTCGCGCGCCTCGTCGAACGTACCGTCGGTGAACTGATACATGCCCACCGCGCTCGAGGCCGGTCGATAGACGTCGAACGGATGCGTCGTCAACGACCATCGCCAATAGGTGCGCGCGACCGGGTTCCCGGAACCCTCTACCTGCGCGAGGGCCGCGAGGAACTCCGGCGTGATCGTGGGCGTTGCATGCGCACGGAAACTCGCGCCGTACTCCTGCCACGTCTCGGTCGGCGTCTTGTTTAGCGTGCCGCTAACCGGAAAGAACAATTCGGTCGGCTTGCGGATCACCTGGTACGACCAGTTCACGGTCACCCACAGCACGAGCACGGCTGCTATCGCGAACAGAACCTGCGCGTATCGCGGCGCGCGACGGAATGCCCGGCTCCAACGGCGCCGCAATGGCGCGCCGGGCCAGAATCGGGCGAGCGAGAACCCGCGTTTGCGACGACGCTTGCGAGTGGCCGGTTTACGGGACGTCCGCGCCGTGGCCATCTGGAGCCGCGGTTCGTTGAGGCGTGCGATTTAGATTTTTCGTGTAGTAAACGCCAGCACCGCTTCGGCGGTTTCGCGTTGCTTCTCGACGTGCGGGAAGTGCCCTGCCCCGGCGATCACCCTCTTCGACGCACCCGCTATTCCAGCGACGAATTCGTCCGCATACAGCGGCGGCACGTAGCGGTCGGCGCTTCCCCAAACCACGAGCGTCGGGACAGAGATGCGATACAGCCGGCGGCGCAGATCGCGGTCGGGAATCGGCCAGATGAAGTGCGACACCGCAGCGCGCGTCGAAATGCGCGTGACGATGGTCTTCGCCATTGCCACAGGATCGGACGGCATCGAAAAGAGATCCTCCGCGGCCGAGCCGTTGGCGTCGGCGAACAGCAGCGCCGGGATTTTCTGATCCGACATGCCGTTGATGTCCGCCACCGGCGTGGCGTCTACCCACAAGCCGAGCGCATCGATGAGCACGAGCTTGCGAACCTTCGAGGTGAAGTACGCCGTGTACTCGGCCGCTACCATGCCGCCGAACGAGTGGCCGACCAGCACCGGATCTTCGATGGAGAGCGCCGCGAACAGGTCGTCGTAGTACAGCACCAGGTCGCTGAGCGCATCCAGCTGCATCAGTTCCGCTTCGTCCTCGGTGCCGGGATGACGAGGCGCGTACACGGTGAAGTGCTCTGCCAACCCGTCGAGGAACTCGTCCCACGTCTGTCCGAGATGGCTATGGAAGAACACCAACGGCGCTCCGCGCCCCTTCTTCAGAACGTTGGCTGTGAGCCCGCTCCGCAGCTTCAGTTCGATCGTCTCGGTACTCATCCGATCTTCCTCAGCTGCACGCGATCGGCGGTGGCGGGCAATGCCGGCCGGCGTGCGCCGGACGGCCACCAGTGGTCCTGCCATTCGTCGTCCCAGATGTCGCGCACGTGCGGCAACACCTTCTCGGCGAACAGCCGCGTGTTGTACTTGGTCAGTTCGTGGTCCATCGACCCGAGCTGCATCAGCAGAATGATGTGGCCGCAGCGCAGGTCCGTCGCCAGTTCCTTCAGTTGATCGACCACCGTCGCCGGGCTGCCACCGATCACTTTCTTCGACTCGTCCACCAGGTGTTTCCAGCTGACGTTGTCGATGCCGGCCGCGCTCGCAAACGGATTGCTGCCGCCGCCGCGCTTCACCGCCGCCTTCAACGTCTTCTGCGTCACATAGCCCGGCACGGCGGCAAACTGCGTGGCGACGTGCAGCGACTTCTTGTAGAAGTAGCGCGCGTGCTGCAGATACAGCTTCTCCGCTTCTGCGTCGGTCTCGCCGACGAAAACGATCTGCGCGAAGCCGGCGCGATACGGATTGCGGTCTTTGCCGTTCCTGTCGATGGTTTCCCAGAATCCGTCCATCAACGGCTTCGCCGCTTGCGCGCCCACCGAAACTCAGATAGCTGTACGTGTAGTCCTGCTCGGCAGCGAAATCCCATGTCTCGAGCGAACCGCCGCCCGCCAGCCAGATCGGCGGATGCGGTTTCTGAATCGGTTTCGGCCACACGTTCACGTTGCGCAACTTCGTGTACTTGCCGTTGAAGTGGAACGGGCCTTCGCGCGTCCACGCCTGTTTGATCAGGTTGTGCGCTTCGTAGTAACGCGGGCGCGTCTGCGTCGGCGTGATGCCGTAGCAATGCGCCACGTCCATCGGTGAGCCGACCGGCATGCCGGCGACACAGCGTCCGCCGCTCAGGCAGTCGATGTACGCAATCTCTTCCGCCACGCGAATCGGCGGGTTGTACAACGGCAGCGTGTTGCCGAGGATCACGATCGCCTGATCCTTCGTGCTCTTCGCGAGGTAATACCCGGTCTGGCTCGGCGACACCGGAAAGCCGTAACCGTTCTGGTGATGCTCGTTGGTGCCGACGCCGTCGTAACCGAGACTCGCCGCGTAGTCGAGTTCGTCGAGATTCCAGTTCAGGTACTGATGCACCTTCTGCGGATCGCACAGCTCGTCGGTCGGCGGCGTCACCCAGACGCTTTCGTAGCGGTCCTCGAAATCCTTCGGCAGATCGCGATAACCCTGCATGTGGAACCAGATGAACTTCATGGCATTCCCCCAAACTCGACATTAAAGGCGTCCGCAAGCTTATCCTACGGCGTCCGCCCATCGCACTTCCCGGAGACGCCATGTCGGTTCACGCACCAGAACGCGTCCATCGGGATCGGTTCTGGTCGTATCTGCGCGCCAAAGAGATCGACTTCCTGCCGTCGGGCGCCCTGCGCTGGTGGCTGCTCGGGCTGATCGTGCTCGGCTGGGCCATCGAGCAGTACGAAGGACTCAAGACCGGTCCGGTGCTCGTCTACATCCTGAAGGACTTCGACAAGACGCTGACCGAATGGGGTTACGTCGCTGCGTGCGCCGGCTTCGTATACAGCGGCGGCGCGGTACTGCTGTCGCGCGCCGCCGATCGCTTCGGCCGGCGCCCGCTGCTCGTCTATCCGGTATTCGCTTACGCGGCGATCTCGATCGCCGGTGCGCTTGCACCGAGTTTCTTCACGCTCGCCTGTCTCGCGATGGCGGGCAGCTTCGTGGTCGCAGGCATGAACCCGGCCGTTCACGCGGCTTCGCGCGATCTAACGCCTCGAATGGGGCGCGCGATGGTGTATTCGTGGGTGTCGCTCGCATTCACGATCGGCGCGTTGATGTCCACCGCGGTGGCGGCCCACACGCTGCCGATCTGGCCGGGCTGGCGATCGCAATACTGGATCGCCGCGGTGCTGGGCGGCGTCACCGCGCTGATCCTGTTCGCGTTCTATCGCGATCTGTCGGCGCGCGTGCGCGGCAACGTCACGCACACGGTGGCTGTGATCGAGACGAAACCCGTCGTCGCCGCGAACTCGTATCAGGAAGGTCGCGCAATCTACCGCAGTCCGCGGCTGTGGCTGCTGTCGTTCACGATCGTGTTCTGGTCGATCACGTACGTCACGGTATCGGGTTATGTTCCCACCTATCTCGCGCAGAACTATCACCTCGATCCGGCGCGCGCGGCCGGCATCACGTCGTACTTCTGGGTCGTATTCACATGCAGCGTGTTCCTGTCGGGCTGGCTGTCGGATCGACTGCGCGTGCGCAAGACCGTCACCGCGTTCGGCGGCATCACCACCGGCGCGTGCTTTCTGGTCGGCGCACAGCTGCCTGTAGGAACGCCCGACGCCACGTTGGCGCTGGTATGGTCGCTGACCGGCTTCTTTGCGGGCTTCATCTATCCCGCGTGGTGCGCGATCTATTCGGAGACCGCGGAACTGATCAGCCCGCACGGCGTCGGTCGCGCGTTCGGCATCACCGCCACGCTGGCACCGATCTCGGGGCTGTTTCTGAACCTCGGATTGCCGCGCGTCGTCGCCACGCTCGGCTGGCCGACGTGGATGATGGTGGCCGGCGTGTGTTGTTTCGGCGTAGCCGTGCTCGTATCGTTCGGCGAGGGACCCTGGTGGGTTCCGCGCGCGCACCGACGCACCATCGCCGCTGTCGCAGCCATCGACTGATACTTCGATTCGACGCAACGGGGAGAGTCACATGCTCGATCTCATCATTCGCAACGGCCAGGTCATCGACGGTTCCGGCAGCGCCGGCTTCATCGGCGACCTCGGCATCAAAGACGGCCGCATCGCCGCCATCGGCCGCATCACCGAAGCGGCAAAGGAGACGATCGACGCTACCGGTCGCGTCATCTCGCCCGGCTTCGTCGACGTGCACACGCACTACGACGCGCAGGTGTTCTGGGACGGCACGTTGAGTCCGTCGTGCTACCACGGCGTAACGACGATTTTCGGCGGCCACTGCGGCTTCAGCATCGCGCCGCTGTCGAAGGAAGCGGCGCCATACCTGCTGAACATGCTGTCGCGCGTCGAAGGCATGCCTGCCAACAGCCTGGCAGAGGGGGTGCCGTGGGACTGGGAAACGTTCGGCGAGTATCTCGGCAAACTCGACGGCACGCTCGGCGTCAACGCGGGTTTCATGGCGGGCCATAGTGCGATCCGTCGCGTCGTGATGGGCAAGCGAGCGGTCGGCGAAAAAGCGACGCCCGCCGAACTCGAGCGCATGAAAGCGCTGCTCGCGCAGTCGCTGGCACAGGGCGCGATGGGTTTCTCTTCGACGATATCGCCCACGCACAACGACGCCGACGGCAACCCCGTACCATCGCGCCACGCGAGCCGCGAGGAGTTGATCGAACTCGCGCGCGTGTGCCGCGACTACGAAGGCACGTCGCTCGAGTTCCTGCCGGCAGTCGGGCGTTTCTCGCAAGAGATCAAGCAGCTGATGTCGGATCTCTCTACCGCCGCGCGCCGGCCGCTCAACTGGAACGCGCTGAACGCCGGCGATCCGGAGACGATGGAGAACCAGCTGTCCGCATCCGACTTTGCGCGCAGCAACGGCGGCGACGTACGCGCGCTGACGATTCCGCAACCGATCACGTTGCGCATCAATCTGTTCGCCGGGTTCGTGTTCGACGCGCTCACCGGCTGGGACGACCTGTTCCGCATGTCGGTGCCGGACCGCATCATCGCGTTGAAAGATCCGGAGCGGCGCCGTTCGCTCGACCAGAGCGCTCGCGCGTCCGGACCATTGCGCGGTCTAGCGAACTGGGAAGCCCTGACGGTGCATTCGGCATTCCTGCCGAAGAACAAACACCTCGAAGGTCGATCGATCGGCGACATCGCTCGCGAGCAAGGCAAAACGCCATTCGACGCAATGCTCGATCTGGCGGTCTCGGAAGGTCTGCGTACCGCCTTCATGCCGCCGGCCGTCGGCGGCGATACGGCGCTGTGGAAAGTCCGCGGCAAGCTGTGGCAGGACGGACGCACGGTGATCGGTGCTTCCGACGCCGGCGCGCACCTCGACATGATCGACACGTTCGCGTTTTCCACGCAGGTGCTCGGCAATGGCGTGCGCGAATTCAAAGCGATCGAACTCGAGCAGGCGATTCATCAGCTGACGCAGGTGCCCGCCGAGTTGTTCGGCCTGCGCGAGCGCGGCCTGCTGCGCAACGGCTGGCACGCCGACATCGTGGTGTTCGATCCAAAAACGGTGGGCTCCGGTCCGGTGCACATGCGGCCCGATCTCCCTTGCAACGAACCGCGCATCTACGCCGACGCGTACGGCGTCGAACACGTATTCGTGAACGGCGTACAGATCATCCGCGACGGCAAGCACACGAACGCGCGGCCCGGTACGGCATTGCGCTCCGGTAAGGACACGTACACTCCGAAGATGATGACCGCGATGGGTGTCGCGGCCGGGTAACGTCGTTGGCAGAGGTGCTGGATGGGGCGTCGCCCGCCCCGTCCGTGTCCCGGTCGGCGCGCATCCCGCTGGCGACACACATCAACTATTCGATCGGTACGATGGCGCCCAGCGCGCTCATCGTGTTCTCGCGCTCGTTCCTGCTGTTCTTCTACTCGCAGGTCGTGGGACTCGATGCGTGGATGGCGGGCATCGCGCTCACCATCGGGCGCGTGTGGGATGCCGTTTCGGACCCGTTGATGGGCGCCATCTCCGATCGCACGCGTTCGCGTTGGGGACGCCGTCGCCCGTACATCGTGCTGGGTGCATTGCCGCTCGCGGCGGCTTACGTGGCGCTGTGGGTGCCGCCGCTCGGTTGGTCGCAGGCATCGCTGTTCGTCTATCTCGTCGCCACCGACATCCTGTTCAACACGCTGGTGACCGTGGTGGTCATTCCGTACACGTCGCTCGGCGCGGAGCTTTCAACCGACTACCACGAACGGACGCGCGTGACGGCGATCCGCGTGCTGTTCTATCAGATCGGCTGGTTCATGGGCGCCGTTGGCGTGCGCGTGAATCAGATGCTGCTCGACGCCGCACACCAGATCGGCGGCGTGTGGGCCACCGTGCTCAGTTTCCGCGACGGCTACGCGATGTGCGCGGTCGTGTTCGGTGTGATCACGGTGGTCTCGCTCCTTTGGTCCGGTTATGCGGTGAAGGAAACCGCGCCGGTGGACCAGCGCGCGTCGCTCGGCTTCATCGGCGCGTATCTGCGTACGCTCAAGAACAAGACCTTCATGCTCGTGGTGCTCGCGTTCCTGGTGGCGTCGCTGTTCGAGTCGATAGGGTTCTCGATCTTCCCGTTCCTGATCGGGTTCTGGTACTACCAGGGCGACATGCAGGCGATGAACAACAATCTCCTGTGGATCATGATGCCGCTGTTCTTCGTGTCGTTCCCGGCGGTGTGGTTCTGGACGGTACTGAGCCGCCGCATCGGCAAGAAACCGGCGATCCTCGCCGGCGCCGCGGCCAGCGCGATCACCATCGCGCTGCACTATCCGATGATCACGCCGTATCACCCCAACCTGATCTGGATCGTGATGATCCTGTTCGGCTGGGCGATCGCCAGCATGAACTTTCTGATCAGCGCACTGGTCCCCGACATCGTCGACGAGGAAGAGCTGGCCACCGGCGGCGTGCGCCGCGAGGGATCGTTCTTCGGCATGCAGTCGTTCGTCTCGAAACTCGGCGGCGCACTGGGCCTGGCCGTCGTCGGCGGCGTTCTGAGTCTCATCGGGTTCGTGCCGGGCGCCGCCCATCAGGCCGAGCCGACGCTGGACTGGATCCGCATCCTGTTTTCGTGGTTCCGCGCCGCCGGCTACCTTGTCGCCTTCCTGTTGCTTCTCGCCTATCCTCTGACCGAAGCTCGCGTGAATGCGATCCGCGCGGCGCTCGACGCGCGCGGATCCACGGCCAAATCGGTTTGACTACGCGCGCGACCATCGCGGCACGACAGGATCGTTAGATGACACAAACTGCGACTACAGGCGACACCATCGATGTGAAAGACGCGCATCGATTCGACGAAGCCCGGCTCTTCGAATATCTGCGGGCGAACGTCGACGGTTTCGAAGGACCGCTGACCGTCAAGCAGTTCGAGGGTGGCCAATCGAACCCGACGTACTTCCTCACCACGCCGTCGCGCAACTACGTACTGCGCCGGAAGCCGCCGGGTCTTTTGATGAAGTCGGCGCACGCGGTCGAACGCGAATACCGCGTGATCAACGCGCTGAATCAGACCGGGTTCGCCGTGCCTCACGCCTACGTCTTGTGCGAAGACCCGGAGGTGATCGGTACGTCCTTCTTCCTGATGAGCCACGTGCCGGGCCACGCTCGCACCGACCCATCGATGCCGGATCTCGCGCCGGCCGCCCGCCGCAGCCTGGTGCATTCGTACGTCGACACACTCGCTACGCTGCATTCGGTCGATCACGTCGCGGTCGGCCTCAGCGACTTCGGCCCGCCCGGCAACTACTTTGCGCGGCAGGTGTCGCGCTGGTCGCGACAGTATCGCGAGACCGAAACCGAGAAGCTGCCTGAAGTGCACGAGCTCATCGCCTGGCTCGAAGGCGCGATTCCCGAGCAGACGCGCACCACCATCGTTCACGGCGACTACAGCTTTCACAATCTGCTGTGTCACCCCACCGAACCCCGGCTCGCGTCGGTGCTCGATTGGGAGTTGAGCACGATCGGCGACCCGCTCGCCGACTTCACGTACTTCACGCAACCGTGGTTTGCGCCGCCGGGCGAGCGCAGCCTCGGCGGGCGCGATCTCGGGGCGCTCGGCATTCCGGAATACGACGCGTTGCGCGATCGCTACTGCGAGCGCACCGGCCGCGACGGCTTGCCGAACGAGTCGTTCTATCGCGCGTTTCACGCGTTTCGCAGCGGCGCGATTCTGCAGGGCATCATCCGACGTGCGCTCGATGGCACCAACGCGAGCGCGCTGGCCGCCCAGTTCAAGCCCGCCGACGTGCGCGCGGGTGCGATCCGCGGTCTGGAATACGCTCGACGCGGGTAAAGTGCGAGCGGTCACAAGCGGGCCAACGTTCCACGTTCTTTTGGCCGTTTATGCGTGTCGCCTCTTGCGCGGCTCCGTTAGACTGCCCCGGCTGACTCACGGAGACGGAAGACCTTGACGACAGACACGACAACCCATGCCCCGATCAATTGGGTCACGACGATCCTCTTCTCGACGACGTTCGTCGCAGCGGTGGTCGGCGTACCGTTGTATGGCTGGCTGGTCGGCTACTCGACCGCCGCGTGGGTATGGTTCGGGATCTTCCTTATCGCATCGGGGTTGTCGATCACCGCGGGCTATCACCGCCTCTGGTCGCACCACGCCTACGAAGCGCATTGGTCGGTGCGCGTCTTCTTCATGCTGTTCGGCGCCATGACCATTCAGAACAGCATCTATATATGGGCGGCCGGACATCGTCCGCATCACCGCTTCGTCGACGACGAAGACATGGACCCCTATTCGTCGCGCCGCGGCATGTGGTTCTCGCACATCGGCTGGATGCTGCGCAGCTACGCAAGCGGCGTGCCCGACTTCAAATACGTGAAAGACCTCGAGCGCGACCCGATCGTGATGTTCCAGCACCGCCATTACGTGCCGCTGGTGCTGGCGATGAACATCGCGCTGCCGCTGCTGGTCGGCGTGCTGTCCGGCGACGTCTGGGGCACGCTGATGCTGGCCGGCGTGTTACGCCTCGTCGTGAACCACCACGTGACGTTCTTCATCAACTCGCTCGCGCACGGTTGGGGACAGCAGCCCTACACCGACCAGAACACGTCGCGCGACAATCCGATCCTCGCGTTCTTCACCTATGGCGAGGGCTATCACAACTTCCATCACCTGTTCGCAAGCGACTACCGCAACGGTATCCGCTGGTGGCAGTGGGATCCGACGAAATGGCTGATCCGCTCGATGTCGATGCTGGGCCTCGCCAGCAAGTTGCGCATCACGCCGTCGGTTGCGATCGAGCAGGCCCGACTCGACATGCAGTTCAACCGCGCCCAGATGAGCGTCGCGAAACACAGCGAACGCGGTGACGGGTTCGCCACGGAACTGCGCGAGTTCGTCACGCGCGAATACGACGCGTTCACCGCAACGCTTGCCGAATGGTCCGCCACGCGCGACACCTGGATCGCGGCAAGGCGCGAACAGGTCGCCGAGCAACTCGAACGCATCGACTTCACCGCGTACGCGCGCGAAATCGAACAGCGACTACGCGCGCAACGCCGGCGGGTCGAGCGGATGCTGCAGATCGCTCAGACGCAGTACGCCTGAGCGATCCCGCGTAAAGCGCATCACGCGCGTCATTTCCTGGCGCGCGCGGCCTTGAAGTCCGGTTCCCGCTTCTCCAGGAACGCGCTGATCGCTTCTTTGTGCTCGGGCGACGTATAGCACTGGGTCAGCGCCGCGATCTCCCGTTGCTGCACGAGCCGCGTATCCCCTTCCGCGGCGTTCTGCGTCAGCAACTGCTTGACCATCCGCAACGCACCCTGCGGGTTCTCGCCCATCGCGCGCGCCGAGTCCTTCGCCGCTTTCAACAGATCCGCCGGTTCGACGACTTTGTCGACCAGCCCGATCTCCTTCGCTTCGTCGGCGCTGATCGTCTTGCCGGTCAGCATCAACTCGCTCGCTGCGCCGAAGCCGCAACGCAGCGCGAGGAAGTGCGAACTCGCCAGTTCCGGCACCAGACCCATCTTGATGAACCGCACGCTGAGTTTCGCGCCGCGCGCGGCGATCAGCATGTCCATCGGTAACACTTGCGTGAGGCCGACACCGATTGCGGCGCCGTTGATCGCCGCGACGATCGGCTTCGAACCGCGCACGAATTCCACCCAGTCGCCGGTGCGCGCGCCCTGCCTCGCCGTCGGCCGGTTGTCGGCTTGCGCCTTGAACACCGCCTCGATGTCGGCGCCGGCGCAGAAGCCGCGACCGGCTCCTGTCACCACGATTGCGATGATGTCGTCGTTGTCGTTCGCTTCGGCGATCGCCGCGCTCATGTCTGCGCTCATCTGATACGTCCACGCGTTCAGCTTTTCCGGGCGGTTCAGCGTGATCGTCAGAATGCCGTTGTCTTCGTTCGTGAGAATCGTCTCGTAGCTCATGGTGTCCCCGTCGTCTTCAGTTGCATTTTGGAATGATCAGATCTGGCGGCCCGCGGCTTTCCAGAATTCGTCGCGCAGCTTGCGCTTGAACAATTTGCCGGAGTCTTCGCGCGGCAATGCGTCGCGGAACTCGATCACTTTCGGCAGCTTGTATTTTGCGATGCGGCCCTTGAGGAACTCGCGCACCTGCGTTCTCGTCGAGCGATGCACCGTCCACGCGTTGAATCACGGCCGCGAGCGCTTCACCGAATTCTTCGTCCGGTATGCCGAATACGGCGCAATCGAACACGCCCGGCAGTTCGTACAGTTCCGTCTCGATTTCCTTCGGATAGATGTTCACGCCGCCGGAAATCACCATGTCGTTCTTGCGATCCGACAAATACAGAAATCCGTCGTCGTCCAGATAGCCGATGTCGCCTGCGGTCCAGAGCCCTTTGTATTCCATCGCCGCGCGCTTTGCCGGGTCGTTCTGATAGACGAAGTCGGGATACAGCTTGAAGCGCGCGAAGATCTCACCGGGCGTGCCGTTCGGCAGTTCGTTGCGCTGCGCGTCGAACACTTTCAGATCGACGTGCGGAAGCGCTTTCCCAACGGTTCCGGGATGGCTCAACCAATCGGCCGAGTTGCAGTACACCACGGCGCCGAGTTCGGTGGAGCCGTAGTGTTCGAGCAGCACCGGACCGAACCAGTCGATCATGCGCCGCTTCACTTCCGGCGCCGTCGGCGCCGCGCCGTGCACGACCACCTTCAGCGAACTGACGTCGCAACGCTGGCGCACCGCCTCGGGCAGACGCAGCAACCGCACGAACATCGTCGCCACGGCGTATGCGTGCGTGATCCGGTAGCGATCGATCAGCTCCAGATAGCGCTGTGCATCGAAACGCGGCTCGACGATCAGCGTCGAGTTCGTGTCGATGGCGCGGCGGAAGAATCCGTTCGGCGTCGCGTGATACATCGGCGCGGTCAGCAGCGCGACGATCTTCTGCGAAGGGTCGGGCTGCGAAAAGTCCATCACCAGATCGACCATCTGACCCATGCCGGCGGCTTCTTCCGGTGTCGGCGGTTTACGGCGCACGCCCTTGGGGCGCCCGGTCGTGCCGGATGTGTAGATCATGCTGCCCGGCGAGGCGACCGCCTCGGGTGGCAGCGGTTCGAATCGCGTAAGCCACGCATCCCACACCGTGTCGCCGGCGCGACAACGACCGCGCTCTGGCGCAATGGAATACGCAGCGGCGATCTCCGGCGGAGTTTCTACCACGAATATGCGCACCGATGCCGGTATGTGCCCACGGATCGGTTCGAGCAGATCGGCGTGCGCGACCAGCGCCTTCGCGCCGGAATCTTCGAGGATGTACGCCACCTCCGGCCCCGAGAAGTGCCAGTTGATCGGCACAAGGTGCGCGCCGAGCCGATTGGCGGCGTACGCCGCTTCGAAGAACGGGAAGTCGTTGCGCAGCAGCACCGCGAGCGCGTCGTCGTGTTCGATGCCGAGTTCGCGCAGGCCCTGTGCCGCGCGATTTGCGCGCACGAGCATCTCCGGAATCGGGAGTTCGCGTTCGCCACAGATGATCTTGCCGGGCTCGTTACTCATGGGGTTGTCAGCGCTCGGGGTCGACCCGCAAAGTACCACTTTCGAATTCGAAACGAGAAGGGGGGAACGACCGATGAGTGGAACGTGGAATCCCGCGCGCATGCGCGACGTTTTCGAGCGCGTGAAGAACTGGGGCCGCTGGGGCGCCGACGACGAGAACGGTGCGCTGAATCTGATCACGCCGGCGAAGCGCCGAGAAGCCGCCGCGGCGGTCGTCACGGGCGAAGTGGTCAGCTGCGCGCGCGAACTCGCGGTGCAATCGTCGGTCGAGAACCCGAATCCGGCGATGCACATGATGATTCAGGGCGGCGACGACTGCGTGATCCCCGGCGTCGGCCTCGAAGCGGCGCTCGATTTCGTCGGCGTCGCGTTTCACGGCATGGCGACCACGCACATCGACGCGTTGTGCCACGTCTTCGTCGACGGCCAGATGTACAACGGCTTCGCCGCCACGGAAGTGAAGAGCACCGGCGCGCGCCGCGGCAGCATCATGTGTGCGCGCGACGGCATCACGTCGCGCGGCGTGCTGCTCGACGTGCCGCGCACGCTCGGCGTGGACTGGATCGAGGCGAAGGACGCAATCACCGTTGCGCAGCTGGAAGCGACCGAGAAAGCGCAAGGCGTGCGCGTAACCGAAGGCGACATCCTGATCGTGTCCACCGGCCGCGATGCGCGTCGAACGAAGCACGGTCCGTGGAGCCCGATGACCGACGGCCTCGCCGGCATGCACCCGGAGTGCGTCGAATGGATTCACGATCGCGGCGTCGCGGTGCTCGGCTGCGACGGCGTCTCGGACGCATTGCCGAACATCGACATCCACGGCTGGGCGATGCCGATCCACCAATGCGCGCTCGTAGCGATGGGCGTGCACCTGCTCGACAACCTGCGGCTCGATCGCTTGGGCGACGCCTGCGCGAAACAGAAGCGCTGGTCGTTTCTGTTCACGGTGGCGCCGCTGCGGATCGAACGCGCGACCGGATCGCCCGTCAATCCGATCGCGATGCTCTGAGTCAGCCGAAGGAGTCTCGAACCGCAATCGCAAGCCGTCGATCAACGCGCTGAACGGCAGCGGAGTGCTGCCGTTCAGCCAGTTCGCGCCCGCCGAAGCACGGCAGAAGACTGCTTGTCGCTGCGCGTGCAACGACCCGCCGAATCCGACGCTCGTGATGGCGAGCTGCGAAGAGACCATCGAAACACCACGACGGCACGGTTCCGCGTTCGGGTTCTGCGACCGCGCGAGGTTCGCGCCGTGAAGCGATGTCCGCCGTCATCTACCTTCACGGCGGCGGTTTCTTCGCGGGCGGCATCGACGAGACCGACGAACTCGTTCGACGCATCGCGAAGCGCGCCGACAGCCGTCGTCGTCAACGTCGACTACCGACCTCGCCCCCGAAGTCAAGTTTCCCGTCGCCGTCAACGATGCATTCGCGACGTTGTGCTGGGTCGCGAGCGCGGCCGTTCGACATCGACCGAAACAGGATCGTGATCGTGGGCGAAAGCGCCGGCGGCAATCTGACGATCGTGACCTGTCTCATGGCGCGCGAACGCGGCGGTCCTCGCGTCCGGTTCCAGGTGCCGATCTATCCGAGTCTCGACCTGCGTCCGCGACCGCAGCTACGAATCGCGATGAAATGGGGCGGCGGCGGATACCTGTCTGAGCAACGACGACATCGAGTGGATGCTCGATCACTACCTGAGCGATCGCGGCGAAGGCAACGACTGGCGCGCCTCGCCGATCGTCGCGAAGTCTTATGCGGGCCTGCCCGCCGCGCTCGTCGTTACGGCGGACCACGATCCGCTGGTCGACGAAGGCAAGGTGTACGCGGATCGACTGTCGGCAGACGGCGTCGATACGGAGTACGCGTGCTTCGCCGGAACGATTCCACGGCTTCGTCGGCTACGCGACGTCTACTGGACGTCGGTTCGCGCGCGGTGAATCTGATCTGCGACCGCATCCAAGCAGGCGGTATCTCTTAAGCGGCGCCGCTACGGCGCACGCAACGCGAAGTCGAATTGAATCGCGACTTCGGTATCCGACGTGGTGACCGAATCGATCGACAGCTTGTCCACCGTAATCGGCACCTCGTCGGAGTCGGCCAGTCTTTCGCGAATCGCCTTCAACACGTCGAGCGGCGGCGGCGCCGGTATCAGCGCTTGCAGCACGTCGAGCTCGCTGCCTGCGGCGGCATCGTCGATGCGATCGACCCTGACGTCGGCGAGCGACAGAGTCGTGCCGGTGCCTACCAGACGACCGGACATCTCCACCTTCGCGGCGAGCGCATTTCCAGCGCAGCTACCGGCCATCTCGACGCCGAGTTGCGACGACAGATGTGCCTCGATGTGAACGCGGCCGCCCCCAGCCACGTGCGCGGCGAATCCAGATACGCGTAGCAAACGCCCTCCTGCAGATACCAACGGCCATTCTTGTTGAAGACCCCTTCCGCGAAGAGCCGTTGAATGCTGGCCTTACCCACCGTCAGCGTCGCGGCAGCTGCAGGCAGCGGCGCGGCGATGCAGACGGCGAGCAGAAGGGATATCCATTGATTCTTCATTGATTGCTTCACTCCTTGAAACCTAAAGAACACGCTGCGTCAGCGCGGGGAACACTTTGCCGACTTTCTGAAGTACATAATCGCCGTACGTGCCATCGAATGCATGCACGCTCGACCGATCCCAGCGCAGTTCGCGATCGTCGACGAATGCGTCCACCGCAAGCGTCTCGATCGGTTTCACGACCACATCGAAGCTCGGATCGAAAAAAAACGGAAACGACATGCGATCCACCTGGCTCTCGTTCATGACCCGATGCGGCGTGGATCGATAAAGACCGCGCGTCATCCGATCCAGCATGTCGCCGATGTTGCAGACGAATGCGTCTGCGACCGGCGGCGCGGCCACCCAGCCGGTGCGGCTCTTCACCTGCAGTCCACCGACATCGTCCTGCTTCAGAATGGTCAACACGCCGTAGTCGGTATGTTCGCCGACGCCCCAACGATCCAACGATGGGGTGCGAGCAGACATTCCCGGATAGTTGAAGATGCGGAACAGGATCAAGGGGTCGCGCGTATATCGGTCGAAGAAGTAGTTCGCATCGAGACCGAGGCTGAGCGCGATGCCCCGCATCAACGCGTGTGCGAGGCGCGTCATCTCGTTGAGCCAACCGAGCACCGGACCGCGCAGATCCGGACGATGCGGGAACAGATTGCGTCCGTGCAACGGCGTACCGGCCACCACGCGCGGGTCGCGCTCGTCGAGTTCGGCGCCGAAATACAGTCCTTCCTTGTCGTCCGGAATGCCGGACGTCAACTCGCCGCCGACCGGAAAGTAGCCGCGCCACGCTCGCCCGCCGAGATCCATCCGGATGCGCGATTTCTCGGCGAGGTCCAGCGCGAAAAACTGCCTGCTCGCCGATTCGAGCCTGGACGCGAGCGCTGGATCGATGCCATGTCCGACCGCGTAGAAGAAGCCTGTGTCGCGACAAGCGGCGCCGATCTGCTGCGCGACGCGCGCCACGCCGGGCGCGGCGTCGACGAGCGGAGCGACATCGATGATCGGTAGATCGCTCACCCCTGCTCTACTGCGGCGAGTCGCAGTCGCCGACGCGAACGCCGTCGAGCTTGATCGTCATGTTGCCTTGCGGCGCTTCGAAGTCGATCGCACCACTGAACGCATCGCTGCCTTGGCGGGTGATCTCGCCATGCCCGGTCATCGGCGGGTTCGTGCACTTCTCTGTCCACGTCGTCTTTGCGCCGTCGACGCGAAAATCCGAGCGCGTGCATGAACTGTTGGCACCGCCGGGCGGTTGCGACCATGTCTTCGCGGTACACACGCTCGCCGCCCGAGCAGGCATCGCGCTCGGCATGCCCTGCATCGACATCGTCGACGTCACTTGCCACAGGTCGCCGGCGCTCGCCGCGACCGGATTACACACCGAGGCCAGCGCCAGCACGATCGCCAGTCGACACACGTTTCCCATAGTCATCAACCTCTGTCGTATCGTCGAGTCGAGAGTACACCCGTGCGCATTACCTCACCGCGCCGAATCGATATGATCCCGCCTCAAACCCATCTCGATCCCGAAGGAGTTGCCATGATCGACGTCCACTACTGGCCCACGCCGAACGGCTGGAAAGTCACCATCATGCTCGAAGAGTGCGGACTCGAATATCGGACGCTGCCGGTCGACATCGGCGGCGGCGATCAGTTCAAGCCCGCGTTCCTGCGCATCAGCCCCAACAACCGAATGCCGGCGATCACCGATCACGCGCCGCTCGGCGGCGGCAACCCGATCTCGATCTTCGAATCCGGTGCGATCCTCGAATACCTCGCCGACAAGAGCGGGAAGTTCCTGCCGAAGGCACCATCGGAACGCTACAAGGTGCTGCAGTGGGTGCATTGGCAGATGGCGAACCTCGGTCCGATGATGGGCAACGCGAATCACTTCAAGAATTACGCGAAGAACATTGCCGACGACCCGAAGCAACTCGAATACGGCACCAAGCGATTCGTCGGCGAAGTCGATCGCCTGTGCGGCGTCATGGACGCGCAACTCGGCGCGAACGAATATCTCGCCGGCGCCGACTACAGCATTGCAGACATGATCACGTGGCCTTGGGCGATGTTGCTGAACCGACTCATCGACGAGCAGGTCTGGGAGAAGTACCCCAACCTCAAGCGCTGGGTCGACGCAGTAGGCGCGCGTCCCGCCGTCGCCAAGGGATGGACCGTGAACCGCGAGTGGGGACAGAGGACGCTGACCGAGGCCGAAGAAAAGGCGCGCCGCGAGCTGCTGTTCAACCAGACCAACGAAAAGGTGCGCGCGGCGCGCGAAGCAGCCGCACAGGCAATCTAGACGTCCGTCACGCGCTATCGCGGCGCTGGAAGCATGGTATCCGATCGGATACCATGCGCCATGGCCTCGACGACGTCGAAATACTCCGAACGCGCTGCCAGCACGCTACGCGCTGCCCGGCTCGAAGCGCGTGGCTCGCTGCGCGAGGTCGCCGCTCGCGCCGGCACGTCGCACGCTACCCTGCTCGCGTACGAGCAGGGCAAGAAGGCGCCGTCCGTTGCTACGTTTCTCCGGTTGCTCGACGCGTGCGGTTTTGCCGTCGACTTCCGTCGCTCGCGGCGCATCCGTCACCACGACGGCATCGACCGCGGCAAGGAGCTGGAAGCCGTGTTGGAACTGGCCGCGCAATTTCCGGCCCGACATTCGAAGAAGCTGATGTTCCCGCGGTTTCCACACGGATGAGCGGCCTGCCGACCAAGATCGTCGCGTTGCACAAGGCGCTCGAACGCGCCCAGTTGCCGCACGCATTCGGCGGCGCGCTCGCGCTGGCCTGGTGCACGCAACGCGCGCGCGGCACGATCGACATCGACGTGAACGTATTCGTCAGCCCCGAGCACAGCGAGGCGGTCTTCAAGTGCCTACCCGCCGGTGTAGCGCACTCCGCGAAGGACCTCGCCACCATCCGGCGCGAGGGCCAGGTTCGGTTGTGGTGGGAACAGACGCCGATCGATCTGTTCCTCAACACCACGCGGTTTCACGACGAGGCCGCCCAGCGCACCCGCTGGGAGACGTTCTCCAATCGTTCCATTCCGTTTCTGTCCTGCGAAGACATCGCGGTGTTCAAGGCTTTCTTCAACCGCACCAAGGATTGGGCGGATCTGGAGGAGATGCACGCCGCGGGTACTTTGGATCTCTCTGCAGTCGTTGGCGTTCTGGTCGAATATCTCGGCGCCGCCGACGAGCGCATCGAGCGCCTGAAGACGATCGCGCGGTCGTGACCAACCGCCGCACTCGGGTGCGCTGGTCTGCGTGCCGCGCATCGGCTATAACACCCGGCAGCCTCGTTACGTAGCGGAAGACACGACATGGCGTGGTGGACCTGGATCGTCGTCGGCGCGTTGCTGCTCGGCGCCGAATTGTTCTTCATCGAGGCCGAGTTCTACCTCGTATTCCTCGGCGTCGCCGCCATTCTGTCGGGACTGCTCGCGCTCAATGCCCCCGACCTGCCGCTGTGGGCAGAGTGGATCGTCTTTGCCGGACTCTCGATCGTTTCGATGGTGTTCTTCCGCCGTCGCGTCTATACCGCGCTGCGCCCGCAGGTGGCAGACCGAAAGGACGACCTTGTCGACGAACGCATCCGCATCGCCAACGATCTCGCGCCCAACGCCGAATGCCGCATCGATCATCGCGGCACGACGTGGAACGCCCGCAATGTCGGTGTCGCACCGATCGCATCCGGTGCGATGGCGCGTGTAGTCGGCGTCGATGGAATTACGCTACGCATAGAAGCCGAATAGGAGGAGCGATGGGAACAGCTGGTGTAGTAGCGCTGATGATTGCGGTAGTCGCGATCATTCTGATCGCAAAGACGGCCACGGTGGTGCCGCAGCAGAGTGCGTTCGTCGTCGAATATCTCGGCAAGTACAGCCGCACGCTGCAGGCCGGCTTTCACATCCTGATCCCGTTCGTCGAGACGATCGCGTACAGGCACAGCCTCAAAGAAGACGCGATCGACATCCCCGAACAGACGTGCATCACCCGCGACAACGTGCAGGTCGGCGTCGACGGCGTGTTGTATCTGCGCGTGATGGACGCACAACGCACGTCGTACGGCATCGCCGATCACATCTTTGCAATCACGCAGCTCGCGCAGACGACGCTGCGCAGCGAGATCGGCAAGATCGATCTCGACCGCACCTTCGAGGAGCGCGGCGCGATCAACACGAACATCGTGCTCGAACTCGACAAGGCGACCGAACCTTGGGGCGTGAAGGTGCTGCGGTACGAGATCAAGAACATCAACCCACCGCACGACGTGCTGAGCGCGATGGAGAAGCAGATGCGCGCTGAGCGGGAGAAGCGCGCCGTGGTGCTGACGTCAGAGGGCGAGCGCGATGCGAAGATCAACGAAGCAGAAGGCGACAAGCAGCGCGTGATCAAGGCGTCGGAAGCATCGAAACAGCAGCAGATCAACGAAGCGCAGGGACAGGCCGAGGCGATTCTCGCGGTGGCAACGGCTACTGCCGAAGGGTTGCGTCAGGTCGCATCCGCACTTCGCGCCGAGGGTGGACACGAAGCGATGCAGCTGCGCGTGGCGGAGTCGTATCTAGGTGAGTTCGGCAAGCTCGCGAAGGCGAGCACCACGCTCGTCGTGCCGGCGAATCTGACGGATCTGGCGTCGATGATTTCGGTCGCGACTACGGTGATGCGTCAGCCGGATGTACCGACCGTGACATCACGCGCGTGAGGAATGCCGGTACGCATCTCGGCTGTCAGCCTTTCGCCGGCGATCAGTGCCGATCCCTTAGTCCGGTCCAGTGTCTCGCACGACCGCGCGATGCAACTACAATGCGCCAGCGCGACACGACGTTACACGAGGAACGATGAACGACAAAACGAAAGAATACCGTCAGCAGACCTTCGCCCGCCCTCCCGGCGCCACCGAGATTCTACTGGTGCGGCATGGCGAGTCGCGCGCCGCCACCGCCGAATCGCCGTTTCCGCTCGTCAACGGTCACGGCGATCCCGAGTTGCACGCCAACGGTCGCGAACAGGCGCGGCGGGTGGCCATGAGACTGAGCAACGAGAAGATCGGCGCCGTCTACGTGACCAACCTTCGCCGTACTGTCGAGACCGCGGCACCGCTGTGCGCGGCACTCGGAATCACGTCGATCGTCGAACCGGATTTACGCGAAGTGAACCTGGGCGAATGGGAAGGTGGTGCGTTGCGCATCCACGCGCACCAGAATCACCCGATCTATCAGCGGATGATCGCCGAACAGCGTTGGGACGTCATTCCGGGTGCGGAATCATGGCAGCAACTGCACGACCGTATCATGCCCGCGCTGAAGCGCATCAAGGCGAAGCATCCCAACGAGCTCGTGGTGGCGGTGGTGCACGGCGGCGTCATCGCGCACATCCTCGCGTACGCCACCGGCGCACGGCCGTTTGCGTTCACAGGTGCCGACAACGGTTCGATCAGTCACATCGTGATGGTCGACGACTACATCGTGGTGCGTCGTTTCAACGAAGCGGCGCACCTCGCAACGGACATCTCCGCCCCGCCCTCGCCGATGACCTGAGCCCGCTAGCGGGCGAACGGACGCACGCGCTGGATCAACGTGGCGTTGAAGCGCGCCGGTTCCTCGAACGGCAGAAAGTGGCCCGACTGTTCGAACCAGACGAGTTCCTTGTGCGGCGCGTCGATGTGTTCGAAATAGTCTGCGGCCAGCGTTGCAACTACCTGCTTGTCGAGGCGGCCGAGCAGAAAGAATACGGGCACGTCGAAACGTCGATGGTCGCGGTCGAGCCGCAGCGGTTCCATCTGCGACCACAGATGGTCGATGGAGAAGCGCGTGCCTTGCATCAACCGCACGAAATCGAACGGCGTCGCTTCCGGCGCGGAAATCATCCGCCACAGCATCTTCGGCAAGGAGAATCCTGCCCCGAACGCGCCGCCGAGCGCCGTCAGCCAGCGCCGTTGACGCATCAGCGCCGGAACCGGCAGCGGCGGCGGACCCATCGCCCGCAGGTCCGCAAGCGCCTTTCGGTGACCGCGCGCCTCGGCCTGCGCCAACGCAAACGCGTACGACTCGGCTTCGCTTTGCGCCATGTTCGAAATCTGACCGACGCCGACATATGCGGCGACCTTCACCGGCGTACGGGTCGCATACAGTGTTCCGAGCGCGCTGCCCCACGAGTGACCCACGATTACGACGCGCTGTTGGCCGAATCGCGCAAGCATCGCGTCGACCAGTTCGTCGAGGTCGGCCACGAAGCGATCGATCGTCATCGACTCCGGCGGAATCGACTTCGAGTACGAACGCCCGGCGCCGCGCTGGTCCCAGTACACGACGGTGAACGCGTCTTCGAGATCGGCATTCCACGAGCGATGCATCGCAATGGACGATGCGCCGGGACCGCCGTGCAGCAGAATCAGCAACGGATTCGCAGTGTCGCGGCCGCGAACCATCACCCATTGATCCACGCCGCCGATTCGCAGGAAACGTGCGTCGGCCACCGAATTCGCCAACGGCCGTCCGTCGACGTCGGCAAACGGTCGCGTGGACCCGTTCACATCGCGGTCTCGGCGAGGCAATCGACGATCTTCGAGAACAGCCAACGATTGTCCTGTGCCGCGCGGTTCACCGTTCCGGTAACGGTCGCACGCAATGACGGGACGTAGAACATGAACGAACCCCAATGCCCCGAGTGTCCCCAGAAGGTATGCGCGGTTTCGGGCCGGCCCTCGGCCGCTTCACGCCGGATGCCGACGCCAAGTCCGTAGCGATGATTCGGAGTCGGCACCGTTACGAGCATCCGATCGAGGCTCGATTGCGACACGAGCGCCGCGTCGCGAAACAGACCGCGGACGAATCGCGCCAGGTCCCCTACCGTCGATACGTGACCGCCCGCGGCCCAGTCCGCACTGCCGTTCAGTTGCAGCCCGTCCCACCGGCCGGAGTATGAATGCGACAACGACGTGAGCGGTTGCTCGTGCCCCTCCAGCCAGGTCTCTGCCATTCCCAACGGTTTGAATATGCGGCGCCTGCACAGCGTCTTGTATGCAACGCCCGTCACGCGCTGCAGGATGTGGCCGAGAATGACGTAGCCGGTATCGGAATAGACGTGTCCCGCGCCAACGTCTCCGACCGGTGCGCCATGCGTCACGGCCCACTCCAGGATCGCGTCGGGGTGGCGGAATGCACCAAGATCGCTTCGCAATTCACGTCCCCACTCGTCGCTCAATGCAAAATCCCATAGCCCGGCGGTGTGATTGAGCAGATGCGTCAACGTGATCGCGGATGCACGCGGATGAACTTTGCGGACGAATTCCTTCGGAAAGAAATCGCCGAGTCGAGCATCGAGACTCAGCTTGCGCTGTTCGACGAGTTGCATCACCAGAGTCGCCGTGAACGTTTTCGACATGCTGGCGATGCGGAATCCATCGGCCGCTTTCAGCCGCTTGCGCGCACCTCGTTTGAACGCGCCCGACGCGCCCTTCCAGTCGACGTCGCTCTGCGGAGCGGTAACCCCGAGAATCGCGCCGGGGCCGTCCTCGCCCACCGCGAGATCGACCAACGCCTGCAACTGTTTGTCGATGCCGTTCATCGCAACCCCTCGACGGCGAACGCTGCACGCGATAGTGCGCGCAGCATTCAGCCTATTCGGACATGACGCTGCGTGGCAATGTCGCGCCGCGAAGGGCTATCCGCTTCGATCAGACCTTCAAGGAAATGCTGATCCGCTAAGTCTTGAAGCGACGATATGGGTCGGCGTCGCGCGTCGAAAACGTCGCGGTCGCTTCCGGCATCGGATACTTGAGCCCGCTCGCGCAATTGAACAACACGACGCGATCGGATTTCGCAATGCGTCCGTCGCGTAACGCTTGCGTGTATGCGGCGTGGGTCGCGGCGCCCTCCGGGCACAACAAGACGCCTTCACGCGACGCCACCGCTTGCTGCGCTTCCAGAATCGCGTCATCGGAAACGGCCATCGCGAATCCGCCGGACTCGCGCACGGCGCGCAGGATCAGAAAATCTCCCAGCGCGACCGGCACCCGAATACCCGCTGCGATGGTGCGTGCATTCTCCCAGAGCGTCGCGTGCTCCTTGCCCTCTTCGAACGCGCGCACGATCGGCGCGCAACCGTCGGCTTGAACGGCGATCATCTTCGGCCGCTGCGCGCCGATCCAACCGATTGCCTCGAGTTCCGCGAACGCTTTCCACATGCCGATCAGCCCGGTTCCGCCGCCGGTCGGATAGAAGATGGCGTCGGGCAGCGACCAGCCGAACTGCTCGGCGAGTTCGAGTCCCATGGTCTTCTTGCCTTCGATCCGATACGGCTCTTTCAGCGTCGACAGGTCGAACCAGCCCACCTCGGCAACGCCGTTGGCGACGATGCGGCCGCAATCGTTGATGAGGCCATCGACGCGATAGACGTCCGCCCCTTGTAGCGCGATTTCGCGGACGTTGATTTCCGGCGTGTCCGCCGGGCAGAACACGGTGGCCCTCAAACCGGCCCGTGCGGCATATGCAGCCATCGCGGCGCCGGCGTTACCGTTCGTCGGCATCGCGAGATGCGTCAGACCGAGTTCCTTCGCCATGGAGACCGCAACGCCGAGGCCGCGCGCCTTGAACGATCCGGTGGGAAGGCGGCTCTCGTCCTTGACCCACAGTTCGCCGCTCCCTGTGGCGTTCAACCGCACGAGCGGTGTAACGACCTCGCCGAGGTCGAGTCGATTGTGCGCGTGTTCAACCGGCAGGAATTCGTGGAATCGCCACAAGCCGCCGGACCGCGCCGCTACGTCTTCCTTCGAAACGGCATTGCGCAGCGCACCGAGGTCGTAACGCACCAGCAACGGCTTGCCCAACGCCGACACCGTCTGCAACGACCGCGCCGGATATCGGCTGCCATCGTATGAGCATTCGAGATGGCTCACGAAGCTAGCCATCCGACGTCTCCGCTCAACCAGATCTGCCACGAATCCCATACGTTCCGTGACGTACTTCTCTTTGCCGCTCACCGCAGGCCCGCTACGGAATCAGATTCTTCTGCAACGCGATCGCTGCCGCTTCCTCGACACAACCACCCGCAGCTGCACCGCCTTTGCTGCGAACCGCCTCGAGTTCCTTCCGCGCCGCCTGAAGGTCCGTTTCGAACGTCGGATCGGAATGCAGACGCGCGACGGTATAGGTTCCCATGTAGCGTCCCTGCATCGTGTCATTGCGCCAATGCACGTTGCATATCATGCGGCTGGCGGCGTACGCCTGGCCGCGCGCCACGATCGCGTCGGTTTGAGCCGGGGAGATCTCCGCGAGGATCAGTGCCCACGCGGCGCCGATCGCGCTGTGTCCCGACGGATACGATCCGTCGTTCTGCAAATAGTCGCGGTCGGCCGGACTGCAGATCGGCGCATTGTTCACGGTGAATGGACGCGCGCGCTTGTACTGCTTCTTCGCGGCCGAAGTGGAGCCACCGGCATCGGCGAGCGTTCGGCGCAGCAGCATATAAAGGTGCGGCGTATCCGTTTCGGTGATGGATGTATTGAGCGCACAGGCGAACGTGTTGGCGGCGTGCGGAAACGTCAGGTCGGCGTCGGAGATCGCCAGCGTCCAGGCCGGCGTGTCGCGAAGCTCGAGTGCCTTGCGGTTGTAGGCCTCGTCGACGCTCATCTCGAGAGAACCGGCTGCAGGCGGTGGCGGCACCAGCGCGAGGCTGTTGGGAATCGCTTCGGCTTTCAGATAGCCCGCCAGATATCCGGGCCGGATTTCCGGCACGCCGACGAGCGTATCGTTGCGTGCGGCACAACCTGCCGCGACGAGTACCCAAGTGAGCATCAACAATCCGCTGCTGATTCGTTCGCGACAATCCACCGTTGTTACCTCTCGCGTGCGTGGCAGCGCAGGACCTTAACAGGGCGCGCCATCGGTCACAAATGACCACGTCGATACGTCATAGTACGAATTCGACCGATTGTTGCGGAGGCTTGACGATGTTCGTTCGCGTGTTGCTGGTGCTATTCGGCTTGATCCATTTGATCAACGGACTCTACATGCTCGTCGCGCCGCAGGCGTGGTACGACAGCGTGCCGGGCGTGACCGCTACCGGTCCGTTCAACCACCATTTCATCATCGACATCGGATTCGCATTCGCGGCCAGCGGCGTCGGCATGATCATGGGTTTTCGCGCGGGGCGAACCGCTGCTGCATTCGCGCTGGCCGGCGCAACGTGGCCAACGCTGCACGCGCTGTTTCATCTATGGGAATGGATCAGCCACGGTGTTCCGGCAGACGTGAGCTCGCTTGTGTCGACCGCGATCGGTGTAATGGCAGTCAGCTTCGTCGGGTTCTGGGCGGCATGGGTTCGGATGCGCACCGCCAACGCGTGAACGCATTGGCGGGTCATTCTTCTCAATCCGTGTCGGTGCTTGAATCGACTCCTTCCGCCGCCTCCGCGTCTGGTCGCGTCGCATCGAACTCGCTGGGATCGAGTCGGCCGTCGCCGTTGGTGTCGGCCTTGCCGAAGTCGGGCACTTCATCGCTCGCTTCCGGTTTGCTCAGGAAGCCGTCGTGATTCTTGTCGAGCGCCACGAACAACGCGTCGTTCTGCGACTGCGATTCCGGCGCCATCGGATCGCCGGTGACACCCGCCTGCGCGATCACGGGCAACGCGTCGTCTGCGCTTGCCGGCGCCATCGACGCCGCCACTCCCAATCCTAGACCGATCATCAGCATTCGTATGGACGTCATCAGCATCTCCATTTGAACGATGTCTCCTCGTGATTTGGACACAAACTCCGTGCCATGTCGCGCGAACGGCAGAGTCTCTGCCCGCCGCTGCCTACCACCGCGTGGATGACGAGAACGTACTACAACATCGGTGTACGTCTTGCACGCCGAATCGATGCGATGCATGCGTTGGCGACATTGCAGACCCGTTAGCTCGCCTGTTCGGTTGCACGGTTGTAGGACGACTCCGATGCAGTAACAGCCGGTTGTCTCCTGCCGACCAGCTTACGAGATCACTACGCTTCTGTCGGACGTTCAATTTTAGCGGAGAGTGAATCGTGCGAAATCCAAAGATCAAGAGCATCGGCGTTGCGGCACTTCTGGTGCTGGCCGGATGTGCGTCAACCAAGACGCAACAGGCGCCTGGCGAATACGTCGACGACGCTACCGTCACGGCAAAGGTGAAGGCCGCGTTGGTCGCGGACTCGAAAGCAGAGGCGCATCACATCGACGTGGAAACATACCGCGGCGTAGTGCAGCTGAGCGGCTTCGTCGAATCCGCCAACGAGCGCGCTGCAGCCGTAGCAGACGCGAAGAAAGTGACCGGTGTGAAATCGGTGCGCGACAACCTTCAAGTGCGATCCCAGGAAACCGCGGGGATGGCCGTGGACGACACGGTTCTCAGCACGAAGGTGAAATCCGCGCTCTTCGCAAATCCGGTAACCAAAGCACGCCAGATCAACGTAGCGACTGCTGACGGTGTGGTGCAGCTCTCCGGTTTCGTCGACTCGGCGAACGAGAAGGCCACCGCGACGGAAGTGGCACGCTCGGTTGCAGGCGTTCGATCGGTTAAGAACGAACTCGAAACCAAGCCGGCGCCGTAATCGTGGGACGGGCGGCAGCCACTGTGCTGCCGCCACCTCCGCGCGGTGATTGTCATGCGCGCTAACGGATTACCAGACGACCTCGACGAACTGCTCGCTACGCTCGAGCAGTTACCGGTGGATGCCCTCCAGATCGTGCAATGGTTGGTAGACGAATTGGTCGAACGTCCCGACGACAACGAGCACAGAAAGCAGATTCTGAGCGCCGCAACAGCGCGCATGTCGGCCCTACGCTCCGTCTGAAACTCGACCGACTCAGAACCACTTCTGGTTCTCAATCCGAACTCAATCCGAACCCTCCCGGTTGAACCACGTCACATTTCGACCGTTCCGCCACATTCTCAGCACCGCCACATCGGCAGAGTCGTTGGCTGGCGTGCTTCATGACGCGGTAACCCGGATTGAAAAACCTGCGCCCGGCGGGGTTGAGAGTCGCTCCCCCCAGCCTTCGCATCGGCATCGGTGCGACGTTGAGCATCGCGTTCTTAGCCGTAGCCATCCTGGCTCTGGCGGCGAATGTCATTTCGGAACGGACCCTCGACGCGGTCGCTCCGATCGCACTCCCCGTTGCGCACGTCTTCATTCGGTCCGACTCCGACGAATCGTTGGGCAATGCCTCGTTCGACGCAACCCGCGAGCGCTTTCGCGCCGCGCTCGACCGGTTCGACCGCGCAACGCAACACAGGGCAACGTCTCCAGATGCCGATGCCGATACGGAATATCGCAAGGCCGCGGCGCAAGTCCGAACTCGACGCGACGAGTTGCTTGTTTCTCTGATCGATCGCTCGGACGCGAGCGAGATCCGGAATTTCAAAGGCGCTCTCGGTCGCCGACTGGAAAGCAGCGCAGAACTCATTCGCGTCTCCGACCAGTCGAGCGACCTCGCGGCTGCGTATGTCACTCGGTACGACGGCATGCGCACGCGCGTCCGAGACTCGATCGATCACGCCTGGAAAGTGTTCGGACGCGTCGTCGCCCGACAATCGCTAGTCACGTTGGGGCGCCAGATCGAAGAACTGCGCACGCACATCGTCGAGATGTCGATGAACCCCGATCATCGCCTCGACCGCTGCAAGCGAAGCCGCAATCGCCGGCACATTGCTCGAGAACGAACGCAGCTTCACTGCTTCTCATGGCAAGGAATGGGTTGCGTCCATGCGCGACGACCTCGCGTATCTCGCTACAGCGCGAACTTCGCTGGTCGACGTGCATCAGCGTCAGCAGAACGTTGCGGAAGGTCTCGCCCGTTCGACAGTCGACGTGCCGACCATCCGGGCGCCCGCCATTGCGCCGACGCTGCCGCCCCCCTCGATCACCGATGCAGCGACCACGGCAATGCCGTCCGCGCACCGATCTCGCAAACGGTACCTCCGAAAGCCAGCGAGCGGAAACGAGTCATCATCGCGTGGATCAGCGGCGGCGTACTGCTGCTGTTGATCGCGATTTCGGTCGTGACGGTGTGGAGCGTCGTGCAGCCGGTGCGGCGCCTGGTCAACGCAACGGGTCGTCTCGCACGAGGCGACACGACGATACGAGTCGAGACAGGAGGTCTAAAGGAACTGAACACCCTCGCGGTGGCATTCAACTCGATGGCCGAGCAGCTCGCATTCGCCGAGCGTGCGAAGCGCGAGTATCAGCAGCAGCTGGAAACAAAGGTAGAAGAGCGAACGGAACAGCTGAAGTACCTCGCGAGCAACGACCCGCTGACGTCATTGCCGAATCATCGACAGCTGTTCGTCATGCTCAATGCGGAATTGGGACGCGCCCGGGCAACACAGCTCGATGGTGGGCGTCTTCTTTCTGGACGTCGACAATTTCAAGAACATCAACGATGGCATGGGCCACCTGTTTGGCGACAAGGTTCTGAAGGCGATGGCGGAGCGACTGCGCGACATCGCCCATGAGTTCGGTTTTGCGGCACGGCTGGGTGGCGACGAGTTCATCGTCGTGATGCATCGCGCCGTTACGCTCGAGAGCGTTCGCGAGGCGGGCGAACGTCTCGTGCACGCGTTTCACGCACCGCTCGTCGTTGAAGGCCGAGATCTCGCGCTGAGTATCAGCGTCGGTGCGAGCGCATTTCCGGAACACGGCGACACCGCAGAAGCTCTTCTGCAAACCGCCGATGCCGCATTGTTCCGCGCCAAGGAACTCGGTCGCAGTCAGCTGAACATGTACTCGCCCGACCTTCTGGAAGCGGCGTCTGCCAAGTTCGCGGTGGAGCAAGGTCTGCGCGGCGCGCTCGACAAGGGCGAATTCGAACTGATGTTTCAGCCGGAGTTCAGCACCGAGAGCCGCGACGTTCAGCTCGTGGAAGCCTTGATCAGATGGCGACAACCCGATGGGCGACTGGCCTCGCCCGGTGAGTTTCTGGGCGTTGCCGAAGAGTCGGGCCTGATCAGGGAGATGAGCGATTGGGTACTGCACTGCGCGGTTAAGACCGCAGCACACTGGCACCACGGCAGTTGGCCGCAGGCGCGTGTCGCCATCAACGTTTCGTCGCGCCAGCTCATCGACGCGCATTTCGTGGAGCACGTCAAGAGCCTGTTGCAGGAGTATCGGCTTCCGCCGCGGTGCATCGAAATCGAGTTGACCGAGACGGTGCTTCAGACGGGACGCGTCACGCTCGATTCATTGCGGCGGCTCCGCGCGCATGGCATAGCGATCGCGCTGGACGATTTCGGAACCGGCTACTCGTCGCTCTCGTCGCTGCAGCAGTTGCCGCTCACCCGCATCAAACTCGATCGAAGTCTCATCGATGAAATCGACACCAACGCGCGCGCGCTGGCGATCGCGCGAAGCATCATCGGTCTCGCACGGAATCTCGGCCTGGAGATCACCGCTGAAGGCATCGAGCGGCCGGAGCAGGTGTACTTGTTGGCCTCCGAAGGCCCGATGGTCATGCAGGGATTTCTGTTCTCGCGTCCTTTGGTCGCGAGCAATGTCATCGTGGCGTTGCCGATGGTCGTGCAGCGCGGCCGCCAACTGTTGGTGTCGACCGCACTTCCCATACGACCACATCACGCAGCGAGCGACAGCGTCGAGCTACCTGCCTCGCGAAAGGACCTTCGATTCAACTGAAGTCGCCTGTCGACAGGGTACGGTAAGACGACCCCTACGCGATTCGTAGAATCAGTGAGCGTGTGTTCCGCCGCGGCAACCTGCAGGGTCTACACACGAACGTCGATAGAGCAATGCGTTGCGCGCCTCGAGCAGATCGTCAGCGTGGTTTGAACACGGCAAAAGTACGCTGTCGGCATACTTCGCGGCCGCGCCGTTCGAGCACGCCGCGGCGCTGTCGTATTACACGCTTCTCTCACTCGCCCCACTCGCCGTCGTACTTCGCGGAATCGGAAGCCACATGTTCGGCGAAGCGGTCATCAGCCAGCATCTGCTGCGGGAAATCGGCTCACTCGTCGGAACCGACGGCGCCGATCTGCTTCAGACCATCTTTGCGAACTCACAAACGTCCGGGCGACACGGCACGGCAACGATCGTCGGCAGCGCCCTGACGTTGTTCGGCGCCACTACGGTGTTTGCAGCGTTGCAAAGCGCACTCAATCAGATATGGGGAGTGGAGACTGACCCACACACGGCACTGGGCGGCCTGGTGCGCGCGCGTCTGCAATCGTTTGCCATGGTTCTCGGGCTCCGCGTTCCTGCTGGTGGTATCGCTGCTCCTGACCGCTTCGATGGCGGCCGTACAAAGCACCTTGCCCTTCGCCGGCATCCTGTGGGGAGCCTTGGATCTGATCGCGTCGATCCTGGTGCTCACGGTAGTCTTCGCGGCATTGTTCAAATACGTTCCTGACGTGCGTATCAGGTGGCGGGATACGTGGCTGGGCGGCGCATTCACCGCGATCTTGTTCACCGTGGGCAAGCTCGGCATCGGACTCTACCTGGGCAAGGCGAACTTGGGATCGCCGTATGGCGCGGCCGGTTCGATCGTCGTGTTCATGGTGTGGGTTTACTACGCCGCACTGATATTTTTCTTCGGTGCCATCGCGACCAGGATGCTCGCCACGTGGCGTGGATCGTCGCTCGAACCCAGCAAGCACGCACAGCGCGCCGGCGAGGCGAGCTAGCCCGTTCTGTAGGATTACTCCTGCGCTACATCGGATCGAGTTGCCGATGAAATTCGTCGTCGAACGTCGCGATCATATGGCTCCGACGAGCGGAGAGTGATCATGATTGCGATGGACGGTGCGTCGAGCAGGTCGCCGCGCGCCTCAACTGGCCGCTGGTGCGCATCAATCTCGACAGCCACGTCTCGCGCATCGACCTTGTCGGCAAGGACGCGATCGTGCTGAAGGACGGCAAGCAGGTCACCGAATTTCGCGACGGCATCCTGCCCTGGGCGATCCAGAACAATATCGCGCTATGCTTCGACGAATATGACGCCGGCCGCCCGGACGTGATGTTCGTCATCCAGCGCGTGCTCGAAATTTCCGGCCGGCTGACCTTGCTCGACCAGCGCCGCGTCATCCGCCCGCATCCGGCGTTCCGGCTGTTCGCCACCGCCAATACCGTCGGCCTCGGCGACACGTCCGGGCTCTATCACGGCACGCAGCAGATCAACCAGGGCCAGATGGACCGCTGGTCGATCGTCGCGACGCTGAACTACCTGCCGCACGACAAGGAAGTCGATATCGTCCTCGCCAAATCGCCGCATCACCGCGCGCGCAAGGACGGGCGCGACATCATCAACAAAATGGTGCGCGTCGCCGACCTCACCCGCAACGCCTTCGTCAATGGCGACCTGTCGACCGTGATGTCGCCGCGCACGGTCATCACCTGGGCGGAAAACGCCGATATTTTCAAAGATGTCGGCTTCGCCTTCCGCCTGACCTTCCTCAACAAATGCGACGAACTGGAGCGCACCCTGGTCGCCGAATTCTACCAGCGCTGCTTCGGCCAGGAATTGCCGGAGAGCGCGCTGAATGTGGCGCTGAGCTGAGGAAAGCGATGGCGGGAGCCGGAAAGACGAGTTCCCCGATCCGCACGAAGGCCGGTCTTGCGGCAACGAAGGACCGCGATCTCTATTCCTGGGCCGCGCGGCAGGCGTCTCTGCTGCGTGAGGGGCGCGTCGCCGAGATCGACGCCGCGGCCATCGCGGAGGAGATCGACGACGTGGGCGAGGAGCAATATCACCGGCTGGAAAGCGCGTTGCGCGTTTTGATGCACCATCTCCTGAAGTGGGACTATCAACCCGCTGCGCGCAGCCGATCCTGGGCGATCACGATTCGCGAACAGAGACGGCGCGCCGGCCGACAATTGCGCAAAAATCCTGGCCTCAAGGCGCGCCTCGATGAAGCGCTCGCCGACGCCTATGACGACGCGCGGGACGAAGCGGCGCGGGAAACGGGCCTGCCGACGCGCACGTTTCCTGTCAAACTGCCCTTCGCTTTTTCCGATTTGATGGAGCGGCCGATCCTGTGGCCCGGCGACGAGGCGTAGCGATGGCGGCGAACGGCTCTCCGCCGAGCGAGAGAGGATTGCAGCCAGTGAGGCTTCTCGCGCTTTCAGGCAGCCTGCGCGCCGCCTCGACCAATACGGCGGCGCTGGAAGCGCTGAGCGCTCTTGCGCCCGCGGGCGTGGAAATCCTGCTCTATCGCGATCTCGGCGCCCTGCCCCTCTTCAACCCTGATGACGACGAGGAAGCGCCGCCGCCGGCCGTCGCCGCGCTGCGCGCGCTGGTCGGCTCCGCCGCCGGCCTCATCATCGCAGCGCCCGAATATGCCCATGGCGTGCCCGGCGCGTTCAAGAATGCGCTGGACTGGCTGGTCGCCAGCGACGCCTTTCCCGGCAAGCCGGTCGCCCTGATCAATACGGCGCCGCGCTCGTTTCACGCCCAATCGGCGTTGCGCGAAACGCTGGCGACCATGTCGGCGCGGCTTGATTCCGGACGCCTTCGTCGCCTTGCCGCTGACGGGAAAGAAGGTCGCGGCCGACGGATATCGCGGCCAATCCGCGGTTCGCGGCCGCCCTGCGCGACGCCCTTGACGCTTTTGTCGAAGCGATCCGGGGTGACGCGGCCTAGCCGCGTCAGCTATATCTCCAGCAAACGGGGCCGATGATCGCCCCGAACGCCCCAAGCGAAAGCGCCTATGCCGCCCGTCGACATTAAAATGCCCACCAATCGCAAGCCCGCCGGCAAGGTGGAGGCGCCGAACGAACCGTTCAAGCGGGCGATCGCTTCCTGCACGCGGGCGATGTCGCGTCATCCCGAGCTCGAAATCACCTTCGCCGCCGACAAGCCGTCGCTGGCGAGCGGCGCCGACGGCGCCAAGGCGCGCCTGCCCGAGCCGCCGCGCAAGCCCAATCCGCGCGAGGCGGCGATCCTGCGCGGCCTCGCCGATTCGATGGCGCTGCGGCTCGCCTGCCATGACGAGGCCGTTCATCGCCGCTTCGCCCCGCAAAACCAGGCCGCGCGCGGCCTGTTCGACGCCGTCGAACAGGCGCGCGTCGAAGCGATCGGCGCGCGCCGCATGGAAGGGGTCGCCTCCAACCTCACCGCCATGCTCGACGACCGCTTTCATCGCGGCCCCTATGCCGAGGTGACCGACCGCGCCGACGCGCCGCTTGACGAAGCGGTGGCGATGATGGTGCGCGAGCGTCTGACCGGGCTGCAGCCGCCGGCGGCCGCGCAGCGCATCGTCGACCTCTGGCGCCCCTTTATCGAGGAGAAAGCGGGCGGCGAACTCAACCGGCTCGATGCGACGATCCTCGACCAGCGCGCCTTCGCCAGGTCGATCCATAAATTGCTCGCCTCGCTCGATATGGCGAGCGATTCCCAGGCCGATGCGGACGAGGAGGACGGCGAATTGGGCGAGGATGCGCCCGCCGACGAATCCGACGGCGCCGATGGCGAAGCGCAGGAGGAACAATCCAAAGACACGATGGACATGGAGGCCTCCGACGATTCGGCCGACGAAATCGAGGAAGGCGCGATGGAGGCGGCCGATGCGCCGTCCGGCGAATTCCCCGACGAAGCGGAGGCGGGCGAGGCCGACGAGGCGGCCGAGAGCAAGCCTTCTCCCTCTTCCGGTCATGACCGTCGCGGGCCGGACTACAAGGCTTTCACCACGAAATTCGACGAAATCATCAATGCCGAGGATCTCTGCGAACCCGAGGAATTGCAGCGCCTGCGCGATTATCTCGACAAGCAATTGCAGAATCTGTCGAGCGTCGTCTCGCGCCTCGCCAATCGCCTGCAACGGCGGCTGATGGCGCAGCAGAACCGTTCCTGGGAATTCGACCTCGAAGAAGGCATGCTCGATCCCGCGCGGCTGTCGCGCGTCGTCATCGATCCGCAACAGCCTTTGTCGTTCAAGCGGATCGT